>NZ_CP129016.1:490000-1690000 GCF_020524085.2 Halobacillus litoralis
CATATCGGTGTTAGTCCCGTCCTTCATCGGCTCCTAGTACCAAGGCATCCACCGTGCGCCCTTATTCACTTAACTATCTTCGTGAAAAGACGTTTACAATTTCAATTAGATGTCTTGTCATCAATTGTCTCATCGTTAGATGAAACAATGATTCCTTATCCAGTTTTCAAGGTTCACAAGTTGAAAGATCGTTTGATCTCTCAAAACTGAACAACCAACACAGTACGTTTCCGTTATATCCTTAGAAAGGAGGTGATCCAGCCGCACCTTCCGATACGGCTACCTTGTTACGACTTCACCCCAATCATTGGCCCCACCTTCGGCGGCTGGCTCCAAAAAGGTTACCTCACCGACTTCGGGTGTTGCCAACTCTCGTGGTGTGACGGGCGGTGTGTACAAGGCCCGGGAACGTATTCACCGCGGCATGCTGATCCGCGATTACTAGCGATTCCGGCTTCATGCAGGCGAGTTGCAGCCTGCAATCCGAACTGAGAATGGTTTTATGGGATTTGCTACACCTCGCGGCTTCGCTGCCCTTTGTACCATCCATTGTAGCACGTGTGTAGCCCAGGTCATAAGGGGCATGATGATTTGACGTCATCCCCCGCCTTCCTCCGGTTTGTCACCGGCAGTCACCTTAGAGTGCCCAACTGAATGCTGGCAACTAAGATTAGGGGTTGCGCTCGTTGCGGGACTTAACCCAACATCTCACGACACGAGCTGACGACAACCATGCACCACCTGTCACTTGGTCCCCGAAGGGAAAGTCCTATCTCTAGGATTGTCCAAGGATGTCAAGACCTATAGTAAGGTTCTTCGCGTTGCTTCGAATTAAACCACATGCTCCACCGCTTGTGCGGGCCCCGTCAATTCCTTTGAGTTTCAGCCTTGCGGCCGTACTCCAAGGCGGAGTGCTTAATGCGTTAACTTCAGCACTAAGGGG
This sequence comes from Halobacillus litoralis, assembly GCF_020524085.2. NCBI lineage: Bacteria > Bacillati > Bacillota > Bacilli > Caryophanales > Bacillaceae > Halobacillus > Halobacillus litoralis. The sequence goes on from NZ_CP129016.1 coordinate 490,944, forward strand.
TGGAAGCCCCTAACACCTAGCACTCATCGTTTACGGCGTGGACTACTGGGGTATCTAATCCTGTTTGCTACCCACGCTTTCGCACCTCAGCGTCAGAAACAGACCAGAGAGTCGCCTTCGCCACTGGTGTTCCTCCACATATCTACGCATTTCACCGCTACACGTGGAATTCCACTCTCCTCTTCTGTCCTCAAGTTCCCCAGTTTCCAATGACCCTCCACGGTTGAGCCGTGGGCTTTCACATCAGACTTAAGGAACCGCCTGCGCGCGCTTTACGCCCAATAATTCCGGACAACGCTTGCCCCCTACGTATTACCGCGGCTGCTGGCACGTAGTTAGCCGGGGCTTCCTCGTTAGGTACCGTCAAGGTACCGCTCTATTCGCACGGTACTTGTTCTTCCCTAACAACAGAACTTTACGATCCGAAGACCTTCATCGTTCACGCGGCGTTGCTCCGTCAGACTTTCGTCCATTGCGGAAGATTCCCTACTGCTGCCTCCCGTAGGAGTCTGGGCCGTGTCTCAGTCCCAGTGTGGCCGATCACCCTCTCAGGTCGGCTACGCATCGTCGCCTTGGTGAGCCGTTACCTCACCAACTAGCTAATGCGCCGCGGGCCCATCTGTAAGTGATAGCGAGAAGCCATCTTTCAACTTTCCTTCATGCGAAAGAAAGTATTACCCGGCATTAGCCCCGGTTTCCCGGGGTTATTCCGATCTTACAGGCAGGTTGCCCACGTGTTACTCACCCGTCCGCCGCTCGTTCCACGAGCTTCACCCCGAAGGGATCCACTCGCTTCCCGCGCTCGACTTGCATGTATTAGGCACGCCGCCAGCGTTCGTCCTGAGCCAGGATCAAACTCTCCATAAAAGTTAAGTTTGACTTGCTCATTTGCACACCGAATGTGCTTTGTTTCAAATCTCTTCTATAAAGAAGAAATATTTTGACGTACTGGTTGGTTCGTTCAGTTTTCAAAGATCAAATGAATCATGGTGGGCCTGAGTGGACTTGAACCACCGACCTCACGCTTATCAGGCGTGCGCTCTAACCAACTGAGCTACAGGCCCCGATGACATTCAATAAAATGGAGCGGGTGAAGGGAATCGAACCCTCATCATCAGCTTGGAAGGCTGAGGTTTTACCACTAAACTACACCCGCAAGTGTATCATATTGTTATTTAGGATTTCGATGGTCGGGAAGACAGGATTCGAACCTGCGACCCCTTGGTCCCAAACCAAGTGCTCTACCAAGCTGAGCTACTTCCCGTTAATGGCGCGCCCGAGAGGAGTCGAACCCCTAACCTTCTGATCCGTAGTCAGACGCTCTATCCAATTGAGCTACGGGCGCATTAAAAAAGCGACATTTAATATGTTAACATCTTTTGTGTTTTGACGCAAGCACTTTTTTAAAAAAGTTGGTGCGGCCGAGAGGACTTGAACCTCCACGGGATTACCTCCCACTAGGCCCTCAACCTAGCGCGTCTGCCGATTCCGCCACGACCGCAAAATTGCTGTAGTAAACAATGGGATGCTGATCATGATAATTGGATAATGCGGGTGGAGGGACTTGAACCCCCCACGCCGTGAAGCACTAGATCCTAAATCTAGCGTGTCTGCCAATTCCACCACACCCGCATAATAAATGGTGAGCCATGAAGGATTCGAACCTTCGACCCTCTGATTAAAAGTCAGATGCTCTACCAGCTGAGCTAATGGCTCCTATTAAAGGAATCTGTAACACTCAATGATGATGTTGTTTTTTGAAGCACAAGAAACATCATATAACTTATTCAGCTTTTTGTCAACTCTTTTTTGAAAAGAAAATGGCTGGGCCAGCTGGATTCGAACCAGCGCATGACGGTACCAAAAACCGTTGCCTTACCGCTTGGCTATGGCCCAAAAAGAGTGGCGGTCCGGACGGGACTCGAACCCGCGACCTCCTGCGTGACAGGCAGGCATTCTAACCAACTGAACTACCGGACCTTTATAAGGTTAAGTGACCCGTACGGGATTCGAACCCGTGTTACCGCCGTGAAAGGGCGGTGTCTTAACCACTTGACCAACGGGCCAAAAATAAATGGCGGAGAAGGAGGGATTTGAACCCTCGCGCCGCTTACGCGACCTACACCCTTAGCAGGGGCGCCTCTTCAGCCACTTGAGTACTTCTCCGTAATGGCTCCAACGGTAGGATTCGAACCTACGACCGATCGGTTAACAGCCGATTGCTCTACCACTGAGCTACGTTGGAATAATTCGCAATGTCCGTTGCTGTTTATCAGCGACGTTTTATATCTTATAACATTTCGTCCGTGGTGTCAAACCTTTTTTGATGAATTTCTAAGTTGTTTTCATGCGTTTTTTGGCTTGTTTTGTTAGGACTTAATTAATTTAACATGTGTCCCATCGTTCGTCAATGGAAAATTTACTTCTTTTTTATATTCCCTTTACATTTCCCACATCCGAAACGTTTCGTGTCCACCCGTCTTTTCCGCTTGTATGTTTGTCCGCATTTTGTACAAACATAGTGGTGGAAGTTCCCACTTTTTTCAGAAGGTAATGCTGAACAATGTCGTGGAGACCCTGTCTTTTTCAATAGTGCCTTGAACTCAGGATCACGATGCCCAAAACCTTTCCCTTCAATATGAAGGTGATAATGACAAAGTTCATGTTTAATAATGCCTTCTAATTCGACACCATCTAATTCTACAATATATTTCGGATTGATTTCAATCACTTTTTTAGAAGGAATGTACCTTCCTCCTGTCGTACGAAGACGAGAATTGAAGTATACATCATGAGCAAAAGGCTTGTCAAAGTATTTTTTCGATAATTCATTGGTCCATTGCTGCAATTCCTGATCTGTCATAGGAACACCTCCCTTGTCCTTTGCATACTGTATCATAAGAATGAAAAAAGTTGAATATGAAGGAGCTGGGTACTTATGCCTTCCTGGTTGAAGAGCCAAATGACAAAAGCATTCTTGAACAAAGACAAATACCAGATCAAAATGCTGAACCAATGCTGGTATTACTATCAGCATCTATATAAATAAAAACTACCCAGAAAGTATTACTATCCAGGCAGTTTCGTTTAATATTACCCTTGATTAATCATGGTCAAAGCGATCCTCTGTTTTTGTACATCCACTTGATCGACCCAAACGGTAACGACGTCCCCTACCGCCACCACGTCCATTGGGTGTTTGACGAATTTATTAGCAAGCTTCGAGATATGGACAAGCCCATCCTGTTTGACTCCAATATCCACAAATGCACCGAAGTCTACAACGTTTCTAACGGTTCCTTCCAGTTCCATCCCCTGTTCTAAATCTTCCATAGAAAGAACATTTGTTTTCAACAATGGCTTAGGAAGGTCATCCCTCGGGTCCCGTCCAGGCTGGACGAGAGATTTTATAATATCCTGAAGCGTCAACTCACCAATGTTCAGTTGTTCCGCTACTGATGATGTGTCGACACTTTTCAGTTCTTCTGCCAGCTTGTCCGTTCCAATATCTTCTGTGGTAAAACCGAACTTCCTCAACAGTTCCCGTGTCGCTTTATAACTTTCCGGGTGGATCGGTGTGCGATCAAGAGGTTCCTTTCCATCTAGTATTCTTAAAAAGCCGATACTTTGCTCAAATGTCTTTGCACCTAAGCGAGGAATATCTTTGAGTTCGGATCTTTTCGTAAACTTCCCTAACTCTTCTCTCTTTTTCACGACATTATTGGCAACCGTTTTACTTAACCCTGATACATACTGCAACAGAGATGAAGAAGCGGTGTTCACATTCACTCCCACTTGGTTTACCGCCGTCTCAACAACGAACGTCAGTGATTCGTTCAGTTTTTTCTGAGTGACATCGTGCTGGTATTGCCCAACCCCGATGGATTTAGGGTCAATCTTTACGAGTTCTGCTAATGGGTCATGGACACGACGAGCGATGGATACCGCACTACGCTCTTCTACTTGAAAGTCCGGGAATTCTTCACGTGCAAGCTTCGAAGCTGAGTACACACTCGCCCCTGCTTCATTCACAATCATATAAGAAGCCTTCAACTGATGTTTTTGGATCATATCTGCGATGAACTGTTCCGTTTCTCTGGAAGCTGTGCCATTCCCGATGGCCATCAGCTCAATGTCATACGCATCCATGAAGCCAAGAATCTTTTTCTCCGCCCCTGCCGTATCATTTCTTGGTGCTGTTGGATAGACGACGCCAATATCCAGCACTTTCCCTGTTTCGTCCACGACGGCAAGTTTACAACCGGTACGGTAGGCAGGGTCTACTCCAAGAACCACTTTTCCTTTCAATGGGGGTTGCAGCAAAAGGTTTCGCAAATTACTGGAGAAAACTTCAATCGCCTGTTCCTCAGCCTGTTCAGATAATGCTCCTCGGATCTCTCTTTCAACAGATGGCTGAATTAAACGCTTATAACTGTCCTGGATCGCTTCTTCCAAGATGGAACGGATCTTCCCGACCGTATGGCGTTTAATAACGCTCCTCTCCAAATATTGAACAATCGCCTCTTCAGGAGGCTGAACGGAAACTTTAATAATTTCTTCTTTTTCCCCACGGTTAAGTGCAAGAACACGGTGGGATACGATCGACCGAACGGGTTCTTGATAGTCATAATACATTTCAAAAATGCCTTTTTCATCTTGATCTGCTTTCTTTTCCGATGAAGCGATGACACCTTTATCGTGCGTCTGCTTTCTAATCTTTTCTCGATATGTAGGGTCATCTGAAATCCATTCGGCAATGATATCATTCACCCCTGCCCGGACATCTTCAACCGTATTCACCTCGTGTTCATCAGAAAAGAAGGCTTCCGCTTCCTTCTCAAAGTCGATGTTCTGCTGTTCCCAGACTTGAGTCGCGAGAGGTTCCAATCCTTTCTCTTTGGCTACCGTCGCTCTTGTGCGCCGCTTTTGTTTATAAGGGCGGTACAGGTCTTCCACCTTTTGAAGTTTTTCAGCGGATTCAATGTCGCGGCGTAAGTCTTCGGTCAGTTTGCCCTGTTCATCAATGAGGCGAATAACTTCTTCCTTACGCTGAACAAGGTTCGTTACATAGTTCCACTGATCTTCAATTTCTTTGATTTGCACTTCATCCAATCCGCCTGTCAGTTCTTTTCGATAACGGGCGATAAACGGTACTGTATTTCCTTCTTCGAGCAATTCAATGACTTGTTTGATTGTCTGATCCTTCAATTTCGTCTGTTTAGCTACGAGCTTCATAAGCTCTGTATTTTTATTGGTTTCACTCAACTAAATGACCTCCTTCAATGACGTCTCATCCATTGTATCAAATAATAAAAGAGAATACTTAAAGACTCCCGCGTACCAATTATGTATTAGCTCCCTTTTCTTGAAGACCCAGTTTCAAGATACCCGGGGTTCATTGCCCGAGTTGATCGTCAGGGGTGGCTGGGAAGCTACTCGCTTTCCTGTGGGGGAGTGCCGAGCTTCCTCGGGCTAACGCCCTGAGGGATCTCGCCTATCTCCTTTCTCCCACGGGAGTCTCGCAGCTTCCCAACCACCCCAATCGTTTAAGAGAGAAACGAACCCCTGTACCGAGAGTGATTGCCTCTTACCCTCTCTCCTAAGTAGGGATAAAGCGCTCTATATCAAGCTTTAATTTCTGGCTGTCTGTAAGTGGAAAAGTTTATATGATTCATTTCGCTTCATCATTCAAGCTGATCTTTTAGAAGTGGTTTCGAGAATCATCTTGGGCAAAGGGGCGGAGGGGAATGGCGAGACTCCTGCGGGAAAAAGTGCTTGGTGAGACCCCACAAGACGCAGTCCGAGGAGGCTCACCGCGCTCCCGCGGAAAGCGAGCTGTTCCCCGCAGCCCCCATCCACTTAACAAAAGTCTCGAAACTGAATCTTCAAGAAACCTGCCATATACTTCCATAAATAAAATTATGATAATGGTCCATATAAAAACAATAAAACCCTCCATTCTACCTCTCGGTTGGAATGAAGGGTTTTAATTATATGCCATGGCAATCAGGGTGATATCATCATCACGAGATTGACCGTATAATTCTTTGTAATGTTGAGTAATTTGCTCAACGTCTTTGGAATGAGTAAACTTTGAAGACAGACGACGGTCATTGACTCCGTCCGAGAACATAAGGAATACCATCCCTTCTTGCACAGTACCGTGAGAAATTCTCAGCCTTCGTGGATAACCTGATAAGTAACCAGCCAACGGAATGTTGCGGTTGCGCTTCCCATCCGGGTCCACGGTAATAACACCGATGTTACCTATCGATGAATAGGAATAAGTACGAGTGTTAAAGTCGATCCTTAAAATCCCCAGGACGACTCCACGTTTCCCTACCAATACCTCGTTGCATTTTTTTATGAGAGCTTCTAAAGTCAAATCTGGATGTTCCTCTATCACTTCCATCACTGCCTTGGATGACTCACGGGCCATTTCACCACTCCCGAGACCGTCGGCGAGGGCACAAAGGAATGCAGCCTCCGTTTCCTTGTAGAAATAGCTGTCACCGCAATAGTAATTCCCTTTTTTGGCTTTTTGGAAAATAGATAAATCCACCCGTTTATTCTCCTTTTCCACTAGAATACCTCGACAGATTCAGACTGCAAGGCTTCTCTCAGCTTCCTCAAGGCCCGTCTTTGCAAACGGGATACGTGCATCTGGGAGATTCCCAGTCGTTCGCCTGTATCTTTCTGACTCATGTTTTCAAAGTACGTACATTGTAAGATTTCCTGTTCACGTTCGCTAAGAATTGGAAGTATTTTTTCTAAGAGCATTCTCTGATCGATGTTGGAATATCCATCTTCCTGGTTTCCAATCAAATCAAGGATAGTGACGGTACTTCCGTCAGAATCTGCTTCGATCTTACGGTCCACAGACAGAGCTTTATAGCTTTTACCCATTTCCATCGTCTCAAGGATATCCTCTTCAGATACTTCCAACTCATCTGCGATTTCTTTCACGGATGGAGAACGTTGCAATGAATTCGTCAGCTCTTCTGAAACCTTTTTGATCTTCGGACCGAGCTCCTTGATTCTACGTGGGACATGGACGCTCCATGTTTTGTCACGAATGAAGCGTTTGATTTCCCCGATGATCGTTGGAATGGCAAATGACTCAAAAGACTTGCCGAACTCTGGGTCATACCTTCTGATTGCCGCTAACAGTCCAAGCATGCCAACTTGAACCAAGTCTTCATGAATGGTGCTGTTTTTTGAGTATTTACGCGCAATGGATTCTACAAGATCCTTATAAACGAGGACAACCTTCTCCTGGACTGCTTCATCTCGTGGATTTTCTTGTAGATAGGCGATCCATTCGTAAACTTCCTCATTGTGGTGTTGTGATTTGGTCGCCATCTTGACCCACCCCGGTTTCATGGAGATATTTTGTCATAAGGACAATGACTCCATATTTGCTATTGATTTCAACTTTGTCCATCAGAGCATCAATGAGAAACAGGCCAAAGCCTCCTTCGCGCAGTTCTTCGATATCATCATCTTGTTTATAAGGTCCGATATCTTCCTTGATTTCGCCAAGGTTAAAGCTTCCTCCATGGTCAGCAACCATAACTTCAAGCCTGTCCTGATAAACACCAAAACCGATCGTGATTTCGCCTTCACCCGTTTCTTTATACGCATGTTTCACCGCATTGGTGATCGCCTCTGAAATGGCTACCTTCAAATCTTCAATATCTTCATAAGTGAATCCCATTCGGTTGGCAATCCCTGAGATACTCAGACGGACGACACCGATGTATTCCGCTTTGGCAGGTACCTTCACTTCAACAAAATCAAATGGTTCCATGTTTACATACCACCTTGCACTGTAGACTCGATGTTAATAATTTCTGTTAATCCTGTAATCTTAAAGAGGCGGTAAACACGGTCCTGCATATGAACAAGGCGCATCTCAGATTCATGCTCCTTTGTTGATTTCAAAGCACTGATGAACACACCAAGACCTGTAGAATCCATGTAATTCACGTCCTGGAAATCCACTTCTACAACTTGGCCTTTTTCCTTCGTCAGCGGCAGCAATGTATCTTTTAACTTGGGTGCTGTGAATGCATCCACTTCTCCGGTAAGGACGACATTTGAAACACCTTCATTGTTCGTAACATCTATTGATAAATTCATCGTAATCCCTCCCAATGTTTCCTGAAAAACATACTACATGTTTAATACCCTGTATAAACAGTGGCTAAACGTTTCTTCGTAAAATAATTAATGTGAAGTCATCTCTCAACTGAAAGTCCTGCAGACGCTCGAAATGTTTATACACCTGGTCCACAATTCCCTGTGCCGGAAGGTGGGAATATTGTTTGATGACATGTAAAATTTCTTCCTGATCAATGAATCGGTCCCCTTGCCGACATTCGGTTACACCATCGGTCAGAAGGATGATCATATCTCCTTTTTCCACTCTCTTTTCATACTGCTTATACGTGACCTCAGGAGATACGCCGAGTACAAGTCCCGGGGCATCGATTTCCTCAAACTCATCCCGATCTTTATGGTAATAGTAACCTGGTTCATGGCCGGCGGAAGAAAAATTGAACGTATGCTCATTCGAATTATACAAGCCATAGAACATCGTAATAAACATGCTTGCATCCACGTTCCGCTCCACTACACGGTTCAAACTGCCCAGAATGACACTAGGGTCTGTTCGCATTCCTGAAAAACTGTCCATCGAGTATTTGATCATCGACATACAGAGAGCAGCAGGGACACCTTTACCTATGACATCGGCAACAGCGATCCCAAGACTTCCTTTTCCATCATGGACGAAGTGGTGATAGTCCCCGTTCATTTGCTTAGCAGGAACACTCAAAGCTCCAACATCAATCTCAGACAAATCCGGTTTCACTGTCGACAATAAAGTTTTTTGCATATTGGCAGCGACGGAAATTTCCGATTTGAGCTCAAGCTGCTTTTCCCGCAACGTCTGATACTCCTGATACGCCAATCCATAAGAGATCATAGTTTCTAGAAGAAAGTTCATTGATGCCTGAATATACTCAGGCATATCCGGGTATATTTCTTGTAGCGATTGGATGTGAACATTGATAATCTCTTCAGGAGATATGTTCTGCTGCATAGAGTGCTTACTGAACTGTTCCGCTTGATATAGAGCTTGCTCATCCTGGGTCTTAATATACTCTTGTAATAATTCTTTATAATTTTCTAAGTCGAGCTTCAATGTGTTCATCTCATAATTACCTCCTTTAACGGAGCCATTTGACGACAGTGATTTCCGTACCTTCACCTTCTGCTGATACAATATCAAAGTCATCCATTAACCGTTTCACCCCTGGAAGCCCTGCTCCGAGCCCTCCTGATGTGGTGAACCCATCTTCCATAACTTGGCTGATATCTTTTATACCAGGACCTTCATCTGTAGCTACGATCCGAATTCCCTTTTTGTTCATGTCCTCGAGAGCTTCGAAACAGACTCTACCTGTTCCTGCATATAAATAAATATTCCGTGCCAGTTCAGAAATGGCCGTGGCAATCCTTGCTTGATCGACAGTCCCGAAGCCGATCTTTCTGGATATATCTCGTCCAAGTTGCCTGGCTCCGACGATGTCCCATTCCTTCTTAATATTGACACAGGATTGGAAGTCCATATTCACTCCTCCAATTCATGGCGAAGTTTGATCAATCCTTGTTCTAGATCTAACGCTGTCGGGACATCTTGCATGTGTATACCTAGGTCAATAAGAGTCATCGCAACTGCCGGCTGGATCCCTGTCAAGACAACTTTGGCCCCCATTAAATCCGACATCGTCACAACGTCTCCCAACACTTTGGCAATGAAAGAATCGATAATATCAACTGATGTCAGATCAATGACGACACCTGTCGCTCCGCTTTCATGTATCTTGCTCAAAAGATCTTCATGGAACTGGATGGCGGTCTGATCATCCAAGTCGATTTGTATGGAAATGAGTAAATAGTTATGAAGCTTTAAAATAGGTATCCTCATGTTTTCACTCCCTATCTAGTGAATCAATTAATTTTTCGATGTCTTCATCGTTGTTCTGGGTTTCTTCAATACGACGATTTGTTAATTCTAATGCTGTTTGGAACCCTTTCCGCAATGAACTCTTCGTAGGGAACTTACCTAAATCGATTCCAAGGTTTACAATCGTCTGTGCAATTTCAGGACGGATTCCGACCAAAATGCACCGGGAACCGATCAGCCGTACAGCCTCAGCCGCCTGGATTATGTGATGGGCAACCATCGTATCCACAACCGGAACACCTGTAATATCGATCAAAACAACTTCGGCGTTATGTTTGATCACTCCATCCAGCAGGTTTTCCATGATTAACTTGGCCCGCTCAGTGTCGATGGTTCCGATCAGAGGCATGATCGTAATGTTCTCCATCACAGGGATCAAAGGGGCGGAAAGCTCTTGTAAAGCTACTCTCTGTAAGGAAACGATATGCTCCCAGCTTCCCGAATACTCGTTGACAAGACGGTTGATGATCGGGTCGACCCAGCCATCTACTTTCCGAAGAACCTCAGAAAAGTAATCCGAATCGATTTTATCCGATTGTTTGAGGATGAAATCCGTCACCACACGACGAAACACCTGCATCCCATCCGTTAAATAACTCAACGGCCAGCCGAGATTGATCAAGCGCTCAGAGAAATCGTCCAAGTCAGAGGATAATCCCTGCTTCTCAATACTGGAAAAAATCACATTGACAAATTCACGGTTCGTACTTTCGAACATTTCATCAGAAATCGTCGATGTATAATCATTCTTCTTATGTGTGTTAACTTCCTCCAACCACATTTTGACAATGTCATCACTATGTTCTACTACAACATTTTTCAGTCTTTCGTCCATTATCTAAACCTCCGCCTCATAACCCTCTATTGTTCGTCCTTATACTATTTAAATATAATTTTATCAGAAAAAGAGATCCTTTTACACCATTTGCCCTCGTTCTCATCGCAAGGACGCTTATCATGAGTATCTTTTCCCATATACTCTGTAAAATGACATGTCCACCTTTTAAAAAATCCGTTAATAAAAAACATGCCATCAACAATACCCTGTATAAGCCCATTATAAACTACAAAAGCAAAAAAATAAAGTTACCTGGAAAAGGTAACTTTATTTTCATTCACGACGCACTTTCCGATTAAAAGTCGATCAAACCGAGGCTGATCTGCAAGGCTTTGTTTACCTGCTGCATCATCGGTTCGTCAAGTTGTGTAATCTTATCGGTCAAACGCTGTTTGTCAATCGTTCTGATTTGTTCCAGTAGGATCACAGAATTTCGCTCGAACCCATATTTTTCTGCATTAATTTCGACATGTGTTGGAAGTTTGGCTTTTTGTATTTGCGCTGTAATCGCGGCTACGATCACGGTAGGGCTAAAACGATTACCAATATCATTTTGAAGGACGAGTACAGGACGAACCCCGCCTTGTTCTGATCCCACAACTGGGGACAAATCAGCGAAATAAACGTCACCTCGTTTGACTATCACTGGCTTCACACCCCGCTCACTAGTTGCTCCAGGGTGTGTTCGGCCTCCTCTTCAGCTTGAAACGCTTCTGAAGCGATATTTAAATTGATTTTCGCCATTTCCATGTAGCCTCTACGCATGGATTCTCTGATATGTCGCTGTTTCTTCTCACGCAAATACATTTTCGTTGCTTGACACATGAAATCGCTCCGATCACTGTTATCGAGTTGAATGAAGCCATCCACTTCATTGAGTAGGTTATCCGGAATCCGGATGACAATCTCCTGCATGCTATCGGACAAAACCATACACCTCCACCATCTTCTCTCAAAAGAAACCAGTCAATTAGTCCACTCTAATCTTATCAAACGGGAGTGTCCATTGCAAAGGAGTGTTGGAATTTTTTCGTGAATTATGAAAGCTTTTATCCTTACATCGGGAGAATTGTCCGAAAACGGGAAGCTTACTCACAACAAAGAGTTTCTCACCTCTACCGTTCTCCCATCTTCTTGAAAAACCCTCGGCACCCTTTGGCTGATCATGCAGGGTATCTCATAATTGATTGTTTCGAGATGCTCTGCTATTTCATCGGCTGAAATTTCTTGATCCCCTTGTTTACCAATTAAGGTAACCTTTGTCCCTATAGGATATTCCTGATCCAGCCGAATCATGAATTGATCCATGCAAATTCTTCCGACAATCGGCTGTCGTTTCCCGTCGACAAGAACCTCCGCACCTTGAAGCTTACGGATCCAGCCATCCGCATAACCAAGCGGTATAGTGCCGATCCACTCTTCTTTTTCCGATGTGTAGGTAGCCCCGTAACTAATGGATTCTCCGGCCTTTATTTTTTTGACATGGATCAGCCGGCTCGACAAGGAAAAAGCAGGCTTCAAGTCGATTGGTCGTTCCTTTTTGACATGGGGAGAAGGATAAAGTCCATACATGCTGATCCCGAAACGAACAAAATGATCCATCCGCTCAGGAACCCTCATACTTGTCGCACTGTTACTTGTATGAATTTCGACATCTTCTGCCCAATTCCTCTTAAAATAAGAAAACAATTCGTTCCAGCGCTTTTGTTGTTCATTAAAATACTCGGATTCTTCCTCATCCGCTGTAGCGAAGTGCGTGAACAAAGCTTCCAATTGAAACTGAGGAGTTTCAGCTAGAACAGCTAGAACCCCCTCTAGTTCTGTCACCGTTCTCACACCGATCCGCCCCATCCCTGTATCGATTTTCAAATGAAGTTTCAAAGGGTTAGAACTCCGTAGACCGGCCGCTTCCTTCAGCCAATCTTTTTGGAACACCGTCAAAGCAATGTTGTTCTCACCAGCGACGGCCGCATCCTGTGGACGTGTCCAGCCCATGACAAGAATCGGGGCCTCAATTCCTGCTCTTCTCAGTTTCAAAGCTTCATCCAAGAGTGCGACGGCAAGACTCTTCGCGCCCGCTTTCAAGGCAGCCCTTGCGACTTGTATATCCCCATGTCCATAGGCATCCGCTTTGACTACCGCGCAAATGTCTGTATTTTTTTCTAATCGTTGTTTTAATTGCTGTATATTATACTCAATTGCCGTCAATTCAACCTCTGCAATTGAATCTCTGTAATACGTATCCCATGCCACAATGACCGCTCCTCTCTCTATATCTTTTTATTATTGAATGAGGAAGAAGCCAGTGTCAAATATCATAGAAAAAGCAGGAATATTGAATAGATTTGATGATTGACTATAAAGAAAGCACATACTTTCGTGAGTCAGGGGGATAAATCTCGGGGCGGCCGAGTGGTGCAAGACCAAAAAATAAAGCAGACCGTTAAGCCTGCTCCTTCCAAGTTTATTTCACCATCGCAGCCGTGTTGATCGAGCTTGCGACAGCAACCATTTCATCCTGTGTCAGTTCGTTGCTTGCGAGTTGATAGGTCGTTCCATTATGATTCCATTCCAAACGGTTGTGTTCGAAGGCTGCAAAAACTCCATCCCAAAGCTGGACAGGTTCACCATTCACCTGTACAGAATATTGAGCGCTTGCCGCTTGAACTTCCGCTTTTTCCTGAACCAATGTGAAATCCTTATCACCTGCATAGGTCATAATGAATCGTTTTCCATCTTCGGTCTTCACTTCACGTTCGTCTGCAAGTTCAGCACCGAACGTCTCTTGTGGGTAGAGGACCTCTTCAAGCTCTTCCCCTTCCATGTTCGCAACGGGGGCTTCTGTCGGAGCCATGGCCATGTTCTTATCGACATCAAAGTCTTCTTTCTTCATTGAATCGTCTTTCGAGAAGTTAGCAAATTGAACTTCTACAAGAGCATTCATGTCCTGATCGAACACTTTCACCATAACAGGATGGTACGTCTTCTTATCAAAATAAATTTCATGGAACGGCAGGGTCTTATTATTTTGATAGTTTGTCTTCGTCTTGAATACAAAGTAGTTTTCGGAAGCATTGAATTCTGCATCCGGATCCGCTTTGATATCATTCAAGAGCGAAGCATAAAGATAAGGCTGGCTTGTGTTTTGAGGCCATTCGCTTTGGAACTTGAAGCTCTTGTTCAAGGCAGGTGTCAAAACATATACGCCGCTGTCATTTTTCAAGATGATCTGGCTTCCTTTTTCATCCTGATCATTTTGAAGTTTCACGCGGTAAAAATCATCTTTTTTATGCCACACTTGAATGTTGTATTTCTGTTCTTCCTTCCCTGTACGCATCTTCATATTCGCTTCGGTCTTATATCCAGCCATTTCTTCCGACTGTTTTTCAAGCTTTTTGACGACATCTTCTTTCGACTGTGAGCCACAAGCTGTCAAAGCACCTAAGACGAACAGGCTGAACAACAGGATCAGAAAACGTCTTTGCATAAGACTCAACTCCTTTGTCTCTACTTAAGGACAAAGGGAACGTATGATATGGATCAAGAAGAAAATGTACGGAACGTCCGGGATAAACCTTCAATGACGTCAGAGGCGAGTAGGTCAACCTTCGAATGTCCATCCTGCACGAGTAAATCAGCCGTCATTCCATGAAGGAAACAGCCATTGCTTAAAGCATCCATCACTTCTACCTGCATCAGCATGCTTAGCAGAATACCAGAGAGAACATCACCGCTCCCACCTTTGGCGAGGCCTGCATTGCCTGAGATATCCACCCGCTGTTCACCATCAGGACCTGTAATGATCGTCGAAGGTCCTTTCAGAACGAGGTACACACCGTGCTTTTCAGCGAATTCTTTTGAATGGGAAAAAGGAGAGTTTAAGACCTCTTTGATGGAGAGGCCCGTCAAGTGGGCAAACTCACCAGGATGAGGTGTTAATACGGTTGGAGCTTCCCTCTTTTCCAACTCTGGAAGGAGACCTTCTAAAAGGTACAACCCATCGGCATCCACGAGTAACGGGGTTTCTTTTTCATGAACCAGCCGCTCCACCACCGTTTTCTGCGTAGCGGTTCGACCTAACCCCATACCGACAGCGATGCCATCGTACCCTTCCAGATCAGGGACTTGTCCTCCCTCTTTTCCTTCTACAAAAGTTGCTTCCTGCACATAGGGAGATATCGAAGGGATCGCTTCAGGATCCGTGGATACCGCAATCAAGCCTGCTCCGCTTCGCAAAGCTGCTTTCGCTGTCATCGCTACAGAACCAGGCATCAAGCGAGACCCTCCTATGATCAACCCTTTTCCGTGCGACCCTTTTATGCGAATGAGCAGCCCGATCAGGCAAGGTCCTTTTTACATCAGCTTCACCCCAAAGCCTCCTTCGGTAATCAGGAAGTCGTTTGGGTGGGAGCCCGATTTCCACGACCGACCATTCGCCGTAGTATGGCTGTGTGTGCTGCAAAAAGGCACTCTGCTTCGGCGCTTCGATGATCGAGGTGTAATGGGCTTGAAAAGCCTCAACACCCT
Organism: Halobacillus litoralis; assembly: GCF_020524085.2. Lineage (NCBI taxonomy): Bacteria > Bacillati > Bacillota > Bacilli > Caryophanales > Bacillaceae > Halobacillus > Halobacillus litoralis. Next base: position 506,342 of record NZ_CP129016.1, read on the forward strand.
CTCCACCTTCATCAGCCGGAACACCCGAAGGCAGATCGACAGCAAGCCTCAGGATTGATTTCTCGTTACAGAGACGGACAACATCCGCGTAGGGCTCTCTCAGCCGCCCGTTCACTCCGATCCCAAGCATCGCATCGATGCATACATCTGCACGACATAGAGAAGTATTCAAGTCTTCCGAACTCTTCAATAGTCTGTACGGGTGACCAGAAGCTTGGAATATCCTCTTGTGTGCTTCTGCATCTCCAGTGATCTTTGCGTCCGGAACGACTTGCCAAGCCTCCACATCGTATCCAAGGTTCAACAACGTCCTAGCAATGACGAATCCATCCCCGCCATTATTGCCAGCACCTATCAGGACGACAATCGCATGCTCTTTTTGAATGTGGCGGAGCAAGTCATACGTAACCGCTCTCCCTGCATTCTCCATGAGCATCTTCCCATCTAGTCCAGCGGCTTCCATGGCCACTCGATCCCGTTCGTACATTTCTTGTGCGGTAACAATATCCAATTCGTTCCCTCCTACCCGCATTACAATGTTATGAGACAACCTATGTAATTATGTCTGCCCTCCTATACCTCCCTATCACTCTTCCAAAACCACCTGAGCAATGGCATGCTCCGAACTATGACTGATCGACACCCACAGATGATAGCGGTCGTAGCCTTTCGCCCTCATCATAGGGGCACCCGTCGTTTCATTTGATAATATTTCAACATCATGGAAACCAAGCTTGCCGATTCCTGTACCTGTCGCTTTCGCAAAAGCTTCTTTCGCTGCGAACCGCCCAGCCAAGTACTCCACCTTTCTTTTCTCATTCAACATTTCGTACCGATGATGTTCCTCTTCAGTCAGTATTCGTTGAACAAAGCGCTCTCTTCGCTTTATACTTTGTTTAATACGATCCAATTCAATAATATCTACACCGATGCCTTTAATCACGATTCATCTTCCTTTTCATTAACAATCTATGAACAGTATACCCGAATCTTTTCACGGTAAAAAAGAATACGAGGAAGCGGCAAGGATTACATTATAATAGGAGACCTACGGACACTATGAACGTTCCCTTCAACAAAAGGACCATATCGTCGCTTCTGGGGAAATGAATGCGTTCAGGGAACGACATACACCTACCTTAATCTTGAACGTAAAAAGGAGATTAGTCATGTTTGTACGAACGGAGAGTTTCAAAGAATTTTTACGATTTTATCCGATTGTTTCATTTCTCGTCGGCCTTCATTTCGTCTTATGGCTGTTGATGGATTTTCTTCAGCTGGGTTTTGCGGTTGAATTGAAGGAATGGGGCATTGGAATGAATGCCCTGGTTTTGAACGGCGAGTATTGGCGCCTTGTCACTCCGATTTTCTTACACGGAGATTTCACCCACGCCCTGTTCAACTCCTTTTCCCTCGTCCTCTTCGGACCAGCCCTTGAGCAGATGTTAGGAAAAGGAAAGTTTATATTGATGTATTTATTTGCCGGCATCATCGGAAACCTCGGCACATTTATCGTTAATCCAGATGCCTATTATTGGCACCTCGGAGCCTCAGGAGCTATCTTCGGTATCTTCGGGGTTTACCTATTTATGGTCATGAACCGGAAACAGTTGATCGATACAGCCAATTCGCAAATCATTCTTGCCATTTTTGCTATCGGTTTATTTATGACTTTTGCACGGCCAAACATTAATATTTTCGGTCACTTATTCGGACTGATTGGTGGGTTCGCCATTGCCCCCGCTATCCTGAAAAATGCACGCCGCTACTCTTTATGGCAAGTACGCACCCGTCATTCGCGTTCCGACAGTGATGACATTTCTTTCAATCCGAATCGATGGCAGAAAAGAAGATATGGAGGAAAGAACGCAGGGAAGTACATTCTCTGGGGAATCATTATTTTTCTGGCTTTGTTCGCCCTTGTAAACCGCATGTAACGGCTTCACCTTCCGGGGTGAAGTCTTTTTTATATCACCTAACAGAATTGTCCACCGATAAAAACACTAAAGTCACTGGTAAATACTCAAAACCCAACGATAAATGACCACGCCGCCGTACACGTCTATGACCTATCAACACTAGCAAAAAAAAGATCAGCCCTCTTATGAGGACTGACCTTTTTCAATAACCTTTATTAGCTGCGGCCCTTGTTCTGGTAATTGCCGCGCTTGCTTCCGCCTTTGCCGCTGAAGTTGCGGTTGCGGGATTTATTCTTGCTGTTGAAGTTGCGCTTGCCGCCTCCACCTTTGCGGTAGCCACCTTTTTTCTTGCTCTTATCACGCTGAGCGTTCTTCACACTGATTGGTTGAACAGAGGACAAACGAACAGGTACTTCACTGCGCTCTTTTGTCATCATTTTCAGCGCAGCCGCTATAAGGTCTGTTGACTCATACTGTTCAAGCAGTTCATTAGCTGCCTGTTTGTAGTTTTTCAAGTCGTTGTTTGTGATTGTTTCTGCCAGCTTCTCGACAGCCACTTTTTGCTGACCGCGAGCCGCCTCTTCAGAAGAAGGTACTTTCAGACGTTCCACTTTCTTCTTCGTAAGTTTTTCAATCAGGTGAAGCTGATCTTTTTCACGAGGTGTGACGAAAGAAATGGATTTCCCTTTACGACCGGCACGTCCAGTACGTCCAATACGGTGAACGTAGCTCTCTGGATCCTGCGGAATGTCAAAGTTGTACACGTGAGATACATCGGAAATGTCCAAACCACGTGCGGCAACGTCTGTTGCAACAAGGATCTCGATGCGTCCGCGTTTGAACTTGTTCAATGTGGACATACGCTTTCCTTGTGTCAAGTCACCATGAATGCCTTCCGCACTGAATCCTCGTGCTTGAAGACCGTCGGCTACCTCGTCGACACGACGTTTGGTACGACCGAAGACGATCGCCAAGGCAGGATCATGGATATCCAGCAAACGCGTCAGGGTATCGAATTTGTGTTTTTCCGGAATCTCAACGAAGAACTGCTCGATGTTTTCAACCGTCATTTCTTTCGCTTTGACTTTCACTTCTTCCGGGTTGTTCATCAATGTTGTAGCAATATCGCGGATTTCTTTCGGCATTGTTGCTGAGAAAAGCAAAGTCTGGCGCTCTTCAGGAAGTGCCTTCAGAATATCACGGATATCCTCGATAAAGCCCATGTTGAGCATTTCATCCGCTTCATCAAGTACAGCTGTGTGAACATCTTCCAGCTTGATTGTTTTACGACGGATGTGGTCGAGCAAACGTCCTGGTGTTGCTACGACGATATGGTTGTTTTTCAGGGCGCGGATTTGACGCTCCATGTTCGATCCACCGTAAATTGGCAGGACACGAATGCCTTTTCCTTTACCTAATCGGTTAAGCTCCTCTGCTACTTGAATAGCCAATTCCCTTGTCGGGGCGATGACAAGTCCTTGAACGGCTTTCACTTGCTTGTTGATTTTTTCGAGCATCGGAATACCGAATGCAGCCGTTTTTCCCGTACCTGTCTGAGCTTGACCAATGACATCTTTCCCTTCTAGTCCTAGAGGGATCGTCTGTTCTTGTATTGGTGTTGTTTCTTCAAAACCCATAACGTCTAATGATTTTAGGATAGGTTTTGATAATCCTAGTGATTGAAATGTTGTCACAGTAATTTCATACTCCTTTATTGTTTAAATCTTCTACCTATATACATGTAAAAAAAGCCTTCTGCCACAGGAAACGGGAGAGGCTTCTCTGGTATCTGCCTGATAGATTCATTCATCATAACACATATAACATAGTTAATTCTACACATTTCGGCTATGCTTTTCAAACGTAATAATGATAAAATGAGGAAAAACTGACGTACACCAGAGGAGGGCTCGCTTGGAAAAGCCTCCAGTTCAACCATATATAATTTTGTTCATTGGCGTCCTTTCCATTTCCACTTCCGCGATTTTCGTCAAGCTCGCCGGAGATGCGCCAGCTGCGATGATCGCTTTTTACCGCCTGGCCATTGCAGTCGGAATAATGGCTCCTTATGTATTATGGAAACATTTCGATGAAATAAAACAAACGAATAAAAAAGATTGGATACTCGCGATATTATCGGGTGTATTCCTCGCCTTCCACTTTATTTTATGGTTTGAGTCATTGAGTTATACAACCGTGGCCAGTTCTGTCGTCCTCGTCGCTCTCCAGCCGGTTTTTGCTTTTATGGGGACCTATCTCTTCTTCAAAGAGCGATTCACCATCGGAGCCATACTCAGTCTTATCATCACATTGACTGGGAGCGTAATCATCGGGTGGGGCGACTTTCAAATCAGCGGTACGGCTTTGTTCGGTGATCTGCTTGCCCTTCTTGGTGCTGTTACCGTCACCGGTTATTTCCTGCTTGGTCAGAACTTACGCAAACGTCAGTCCATCATGACCTATACGTTCATCGCTTATGGGATGGCAGCGGGCACACTTCTTCTCTATAACCTGGCGCTCGGTTATTCATTTACCGGTTACGACGGTGATCAGTGGCTTATCTTTTTAGGTCTGGCGATCATCCCGACCTTCTTCGGTCATACGCTGTTCAACTGGACATTAAAGTGGCTCAGCACCTCAACGATTTCCATGGCTGTACTTGTCGAACCGGTCGGGGCTTCTATTTTAGCCTATTGGATTTTGGATGAGGGAATCTCTTGGACGCAATGGCTCGGGGGATCGATTGTGATTTTCGGGCTGATGATGTTCATTCTGAGTACGATGAAAAAGGTAAAACCCAAATTCACTCATGAAACAGAACGTCGATAGTCCGCTAAATTTGATATAATACGGAATAAGAAGGGGACCCCCCTATTAATACGATGAATTTAAGAGAGCAGGTGAAGGAATGACGATACAACTGATCATAGATGGAGGCGGAGATCTGCCTCTTGGAATGATGGAAAAACACAGCATCCACTATGTCCCATTAAACTTACACTTCGGAGATGAACATTATAAGACCGGTGAAACGATCGATCTGCCTACCTTTTACGAAAAATTAAAGCAGTCCGAGGAACTCCCTCGTTCTTCTTCTCCAAGCCCGAATGATTTCTATGAAAAATACAAACAAATGGACGCAGATGACGAAATTCTCGTGCTTGCCCTCACTCAAGGATTGAGCAGCACATATGAGAGTGCTGTCATGGGAAGAGACATGCTCCTTGAGGAAGAACCGAATCGTAAAATCGCTGTCCTCAATACAAAAACAGCTTCCTGTGGTATAGCATTGCTGGTGCATGAAGCAACAGCACGCATGGAAGAAGGATACGACTTCGAGGAGCTCGTCTCCCATATGGAGGAGCGAATTGAGAAGACTACGACGCTCTTCATATTGAAGACGTTAGAAAATGTCATCAAAGGCGGACGACTTGATAAAGTCAAAGGCGCCATCGCCAAAACATTGAGTATCAAACTCCTCATGAAAGCGAGCGATGAGGAAGGCTCAGTGGAAGTCACTGAAAAAGTACGCGGCAACAAGAAATCTTTGCGCCGCTTCGTTGAACAAATCGGTGAGTATGCGTCCAACCTTGAAGACCGAGTCATTGCGATGTCCCACTGTAACGATGAGGAACGAGGGAAGAAAGTAATGAATTCAATCAAAGAACGGTATAATTTCAAAGACTCTCTCTTTATGGAGACCGGCCCCCTAATTTCCACGTATGCAGGTGAAGGCGGGCTCGTCATCGCATTCTTTAAAGACTAAAAAAACGTCAGAGGTTTGTAACCTCTGACGTTTTTCTTATGTGTGATAATCCTCATATTTTGGTTGAGGTGACAATAACGCAAGAACACCTGCTGTCACAGGGAAGAGAATCGTCAGCAGAATGACTTCATGGTAACCTCCCAGCCAGTCAAAGAACAAACCGAACGGCAGTGGACCAAGCGCTGATCCTACCACCATGACTGTTTGGGCAAGTCCTTTGATACTACCAAGATGTTCCCGTCCAAAATAATTCGGCCAGACGATATTCAATACGATTCGCTCAAAGCCATTGACAAAGCCCCAGAATACACCAAAAGCAACCGCCATCCACCATGAATTTGTGAACAAAAGGATGATCAACGTTAAGATGTGGCCAAAGAACGTGATGGCCAAAATATAATGCACCTTGAAACGATCAACCAGATAACCACTGACAAATGTAACAGGAAACCCAACAACGGCCATTAAAGTCAGTACCATTGCTGCTACCCCTGTATCCAGTCCTCTTAAATCCATGATTGATACCATATGGAAGGTTACCGCCGTGTTTACGAGAGCCGGGACGATGACACAAAACAAAATAAACCAAAAGGCTCTCGTCGCCATGGCCTCTTTCAATGTCCAACTCTTTTCATTGACCTCAACGTTCGGGTTTTTCATTTCTTCTCCTTTGACCGGTTTCGGTGTCCCGTCCGGCACTTCCCCGATGTGCTCAGGTTTGTTGCGGACGAAGATGAAGGCCATTGGAACAAAAAGAACCAACAGTGCGCATCCCCATAAGCCCCAGGTCACCCTCCAGCCAAAAAATTCAATCAGCCATGTATTCAGCGGTGGCAGCAAAGCTGAACTGGCAAATCCACCGATCGCCATAATGCTGAGCGCTCGCCCCCTTCTCCTTATGAACCATTGGGGCACAAGAGTGTTCGGAATCAACGTCATCGACCCCTGCCCAAATAAACGAATCATAAAGAAACCGAAAAACATCATAATCGGCCCGACCAGAAAAGCATTCCAAAACAAAGCGAATGCTAAACAGGAACCTATCGTAACCATCATCGCCCGCTGCCCGAAACGATCAATGAAGCGCCCCATCATAAATAATGTGATCCCCGCTACCAATGTCGCCGCTGAATAAATCCCAGAGACCAACGACCGTGAATACTCGAAATCTTCTATGTAATAATCAATAAAAATGGAGATGGAATAGGTTTGACCAGGTCCTGAAAAGAATACACTCAAGCCTGCAATCACAACAACAACCCATCCATAATAAAAAGGTGTCTGGATGGGTTGTCCACGATTATTATTCATGTTTCTCTTCCCCCTATGGTTGACTTACAAAATCCATCACTTTATCAAATAATTCGTCGCTGTCATCCCCATGACAAATCAAGTGCTTCGACTTTTTCAAGAAAATGACCTCTTTTTCTTCTGACGGAATTTCTTCCTCCAAATACAAAGCTGCTTTCTTTGGCACCATTCCATCCAGCTCGCCTTGAATGATGAGCACAGGACAGCGGACCTGCTGTAAATAAGGCCGTGTGAATTGCACGCACTTCATAAATTCGAAAGTAGAAAAAAGGTACGTATCCTTCATTTTTTTCTGGTACCTGAGAAAAAGCTCATTATCCGCAAGCACACCGTTCCAGGCATCCGCGACCATTCCAAGAATATCTTTATACATCTGCGGGAGACTGACATATTTCCCGGCCGCCGATAGAAGGACCAAACGATCCAAATGATACTTCGCAGTTAAGTAGGCAGCGATCATTCCCCCCATGGAAAAGCCGATAATGTAAATAGTGTCGTGTCTTTTCATGAGGTCCAGCAGAGCGAGCTCTGCTGTAGCAATCCATTCTTGATAATAGTGTCCTTCAAGGTCCAAGTCCTCCCCGTGCCCCGGAAGCGTAGGATTGGCAATTTCCCAATCCGTCCGTGCTTCCAGAAAGTCGACGAGGGGCTGGACTTCATCCGGACTCCCTGTGTATCCGTGAATACATAAACACCCGATACTCATGTTCCTACGCCTCCACCCGATCATTTATTTCGTTATGCGAAACATTATAACACAATCATTTTCCAACTTTTACACAAAAAAGGACCCTTGTTTCACGAAAAAAGAAGCGCCCTGAATTACCTCTTAGAATTCGCAAGGGAGAGGGTCCCCCTTCTGTTCATCGAAAAAAAAAGAACAGCTGCATGTTTCTTTACATGAACTTTGTCTAAAGAAAATGCGCGCTAAATGAATAGCGCGCGGTTTACTTGATGCCTTTAACGAATGTCCCGATCCCTTTAACAATTGGACTGACATCCTTTACGGTCTTTACAACCTGACCGGTGGTCGACATCATTTTATCGAAGTCAATCTGGCCGTCTTCTTTTTGAAAATAACTCATGACACCTTTGGACATGTTACCGACGTTGAATGAAGAATTCTGATTCCCGGTCTCAGTATAACCTGTATAGTCGTAACTATTCATATATGGATTTTGGAATCCATACATGGCTTGATTGTACGGGGCATACCCCCAGACATTTCCCTGGTTATTGGACATTTGCTGATAATTCACCTGATCGTAAGGAAGACTGGCAGGATACCGATACCAGCCATTATTATAATAATAGTAAGGATTATATGGGTACATGAATGTTCCACCTTTAATGTATGATACTTCAGCCTATGAAAAAGCACCTGAAAAAGTGAAACGAAAGCGATTGATCGTTGGATTATTGATGACTTTGGACAAAAAAAACAAGTGATGATCATCACTTGTCGAAACCATTAGGAAAAGTTCATGGAGTCAGCCCTTATATACTGAGGATTTTCTTTTATTCTCAGCTTCTGTTTCATTTTACGTTCTTGATAACCGAGAATTTTTTCTCCATCTATAAATACAGCGGGTGTACCGTAAATGTTGTTTCTTTGCAGTTCTCTGAAATGGTCACGGTTCTCTGATACATTCCGCTCTTCATAATCAATTTCCCAATCTTCCAATGTTCCTAGTACCTTCTCACAATAGTGACAGTTCCGACTTGTGTACACGATCACTTCCGGGTTACCCAAAGCTCCCCCTCCTTGTGTCTATTGCAATTCTGTCTAGAAACTTAATACCCGTTTTCACAACAGCTAAACCTATTTCCTCATTAAAATTACTCATTTTTCGTCACGGTTCTGTCATTTTCATCACACCCCTTTTACATAAACGCTCCCTATACTTGAAGACTCGATTTCGAGATGCTTTTGGGTTTCGTTGCCGAGGTTGAGCGTCAGGGGTGGCTGGGAATGGTGAGACTCCTGCGGGAAAAAAGTGCAGGGTGAGACCCCACAGGACGCAGTCCGAGGAGGCTCACCGCGCTCCCGCGGAAAGCGAGCTATTCCCCGCAGCCCCTATCCACTCAACAACAGTCTCGAAACTGAGTCTTCAAGAAACCTGCCACAAACTTTAATAAATGATTAAAAAAAGAAGGAGCGCGAGGCTCCTTCTTTTTTATAGTTCTTCAATTGGGGTGTCGCCACTGATGAGGTCGTAGCTTTGGTGGATGGAACCTTCTACAGAGAGAAGATGGACAAGTGTTGCAGCAACATCTTCTCGTGGAATCTCTCCTTGATCTGTACGTTCCTGCAACGTCACCTTCCCTGTGCCTGCATCGTTGGTCAAACCGCCGGGACGGACAATCGTATAATCCAAATCGGTACTCTTCAAGTATTCATCCGCACGTCGTTTCGCATAAAGATAAAACTTGAAGTCGTCGGGCGCTTCTTCTGCACGGTCTGCTCCGATGGAACTTAACATCATGTACCGCTTCACGCCATTGGCTTCTGCATGCTCCGCTGCCTTGATTGCCCCTTCCTGGTCGATGACAATGGTCATGTCTGCGCCTGTATCAGGCCCGGACCCTGCCGCGAAGATGACGGCATCCATTCCTTTGAAAGCATGTTCAAAGTCCCTCATCAAATCCGCATGTATCGTTTCAACGCCTTTTTCTTCAAATTGAGAAATCTGATCTTTCTTACGAACCATTGCATAGGGGGTGTGTTCGGTTTCTACGAGTTTATCGACTATGTGTTTTCCTACTTTTCCATTAGCTCCAATAACGAGAACTTTCATTTGATAACCTCCCAAAAAATCTGTACCTCCCCTATGTTTTCCCCTCCTTTTTTAAGATAAACAAGTGAATAGGTAAAAGAAGGAAGTTCAATGTTCCATCACGAAAAGGTAATCAAACGGATTACGGAGGCGATATGATCATGTCTAACACGTATTTGTTTACTGGTTTTCCAGGATATTTAGCTACCGCCTTAATTGAAGACCTTTTTAGAAGCAGGAATTCCATAGAGAAAATTTACCTTCTTCACCTTCCCTCTATGGAACAACATGCGAAAAATCAGATCGAGGCGTGGGAAAAATGCCAAGAGGTCAATACAGAAAAAATAGAACTCGTTCAAGGGGACATTACTCAAGAGGGGTTAGGAATGTCATCCACGACATCCACGCTCTTACTACAAGAAGTGACCCACGTTTTCCACCTTGCTGCTCTTTATGATTTAGCTGTTCCTCTTATGCCGGCATGGAAGGTCAATGTACAAGGCACAAGAGAAGTGAACCGCTGGCTTTCCCAATGCCTGCATTTGGAACGTTATATTTATTTCAGCACCGCCTATGTTTCAGGAAAACGGGAAGGAGTCGTTTACGAAACAGACCTCACCCATGAGAATGGTTTTAAAAATCATTATGAATACACGAAACACGAGGCAGAAAATCTCGTTCATCGGATGTGCAAAGATATTCCGACGACAATCATCCGCCCCGGGATTGTTGTCGGGCATACAAAGTCGGGTGCCACTGCTAAATTCGATGGGCCTTATTTTATATTGAATTTAGTAGATGCTTTACGAAACATTCCTGTTCTCCCTTACTTCGGAAAAGGAACAGCACGCGTCAACCTTGTGCCGCAGGATTATGTCATCGAAGCGACAAACTACCTTGCCCATCACCCCGAAAGCGATGGAAAGACGTACCATCTCACAGACCCCAATCCTTACACAGCAAAAGAGATCTACGAGCAGCTCAGTTATGTGTATGCGGACAAACACCCTCGTTTCACCTTGCCGCTTGGGCTTGCTAACCAATCATTGAAGTTTCGTCCTTTACGGAAAGTTTTAGGGATTCAAAGGGAAGCTCTTGATTACTTTCTCTGTAGTGCAGACTACGACAACCGTCAGTCAGAAGTAGACCTCGCTGCCTCAGACATCTTTTGTCCCGATTTTTTCTCCTATACCGACGCCCTCGTGGACTATTACCGTGAGAAAAGAGGCGATCCTTCTAAACATATTTCCATCCTATAGGTATGGGTTCGATGATATCGGTCACCTAAAAGGGTAGGAAACTTTTTCGTTTCCTACCCTTTTCTAAGAATGGATAGATCAACACTGCGCTTCCATCCAATGTTCGTATAGAGATTCTAAGTCTTTTTCCAACTCATCTTTACGGTGTTGGAGTTCCATTAACTTTTCTACATCCTCACCATTTTGCATCTGTTGATCGATCGTCGAGATCTCTTGTTCAAGACGACCGATTTCCTTCTCCCAATCGATGGTTGGTTTTTCTTTCACTGGCGCCGTTTCTGGTTTGGCTGTTTTTTTATGTTTTACCACCGGCTCTTCTGACCGCGCTTCTAAAAGGGCGTGCCAATGTTCCTTCGTTTCTTCATACGTACCGATATATCGGTGAAGTTTCCCATCCACAAGAAAAGCGGTGTGAGTAAAACACTGATCCAGGAAATGCCTGTCGTGGGAAACTCCGATGACCGTTCCTGTGAATTGATTGAGCGCTTCTTCAAGAACTTCCTGGGATTCCACATCAAGGTGGTTGGTCGGCTCATCCAGGATCAGGACCTGAATATCCTGATGCATGAAAATTGCAAGCTTCAAACGCATCTGTTCTCCACCACTTAGGTGGCGGATTTTACGAAAGACGTCGTATCCATAAAACATGAACCCCGCAAGCCTGTGTCGCGATTCCCCTTCCGTCACCCGGATGTGATCTCTGAAGTGGTCGATCATCCGCTGATCGCGATCGGCTCCCTGCAGAGGATTTTGCGGAAGATAACCGACTTTTATGGAAGGTGCTCGTTTGATCTTGCCTCCGCTTGGTGTTTCTTTTTCCAATAAAATTTTTAAGAGTGTGGATTTCCCACTTCCGTTAGCTCCGACAACCGCAATCCTGTCCTGATAACGGACGTGGAGGTCGATACCGTTCAGGATTGTTTTGCTTCCATAATGCTTCTTCAGCGATTCAATAGTGAATACATCTTTCCCTGTCCGGCCATCTGCTTCAAGGGAAAGGTTCATTTTTTTAGGATCGATCACCGGCTTATCGATCTTCTCCATCCGTTCTAACGCTTTTTCCATACTTTTTGCTTTTTTGAAAAGCTTAGGGTTCGGTGGTGTGGCTTCATTCGCCCATTGCCTCAATCTCCGTATGGCCTCTTTCATCTTTTTAATCTTCTTCTGTTGTTCTTCATACTGATGAAATTCAGCAAGCAATTTTTCTTCTTTTTGCTTCTCAAAAGCGGTGTAGTTACCTTTGTACGTATCCACTTCTCCGGATTCTAAATCCATAATGTCTGTCACGATGTGGTCAAGGAAGGCACGGTCATGAGAGATGACACAAATGGTCCCGTCGTAGGCTTGCAAATAAGCTTCCAGCCATTCGATCGCTCGTAGATCTAGATGGTTCGTCGGTTCATCAAGCAAAAGAACGTCGGGGTCTTCCAGTAACAACTTGGCAAGACCAAGTTTCGTCTTTTCTCCACCACTCAAGCTTGAAAATGAATGATCCAGCAAATGATGGATATTCAACCCCTTCGCTACTTGTTTAATGGAGGCGTCCATTTCGTATCCACCACGCTGAGTAAAGCGCTCCTGTATTTCCCCATATGCGGCAATAGCTTTCTCCATTTTATCAGGGTTTGTCATATCTTCTTCTAATTCTTTCATCTGTTCAGCCAATGAGACGAGCTCGGTAAAAGCAAGTTCCAAGTACTCTCTCCCCGTCCCCGTCCAATCAGATGGAATCTGTTTCAAATACCCGATGGTCGCTCCCTTTTGAATGAAAAGATCGCCATCATCCAGCGCTTCCTCTTTTGTTATGATTCGGAAAAGGGTCGATTTTCCGCTGCCATTACGACCGACAAGCCCAACACGCTGTCCGGATTTAATTTCCATATCCAAAGCTTCGAATAATACTTCGCCACCGACAATTTTATATATATTCTTTAATGTAATGATCATTGAAAATTCCTCCTAAAGACTTTTTGAAGACACAAAAAAAGCCAGAGGTCCCGTTACCTCTGACTTTTATCTGCGAATAATCAGGTATGAGACGCTACATTGCTTCACTATTCAGATGCCATTTTGGACATACGTATCCCGTTGACAGCTGAATCATGAATAATTGCACGGCGTAGATAGTTGATTTGATAGTCAAGCACGTGCATCTGTAACATCTTCATACCCTCCTTTGTCTTTAGAATTACTTTTATTATATCGGATTGTCAGAAAAGTCGCTACTCTTTTTTAGATTCTGCAGACTTCCCAAGTTTCTTCAATAATTCAATGGCATCCTTCTTCTCTTCATCCGTCAGCCCATCCATGATTGATTCAATCTCTTTCCAATGGTCAGGGAAGATGCCGTTCAACAGGTCCCGTCCTTTTTCGGTAATGGACGCATAAGTAATACGTCGGTCGTTTGGACAAGGCACGCGTTTCAAGTATTCCTTTTTCTCAAGCTTGTCCACCACATAAGTGATACTTCCGCTTGCAAGCAGAATTTTTTCTCCGATCTTCTGCAGTGGCTGATCTCCCTGGTGATACAAGAGCTCAAGCACTCCGAATTCTGTCGGATTCAATTCATATCGTTGGATATCGTCCTTCACTAAATCTGCGATGGTGCGCTGAGCTTTTGTTAATACGACAAAAAGCTTCAACGAAGGATCTTGTTTTTTCTTGCGGTACAGTTCTTGTTCGTTCATCACGTTCGCCCATCCTTTACAAAAGATAAAGATAGTATAAGTTTAACAAATTCTAACTGTCAAACCATCCCTTTTCCGCAAATTCACGGTTTCCTTAAGGGTTGTCCATATTCTTCAGCGCATTCGGTCCTCCGCTTAAGAAGGTAAAATGACCCGGCAGAACCTCCAATTTTTCCGGTGTCTTCCCTTTGATTTCTCCATCCATATCCACATCCTGCTTAAATTCAACATCGATGTTCACCTTCTCCCCTTGATAGTGGGAAATCTCTTGAAATTCACTCTGATCGGTTTGTGGACGACCCATCGTCATGATTTCACGGAATAACGTCAAGTTTGAATTTTTTACAATCAGCACGTCAAACTTCCCATCTTGTAAGTTGATGGTAGGGACAGGGACACGCCTCGTCCCGATGAATTGTCCATTCATAATAAGGATCATCACCGCCTGACCATCCACTTCTTCATCGTCTACAGTCATTTTATAATGAAAAGGTGTGGCTTGATTCATCGTTTTCAGTGCACTCATGAAATAGCTGAGCACACCGAACCGGTTCTTTTGGGTTTCATCAATGTTAAAGGAGGTTTGTGTCACAAGCCCAATGCCCCAGAAGTTTATAAAATAATCGTCCTCTGTCTTCCCTGCATCCACAGAAACCTCTTCCCCTGCAATGATGGATGCAGCCGCTTGATTGAGCCGCTGAGGTGTATCCAACACCCGGCTGAAATCGTTACACGTGCCTCCTGGCAACACACCGATCACCGGACGTTTTTCCATCGGTGCCAGACAATTGATGACTTCATGCAAGGTACCGTCCCCGCCGAAGATGAAAAAAACATCGACCTCGGGGCCGTAATGCCGGCAGTTTCCATATAAATCATCCAACGATAGCGTTTGGATGACCTTTAACTCTTTCACCTCTTTACTCAAGGTCGGCAATACTTGCGAAAGAGCTGTCTCTATCTCTGTTTCGTCCTTTTTTCCATTATAGATAAAGATTCCACTTTGATAACGAGGCATAGAATCCCTTCCTTCCTCTTATCATAATTGACTAAATCTCTCCCTTTGAAACCAGTCGTGCTTTATTTAAAGTTTCGAGAAACCTTTCCGGCTCATCGACGTTCAGAAAAATATGATTTACTTTACGTTTGAAACCAAATAAACGATACCCCTCCACCGCTTCGTTCAATCTTATTTCTAACTGGGGAGGAACCTTTTCAAATCCAGCAAGCATCATGGTGAAGGAATGGCTTTCCTCAGACGATGTCCCCCCATCATGCCAACAGACCTCCTTCACTTTTTCCAACGGGACCGTCATGTGAAAGCGAAGCCCTTTTTGAAAATGAAGATGATTATTCTGGATGATAACAGGACTTTTACGAATCGCTTGGTAGTCAGCAATTAGAAAGACGAGCGCATAAAAATCAAGGAGGGTCGCAATCCAGGCAATGGTGTGGCTGTACTGCATAAGCATGACGTGGACAGCAATGATTTCAATGAGCATCGCATGGACAAGCATGAGAAAAACACCGAAGTACTCACTCTTTTTGTGGTAACTGAAGATTTGGTCACCTTCCGGCTTATGATCCAGTTGTGGAAAGAAAGCATAGCGGATCGCTGATGCATCTGTCGCTATCACTCCGATCAGCCTTTCCAACTTGGGATAGCCTCCAAACGTTTGCTTGTTCGCTGTAGAAATTCTTGAAAGTAAATGCGGATTTGTGTGGATGGAAGCTTTGAAACTCCGCTTCCATGCCTTCAGGTTCTTGATGAAAATAACAAGGAGGTAAAATTCCAGGAGGACGAAACCTGCCTCAACGAGGATAATGGAAACGTTCATGTATTGCAGGTGTTCTTTAGCATACGCGGGGACAATCCAGTGGACGAAACCCGCTCCTAAAAGCCAAAGAGGGGCAAGCAATGACAATGTCGGCTTTCTCCGGAGAACAAATAAGAAAAGCACGACCGGAAGAACAATCATGATGTCAATGACCGTCGCTAACACAAGAAGCGGCGGCACTTCACCCGTCACTTCCATCTTCTGAATGGAAAAGTTTGAAAGTAGTAAGGCAGCAATAAACAGTCCGCCTCCATAAAACGACTTCGGATGCGTTTTTAATGATTGAACCATAACGACCACCCCCATCTTTTTCCTTCATTTTACTATACAGCAGCAGATGGGATTGAGTTTAATGGTAAAAAGTTCATGCAGCCAATGAAAAGTTCATAGGACTGCCTTAACTCCTTGCCTGTAAAACACTTTCGTTTACTTCTAAGCGAAGTCGTATTATACTATAATTTGTTTAGGGGGCTAAGTAAATATGAAGCAAAACATAGATCAAAATTTAGGTTACAACATCAATATGGTCGCACATTTCTTACAAAATATATATAACCAGCGATTAGGAGAGTTCGGGTTGACCCACTCGCAGGCGAAGGTCATCTACTTCCTGGCCAAGGCAGGCGAGCAATCCCAAACGGACCTGCAAAAACAGCTGCATATCAAAGCATCATCAATGAACGGCTTGATTGAAACACTGTTGAAGCATGAACGCATCATTAAAAGGTCCTGCCAAAAAGACAAAAGGACAAAGCTTGTGAAGCTTACAGATAAAGGTTTAGAGTTGTATGCTACCATTCTAAAAATTGTGGCTGATATTGAAGAAGAAGCAAACCAGGGGCTGTCGAAAGAAGAACAACAAGTCATGATTTCATGGCTGAAGAAGATGCAAGCCAACTTGAAACCTAAAACATCAAGGAGCGAAGACAAATGAAACAACAAAGTGAGCGGTTAGGGACCCAACCCATCCCGAAATTATTAACGAACTTATCCGTGCCTGCCATGATCGGCATGTTCGTCATGGCTCTGTACAATGTCGTTGACACGCTTTTCATCGCACGCGGCGTCGGGATATTAGGCGTCTCCGGTGTCAGCATCGGCTTCCCGGTGATGATGATCATCATGGCCATTGCCGCAGCCGTCGGTATTGGTGGTGCCTCGGTCATCTCAAGACGATTAGGGGAAAACAAGCAGGAAGAAGCCAACCAAGTTTTCGGAAACATCCTTTTTACAATCGTCGTCGTCTCAAGCTTCGGCTTCATCGGAGCCTTCACCTTTCTTGAGCCTTTGCTGAAACTGTTCGGAGCAACCGATAACATTATGCCTTATGCAACCGATTATTTGTTCCCGATCATGCTTGGATCATTCTTCTTCTCTTTCGCCTTTACAACGAACAGCATCATCCGTTCAGAAGGAAACTCCAAGTTTGCAATGATTACAATGATCATTCCGGCGGTTTTGAACATGATCCTCGATCCGATCTTCATTTTCGGATTGGATATGGGCGTGCAGGGGGCTTCAGTGGCCACCGTTATTTCCCAGGCGACCGTAACGATCGTCGTCTTGAATTACTTCTTAAAAGGGAAATCTTCACTCGCGGTCAAGGTTTCCTACTTGAAGCCACAATGGTCTGTCATCCGCGAAGTGTTAACCATTGGGATGCCTGCTTTCATCCGACAAGTATCGGGGAGCGGGATGATGATCGCGATCAACTTGATGCTCATTAAATTCGGCGGTGAATTTGAAGTCGGCGTCTTCGGAATTGTCCAGAAGCTAGCGATGTTCACCATCATGCCAATGATCGGTGTTCTTCAAGGCATGCAGCCCATTATTGGCTATAATTACGGAGCCCAAAATTATGACCGCCTGAAAGAAACGGTCCTGCTGGGTATGAAAGTCGTTACAATAATCTCTGCAGGCATTTTCATCTTGATGATGGCCTTCCCTGAAGGTTTGATGAACATCTTCACAGGAGATGAAGCGACCATCGAGACAGGAGCATACGCCATCAGAATCATTTTTGCTCTCGCTATTCTGATCGGGGCCCAGGTCGTCAGCGGCGGGCTTTATCAAGCATTGGGAATGGCAAAACCTGCGCTGATCCTGTCTATGGCACGACAAGTGCTGTTCTTAATTCCGCTCGTATTGATTTTGCCGAACTTCTTTGGAGTGACAGGCGTGTGGCTCGCCTTCCCTCTTGCTGATCTGTTCGCTTTCGTTCTATCCATGATCTTCCTTTATAAAGATCGAGCTCTATTTTTCAAAGCGAAAAACCAAGACCCGCCCTACCAGGCCGCGCCTTCTCAAGGCTGAATAAAAAGCACGGTGCATCCAGCACCGTGCTTTATTTTTGGCTCTGTATGATTAAAGAAGATGTCAGGATTGTTGAAGACTCAGTTTAGAGACTTCCATTGAGTGGATGGGGACTACGGGGAATAGCTCGCTTTCCAGCCACCCCTGACGCTCAACCAGGGCAATGAACCCCGGTTATCTCGAAACTGAGTCTTTCACAATCCAGAGCTTATATGAAAAGACATATCGGGGTTTATCCACCTAACTTTTTCCAAACAGTTTACGAGGTAATTATAGCAACAACTGACAATTTCCGTTAGAATAAGACAGAGAGTTTTATTTTCTATATTAAAGGATGGAACGCATGACATACTCGATTCATTTAATAAAGCTATTTACAAGCCGGGAAGACCATTTGTTCAAACTGAACGAAGCGGAACGGCTCAAAAACGTTTGGAATCTATTATTCTTTTTACTAGGTTTGACGATTCTTACATATGTCTGGACAGCATGGCTTGGTCTAGGTACGGATGCAATTTCTGCCAACATGTCTGACCTGAACAGAGTCGAATATGAAATGAGGAAAGCCTGGTTCTTAATTGGACGCGCTGGTTTCGCCATCCTTTTATTCTTGTTCACGCTTTTCATTTCATCGTTCTTTTTCTGGTTGTTCAACAACGTTTCTTATAAAAAACTCTTCATTCTGCAGATGAATGTATTGCTGATCATGCTGATCGAACGGATTACCTGGATCCCGCTAATGGTTTATGCCGGGGTTGATTGGTACGTATCCCCCTTTTCTTTTGGAGTGATCGCCTCTTATTTTACCAGCATTGATTGGGTTATTTACTTATGCGGAGCCATCTCCATCTTTCAGCTTTTCATCATCTGGTATCAGGTGAAGTGCATCTCCTGGCTTTCCAAAACGAAAATTGGCTGGATCTGGGTCGGTGTTGTTTTTTGGCACATGTTGTTGTGGGCAGGGACCGCCGCCCTATCTAAATTCGATTTGTATCTCCTTTATTTACTCAGATAAGAAAGCAGCAGGTGTAAAGATCTATGAAAAAAATCAATGTTAAAGGCAGAATCCTTGGAATTTTGATTGTCGCCTTCGTTACGACCAATGCTTTCCTCATCTTCTTTGATGAAGGAGAACAAGTGGATCGCAAGTCTTATATCAAGGAATGGTCCAAGACAATCACCTATGATTTATTTAAAAAAATGGATACAAAAGCCGTGTTCACATCAGAAGAAACAGAGCCGGTGTATTTCAATGAAGATGTTGGATCATTCAACGAATTTCTCGTAAACGAAGGAGACACCGTAAGTGAGGGCGATGATCTCTACACGTACGATGTCTTAAACTATTATCAGGAAGAAGCTCGTCTTGAATCCGAAGTGAGCCGGTTAGAAGAAGAAATTGACGCAATTGAAGATCTTATAGACGAAGTGGAAAGCTATCGCGTACCTGATCCTCCCGAAACAAACAATAACTCAAATCCATTCAATAATAATTCCAATACAAGTGACGCTCCCCCTCCTTCCTACGTAGAGACCGAGTACATGAAAGAAGAGAAGGTTGCCGAACAAGAAGCAGAACTGGCTAAGCAAGAAGCTATGCTCCAAATGGTGGAAGACCAACTGGACCAGCTTCAGGACGAGGGTGATCAGATTACGGTTACAAGCGCTTTTTCAGGAACGGTCAGCGAAATTTCAGAAGACCTTGAAGCCCCACTTCTGACATTGGAATCTACGAACCTAGTATTAGAAGGAACTATCCCTGAACAGGAACGGAAAGAAATCGAAGAAGAAATGGTCGTTGAAATTCATGTACCTGAAATGGAATATGAAACGACAGGTACATTAGCTTCTGTTGACGACTATCCAGAAGAAGTCGAGGTCCATCGCTCAAGCCGCTATCCTTTCACAGTTTCCCTGGAAAACCCTTCAGAGGAACTGCTGGCTGGCTATCATGCGGATTTAAAAATCATTACAGATGAAGCTTTAGGTGTAGTCACCGCTGTTGAAAAAGCGTTGGAGACCGAAGAAAACCTTTATGCATGGGTGATGAATGAAGAAGGTATTCTAGAACGCCGTGACATCGAAACAGGTATTGAAGAACAAGAACTCGTTGAAATCATTTCAGGCCTTGAAGATGGTGAATGGCTTGCCGTAGAGCCAAAAGATGAATTCAGAAATGAAGCGATCTTCTTCACACCACTACATACCGATGATCTTAGAGTACGCCAGATGTTCAAAATGGAACGTCAGTCTATGCTCACTTACGGTTTACTAGGCATCCTATCCAGATAACTCTAGAGAAAAACCGGCTGTCCCCCAGACAGCCGGTTTTTCTTTGTTCGTAAAATTCATTAAGAAATATGGCGGGTTTAGAGAAAAGAAGGAAAAGAATTGTTTTACATTTGCATCTATACGTAGCACATGGGACGATAGTAGTTAGATAGAATGACAACGAAAGAAGTAAAAGGGGTATAAAAATGAAATTAAGTGTATTGGATCAATCCCCTATTTTAACCGGGACAGACCCAAAAGAAGCTTTACAACAAACAACAGAACTCGCAAAGTGGACGGATAAGCTGGGATATCACCGTTTCTGGGTGTCTGAACATCATAGTACAAGCAGCCTCGCCGGGTCTGCACCTGAGATACTCGCGGCCCATCTGGCTGCTCATACAGAAAACATTAGAATTGGCACAGGTGGCGTATTACTTCCCCACTACAGTTCCTATAAAGTTGCGGAAGCCTTTCGTATTCTCGAAACCCTCCACCCTGACCGCATTGATCTAGGGGTGGGGCGTGCTCCTGGAGGGATGCCCAACGTCAATTTAGCATTGAACCGCGGAAAACTGCCAAGCATTGAAGACTATCCATCCCAAGTAGAAGAGTTAATGGCATATTTACACGGCTAGGACCCACACGGGATGGACATTTATGCAACACCGAAAGGAGAAACAGCACCACCCGTATGGATGCTTGGATCAAGCGGGACAAGTGCACGCTTGGCTGCAGACTTAGGAGTCTCTTACTCCTTCGCTCATTTCATCAATGGACGCGGAGGAATACGGGCAATGGATCGTTACCAAGATTACTTCACAACCTCTATGCAGCAAAGTAGTCCAATTGGTAATGTCTCTGTATTTGTCGTTTGCGCAGAAACGGATGAGTATGCAGAATACCTTGCTGCGAGTCTGGATCTTGCTCTTCTACAAATTGAACAAGGTGGAAAACGGACACATTTCCCTACTCCTGATGAAGCGCTCAGCCATAAGTACACCATTTTTGAAGAGGAACGAATTCAAGACAACCGAAATCGGATGATTGTCGGCTCTGTTGAAAAAGTAAAAGAAGAGATTGAACAACTGGCGGAGAGCTATAACGTAGATGAAGTGATCGTCAACACGATCGTCACTCCGTTTGAAGATCGTTTACGCTCCTATGAGCTCTTAGCCGATGCTTTTCAATTAAGCCACTCCAAAACCACGATGACCTGACGTCATCGTGGTTTTTTCTATTCCCCTATTATTCAACTAAATGGCAGGATTGTGGAAGACTCAGTTTCGAGATGTTTCCGGGGTTCGTTGCCCGGGTTGAGCGCCAGGGGGGGCTGGGAAGCTACTCGCTTTCCTGTGGGGGAGTGGCGAGCTTCCTCGGGCTACCGCCCTGCGGGATCTCGCCTATCTCCTTTCTCCCACGGGAGTCTCGCAGCTTCCCAACCACCCCTTTCAATTATGCGTAAAACGAACCCCTTTGCTCAAAGGGACTGCCTTCCACTTTCCCGCTTTTATAAGCATAAAGCCTTAAAAAGCCTTCTCTATCAAGCTTTCATAATCCAAATACACATAGGGTAGAAGTTTAACGCCCACACTTCTATCAAGCTTGAAAGCTTCTTATTTCAGAAGTGGTTTCGAGACGCTTATAAAGTCAAGGGGCGTAGGGAAACGGTGAGACTCCTATGGGACGTGTGGGACAGGTGAGACCCCGGAAGGCGTAGCCTGAGGAGGCTCACCGCCCGCCCCATGGAAAGCGAACTGTTTCCCGGAGCCCCTAAACACACATAAATCTCGAAACTGAGTCTTCCACAATCGGGAGCTTTTGTGGTGTGAGGATATTAAGTCTTCCTTCCTATTTAAATTGTCCTGGTTGTTACCGATATTTATAGATGTCAGACATCATAACAAGGAGTGGTGATATTGCAACGTCTATACATACCCTTCGTCCTCCTTTCCTTACTTGTAGGAATGGTTGGATGTGCGAACAATGAAATGCAAGCGAATACAGAAGATACGATCAGCGCTGGCCTTATCGTCACAGACAGCGGACTCGGTGATGATTCTTTCAGTGATTCAGCTTTTCAAGGACTCGAACAAGCCCGTGATGAGTTAGGCATCACTTTCGATTATCGGGAACCGTTCGATCAGGATTATAAAAAGAATGCCCAAGAGCTGTTGGAACAAGACCATGACGTCATCATCGGACTAGGCTATAATTCGCAGGAAGCTATTGAAAAATTAGCGAAAGAAAACCCGGATCAGTCATTCGTGATGATTGATGCTGTATCTGAACTTGAGAATGTCACGTCTATCACCTTTAAGGAAGATGAAGGAAGTTATTTAATCGGCCTTATAGCTGGAATGAAAACAAAAACAGATACCGTCGGATTTATTGGCGGGGAAAAAATTCCGGTCGTAGAACGTTTTGAAGAAGGATTCAAAGCAGGTGTGAAAGAAGCAAATGCAGATGCACAGATCCTTTCTGAGTATGCAGGAACGTTCGATGATGATGAGCAAGGTGCTTCCATTACGAACGACATGGTGGAAAAAGGTGCTGATTTCGTCTTTCCTGCAGCAGGCTTTACAGGGATCGGAGTTTTGAAAGAAGCTCAGAAACAAGGAATCTACGCGTTTGGTGTGGATAGCGACCAGTTTTTCGTAGCTGAAGAAGCCGTCGTCTCATCCATGCTTAAAAACGTGAATGTCGCTCTTTACGATGTGATGAAACTCTTGAGTGATGGACAAAAGCTGGATGGAGGCACACAAACGCTCGGTATTGAAGAAAATGGCGTAGGTCTTGCTCCAATCCGCTTAATTGAATTAAATCAAGAGGAACAAAATCTATTAAATGAAGCGACAGGAAAGTAAGGGGGAAACGTGATGACCATCGGAAAAAGATTATATACAATGACACTGATTCCACTACTTTTATGCCTGGCCCTCATCAGTTTCATCGTTTTTCAAATGATGGATTTACAACGCTCGTCCAATCAAGATGTCCAAATTTTACTTGAAGGTAAGGAACTGCATGGCCAGCTTGTCAGTGTGGAACAGGCATTGACCACCTACGGTTATAACCCATCCGAAGCCTCTCGGAGCGAAGCAGAAGTTCTGATTGAACAGACCGGCAGCATCTTCAAGGATATGGAAGCGCTGATTGTAACGGAAACTCAGGAGCAATGGTACAACCAGGCACAGTCGAAATTTGAGAATTGGACAGAGATTGCTTCAGAGGCACTGGCAAGTAACGATACCAATGAAGTGCAGCGTCAATCCGCCCGCACCGGCGGCATCATTAATGATATCTACATGCTTCAAAAAGAAGCCCAATCCTGGTATGACGCTCAAATGATGAACCAAAAGCAGACCATTCAAAACTTGATTTTGTTCACCATCATTGCGGCGGCCGTCCTCGTAGTTTCTACGATTCTGTCAACGACAAGACTGACGAAACATATCGCTCGCCCGATTCGTGATCTCGCTGTTCAAGCATCGGAAGTGGCCAATGGAAACTTGAAAACTTCTATTGATGTGAGCGATAAAGAGAAAGACGAAATTGGGCAATTGAAGCGATCTTTCCGTACGATGATCGATAACTTAGAAGGAACGGTCCAATCTGTTCATCACATTGGACAAAATGTACAGGATTTCAGTTCCCGACTTCATAAGGAGATGGGCGGCCTTTCGGAAATATCGAGTCAAGTAGCCAATTCAACCGATGAACTTGCCCAAGGGAGCCAATCCATTTCTGAAGATGTTCAAGATGTAGCCAATCTAATGGATGATCTCCACCAAGGCTTTGAAATGAACCGTGAACAAGGCCAATCATCCAGTAAATCCAGTCAGCAAGCGCTCGCTTATGTGGATGAAGGGCAGACGAGCATTACAGACCAACGGGCGCTTATGGATCGAAGTGCTGCGTCGATTGCAAACGTTGAAAAATCCGTCAATCACTTCATCCAATATACGGATCAAATCGAATCCACCGTCAAACTGGTCAATGATATTGCAGAACAAACGAATCTTCTTGCTCTAAACGCTGCCATTGAAGCAGCACGAGCCGGTGAACATGGTAAAGGCTTCGCTGTTGTCGCAGAAGAAGTGCGTAAACTTGCTGATCAGTCCACTTCAGCAACAGGCCACATCACTGAGATGGTGACGCAAATTAGAGAGGGCGTTCAAGTCATCGAACAGGAAATGCAGGAGACCATCCAAATTTCTGAACTGCAAAACCATTCTGTCAATACGTCGAAGACCGCTTTTGAAAAAATAAGCGCTCAAGTGAAGTCCATCGATGAACAGCTGGAATCTCTAGTCAATGGTTTGGATGAATCCAAAGATAAAAGTGCGAATGTTTACGTTTCCGTAGAGAATGTGAGCAGTATCGTGGAAGAAACAGCGGCAGGCACAGAAGAAATCTCTGCATCTACTGTCGAGCAGCAAGCAGCCTTCCAGCAGATGATCAAAGAAACCGACCGCCTTGAAAATATGGTAGCTGACTTAAACGAGCAGTTAGAACATTTTGAATGGAATCAACAAGTGGAAAAACACCAAATAGAAAAAGATATGGAAGTAGATTTCGAAGATGATGAAAAAACATACTCCGCTTCAGCTTAATGAAGCGGTGTTTTTTTCACCTGCGGGTCGGTTTGCCAGCGGGGCGTTCGAGGGAACGAAGATCTTCATCGACATTCATAACCTTCTGTTCCACCATCTGTCTAGCATCTGCTACTCCTTTGTTATAAAAGAAGGGACCCATCTCTTCCGCCAACTTATGTACCCATTGTTCAGCAGCAAGGTCCCCGATCACCTCTCCCCGTTCTAATTCAAAGTATTCCTTGATTTGATCTACCATATATTCTCTTTCTTCTTTTTTTAATTTCATATGCCTGCCCCCCTTCTTTCCTTATCCTATCATATCTTTTTTCATTCCTGTCACACAGGCCGCATCGTTAGGTTTTTCTGATTTGTAATGGATACATACCTGTTGGAACCCTGCTTTTATAAGAAGGTTTTGCATTTGACCACCCAGCACTTCCGTCGTGTCATCGGTGGCTTCCTCTTCATGCGGAACAATCGTTAGCGCGATTTTCCCCCTTTCACTTAGCAAGGTTCGCAAATGACGCAGAATCTCTACGGGGCGCTCCCAAAATGTGATGTTGTTGACGGCATAGATTTTGTCCAAAGGTTTATGAAAATGAAGCAGCTGACAAGCTTCTCCGTGAATAATACCGATCTGCTTAGAATACGTTTGATCGTTTAACTTCTTTAAAACCATTTCAACCATCGCTTCAGACGGATCAATTCCATACAACGCCTCCGGTTCCAAGGCAGCTATTTTTTTCAAAGCTTCCCCTGAACCAAATCCGACCTCTAAAACACGATCTCCCTTTCCTACATCCAGGAATGACAAGGTCCAATCATTCAACTCCTTGTTTTCTCTTTCCATAAACATTCCAGCAAACTTGCCCGCTACTCCTTCTGGTTTTGCGAATTGATCGTAAATCACATTTCCTTCCCCCTTTCCCCTCCCATTACCCTTATATTTTTAGGTTCACGCATTACGAAAGTAGTATTAGTTTTTTTCTGTTCCGTTTGTTTGTATGATAAATGACAGAGGGATTTATGCAGTACCCATATAATGAGCATCATAGGGGGAGATTCGCTTGAAGAAGTTTATACCATTTTTCCTGCTGGCAATCGTGTTTATGACAGCTTGCAGTGAAACATCTACAAATAAAAACGATTGGACAGAAGCTCCGTGGAAAGAAATCGAAGCAGCAGCAGAAGGAACAGAAGTCCGCCTGTACATGTGGGGAGGCGATGAAGGAATTAATGCCTACATTGATGACTATGTCACACCACAACTCGAAGACCAATATGGGGTTTCTCTGAAACGTATCCCTCTCGACACGCCGGAAATTTTACAAAAGCTCCAAACGGAGAAACAAGCGAATAAACAAGACGGATCGATTGATGTGATATGGATCAATGGAGAGAATTTCAAAAACGCAAAAGAAAACGAATTGCTGGTCGGTTCTTTTACAGATGTGCTTCCTAATTTCAATGATTATTACAATACCGAAGACCCAGCTTTCCAAAGAGATTTCGGGACGAAGATAGAAGGGATGGAAGCCCCCTGGGGCAAGGTCCAATTCGTGTTTCATTATAATTCAGAAAAAGTTGAAAACCCTCCCGCTACATTCGAAGAATTACAAACGTGGGTGGCTGAGAACCCCGGCAAATTCACCTACCCGAGAGCGGAAGAATTCACTGGCAATGCCTTCCTGAGACACGTTTTATATGCTCAAGCAGAAAAACCTTCAGATGTTTATGAGCAGCCATTGAAAGAGAACAACATCACTCCAACTGCCGAACGGACATGGTCGTACCTTAATGAAATGGAGAAAAACCTATGGCGCTCAGGGGATCATTATCCTAACAGCCTGACAGAGTTAGACCGATTGTACAGTCAGGGGGAAGTGTGGATGACGATGGGATATAACGAATCGCGGGCTGAATCACTGATTAAAGAAGGCGTATTCCCTGAATCTACACGTTCGTTCGTCATGGAACTAGGATCGATCGGAAATACACATTTCCTCTCCATCCCCTTCAACAGCCCCAACCAACCCGGTGCGTTGACCGCCATCAACTTCATGCTTTCTCCAGAAGCCCAACTGGAAAAATATAAACCGGATGACTGGGGCGAGAATACACCGATCAGCTTTGATCAATTGCCTGAAAATGTTAAAGAGGAATTCAAAGCTGTGGAACGCGGGAAGAGCGTGTTATCAACAGAAGAACTTGAAGAAAGCTTCCTGCCAGAATCAGAAGCCGACTATGTCGATTGGATGAAGGAACAGTGGTTCAATGAAGTTGTTCAAAAATAGAACCTTTCTTCTCTTTCTTCCTGTGATCAGCTTTTTGGTTATCCCCTTCTATGGGTTCATACACGCGGTCATCCAAAGCATAGATGGAGAAGGGTTAGCACATTATAAAGAAATTCTAAATTCAGAACGGTTTCTTTCTTCTGTCTGGTTTAGCATTCGAACGGCAGGAACAGCTACCATCGCTTCCATCATCCTCGGCCTTGGTTTCACAAAAGCGTTTCATCCATTCTTAGCCCGCACCTCTAAAAGGCTCATGGTTTGGGTTCCGATGCTTTTTCCTCATTTCGTTTGGGGATATATGGTGATTCTCCTACTCTCGGAAACAGGTTGGATATCGCAAGCCTTTGCAGCTGCCGGATGGATGGAAAATACATCAAACTTTCCTGTATGGACTCGTGATCCGCAAGGGATAGGAATCATCATCACCTATATATGGAAAGAAGTCCCTCTTGTCATACTGCTGCTTTTTCCTGTGTTTACGTCTATCCGCCCTGAGTATTACGCTCTTGTAGACAGCCTTGGAGGAAATGCCTGGCACCGATTTACTACAATCGATCTGCCACACCTCTTCCCTGTTCTCGTGGAATCATTTTTGATCATCTTCTCCTTCACTCTGGCGGCCTATGAGGTTCCAGCTCTCATCGGCACCACTTTTCCGGAGATGATATCCGTGCTCGGGTATGAATGGTTCTATGGAAGTTCATGGGACGATCGCCCATTGGCCTTTGCCGCCATGGTCTTGACTAGTTTATTCCTCTTGGCGCTGACATTGGTAAGCTATTATGGATTAAGCCGGCCCAGATGGAGAGCGATGAGGGGGGATCGGCCATGAATCGTAAAAAAACGTTGTTTCTTATTTTGACTTTGCTTTTTTTCGTCGTTCCGCTAACCGCTTTGCTATTGCAAAGCTTTAGTGCTCCCTGGCGCTTTCATACGGGACAAGGCATAGACTGGGGATGGCAAGGGTACTCCATCCTCTTTGGGAATCCACAGTTGTGGGAAGCGACGTTCATCTCCATCGGAATAGGGTTTGCTGTACTTTTCATAAATGCCGCAATCGGTTTGTTTACAGGAAAAGCGCTGGCCTCCTATGCTTACCGTGGAAAAGCATGGTTGGAGGCTCTGCTTTTATCACCGATTTTGATACCATCCCTGGCCATTGCCATGGGCCTGCATTTATTCATGATTCGTATCGGTCTTGCAGACACCATCTGGGGTGTAATGCTTATCCATTTGGTGCCGACCGTCCCATACAGTATCAAAATTTTTCATAACAGTTATCAGCAAATGGGTAAAGCAATGATGGAGCAGCCTCACATTCTTGGAGCAGGATTTTGGACACAGGTCTTCACAGTAGAACTCCCTTTACTCAGACCTGCGATCCGGAGCCTCACTTTTTTAACGATTGTGATCAGCTTAAGTCAGTATGCCCTTACCGCCATTATTGGTGGCGGTCGGGTGGTGACATTGCCATTGGTCTTTTTCCCTTTTCTCGATAATGCGAACACATCAATCATGGCGGCATTCTCAATCTGGTTCGCACTCATACCGATTTTCATGTACATCATCATTGAAGCTTTGATGATGTTTCTCCCCTACTCTCGATTGCCATGGAGGAATCATCGATGACACAGACGAAATTAGAAATGAAAAACATCATAAAGACCTTTAACCAAGATACGATTCTGAAGGACCTGACTTTTCATCTTAAGAAGGGTGAAATCATAAGTATTGTCGGGCCTTCAGGCAGTGGAAAAACCACACTGCTTCGTATACTCGCAGGACTGGAAAAGCCGACAGATGGTGAAATTATCATGAATGGAAAAGACATTACAAAACAGAAGGCGAACCGGCGTAGCATCAGTCTCGTTTTCCAACAGCCTCTGCTTTTTCCACATATGACCGTAAAAGAAAATATCGCTTATGGAGCAAAAGTTTCAAAGAAATATAAAGAAGAAAAAATCGATACTTTACTGGAAGCGATTGGTATGGTGCGTTACCGTGACCATTACCCTTCCGAGATTTCCGGAGGACAGCAGCAGCGGACGGCCCTCGCC
This sequence comes from Halobacillus litoralis, assembly GCF_020524085.2. Taxonomy (NCBI): domain Bacteria; kingdom Bacillati; phylum Bacillota; class Bacilli; order Caryophanales; family Bacillaceae; genus Halobacillus; species Halobacillus litoralis. The sequence continues at coordinate 535,432 of NZ_CP129016.1, forward strand.
CGTGCGATGGCTACAGAACCTGAAGTGATTCTGTTCGACGAACCCTTCAGTAGTCTGGACCCATCTCTAAGACAGGATTTGAGATACTGGGTGCGTGACTTTCTTGCCTCGAGAGAAACGACTGCGGTGTTCGTTACACATGATATGGAAGAAGCCATGATCATGGGTGATCAAATCGCTGTATTTGAAGAAGGGAAATTCCAACAGATCGGCACAGCTGAAACGTTACACAAGTCTCCTGCAAATATCAGGGTGGCTTCCTTTTTAAGGGGGCATCTCATTTTGAATGATCACGAATTCACCCCTTTACATGCCGTTCGAGTTGGAACCCATAAAACATCAGGAAATGGAGTCAGCTTCCACGCCACTGTCGAGCATATCACTTATCAGCACGGCCGGCCGGTAGCCCATTTATATGTCCACGAGCTTGAGAAGAAAATATCCATCCCAGTCGATGAAACGTTCCCTACCCGGGAAGTCCAAGTTACCATTCCGAACGGTTCCATACAGACCTTCAGCGGGGAGATTCTATGAACAAGAAAAACATATTACGGACAGCTTTGTTCCTCGGTCTTTTTATTGCTCTTGCCTGGTTTATACGCTCACGCTTCGACGTAAGTGCGGATAATATCCGTTCCTATATTCTATCGTTCGGTGCTATAGGACCACTCATTTTTATGGGACTGTATGCCATCGGCCCCGTTGTCGTTTTTCCTACCTCTGTCCTTTCGCTCGCTGCGGCTTTCGCCTATGGAATCTGGCCCGGTATGTTATATATCGTCATCGGAGCTACAGGAGCTGGGGTGACTGGATATATCATGGGGAGATTTTTCGGAGACTCTGTACTCAAGTTCCATCAGTCGAAATGGGCGGGGAACATCTATGAGCGGATGCAGGGACAAGGTTTTCTCTATGTGTTCATCCTGCGTCTTATTCCACTCGTCGGATTCGACATATTAAGTTATCTAGCAGGAATGACGAGGGTGAAGTTTCTCTCTTTCGTTCTGGCTACGGTGATCGGTATGCTTCCCGGAACGTTCGCTTACAGCCTGGTCGGAACCAGTCTTGCGAGCGGAGACCGTACACTGATTCTCATCGCCTTCAGTGTCTTCACCATCCTCCTTGTCACAACTTACCTCTTCCGCAACAAAGTACGAACCTGGCTGAAACTATAAGGACTATCCAACTATTTGGCAGGATTGTGTAAGGCTAAGTTTCGAGATGTTCTCGGGGTTCGTTGCCCGGGGTGAGCGTAAGGGGTGGCTGGGAAGCTACTCGCTTTCCTGTGGGGGGAGTGCCGAGCTTCCCCGGGCTGCGCCCTGCGGGATCTCGCCTATCTCCTTTCTCCCACGGGAGTCTCGCACCTTCCCAACCACCCCATTCGATATGTACGTGAAACGAACCCCTTACCGAGTATAAGAATTTTTAACAAATCATGATCTATAGTCATAAAGCGCTCTATAATATGCTTTTTTATTTATAATTGCGGTGGAATATGCATATTGCTTTGTTTTCCTTGCAAGATAAAAGCTCCCTTTTCCGCAAGTGGTTTCGAGACACTGATATGACAAAGGGGCGTAGGGGAATGGCGAGACTCCTGCGGGAAGAGAGTGCTTGGTGAGACCCCACAGGACGCAGTCCGAGGAGGCTCACCGCGCTCCCGCGGAAAGCGAGCTGTTCCCCGCAGCCCCATCCACTCAACAAAAGTCTCGAAACTGAGTTTTCAAGTAAAGGGAGCTTTAGTCAAAAAGAAAGAGTCTTGGATAGCGACGTAGGGCCGCTATCCAAGACTCTTATTGTTTATATTTAGCCATGAACTCCCGATCAATCTTGTTCTTTAACTGCCACGCCTTCTTATTATGCGAACTGACAGGTCCATACACAAGAAAACCTTTCTTCCCACCTGTTGATAAAATGTACATGGCATTTTTCTGAGGAACGAACGAGTCCAATGATAAGCCGGAAAGGTAATTTTTTAAGTTCTCCCAAAGAACCGGACCCTGTCTCACTGCATACACACCACTTTTCGGAAGGTTCGGATGATCAATCATTGTGACACAATCCCCTGCCCCAAAGATGTAATCATAGTCACGGAATTGCAGGGTTGACCGTACAAGTGCAAAGGAGCGCTCATCTATGGCGAGCGACGACTTTTCAAAAATCGGATCTCCAATCGCCCCTCCCAGCCAAAGCACACCCGTATGGCGAACTCGATTACCGCTGTCCGTTTTGACGAATTCTTCAAAAACTTCTTCGACATGTTCGTCCTGCCAGACGCGTATCCCTTTTTTCTCCAGTAACTTTTTCAACCTTGCTGAGACGTACTTTGGTCCATCCGCCAGTATTCGATCAGACGTGATCAGACGGACTTGACCAGGGATTTTGTGTTTATCCTTATAAGCTTGGATTGACATCGCAAGCTCCGTTCCAGCCGCACCACCTCCGACAATCAGTGGTTTGGTGGTTTTTCTCAACGTTCTAATCTGCTCTGTAAATTCGTAATTCGGCTTAATTGTCCGCGCAGCTGAGTCCTCAAACGATAAGGGTAAACTTTTAGATCCAATATCAAAACTGACGACATCAAAAGGGTACACAGACCCATCTTCACATACGATCTTTTTTTGCTGAGGTTTTATGAAGGATGCTTTTTTTGGTATCCAATGGACGTTGGAAGCATTCGCTAACTGACGAATATCCACACGAATATCCTCTTCAGAATAAAGGCCTTCCGTGTACCCTGAAAACATCCCTGAATAATACTGATAAGGCGAAGGTGTAATCATACAAACATCGACCTGTCTCCAATTTTCACTCCGCAATTGTCTTAGAATTTCAAGGTGGGCATGACCAGCACCGACGAGCAGTAACCTTTTTGACAAGAGAGCACCTCCTTACAGAAAACGTCCACATGGCATGACCATGTGGACGCGTTTTTTACAGACTTGCTTGCAAAAACTCCTCTACTTCTTCTGGAGTTTTAGCATTCGCACTATGAAGGTGGGCTTTTTTGTTTCCATCTTTAAAAATCAGGATGCTTGGAATCCCCATCACTTCATACTTTTCTGCAATCTCTGGAAGTTCATCGCGATTAACATTATACCAATCGTACCCTTTATATTCTTCTAGGATGTCTCCGATAAACATATCCATGCGGCGGCAATCCGGGCACCAGTCAGCTTCGAATTTCACGATGACTGGACGGTCGCTTCCAATTGTTTCGTTGAACTTATCCGTTGTATGAATGGCTTCCATCAAACTCAATCTCCTTTATAAATAACTACTTCTTATCATACCCAAAATGTATGAATTTGTCTTTCATCAGGCTTACTTGTACTCCACTCTTCCTAGTAGCCAAGCAGCAAGTAATCCCCCAAGGAGTGCAGCGATACTGACAAGCATCATCGCTCCCGCTTCTGGCAATCCAGGAAAAATAACGAATACAGAACCAATGACTAGACCGATGATGACCGCAAAGGTTCCAGATGTATAATTTTCAAGAAAAAATTTCACAATCTTACTCATTACCACGATTCCACAAACGATTCCTGCGCCCACTACAGCGATGATGTCAATTCGGAAGTCAGAAATCCCTGAAGTTACGGTCGTATATACCCCAATAATTAATAAGATAAATGAGCCGCTGATTCCAGGTAGAATCATAGCACTGCTGGCAATCCATCCAGAGAAAAACAACAAAATGTATCCAGCCAACGATAAGTTTTGCATCGGTTCAGACTCTGCTGTCTGGAAAAATGCCATGGAGGCGACTATGACGGCTCCTATAAGCAGCAATAAGAAGTGTTTCGCTTTAAAATTATGTTTTACATCTGCTTTATGTGTTAAATACGGCAGCACTCCGATGATCAGGCCAAGAAAGAAAAACTGCGTCGGGCCCGGGTAGTGTTCAAATAACCACTCAATTAAGTTGGCCATCAAGCCAATGGCGATCACCACTCCAATTCCAAGCGGCAATAAGAATTTCAAATGTGTCTTCCATTCCTTACTAAAAAAACCGTTAATGGCTTCGATCAGACGGTCGTAAATACCGAGAACGACAGCAATTGTCCCCCCCACTTACACCTGGAACGACGTCACTCGCTCCCATCAGCATGCCACGGTAAATATTTCTCCATTCCCACATATCTTTGGCTCCTTTTATATCTAACCCTTTTCCTTATTATTCTATCAGATTTCTCTAAGGTTTTATGATACATTTTCATGAAAAGAAACACAATGAGTACAGCACTAAATTCAATCCCCTGTGATCGAGGCTCTTTCAATAGATAGGATTTCCTCAAAATCTATCAATCTTACTATGGACACAACTTTTCCAAAACAGAAAATTGGATGGAAGAAGGAACTCCCACGTCGTAACGCGAAAGTTCCTTCTTAGATTAAGCAGATGTTTTTTCTTCTTTTTCCTTCCCTCGATCAAGCGCGATTTTATCTGCACGAATGGCTTTATATAAGGATACGACCATTAAGATCATAATGAAAGAGAATGGAAAGGCTGCGGATATAAGCGCGTTCTGCAGCGCCTGCAAACCACCGGAATATAACAACACAGCGGCCATGGACGACTGGATAATTCCCCATACGAACTTAACCATTGTAGGTGGTGTAAGAGATCCGTTGGTCGTCTGCATCCCTAATACAAAGGTTGCAGAGTCTGCGGATGTAATGAAGAACGTTCCAATCAATACCATCGCGATGATCGACAAGATCAATCCGAGCGGGTAATTATCGAATGTACCAAACATCACTTGCTCCGTAGCTAGATCGGAAAGTCCTCCTTGATCTTGTTGGACTTGGATGGCCGATGAACCGAAAGTGGAGAACCATAGAAAACCTACAGCAGACGGTACAAGTAGCACACCTGATAAAAATTCGCGGATTGTACGTCCTTTAGATACACGTGCGATAAAGATTCCAACAAACGGGGACCAAGCAATCCACCATGCCCAGTAAAAGACCGTCCAGTTGTTGATCCATGTACGGTTTTCTTCACTGTTCGGTGCAAGACGGAAGCTCATGGTCGGCAAGTTTTGTAAGTAAGCACCGATCGTGTCTGTAAACATGTTCATAATGAAGAGCGTCGGACCTACAATCAACATAATAGCAAGCAAAGCTATAGCTAAAATCATATTCGTATTACTTAAATAGCGAATTCCTTTGCTCAATCCAGAATAAGCGGAAATCATGAACAAAACAGTAACAACACCTATGATAATCAACTGAATACCGAACGAATCCTCCAAAGGTGTCAAGAATGTCAATCCACCATTGATTTGTGCTGCACCAAATCCAAGAGTCGTCGCTACACCGACAATGGTCGCAAATACGGCGATAATATCGACAACTTTCCCCCACGGTCCATTCATTTTATCCCCGAATAAGGGCTCAAGTGTGGAGCTGATTAAAGCCGGTGCACCTCGACGGAACTTGAAATACGCAAGGACTAGAGCAACGATTGCGTAGATTCCCCATGCATGGACTCCCCAGTGGAAGTACACGAATCGCATGGATTCATTAAGAGCGGCCGCTGTTCCCGTCTCTGCAGTCGGAGCATTATTAGCATAAAAGTAGATTGGTTCTGCCGCTCCCCAGAAGACGAGCCCGATTCCCATCCCGGCACTGAAAAGCATCGCAAACCATGTCGCGTAGTTGTAATCAGGCTTGTCCGTGGGCTTTCCAAGTTTCATTTTTCCATAAGGACTGAAAATCATATAAAGGCAGAAAATCACAAAACCAGTAACAATCAATAAGTAGTACCAACCAAAGTGAACAGAAATATAAGATTGAATACTTCCTGTAATACTTTCTAGATTTTTTGGGGCAACCGCACCCCAAGCGACTGAAAATAGTGCAATGGCTAATGTAACCCAAAAAACAGATGTGACTTTTTTCATTGTAAACTCCTTTCCAGAACTTGTACGTATTTTCGGTACAGGGGAATGATTATTCGAGGGGTAGCATCCGATGGTGTATGTTTAACGAATACCCAAACAAAGAAAAAATAAACAATTCGTCGAATTTTCCCTACATAAAATATAGCCCAAAAGACGGATGTCTCCTGGGCTTTTATCATTTTAAAAGTTTCTTATAAGGGTTCAATAGAGTAAGGTCTCGAGCCATGGATGTTCAGGCTGGTGATGCATGAGCGCCTGTTTCAACCACTCTTTCTGATGTTCATTCAAGTAAGGAAAGACGTGAAGGAAGTCCTCTTCGTCTTTCTCTGTAGTGTCGGTTGATTTATAGAGAAGAACAATTTCAGGGTTTAAATACGGGTGTCCATGTTCTGACTGCAGGTGCATACGATTAATATCAAATGTAATGGAGGCATCTCTTCTGAACTGCCACCGGTGCCTGTTTTTTTCATTGAGGAGAATTTCGAACCTATGACCCTCTTGAGAAAAAGCATGGATTTCATGGACAGGAAGGGTGAGGGGTTCCCCTTCCCAACGTTTGAGTTCCTTCTGTTTGACGACATGCAAATCCCACGATTTCAATACTTGGTATAATTCGTGCTGATCTTCACGGAAAATGGCGACTTCCACATCTTCATGATGCCTTGTTTCTTCTCCGATATAAAGGTCGATAGCCCATCCCCCCGCAAACATCCATTCTCCCTCAAACTCACTTAACCACTGCCGTACTTCTGTACATTTTTCAAACATGTGAATCCTCCTCATTATCATCTTGTCCGAGTTTAAAACCTCTTAACCCAATCCTTCTTCAACTCTTTCTTTTGGAAAAGTTTTCTTATACGATAGGGGATATATACATACACGGGGGAATGGATATGCTCAAAGGAAATCTTGTTGAACTCCGTCCTGTTTCAAAGGACGACTTGAAACACTTATTTAAGTGGGCGAATGATGAAGAAATAGCGAATCTTGCACATGGGAGCGACTCAGCCTATCAAAATAACAACCCACAAGAAGATCTAGAAGCATTCTATGATAAAAATCTTACTGCGCAACCTCTATGGGAAAGTGGACGTGTTTTCATTGTCTATACGATCAGTACAGGAGTGCCTATTGGGAAATGCAGCTACAGCAACTTGAATCCCGTGACAAGGGCAGCAGAAATCGGTTTGAGCATCGGGGAAAGAGAATATTGGGGGCATGGATATGGAAGGGACATCATTCAAACCTTGTTGAAACACCTCTTTCACACCCTGAACCTCGAACGTGTTCAACTGGACACGTGGAGCGGTAACACACAAGCGCTAAGACTTTACGAAAAAACAGGCTTCCAGACAGAAGGCCGGCTCCGTAAAAATGAATATGTGGAAGGCACTCATTATGACACGATCCTTATGGGGATGCTTCGATCCGAATTCAACGCGTAAATGTTTTTCTCAGGAAAATGTAGGGAATAAACAAACCGATCATCAAATTCATGTTCATCTATTACTTATGATTCATGAAAGGAGTCCACGATGAAAGATCAAATCAAAAACCCTGTTTTCCTCATTTCTGCAACCGTCATCACTGTCCTCGTCATCGTAGGAGCAATTAACCCAGAAGGCTTCGGTACAGTCGCCGGTACCTTATTTGATTTCACTACGATTAATTTCGGCTGGTTTTATCTCATTTCCGTCTTCGGCTTTGTCATTTTCATGGCTGCTCTCGGACTGAGTAAATACGGAAAGATTAAAATCGGGCCTCAAGATTCAAAGCCTGAATTTCCTTTCTTCACTTGGATTGGCATGCTCTTCTCTGCCGGATTCGGGGTAGGACTTGTATTCTGGGGAGTGGCAGAACCGATGAGTCACTTCTTTGAAACGCCATTCTCAGATTTGGATGCCCAAACTGAGGATGCTGCGCGTGTCGCTATGGGATACTCTTTTTTCCACTGGGGAATTAACCAATGGTCCGTTTTCGCCATTGTCGGCCTGCTTATTGGCTTTTTGCAATTCAGAAAGGATAAGAACGGCCTCGTATCTACTGCTCTTGAACCCGTGCTCGGGAAATCAAAGCCCGTGAAGTACACCATCGACTCATTAGCCGTCATCGCTACAGTAATGGGAATCGCCACATCCTTAGGACTCGGTATCCTCCAAATGAACGGTGGGTTGAACGCCGTATTCGGCATTCCAAATAGTACATCGATCCAGCTTATCATAACAGGCGTACTGCTCGTCTTATACTTAACCTCATCCAGCACTGGATTAGAAAAAGGGATCAAATGGCTCAGTAACTTGAACCTGGCCCTATGCTTAGTTTTACTTTTATTTGTCTTCTTCGCCGGTCCGACTGTCTTTATTTTAAATAGTTTCACCTTAGGGATCGGAGATTATATTACCAACTTTGTGGGGTACAGTCTTAGATTGACCCCCTATGAAGGCGGGAGTTGGCTCCGGGATTGGACGATTTTCTATTGGGCATGGGTCATTGCATGGTCTCCATTCGTAGGGGCATTCGTTGCACGAGTTTCCCGAGGTCGAACAATAAGGGAGTTCATATTCGGTGTCCTTATCGTACCACCGCTGATCGCTTGTTTGTGGATCGCCGTTTTCGGTGGTACAGCCTTGAACAGTGACTTGAACAATGGAACGCAGATTGCTGAAGCCGTCAATAATGATGTGACGGTCGCTCTCTTTGAAGCTTTTGAATACCTGCCTCTTACAGGTATTTTATCTTTCTTATCGATTTTGTTGATTGCTACGTTCTTGATCACATCTGCGGACTCAGCTACTTATATTTTGGCAAGTATGACGACGAATGGCAGTCTGACCCCTGCCCTTGCTATTAAAGTGATCTGGGGTGTCCTGATGGCAGCCATTGCCGGTGTGTTACTGGTCGCAGGTGGGTTGGATGCTTTGCAGACAGCTTCTCTCGTTTCTGCTCTTCCGTTTACAGTAATCATCATTCTCTTCGTGTATGCCTTTACGAAGATGATACGAAAAGAGCCGCTGCCCGAACGACGCAGAAAAAAGAACGAATAGACGAGAACGAAAAAGGTGTCCTATTCCAATACCGGAAGGACACCTTTACTATTTCCTATACTTTTAACGTTCTGGATTTTGTATACTCCAATAACCTCCATCAATCGGATCGTGGGCGGTCTTACTCTCTCCTATCCCCCATGAGCCTGCAAGCGTCAGTAAAAGAACAACAAACAATCCGGTTAACCTTTTCATAAAAGAAACCCCCATTTATTTTTATATTCTTTCTAAATACGCTAGCGGTAATTGGGCAAAGAAGTAATCCCCTTGTTCTTGAATAAAACGGTGATAGGAATGCCTCAGCATCTCCCTGTTCCCTGTAGCCAGACCCAAATAACTTTCTTGAAAAGGAGTGAGTGATGGGAAGGAATGCAGGATCTGCTGTGTTTTCTCATAATCTCCCCGCGCTAAAGCAAGGTGAGCCTGCTCTACTGGATCCGTAGTAGATATCCCTTCTGTTCTCTGATGAAAGGAAGATATAAAAGGGAGCGAGCGGTTTTTTACCGTTTGCAAAAAACGTAAATGCCCATGTTTTTGAGCAATTTCCATGGACTTTAGTAACGATTCCATAGAAGATTCATAGCCATTAAAAAGCTGGCATAAGGCCAAATCATGATGCATGCGGCTCTTTCTTCTAGAAGAAACTTCTGTGTTGATCATTTTATATGCATAACGGCTTGCAAGAATAGAGTTATTGGTCTTCCAATAATGATAAAAAAGCAACTCTTGATAACGTTGATTCAAATAATAATACATCAAAGGCTCGTCTACTTGCTGAAGCGCCTGATCGCATTCATCCAAGTACTTATCCAATGCTGTAAATACTTTCAAGTCCTGATAAGAATAAACAAGGGTGAACAAATGAAGACATCGTAACGATGGATGCATAAAATGGAGATCTTTTAGCTCATCTAAGTAATTTTTGTTTTTATCTCTACCCGTTTGAGACAGGATCACTCGATACAAATGACCCACCTCTTTATTTATGTAAGGAGATTCTGTTATGACAGACAGCTCTTCAAAAAAATCATTCATATAAAAAAATTCCATGCAGACAATTTGTTCATCAATGGTTCTAGGGAAATGAGAGAGGATGTAGTCTTTCGTCCGCAAGACAGCATCCCTTCTAGGATACTTCCTTAAATAATCCAGGTAAACGTCATATAAAGAGGAAGTGCGACTCATTTGAAGCTTTCGCAATGGGCTCGGTTCAATTAGTTGATCATCTGCCACAACACTCACCCTCCTTATCTATCTTTATTCTATTTTATTGAATTTTCGAAAATATGTCTATACAATACTTAAAGATATTGAAATATTTATGGATTATATTTCCTTTTAAACCTCACTTCTTATTCCATAAACGCTCCCTATACTTGAAGACTCAGTTTCGAGAATTTTGTTGAGCGGATGGGGGCTGCGAGGAATAGCTCGCTTTCCGCGGGAGCGCGGTGAGCCTCCTCGGACTGCGTCCTGTGGGGTCCCACCATGCACTTTTTTCCCGCAGGAGTCTCGCCATTCCCCTCCGCCCCTTCGCCATATAAGTATCTCGAAACCACTTCTGGAATAAGCTGCTTTTACACGTTGTCATTCGAACGGAATGGAATTCCAAGGACGCCATTCAGCATCCTGAAAGCTTGTGATAGAGCGCTTTATACTAATCACACCAGGATAGTGGAAGAGCTTTCAACCTAGTACAGGGGTTCGTTTCTCACTTACATCGAAAGGGGTGGTTGGGAAGCTGCGAGACTCCCGCGGGAATGGATGGACTGGCAAGACCCCACAGTGCGAAGCACGAGGAGGCTTGCCGTCATCCCCGCAGGAAAGCGAGTAGCTTCCCGACCACCCCTGACGCCCAACATAGCAACGAACCCCGGAAACATCTCAAAACTGAATCTTCCACAATCCTGCCATATTGTTTAATAAATGGGTATAAAAAAAGACACTACTAGAATGTAGTGTCAGAAAATGTTTGAGGTGAGGTACCATACGTTCCACAGAAGCAGGCTGTACACAATGAGACGCTCACTGTTGGATCCTGTTCGGAAAGTAAAAATGAACTGTAAATACTTCTTTGAAAAAGGATAAGCTAACGGGATGCCTTTTTTCGTTATGTAATCACCAAACAAATGCGAAATCACCCCTAAAATCAAGCCACCAATATACATGCGGGGAATGGCGAAGGCTTGCTCAAGGATAATTCCGTAACCGATAAGTAAACCGACAAACAACACGGAATGAGTCATTTTTCTATGTCCGCGAATCATGATGAGGATGGGGAGAAGCAGCATGACGAAAATTTTCAGTTGTTCTCGATAGGTATCCAAATACTCTGGTACAAACAAATAACAGAGAAAAGCGACGGTAAAGACCGTCATAAGTCCCCGCCAAAACTTGTGGCCGAGGGTAGATGTTGGTGTGTCGATGTCCGGCAAAAGCGAGCCGAAAAGGACGAACACAAAAAATAAAACCGTTTGGAGAGGCTGTTCAGGCATCCACTCGAACGTAGGGAGTAATGTCATAGCTCCCACCCCGAAAGTAAAGCCCACAACCTGGTGTCCTGATGCCATCATGATGGATAGTGATCCTCTTTTCTAATATGTATATTTCATTAAGGAGGTCCCTATATTCGGGGCGTCCTCCTATGAAAATAAACCCACAAAACTGTGGGCATCTATTCAACAGTCTTTTTCGGGAAGCCCAAGCATTTGAAACTTCGGCCCTTCCATTGTCTGCTTCCCTTCAATTGTCAAAGTTTCAGTCAGATGTGCAATTCTACTATCTATGGCCACGGGAATAGAATTGATGTGATGAAGTTCATCATCACCTTCCGGTTCACCAATCGTCATACCGATATCTGGCTCCCCACACCCGTACCCAGCAAAAAACAGCCGCAGGCATCCTGCATCTTCATCTTCTAAGATTTGATTCAACAAATCTCTCGCTTGGTCGGTGATTTTCATCGCCTTCACCCCTTCGACTATAAAATACCATAATTACCAGTAGGCCTGGTAGTAATACGAATCGCACCTCATACGCTACAACTATTCTTCCCTTCCTATAAATAAAAATCCCTGGTGGAATTTCCACCAGGGATGAAGAGGTTATCTTTTATACGGCGCTCGCATTGATCTCAACGTCGATGTTTCCACGCGTTGCTTTAGAGTATGGACATACTTTGTGAGCTTCCTCAGCAAGTGATTCCGCTTCTTCTTGAGAAACGCCTTTCACTTTAACATTAAGGACAACGCCTACTTTAAAACCATTGTCCGATTCATCTTTCATAAGGCTTACGTCAGCAGTGATTTCTGATTCAATATCTTTCTTCTGTTTACTTGCAACTAGGTTCAACGCTCCATCATAGCAAGCGGAATAACCAGCAGCAAACAATTGCTCTGGGTTCGATCCTTTTTCATCACCTTCGCCAGGCATGGAAAGGTTCAAATCAATTAAACCATCGTCTGACTTAACGTGGCCATTTCGTCCACCTTGTGCTGTTGCATGTGCGGTAAACATTACATTACTCATTATCCATCACTCCTTGACTAATTATTGAATCCACAACAGTTACATACCTCATCTTGCCGTTGATTAAACATTTCTATTCATCATAGACGCGGTACTCCTTTTGCAAGTCCACAGGAGCCATCTTCACCATCCATTGCATGATATAAGTGAAAACCGCAAGATCATCGACAAGACCGAAAAATACGAGGAAATCCGGGATCACGTCCCATGGGAATAGAAGATAAGCTACTAAGAGTACAACCGAAAACCATTTCTTACCCGCACTCACATCTTTTGATTTAAAAAATCGCACAAGAAACGGCACAGATTTTCTGACATTGAAAAGAAACTTAATTCTTCGCCATAAACGGATCATCGCCTTCCCCCCTCTCCCTATTATACCCTTCTTATTACGACATGAAGCAAGCAGAATCCTCACAATTGCTTAAATAAGACGTATACTTTACCATAAAAAGAAAAGAGACTATTCACATATATTCCGACCGTTACGATGCTCCACATCTACCCACCATGAAGGATGACGGTTGAACTTCGAGCTGCACCCTTTAAAGCAGATTTAATAAGATAATTGGGCGACCCCAACACATACTACCATTAGCTACATAGCCCATTTTATTAAATGCTGCATAGGATAACATAGCTCAAAGAAAATTGAAGGGGAGAAAGTTGCCATGAAGATCCTACTATTGAACGGAACGATCGTCGGGAAAAAGACCCGTACGCTCCTTGATGAAATCGAAAAATATATACAACAACTGCCAACGGACCACACGACAAAAATTGTTGACCTCGAGAACTACGAGCTTCAATTCGTGGATGGCCGCCCAGCTGAAGAGTACAATGATGATATGAAGAAGTTAATCCATGAAATTGAAGAAGCTGATGCTTATGTCATCGCTACTCCCGTTTTTCAAGGATCGATTCATGGTACTTTGAAAAACGTATTTGATGCCGTATCCCCCCTTGCCATGCGATATAAACCCGTGTCTATTGTCGCCAATGGGGGTACCTTGCAACATCACCTCGTCGTAGAAAATCAATTAAAACCAATCTTGAATTACTTCCGGTGTATGGTGACACCAAACTACGTGTACACACACACGAATCACTTCTCCACTCAGGGAGAGCTCATTGACGAAGACGTCCGCAACCGCTTGAAAGAGATGACCGTCGTTTTTGATCAATACATGCAGATGAGCCGGGAACTTGAACCAGATAAATAAGAGACGGGTTTCATTACAGTTCTGATATCTTTTAAACAGTTTTTCTATAACTAAAAAGCGCGGGGTCTACATAAGACACCCGCGCTCCTTTATGCTCTTCCAAGTATTTTTGTTATGTAATTTTGCGTTTCCCGGAATGGTGGTACACCATCATACTTGTCTACGTTCCCAGGACCAGCATTATAAGCAGCAAGCGCTAATTCGGTATTGCCATCATAACGATCGAGCATCTGCCTCAAATATTTTGTCCCGCCCATCAAGTTCTGCTCCGGATCAAATGGATCCTTCACGCCAAGTCCCTTCGCTGTAGCAGGCATAAGCTGCATCAACCCTTGAGCTCCTGCATGACTGACGACACCAGCATCAAAATTCGACTCAGCCTTCACCACAGACCGCACCAAATTTTCATCAACCCCGTGGCGTTCTGAAGCTTTCTTTATGAGATTATCCAAACCCGCGTTTCCACTGGTTACTTCCGCAATATTATTCCCTTCCTGACTTTTCTCTACAGGAACTGGTACCTGCTGTGTCAAAAGGTTGTTCACTGGTTGTGAAAAACGCTTTGGCACGGAAGGTGCACTCTCACGAATCGCTTGCTCCATCACTGCATTCAAAAGGCTTTGAAACGTCATATTCTGCATCCCACTTGATAAAGTGTTCGAATTCCGATTATCTAACATAGACATGGCCTGCATTTGAATCATTTGTTGGATCTTGCTTACATCCATGTTCTCCACTCCATATAGTTGATAGTTCAAGTGTACAAGATTCATGCTTTTTCAACAATCATTCTTCTGAATATATTTTACAAATTACCAATAGTAGTCAAAACTTGAGAAAATTTTTTCTTAAAACCTCTATTCAGTTATCATTTTTGAACGTTTTTTTCCCAAAGCAGCAACCAAGGAAAAGGTGATACAATAAAGAATAGCAAAAGAGATACTGAATCGTGCAGTGCGCTGTTGTGCTGGTTGTCCACGACTTCGCACATGGTTTATTTGTTCAATGGTATTCATTTCTTTCTTGAGTACTCTCTTTTGTCTCTTACGTCGAATCACCCTATTATTTTTCCCCGCCAGGAAAAATAACCTGTAGATTTCATGGTCTGTCTTCCTTCAATGAAAAGACATATACCATCTCCCCCCTTTTGCCCATTCAAAAGGGGGCTTTTTTTATCCTCTTTTATATCTCTAAAGCTCCCTTTACTTGAAGACTCAGTTTCGAGACTTTTGTTGAGTGGGTGGGGCTGCGGGAAACAGTTCGCTTTCCATGGGGCGGGCGGTGAGCCTCCTCAGGCTACGCCTTCCGGGGTCTCACCTGTCCCACACGTCCCATAGGAGTCTCACGGTTTCCCTCCGCCCCTTGACTTTATAAGCGTCTCGAAACCACTACTGGAATAAGAAGCTTTCAAGCTTGATAGCATTGTGGGCGGTAAACTTCTACCCTATGTGTATTTGAATTCTGAAAGCTTGTTAGAGAAGGCTTTATGCTTATTAAAGCGGGAAAGTGGAAGGCAGTCCCTTTGAGCAAAGGGGTTCGTTTACGCATAAATCGAAAGGGGTGGTCGGGAAGCTGCGAGACTCCCGTGGGAATGGATTGGCTGGCGAGACCCCACAGGACGAAGTCCGAGGAGGCTTGCCGTCATCCCCACAGGAAAGCGAGTAACTTCCCGACCACCCCTCACGCTCAACAAAGCAACGAACCCCAAAAAACATCTTGAAATCAAGTCTTCCACAAACCTGCATAATGACATAATATTAGACAAGGTCCGTGTTCTGTGTGGACAAGCCGGCAATTTATTTTTTTAAAAGCTAAATATTCCACGTTTGTACATCATATATTGAAAGTACAAAGGAGGTGGAATAAAGATGGATTTCAACAACCGTGTGTTCTTGTTTCTAGCTGCTCTTCTTTCCGGCTATGCGCTTTACAGCATCGGCGACTCAGCTGGTAACTTCTTCGATCAATTCTTGTTCTACGCCGGCTACATTGCAATGATACTTTTTTCTTTCGCTATTATTATCGTCGGGCTGGCAAGATTCTTGAATCAGTACAAATAGAAAATGGCCTTTCTATATGAGAGGGACGTGTAAAAAAAGGCTGCGGATGATCCGCAGCCTTTTTTATTTTGATGATTTAAAAAGAGATTTGAAGAAGCCTGTCCACCCTTCCTGCTCCGACGACTCTCCGACTCCCTCTTGTTCTTTAATCGTTATGTCTTCTTTTTCAATTGCGTAATCCAAAGTGAGGACAGCCCCGAATTCTGAATGTGTTTCCATATTCGAAACGATGGAGTGGTGGATGTTATGCTCATCGGCTAGATCCATGTAGGGAGATAAAAACCGATAGCTCACATCTCCGTTCAAAAGCAGTTCGGCATCTGGATAGCTTCTCATCAGATCCACCACCGCTTCCTCCCCCTGCTGCCGCATCACCTGCCCCTTCGTCAAAGCAACCAAGACTCGTTCTCTTAACGTACCGAGGTATTGTTTTCTTTCTCCTGGCTTTGTTTGACGACTTCCATAAATCCCTTCCTGTAAGTAATCTTTCATATCTGGTTTCTTCATAAGATGCACCTCATTCACTCCTAGTATGGCACAGAAAAAAGGCTGTACCCTAACAGCCTTTTTCTATTTTACAACGACGGATATGTGAGATGGAAGAACGGACAATTCTACAGGCAGGGAGTCTCCTTCTTCTCCGTCGACGTTCGTGACCAGGTCTTCCTCCGATGTGATACGGATATGATCCGCTTTGAAGTATTCCACATCCTGCTCATCTTTAAGACCACCTCGAAGAATAGCAGAAACAATCGATGCGAGACGAATCATATTTACTTTAGGTACGATATACCCGTGAATCTTCCCGTCATTCACTTTCGCTTCCGGAGATAATTTTTCAAATCCGCCTGCTGAGTTGGTTAAGGCCGCTAGGAAAAGAAAAGATTCCCCTTCCCAGGCTTTATCATCATATTCGATCCGCATTGGATAACTACTATGCTGGGTCAAGGTTTTCATCCCTTCCATCATATACGCAAGTGGACCAAATTTCGTTTTTTGTTCAGGTGTCACTTCATATGTCGCTTCAGCAAGGGATCCCGCTGCTACAATATTCACAAAATATTGGTCATTGAACTTCCCAATATCCACAGATTTGGTCTGATCAGAACGGAGAACATCAATAGCCTCCTCAACCTTGAGTGGAATATCAAGAGCTCTTGCAAAATCGTTGACTGTACCCAGTGGAATGATTCCCAAATGCGGTCGGTGACTTTCGTCTACCATCCCATTGATTGTCTCATGGAGGGTACCATCTCCCCCCATAGAAACGACGAGATCGAATTCGTCTCTGCAGGCGTTCTGGCAATACTTTGTGGCATCCAGCTCTTTTTCTGTTTGAGAAACTTCCACTTCGTATCCTTTTTCCGATAAAATGTGCTCGATTTGTTCAACATGATCGACGGCTTCCTCTTTTCCAGAAGAAGGATTAACGATCAACATAGCCTTTTTCATTCTATTTCTCCTCTCCAAAACATCCTTTATCCTTCCGACTGGTATTCATAAAGGGTGCTGACAGAAGAAAAGCCGATTTTGCGGATGAATTCACTTATCCCATTCTGATGTGGCCTGAGACTTACCTGGATAGCTTTCGCATCCTTCTCATACATCCACTTGATCAGTTCAGCACACAAGTCTGTGCCTATACCTTCTCGTCTGTAAAATTCATCCACAAACACTTCCCGGACATATCCATACACATCTTCTTCCCCATGGGACTCGATGATGCCAAGGACATATCCGATCATTCTTCCATTCATATCAGCAACTAGTAGTTTCTGTGTCGGGTTCTTTGCTAAAAAATGATCGGCCGCCCAGTACTTACGATCCCTCAATTCTTCATTAGTCAGCATCTCAGAACTGGTTACGTGAAGAAAGTCGATGCTGTACCTTGTAAAATGCATCAAGTCTTTTTCCTCAGGTTCCCTTATTTCCACCATCAGAAACTCCTCCTCTAAGCTTTTAACACCACTTGATATTCCGGTGTATTTTCAATAACTTCCCGGGCGAAGGAGCAGACCGGGTCAATTTTCAATTTATGTTTACGTGCATAGTTCACAGCATAATCAATCAATTCCCCGCCCAAACCCTGTTCACGTTCAGAGGGTGCAACGAAAGTGCTTGTGATGACCATAGTATTGTCATTTTCTTCAAATAAAACCTGTGCTTTAGGATCGTGTTCCTCTCCTATAAAAAACGTCCCTTGTTTCTCTTGGATTTCTTGCTCCACAACAATCTCTCCTTTCCCTATAAAGGATACCCTTTCATCGTTAAGAAAAACATGAGCTTGCGGAGGTGAAGGCTGGTGATGGTATGAATGAAGTGCTTGGCAGCGATCATGAGGTAGTCGACAATGTTATTTAGATATTCGACACCATTAATTAAGTATTCGACATACTACCAGAGATGCTCATCCCCATCCCTAGGTGCCCATAGACAAAAAAAGAGCACCTACTTTGAAAAAGTAGGTGCTCTTTAACATTAGGCAGTTTGTTTCAGATCTTCCTCTAATGGAATGTCCTTCTGTAATCCGCGGCGGGCGGCAATGATGAAGGCTGTGACAACCGCAACGGTACCGATGGCTGCAACGACGTAGGAAACATTCAGTGATAATCCGAATCCGATTGGTGCATTCAGAATATAGGTGAATGTCGCCATCGTCATAAAGGTCGCTGGAACGGCAGCGATGAAGTAGTTTTTACGCGACAGGAACAAGTACATCGCTCCTACCCAGAGCGCGATGACGGCTGTTGATTGGTTTGCCCAGGAGAAGTATCTCCATAGCAACGTAAAATCAATGCGGGTCAGCGCAAATGAGATGACGAACAATGGAAGAGCAATCCATACACGACTCATAATCTTCTTTTGTGGAATTTTAATATAGTCAGCAATAATCATACGCGCGCTTCGGAAAGCTGTATCTCCGGATGTGATTGGCAGTACGATGACACCAAGCACAGCAAGTGTACCACCGACAGCACCTAGCATAGCTACGGAAACTTCACTAACCACAGCTGCTGGTCCACCGCTTGCAAGGATTTCATTCAATCCTGCAGAACCATTGAACAAGCTCATGGCTGCAGCTGCCCAAATCATAGCAATAATTCCTTCTGCAATCATCATCCCGTAGAAAATACGACGGCCTTGTTTTTCCTGTTGTGTCGTTCTTGAGATGATAGGGGTTTGTGTTGCGTGAAAGCCTGACAGGGCACCACAAGAAATCGTTAGGAACAACAGTGGGAAAATCGGTGCGTTATCCGGGTGCATATTGGTAAAGGTCAATTCTGGGATTGGTGCACCTGTTACGACAAGTGAGACCCCGACTCCAATCGCACTGATGAGTAGAAGGGCACCAAAAATCGGATAAAACCGTCCGATGATTTTATCAATCGGAAGCATCGTCGCTAACAAATAGTAAGCAAAAATCACAAGTAGAATGACAGGAAGAGCAAGCCAGCTGCTTGTCATGTTGTGCAAAAGATCTGCAGGTGCTGTAACGAATACAGTTCCTACTAGGACAAGCAAAAGAATAGCAAACGCGTTGACGACGTGCTTCATGACTTTCCCTAAAAACTTCCCTGCAAGCTCAGGCAGGTGGGCGCCACGGTTCCTAATGGATATCATTCCTGTCAAATAATCGTGGACAGCTCCGGCAAAAATGGCTCCAAGTACAATCCATAGGAAAGCGACGGGACCATATAAAGCACCAAGGATCGGACCGAAAATAGGACCTACCCCCGCGATATTCAGGAGTTGGATTAAAGCATTCTTTTTTTCTCCCATCGGCAGGTAATCCACACCATCACCATGAGAATAAGCAGGCGTTTCACGTCCTGTGTTGACGCCGAACGTTTTTTCAACATATTTACCGTACGTAAGATAACCGATAATTAAAAGTGCAATACTCACTAAAAAAGTAATCATTCTATATCCTCCCTTTCACGTCTTTTCTGTAATCGCTTACACACAATATATCAAGAGAACGCTTACAAAAGCGCGATTCTTGATTAACATGTCAGGATTGATGTCCAAGATGTCGTGAAAGTGGATTGAAATACAAAGGGAAATTACAACTCGAGCTTCTTTCGTAAGTCCTTCACATAGTTACGACTGACAGAAAGCTTTTCCTCTGTTTGCTGCAGTTCCAACTGATAGGCCCCATTAAACCACGGAGTTAATCGATGCACGTAATCGAGGTTCACAAGATAACTTTTATGAATGCGGAAAAAAGAGAAGCCTTGCAGCCGCTTCTCCACATCTTTGAGCGCATCTTTCGTTTCATAGACCTTTTTTTTGCCGACGATTTTTGTAATCCGATCCTCTCTGTGTACGTACATAATTTCAGAAGGGTCCAGATATTCAATCGTCTCCTCCACTTCAACTGCCAACTTGGTAGGAGAATTGGAGGGCTTTACGTCTATCGGCTTCATTTTCTTCTCTATTCTTTCCACGGTTTCACTTAACTGTTCCTCATCAAAAGGTTTGAGTAGGTAATCGATGGCCTTCTGACGAAATGCTTCGACCGCAAAGTCTGGATACGCGGTCGCAAACACGATCTCAGGAACCTTCTTGAGTTCTTGTACCGCTTTTGCTACCGCCATTCCATCCATCTTCGGCATTTCCACATCAAGAAACAGAACATCCGGCTGAAGCTTCAACGTCTGCATGACTGCTTCATCCCCTGAGCCTGCTTCCCCTACAACTTCTATACTCTCGTAAGGTTTTAATAAAAAATTCAATTCTTCTCGGCTGAATCGCTCATCATCAACGATGATCACCGTGATTTTTTCATTCATGACCCTGTCTCCTTTTCATGAAGAGGGACCGTAAATACAATGGTTGTCCCCTGTCCTTGTTCGCTCTTAATTTGTAGTTTCGCACTCTCTCCGTGCATGTATTCTAAACGTTTGTTAACGTTATATAACCCGTATCCCGTCCCTTCCTCAGAGGCGACCGACTGTACTCCCAATGTGCGCAACCTCATAGGTTCAATGCCTTTCCCCGTTATCTGCCACGCTGATCTTGACGTGATCACCATCTCTACGGACACTAATCGTAATTTCCGCTCCCCCTTCCTGGTCTTTGATTCCATGCTTAATGCTGTTTTCGACCAGGGGCTGTAAGGTTAAAGGAGCGATGCGTACGGATAATGCGGAATCATCCACATCATAATGGACATGAAGGCGATCAACGAAACGCGTCTCTTCGATGAGAAGATAGGACTTTACATGTTTTAACTCTTCTTTCAAAGACGTCCACGTTTTGGTGGTCGCCCCAAGGTTTTGCCTGAAGAACTTGGAAAGCGCTATAAGCAGCGCCCTTGCTCGGTCAGGTTCCGTACGGGTCAACGAAACGATGACATTCAACGAATTGAATAAAAAATGCGGATTGACTTGTGCCTGCAAGGCCTTCACTTCTGCTTCCCGTGCGAGCTCTTGAGCTTTTTCAGCATCAGCAAGCTCAAGCTGCTGACTAAGGAGAGCACTTAACCCCTGAATCAATTCCAAAAGAACATTCGAGATTTCTTTTTGTGATGAAACGTAAAACTTCAGGGTTCCGACCACTTCTTGCCGTTTCTTCAATGGAACGATGACGGCTGCCCCCAAGGGACAGTCTGTCTGTTGGCATTGAATCTCTTCATGACTGACTACGACACGCTCTCCTGTTTCAATGACATCACGAGTGGCGTCGGTTTGAATCGGCTCTCCCGCCTTATGATGGTCATCAGCCTGTCCGACATGCGCAAGTATTCTTTGTTTATCTGTCATGGAGATCGCACTCACCTGGACTTCCCCATAAATAATTCGGCACGCCTTTTCTGCAGAATCCATCGTCAGCCCTTTTCGCAGATATGAAACCGTTGATTCTGCCAATTTTAGCGCTTTTTGCGCCTGCAAAGCTCCAACCTTCTCTTCTTCATGAAGAACATTTCGAATGATTAGTAAGAACAATGCGGAACCGACTCCATTGGCTACAATCATGGGCGCACCGATCTCCTGGACAAGAGCCCATGCACGCGGAAATGGATCAGAGATAAGAAGGATGATGCCCATCTGAACCATCTCCGCAAGGGCTCCCACAAATAAAGCCGTCTTCAGTTTCAAAGGCTCCTCTTTTTTATGGAAGTAACCTGCGATGATTCCTGCTACCACAGCAGATATTCCGCAGGCGGCCCCAGTGAACCCTCCAAGGGAAAAACGATGCAATCCGGCAATGACCCCAGCCCCTATACCAATGCGGTACCCTCCGAAAAGACCGGCCGCCACGATTCCAACGACTCTGGAGTTCGCCAATGCTTCCGATTCGACAAGATTATAAGCCCAGCGTCCATAATCAAAGGAGCTTGTGTCATAAGTGATGCCTGTATATGTACCAATGATTCCGAACAAACCAAAAAAAGCGATCGCCATGTACCGCTGACGTTGGTCCAGCTTTTTTTGATCAATCAACTCCCGAAAAAAACGGAAACGAGTAATAATAAAAGCGACCGTTACAATAATCCCGAGTCTTTCAAGCATCGGAAGAAACAACTCAAACATAATCCCACTTCCTTTTTCATACCTCTAATTATTCTTGCAGATAGGCTTTTTCACCTTTGGGTACCCGGGTTCGTTTCCTTATTGAGCGTCAGGGGTGGTTGGGAAGCTGCGCGACTCCCAACCACCCCATTTGAAATAAGAGAGAAACGAACCCCTTACCGACAAGGATTGTCTCCCACTATCCTTGTCATATAAGTGAAGAGCAGTCTATATCAAGCTTTTACGCTAGGAATAACCGTCAGGGTGATTCCATTTACTCAATGAAAGCTGAGTGTAAATCATATGGTTTCGAGAGACTCACATGGTAAAGGGGCACAAACATCTCGAAATCGATTCTTACCAACCCTGCCCTATAAGTTGAATAGCGGTTTATGTTTATTGTAGCATGGGCGGTTTGTTTCGATACACAGAATGAAGGGTGGAGATGAAATCCCCTCATTCAAGCAAAATCCTAATTGAAAACATTAGGGAAACGTCAGAATTTTTTGATACACTAAGAAGAAAATGAGGTGATAGGATGACAACAAAAATAGCAATCATTCAAATGGATATCGTCTTCGGTAACCCTGAAGAGAACCGGAGATATGCACAGGAGAAAATAAGAGAAGCGGCCGCACAAGGAAGCGAGGTCATCTTGTTACCTGAATTGTGGACGACAGGTTATGATCTCTCCCGTTTTGAAGAAATAGCAGAAACACTTGAGGGGCCGACGCATCAGCTCTTAATTTCTCTAGCCCATGAACTCAAGGTCACCATTGCGGGTTCCATCGCTGAAGAAGAAAACGGCAAGTTCTATAATACCTTCGTTGCCTATGACGCGAAAGGTGAGCGGCTGTTCAACTACAGGAAAGCTCATTTGTTCCGCTTGATGAATGAAGAAAAGTTTTTAGAATCAGGTAATCAAAAAGGAAATTTCCACCTTGAAGATGTACCGGTGGCGGGTGTCATTTGTTATGATATCCGCTTCCCGGAATGGATGAGAACGCATATGCTTGATGGTTCGCGCGGGTTGTTTGTCGTAGCTGAATGGCCTAAACCCCGGGTGGAGCATTGGCGTAATCTCTTGATCAGCCGAGCCATTGAAAATCAATGCTTCGTGATCGCCTGCAACCGTGTAGGTGCTGATCAAAACAATGAGTTCGGAGGTCATTCTATCGTTGTGGACCCGTGGGGCAACGTAGTGGCTGAAGGTGGTTTTGGGGAAGAAATTGTGTATGCTGATATTGACTTCACGGCTGTGGAGGCAATCCGGAAACAGATCCCTATTTTTCAGGATCGACGTCCGGATTTGTATGAATGAGTTCTTAAACCATTGTATACCGATGAATATATCTGAATAAGAAAATGAAAAAAATCCTTCCAAATCAATCGGAAGGATTTTTTTCATAGGCCGGAGTTTGATAGAAATAGTTGGGTGTGTCCATCCGGTTTTCATAGGCCGAATGAAAGATGTGGGTCGTTGCTGGCGAAACGGGCGGGATGAGCCATGTCCAGTCACCCGTGACCTCACGGCCGCACGACTGTTCTTTTTTCTCGAACTGATGGAACTGTTGGGCAGCTGTATGATGATCGACAAGACTTACCCCATCGGATTGATAAGAAAACAGCACAGCCTGATTAAGCTCAATTAAGGCTCGGTCCTTCCACAAGGAAGAATTTCGTTTCGTATCAAGACCCATGGCTTCCGCGACCACTGGTAAAAGGTCATACCGAAAGTCATCAGCTAGGTTACGGGCCCCGATTTCTGTCTCCATATAAAAGCCATTAAATGGGGCGGCCGTATAATCGATTCCACCGATTTCAAGACGCATATCAGAAATCACAGGGACCGCATACCACCGTAAACCTAAGTCTTCAAACCAAGTGAATTCCGGATGACGCAAGCGAACTTGCTTCACCTTTTCAGATGGAATATCATACCACACAGGCTCGCGCCCATCCATTTGGACGACAAGAGGCAATACATCAAACGACGTGCCTTCCCCTCTCCATCCGAGCTTCTGACATTCCTTCGTAAACGCAACAGAAGCCGGGTCTCCTGTCACAGTTCCGTTTTCTTCATAACCAGCATATCGAATCAATTGATGATTCCAAAGCCGTACTTCCCTCTCCGAGGTTTTAGGCTTAAAAATGGTAATCGTCGATCGGATACGCCCATCATTCGTAGCATAATCCAAATGATCGAGGAGTGCATTGCGCATGCCCTCTTCTGTATTGACATGCCTGGCATCAAAGACCTTCAAGCTATTCCAGAAAAGACGTCCGATGCAGCGGTTGCTGTTCCGCCAGGCGACTTTGGCGCCATATTCAAGCTCATCATAGGTGTGCGTATAGCTTCCCGTTTCAACAATTTCCCGTTCGATTTCTTTGAGTCTCTCATCTGTACCAGAAAGCTGTTGCTCCTGATGGTATTGGCGAATGAATGCTTCCGCCTTTTTATATAAATCTGTATTCACAGCATGAATCCTCCTGTATGGTGCTTCATTACTATCGTACCATACATAAAGACCTTCCTACACGATTCAGTCTGCTTTACGGGCTGCCTGCTGTACAGGATCCCACACACTGTTATAAGGAGGTGCGTAGGCGAGATCCAAGTCTTCTAATTCATCGATCGACATTTCATGGAATAAAGCAGTAGCCAAGACATCGATACGTTTATCAACTCCTTGCCCGCCTATGATTTGAGCGCCAAGCAACTGACCGGTTCGTTCATGATAAACGATTTTCAATGTCATCGGATTTTCCTTGGAGTAATAGCCGGCGGCATGGGTGGATTCTATCGTAATTTTTTTACAAGGAATCCTTTCCTTCTTTGCCTCCCGTTCAGAAAGACCGGTGCGCGCAAGGGTTAAATCGAAGAATTTCAATATCGACGTGCCCACGATTCCTCGGAACGACCTTCTTCGATCAATCATATTCAGTCCCGCGACTTGCCCTTGTTTATTGGCATGCGTGCCTAAAGGGATATAATCATCCTTTTTCTTAACCCGGTGAAACTGGGTCGCACAATCCCCGGCAGCATAGATATCCAGTATGCTTGTCTCCATAAAAGCATTCACGGCGATCGCGTCGTTCATCCCTTTGTAAACACCCGTATGTTTCATGAAGGATGTATTAGGTGTCACTCCAACGGCGACAAGAACAAGATCGGATTTATATTCTCC
The DNA here is from genome assembly GCF_020524085.2 of Halobacillus litoralis. Lineage (NCBI taxonomy): Bacteria > Bacillati > Bacillota > Bacilli > Caryophanales > Bacillaceae > Halobacillus > Halobacillus litoralis. The sequence goes on from NZ_CP129016.1 coordinate 560,899, forward strand.
TTGATCCGTGATGACGGAATGGACATGCTGATCCCCTTTGAATCCTTCAACCGATTCCCCAAGATGTAGTTCCACACCGTTCCGTTCGGCCTCTGCATGGACAAGCTCTCCCATATCCTCATCGAAAATTTTCGCCAGTTGAGGTCCGCGGTCGATCAATCGTACGTTCTTTCCAATCGAAACAAAGCTTTCGGCCATTTCGAGCCCTATGTATCCGCCACCGATAATGGTCACATGTTCCTTCTCCCTTGAAGTCGCAGCCATGATCTCCTTTATATCAGGAATTGTTTTTAATGTATAAATACCTTCAAGCTCCCGTCCTTCCCAGGGGGGCATGACAGGTGCTGCACCGGAAGCCACAAGCAGACGATCATAAGACAACTCAAACCCCTGACCCTCGTGATTTTTTCCGTAAACGACTTTGTGATCACAATCCACTTCCGTTACCGTGTGGTAGGTTCGGACATCAATGCCATATTTTTCGCGAAATGTCTCAGGGTCACGCGCGATCAGGTCTTCGGTAGCCTCGACATCCCCGCTCAATACATACGGCAGGCCACATTGCCCATAAGAGGTGATTCCTCCTTTTTCCAACACAGTAATGGAATGCCCCTCACTATTCCTTACTATTTGCATAGCTGCACTCATCCCGGCAGCATCTCCTCCGATAATAACGACATTCATTCCACTCACTCCTTTTACGTACCTTCTATTCTCTTATTCTTTGCCTATATGGTTCCCACTCAAACTTCTCTCATGTTAAACTAACGATATTATCTTTTTGTACGACTTTTCAAAAAAATCATTCGAGGTGAAGGACATGAAGCAATTCCAAACATCCCAAGCCATCCAGCGGCTTCCGGACCAATTTTTCGCAACTATGATTGATAAATTAAACCTATATAAAAAACGTGGATATGACACCTTGAACTTGGGACAGGGAAACCCTGATCAACCCACTCCCTCCCACATCGTCGAGTCACTAAAGGAGGCGGCAGAAAACCCGGATTTCCACAAATATCCTCCCTTCCACGGATATGAGTTCTTAAAAGAAGCGGTGGCTGAATTTTACAAGCGTGAATATGATGTGGACATTGATCCTGAAACAGAAGTCGCCATTATGCCTGGCAGCAAAACAGGTCTCGTTGAGCTCAGCCAGTGCTTCCTTGATCCAGGGGATGTCGCGCTTGTTCCCGACCCCGGCTACCCGGATTACTGGTCCGGCATTGAAATGGTCGGCGCAGAAATGAAGTCCATGCCCCTTCGCGAAGAGAATGGATTTTTGCCTGACTACGGAGAAATTGATGAAGAGAGCTGGGAAAAAGCAAAGCTCATGTTCTTAAACTACCCCAATAATCCGACGGGAGCTATGGCTGACGAGGACTTCTTTGTGGAAACCATCCAAGAAGCAGAAAAGCACGATGTTTGTGTCGTTCACGACTTCGCCTATGGGGCGATCGGGTTTGATGAAAACAAGCCGCTCAGCTTTATGCAATTCGAAGGTGCAAAAAATGTCGGTGTTGAAGTTTATACGATGTCTAAAACATACAATATGGCCGGCTGGCGTGTCGCTTTCGCTGTCGGTAATCCCAGCGTTATTCACGCACTGGAAGTCATTCAGGACCACTATTTCTGCAGTATTTTCGGCGGATTGCAAAAAGCATCAGCTACTGCCTTACTAAGTTCACAACAATGTGTCACAGAACTTGCTGAAACCTATGAAAAAAGACGTGACCTTCTCGTCCATGGGTTAGAAGAAGCGGGATATCATGTGGCTCCCTGCCAGGGTTCTTTCTTTACTTGGCTGCAAGTACCTGAAGGCTATACATCCCAAGGCTTTGCGGATGATTTATTGGAAGAGACAGGTTTATTCGTCGCCCCAGGGATCGGATTCGGTAAGCATGGAGAAGGATATGTGCGCATCGGATTAAACAATTCGGAAGAAACATTGCGCGATGCGGTAGAACGATTTAAATCATTTAAACAGAAGTAAGATCAAGGACAGCACCTTCAACCTCGAAGGTGCTGTTTTTATTTTCTCACTATAACAACCGCATGCATAAATCCAGACCATCAGTATAAACGTGTATCAAACGCCTTCTCCTGTCGAAACAAGTCTGTTTATCGGACAATTTTTATGAAAATAATCATTGAATACATATTCAAAATGTATTTTAATTATCTTATACAAATTTCCTACAACGACTATACAGGAGGGGTTCACAATGTATGCACTGATCAGGAAAGATGATCGCTTATTAGAAGTATTAAAAGACCCTATTGATCGTAGAGACAGGGTTTTCCACCAGAAAAAAGAAGCTGTGAAGTATGCTGAAAAATTGAATGGATATATACAATCCGGCCCAAAATGGGAAGTTCAGGAATATCTCATACATGAACGAAAAAAAAGCAGAAGCTCCATCTGTTAAGCTTCTGCTTCTGCTTTTTCTCATTCTTATTTCAATTTAAAAAGGAAACTCACGATAACCATTCATCACGCCGATCCATTTCACTGTTGTAAATTTATCCAATGCCCATTCGCCGCCGAAACGGCCGAGGCCGGATTCTTTTTCACCACCAAAAGCCACGTGTGGTTCATCATTCACGGACTGATCATTCACATGAATCATACCCGTCTCCACACGTTTGGCAACTTCTACCCCACGATGGACATCACGAGTGAATACAGAACCGCTCAATCCATATGGAGAACTGTTCGCTGCTTGAATCGCTTCTTGTTCTGATGAAACTTTGATCACAGAAGCAACAGGGCCGAAGACTTCATTTTTCGCTATCGGCATATCGCTCGTTACACCCGTCAACACGGTCGGCTGCATGACACTGCCATCCGTCTCTCCACCGGTGAGTATTTCAGCACCTCGACCGACACTTTCTTTCACATCCTCCTGAATCCGTTCAATGGCATCCTTGTTGATGAGAGGCCCAATGACGGTATCCTTCTCAGACGGGTCGCCGGCTTTCAAGCTCTCTACTTTCTCTTTAAATTTCTCGATGAACGTATCATATACACTTTCATCCACGATGATTCTGTTCAACGACATGCAAATCTGCCCCTGGTGCAAGAACTTCCCGAAAGCTGCCGCTTCTACCGCTTGATCGATATCCGCATCTTCAAGGACGATCATAGCATTATTACCGCCAAGCTCTAGAGCTGTCTCCTTAATATATTTTCCGGCGAGTTCACCGATATGGCTGCCCACTTCCGTCGATCCTGTAAAGGAAATCAGCTTCGCCGCAGGATGTTTCACAAAAGCATCTCCGATTTCTGATCCTCGACCTACAACCACATTAATTACACCCTCAGGGAACCCTGCTTCTTCGAACAGATCGGCAATGAACAACCCTGACGTAACCGGTGCATCAGACGCCGGCTTTACGACCACAGTATTCCCTGTCGCCACCGCAGGAGCGATGGATCTCATCGCTAAATGGAAAGGGAAATTCCAAGGCCCGATGACGCCGATGACACCCTTAGGCGAACGGTACACACGGTTTTCCTTTCATGGAGTGTTGGACGGTAAAATCTGCCCGCTCATCCGTGTTGGGAAACTGGCTGATTCCCGGATGATGCCGACGGCCGCCTGCAATTCCACCTCTGCTTTAACAAGGGTGCTGCCCGCTTCTTTCACGAGCCAATCAATAATCTCATCTTTCCTCTCTTGCACGATTTTCAACAATTGATCAAAGTACGCCTGCTTTTTGGCAGGGAGCGTCGTCATCCACGACTCCTGAGCATTTACAGCAGCCTCATAAGCTTCATTAAGATCCTCTTCATTTGCAGATGGAATCGAAGCAATCGTTTGCTGAGTATAAGGATTGACATTATCTACATATTTCTCACTGGAACCGCTTCTCCACTGACCATTGATATATTGTTTAGTAAATGTTTGCGGACTCATTCCAAAACCTCCATTCGGAAACTTTACACAAAGCTATCATTCCCGGTTAAAGAGGAATCGAAACGATTTATACCTCCATCAGCATATCCACGTGCGGAATACCATCCTCAAGGTACACCTCAGAAACTTCCTTGAATCCAAAAGAACCGTAGAAATGGCGCAGATGCTCCTGGCCGTGTAACCAGATGTGATTGACCTTGTAGTCTTTTTTCAGCACTTCAATCGCTCGGTCCATCACTTGACGTGCATATCCGCCCCCTCGATTTTCCTTTTTGACAAGGACGCGGCCGATACTGTGATACTTCTCCCCTTCATCTGGGGGAACAATCCGGCAGTAGGCCACCATCTCTCCTTCTTTCTCCATCCATATATGTAGACTACCTTCATCTCTGCCATCAACTTCAGGATAAGGACACTCCTGTTCAACTACAAAAACTTCCACCCTTGTCTTTAAAATCTCGTACAATTCCTGCTTTGATAATTCGGCAAACGTTTTATGTACCCACTCCATGCTGATTCCCCTTTACTCATGATTATCTTTTAAATATACTTCAACGTTCGAAAACTGACAAAGCCTCGGTTTATGAACCCAAACGATATTACAACCACAATTTATTCATACCTAATCACTTTAAGGAGGGCAACTCCAACCTCACAGGTATATTTATCGTAATGAAAGTTTTTGTAGAAAAATATCATATTTTCGTTTTATTGATTCTGACGAAGGGGAAACTACGATTACCAATCTTACAAGAAAGGAGGAGCATTATGTTCTTAAAGTTATTACCTGTATCGATACAGAAATATGCGAAAATGTCTAAACGGCAGCGAAAACACGAAATGCAGATGACCTTATGGTACATGCCTTTTTTCTATATATTAATGTCCATATTTTTTGTTGTGGTCACTCTGTTGTTGGATCTCGTTTTTCAAATCGAACAGTACACGTTTGAATTTTTCCGAATCAATGCAGAAATCACCCGAATGCTGGTCAGTACACTCATAGGTGGAATCCTGACACTGAGCGCTTTCACATTGAACTCCTTGCTTGTCGTCTTGACGACATTTAGTGGTCAGTTCTCCCCGCGGATGCTCCTCAACTTTGTGTCAGACCGCAGGACGCAGCACGCGCTAGGGATTTTTAATGGGAATTTCGTCTATGTGCTGCTCGTCTTCCTGTTTATCGGAAACACGAGGCACGAATTTTTCGTAGCGGTGCCGATCGTCACGATTTTCCTCGCCTTTACATCCGCTGTTACGTTCATTTATTTTATCAACCACGCAACAACCTGGATGCAAGTACACAACATCACCGATACGATGAAGCATTCGTCCGAGCAAATCATTAACCAAACCCTGAGAAAAGATCTTGAACAGTTCCGGACAGAGGAACCAGGAGACTTGATGGAAGCTGAGCGTTCGAAGGCAAAACCTGTTGGAGCCATTAAATCGGGGTACATCCAGCTTGTGAATTACAGGAAGATGATTGAAGAAGCAAGAAAAGATGAGATCATCATCCAATTCCATGCTCAAGTGGGAGATTATATTTTAAAGAACAACCAATTGATCAGCTACTGGGGACCTGGTGCTGAAAACGTTGATGAAGAAAAATATTGCAAGATGATCATTATTGATTATAAAGAAACAGAACTTCAAGACATCCAAATGGGCATGCACAAACTAGCCGAAATTGCGATCAAATCACTAGGAAACGACGACCCGAAAACCGCAACGAACACCATCCATCAGATGGCCGAGTTGATGCTTACCGTAGAGGATTACATTACCTTTACTCCTTACTTGATGGATAATGATAAACAGGTCCGAGTCGTTCTTCAATCCGAATCGTTTGAATCCTATATCTACCGTGGTTTTGGATATATTCGTCATTACGCTCGTGACAATCATCTCATCATAACCGAGCTCGTAGATTCCATGGGGATGGTGGCCGAATCGATCGACAGGTCCAAGCACCAAATGCTATGGGAATTTGCGTGCAACACCATCGACCATATTGAAACAGAAGTCATTTACCAGCTGGATAAAACCTTCTTGTTGGAAGCACTGGAGAGATTATCAAATGTGACAGGCAACAAACTTGATTATTACGCTATCCATCGCAGGTTCTACCCTGTAGATTAATATCAGTTCATTGAAAAAAGTAGATGATTTTGAATGAGGAAAGATCTTGAGAAGAGTCATAGTCTCCTTTATTCAGGTTAAACCTAAAAGGATTGACAAGACTCTTCATCTTTCATATGTTATATATATGAACATATAATCATATATAAAAGGGGTGAGCGCATGGGACATCATCACCACCATCATATCGATTCAACAACCGGTAAAATTAAAACCGCTTTTTTCCTGAATTTATTTTTTACAATTATTGAATTGATCGGTGGTTTATTAACAAATAGTATGGCCATTCTTTCCGATGCTTTACACGACCTTGGGGATTCTCTTTCTCTCGGGCTCGCCTGGTTTTTACAGAAGTTTTCGCGTAAAGAACAATCGGATCATTTTTCATTCGGATATCGGCGGTTCTCGCTTTTAGCGGCTTTGATCAACAGCGTAGTACTGATTGTTGGGTCTGTCTTTATTTTGACCGAGGCTGTCCCTCGGCTCTTGAACCCCGAGCAGCCGAACGCAGGAGGAATGATCGCTCTTTCCATCTTAGGAATTCTCGTTAACGGTGCAGCTGTTTTCCGGCTCAAAGGTGGAGACTCTATGAACCAGAAAGTCATGACCTGGCACCTTCTTGAGGATGTTCTAGGTTGGGTAGCCGTCCTTGTGGTCAGTATCGTCATGTTGTTTTTTGATGTGCCGATTTTGGATCCAATCGCTTCGATTGGTATTACCTTATTTATTTTATATAATGTGGTGAAAAATCTTATCCAGACGATGCGCCTCTTTCTCGAAGGTGTGCCATCGGGGGTTGACCTTGAGGTGCTTTCACGAAAAATTAACAATTTGACTGATGTTCAATCCACTCATCACACCCACCTCTGGTCAATGGATGGAGAAAATCATGCCTTTTCCACTCACATCGTCGTGCGGGCAGAAGCAACAAAGGAAGAGATATGCAAAGTGAAAGAAGAGGTCAAAGAAATCTTACATCCTATTTCACTTGAGCACATCACTCTGGAAATCGAATATGAAGACGAACCTTGTTCCCTTCAATAAAAAAGTGGCCAGCCTAAAGCTGACCACTTTTTTCCTTTTACAAATCAAGACGTTCAGGTGTGTCTTGCCCTTGATTCATATAGCGTATATTTTCAGGCATGATTTCAAGCACCACATACTCAGGGTCCTCTTTGCCATCGAACCATCGATCCATGTGGTCATTCCATAACTTGTCTTTAATATCCTGGTCTTCACGAATCTTCGCCTGTCCTTCGACTTCTAAATACGAATCCCCATAGCCTTCCCCTTCGTATCCGAGAAGGATATGAACATGTGGGTTTGCGTCAATTTCATCTGCTTTATGTGTTTCTCTGTTCGTTGGTGTGTAGAAAGTGAAATCATCATCGTTCCAAAAAGTCATATACCGCGAATGAGGTTTATTATTTTTCACTGTGGCAAGCGTACCAACTTTATGTTGCTCCATGACTTTGTGGATCTTCTTTTTCAATTCTTCTTGATTCAATGGAAAGCTCCTTTCCGTAATCCAATCTTTTTACAATTTCAGTTTTCCCCGAAAAATGGGAGATAAACCCTTCGATGCCCATTGACAGATCCGGGTATGCTAATGATATCTTCGACACATTGTCATTCTTTTTTCATAAATATACCAAGAAGTGACACGCGTTACCCGTTACACTATTCATAGATCTGTTTTTCAGGAGGAAAACGTTATGCTATGGAAAAAATGGGCGCCGATCTTGATGGGCTCCCTACTGATTGGCCTGCTCTTTTTTATGATCAACTCTAGACCCGGAAGTTCCGAACCTGTGGATCGCGAAGACATTGTACCCACCCTATTCATACATGGCTATAAAGGTGGACCGCGAAGCTTCGAAACGATGATGGACCGGATGCAGAACTTACAATGGGGACAGAAGCATATGACGGTTTATGTCTCCAGCCGTGGAGACCTCACTATCCAAGGTGATTTTGATGAAACGCCCAATCCGTTCATCCAAGTGCTTTTTGAAAACAATCGTGCAAGTATCTATAATCAGACCCATTGGCTTTCAGAAATCATGCGGCGGTTAAAAGCCGATTACAATATCCAACAAGTGAACCTCGTCGGTCATTCGATGGGAGGTCTCGCATCAGTCAATTATTTACTGAGCGATCATCACTATTCTGTTCCTCGAGTAGAGAAACTGTCCGTCATTGCAAGCCCTTTTAAAGGCATTGAAAAAGAAGGCTACTTCGCATCCAATTACGGAGCAGCAACAACTGACCTTCGGCCGAATTCTGAAGCTTTAAAACAGATGTTGCAAAACAAAGATCAGTTCCCGAATGATGTGGATGTATTCGCTATAGCTGGTGTGATCAATAGCAATGACTCTGAATCCAAGCATTGGGACGGTCTTGTCCATGCCTCAAGTGTAAGTGGACTGGAAGAGATCGTCCCCTTTGGGAAGTATGAGGAAAAGCGCCTCTACAACCCACTGGCCACACATTCCGGACTGCACGAACTAGAAGAAGTCGACCAACTACTCAAAGAATTCCTCTGGACTGAGGAAGGCGAATAAATGGAGTGACCAAGTCATACATTTATTTACATTTGTGGATTTTTAAGGTGTACCAGGTCATACATTTATTTCCAAAACAAAAGCACCCACTCTCCGGGTGCTTTTGTTTTTTATTGTTTTTCGAAGATGAAGATCCACATGAAGGTTAAGGCTTGTTTTAATTCTTCATCCAGCTCCGCGGTGTGATGGTCTTCCACCCCGCGTTTGTAGACTCCTTGACCTTCTACATAGGTCCATCCAGTTTCTTCTGCCATTTTTTGAAGCTCCCACGGCATCATCGTATTACAAATAACTTCTTCTCCATATACCCTGCGATAACTATTGATACGTGGCATCGCTGTAGGTCCAAGTAGGCCGACACATAAACGGCCTCCTGGTTTCAAGATCCGCTTCATCTCTTCCAGACCCTTGTACGGGACTTCTGTCCATTCGAGTGAATTGATCGCCATCGCCGCATCAAAAGATTCGCCCTCAAACGGCAGGTCTGTCAAATCCCCTTGAACAAATGAGATCCGCTCATCATTCACTCGCTCATTGGCGCGCATCACCATGTCCTCTGACAAATCGAGCCCCGTGACGTCAAAACCTGCTTTGTAAAGCAGATACGAACCATAACCATCTCCGCACCCTAAATCAGCGACCTTCCCTTTCGATATATGCTTTGTCATAAAAGGAATGATTGTGCACCTGCTTCCATCATCCCACATCTCTCTACTTTTTGAATTCCACATTTCAGCACGATCATTCCATTGCTTCTCCGCTTCTTTATGCCAATTAAACGTTTGTGCCACACCCTCATCCCTTTCAAATAAATTTCCTATCCTCTATTATAGCGGATCATAGCAGGGATGATAGCTCTATTCTTGTCGAACCCGATAAAAAAGAGTTGCATGATCTTCCCTACAGCGTTATGATAGAAACACAATATAAGCTAATTCAAATTAAAATAAACACTATATATAGTATCTACGAATAGAAGATGCCACAAGGCTTAATAGGGAATCCGGTTAAAATCCGGAGCTGCCCCCGCAACTGTCATCACTCGCGAAATGGACATTCCACTGTGCTTTGCACGGGAAGGACCAGAGTAAGATCGAGTGTCAGCCAGGAGACCTGTCTTCGTTCGTCGCAGTTTCAACTTCTTCGGGGATTGAGAAGATGAAGCGATGGAACGAAGACTCTCGTGTCTTCTCTTCGTTTCATGGTTTCATCCGCTCAATTTTCATTGAGCGGATTTTTTTATTTTTCCGAACCCGTGACACTTAACGAACATACACCTTCATTTTCAAGGAGTGAAAAAGAATGGAAACCATAACGAGAAGCAAGTCCTGGCCAGAGAGAATTAAACATTGGGAAGCAGACTTCCCCCATTTGAATGTCCAACGACTTATTGATAAGTCCCCCGACCTTAAGAATGACAAACATGCAGTCATATTAGAATGTTTGGCGGAAATCGATGAAACGAGCCCGGATTGGACGTATGTAGCGAGTCGGATCCATTTGGAGGACATGTATGAAGAGTCCGCGCACAATCGATCCACACCTGGACCTTATGAGGACTTCTACGGACTGATCCAAACGTTGGTCGAAAAGAATATTTACAGCAAGAATCTCCTTACATACTACACCAAAAAGGAGATTGAAGAATTGGAGTCCTGCATCGCACCTGATCGCGATCATCTCTTCACATATATTGGATTGAAGACTTTAAGCGACCGCTACCTTGCCAAAAGCAAAGCTAAAGAAGTTTATGAACTTCCACAAGAACGTTTCATGATCATCGCTATGGTATTAATGGCGGAAGAAAAAGGATCGAAGCGCCTTCCTCTTATCAAAGAAGCGTATTGGGCACTGAGTCATTTGTACATGACTGTCGCTACCCCTACCCTCGCCAATGCTGGAAAAAGATATGGACAGCTTAGTTCCTGTTTCATCGACACCATCGATGATTCCCTACAGTCGATTTATGATACCAATACCGACATCGCCAACCTGAGTAAGCACGGAGGAGGTATCGGGGTGTACCTAGGAAAAATCAGAAGCCGTGGAAGTGACATCCGTGGATTCAAAGGTGTCTCATCAGGAATTCTCCCATGGATGAAACAGCTCAACAACACGGCTGTCAGCGTGGATCAACTGGGGCAGCGTCAGGGAGCGGTCGCTGTATACTTAGATGTATGGCATAAAGATATCTTCCCTTTCCTGGACAGCCGGTTGAATAACGGGGATGAACGCCAGCGAACTCACGACCTTTTCACAGGAGTATCCATCCCCGACCTCTTTATGGAGGCAGTGGAAAACCGTGAGGACTGGTATTTATTCGACCCTCACGAAATCCGCACCGTCATGGGCTACTCACTGGAAGACTACTTTGATGAAAAGAAAGGGGCAGGATCCTTCCGGGAGAAATATGCCGCCTGCGTCGCCCATCCTGACCTTTCTAAGGAGAAAGTGCCTGCGATCGAAATTATGAAGCGCATCATGATTGGTCAGCTTGAAACAGGGACACCGTATATGTTTTACAGGGATGAAGTCAATCGCATGAATCCGAACAGCCACGCGGGTATGGTTTATTGCAGCAACCTTTGTACAGAAATCACCCAGAACCAAAAGCCGACCATCCAGGATGAACAATACGTGGAAGACGGTAAAATCATTTCCGTGAAGACACCAGGGGATTTCGTTGTTTGTAACTTGTCGAGCATCAATCTCGGTCGTGCCGTCACGAATGGCGTCCTGAAGCGCTTGATTTCAATTCAAGTTCGTATGCTGGATAACGTCATCGACCGAAATACCATTCCCGTTTTACAAGCACAACTCACGAACCAATCTTACCGTGGGGTTGGGCTCGGTACCTTCGGGTGGGCCCACCTTCTGGCCAAAAAGAAGATCGACTGGGAATCAGAGGAAGCGCTAGACTATACGAAGGAAGTATATGAAGCCGTAGCCTATCATGCCATTGAAGCAAGTTCAGATTTAGCTGCTGAAAAAGGAAGCTACCCTCTATTCGAAGGGTCAGACTGGCAGACGGGAGGATTTTTCATTAAACGAACGTTTGACCAAGAAGGCACGTGGAACTGGAAAGTCTTGCAGCACAAGGTGTCCAAGAATGGAATGAGAAATGGATACTTGATGGCTGTGGCACCGAACTCAAGTACATCTCTTATCGCAGGTAGCACAGCCAGTATTGATCCGATATTTAAAAAGTTTTATTCCGAAGAGAAAAAAGATTACAAGATTCCTGTCACCGCACCTGAGTTAACTCATGAAACCTATGGGTATTACCCATCCGCCTACGATGTCGACCAGCACGCATCTATCAGGCAGAACAGCATTCGGCAAAAATTCATCGATCAATCCGTCTCGTTTAACCTCTATGTACGGAACAACATCCAGGCGAAAGAGCTCTTGGATTTGCACTTATCCGCATGGAAACACGGATTGAAAACGACCTACTATACACGATCAACATCCAGCCAAGGAGAATTTGATGATTGTGAAGTTTGTTCATCGTAAAAAGGAGGAACTTCAACATGACGTTATCGATACAAAAAAGAAAGCTCGTCGATTATGAAGCACCAAATGCCTCGACAGGCGTGATTAACGGTAAAAGTTCGAACATCTTAAATTGGGATAATACCCGCTACTCATGGGCCTATCCGATGTATAAGACAATGCTCTCTAATTTTTGGATCCCTAATGAAATCAACATGAGCAACGACTTGAAACAGTGGCCCGATCTCTCAGAGCAGGAGCAGACCGCATTCAAGAAAATCATCGGACTGCTCGCTTTCTTGGATTCCATCCAAACCGATTATTCAGGAAAAATCGCGGACTACCTGACCGATTCGAGTCTCTCTGCCTTAATGCAAGTGCTCGCTTTTCAGGAAGTTGTCCATAACCAATCCTACTCTTACGTTCTCTCCACGCTCGTCGATCAAGGAGAACAGGAGAAAATTTTTGAATACTGGAAACATGATGAAGTACTCAAAGAACGCAACACTTTTATTACCGATGGATACCAGGCCTTCGGTAATGATCCTTCCGTGGACAGTTTTCTGAAGTCCATGGTTTATGATGTCGTACTTGAGGGCCTCTTCTTTTATGCCGGCTTTGCCTTTTTCTATAATCTAGCCAGGAATCAGAAAATGGTCTCGACAAGTACGATGATCAACTACATCAATCGAGATGAACAAATCCATGTCAGCTTGTTTGGACATATATTTAACGAAACCTTAAACGAAAACCCAGAGTTGGATCCTGACTACTACCGGACGTTCGTGACCAATACGTTCAAAAAAGCGGCTGATTTAGAAATCAAATGGGCACGCCACCTGATTGGGGATCAATTCCCAGGTATTCCGATCCAAGACCTGGAAGACTATATCTGTTACATCGCCAACAAACGCTGCAGATTGCTGGGGGCAGAAAAGCCGTTCCCTTCCTATACAGAAAACCCATTGAAATGGATCCGTGCCTACCAGGAAGTCGATGAAGGAAAATCAGACTTCTTCGAACAAAAATCACGTCAGTACACCAAAGTATCCGAAACCAACGGCTTCGACGACCTATGATACCACGATATACCAAATAACACCTGACCAGGTCATCCATATTCTGGATGACCTGGTCTTTTCTCATCACCAAAGAAAGCGCTTTTATGTCACCTTTTCTGACATAATATCAAAAAGTGTATTGATTTTTCAGAATATTTATTTTATAGTTAGATTTAATTACTTACTCGTTGTGTAAGGAAACCTAACACAACGATAAAGGAGGACTATAGTCATGAAGAAAGTGGAGGCAATCATCCGTCCTGAAGCATTCCAGGATTTAAGGCAGAGCCTTGATGAACTAGGCGTGAAAGGACTGACGGTTTCTGAAGTTGCCGGATGCGGACAACAAAAAGGCTAGGAAGGAATCTTCAGGGGCAACCGGTTTGAAATTAAGCTCTATCCCAAGGTAAAGGTAGAAATGGTCGTGGAGAACAGCGAATTAGGATCCGTGATTGATGTCATCATCAATACATGTGCCACAGATGAAGTCGGTGACGGGAAGATCTTCGTATCTACCATCGATGAAGTATTCCGCATTCGAACAGGAGAAACTGGCAAGCAAGCACTAATCTAATACATTATTTCGAAAGGAAGAATGAATATATGAGAAAAATCGTTCCTTTGTTCTTATTCGCACTCCTTGGATTCCCGGTTGTTGCAAGCGCTGAAACAGCGATATCTGCAGAAGCTGTTCTGCAGTCCGTCGACATGGTTTGGGTCATGATTGCCGCTTTCTTAGTATTCTTCATGCACGCAGGCTTCGCCATGGTCGAATCTGGATTCACTCGTTCAAAGAATGCCTTGAACATCCTGATGAAGAACTTCATGACGATGTCCATCGCTGCCGTCCTTTATTTTGTCGTTGGTTACGGTATTATGTTTGGTACTTCTGGCGGGGGCATCATTGGAATTGATGGGTTCCTTCTAAGCGGTCAAGAAGACCAAATCGGGTTCTTCGTGTTTCAAGCGGTGTTCGCTGCCACGTGTGCAACGATCATTTCCGGTGCTGTGGCAGAACGGATGAAACTTGGCTCCTATCTTCTACTTACGGTGGTTATGACAGGCTTCATTTATCCTGTTGTAGGTCACTGGGTTTGGGGTGGAGGATGGCTATCCGAGCTCGGTTTTGTTGATTTTGCAGGCTCCACAGTCGTTCACTTAACAGGTGCACTAGGTGCTATCGTCACTGTGATGTTCTTAGGACCACGTCTTGGGAAATACAGTGGCAAGAAAGTAAACGTTATTCCAGGTCATAACATCCCTTTAGGGGCTCTTGGTGTCTTCATCCTTTGGTTCGGCTGGTTCGGATTTAACGGCGGAAGTACACTGGCGGCCGATCCGTCTCTTGTTCCATCCGTTATCGCAACCACTCTGTTGTCTGCTTCAGCAGGAATCATTAGCTCCGCCTTCTATTCTTACGCAAAGTTCAAACGCATTGACGCTTCCCTTACGTTAAATGGGGCTCTCGCGGGCTTAGTAGGAATCACAGCAGGAACAGCCAACGTTTCCTTAATCGGGGCTCTTGCCATAGGTTTGATCGCTGGTATCATCTTAGTAGAATCCGTTCAGTTTCTTGATCGAGTTGTTCGCATTGATGACCCCGTCGGCGCTATCGCTGTTCACGGAATCTGCGGCATCTGGGGTACAATCGCTGTTGGACTTTTCGCTGTTGAAGGTGGTCTCTTCTACGGTGGTGGCGCAGGTCTTCTTGGCATTCAGGCCATCGGCGTCCTTTCTGTCATCGCTTGGACGGCGCTCACAACAGCAGTCGTTGTATTTATCGTTAAAAGTACGGTCGGCATCCGCGTTTCAAGACAAGAAGAAATATCCGGTCTCGACTTCTCCGAACACGGATCTCAGGCCTACGAAACAAGCCGTGGTATTTTCAACGAAAACATCAACCCAAGCACAGACGGCGATTTCGGTGTCGGATTACTCCACAGACTCGACGGTTTGAATTCTGAGTCTCAACCAAAGACAAAAGCACCTACAGAGACAAAGACAGCACAATAATATCTACCGCGGATTCACCTTGGTTCCCCCTACTATTCCAAGGTCAATCATATAAAAAAACTCCGGCTCACCTTAGAGGTGAGCCGGAGTTTTTTAGTTCCTTCTGTCTATTTTACGAACACACGTTCTTATTTTTCGCAAAATATGGTATCCTTGTAGATAGATACCGTTCTCTATTTGAAGATAAAGACTGTGGTAGAAAGGGTGTGAGGCCATCGATGAGCACATATGAATCCCTTATGATCATGTTAGCGTTCGGAACGTTCATCATTACGCTCCTTGCGCTCATCATAAAAATGAATAATAAAAAATAGACCTTCACATGTAGTGAAGGCCCAGTATCCATGATTTGCGAACGGTATCAGGGCGACAGTTGCAGCTGTCGCCGTTTCACTTTTATTATAGCATAAATCCCCGATAACTGAAGAGGAAGCTCTGTTATTCTTCATAACGGTAACTGGCATATATCGACAGAATGATCCAGGTTCCACGTGAAACATTTTCCATCCCATTAATCACTCTCGGGTATGATTCGTTGGGGTTTATGTACACCCCGCCACGCAAAAACGATCAGCCACGAAAAGAGTAAAGCAGAAAAGAACCCATACGGCGGAATGGTCGCAAGCATGCCCACACTACTCAAGCGGCCGATACTCAACCCTTTCCACAACGCACTACCTACGATACTGAATCCCATAAAGCTCGTCAAAATCAACGCTGTTTGTACCCATGGCTTAAACTCAACAGATAACCAAAACCACCACAGGCACATCCAGACAAGCAAAAATGAAAAGATGACGACAGAAAGTATGATGGCTTCCGTTCCATACAAGAGACTGAAGAAACCGATTACTGGACTGACGAGAACCGCGATCACTAAAAAACGGTAAGGAAGGTCGATTTGCTTTTTGTGCTTAACTGCCATCTCTTTTCGATACCGACCAAAGAAACCGGTAATCACTGCCAATAAAAAGACGACCCCATGAAAGAACAAAGCCAATACAATCCATTCCCGCATCGAGAGTGAACCGAAATTTTTTATAGGGAGGCGGGAGAAAAATAGGAAAAGACCAGCGATCGCTAAATAAAGAAAGCCGGCATCAATGCTCAACTCCTCCACCCTTGCCCCTTGACGCAGAAGAAAGCGCCAAACGCCTCCCACTGCCACAGATAATGTATAAATAAACCAAATCAATCCCCAAACCGCCGCTTCCCAACCTGCCTGCATGGATAAAGAAAGCACACCTGATACGGAAAAAGGGAGCAAACATAAGAGACACTGCCACAGCCAATGAGCCGCTCGGTTTTCACGAGAATCTTTGACTGCTTCTTCAAGTAAAAGTGGAACGAGGACAAACAAACTGAACCCTATCGAAAATTCCAGCCACTCAATAGAAAAGGAGAATTTCCATATCAGCCACAAGAAAAATCCCGCAACAGCAAGCCAACGTCCAGGTCTTTGCATTCCAAACCCCTCCGGTAATCGTAGAGAACCGCACACAACCACGATCCTCCCTCTTTTTTTAAAAAAGGAAAACGGTGACGTCTATCGAATACATAGTTTAAGATCTAAGAAAACAAGCAAAGCAAAAACTTATTCTCGGGGAGTGTCGTCTAACAGATGAGGTGGGAAAAATTGATACGCAACCAACGCTCACAATCTACATATGAACCCGAAGAACACGGTGAGGAACAGCTGGAAGAATGGATTCAAGAATACGGCCACGATTTAAAATGGCTCGCTTATTCGTATGTAAAAGATTATGCAATTGCAGAAGATATCACTCAAGAAACGTTTATTAAAGCATACCAGAAATATGCCAGTTTCAAAAAAGAATCTACGATAAAAACATGGTTATACAAAATCACCATTAACTTGTGTAAGGATTATTTAAAAAGCTCATACATGAAAAGAGTCGTCAAAAAAGGCACGGAGCTATTCCGTTCCATCCCTTCAACTAAGGAGACGCCGGAAGAATTCGTGCTACAGCAGGATGAAGATGAGACACTGCTTGCTCATGTACTGAAACTTGAAGACAAATACAGAGAAATCATCATTTTATATTACTTTGAAGAGTTCGACATTAATGAATTGGCGAACGTGCTGAACACAAGTCCGAACACAGTAAAGACTCGTTTAAGACGCGCACGTCAACTACTGCAAGAAAGGTTAACATCGGAAGGGAGTTCCCAGAGTGAGTGATTTGATTGATCGTAAATTAAAAAAAATGGACCAGAACGTGAAATATGATCAGGTCCCATTTGATGAAAGACATATGAAGAAGATGGTCTTGAAGTCTTCCCAGAAAAAGAAACAAAAGCAATCACACGTTGGCATGAAGACTCTCCTCATCCCAACGGCAACCATTCTCCTATTTACAGGTTGGCAACTTTCCCAAAACCAACAGCCGCCTGAAACAGCTGGTTTACTGATGACCAAAGACACCACCCCCGAACTGAAGACAGCAGCTGGAGATCCACCATCTACATTTGTAAAAGCCGATAACTTTCAGAAGCATAAGACGTCGATGATAGTCAGGGAAACGTACGTCATTCATGAGGATGAACAGTTTTTCCAAACAGCAAAGAGAGTCACACCCAAGGAGCTAGGAGAAGTAATCGGAACCATCAACCACAAAAACCCCGGCGAGAAGTCTGACGCTTTAGAAAGTGTGACCGCTTTTCTCCCCGAAACGAAAATATACAGAATTAAGGGCGAAGAAAACGAAAACCGGATCGTTATCCGCAGCTGGAGAAGCACAGGCATAGGATCTGTAACAGCCAGTACACAGGGTTATTTTGTTTTTGAAAAAATCCAGATGAACCACAAAGAAGACAGTTGACCCCACTGACGGAGAGCCACCGTTCACGGTAGTTCTCCTTTTAATTCAGACTCACAATCGCTGAAGAACACTACTCCTCATCATCCTCCAAATAACTTTTCAATCGATCCAGTGACCGATAGATATCTTCCTTGATCTTCGGATTATAAAAAACAGCCGCTGGATGATAGAGGGGAACGACGGTATATTCCTTCTCTGTCTTTTCATACCGACCATCTTCTTCCTTCTGCACAGGTGTGCGGATCGCTTCACCAACGACATCACTGATTTTCCCTTTGTCACCGGTCAACCGTTCGTAGGCCACCCCTCCAAGTGCGATAATGATATCAGGTTTCATTTGTTCAATTTGGTAATCGAGCAGCTTCGCATGAGCATAAATTTCTTTTTGGTTTGGTTTTCGATTGGCTTTTCGTTTGCCCCCCCATCCCCTTTTTGTTCGTCTTCACCCATTTGTAGGGCCGACTTCTCACTACACTTGTGATGTAAACATCTTCTCTTGATAAACCGAGATAGTCGAGCTGTTTATCCAGTTCATCGCCCGCCCTTCCAATAAAGGGCTCCCCCTTAACCGCTTCATTTTCACCAGGCGCTTCGCCGACGATCATGATCCTGCCACGATCGTCACCTTTTCCAAGTACGAAACCTTCTACATCATAAGGCTCTATTCTCTTTTTCGCTTCATTTACTAAACGTTCAGGCCAATCCATTCACTCACCCACCCTCTGTTTCTCATCATCCCATCCATCTCTTGGAATAATGACTCCCTTCATTACTTATATAGGGGGCCAATTCCTATCATTTCATCTGAAACGCTAGATACGTAGTGATAAAATAGCTCACGATAATCAAAAAGGAAGGAATCAAGTAATTCCATGCGCGAGCATTTTTTCGTGTAATGCTGTAGATAATTAGTAGGATGAACACGATGGACGTCACCCCTGTGATCATGTTTGCAGGGGACGATTCCTGTAATAGATTCCCTTTAAAATAGATAAAATCGGTAATGGCAAGAATCATCAGATTGAAGGCATTACTCCCGAGCAACGAACTAATACCAAGATTGAAATTCCTGAGCTTGAGCGCCGTCCCTACACTAACCGCATCAGGTAATGAGGTGCTGATCGCTACCAAAAAGGCACCAATAAATGATGCACCGATTCCCGTAATGACGGATATCCGCTCAGCCGTAATGGTCAGCACACTGCCAATAACCATAATGAGAAAAGCATATAAAATGAAGCGCCAAAGCACCTGCTTATATGAAAAGTCTTTGTATCGTTCATTTTGTTGTTTCACTTTTCTACCTTGGTACTCTGTTCGGTCATTGATGAACTTGGAACCAATGAAATAGAGAACCACAATGACAATTGACGTGTAGCTAATGTGGAAGATATGAGTCGGAAGGGTCAAACTCAAACCAGCTATGACGATGAGTGTCATCAATATCACAAGCCAGCCATATAACTTACTTTCCACAGTTGCATGTGTCAATATCTGATAGCGGCGATATACAATGTCAAAAATCGCGAGGCCCATGATGTTGAAAAGGTTACTTCCGATCAAGTTTCCTACAGCCAAGTCCGGACTGTCGATGACGATAGCCGTAACACTTGAGGTCAATTCAGGCAGCGAGATGGCAATACCAATGATCGCTCCCATGAAAGCAGAAGATGCTCTCGTTTTTTCTTTGACCGCATCACCAAATATCGCAAGCCTTGAGGCTATAAAAAAGGTTAGGATTCCTGATATAAAAAACAGAGCAAAAATGATCCAGTCGCTCATAAAAAAACTCCTTCATCTCAACTTCAGTATGGCATTTTTCAACCATTCCCTTCCCTCACCAACGATAAACAGTAAATGACTGGAGAGCGAGCAGTATTTGCCCCTTTTCATACAGAAAGCTCAGCGCCTCATAAGGCGCTGAGCTTTTGCTTTACTGGTGTACCGGTTCTGTTTCCCTCTCTTTAATTAAGTCCGCAGTTAACTGCCCCGATAAGGTCACCATCGGTACACCCCCGCCCGGGTGAGTCGAGCCGCCAACAAAATAGAGTCCATCATAAATTTGGCTCTTGGATGGTATCTTAAATCCACCGTTGGACTTGCGGTCAGCCGCTATCCCGTAAATGGATCCACCGTTCGGACCATACAAGGCCTCGAGATCTTCAGGAGTGAAACGGTACTCAAATTCAATCGAATCGCGCAACCCTTCCATACCCATACGCTCTAACTTATTCAACACCGTTTCCCGATAGGCATCCCAGTCAATCGGTTTACGCTTTTTGTTTTCAAGCGGCGGAACGTGGGTCAGTACAAAAAGGTTGTCTTTCCCTTCAGGTGCTTGCGTTTCATCAGATCTTGCCGAAATTCCGATATAAATCGTCGGATCATCCGCAGGCTTCCCTTCTTCAAAAATCTGTTTGAATTCTTTTTCCGGATCTTCAGAGAAAAGGAAGTTATGATGCTTTAAGTTTTCAAACTTGCGATCCGTTCCAAGCAATAACACCAGACCTGATACGGTCGGATCGAATTTTTTCTCAAGAGACTTCGTTTCTTTCTTCACCTTGGATGTTTGCGGCGCTAACTTCCGATATGCCGGGATCACCTCAAGGTTAGAGATGACAACATCCGCTTCGTGAATCGTTCCCTCAGCCGTTTCTACACCCACGACACGATCACCATCCACGACAAATCGCTGGACCGGAGTATTCAATTCTACATCGATACGCAGCTCTTCCATAAGACGCCCCATACCTTCAGCAATTTTGTACATGCCACCTTTAACATAATGAATCCCAAGCCCAAGCTGAACATAGACAAGCTGATTCAAAATAGCCGGTGTTGCGTAAGGGTTCGACCCTACGTACATGACGAAATAATTGAACAGCTGTTCCAAATATTTGTTGTCAAAGTGCTTGTGCGTAGCTTTTGCTACCGTATTCATCGGATCCATCTGAAATAATTCACTCAATTTATGGTGTTTCTTCAAATCTTTCAAGTCTTCAATACTATATTTATAAAAACTCTTCATACATAGTTCATACATGTCCTGACTGTAGGACAAGAAATCTGTCAGCTTCCGGTTCGGCCTTTCGGTGACCTTGGCCATTTCTTCAAGCATATTAGGTAGATCGCTGGTTACATCGAGCTGAGTGCCATCTTCAAAAAAAGTACGCCATTGCGGTTCCACACGTTCTACCGTGATGTAGTCCTCAAGGCGGCGGTGCACACTTTCAAAAAGCTGCTCAAGGACCCAAGGCATCGTCAATATGGATGGTCCAGTATCAAACGTGAACCCTTTCCCCTCTCTCCGGTTCAACTTTCCGCCTATGTTGCTGTTCTTTTCAATGATTTTCACATCATAACCGTCTGCGGACAGTCGAATTGCTGCCGACATACCACCTAAACCTGCTCCCACTACAACCGCCGTTTTCTTTTTCAAAGCCATCCACCTCCAAAATTAATAAACAAAAGGAATCAGCCGGTACCTTGAACGACACCATTCCCTGTACATGCTCCCATGCTGCTCCACGAGCATCGCTTCTTCGAGCTTAATTCTATGTAGTAATGCGATCGTCATGAAAATCCCACATATGAGTGCTGCATAAAGGTTGCCGAGTCCTGAACAAAACCCGATAATGATGAATAAAAGCCCTGTATAAAGAGGGTGCCTGAGGAGCCGATAAGGACCACTACTTACAAGTCGGTCTCCTTCTTGAACAGAGACGTTCCGTGTAAATTGATCTTTCAGATGAAGAATTCCCCAATATCTCAGAGCTACTCCAAAGGCGTACAACACTAATCCAATCCACCAAACCCCTCTATGATGAATAATCCCAATGTTCCATTCCTGCATAAAGAGAGAAAACACGAGAGTCACAACCACAGCCGCGAGGATCAATAGAAAAGAGCGGCGTTCATGAGAACCGCTTTCTCCTGATCGATCATTTCTGAAGATAAAAAACTCTGCCAGCCAAAAGGCCGTCACTACTAAAAACAATCCATCAAACAGGGTCATGGAGAACCCGCCCTTTCTGGATACTATCTTTCAGTGTTCCCTTTACAGTCTGCAGATAAACCGCAGCTACCCGCTCATTCAGAAACATCCCGCCCCTTCATCCTCTCGCAAATTTGCAGAGTTTCCATTACAATAACAACAATAATGAAAAAAGGGGGAAAGAGGTTGGATATTTTTTATAGTGTTTTTATCATTTCCGCTGTCATTGCCACTTTTTTTGTGATCTTCAAAAAAATCACAAAATCCACGTATTGGACCATGGCGATTGTAGGCGCCTTATACATAACCATTCTATTATTCAGTTTTTTCTATGATTTCCCTTAAAAATTCTTGTTTTGTTTATTGATGGCTTCTCGGATATGATAGAGTTCAGCGTACATAGCCGTCGCATAAACACTGATGATACTCAAGAACATAGAAAGGACGAAAACAGAACCATCAAGACCGAACCCTAGAACAGACGAAAATCCGATGATCGCACCAATAATGATACCGATTCCCGTTAGAAAGATTATTTTTTGTAATGTCACTGAATAAAACATCGTATCACCTCTTCCAAGTTATCTATCTGTTACTATACCCATCAGAGGCCTCGGATACACGTCACCCCTCTCCTATTCTTCGTTACTAATATTCTCCTTCCTCATACGAAACCCTTTGTGTCCAGACAACAAATTCGTTTGCTTCCCATAAAAAATCCGACTGCTTTAAAAGGCAGCCGGACTCATCATAATTTTATTCCCCACCCTTTCACAAACAATCCCGATTGTTAAAAGAATAAAACGCTCTGTATCAAGCTTTCAGGATTCTAATACCTGAGCATAGGAGTTTTATCCTTATCCCATCAAACTAAATAGCTAATTTTTCGGGAAGTGGTTTCGAGACACTGATATGGAAAAGTGGCGGAGGGGAATGGCGAGACTCCTGCGGGAAAAAAGTGCAGGGTGAGACCCCACAGGACGCAGTCCGAGGAGGCTCACCGCGCTCCCGCGGAAAGCGAGCTATTCCCCGCAGTCCCTATCCACTCAACAACAGTCTCGAAACTGATTCTTCAAGAGTCCTGCCATTTAGTTTAATAACATATATAAGAAAATGGGTTATTTGGAGAGATGGATTTATATAAATAAAAAAGTGCAACCAAAAAGGTTGCACTTTTGTTCATTATGCTTTATGCTTCCATACGTTTGGCATCTTCATCGATGCCGTATTTCCGTTCTGATTCAGCGACTACGACGGCACATGCTGCGTCTCCCGTAATGTTCAAGGATGTACGTAGCATATCAAGCAGACGGTCGATACCGATGATGAGCGCAATCCCTTCGACTGGCAGGGACACTTGGTTAAGAACCATCGCAAGCATGATCAGCCCTACACTAGGAACTCCTGCGGTACCGATACTTGCAAGAACCGCTGTTAGGACAACCATGACCAGTTGCGCAAAAGAAAGGTCAGAACCGTAAACTTGTGCAATGAAAATTGTTGCTACACCCTGCATGATGGCTGTACCATCCATGTTGATGGTTGCACCCAAAGGCTGGACAAAACTACTGACAGGCTTCGGAACATTCAAGTTTTCCTGAGCTGTTTTCATGGAAATCGGTAGTGTTGAACTACTGCTTGATGTACTGAAACCGACCGTCATCGCAGGGAAGAACCCTTTGACGAACTTGATTGGATTCATTTTACCAAGGAAAGCGACAGCAGAGCCATACGTCACGACTCCATGGATGATTAATCCGAGGATAACGACGAACATGTACATAGCCATCCCTTTCATGCCGTCGATTCCCATCGTTCCGATTGCGGAAGCAAGTAGACCGAAGGCACCATATGGAGCAAAGCGCATGATCAAATTCACAAGGAACATCATGATTTCATTCCCTTGTTCGACAAGCTTGTAAATCCCTTCTGTCTTCTTACCAAGCATCGCAAGTGCGAAACCGATGAAGATAGCAAAGGCAATAATTTGAAGCATGTTCCCTTCCGTCATTGCCGGATAGGGTTCGTTGGGATAATGTTTGTAAATGTTTCAACGACGCCAGGTGCTTCCTGAGCTTCATACTCTGCACCAGCAGGATTGATGTCAATATTCCCAGGCTGGAAAACGTACGCAAGGGAAATAGCGATACTGATCGCAATCGTCGTTGTAACAAGGAAAAACGCAATGGTTTTCCCACCGATTCTACCTAATTTCTTAGGGTCACCAAGAGAAGCGGTACCTAGGGTGATAGAGAAGAACACGATTGGTACAACTAGCATTTTAATAAGATTTAAGAATACCGTACCTAAAGGACCAAAAACAAAAGCATCTAACGTACTGAAAAGATCCGGTGCAGCTAAATGCAGACCCAAGCCTACAACAGCACCAAGAAACAAACCTATAAAAATCTTGGTTGTTAGTTTCATGCAGTAACCTCCTACAATATTATGAATGCGCTTACTTATTATTTTGTTTAAAAAGTGAAAAAATTAAAAGACGACATGTTCCCATCCATGTCCAAAAAAGCATTAAAAAAAGACTTACTTACAATATAGGATTCGGTACCTTTGAGCCTTGTTGTGAATGTGTTACAGGCTCAACAAAGATGGTTGCAGCCAACACAGGTGTTCATGTGCTTTATAAATTATATCATAGAGTGATTGAAAATTGAATAGAATTTGCTGGTAGTTTCATATACAACGATGTACCAAATGGTGCTGCATAACTTTCAATAGCCTTTGAAACCGCGTGATCCATAGTTATTGCTAGATTATGAGAATGTTTAGAATTTATTACATATTCATGAATTCCCATATGTCCATGCATATACTATTATCCGGTTGCATAAAAAAACGGCCACCAGTTTGACGGCCGTTTTTTATAAAGAATCAGCTACCTTCCTGCTTCTTCTATTTCCCCGCAAAACTAACTCCCTATAACAATGAGCTCTTTTGCTTATTAAATTTCACACGCATACGTATCGATGGATCCCCGCAACCGCTGGGCCTCTTTGTACGTACACCGGTTATGAACGACTTCAAGCCCTGCTTCACTTGCGATTTGGGCCGCCTTCGGTGCGATGACACCTTCTTGCAGCCAAAAAACGTCCGGCCGGATACCTGCTGCTTCCTTAGCAATCTCAATGGCAGCTTCCGGACTGCGGAACACTTGAACGACATCAATTTTAAATGGAATCGATTTAAGGTCTGGATACGCTTTTTCTCCAAGGACTTCTGTTTCTCTTGGATTTACGGGGACGATTTGGTATCCCATCCTCTGCATTTTTCTTGCTAGACGATGGCTTGGACGTGAAGGCTTTCCACTCAACCCTACAACCGCCAAACGTTTCGGACGCGTTCCCCCACCTTCTTGGGTTTTAGAGGAACTCAAGGCCCACTTGATCACACCTTCATCATTTTCAGTAATCGCTGTTTGTTCCGTTTCTCTTCCTGTTGCTTTCGCAATGGCACGATCAAGGTCGTTGATCAAATCTTTGCTCGACTCAAGTCCTATGGATAAGCGGATCAATTCCTCTGTCACCCCACTGGCAGCAAGATCTTCGACAGATAATTGCTGGTGTGTCGTGGAAGCGGGATGGATGATCAATGATTTCGCATCACCGACGTTTGCTACATGAGACCAGAGCGATACATTATTGATCACTTTTCTCCCGGATTCCCGTCCGCCTTTAATACCAAAGTTAACAATCGAACCATATCCTCCATTAAGGTAACGGTTGGCTAGTTCATGAGCGGGATGTGAGGACAACCCCGGATACGAAACCCATTCCACATCAGGATGACCTTGTAAGTATTCCGCAATTTCATGGGCGTTGTCTCCATGCCGGGCAACACGTAAGTGCAGCGTCTCCAACCCTTGCAATAACAAGAAAGCATTCTGTGGGCTCAAACACGAACCAAAATCACGAAGCAACTGGACACGCAGCTTCGTAATATAAGCAAGCGTCCCGAAGTCTGCGGTGTAAACGATTCCGTTATAACTGCTATCAGGCTCTGTGAAAACCGGATACTTGCCGTTCCCCCAATTGAATTGTCCTCCGTCTACAACAACTCCTCCGATGGCCGTCCCGTGGCCACCAATCCATTTCGTTGCGGAGTGAATGACGATGTCGGCTCCGTGCTCAATGGGCCGGCAAGTATAAGGGGTAGCGAATGTATTGTCGATCAGAAGGGGAAGGTCATGATCATGAGCAACAGCCGCTACTTTTTCAATATCCAGCACGTGAAGGCTTGGGTTTCCGATCGTTTCAGCGAAGACCGCTTTTGTTCGGTCTGTAATGGCTTTGCGGAAGTTTTCAGGATCCTCTGGGTCGACAAAATGAACCTTAATGCCATATCGCGGTAAAGTGTTAGCAAATAAATTGTAAGTTCCACCATAAAGGTTCGCTGCGGCAACCACTTCATCCCCGGACCCTGCAATGTTCAAAATAGATAAAGCAATGGCCGACATCCCGGAAGCCGTCGCAACAGAAGCAACCCCACCTTCCAAGAGGGCCATCCTTTTTTCAAAAACATCCACGGTCGGATTTCCAATTCGCGAATAAATATTTCCAGGCTCATCAAGTGAAAAAAGGCTCTGGGCATGTTCTGTGTCATGAAAGACATAGGAGGTCGTTTGGTAAATCGGCACAGCACGAGAACCTGTTGTCGGATCCGGCGACTGTCCTCCGTGTAAAGAAATCGTATCTACATCATAGCTTTCAAATGAATTCGTCATGATTACTTCCTCCTCAAAAAGTTATCTATTCTTATAGAGATAGTTGGCTTTAATTGTACGAATCGTCCATGGATCTTTTTCTGAACAGCAAAAAACCCTCTTCCAAATAAGAAGAGGGTTTGTCATTTCAATTCCTCCTCTTATCTGTCAGATCGTCATGATCTGTAGGACGTGGCACCTTTTCAAACCGATGTTTGAAGGTTGCCGGGCTTCACAGGGCCTATTCCCTCAGCCTCTCTTGATAAGAGTGGTATGCAGTTGATTGATTATGTTGAGAATTATAACGAACAACAATCAGAAAAGTCAATCATTTTAGAAAATTTAATTCTCCGATTCTGTGATTGCTTTTGTCAGCTGCTCTATAATATCTTCATGGTCTTCAATCCCGATAGACAATCGAATCACATAATCATTGATGCCGATATTCTCACGTTCAGCATTCGATAACGCACGATGAGACGTACGAATAGGATAAGAAACCGTCGTTTCTACTCCCGCGAGCGTAGGAGCAATCTTCACCCATCCGAGCGACCGGAAAAACGCCTCTATGTCAATCGAATCATTAAGCTCGATGGTCACAATAGCTCCATTCCCTCTTTCCGAAACCTTTTCAGGATAATAGACCGTGCGGACCGCATGATGATTTTCAAGGGCTGTTGCTACTTGTTTTGCATTATAAGATTGTTTATTCATCCTAAGACCTAAAGTTTTGGCTCCGCGTTGAGTAAGCCATGCTTCAAACGGACTGAGATTCGCACCAAACGTGACAATCTTCTGGGTAGCCGCCTGAACCAATTCCTCCTTGCCGACCAACACCCCGCACGTTACGTCACTGTGACCTCCAATATACTTCGTCCCACTATGGACGACAAGATCGACACCATGCGTGTAGGGCTGCAATAAGTATGGGGTGGCGAATGTATTATCAACCATCGTCTTCACATTCTTTTTACGGGCAAGAGCGACTAATCCTTCTAAATCTTCCACCCGTAAAAAAGGATTTGAGATCGATTCCGTATAGAGAAGTTTCGTTTCAGGGGTGATCGCCTCTGAAACCTCTTCCAGATTTGAAAAAGAAACCATCGTTACATCAATACCGAACGTGGCCAGCTCTTTAGTGATCAGCTTGTGTGAACCTCCATAAACATCCTCTGCGGCAACGATATGATCCCCAGGCTTTGCCACTGCAAGGATGCCTGCAAGGATGGCTGACATTCCGGATGAAGACGCCACTCCGGCTGGTGCTTCTTCCAATTCCGCAACGGTACCCGCAAGTTCATCTGTATTGGGGTTCCTCTCTCGTGTATATAAATATGGGCTGTTTCCCTCATAATAACTTTCCAAGTGATCTAAATCTTTAAATGTAAAAGCGGACGTCTGGTAAATCGGTGTACTCTTGCTATTCGGGACAAGACGTTGATCCGCCTTATGGTGCACGATTTTCGTATCAAAAGATGTATTCGTCATCGTTCGTCTCCTCTCTCTATCACTTAATCAGAAATTATATAGAACAAGCTGGAATATTGTCAAAGTTTTGCGACATATTCACGGATGGCTTGAAAAATGTACCGCTCGTATCCTTTCTCATGAGGGACAAGATTTTTATGAGTCACTACTTTCTCATCACCACTAAGAATAGAGACCCCCTTCACGATTTGTTGTTTATCCGTCAAACTTTCCATATCAGCCAGTGACACAGAAATGATGTCCTTCACCTCTTCTCCGATTTTAAAGACCATGTCTTTGGTCCAAGGAAGAAGATAAATGCGGCAGATCTCCCTGTCTATGAGAGACGCCCCTTCCTTCAGTTCTTCCTTATAATCACCTTGGTGGATTAAATCGTCAGGCACCACCGTCAAACCGACTTCTTCCTCAATTTCCCTGACACCAGCCCAAAGCACATCCTCTCCCGCTTCTATATGTCCCGCAGCGGTAATATCAAGCAAACTCGGGAAGTCTTTCTTGTGATCCGCTCTTTGTTGAAGCAATACATGGGTCGTTTCAGCTTCCTTGTGGAACATCCAACAATGGAACGTTTCGTGCCAATCCCCGTCCTTATGTACTCGCTCCCTTTCCTTAATTCCAATCGGACGCTCATGTTCATCAAAAATCGTTAACATTTCTGCCATACGTATTCCCTCCTCCAAAAATGACCTCATAGAACAAAAATAGCTCAGAGCGTGTCACTCTGAGCCCGAAACAACCCCTGTTGTGGATATTGCTAATATTAGAATCCTTGATTTATACCATCAAAAAATCCACGGATAACGATGAAGACTCGAGAATGATTGTAGTAGCAATGATTCCAACCCCTAAACTTCTCCAATTTTTCTTCTCCTTGCTTACTCTATGGAAGTAGGTGATTCCACTAAATAATAACAAAAAAGCAGGAAGCGAAAAGAATATACCTCTGCCTCCTTATTAGTTACTCACAAGACTCGCCGGAACAGGTTTACTGAAGTAATAGCCTTGATATTCATAGCAGCCTTTTTGTTTTAGGTATGCAATATGTTCACTTGTTTCCACACCTTCAGCAATGACTTGCAGGCCAAGACTTTTCGCCATACTGATGATGGCATTAACGATTGGCACCTCTTCCCCTCGGTCACCAATTTGATTGATGAATGATCGATCGATTTTTATCGCATCTACAGGCAGACGGTTCAAATAACTGAGGGAAGAAAAACCGACACCAAAGTCATCCAAATGAATTTTGATCCCTTTTTCCCGCAAACCGTTCAATGTGTCTGTGCTACGGTCGAAATCTTGAAGGACCATCGTTTCCGTAATTTCCAGGATCAAGCTGTCAGGAGGAAGCCCTGAATCTTTGAGGGCTTTAAGAACTTTCCTTGGAAGATTCAGATCCTTAAACTGCTGAGCAGACAAGTTCACCGAAATTTTTAAATCCGGTCTATGATCTTCCACCTGCCACCTTTTTGTTTGTTGACAGGCTTCCTTCAACACCCATTCCCCGATTTCTATAATCATCCCAGACTCTTCAGCCAGACTGATGAAATAATGGGGAGATAACAAACCGTAATCTGGATGATTCCAGCGAATGAGTGATTCGTACCCGATCACCTGCGACGTTCGCCCGCATACTTGAGGTTGATAATGAAGCTCAAACTGATTTTTATCAAGAGCATGATGGAGCGATTGCTTCAAATGGAGCTCTTCTCTCATCTGCTCACTCATCTTTTCTTCATAAACCGCATAGCGGTTTTTTCCGCTTCTCTTCGCTTTATGCATCGCTGCATCCGCATGGCGTAAAAGTGTTTCTCCACTGTAATGATCTCGGAGACGCGCCGGGGTGAACGTGACACCAATACTCACCGTATTGTAGAACTCTTTTTCTCCAATAAGAAAAGGGCGCCTCATTGAATGTATGACGTGGTCACTGACTCCCTCTAGCTCTTCAATGCTTTGGACATGTATGAGAAGGACCAGAAATTCATCACTGCTAATCCTGGAAATCACCGCATCATGCTGAGCGAATGTCTGCCTCAAGTAACGGGAGAACTGACGGAGCAGCTCATCCCCTTTGGTATGTCCCCATGAATCATTGATCATTTTAAAATTGTCAATATCAATGAGTAAGAGAGCAATGTTGTTCTCCTTTTCATCCGTGGACTGAATCCTTTCTTCAAGGATTCCCGACAGATAGCTACGCGTGACAAGACCTGTCAAAGGATCGTATTGAGATAACATCTCAAGCTTCTTTTCCGCTTGCATTCGGGAAAGCTCATTCGCTGTCCGATCAGCAAAAATCTGAAAAAGAGCCTTGCTTAATGGACCGCTCGTTTGTGTCCGGTTATCCATGATCGCAAGGATTCCGATCACTTCACCATCTGAGTTAAGCAAAGCTTTCCCGAGGTAACTCTCTACTCCGTACTCCTTGATTGTGATATCTTCAGGAAAAAGTCTCCCTACATCATTAGGATAATAACATTCATGAGTCATCACTACTTGCTCACAAGGCGTGCCTTTTAACGCGTATTGCAGCCCAGAACTTATTTCCCCTTTGTGGGACAAGGAGATAGCAGTCACTTCAACCTTCGCTTCTCCAGTCAATTCTCCGACCAACACAGTGTCTACACCAAGGACAGAGGATAAATACTCAACAAGAAAATCAAAAAATTCTTGTCCATTATAGGAAAGGAAAGCATCACCGATCTCCACGACCGCTTTTTTTATGCGGCCCAACTCTTCAATGTAAGCAGCATCAGGTGCACTCATGCCTGTGTACCCCATGATTTTTCCATCCTCATTAAAAAAAGGCGTGACGATATCCTTCACCCATTCGTACTGTCCATTGTTCAACAAACGATAATTCATATAAAAAAAATGACGATTGTCTTTCGTCATCGCAGGATGGTCCAGATATGCTATATCATCTTTATGTATGAGTTTCATTAAATCATGCCGGTTCAAAACAGATGAATCCAGCTTCCATTGATCTTTCAACCTTTCACTCACATAGATGTTTTCTTTTTCAATATCAAAGAACCATATAGGGATGGAAAGCTGCTTAAGTGTATCCCAAGGATGTTCGATTATCCGAGCCATTCCGTTCACCTACTCTAAAAATTTTATTCTCTCCTTCCTAAATATCGGAAAATTAGAACTAAAGTTTAATCCTTTTTTCACGAGGAAAACTACCTAAAAAGGAGGAAGTTTTTATGAAGCAGAAAAAACAAAGACGAGGTACTGTCGAGCAGACCAATGAAATGGCCCAAGTGTTCAACCGAAAGTTGAGCTACAACCAATCCTTCTCCCATCAAGCCGATGATGAGGAAGTCCACTCTGAAAGCGAAGCTCTCTACCACCACTATTCCGACGATGAAGATTAAGAAAGTGATCTCAAATGCGAGATCACTTTTTTAATGCTTCCCTCCCTTAATGACCGAAAATTCTGTTATCATATGAGTGGTACACCTACAAATCTTTACAATAATCTCCATAACTCGTGACTTTTAATATAGTTTATTAAAGAATATGCCAGGAATGTGTAAGACCCGATTTTCGAGATGTTTATTGAGTACATGGGGCTGCGGGGAATGACTCGCTTTCCGCGGGGCCCCACACGAAGTGGGGTCGTTCGATGTTGACCCAGGACGTGCCGAACTTAATCGAACTTCCTCTATTCTGTTGAGCCTCCTCGGACTTCGTCTTGTGGGGTCTCACCAAGCACTCTTTTCCCGCAGGAGTCTCGCCATTCCCCTCCGCCCCTTTACCATAAAAGGTTCTCGAAATTATTACTGGATAATCAACACCTACACTTATTGAAAGTGGGTAGTAATTGTCTTCATAACCAGCATTCTAAGTCTAAAACCTTGATGGAATGCGCTTTATACAGTGATTGTGGAAAGCAATCCTTCTTGGTAGAGGGGGGCGTTTTTCTCTTACATCGAACGGGGTGGTTGGGAAGCTGGGAGACTCCCGCGGGAATGGATGGGCTGGAGAGACCCCGCAGAGCTTTAGCTCGAGGAGGCTCTCCGTCATCCCCGCAGGAAAGCGAGCGGCTTCCCAACCACCCCTGACACTCAATATGGCAAACGAACCCCGGTTATCTCAAAACCGAATGTTCAAGAAAATCAGGATGGAGATTTAATGAAGGAGTTTAGCACCAAACACCAAAAGAAAGGGTTATTTACATATGAAGAAAGGCACCAACAAGAGCAAGTGGATTTTAATCGTTGTTTCTTTGATGGTTTTAGCTATAGGAGCTTATGTTTACACAGGCAACAGCGAAGAAAAGTTGGCTTTGACTACAGATTCTAAACCCATGAGAAAAGCAAAATCGGTGGACCTCGAGGAATTCCCTCTTCAATGGCGTGAAGTTGATACATTTGAACAGGTCAATGAGTTTTATGAAGAACGCATTCACGGTTTATCAATAGCAAGGGAAAAGGGGTTAACCGTCCGACCTCAGGAATCTACTCCGATTCCTGATAAAGACGGGCGGATGCAGATCAACGAGGTGTGGCACAGCGGACCGACCATCCATGTGTTGTACAGCATCGACCTTTCTGCATTAACGAGAAAAGATGACGATGATGAAGAAGCCAAGTACCTCATTCAGCCACCATCTGTAGAGAGCGTACACATTGAATCCATGAGTGGGAGCGACAAACAATCGTTCCAGCAGCATTCGCAACCCCTTCACCCCCGAGATACGGTTGTGTTTGAAAATCGAGTGTACGGTCTTCTACAAATTCCTCCCATTACGGAGAAATGGGGGTACAATTTTGACCCCCATGATGTTAAGGATTACGATGAAGAATTTTTGACATCACTCAGTCTGAGGATTGGTCATCGTACAGTTGAAACCGAAGCGGTGCCTGTCCGTTATGTCCACGATCGGGATGAACATGTGCTTCAAAGTTATACACCAGACGAAGTTTACTCCGATGACGTAGTCACGGTGGAGCCGACATCCGTCAATATCGGCGTTGCATCAAGCTACGTAAAAATGAAGATAGAGATAGAAGGAAGAGAACTTGGCCAGTCCGTACATGCAACCATAAAAACAGAGGAAGGTTCTGAACACCCTGTCACCCTTTATCTAAATGAGACCGGAGAAGAAAATGTATATGAGGCCTGGTTTCAACCAGTATCCGTACAAATGAAAGGAGCCGTCAGCCTTACACTTGATTCCCTCCAAATCCAGGATGCTACGCCATATTCGTTCACGGTAGATATGTCTCCTTTTAAAGAACACTCAAACGAATCTGTCGTTCTGAATGAAAAGGTGGGAGAAGCTCACAACACCAATATCATCCTTGAGCAGGTTGATTCTTTTTCCGGAACCAATATGAATCTTCAACTCAAGTATGAACCTCAAGAACCGGACCAAAAAGAAAAAGTGGTCGGGGCACAACTCGCACCGATGAACAGCCTCCAGGAAGAGCGGGAGAAATTTGTAAAGGTCGTCACCAATGAAGGCGAAACTATAGATGCTAATCTTTGGGGTCATGATAAGAGAGGAGACATCCATTTCCAGTCTCCAGAACTTAAAAACGCAAGGGAAATCACCGTTACTGTGAATAAGATGGTGTACGCTCACAAATTGGGTCATACCTTCGACTTGAACAAATAGGAAAAAGCAGAGGATAATCATTCCTCTGCTTTTTTATATTTCTTCATGAACAAAACGGATCAATGCGTCATTGAAACGGTCATAATGGGTAGCGGGAGTCTGATGATAGGCATGTTCAATAACTTCCATTTTCACATGAGGACAAACACTATAGTATTTAGAATGTTCATTAATCCAGAACTCTTTATTTCCATACACCAGCAACAAAGGTTGAGTCAGTCTTTCTAACCGCCCGCTGCAATCAAACGAAAGAGCACGGTTGTAATAGGTGTACCAACATTCCGGATCAGACTTCGCCATATGTTCATTCAATTCACGTTTTATTTCAGTATCTTTGAAATGTGAATGGCTGAGTAATTTGGCGAGCGTTTCCGGACTTTTATTTACCCAGTACATCCCTCCTAAAAACTCAAACCGGAGTCCGCCTGTCGCCACCTTTGGAAAACCTCCAGCAAGAATGACCGCTTTCGTCCGTTCAGGAAAGGTAAGTGCGAATTCATGGGCAATCATCCCTCCACATGAATATCCAACGACCACAATTTGTTCGATATTCAAATGATCGATGAGCTGGACGATCTCCCTTGCGTACATGGATACATCAGGCGCATGAGAAATCACTTCAGAATCCCCGTTCCCACTGAGATCTGGAAAGATGACACGAAACTTTCTTGCGAGGGAGTGCTGCATCTTGAATACCATCCTCCCCATTCCAGGAGGATGGATAAAAACGATGGCTTCCCCATTCCCTCGATCATCATAAAATAATTGCGCCCCGGATTTTTCTGAGAAATAAGGCATGGCTCTTCATCCCCTAACCGATCATTCATGGACCTTAGCATTCCCATAGGGACTGAAATTATGTCCATTTACCGAATATATTAAGGTTCGATTGACCTTACTCACGTGCAGGCGTAAACTAGACCTGTATCATTATGTCCGGAAGGGGAAACAAGATGAAACGTTTTCTATTACTTAGCCTATTCGCAGGAACGGTCGTCTTCTTGGCGGCTTGCGGATCGAATGAACTTGAGAATACGCTGGATTGGGAAGTCCAGTCTTTTGAAGGAACGACACAAGAGGGAGAAAGCTTTTCCACCGATGATATGGAAGGAGAAGTGTGGCTAGCGAATTTCATCTTTACTAACTGCAATACGGTCTGTCCGCCCATGACCCGTAATATGGTAAAAATTCAAGAGCAGTTAAAAGAAGAAAGCGTCGATGCTGAAATTGTATCCTTCAGTGTAGATCCAACGGTGGACTCGCCTGAAGTATTAAAAGAGTTTGGCAAGAAATATGGGGTCGATCATGGCAACTGGTCGTTCATTACCGAATATACACAAGAAGAAATTTCAAAGTTCGCTCAAGAGAGTTTCAAAACTTCTGCAGTAAAAACGGAAGGGAATGACCAGGTCATTCATGGGACAGCCTTTTATCTGATTAATGAAGAAGGTATGGTCGTGAAGAAATATAAAGGGAACACAGAAGTCCCGTTTGAACAAATTGTTGAAGACACCAAAACCATCGCTAACTAAAACGAACCTCCCCTCCAGATAAGGAGCGGGAGGTTCTTTTAAAAAATCAGAAAACACACTAATTGAAAAGGGAATTGATGAAGTTACTTAAGGATTTAAAGAAGTCCTGCACGGCATTCCGTAGGTTGTTCCAAAACCCATCGTCATTAATTAAATCCTGAATACTTCCTGTCAGGTCTTCCAACTGGTTCTGAACCTGATCGAAGTTGATATTCAAATTTCGCATCTGATCAAACAAATCAATCAAACGCTGACGGTCTTCTTCACTCAGTTCAATGTTCAAGGATTGCAGTTGATCTTGGACGATCTGTTCCACTTCTTCGCGTGTCGCAGGATCCTGCTCAGCGATCTGCTTCTTGATTTCGGTTAAAAGTTCACTGATTTTATCCCGATCGACACCTTCCTCTTCCGCGATATCTGTTGCAATATCAAGCTCATCACTCGCGACTTTCATTCGTTCTTCATCAAGCTTCACCCCTTTAGCATCGTAAGCTTTATAGATGCCTGTAAGCGCAGAGTGGCCACTGACTTTGACAGAGGAAGCAACAAGCACATCCGCATTCTCCACACCGGCGGTCAGCAATGCGTTTGTGTACATTTCTTTCGTTACCTGTGTTATGTTATCAGGTGTTACGATCTCAATATTCAACCCTTCTGCATTATCCTGGTGAATGATTTTGACAGATGAGTACATATTCGAATTCGGGTTGCCCCCGATATAATTGGCAAGATCCTGGCCATTGACCGTAAACTCATCAACCTGTTCATGCTGGTTGACTTCAAGCAGATCAGACACTTCCGCTTTCTGTGCTTCAGACAAGGCTTCTCCATAAACGACGATAGGCAGACCTAACTTTTCATTAATGCCTTGGTCCCCTGTCGAAGCAGAAATGTTCAAAGGTAATGCAAACGCTGCAAACAAAACGACGATCAACATCCATAGACTGACACGTGTTTTCATGTTCTCGACCCCTTGTAAAATGGTAGATTCCCCCTTACGTTATGCGGAACCTCCCATCTATTATACCCTACGCATAGATACGCGGGTTGTCATAATAGACGTACGAGGGATAGAAAAAGTTTCATACTCACCGCAACATTTCTTTTTAAAGTTATTTAATTATATGGCTGGATACTTGAAGACTTAGTTTCGAGACTTTTATTGAGTGGGCGGGGCTGCGGGGAATAGCTCGCTTTCCTATCACCCCTGACTACGGCAAACGAACCACGGTTATCTCGAAACGGAGTTTTCCACAACCGGGAGCTCTTACGCAACTATTTTATAGGATGGATAAACGAAAGAAAGGATGGACGTTGTTATGAAGATTGCACGCCAAATCGGACTTTATGTATTTGCTATCGCTCTGTTTTACGCAGGAGTCACCCATTTCATGTATGACCACGGCTTTGCCCGGATGCTTCCCTCCTGGGTACCACTTAAATTAATCATTGTATATGTGACAGGAATCACGGAATGGCTCCTTGCCCTTCTGCTTGTTTTTCCTCAAACGCGGAGAGCGGCTGGGTTCGCTACGGCTGCTTTTCTATTCATCGTCTGGCCTGCTAATTTTTATGCGGCTATTTATGGAATTCCAGCTCCTTGGAGCGAAGAAACAAATCAGACTGCTTTATGGATCCGCCTCCTCTTCCAACCTTTGCTTATTTGGTGGGTTCTCGCCGTTTCCAAAGATTCGAAAGAGGTGTAGCCATCTGATAAAATGGGGATAGTGAAAAGGACAAGGAGGTTGTATATGCGTTTAGAAGGAAAGAAAGTCATCCAACTGGTCAGTAAAGACTTTGAGGATCTTGAACTTTGGTATCCGGTTCTCCGTCTCCAGGAAGAAGGAGCAACTGTTCACCTTGTGGGTGAAAAAGCAGGTGAAGAACACCCAGGGAAATATGGAGTCCCTGCT
Source organism: Halobacillus litoralis (assembly GCF_020524085.2). Classification (NCBI taxonomy): domain Bacteria; kingdom Bacillati; phylum Bacillota; class Bacilli; order Caryophanales; family Bacillaceae; genus Halobacillus; species Halobacillus litoralis. Next base: position 598,213 of record NZ_CP129016.1, read on the forward strand.
ACTGCGGATTATGCATTTGAGGACATCAATCCAGCCGATTACGATGGAATTCTTGTACCAGGGGGATGGTCTCCCGATAAGCTCCGCCGTTTTGATAAAGTCATTGAAATGGTCCAGCACATGAATAATGAACGCAAACCAATCGGACAGATCTGTCATGCGGGCTGGGTGCTTATCTCTGCCAACATCCTGAAAGGTCGGAAAGTGACGAGCACACCGGGAATTAAAGACGACATGATCAATGCTGGTGCAGAATGGTTCGACGAAGCAGTCGTCCAAGACGAACACATTGTTTCTGCCCGTCGTCCGCCTGACCTGCCTCCATATGCCAAAGCTTTCGCCGACTTACTCGCTGATTAATCATAGAAAAAACCAGAGCTGTAAAAGCTCTGGTTTTTTAGTGGTCTTCCGCAATCGCTTGTTTCGCAAGCATCGACACAACCGCATCATCCATGGGTGGGTTATGCAACCCCGCCCGTACATCACGGTAATATTTTTCAAAGGCATAGGCTTTGGATAACCCACGCCCCCCTGCAATTCGCATCGCTAGATCGACGACTTCATTAGCCGTATTCGTCACTGCCAGCTTGACAGCAGCAAGTTCTGACCCCATCTGTTGCCGTTCTTCTGGTTCCTCATCCCATTTTCTTGCAACTGAATATAAGAACGAATGGGCCTGCAGCAATTTCCACTCCATTTCACCAATCTTGTCTTGAATGTGAGACACTTCAGAAATTGGTGTATCCAGACTATTTGGTTGAAAGTCTTTTGCAAAAGCAATCGCATCATTACGAGCGGCTACGGCAATTCCTAAATAACATGCTGGAATGTGCAAGAGCCATCCCTTTGGCGAGGATTTGCTCCCACTTTTCAGTTCTACAAGGTCGGATTCCTGCAGCTCGACATCCTCCATCACAAGGTCATCACTTGCTGTCCCTCTCATCCCAAGGGTGTCCCATGTTTTATCAACAGATAACCCTGGCTGATGGCGGTCAATCAAAAACCACCCAACCGTATCCTTGTCTTCTATATAAGCTGAGACAATGTAATAATCCAAATGCTCAGCCATGGAGGTGAATGATTTTCTTCCATTTAAAATGTACACGTCTCCACGACGAACGGCTTTGGTTTCCGGTATTCCTCCCCTTGTCGGACTTCCGGTTGCTGGTTCTGTCGCAGCCCTGTTTACCACTTTTTGTTCTGAAACAACTTCATGCACAAGGCGATCATAAGACTTCTGATCCCATAATTGTTCCTGAGAAAGTTCCATCATGATTCCCATGTGCCATCCAATTGACAAAGCGACAGCTCCATCACCTTCTGCAATTTTTTCCTGCATCAGCAAGAATTCGTATAACGATAATCCTTCTCCACCTTCAGATTCCGGCAAGGACATCGATGGGTATTTCTCATCTTTAATGACTTTTAACGTCTCATAAGAGAAAGAAGCATCACGATCCGTTTCTGGAATATGTTTGCGCGCCTCCTCCGCGATCCGATCCGCCTTTTCAAACATTTCCTGTTGTCGGTCGTTTTTTATCAAACGGTTCCATACACCTGCCAACCCAACCACTCCCGATTCTTTATTATAATTAAATCATACCTGACAACTCGGGATGAAGCCAATGCCATGCTTGTCTAATTCGTTCCCTTACAACATACCCTATGCACAAAAAATCATTCTGTATCGGCATATGTCTTTTCGTATGTAAATGTTTTCCAGATCTCCCGTTTAACAAATAATACCCCCGACATTTCCCGGGAAATGTCGAAACAAGGTTCACCTATTCTCTTAAACAAAAACAACAAAACTAGAAAATGCCCATCCCCCATTTTCTTAATATCTTTTCGCTAAAATGACCATCGTTAAAAATACCGTCACAATGTTTAACGACAACAGGATGCTGAGTAGGTCAACAGCACTTAATGTGACCACCTGCAACACAATCATAAGATGAAAGACAGCCATTATTCCCATCATGATGAAGAAAGAATAGAATACAGCCTTATGCCTAATCCACTTCATCCGTTCATCCTTCTGTTTGAACTGAGGATATAAGTAACTCATGCTGAAAGATAAAATCCCTAAAGAAACCATGGTCCACATCATAGACGGCCATTCGCCACCCATCGTCCCCACAAAAATTAAAAAACCTGCCAATAGCAAGAAAAATACTCCGATAACTTTAAAAGCGTTGGAAGTGTAATCCATCTTCATTCCCCCTCCCTTGATTCATAGATAAATAAATCTTCAATTCGAACACCAAATACTCTCGCGATCTCAAATGCAAGCGGCAAAGATGGGGAATATCTGTTTTTTTCAATGGATATAATCGTCTGACGGGATACCTGTAATATCTCAGCTAATTTGTCCTGTGATAACCCCTGATTTTTTCTAAACTCCATAAGCCGGTTCTTCATATTACCCCTCCAATTAGTTACAGTTTAAAGTAAAGTTACCTTTACGTAAAGGTAACTTTACACGTGGAATTTTTTTGTTTTATTCTCTACACTCCGGGGAAGAAAGGGGATATGAATAAAAGGAGGATCTAACATGGTCGGAACAGCTTCGGAAAACAGTGTTCAATGTAACACCGAATATTCTCCGTTGAAAAAAGTCGTAGTCGCCAAACCTTCTTACATGAAAATTACTGACATCATCAACGAAACTCAAAAACATTACCAAAACAAGAACATAAACATCAAAACAGCTCTCCAGCAACATGAACATTTCGTACAGGTTTTAGAAGAACACCAGATTGAAGTCATACAACTTGCAAGTCAGCCGGATCTTCATGAACAGGTGTTTACAAGAGATATCGGGTTTACCATTCATCATCGACTGTTTATCAGCTCTATGAGTGAAAAGGTACGGAAAGAGGAAACGGATGTCCTCCAGAGCTGGGCGAGAGAGAATGACATCGAGGTAGAAGAGGACCTCCCTTCATCGATTGAAGGCGGAGATATCGTTGTAGACGGGAACACGGTTTGGGTCGGTGAAACAAAAAGGACGTCCGGTAAATCCATAAGCGAACTTCAATCACGTCTCCTTGACCTTCAGGTTATACCTGTCCCTTTGAGAGGAGACATCCTTCATTTGGACTGCGTATTCAACATAATCGATCAATCCACTGCAATCCTTTATCCTCCTGCTTTTACAAAAAACAGTTTGAAATCCATCTCTGCACGATACAAAGTAATTGAAGTCACCAAAAAGGAGCAATTCACCATGGGTCCGAACGTTCTTTCCATTGGAAGCCGTAAAGTGATCAGCCTCCCTCAAAACGAACAACTAAATACACAGTTAGAGAAATATGGGTTTCATGTGATTCCTGTAGACCTTTCAGAAATCATCAAATCCGGAGGGTCGTTCCGCTGCTGTACATTGCCATTAAAACGAACATAAAGTCAGTCCGCTTCTTTTAGAGCGGGCTCTTTTTGAGTGGAAGAAGTTCACACAAGTATAAATAAGACACCACTAAAATGTGGTGTCTTTGCATTTGTTTATTGGTTTTCAAAACACTATATACCTATCATCGAAGGGCCGGTCTGCTTTTTCGGTGTTCTCTCCTGGATGGAGCCGTTTCAAACAATTGTTTATCTTCCTCTGTCTCAGGTATGATGGGCGGCACCGGTGTCGGTCTCCCTTCGACATCTACAGCGACCATCGTTAAAAATGATTCGGTCGTCATAACCTTTTGGCCTTGAAGTAAATCATCTGCAAAGACTTTCACATACACTTCCATTGATGTACGTCCCGTGCTCGTCACACAAGCTTCTAACGTCAATGCATCCCCTACTTTAGCTGAAGATAAAAAATCTACAGAGTCTATGGAAGCTGTGACAACTACACAGTTTGAATGCTTCATAGCAGTAAGAGCAGCAATTTCATCGATATATGAAAGGACTTTCCCTCCGAAAATAGTATCCAGGTGATTCGTATCTGGTGGCAGCACTAATCTTGTTTGAGTCATTCTAGAATAACGAACAGGTAAAGGTTCCATGAATGGTTTCCTCCTTCTTGAAAGTGAATATCCCTCAAAGGGAGAATTTACAAAGCGCATTCTCCCTTTAGTTCATGGAACCGTAAAAGGCTCTTGATGGATCCAATACACGTAACATCCTCCTATCTCCCGTAGGAATTCATGTTCTTCCTTATGGCAGGTCTCCTGACTCAGGTTCATCAGCACATAGCCCTTCCCATAAAAAAACAGTGGGTCATCTATGCACCTCCCCATTACAGTGGCGGGACCGCGTTGGCTTTTCACCAAACTTCCCTTTTCAGCTTCTAAGACGAAGCCACCATAAGGCGGTAAAATTTTCAATAGAAAAGAGTAACTCTCTTCCCATCCACTATCTCCTAAACAAACACCCATGTCAACACGAACAAAACTATTAATATTGTCATCTAATTTCCTAAATAGGGGTTGATTACGAACAATAAACTGATATACTATCCATATCATTCGAATATAAGTTTTCATATAATCGCGGGGATAGGGCCTGCAAGTTTCTACCGGTTTACCGTAAATAGACCGACTATGAAAAGCAGCACAAGACACCGGGGCTTTCCTGTCCACGGTTTCATTGTCTTTGTCTACGTCTAGCACGAAAAGACTTGCTTTCCATAGAGGAAACAAGCTTTTCGTGCTTTTTTGTTACCTAAATACTTAACCCAGAAAGGTGCGTTGGATATGGATCGTTTGAAAAAGAAAATCGTGGAAGAAGGGAAAGTTCTATCTTCTTCCGTTATTAAAGTTGATGCCTTCTTGAATCATCAAATAGACCCTGTACTCATGAAAGAAATTGGTGAAGAGTTTGCGAGACGTTTCAAAGATTTGGGGATTACGAAGGTACTGACATTAGAGTCCTCAGGAATTGCACCCGCTCAAATGACTGCCCTAAGCCTGGGGGTTCCTGCAATCTTTGCAAGGAAGAAAAAATCGTTGACCATGAAAGATCACCTTTACACATCAAAGGTGCACTCATTTACAAAGCAAGAAACAAATGACATCTCCATATCAAAAAACTTCATGACACATGATGATCACGTTTTGATCCTTGACGACTTTCTCGCGAATGGTCAGGCAGCGAAGGGGCTGATTGACCTTGTGGAACAATCAGGAGCATCGATTTCCGGTGTAGCGATCATCATAGAAAAAGGGTTTCAAGATGGAGGACGTCTCTTACGACGCCAAGGATTAAAAGTAGAATCTCTCGCCACGCTTTCATCCCTTGAGGACAGTAAAGTCACGTTTGGAGAACAGGAGGTATCCTCATGAAAACAACGGCGTTAGCAATTCAACATTTATTGGCGATGTATGCTGGAGCAATCCTCGTTCCATTGATTGTTGGTGGAGCTCTGGGGCTGGATTCTGAACAACTCACTTATCTTGTCGCTATTGATATTTTAATGTGCGGGGTGGCAACCATCTTGCAAGTCGTCCGCAATCGTTATTTCGGTATCGGTCTTCCTGTCGTCCTTGGCTGTACGTTTACAGCCGTCGGTCCAATGATCGCCATCGGAGGTGAATTCGGGGTTTCGGCTATCTACGGCTCCATTCTCGTTTCCGGATTGTTCGTCATCCTGATCAGCCGCTACTTCGGGAAACTTGTTCGATTCTTCCCACCTGTCGTCACAGGGACCGTTGTAACGATTATTGGAATTACATTAATTCCTGTTGCCATCAACAACATGGGCGGAGGCCAAGGGGCTGAAGACTTTGGTTCCCCTGCCAATCTTGCTCTTTCCTTTGGAACGCTTTTATTCATTGTTCTTCTTTATCGTTTCACGAAAGGATTCATGCGCTCCATCGCCATTCTGATTGGTATTTTAGGAGGCACTCTGGTTGCTGCTCTCTTTGGAAGAGTGGATTTCTCAGCCGTCCATGAATCTGGTTTCTTCCATATGATTGAGCCTTTCTACTTTGGGACACCGACCTTTCATTGGTCTGCTATTTTAACCATGATTTTAGTAGCCATGGTATCTCTAGTGGAATCTACTGGCGTTTACTTCGCATTAAGTGAAATGACAGAGAAGAATTTGAATGAAAGAGATCTAGCCAGTGGTTATCGGGCTGAAGGATTAGCGATTCTTCTCGGCGGTGTGTTCAATGCCTTCCCTTATACTGCTTTTTCTCAAAATGTCGGGCTCATGCACATGACAGGCGTGAAATCCCGGAGAGTTATTTTCGTCATGGGAGGCCTGTTAGTTACCCTGGGATTCATTCCGAAGATTGCTGCCTTTACGACCATCATCCCTACCGCTGTGCTAGGTGGTGCGATGATTGCGATGTTCGGAATGGTCATCTCTCAAGGCATTAAAATGCTCAGCCGTGTGTTGTCCGAATCTCATGAAAACTCTATGATTGTCGCTTGTTCTGTAGGCATGGGTTTAGGAGTCACAGTCGTCCCTGAATTGTTTGCCAAACTACCTGAAAGCATACAAATCCTTACTAGTAATGGCATCGTGGCAGGCAGCGTGACGGCTATCACGCTCAACATCGTATTCCATATGCTCCCGACACGGAAAAACAAAGAAGTTCACTTATTACACGAAAAGAGCGCTTAGTCCTTGACCAGGTCATACAGATATTGGAAAATATCTCTCCTCAAACAAAAAAGCAGCGCGTCCATTTAGGGGATGGAACGCGCTGCTTGTCATTATAGTTGTTCTCTTAATACTTTCAAGGCTTGTTTCACTGTGGCATATGTCTGAAGCGATAGCTCACTAAAGTCTGCGTAAGGGGCACTTTGAATGGCAAATGTTGGTTTGATACCTGTGATGACGAGTTTCGTTCCCATCAGGTCTAACAACTGATTCATCTGATAGATGCCCATATGAACCGCTTCGTTATAAGAATGCACAGCAGACATGTCCAAGATCAAGTAATCCTCTTTCGTTTCTTTTACGTGGTGACTGACCGCTTCCAGCATCTGCTGAAGCCTGTCATCATCAATAGTCCCGACAAGCGGGAGTACTGAGATGTTATCCTGTACGGGCACAATCGGCGTCGATAACCTTTTAACCTCTGACAAATAATGCGCAATCAGTTCTTCCTGTTCCCGACGCTTTGTCACATCTTTTTGCACACCAACGAAATACACCTGATCCATCTGCTCGATGTACACCGGAAAAATATGTAATTCATTCCAGAACATCGTACCGTCCTTACGATAATTTTTTATTTCTACTTGCACAGGCGTTTGTTTAGAAAGACCTTCACGTAGGCGTTCTACATGCTTCGGGTTCGTTTCATCCCCCTGCAGGAAGCGACAGTTACGCCCTAGAATTTCCCCACGTTCATAACCAGTCAGATCCAAAAACCCCTGATTGCAATAAATCATCGGGTTATCCTCCTGCTCTGGATCCGTTATAACGACTCCAGCACCAACATGATCGATCGCCGCTTTTATAAATTCATTCTGTTGAATCTCTTCTAATCTAGCAAACATGAGCTCTTCCGACACGTTAGAACATCCCCTTCAAGATTGGAATGAATTACTTTAATAATAAAATGAATTCTACCAATCATGCAAGTACCATCCTTTTACCATGGTAGAATCTTAAGCTCCGGCCAGCGTCTTTTCCATTTTTCAGCCTTATTCCAGTAAACTTCTTCCGGTATCAAACGCTTATTCGGTCGGATAATTCCTTGAAAAAGATCCTCTAAACCGAAAGGAGCGTAAACTTCATATTCCCCATCATTCTTCTTTCGCTTGACCCCGACAGAGGAAGCCGTCGTCGGCCAGGTATCGATGGCATCTTTGACAGATGTGTACGGTTTGATCGACTGATTGAACTTCTCTTCATACCAAAGATGGACAAGGGCTTCGTTCGTTACATCAATAGAAAAAGGCACGTTCCTACAGTTATCATTCCATCGTTTTTCGAGATTCTTTTCTTCTTCAAGCGTGCCCGTAGAATCAAAATAAATCAAATCTGCATCCCCTATACCATAGTCAGCGGGATAACCAAATTGGTAGTTCCACACGCTTTGAGTGATTACACCAGCACCGATCCAACACTCGTTGTCAGACGACTGAGCCAATTCGAACAACGGGCGGACGTAGGGGCTCCACTCATCGATGACCGCGACCAAATGCTTTTCTCTTTGATTCATTCCCTCACCTCGTTTTGGATGTGATCAAGGAACGCTTCAACCTGGGGCAATGCTCTACCTCCCTGTTTCACACATGCCCAAGTTTCCCGGACTATCGCTCGCCCCTCTGCCTCTAGCGGCAAACAACTATAGGCGTCTTTTTCCTCTTTAATGATGCTTTCAGGAAGGACCGTCATTCCTAGACCCCGCTTCATCATTTGTTTGGCTGTTTCAAAATGATCCACCTTGATTGAACGTTTGACCAACATGCCGGTCCCCCGCGCCATCCAATTTTCAATGAGCTTCTGAAAACCTGGATCACTCTTGAATTCAATCAGTGGCCGCTCTCCTTTTCCCATAGGCACGGTATCTAAGAGGAAAAGAGGATCACTCAATAGATGGACGGATTCGTAGTCATCAATTGGTTCCCCTCTAACAATGGCAATATGAAAGGAGGAGGCGGCTTGGCGTATTTCTTCACTTACTCCTGTGACCAGATCGATCGTTACATCTGGGAATGCTTTTGTGAACGATTGCAGGACATCAGGAAGAAAATGCTGGCTGTATAAGGAAGAAGCTCCGAGCGATAGCGTACCGGTCACTTTTCCTTCCACAAATGCCAATTTTTCTCTCAACACATCCTCCTGAGCAAGTACATGCTCTGCATGAGTCAAGACAACTTCTCCAAAAGGCGTTGGAAGCAACCCTTTCGGAGTACGGAGAAAAATCTGTCCGTCCAGGTGTTCTTCTATGTATTTCAAACGCTGTGTGATCGCTGGTTGGGAGATTAATATGGACTTGGCCGTTTTTCGGATGGTTCTAAATTGATTCAAATTAAGCAGAAGCTGATAATCCTCAATCTTCATGAACAGTCCCCCCATAAAAATTTCTTATCACTTATAATTATAATGCAATATTATCCAAATCACTAAAAACCGAGTACGATAAATGTAGATAGAGGAGGGAAAACATGAACAAAGCGAATACAAGAAGATTGATGAGTGGGTATTTTTTATATGAGAGTGGTCGTGCGATGTACTTCGTCCTCATCACGTGGTTTTTATATCAATGGACGGAAGATGCTTTTTACACAGGGTTGTTCGTGAGCTTTGGATTTATTCCCGGGCTTTTTTCAAACATCATTTTCGGGGTTCTGGTCGATCGAAGCAACCGAAAAAAGCTCGCTCTCCTCGCGGGTGTCATAAGCATCATCTGTTTAGTCTTATTAATAGGGACATTTTGGTTTGAGGTTGAACATCCATGGCTTATGATTGCCGCCCATATGTTCATGCAAACAGCAGGATCCTTATTCCGCCCTTCCTTACAAGCTCTTGTGGCTGAAGTATTTCCGAGAGATTCTCTTCCTCGGATCTTTTCATGGTCCGGTTCCTCTACCGTTGCTGGAAGTTTAACGGGAGCGGCTGTGGGCGGAGTGTTGGCCGGACTTGCAGCTATTGAAACCTCGTTAACTGTCGTTGTCCTTTTATATGTGGGGGCTGCAGCCACCATTCAGATGATCCGTTACACGCCGGTCGAAAGAAATCACTCCAATGACTCTCTCACCTTTTGGGATGAGATGAAAGAAGGATTCGTTTATGTACATCAGAACCAGATGCTTTATGGATTGTTCGTCATGCTTATGCTTGGACAGCTTACCTTCCACACGACTTTGGGATTTTTAAGCGTTTATACAAGTTCACATCTAAAGCAGAGTGCGCTCGTCTACGGAATGCTGGACAGCACGTTTTCCATCGGAGGTATCCTTGCTGGACTTATCGGAACATGGTGGTGGGCAAAGTGTCAGAACCGCATCGGCACCTGGTCGCTCCTCTTAACGGCTGCAGGGCTTGCGATCGTTAGTTTCACCAATCTCGTTCCTGTGGCTTTCCTCGGCTTTCTTTTGATCGGTCTTGGTACATCGTTTGTGCGTGCTTTATTGCAGTCTGTGCAGCAAATGGCGACGGATTCCCGTTTTCATGGACGCATGTCCAGCCTGCGCATGCTTTGCAATCAGACATCAGTCGTTGTGACCGGTCCCATTTTCGGTGTTCTTGCTTCTTCCCATGGAGCGCCTGCCGTTTTCCTCTGCCTGCTCATTCCGGTTACAGGTGGTGTCCTCTGGGCGCATATCCAATCCAAACGACCGGCATTTAAACAGATCACAAAACCGGCTTAAAAATGCCCAGCAAAAAGGTATGCTTCTCTATGTAGGAGCATACCTCGAGTGGTGTTATTCAGCTCTGCTTATCTCGTCTCTTCCTTCGGTGCGCGATATACCTTCTCGACCTCAACTCCCAGCGTCTTCAAATAGTCGACAATCTGGTCTAGTCTCTTCATTTTTTCACCTCAGTATATGAAATAAGATTTGGCATAGAAACACATCCATCTTCATTACGAACGGGACTGTACAAACGTTTCAATTTTTTCTATAAAAGACGATACCCGTAGTTCCTACTACTTATGCACCTTTTTAAACATTTGCACATTTTTTATCGATATTCCTCGAATCCATTTCACCTGTTCCTTCTTAATGGCATATCCTCGCTTCTGAAAAAACGGTCTCGCGACGGCACTCGCTTCGGTCGTAAGAACCTCCACTCCTTCTTTCGCAGCCTGTTCCTCTAAAAGATGGAGCAGTTGAGTGGCTATACCTTCCCCCTGCCTATCTGCGGCTACATACAAAAAATCGATGTGAGGTCCCACAAGGCTGGCAAAACCTATAATGCTGTCGTCAGTGTCCTTGGCGACAAGTGAGTAGGCATGAAGAAAACGTTGATGAAGAAGAGGTTGATCTTTGATCCCTTCCGCCCAAGCTGACAATTGATCTTGATTGTAAAACCGGGGGGATATATTCAAGATTGATGTTCTGACCATCCTAACCACATGGCTAAGATCTTCCTTTTGCAGTCGTTCAATGAACCAAACCAAACTTCCCTCTCCCTTCTATCATAACAAAGTCCCCTCCAAATGAATGTAATGGTTTTATGACAATTCATACAATTCCATGACGTGCTGTATGAAGACTTGAGCATCTTCCGTAATTTCCTCTTCATTGGATGGAGTGACAATGGAAAAGGATCGTGTTGTCGAGTGGATATAAGGAAGATTCATGATTAACTCCGCAGCGTCGGTATGTTCCACAACCGTTTTTGAAATAAAAGAAAGCCCCAGACCTTCCTTCACTCCTTGGACAACTCCATGATTGCTTCCAATCGTTATTGTCTTTTTCGGTCGGATGTTCGATGACTCCAACATATAATCCAGCATAGCTCTCGTCCCCGACCCTCCTTCACGTGTAATCCACGTATGGTCCTGTAAATCTTGAAATGTCACCTCTTTACACTTTCTCAAAGGATGAGTTTCAGGAACGATCACGACCATTTCATCTTCCATGAATGGAATGGAACTCAATCCCTGCTCCGTCACTTTGCCCTCCACAAGTCCTAAATCAAGCTCATGCTGCTGCACTTCCCGGTTAACTCGTTTAGAATTGGCAATTCGCACCTGCAATTCAACCGCTGGGTACATGTCATCAAAGGCTTTTATAATCGATGGAATGATATACTCTCCCACCGTGTAACTCGCACCAATATGGATTTGCCCACCTACCTGATCGTGGAATTGCTTCACTTCATTTTTGGCTTTATCCAGCAGCCCAAGGACCTGTCTCGCCCTTCGATAAACCATCTCCCCTGTAGCTGTCACTTCGAAATGTTTCGGTGAACGATCAATTAACGACGTTTGAAAAAAACGCTCCAGATTCTTGATATGCGCACTAACTGTTGGCTGCGACAAATTCAAAAGCGTAGATGCTTTCGTGAAACTTTTTTCATCAATGGCGGTAATGTAGGTTTTCAATGCTTCTAAATCCAAAAGAACCGCTCCAATCATTAGTTTTTTCTATGATTAACATTATAAAGTTTTATTTTACGAATAACCACCCGGGGCGTATGATAGATAAAGGAAACAAAGGAGGTCCCATCGATGAACTACACTTCTTACCAACCTCTCCTAAAAGGAATCGGATTTACAGCCATCGTTGCAGCTGTCGGATTTCTACTCGCCATGCTTCCGCTGTTGAACCAGGTCGGTCCTCTTGCGACAGCCATTCTTTTAGCCGTTTTGTACCGCCATTTTTTCGGTTATCCAGAGAGCATGCGTACGGGAATCCACTTTTCAGCAAAAAAATTATTGCGACTAGCGATTATTTTGTTCGGATTAAAATTAAATATCAACGTCATTCTTCAAGAGGGCTTCCCTCTTTTATTAAAAGGAACGATTGTCATTGTATTTGCAATCGGACTTATGCTCTTTTTTGCCAAGCTATTTGATGCCGACCGATCGATGATGGCACTTCTCGGAATCGGAACAGGTATCTGCGGAGCATCCGCCATTGCTGCCGTCACGCCTATTTTGAAAGCCAAAGAAGAGGACACAGCCATCAGTGCAGGTGTCATCTCCGTAGTCGGTACGTTATTCGCCATTGGATACACTCTCATCCGCCCCCTCCTACCAGTGGATGCAGAAGCTTACGGCATGTGGGCGGGAATCAGTTTGCACGAAGTGGCGAACGTTGCCCTCGCCGGAGAACCTGCTGGAGATGATGGCCTGGGAATGGCCCTTGTCGCCAAGCTTAGTCGTGTCTTTCTGCTTGTACCCTTCAGTCTGCTGTTGATCTGGTTTATGAAAAAGAAAGGAACAGAAGAAAGCCGTTCCTCCATCGCTTATCCGTGGTTCCTTGTTGGTTTCGTCCTGATGAGCTTATTTGGAAGCTTTGTGAATGGAACCATTGTTACTATTCCTGCAGCAGCTATGCAAGCCGTCTCGTTGCTCACTTCCTTCATTTTAACGATGGCCATGGTTGGTCTCGGTCTCAGCGTAAGTTTACATGATGTCAGACACCGGGCATTAAAACCGATGCTCTTATTAATTGTGACATCTATTTTGCTTTCGATTCTCACATACTGGATCATTTGAAAAGCCTAAGGATACCTTAGGCTTTTTTTATTGGTTCGACACTTCCTGTCTAATGATCAGAATATTCGTCGAAAAAGTTTTGATTCACAGTGGTTCTGTTACGATAGAATAGAAGATTGGAGGCTCATGCTTGTCCGTTTCCCGCATATAGTGAAGGGAGACTATATGAGGAAAGGACACGGTCTATGAGTTCTTCATCGCGAATCGGAGCTTCGCTCTATGCATTCCTCTCCATAACCTTCTGGGGTGTGTCTTTCGTTTCCACCAAAGCCGTTTTAGAAAAATTGGATCCCTTTTCCCTGCTTGTCATCCGGTTTGGAATTGGGGCGATCTTTTTATTATTGATGGTACTTCTATTCCAATACCCTTTGAAAATACATATCAAGTATCTTCCACATGTACTCATCTTAGGAGTCCTCGGCGTATTTGTTCACCAAGTGATCCAGGCGACCGCTCTGCTGACCATCCACGCATCCGATGCAGGCTGGTTGATTTCATTCTCCCCGGTGTTTACAGTCTTTCTGTCTTTTATTTTCTTGCAGGAGAAGCTTACCCTGAAGAAAATTGCTGGCATTACGATTGCCGTCACAGGTGTTTTCATGATTACAACCCTCGGGAGCGGCCGCACCTTCAGCTTCTCCTTGAGTCTTGGTTATATTCTTATGATTGTAAGCACATTGAACTGGGCTGTCTATTCCGTTCTTTTAAAAAAATTATCCGTCCCTGTACCTTCTCTTGTCCTGACCTTTTATATGAGCACCATCGGGTTCTTTTTGACCCTTCCCTTCTTCATCAGGAACCATGGGGTGGACCAATTACGTTCACTCTCAACGGAGCACTTGGCCCACTTGCTTTTTCTTGGCATTTTTGTGTCGGCCATCGCCTACTGGTACTGGGCAAAAGCATTAGAGGTGATGCAGGCAACGCAGGTCTCTGTCTTTCTCTATTTCGAACCTTTGGCTACACTCATCGCTGCCATCATCCTGCTGAATGAAAAATTCATTGCCTCTTCCCTTTTCGGAGGTCTTTTGATCATCGCAGGTGTGATGCTCGTACAGGGAAGAATTTCATTTAGAAAACATGTGGAATAAGGAGGATTTCTACTATGAAGATGAGCACACGAGTAAAGAAAGCATTCGAAAATCTTGATGACCATTGCCCCGAAACCCTGAAAAAAACATTGATTGAGCTTGAAATCACTTTAGAAGAATTAGCTCCCTATCTAGAGGACCCTGATGGTAAGCCCTATTACCGCCAAATGATATACGAAGATGATGATGTGGAAATGATTGTCATGAATTGGGCAGATATTGAATGTGCGCCTCACGATCACGGGCAGTCCACAGGCTGGATCCAAGTAATGAATGGAACAACAAAGCAAACGGTTTATCAAGCCCATGGTGAATCTTTGCCTTTTCCTCTCTTCACAGAATTCAAGGAGAATGGAAGCCTCTTTTTCGCTCCTGAAAAAGGGATTCATAAAATGGGCCGAGAAGGTACAACACCACTTGTGACTCTGCACCTCTATTCTCCACCTATCCGTGGCATGCGCGTCTATGACCTTGAAACCTGTGCTGCTTGCGTCGTATCCAGTGACTGCGGAGCATGGTGGCCGGAAGAACAACGGCAGCGTTTGAAAGAAATCAAATTACAAAAATAAAGAAGGAAGTGGCTGATCCCACTTCCTTCTTTATTGGATTTTATATTGATTTTCTTCCTCCACGAACCGGTTATATCGCTTTTGAAACCAGTAATAGAGGTGGGATACAATTACCTTCAGAATCGCGTAGCCAGGAATAGCTAAAATGATCCCGACAATTCCAAATAAATGACCAGCCGTCAACAAAACAAAGATGATGGTGACGGGATGAATGTGCAAACTTTTCCCCATGATTTGCGGAGATATGAACTTCCCTTCCAGCAACTGTACAATCGTCCAAACGACGACCAGTTTCACAACCATAAAAGGGGAAGTCACAATCGATATAATCAACGCAGGTGTAATCGCTATGACCGGCCCTAAATATGGAACCACACTTGTTACACTGGCAATCGCAGCAAGTAACAAAGCATACTCCAGTCCGATAATCAGAAAGCCGATGTACATCATAATGCCGATGCAAAAGCTGACGATGATCTGTCCTTGAATGTAAGCCGACAGTTGATGATCAATACCTTTAAATACACTGGATACTTCTGGACGGACCTTC
The DNA here is from genome assembly GCF_020524085.2 of Halobacillus litoralis. NCBI lineage: Bacteria > Bacillati > Bacillota > Bacilli > Caryophanales > Bacillaceae > Halobacillus > Halobacillus litoralis. The sequence goes on from NZ_CP129016.1 coordinate 613,502, forward strand.
GGCGGGAACAGTCTTATGATAAATGACGGGAGACGATACCCATCTTTCAGCAAATAAAAGAGAATGAACGGCAACGTTACAAGCGCTACGACTACGTTCGTCACGGTTGAAATAATATTCGTAATCCCTTCTACGGTCTCAGAGGCATAAGAAGAAATATAATCAGGAATCTGATTCAATATTCCATCCACGTCTTCAAATAGATTCGTATAGTAAACAGAAAAAATCGAATTCCTCAACCATTCATCGATTGTATTAATCAAATCTTGTAAGTAACGGGGAAGCTCTTCAGCCAGACTGATCAATTGCTTCTCAAGAAATGGAATGATGAGGACCACAAGCATTGTGATGATCCCAACCAGTGCCAGGAGAGTGATCAAAATTCCCCAGATCCTTTTAATTCTCCATGATTCAAGCAAGTTGATGATTGGCCTCAATAAATAATAGACGACAATAGAAAGTATTAACGGCAAAGCTACCGTTTTAACAAAAATTAAAAAAGGATCGAAGATGAACCCTACACTTGAAAAGACAAGGATGTTCAATCCAATCAGCAGGAGTACTCCTAAAATGAATAAAAGTTTCCGACCTCCGAAAAAGCGGATGACCGGTGTGGAATCCCAGCGGTTCATAAGCATTTCCCCTCAAAAGCATCGTTAATCACATTCTATCACATACATTAAAAACGAACCTTAACTTGCTTTCTTCCCTACAAATGAACGACTTACACGTTTTTTTCTCGTGGACAAATAAACACCTGCAAAAATTACAGCAAGACCAATGATCAACTGACTTGTGACCGGTTCACCAAGAAGCAGGTGTCCCCAGAAAAGGGCGGTCATCGGGACAAGGTATGTAACCATACTTGCAAACTCGGCACCCCCTCGATCAATCATATAATAGAAAAGTAAGTGAGCAATTCCAGAACCAACACAACCTAAACCGATCACGCTGATTGCAAAAGTAACATTCAAATCCGTCCCTATAGAGGTAAATAGAGTCGGTTGTGTCAAAAGAATACCCATAAGACCAACCATAGTTCCCACGAGAAGGGCGATACTGGTCAGAAGAATCACATCAAATCCCCGTAGGTGCTTTCGTGTAAAGTGTGAAACAAAGCCATAGCATGAGGTTGCAAGAAGCATGGTTCCTATACCGATAAAATCATTGGATCGTACACTTCCGAACTCAAATCCAGTCAATATAAGAATGCCTATAAAGCCTATAACAATTCCAGCCCACTGCCACTTATTTAAAAGAACTGAGAAAACTAGAAAACCAATCAAACCTGTCATAATAGGGGTGGTGGCATTGAGGACAGCTGCGGTATTACTGGTCACCACTGTCTGACTTAAGGCAATCAACCCCCATGGAAGCCCAGCATTGAACACACCGACGATCACCAATACACCCCACGGGATCGATTGGGGAAGCTGATGTTTCTTCCACTTATAAAAAACAAACGGAAGAAGAACCACAACTCCAGCAAGACACCTGAAAAAGACAGTACCCCACACCCCGGCTGTCCCGATCAACGTTTCTATAAAAACAAAAGATAATCCCCATATTAAACTTAAGGAGAGTAAAGCACCGTACAGTTTCATCGTGTTGGACCCCTTCCGTTCCTATCAATATTTCTATACTTTACCAAACCCATACGAAACGCACAATACAAAAATAACCCTTCAGGAATATTCCTGAAGGGTTATGAAGTGATGTGGCGGCGTCCTACTCTCACGGGGGTAAACCCGACTACCATCGGCGCTGAAGAGCTTAACTGCTGTGTTCGGCATGGGAACAGGTGTGACCTCTTCGCCTTCACCACCACATCAATATAAAGTTTGAGGTGAACCCTCAAAACTGGATAAGGAAACATCTTGTTTGAAAAGCAATTGTCATTCACGAATGATTGAAATCAGATAGATAAGTCATCGATCCATTAGTATCCGTCAGCTCCACGTGTCACCACGCTTCCACCTCGGACCTATCAACCTCATCGTCTCTGAGGGATCTTATTACCTTATAGGTAAGGGAAATCTCATCTCAAGGGGGGCTTCATGCTTAGATGCTTTCAGCACTTATCCCGACCACACGTAGCTACCCAGCGATGCTCCTGGCGGAACAACTGGTACACCAGCGGTGTGTCCATCCCGGTCCTCTCGTACTAAGGACAGCTCCTTTCAAATTTCCAACGCCCACGACGGATAGGGACCGAACTGTCTCACGACGTTCTGAACCCAGCTCGCGTACCGCTTTAATGGGCGAACAGCCCAACCCTTGGGACCGACTACAGCCCCGGGATGCGATGAGCCGACATCGAGGTGCCAAACCTCCCCGTCGATGTGGACTCTTGGGGGAGATAAGCCTGTTATCCCCGGGGTAGCTTTTATCCGTTGAGCGACGGCCCTTCCATGCGGAACCGCCGGATCACTAAGCCCGACTTTCGTCCCTGCTCGACTTGTAGGTCTCGCAGTCAAGCTCCCTTGTGCCTTTACACTCTGCGAATGATTTCCAACCATTCTGAGGGAACCTTTGGGCGCCTCCGTTACCTTTTGGGAGGCGACCGCCCCAGTCAAACTGCCCACCTGACACTGTCTCCGGACCGGATTACGGTCCCAGGTTAGAATGTCCGTACAGCCAGGGTAGTATCCCACCAGCGCCTCCACCGAAGCTAGCGCTCCGGCTTCTAAGGCTCCTACCTATCCTGTACAAGCTGTACCAACATTCAATATCAGGCTACAGTAAAGCTCCACGGGGTCTTTCCGTCCTGTCGCGGGTAATGTGCATCTTCACACATAGTATAATTTCACCGGGTCTCTCGTTGAGACAGTGCCCAAGTCGTTGCACCTTTCGTGCGGGTCGGAACTTACCCGACAAGGAATTTCGCTACCTTAGGACCGTTATAGTTACGGCCGCCGTTTACTGGGGCTTCGGTTCAACGCTTCGCATAAGCTAACGCATCCCCTTAACCTTCCAGCACCGGGCAGGTGTCAGCCCCTATACTTCGCCTTACGGCTTCGCAGAGACCTGTGTTTTTGGTAAACAGTCGCTTGGGCCTTTTCACTGCGGCTCCTCGGCAGAGGAGCACCCCTTCTCCCGAAGTTACGGGGTCATTTTGCCGAGTTCCTTAACGAGAGTTCTCCCGCTCACCTTAGGATCCTCTCCTCGCCTACCTGTGTCGGTTTGCGGTACGGGCACCTCTTTCCTCACTAGAGGATTTTCTTGGCAGTGTGAACTCAGGAGCTTCGGTACTATATTTCCTCCCCATCACAGCTTGACGTTGCCGGACGGATTTGCCTATCCGACCGTCTCACTGCTTGGACGCGCACATCCAGTGGCGCGCTCTCCTTATCCTCCTGCGTCCCCCCGTCGTTCAAACGGAAAGGAGGTGGTACAGGAATATCAACCTGTTGTCCATCGCCTACGCCTTTCGGCCTCGGCTTAGGTCCCGACTAACCCTGAGAGGACGAGCCTTCCTCAGGAAACCTTAGGCATTCGGTGAAAGAGATTCTCACTCTTTTTTCGCTACTCATACCGGCATTCTCACTTCTAAGCGCTCCACCAGTCCTTACGGTCTGACTTCACGGCCCTTAGAACGCTCTCCTACCACTGATCATAAGATCAATCCGCAGCTTCGGTGGTGTGTTTAGCCCCGGTACATTTTCGGCGCAGAGTCACTCGACCAGTGAGCTATTACGCACTCTTTGAATGATGGCTGCTTCTAAGCCAACATCCCAGTTGTCTAAGCAACTCCACATCCTTTTCCACTTAACACACACTTTGGGACCTTAGCTGGCGGTCTGGGCTGTTTCCCTCTCGACCATGAACCTTATCACCCACGGTCTGACTCCCAGAACAAAGTCTATGGCATTCGGAGTTTGACTGAATTCGGTAACCCGATAGGGGCCCCTCGTCCAATCAGTGCTCTACCTCCATGACTTTCTATTCTGAGGCTAGCCCTAAAGCTATTTCGGAGAGAACCAGCTATCTCCGTGTTCGATTGGCATTTCACCCCTACCCACACCTCATCCCCGTAATTTTCAACTTACGTGGGTTCGGGCCTCCAGTCAGTGTTACCTGACCTTCACCCTGGACATGGGTAGATCACACGGTTTCGGGTCTACGACCGCATACTCACTCGCCCTATTCAGACTCGCTTTCGCTGCGGCTCCGCTTCTGCTGCTTAACCTCGCATACGGTCGTAACTCGCCGGTTCATTCTACAAAAGGCACGCCGTCACCCATTAACGGGCTCCGACTACTTGTAGGCACACGGTTTCAGGTTCTCTTTCACTCCCCTTCCGGGGTGCTTTTCACCTTTCCCTCACGGTACTGGTTCACTATCGGTCACTAGGGAGTATTTAGCCTTGGGAGATGGTCCTCCCGGATTCCGACGGAATTCCTCGTGTTCCGCCGTACTCAGGATCCACTCCGGAGAGAGAAAGATTTCGACTACAGGGCTGTTACCTGCTCTGGCTGACCTTTCCAGATCGATTCGCCTATCTTCCTCTTTGGTAACTCCAATGGAGTGTCCTACAACCCCAGAAAGCAAGCTTTCTGGTTTGGGCTGATTCCGTTTCGCTCGCCGCTACTTGGGAAATCGCGTTTGCTTTCTCTTCCTCCGGGTACTTAGATGTTTCAGTTCCCCGGGTGTGCCTGCCTATACCTATGTATTCAGTATAGGATACTGTTCCATTACGAACAGTGGGTTTCCCCATTCGGAAATCTCCGGGTCAAAGCCTACTTACGGCTCGCCGGAGCATATCGGTGTTAGTCCCGTCCTTCATCGGCTCCTAGTACCAAGGCATCCACCGTGCGCCCTTATTCACTTAACTATCTTCGTGAAAAGACGTTTACAATTTCAATTAGATGTCTTGTCATCAATTGTCTCATCGTTAGATGAAACAATGATTCCTTATCCAGTTTTCAAGGTTCACAAGTTGAAAGATCGTTTGATCTCTCAAAACTGAACAACCAACACAGTACGTTTCCGTTATATCCTTAGAAAGGAGGTGATCCAGCCGCACCTTCCGATACGGCTACCTTGTTACGACTTCACCCCAATCATTGGCCCCACCTTCGGCGGCTGGCTCCAAAAAGGTTACCTCACCGACTTCGGGTGTTGCCAACTCTCGTGGTGTGACGGGCGGTGTGTACAAGGCCCGGGAACGTATTCACCGCGGCATGCTGATCCGCGATTACTAGCGATTCCGGCTTCATGCAGGCGAGTTGCAGCCTGCAATCCGAACTGAGAATGGTTTTATGGGATTTGCTACACCTCGCGGCTTCGCTGCCCTTTGTACCATCCATTGTAGCACGTGTGTAGCCCAGATCATAAGGGGCATGATGATTTGACGTCATCCCCGCCTTCCTCCGGTTTGTCACCGGCAGTCACCTTAGAGTGCCCAACTAAATGCTGGCAACTAAGATTAGGGGTTGCGCTCGTTGCGGGACTTAACCCAACATCTCACGACACGAGCTGACGACAACCATGCACCACCTGTCACTTGGTCCCCGAAGGGAAAGCCCTATCTCTAGGGTTGTCCAAGGATGTCAAGACCTGGTAAGGTTCTTCGCGTTGCTTCGAATTAAACCACATGCTCCACCGCTTGTGCGGGCCCCCGTCAATTCCTTTGAGTTTCAGCCTTGCGGCCGTACTCCCCCAGGCGGAGTGCTTAATGCGTTAACTTCAGCACTAAGGGGTGGAAGCCCCCTAACACCTAGCACTCATCGTTTACGGCGTGGACTACCAGGGTATCTAATCCTGTTTGCTACCCACGCTTTCGCACCTCAGCGTCAGAAACAGACCAGAGAGTCGCCTTCGCCACTGGTGTTCCTCCACATATCTACGCATTTCACCGCTACACGTGGAATTCCACTCTCCTCTTCTGTCCTCAAGTTCCCCAGTTTCCAATGACCCTCCACGGTTGAGCCGTGGGCTTTCACATCAGACTTAAGGAACCGCCTGCGCGCGCTTTACGCCCAATAATTCCGGACAACGCTTGCCCCCTACGTATTACCGCGGCTGCTGGCACGTAGTTAGCCGGGGCTTCCTCGTTAGGTACCGTCAAGGTACCGCTCTATTCGCACGGTACTTGTTCTTCCCTAACAACAGAACTTTACGATCCGAAGACCTTCATCGTTCACGCGGCGTTGCTCCGTCAGACTTTCGTCCATTGCGGAAGATTCCCTACTGCTGCCTCCCGTAGGAGTCTGGGCCGTGTCTCAGTCCCAGTGTGGCCGATCACCCTCTCAGGTCGGCTACGCATCGTCGCCTTGGTGAGCCGTTACCTCACCAACTAGCTAATGCGCCGCGGGCCCATCTGTAAGTGATAGCAAGAAGCCATCTTTCAACTTTCCTTCATGCGAAAGAAAGTATTACCCGGCATTAGCCCCGGTTTCCCGGGGTTATTCCGATCTTACAGGCAGGTTGCCCACGTGTTACTCACCCGTCCGCCGCTCGTTCCACGAGCTTCACCCCGAAGGGATCCACTCGCTTCCCGCGCTCGACTTGCATGTATTAGGCACGCCGCCAGCGTTCGTCCTGAGCCAGGATCAAACTCTCCATAAAAGTTAAGTTTGACTTGCTCATTTGCACACCGAATGTGCTTTGTTTCAAATCTCTTCTATAAAGAAGAAATGTTTTGACGTACTGGTTGGTTCGTTCAGTTTTCAAAGATCAAATGTTTTGTTTGCCGCTTCAAAACAGCGACTTAATTAATATATCATGTGTAGTTGTTTTCGTCAACAACTTTTTATGATTTATTTTGTTAAGCCGTTCGCGGCTTGCCGCTCTCTTAACGCGACAAGTAATAATATATCATGGCATTTTTAATCACGCAATAGGTTTTTCAATACTTTTTTTGTTTTTTAGATTAATAGAATGAGATTCATCTTTTTCTTCCTTATTATATATAGAAAAAAATAAAAGCGAGCAAATCACTGCTCACTTTTAGTAACGCCCTTTTCGTTTTCTCATGAATTTTCTAATAATCGGATATACCACCGGTCCATATTTGAACACTCGTTTTAATAGTCGTGCCATGGTGCACTCTCCTTATTAGTTGTTGCTTTACTTATTCCCTTTTCTCTCCCTATACAAACCACATCAACCGATCAACCACCAACAATTTTATGATACAACGTTTTTGCTTCCTTGATATCTTTTGTACCGTGAATCAACACGCGACCATCTCGAAAGAAAACCATACGGTGCTTCGACCTTTTATAGGATAATAAAAAAGGATTCTCCTGAATCTCTCCATCCGGCAGTCGATTTTTCAACTCGTTCAAATCTCTCTGACCCTTTTCAGCTGGGCGTATCTGAACGGTGTCTCTCCCACATAGAACTGCAACCTTTGTCATTTGGTTACCGAATAAAAAAGGATAGGTCGGTTCGTCCCCGCAAGATGGACAGTCCTCCCTTTGGATACGTCCGGTTTTAATCGTCGTATAGTCGTTCGTCCAAAGATCGAAAGTGACAAGACCTTGGCGGACGGAGTGGACATCTCCTACTAGAACTTTCAATGCTTCCGTCACCTGATGGGCAGCGACCATTTGAACCGCCGGGCTGATCACACCAACCGTATCACAAGTAGCCCCACCTAGAGGGATGCTTTTCATCAAACATGAGAGACAAGGGGTCGCGCCAGGTATAATGGTATAACTCATCCCATGACTCCCTACGCACCCCCCATAAATCCAGGGAATTTGGTGTTTTTGGGTGAAATCGTTGATGAGCATACGTGTTTCGAAGTTATCTGTTCCATCTATAATTAAATCGATGTCTTCTGAGTATTTTTCAAGCTCTTCTGCTTGAACATCATCTACTACAGCGTGAATGTGAACCTCACTATTTACTTTTTCCAGCCGTTCTTTGGCAGCCACCGCTTTAGGCATACGGTTTTCCGCATCTTTTTCTGTGAAGAGCTGCTGTCTCTGCAAGTTACTGAATTCTACGTAATCCCGGTCAATGACCGTTATTTTTCCAATTCCTGCTCTTACCAGCTGCTCCGAACTGCTTGTTCCTAGGGCACCAACCCCTATCATGAGCACGTGCGATTCTTTCAGACGGCGCTGCCCTTTCTCTCCTATTGGGTGAAAAAGCTGTTGTCTTGAGTATCGTTCTCCTGACAAAGGGCTCACCTCCTTTTCTCATTATCGCATGACGCTGCCTCCAGATATTTTCAAAGATTCTCCAACAATATTGGTCGATGCCTCTGATAATAGGTAGACAATGGATCTCGCCACTTCATCTGGGGTACTCAGCTTTCCTGAAGGAATCCCTTGTTCAGCTGCTTTCCTTTGTTCTTCATAACTTCTTCCTTCTCTTTCCCCTTTTGCACGAATAGCTTCTTGCCCCATCGCTGTATCTACGTAGCCGGGGCAGACGGCGTTGACACGAACACCATGTTCAATGGCTTCATGAGCGAAAGACTGTGTGAAGCCTGTAATCGCAAATTTCGAAGCGCTGTAAGCTGTACCGGAATGTGTACCTCTTAATCCAGAGAGGGAAGATAAATTGACGATGCTCCCTCTCCCATTGACTTTCATATCTTTATAGACTTCCTGGGTGAAAAGGACGGATGAAAAATAGTTGAGCTCCATCACTTTACGTAAGTCTTCCTCTTTTAGATCTTCCAGCGGACCTCCACCTATGACACCAGCCGAATTGACAAGTCCTGTCACAGGACCTATCGCCTGCCTGGCGTCTCGCACTACGTTTACACGATCCGTTTCATCGTTTAAATCAGCAGTGCTTATAAAAACTTTCATTTCTCCATTTATCGTCGTAGCACATTCCTCTTTTAATGAGGCCAGTTTCTCCTCGTTCCTGCCTGTAATAGTCACTTGACCTCCAGCACGGACGATTTCCTTAGCAGTTTCATATCCAATCCCACCTGTCGCCCCTGTCACGAGAATGTGTTCGCCTTTTAATGCTTCGCCAGAAAATATGTTCATTTTTTCGCCTCCTTAGCGAATACGATAACCGAACCCTCATATATGTAAACCTTCCTCCGGAATATAAAAAATCAGCGCTTCATGACTGACCTTGTCAATGAAACGCTGATCCACGGGACAACTTGTTTTAAATAGTCGACCATGTTAATTCTTTTTTTGTTACTTCTCATAGCTACCTCCACGACTTCTAATGCTATTTCCGCTTGTTAGTCTGCTTACGGAAAGAGAATAGAACCTTTCCACTCCGTGTACGCTTCACGCCTTTACCTTTTGATTGAACTTGTGCTTCCGGGCTGTTTTTATAATCCTGATCGAACAGCTCACGGGCTTTTGAGTATAGCAGAGTCATCGTGGTGTCCTCCCTTCTTTTCTTAGTATATAATACGATTCCCCTTGATATTATTAGTAAAACTTCGTAAACGCAAGAAAAATTTATGTTTTATACGTTTTTTTCTAACTAGATAGCTTATTTAAGGAATCATCATTGCTGAACAATTTCCGCGCGGGTTGATTTTTAAACCTATTTATGTGGAAAAATGTCATTTTTAATATTTTACAATGTTAGGCAGCCAACAGGAAAGAGGAAATTTTTAATAGATATTCATTTTTAAAGAGGGGGTTTTAAAACGCATACCAGCGGAAAAACAAAAAGAGACGACCCTTAAAAGGATCGTCTCCATCTATATTATTCATATACTTTTACTTCTACACTCTTACGTCCGAAGTCAAGAGCATCAGAACGATCTGCCATGAATACATCGATACGGTTGCCTTGGATTGCACCGCCGATATCACCGGCGATCGCTTTACCATAGCCTTCTACATAAACTTCAGAACCTAATGGAATCACGTTCGGGTCTACGGCAATAACTTTTTGATCTGGATTTGCTCTCAGGTCAATTCCTGTTGAAGTTATACCAGAGCAACCTTCACAAAATGCAGTATAAGCGGTAGCTTCCATGTTCAACGTTTTAACCACGCCATCTTCAGCTGGCTGGCTGGATGTCTGCTCTGCTTCTGCTGTTTCATTGCTTGAGCTCTTTTCAGATGTGGACTGTTCTGCAACTGCTGCTCCATCAAGAGTTAGCTTCTCTCCAGGATAGATCAGATTGGAGTTAAGGTTGTTCCAAGCTTTCAGTTCCTGAACGCTTACGTTATTTGCTTGTCCAATGCTATAAAGCGTGTCACCGGATTGAACCGTGTGGACGCTGCTGGAAGTTTGGGATTGAGCATTTCCGTTTTGTCCTTCATTGATAGAAAGGACTTGATTAGGGAAAATCAGATTAGAGTTCAAACCGTTCTCTTCTTTTATATCATTCACAGATACTCCATTGTTTTGAGCAATGCCCCAAAGAGTATCTCCCTTTTCTACTTTAATTTCATCTGCACTTACTGCTGTTGCTGTTACTGCCGAAACCGATGCGACCGCCGCCAAAGAAACAATTGTTTTTTTCATCATGTTAATTTCCCTCCTTGGTAAACAGCTCTCGCTCAGCCCTCGGCTAAGCGCTGTCTCAAAATCACAATTCCTACTGTAACACGCACAGCTCATATTCCAATAACAGGAACACAACAATAACTTTTCAAACATTACATCATCTTTACTACAGTGTAATAATGCGGTTGTAGTGGATAAATGTACCTGTATTATACATCCAGACTTCACATGTGATTGGGAATATATGTATGACCTGGTACACCAGTTTCTGTAAGACCCGCACATCTAAACAGTGACCCATCTAATTAGGCAATTATTGTAAACGCTTACAATAGCAGTTATAGTTGTACTAAATGATATGGAGAGGTGATTGGTCTATGGTAGGGGAAGCTGCTATCAAGGATTCGAGGATACCCAAGCCTTATAGTGAAAAGCATATGGACAAAACGTTTGCCCATCCACAATATCGCGTCGACCTTAGACGGTATTCAGAGAAAGAGTATAACAAGTTTGTTCGTGTAAACACGGTATCTGATTGGTCCCTTTTGTCATGGAAAGATGTGGGTAAACCTTTTGAAGTCAAGAATTACTCCAAAGAACGGACAGAATGGGAGCAAGAGAATGATCAAATGATGGACCCGCACACTTCATGGACTTATTTCAATAAATCCTTTCATGAGTGGTTCATTAAAGATATCCCGCAGGAAAAGAGCATTGGTAAAGAACAGTTCATCCGAAGTCTCTCTTCATTTAAGCCTGGGCAAGTTAAACAAGCGATAGGTAACCTTGTTCAATTGCAGTTATGGAATTATGTTCATAGAATCCAGGATGGAATCTGGGATCCCCGCGGGAAAAGGGCACTTTTCGAAGGGTTACATGTAGATCGCCCACGCATTCTCTTTCTAGGAGCTGCGGAAGGTTATGAAGCGATGCAGCTTGGAGCCATGTATCCAGGAACAGAAATTATCATGGTGGATTACGATGAGTTTTGCAAGACGACACGGTTTGGCGAATTTCCTGAACATTATCCTTTCTTAGGTGAAAATCCTAAAACAGGACAATGGAAAGTCACCTATAAAGACGAATTAAATATTGAATATGTGGTTGACGATATACGCAATCTTGAATTCGGAAGAGAATTCGATATCGTCCTTTCCGTCGGTCTGTTGGAACATTTTCCTGATGAGTACAAGCCGGAAGTGGCTGACTGGCACCGGCGCTTTTTGAAGGAAGGCGGCTATGCAATTCTGACCACCCCACGGAACCAACTTCGATCCCGTCTTTATTATCATGTCATGGCCGATGTGATGAATCATACTTACCGGGAACTCATGACTGTAGAACAGATGGGACTCTATATGTATGAAGCAGGATTCGACATCCTGAGACACGGCTACATCAAAGTGCATAACGGGCTTATTTGCCGCCCGCGATAAATTGGTAGAAACTGTATGACCTGGTACGGTAGAAAATGGAACAGTCTGATTTATGAAATCCATTCATAAAAACCCAGCCATCACAATCAAAGACGGTGAAGGCTGGGTATTTGGATTTCTGGTAATAATTGTATGGCCTGGTCATACAATTATTACCTCCCCCGCAAGGGGATTAACTTTTTTTCCTGTTGGTCGCAGTACATGTGCATGGCTTTTTTGAGGAAATCGGCGTATCCTTTTTTCCATTTGTCGATGTTTTTAGTGAAACGAGGGTCGTTGACGTACATGTCCGCTAGTCCTCTGAAAATACCCAGGTCGCACTCATAAAAGTGATCCGTGATGTGCTGACGTTTTTTATCAATTAACTGCTGAACGTCTGGATCAGAAGGGTCACGATCCATTAGTTTTACAAGCTGCCGATCAATTTCGTCTCCTTCTTGTTGAATCTTCTTCCAATCTTCCTTTGTATATTGAGATGTTTTCTGTTTGGACTGTCTGTAAGCGTCCGTATCTCCCCAACGTTTTTCCACCTCTTTCTCGTACTTTTTCTGATGAGCTTCAATTTCACTTTTGTCAAACGGACGAAAACGGTCTTCATTATCCATACGATCTTCTCCTTCCAACGATTCGAGCGTCTGATCTACCGACTGGATCAATCGCTCCAAACGTTTTTTCTTTTCTCTTAAAATCTCACGGTGGCGCTCCAATGCTACAGCTTCATCAAACTCTGGGGCATCCAGAATCTCCTTGATCTTTTTCAAAGAGAAATCCATTTCTTTAAAGAAAAGAATCTGCTGCAGACGCGCCAACTCTTTTTCACTATATAAACGGTAGCCTTTTTTACTTACATAGCTCGGTGACAACAAATCGATGTGATCATAATGGTGTAGTGTGCGCACACTGACCCCTGTCATCTCCGCCATTTCTTTTACTTTATACATCGGTGATCACCTCATATATAACGATAAGCTATGACGTAACGTCAGAGTCAACACCTTCTCTAAAAATTCACTACGCGCTTTTGGATGTAGGTCTTTCTATGTAGGAATCAAATGAAACCTTAGGGCGATTTTCGTCGTTTCATGTAGTTTTTCGCTTTGGAAAGGGATTTAGTCGAACGTCGGAGAATAGAAGGAGGAATAACAATTTTAATAAGGTTGTGTTCCTATGAATATGTACTGTCAGAGCGCTTTTCATCAATTAGAAGTCGTTATAGCATCCATTTCCGAAATGGTCGGTCAGTTATCAGAAGAAGATTTGACCCTAAGACCGACGGAGGGAAAGTACTCCATTGGGGAATTGCTTGAACACATTGCAGCAATCCCTGCGGCTGATGGGCACATCACAGAAGGGGCTTCAAAAGCAGAAATGGAGCACTTCTATGAAACGGTATCAATGAAAACAAAAGATGAAATCTTAGAACGTCTATTTGAAAACTTTGCGCAATTAAAAACACAATTTGAAAACTACACCGAAGAGCACCTGTACACAGAAACCACGTCCTGGTGGGGTGTGACCAACACACGCTTTGAATGGCTCGTCCAGACGGTCGCCCATATGTACCACCACCGCGGGCAATTGCACGCCATGTTAGTCCACACTTATAAAAAAGACCCAGAAATCCTGTTGTTCGAGTAGCTACTTAAAATTACCACACCAGGTCACCCTAATATGGATGACCTGGTGCACCTTTTTCTACTATAGACGCCACTGACTAAAAAATCCCCTCGACTTGATATCAAGTCGAGGGGGTTTCGTCAGCCTAAGTATGTCATTTCCAGTTCATTTTCTTCAACTTCCTCAGCTTCCACCCTTACATAGTAGCCCTTTGCTCCTTTGCGTGAGCTCACATTCTTCACTGGGTCCGTGTTTATGAAATGAACAGCCGCTCCGTCATCGAGCGCATAGCCTGGACGAATCGATCCAGCTTTAATAAAAGAAGTGTACGTCGGTTTCCGCTGTTCCTCTCCATCATAATGAGGGCAGCAGCTTCCTGGTAGAAATCCGAGGCATTCCAGCGGTTCCAGCTGGTCGCCGTAGGAATCCGTCACCCCTTCATCAAACCAGCAAATGGCTCCTGCACTGATCCCCGCAAGGACAACTCCTTGTTCCCATGCTTCTTTCATGATTTCATCCAGGCCCCACTCCCGCCAAAGGACGAGCAGGTTTTTCGTCGATCCTCCGCCTACGTAAATGATGTCCTGTTCGAGCACAAATTTCCGTAGATCTCTCGTTGGAGGCTTGAATAAGGACAAATGGGTCGCTTCCGCTTTTTCCTTGAACGCTTCATAGAATCGTTCGATGTAACTGTCCGAATCCCCGCTAGCCGTGGGGACGAAGCAGATTTTCGGTCTTTCTTTATTTACTTGATTTAACACGTAATCGTCCAACAGCGGGTTTTCGGGCTCCATTGAGAAGCCACCTCCACCCATAGCTATGATTTGCTTCATTGTTTAGCCCCCTTCTTATTCTTATTTCTTCCCAAGGAGGTTTGAATGTCCTCTTTGTATGCATAAGAGAACAATAAGGAAACCAATATCGCCCCTCCAATAAGGTTTCCGATACTGGCAGGTACAAGGTTAAAAAAGATATATTCATACCAAGTGTATTTATCAGAAGCTAAAAATCCCATACTGAAGTATCCCATATTAGCAGCACTGTGCTGGAAATTCCCTGCTACAAAAAGAACGACAGGTAAGGTGGTTCCGAGGATTTTACCAGTTAAATCCCTGGCAGAGGTTGTCAGAAAGGCCGCCATTCCGATGAGCCAGTTGGCAAGTACACCGGATATCAGAACCTGAAACCACCCTTTGACCCCATGGTCCATGAATTTCATTTTATGATCTAAATACATTTCAAGTTCAGGATAAAATGTACTGGCGAATGAGCCGGACCACTGGATCAGTACAGCTACCAGAAAGGCTCCAATAATATTTCCGATGTAGGAGGACAACCAGAATTTATAGATGTTCGTTTTCATCAACCCTGCCTTATTAAACAAATACGAGGGTAAAAGAACATTGATTTCCGTAAAAAGGACGGCCCCTGATATGAAGACCATCGAGTACCCTGCCGCGAACCCAAGCCCGGATAAAAGGTGATAGACACCTTTCGTCTCAACTCCAACGGCAAGAAGTATGGAAAAGACGGCTCCGAATGTCATAAAAGATCCCGCCGTCAGTGCGAGTAAAAATTGAGCGCGAAAAGGCTTATTTAAGTGATCCCTTCCCTTTTCACCAAATTCATCTACAATTTGGGACGGAATATAAAATTGACGTCCCGGACGATCTATTTTCTGATTTGAATCATTGTTTTCATTTACATCTGCTTCCTGCTGGTTTTCCTGATTTGCCACGGTCATCCCTCCAATGATTCTCACATTCCCGTTTCTCTAAAAATGTAATCTCCCCTGTATAACCTGATGGGTTTGAGAAATGGTAAGAGAAACAAGGAAAAGAGGAATGAGGATGGCTAGAGATGAATTCTGCCTCGCTTGCGATGGAGAAGGTCTGTTAATGGATGATGAAGAGTGGCGCTATACATGTAAGGTCTGTGGCGGCAGTGGTCTCCGCCCGCAGGAAGGAAGCGTCTATGACCGTCAGAGTGCAGATGTGGATGTAATGAATAGGTATTTAGATTAATCACCATAGTTTTTCATTCCGCTAAAAAGCGCTCAGCTTCAGCCGAGCGCTTTTTTCGTCGTTTAAGCAGCTAAACTTTTGGTCGATGATAAACCAAAAGACGCGGCTTTAGAGCCACGCCTTTTTCCTACCTAATAGCTGATCGCTTCGTCGGTTGCGGTCTTCTTCGGTTTACGGACGAGTGCAACAATTCCGGCAATCAAATACGCTACGCCGCCGAACAATCCCATAAAGACAGTCGCAAACGTAAAGATAATCGCGGAAATAATTAAAATGATGCCCGCTGCTTTTGGCTTCTTATTCCCTTTAAGGAACACAGCTGCCAGAATACCTAACCCGATCGCAATTAAAGAGGCGATCAAGACGAACATCGCGAATGATCCCATCATTTCGAACATCTGGGTCATATCTGTGGAACTCATTTCCCCTTCCATCTGCACTTCCGGGGAATTCATGAAGTTTTCAATTTCTTGTTGTATTTGCGGATTGTCTGCAGAGTTTAACAATACACCACTCAACAGAACAGGAAGTCCAAAAAGAACAATTCCGATGATGGTAAGAACGATTTCTACCGTACGTTTCATTTCCTTCTCCTCCTTTTTTATGCTCCTGCTACGTCACGTTTTGTAAAAAAGCCCCATGCTAAAGCCATGAATAGTACATAATATACCGCTAAAACTGCAATGGAAAACCCAAGAGAAGTTCCTGATACGAATGGTGTCCCGGACATGTACTGGCTCAAGTCCGTATTTGCAAACAAGATATATTTCGCCCACTCTTTTTCCATGAAGAAAACGATAATGGAGCTTCCAGCCATCATGAGGAAGATCGACACCCCGATAGCAAGAGATGTATTCCTGAATACAGCGGCGATCATGAACGCGAACGTAGCCATCATAATTAATTCTACAAAACTCAATAAGTATTGTGAAACAGTAAATGAAAAGATACCGGCATCTTTGACTTCACCAGCCTGAGTATATACATACGTCTGTGAAAAGCTGTCCATTCCAAACAATAAAGATCCCACTAAAAAGGACAAGATGTATAAGGCAAGAAGCATAGTGAACGCATACAAGACAACGGAGACATATTTCGCAAGCAAGAACTTCGACCTCGATATTGGACGGATCAATAAGAGCTTGATTGTACCCCAGCGAAATTCATTGGCTGTAATGCCTGCTGCAACTATAATTGTAAATAAACTCACCAGCGCGACAAATGTCCGGTTGTCACGGACAAAATCCCAACCATTATAGGCCGTTGGCTTCAGGTCATTCTCAATGCGGTATTGATTCATTTCAACATTCGTATATGCCGGGTACTCAATCTCTGGCGGCTGTTCTCCCGCGGACATCAATTGCTCATTCTGCTGCTGAAGTTCCTGTTTCCAATTGTCACCGGTCGGAGCTTCTCCACCCGTAATGCCCGCATCGACTTTAAGCAAAGCCCCTATTCCGATAATGGAAACCACTAACAGAATAGCCATGATCCACGTCGCCTTTTGATTATAAAGCTTCATATGTTCATTTTTGATCAGTTGAAAAAAGTTACTCAATGGCTCCCTCTCCAATCAAATTCAAGAATTTATCTTCAAGCGTTGAGCGGTTGACGTTGACACTGTAGATTTGAATCCCTTTTTGTACTAAGTCTGCAACAACGGTCGGAATTTTTTCTTTTTCCACTGTGAAAGTCAGGAGCTCTTCCTTAAGGCTCACATCCTTGCCAGTCATTTCTTTAAGAGCAACCATCGTTTGATCCACAGGCGTCGCTTCAATCGATACTTCCTTTTCCTCCGTTTGCTGCAGGGCATCCTGAACGGTCTGTATGGAAATCAATTCTCCATTTTTTATGATACCGATCCGATCACACATCATCTCCATTTCAGAAAGAATGTGACTCGACACAATCACAGCTACTCCTTCTTCCTTTGCCAGCCTCCGGATGTACGCACGTATTTCCCTGATTCCGGACGGATCCAACCCGTTTGTTGGTTCATCAAGAATGAGGATGGATGGTTTATGTAATAAAGCCTGAGCAATTCCAAGGCGCTGACGCATCCCAAGCGAGTATTTCCCTACTTTTTCCTTCATCCTTTTTTCTAATCCTACAAGCTTGACGACTTCCTTTATGCGTTCCTCCGTCACTCCGGGCATCATACGGGCGTAATGAACGAGATTTTTCCACCCGCTCATGAAAGGATACATTTCAGGATTTTCCACGATTCCGCCTACGTGACGGATAGCTCCTTTAAAGTTGTTCTGTACACTCTCCCCTTGGATGATCACATCCCCATCCGTCATTTTCATCAACCCGACCATCATCCGGATTGTTGTTGTTTTCCCTGCACCGTTAGGCCCAAGAAAACCAAACACTTCCCCTCCGTATATATCAAAATTTAAACCTTTAATAATCGTTTTTTTGCCAATTGTCTTCCTGACATTCTTCAACTGCATAACTGGCTCCGCCATTCTTCCCCCTCCTTTTTATCAACACACCTACTCTACGACGCAAAATCAATCTGGTTTCACAATTTATGAAAAATTTTACAATGTTCAAGTATACGGCAGGATTGTGGAAGACTCAGTTTCGAGATGTTTCCGGGGTTCGTTGCTTTGTTGGGCGTCAGGGTGGTCGGGAAGCTACTCGCTTTCCTGCGGGGATGACGGCAAGCCTCCTCGTGCTTCGCACTGTGGGGTCTTGCCAGTCCATCCATTCCCGCGGGAGTCTCGCAGCTTCCCAACCACCCCTTTCGATGTTAGTGAGAAACGAACCCCTGCACCAAGTTGAAAGGTCTCCCACTATCATGGTGTGTTTAGTATAAAGCGATCTATCACAAGCTTTCAGCATGCTGAATGGCGTCCTTAGAAGTCCATTCCGTTCGAAAGACAACGTGCAAAAGCAGCTTATTCCAGAAGTGGTTTCGAGATACTTATATGACAAAGGGGCGGAGGGGAACGGTGAGACTCCTGCGGGAAAAAAGTGCAGGGTGAGACCCCACAGGACGTAGTCCGAGGAGGCTCACCGCGCTCCCGCAGAAAGCGATCTGTTCCCCGCAGCCCCATCCACTCAACAAAAGTCTCGAAACTGAGTCTTCCACAATAGGTAGCTTTAGTGGAACAATGGAGGGCGGGGACGGATGCGTGGATGAGCTTGGGAATTTTTGATAAGATGGAAGCATGGAATGAGGGCAGATCCCTCGGAACCGGATGGAAAGATGATCAGATTGTTAGGGGGTTATACTCAGTGAAAATCGTATCCATTGAACCGACACCAAGTCCGAATTCAATGAAGATTAATTTAAACGAAACCTTGCCGGACGGCGAGACTCACAATTATAAAAAAGACGATGAACGCAAAGGTGCGCCTGACTTTGTCCAGCATCTTTTTGAAATTGAAGGTGTTAAAGGCCTTTACCACGTGACTGACTTCATCGCACTAGAAAGAAATGCACGTGTTTCATGGGAAGCGATTCTCCCAGAAGTAAGGAAGGTTTTCGGATCGGAACAAGCCGAAGATGCATCTTTACAAAAACAGGAAGAACCGGATGAACATTTCGGGGAAGTCCGTGTGTTCGTGCAGATGTTCCGCGGCCTGCCGATGCAAGTAAAACTTGAGGAAGGCGAAGAGGAAACGCGTGTAGGACTTCCTGAACGTTTCATGGAAGCAGCTATGAAAGCAGCTCCCGCTTCTCCGAACATGATCATGGAGCGTAAGTGGGTGGAGCAGAACCCGCGCTATGGTGACGTGGCTGAAATTGGGGAACAGGTAAAAGAAGAACTTTCGGCAAGTTATGACGACGAACGACTGGAATCTCTTGTTAAACAAGCGTTTGACCAAGAATTGGTTGATGTCGAACCAAAGGAAGAAAAGACGAAAGTCAGCTTAGAAACGCTGGATCATGACGATTGGAAAGTTCGCTATGCGGCTTTAGACCGAATGGATCCGACAGCAGAGGACTATCGCCTGCTTGATAAAGCCCTGGATGATGAGAAGGCATCAATCAGACGTCTCGCGACCGCCTACCTTGGTATGATTGAAGAACTTGAAACACTCCCGTATCTCTACAAGGCGCTCAATGATAAATCAGTCACTGTACGACGAACAGCGGGCGATTGCATTTCGGACCTCGGCTTTAAAGAGGCTATGCCAAAAATGATGGAGTCACTTTCTGATTCCAACAAACTCGTTCGTTGGCGTGCAGCAATGTACTTGTATGAACTTGGCGATGAGACCGCCCTCCCTGCCTTGAAAGAAGCTGCTGATGATCCGGAATTTGAAGTTCGTCTGCAGATCAATATGGCCATCGAAAGAATTGAAGGCGGCGAAGAAGCTAAAGGATCCGTCTGGCACCAAATGACTCAAGCGACTAAGAAAAAACAACAATAGGAGGCTATCATTATGAATCCATATGAAGCGTATATGAAAGAAATCTCCCAGCCGATGCGTGATGAATTGACGAACGCAGGCTTCACAGAATTGACAACCCCTGAAGAAGTGGACACATTTATCAGCGAAACGAAAGGAACATCCCTTGTGGTCATCAACTCCGTCTGTGGATGTGCAGCTGGACTGGCCCGCCCTTCAGCCCGTGAATCGCTCAACAATGAAAAACATCCTGAAAATCTCGTAACTGTATTCGCCGGCCAGGATCGTGAAGCAACATCACGCATGCGTGACTATTTGGAAGGCTATGAGCCATCCTCGCCTTCCATGGCTCTTTTGAAAGATGGACAGGTTCTCCACTTCATCCCTCGTGAAGAAATTGAGGATTATGAAGTCGAAGAAATTGTAGCCAACCTCACGAACGCTTATAACCAATATTGTTAACCAAAAGCGCCTTCCATCATAGTGGAAGGCGCTTTTTATGCGGTCCTGGTTTGATCCCCGCTTTTTTCGGGCTTAATGAATACGAGAACAATCAATAGAAGAAGACCACCTAAGGCCCCGCTGGCGATATAACTGATATTCAAATATTCTTTCATTAGCAGCGACATCAACGGAGGACCTGCGGCTACTCCCATGAATCTTGATGAACTGTAAAAAGACGTAATCGTACCACGCTCTTCTTTTTCAATCCCTTCTGTGATGAGGGCATCAAGGGTCGGGAGCATTCCACCGATCGCCGTTCCTAATATACTTGTTACAACTAGAAGCAGAAACAACTTCTCATTGACGAAACCGACAAAAATAACGCTTGCTGATACCATAATCAGTGCAATGACAAGCACCCATTTCATGACGGTTGTGTCACCTTTGATTTTCTTTCCAGTCACAAAGGCTGATACACATAAGGTGAACAGTGGGATGGCAAGGACGAATCCTTTCTTCACACCTTCAATGTTATGTGTTTTCTCAAGGATATCTGACATAAAGAACAACACCGCAAACAAAACGAGCATGGCGTAAGCCCCTAATAGAAAAACCGGATACAACCATTTTCCTTCCTGTTTGAAAATTTCTTTTGTCTTTTTCAAAAATTGCTTGAACGGCTGCGGTTTCTCCTTTTTCCCTTTAGGAACTTTTATAAAAAAGAAAACGAGAACAATGGAGATTAAACTGAAAAAGGAAATCGAGAAGAACGGCAAAAACCATAAAAACACAGCAAAAAGAGAACCCAGGATCGGACTCAGAACTTTCCCGAACGTATTTGATGTTTCAATGATACCAAGGCAGGAGCTCGCTTTTTCGTCATCGTCTTTATATAAATCTCCAACGAGAGGCAGAATAATCGGGGTCGCCCCGGCTGCGCCAATCCCTTGAAGAATTCGTCCAACCGTAATCCAGAGAAAGGGATCATCCAATTTCCATGAAGAAAATCCCGCGATCAACCCTCCAATGAAAGCAAGGACTAGACTCGGAAGGATGATTAACTTTCTGCCGAAACGATCGGATAAGTAGCCGGCAACAGGAATAAGGATAATGGCCGCTACGGAATAGCTGGTGATGATTGTGCTTGATTGAAAAGATGTGATGCCTACCTTTTTCTCGAAAATCGGCAATACCGGAATCAGCATGGAATTTCCGAGCGTCATCACAAGGGGAATCGAAGCCATACTAACAAGACACCAACGGCTTACTTTGTTTTCCAATGCAATTCCTCCTACGTATTCATAAATGTAGGATGCCCTATTTCATTGGATTCACGATGAGAAAATCTGGATATACTTACGTGGCTTTTATGTAAACTTTTATAGATCCACCAGATATGCCAAAGGCTTCCCCTTCCTGTTCCCAACCATATTTCTCATAATATCCTTCCAGGTCAGTAGCCAAATAAATAAAATCGTAACCCAACCTATCCGCTTCCTGACTGGCATGACTTAGCAGCTGTTTCCCGACCTTTCGTCCTCGATGATCCGGATGAACATAAAGGCACGCAAGCCATGGACAAAGGTCCTGGCGGCTGTTCATATCATTTCTGAGTAGAGCATACGTGCCAATGATTTCGTTCTTGTCCATGAGGATATAAAACTGCGGCAAATCATCCCCATTTTTTAATGATTGACGAATGCAGTCTTCATACAGCATGAAGTTATCTTCACTTCCCCACTGATCCCAAAAAATGTCGATGGCAGGGTCGACCAAATCCACTTTCTCTTGCAAATGAATCATTTTCATTCCTTTAACCCCTTCGCTTTACCAAAGATATTGGTTATTAGAATAGCCATCAGTATAGGCAGAACCAACATGAGCGCTGGCATGATTTTCACAATCGACGGGTCTTCTCCGCCATTGATCATCCATGGATCAGGCTCATGAAGAAGGGTCAGAACCAGACCAGTCCCCCAGGAAACAAGCCCATAGCTTAAAATCAACGTGAAAATGAACACGATGGTTTTCTTCATAAAATCACCTCTACCTTTTATACGAAGACCCTAGTCTCAAGTTTCAAACTTTCGTTTCGTAGATGTCATCACCGGGGATAAGGGTAACAAACAGGAAGGAGTGGGAAGTATGAAAAAATGGTTGATCATTCTCGGTATGGCAACTGTATTCACTCTAGCCGGCTGTGGTGGAGAGGACGACGGGGACATGGAAGAAGATCAGAACGAAAACCAGGAAGAAATGGAAGACACAGAAGAGAATTCGAATGATACAGAGAGCGATATGGGTGAAGATGATACAGAATCCGAGGATAACATGGATGAAGAAAATGGAGGTATGGAAGGAGATGATTCAAGCGATACCGAAGACAATGGTCAAGATGATGATGCCATGGATGATGAAGAACAATAACTAGCTGATTTCATTACCATAAAATTACACTATATTCACTTCCCCTTAACAATGGACGGGTATCTTTTATACGTAACTCACTTTGGAAAGGGGATTTTTTACATGTTGAAGAAATGGATGTTGGCGTTAGGTATGGTATCTGTTTTGACCCTTGCTGCTTGTGGTGGAGAAGAAGACGGTGAAATGGATGAAGATCAAACAGAAGAGCAGGAACAAAGTGACACAGAGAGCGAAGACAGCGAAGAATAATACATGAAAACCAAAAGGCGGATCCTCTTTAGGATTCGCCTTTTTTATTTGATCCGCCATTTCGTCTTCACTTGCTTGCGCGGAGAAGGATTGGCTTCAAGTGAAGATGAACAATTCGGGCAGATAATGGCTTGAGTGGGAATTGGCATACAGCAATAAGGGCACTCTTTTTTTGTCATCCCATGCAAAGGGTGCTGGTGAGGTTTTTTCCAGCGGTTGATTTGCCGGACGACGAGAAAAACCGCAAAAAGAATGATGATAAAACGGACAGAAGCCGTAACAAACAGACCATAATTGATGGTGGCCGCTCCCGCTTCTTTAGCAGCCGTAAGGGAAGGATAAACCGATCCATCCAGACTGAGAAACATATTCTCAAAATTCATTTTTGTATACAAAACACCAACAGGCGGAAGTAAAATATCCGTCACAAGTGAATCAATAAATCCACTGAAAGCGGCACCCAATACCATCCCAACTCCCATATCAACGGCACTTCCACGGACGGTGAACTGTTTGAATTCATGCAACAATCCCAAACCAGGCTCCTCCTCTCACCCATCATCCTATGAACAAAAAGGACAAACTATGATTCAGAAGGAAAACCTTCATACCTGTCACCGTTTTTCCTGACTACGGGTTTCCTCCCTGATCGTAACCGGTACGGGTAAGAGAGGCATCTATTCAACAGCTCCACCCTATGTACAGGTGCAGTCTTGAAGAAAATTCACCGAGACACGGTCGGCTTACATAACCCTTTTAGGAAAAGAGCAAGTTCCTTTATCTGCTCATTCTTCTGGTGATGACTTAAAGAAAGACGGATGAAAGACTTGGCCTCTTCCACATCATAGCCCATCGCAATCAATGTACCTGGCGGCTCCTGGCTGCCTGCATGGCAGGCGCTCCCCGTGGAAAAATGAAAATCACGGCGATTCCCTTCAAGCATCGCAAATTGCCCTTCCATCTCCGGTAGAATCAGACCGATGATCGGCACTGCATGATCCGCTGTGTCTCCTACGACCTTCCACTCTCCTGTTCTAAGAAACGTTTCTTTCAGTTCCAAAATCTTCGACTCAATCCTATGTCTTTCTCTCACCATTTTTTCAGCGGCGACCGTAAATCCGGCAATGCCCGGTGTGTTGACAGTTCCCGCTCTGACTCCCCCTTCATGCGTGCCCCCCGGGATTTTCGGAGCAAACGAAAGTGTCGGCCGAATATAAACCGCTCCTACCCCTTTCGGTCCGTAGAGTTTGTGTGCACTCACCGAGAGACTATCGACATAGGGTGCCACTTCCTCCATCGTCACTTTTCCAAAGGACTGAACACAATCACTGTGAAAAAGAATGCCATACGAGCGGCAAACATCTGATAGCTCGCGAATCGGCTGCACCGTTCCAATATCGGAATTCACATGTTGGATCGCCATGAGAACAGTATCCTCTTGGACTGCCCTTTCCACATCTTTAAGATTGACGCTTCCCGCTTCATTCAGTGGAACTCTCGTTACCTTATAACCCTCTCCTTCGTATTTCTGGATAAAGTTCCGTACAGAAGAATGCTCAGCATCCGTGGTAATGATGTGCTTTCCTCTTCCCGCTTTCAGCAGAGCGTGGATCGCAATTTCATTACTTTCCGTGCCTCCACTCGTGAAATAGACCCCTTCCTGTTCCACCCCCATTAGCCCTGCTATTGTATTTCGGCATTGTTCCAACAATGCATGAGCTTTTGTTCCGGAATCATGTAAGCTTTTCGTATTGGCAGAATAATTACGAGTCGCGTGAATGTATGCCTCGAGCGCATCCTCATCCACCGGGCATGTCGCCGCATAATCAAAGTACCTCTCCACATTTCTCTCTCCTTTTTGATCCAAATCTCTTGTCAATAGTTTAACAGTGTGTAAATATAAGTGTAAATACACATGTATATTTATGGAGGTTAAATTCATGGTTCGGACCGCAGATATCATCATCATCGGTAGTGGCGTAGCGGCCTTACAACTCGCCCGGCAACTTGCTGCGGACAAAAATGTGATTATTATCACAAAGTCCTCGCTCGGTCATGGAAATTCTCGTTTAGCTCAAGGTGGAATTGCTGCAGCTATAGGTGACCGTGATCACCCCTTTTATCACTTCATAGATTCAGTCATTGCTGGAAGATCAATGAATAATCATCAAGCGACACTCATGATGACGGAAGAAGCCCCGCAAATCATCAGAGAACTGGAAACGGATGGTTGTACTTTTGATTATAAAGAAAAGGGTATCCTTGCTCTTGGCAAAGAAGGCGCCCATACACAGAACCGAATCATCCATGGAGGTGGGGATCAAACAGGAAAAGTTCTTATGGATTACTTGATACAATCCCTCCCCCCTCACATCGTAATTCTTGAAAACCATTTTGTTTTTGAGTTGATGACAAACGAAGACGGAAGTTGCTTTGGGGTGAAAAGTACGGATGCCTATGGTATTCACGAATTCCATGCACCCCACACCGTCCTTGCGACAGGGGGATGTGGACAATTGTATTCATCCACATCCAATGCCTCTTCTGTGACGGGTGATGGGATGGCGCTCGCCTATCAAGCAGGTGCAGAACTTACCGACATGGAATTTATTCAGTTCCACCCTACCCTTCTGTACATACAAGAAAAGCCGGTGGGGTTGATTTCGGAAGCGGTACGCGGAGAAGGGGCCGTGCTCGTTGATGAAATGGGGAATCCGATCATGGAAAACGTTCACCCTCTTAGAGACCTCGCACCTAGGCATGTGGTTTCGCAAACGATTTATCAAAAAAAGAAAACCGGTGAAAACGTCTATTTGGATATAAGGGGCATAGACAGGTTTCAAACAAGGTTTCCCCATATCACAAATTTATGCCTGCAGTACGGTGTGGACCTGAATAAAGGGCAGATTCCAGTAGCTCCCGGCTGCCATTTTTCTATGGGTGGAGTGAAAACGGATAGGGTCGGAAGGTCAACAGTGGAAGGTTTGTATGCCATTGGGGAAGTCGCTTGTACAGGTGTACATGGAGCCAACCGACTGGCAAGCAACTCACTTCTTGAAGGACTCGTTTATGGAAAAAGACTGGCCAAACATTTGCAATATAGCTCGGATTATTTTTCTCGACCTAAGGAAGCCAACAGAAAAAGAAAGCCCTTCCCTTTCCAACTCCCCTCCAAAACCGAGATCCAGCAGCGGATGATGGAAAACGTCGGCATCATGAGGGATGGACAAAGGTTAGTCGACCATCTGCAGTGGTTAGAATCGTTCGTCCGACCATCCGAATGGAGGGCCTATGACTTAAGTATGCTCACATTCGAGCAAATGACGAGAATGTTTATGCTTCAAACATGCTGGCTGATCACCCGCTCCGCCCTCGAGCGTGAGGAAAGCCGAGGCGGCCATTATCGCAGCGATTTTCCTGAAGAGCAGTTGGAATGGCAAAACAAACAAATCATCAGACAAAGAACATTAGAAATGAGGGAAGCTCATGAATCCATGGAAACGTAAACAACAGTTAGAAGCCTTCTTTACGGAGGATATTGGGGAGCATGATTACAGTACCGACTTTTTATTTCCAAAAGATCACCATGGCAGACTGACCTTTACATCTAAATCAGAAGGCGTTTTTTGCGGGGGAGACATCATCACAGATGGCTATCGGCTGCTAGACGCTGGCATTTCGGTTGAACTCTATATTCATGACGGAGATTGGGTACGCACGGGCCAAACGATCGCCACTATCGAAGGTCCTGTGGGCGAGCTTTTAAAAGGGGAAAGAGTCATCCTCAACCTCATTCAACGGATGAGTGGAATCGCTACGCTGACAAGCAAGGCCGTTGACGCCTTAAATGATGAAAACATCAAGATTTGTGACACACGTAAAACCACCCCTGGATTACGCTCTTTTGAAAAGTATGCTGTCCGGACTGGCGGAGGCTACAACCACCGTTTCGGCCTTTACGATGCCGTCATGCTGAAAGATAACCATATTGCGTTTTTTGGTTCGGTTCGTGAAGCCATCGCCCGTGCGAAAGCATCTGTCGGGCATACTGTCAAAATTGAAGTAGAAACAGAAACGGAAAACCAGGTCGTGGAAGCTGTAGAAGCAGGTGCCGATATCATTATGTTCGATAACCGGACGCCCGCAGAAATCAAACACCTCTCCACCCTGGTCCCTGCTTCGATCACGACGGAGGCCTCGGGAGGAATCACGCTCGAGACCTTACCTGATTACCGTGGTCTTGAGATTGACTATATTTCCCTCGGATTACTGACCCATTCCGCCAAAGCCCTTGATATCAGCGCCCGTGTAGCCACACCAAAGGAGGAAATACGATGAACCTTTTTGAAACGATTGAACAGAACACATTGCCTGAGCGGTACAAGACAATGGAAACAAAGGACCTTGAAGAGAGAGTCCTTCAAATAAAAAGAGAAATGGGAGAGAAACTTTTCTTACCTGGCCACCATTACCAAAAAGATGAAGTGATTCAATTTGCTGATGCACGTGGTGATTCTTTAAAACTCGCGCAGTTATCCGCGACCCAACATAAAGCAGAAGCTATCGTTTTTTGCGGCGTTCATTTCATGGCCGAGACAGCTGACATCTTGACGCGGGAAGACCAGCACGTCTACCTTCCTGATATGCGCGCGGGATGTTCGATGGCAGATATGGCGAACATCCAACAGACAGAAAAATCATGGGATCGTTTAATGGACCTTTTTGATGATACCATCCTGCCCCTAACCTATGTAAATTCAACAGCAGCCATTAAAGCTTTTGTAGGAAAGAATGGCGGAGCCACCGTCACTTCTTCGAATGCCGCAGATATGCTGAAGTGGGCTTTTTCCGAGAAAGAACGAATCCTCTTCCTGCCTGACCAGCATTTGGGAAGAAATACGGCCTACGACCTCGGCATCCCGCTCGATCAAATGGCAGTCTGGGATCCGATTGTGGAAGAACTGATCTATGACGGCCCTTTGGAAGCTGTCAAAGTGATTCTATGGAAAGGACACTGCTCCGTTCATGAGAACTTCAGGGTCGCCAATGTTGAACAAGTTCGTGCCGACCACCCAAATATGAAAATCATCGTCCACCCCGAATGCAGCCGTGAAGTCGTAGAGCTTTCTGATTTATCAGGGTCCACCAACGCCATCATCCAGGCGATTGAAAATGCTCCACCCGGAAGTGAATGGGCCATCGGAACGGAAATGAACCTCGTCAACCGCATCATCCAGGAACATCCGGAGCAGCACATCATTTCATTGAACCCGAGAATGTGTCCGTGTCTGACGATGAACCGGATCGACCTCCCCCATCTGGCCTGGTCACTTGAATCGATAGCAGAAGGTCGGCCACAGAACTTGATACGAGTCCAGTCTACTGTTGCTTCTGATGCGCGAAAAGCATTGGACCGGATGTTGGTAAGGGCGTGAATGATTGATGAAAGTGCCCTATTGGACGGAAAAAGTGACTTAACAGTGAGTGAAAGTGCCCTAACGTTTTTTGAAAGTGACTTAACGTTATTTTGAGAAGAATACCACAGCCCATTCTTGAGAATATTACGTTTAAAAGGAGGGGTTGTTGAGATGAACAAAGAACGCGCAAAAGAAATCTTCAAATCTGAAGACATGATTTCGGTCATGCACGAAGACCGTGAAATTTACATCGAAGAGGTTATTGAACGTAATGAAATGGCGCGCATTCACCCGACAGATCAGCCGAATATCGTTCAAAAGGTTCCATTATACGAATTGAAAGAACAAGAATAGGTCAGAAGCCGCACTCACTACTGAGGCGGCTTTTCTTTTTAAGGTGTGTACATCCTTCGCCTCTTACGCAATAATGGAAATATAAGGAATTTGTATTACATAGTAGGAGGATTATATGAGGAAGTTATTGTGGATAGCATGCCTGTTCTTTACAGCCGCTTGTTCGGAAGGTGAAACAGAAGAACCCTACACGGTTGAAGATGCGAAAGAAGATGGACATGTGATTGTTGAACATCAATCCGAACAATTTGATCAATTAAAAGACGGGGCATTAGAAGTTGAAAACATTAAAAAATTGTCCACTTTTATTAACAACGTTGAGCAAGGGGTGGAAGACAATGTTGACGTATCCATCTTCAGTCCTGACGGCTCCCATTATCAAAACTCCTTCTCCTACGATGGAGAGGCCATCCGTTTCATCAACAATTATAGTGCCTATCCGTCGTCTCCTGCCGGCACATTCGATTGTGAATACGTGACTCGCCGCGGGCCAATGGTGTATGTGAGCAACTGCCAATCAGAAGAAGGGAAAGATCTCTCCACTTTGCTAAGCTTTGTTGGTACTGAAAAAGCGTTCAGAGAAGCTGCAAATTAAAGAAAACCCGGACCATGCGAAAAACATGATCCGGGTTTTCTTTAATTCTGAATATATTTTTCAAACACATCGTCAAAGTCTTTGCGAGTATTCTCTTTGTATTTTTGTGTAAACCAATCATACGCAAAAGTAGCCGCATCACTGAATTCTTTCGAAATATCATTTTCATGGAACCGGTTGTCATGGATAAGATCCTGGGCCATTCCAATGCTGTCTTTCGCAAAAGCCGCCTGGCGCTGATTTTCCTCCTGGATTTGAGAGATGGATACAAGGGATTTATACAAATCCGCAATCGCTTCTCCTTCATCCTTGGCGATGTCGATGCTCATGTACTGATCACCGATGTAAAACTTGATTTCTAAATCCAGATCGATCGTCCCCGCCGTCTCCACAGATACATGGCGAATCGGATGCTGGTAATAGTCATAGCGTTTGATGTTCCGTTTACTGCTTGTCGCTTTGTCACCATCGAGGTGGATAAGCGCACGGTTCGTAAAGCAGTATTCATCACTTTTTGACTTGATTAAAAAATGGATTTTCTCCCCGTCTTCCGTCAATACAAAATCATCGGACTGTGCTTTATCAAAGTCTTCTTTTCTGATGATCTTTCCAATGTCACTCAAACCCAGTGCATCACTGGCCATTTTCTTGAACATGGTTATACCTCCTGAATGTTCGTATTCGTTGTTTACTTCGATACTACAGACCCAAATCCTCTTGTTGAAAATAAAAAAACTGGAGCATCGGATGCTCCAGTTTTTCAACTCTTACTTTTGAAGCGCTAGTTTCAGCTGGTGATCACCGACTGTGTACTCTTTCATCGCTTCTTTTTCACCGACCGTCAAATCATTCACTAGAACATTTTCACGGATCAGCTGTTCATTTTGCTGAATGGCTTCTTTTACGTCTGCATCTCCATCAAGGGCGATGTCGACACGAAGGTCGATCGGAAGGTCCTGTTGTTTACGCTCATCCTGGATGACACGGATGACTTCACGCGCAAGGCCTTCAAGACGAAGCTCTTCTGTGATGTTCGTATCAAGCACAACGTGGAAGTCCTGGTTGGATCCCATAGAAAGTCCAGCATCCGCGACACGTTCTACGTTCAACAGATCCATCGTTACTTCGACTTCCCCATCCCCCGTCGGTACAACAACTTTTTCGTCCTGGACGATTTTCGCTGCTTCTTCGTCCGAAAGCTTCTCGAGGTATCCTTTCACGAGACCCACGTTCTTTCCTAAGACAGGTCCTGCCGCACGGAAGTTCAGCTTCACTTCATAACGGACAAGATCATCAGAAGATTGCTTCACAACAACTTCCTTAACGTTGATCTCATCACGGATGATGCTGCTGTATTCTTCGAGCGCTTTTCCTTGATCCTGGTTGACCGGGATGACGACAAGCTCAGATAGCGGCTGCTTCGTCTTGATGGATTCCGTATTACGGACTCCACGAGCAAGCTCAACCACTTGCAGTACAGCATCCATATCTTTTTCAAGCTGTGTATTTACCACCGCATCGTCCACTTTCGGGAAGTACGCCAAGTGCACACTTTCACCCGTCAAGTTTTGATAGATGTCATCAGCAAGGAACGGCGTGTACGGAGCCATCAGCTGACTGAGCTGTGCCAATACTTCATGAAGCGTATGGTAAGCCGCTTTCTTGGACTCTGTCATGCCTTCTTCCCAGAAACGGTCACGGGAACGACGGATGTACCAGTTACTCACTTCATCGACATACTTCTCAAGAGCTTTCGCAGCTTTCGTGAAGTCGTAGTCGTTCAAGGCTTCTTCTACGACACCTGTCACACTGTTCAGGCGGGAAAGCACCCAGCGGTCAAGCAGTGTCTTTTCGCCTTCTTCATTCTTATCGAACGTGTAACCATCGATATTCGCATACAACGTGTAGAAACCGTGCGTGTTTACAAGTGTGTCGATGACTTTTGATTTCGCTTCGATGACAACACGTTCGGAGAAACGCTTGTTGTTCCATGGTGCACTGTCAGCAAGCAAGGCCCAACGGAAGGCGTCGGCACCGAATTTCGTTACAAGATCTGTCGGGTTCAGAGCGTTCCCTTTACTCTTGGACATTTTGCGTCCTTCTTCATCAAGGATGTGACCTGTGGAAAGGACACGCTTGTATGGTGCTTTACCCGTGAACAATGTGGAGACAGCTAGCAAGCTGTAGAACCATCCACGCGTCTGGTCGATTCCTTCACAGATGACGTCCGCAGGGAACTGTTTCTCGAACTGATCTTTGTTTTCAAACGGGTAGTGCTGCTGGGCGAACGGCATAGAACCAGAGTCGAACCATACGTCGATCACTTCTGGTACGCGGTTCATCGTGCCATTACATTTTTCACACGTTACCTGTACGCGGTCGACGTATGGCTTGTGAAGTTCAACATCACCAATATCGCCAATCGCTTTTTCTTGAAGATCTGCTTTACTGTGCGGTGCGTACTGATGATCACAAGAATCACACATCCAGATTGGAAGTGGTGTTCCCCAGAAGCGGTTACGACCGATGTTCCAGTCGACCATGTTTTCAAGGAAATTACCAAAACGTCCATCTTTAATGTGGTTCGGGTGCCAAGTCACTTCCTGGTTGTTCTTGATGAACTGATCTTTCAGTTCTGTCGTCTTAATGAACCAGCTCTCGATTGCGTAGTAAAGCAAAGGAGAATCACATCGCCAGCAATGTGGGTAGCTGTGCTCGTATTTTTCTTTATGGAAAAGGAGTCCTTCATTCGCAAGGTATTTCACGATGTCGACGTCACAGTCTTTGACGAATCGGCCTTCAAATGGAGGGATATCTTCTGTGTAACGACCTTGACCATCTACGACATTGAAGAAGGACAAGTTGTTTTCCTTCACCAAGTTGTAGTCATCCTCACCATAAGCTGGTGCGATGTGAACGACACCTGTACCGCTTTCGGCGTTGACGAAGTCTGCTTCGACAACGAAGTGACCACGTTCAGGCTTCACGAACGGGAAAGGTGGGTGATATTCGACATCTTTGAATTCGCTCCCCTTATGCTTGGAAACGACTTCGTACTCTTCCCCAAGGTTCTTCTCGGCAAGAGCTTCAGCTACGATGTACACTTCGCCATCTTTCTTCGCCTTGATATAATCAAGATCCGAGTGAACGGCAAGCGTAACGTTGGCAGGCAGCGTCCAAGGCGTTGTCGTCCAGCCAAGGAAAAATTCATTTTCAGAACCTTTCACTTTGAACTTCGCCGTTGCGGAAAGGTCTTTGACATCTTCATATCCCTGCGCCACTTCGTGAGAGCTTAGTGTCGTCTGACAGCTCGGGCAGTATGGTGTAACACGGTGGCCTTTAGAAAGCAGGTTACGCTTGTGAAGGTCACTCAGGATATACCAGACACTTTCGATATAACGATCTTGAAGAGTCACATACGGATCATCCATATCCAGCCAGTAGCCGATCGATTCTGTAAATTCGCGCCATTCTTTTTCATAGTTGAAGACACTTTCTTTACATTTCTCGATGAACTTCTCTACCCCGTACTCTTCGATCTGTTGTTTTCCGGAGATGCCGAGCTGCTTCTCGACTTCAAGCTCTACCGGCAGACCGTGCGTATCCCAGCCGCCTTTACGGAGCACTTGATAACCTTGCATCGTTTTGTAACGTCCGACAAAGTCCTTGATCACACGGCCAAGGACGTGACCCGCGTGAGGAAGCCCGTTTGCTGTCGGCGGTCCTTCATAAAAAACAAATGTTTCTGCACCTTCGCGCTCGTTCATGGAGCGACGGAAGACATTCTCTTTATTCCAGTAATCTTTGACACGATTTTCGCGGTCTAAAGCCGCTTCTTTCGTATTGACACTGCGCATTTCTTCCACCTCTTACCCTTTGATTTTTTTGTATAGAAAAAAATGATTAAAAACTTCCAATGACGGCAGGAACAAAATAAAAATCCGCCCCTGCTGTAAAAACAGGGACGGATTTGATTCCGCGGTACCACCCATATTCCGCGCATCTTATGCACGGCTCTCGGTTCACATAACGGATAACGGCCGCCCACCGGTTCCACTTACTCTGTATCATTTCAGCAGAACTTCTCAGAGATGATCTTCAGCTATTACCCGTCATCGCTTCACACCTGCCAGCGACTCTCTTGAGATCGGAATAAAAGCCTACTCTTCTCGTCAACGAAACTATACGTATCTTCTCCATATCCTACAATGTAATCTTTTGTATGTCAAAGCTTTCTTACCCTCATCCTCGCCCATTTTTCAAAACCTTATACGTATTCACTTTATCTTATCGCTTTCTATAAAAATTCCATATTATCGCAAATCACCCGTTTTGCTTACAATAAAAATAAGCCCTGTTAAATATTGAAGATAAGCTCCCTTTACTTGAAGACTCATTTTCGAGATGTTTTCGGGATTCGTTGCCCTGGTTGAGCGTTAGGGGGGCTGGGAAGCTACTCGCTTTCCTGTGGGGGAGCGCCGAGCTTCCTCGGACTTCGTCCTGCGGGATCTCGCCTATCTCCTTCTCCCACGGGAGTCTCGCAGCTTCCCAACCACCCCATGCAATATCGGTGAGAAACGAACCCCTAGACCAAGCTAGGGTGTCTTCCATTATCTCTGTGTTATAAGAAAAAACGCTCTGTATCAAGCTTTTATGCTGGGATAGCCCGATGTGAAGGCTAATCCCTTCCTGCTTTTCTAAGCAGAAGTACTGTAAATCACGGAAATGATTTCGAGAACCTCATATGGCAAAGGGAGCGGAGGGGAATGGCGAGACTCCTGCGGGAAAAAATGCAGGGTGAGACCCCACAGGACGCAGTCCGAGGAGGCTCACCGCGCTCCCGCGGAAAGCGAGCTATTCCCCGCAGCCCCCATCCACTCAACAAACGTCTCGAAACTGAGCCTTCAAGAAACCTGCCATATTCTTGAATAACTATTGGTCAACAACAATTTGAAAGAAGGGATTTCATATGTCAGATGAAATGAAACGTTACGTTCAGGAAGTATTTTCGAAGAACAAACAGGCGTATGTCGACAGTACGACCCATAAAAAGCAAGCGGATCTTGATGCCATTGTAGAGTGGCTGAAGCCCGACCCATCCCATAAAGCATTGGATATCGCTACAGGAGGAGGACATGTCGCAAAAGCGTTGAGCAGCCATTGCCGAACGGTTTTCGCCACAGACCTCACAAAAGATATGCTGCAAAACACCGCCCGTCACTTAACGTCCCAACAGAATATCGAATACGTGGTCGCAGATGCTGAACAACTGCCTTTTCTTGATAACATTTTCGACCTCGTCACCTGCCGCATAGCCCCCCACCACTTCCCTTCCCCACATCAATTCATTGAGGAAGTGGGACGCGTTTTAAAAGACAACGGACGGTTTTTAATGATCGATAACGTAGCGCCTGAAAAAAATGAATTGGATGAGTTTTATAATCAATTTGAGAAAAAGCGTGATTACAGCCACGTCCGCGCCCTTAAAGTCAGTGAATGGGAAAAACTTTTCCACACCCACCAGTTGACCGTCAAAAAGCACCTCACTCGGAAGAAGGTCATGCCTTTTTCAGACTGGATATGCCGTACATTAGACAACGAAGCAGACCAAAAAGCCGTTGAAGAATTTTTCAAACAAGCGCCCACTGAAGCAAAGAGCCACTTTTGCATTCAAGAAGAAAACAACCGCATCCAATCATTTGCCATCGATGAGTATATGGTAGTCGTAGAAAAACATTCCTCCTGACGAATAATCCACCATCACATTGGAAAAATAAGCGAGGTATTGAATTCGCATGTGAGGTGGAGATCAATGGATATCGTCGTAATGGCCCGGGCCTTGTTCGGAACGTCGCTTGGGTTTCATATTATTTATGCAACGATCGGTGTTGGACTTCCGGTAATGATCATCATCGCGGAAGTCCTTCACTTTATTAAGAAGGATCCGGATTATGCACTGATGGCGAAACGATGGACGAAAGGTTTCGCTATTTTACTCGCCGTTTCGATTGCTTCAGGAACCATTGTCGGTGTCATGATCTCCCTCTTGTTTCCAGACTTTATGGAGATCGTCGGACAAGTCATCGCACTCCCATTCCAAATGGAGATCTTCGCTTTTCTTATTGAAGCGGTTTTCATGTCGATTTATTTATATGCGGCCGACCGTCTGCCTCCGACATTGAGACTTGTCAGCATTATTTCTGTCGCACTTGGCGCGACAGCCTCGGCAATCTTAATTACCGATGTCCATGCGTGGATGAATACACCTGCCGGCTTCAACATCACACCAAATGGGGAGGTCACAGATGTAAATACCTGGGCCGCCTTTTTCAATCCAAGTTTCGGTGTCACCGCCATTCACGTGACTTTGTCTGCTTATATGACCGTCTCTTTTCTCATCGCCTCGATTGCCGCTCTCCGGCTAATGAGAAGCAAAATTTCTAGAGCCGAACGTGCCTATCATAAAAAAGCACTGACCATCGCTCTTTACTTCGGGGCTCTCATGTCTCTTGCAACAGCGGTCAACGGTCATGAAACCGCTCAGATGCTACATGAATACAACCCACGGAAATTAGCAGCCGCGGAAGGACTTTTCGAAACTCAGCGCTACGCTCCATTATCCGTAGGTGGTTATACTTCTCTTGAGGATCAACGGGTGAAATATGCAGTGGAAATCCCCTATGGGCTCAGTTTTCTTGCTGGAGACCGATTAGATACGGAAGTGATGGGACTCAATGAATGGCCCGAAGAATTATGGCCGCCACTCTACGTCCACATCCTCTTCAATGTCATGGTCGGGATAGGAACGGTACTCATTATGATTGCCTTCCTTGCTTTGTTCTGGAAACACATACTGAAAAAAGAGTTTCCAAGCTGGCTTCTGGCTATACTCGTTGTCAGTGGTCCGCTCGCGATGCTCGCCATTGAAACAGGCTGGTGCTTCAGTTGTATCGGACGTCAACCGTGGACCATCAATGAAGTGCTGCGGACAGATGAGGCAGCAACCAAATCCAACAGTGTCGGTTTTCTTTTCTACCTGTTCATGACTCTTTACATCACGCTGCTCTTTGTAACCGGCTTTGTCATGCGGTACTACTTCAAGCGGAACCCGGTCCGTAAAGATTTGGATGCGCGGGAAGGGTAAGAAAACATCATCCCAGAAAGGACGTACAACCTATGGAAGCATCAACATTAGCGATTACGATTTTGTGGAGCTTGCTTTTCGTCTATTCCATCCTAGGGTCTCTTGACTTCGGTGCTGGATTCTGGGGGATGATTTACGGAAAGAACGAAGAGAAAAGCGCCTCCCAAATCGCCAACCGTTTTCTTTCTCCCACATGGGAAGTGACCAACGTCTTTCTCGTTATTTTCGTCGTATCAGTGGTCACCTTTTTTCCGTTCGCAACGACCCTGCTCAGTAATGTATTGCTCGTCCCTGTAGGGCTCGGGGTGCTGCTTTTGACGATCCGGACGACGTTCATGGTTTTCCAGCATCATGCTGATCGATATAAGGACTTGCTCCGGCTGACCTCCGGCTTTACCGGATTGATCATTCCGGCCCTTCTTGTCAGTATTCTACCGATTACCTTGGGAGGTTTCGTCAGTTTTGAAAGTGGCTATCCTCGCCTGGAGTACGGAGAATTGCTCACCCATCCGACCTTGTACATGCACATCTTGTTCGGATTATCCACCGAGCTTTTCATCTCCGCCATTTTCCTGATGGACTATGCTAAGGAAGCGGAAGACTGGAACGCATATGACACCTTCCGTAAACATTCCTTATGGCTTGGACCTGTCAGTATCGCCATTGCCATGCTGACGATCGGCACATTCCCTGAAGAGGCTTCTTGGATCGTCGATAACATCCAGGAGCACTGGGTCGCGTTCGGTTTGTCCCTTCTGTTCTTTATCATTGGTTATGCCTTTCTCTTCATCAGAAAAAAAGACGGCCGACGCGGACTGGCACGTCCTGCTGTCATCATGGTTGGCTTACAATATGCCGTCGCGATTTATGCCTACGGGGCCGCACACCTGCCTTACTTGATTTATCCGGATATCACCATCGAGGACGGGTTTACCAACCCTGATACGTTCTATCAGATGTTAATCGTCTATGCTGTCGGGTTCGGCATTCTCATCCCAGCCTTCTACCTTTTCTGGCGCCTCTTCCTCAAAGACCGCCGCTACTTGAAACAGGAATAACAGACAACGGCACCCTCCTCATGGGGTGCCGTTTTTATGCTTCATTGGAGCACACCTATGGTTTATCTCGTTTTCAAATAAGGGTACACACTACAAGACGATCGGAGTCGTTGGCCCAGCCATTGATGAAAAAGGGAACAGCACAGCGGGGGGCGCTTTGATTAAATAGCTCTCTCAGGACCTTGAACTCAATATGCTTGGTGTAGAGCATACAGAAAGGAAGTATGAAGATGGCGTTTGATTATAATCTTGATTTTGATAACATCGATTTTCGCAAGAATCCCGAGAAGTACCGTGTCGGACGCGGAGAACAAGGCGTATTACTCGTTGAACCATACAAAAGTGAAATCCTTGCCCACTGGCGCTTCAAGACACCTGAGATCGCCAGAGAATCATCGGACAAAATCTATCAGATGTTCCTCGATTATAAAGAAGCGGATGACTTTGTGGGTATGGATATGGCGCGAAAGTTCCTGCAGATGGGCTACACCCGCTCGCGGAGATACGCTAATTATAAAGGCGGGAAAAAGTATGACAAAAACGGGGAAATAAATGATCGAGACATCGACGACGAGAAAGCAGAATCCGCAAAGATTTTCGAGGAAAAATGGGTGCTGGCCCGAGAGGATGAAGATTATTTAAAGAAAAAGAAAGCCCATCAGAAAGAATACGGATAAAACGTTGACAATTTTTAGTATTGAACGTAGGATATCATTAAACCAAGTAAACAAATCGGATTAATGATGCGAGGAGTGTACGCGTGAAGACATACCCACTTCTGATTAACCTGCTGTTCATGATCATCTCCTGGTCCATCGGGGTTTACTTCCTATCTGTCATTTATACTCCGACGATTATCATCCCCCTCTTCAATGACTTCATCTGGATTCGCGACTACAAGGGACTTCTCGGCTTGACGGCTATTTTCACCGTCCTGACAATTCCCTTGGTGACCTTCCTGTATAAAAAACGGGGACAAATGAAGAAAAAGACGACCTGGTACGGGATGAATGCAGTCACCCACCTCCTTTGGCTCGGAACGCTTGCTTTGCAAGTCAAAATAGTTCTCTACAATTTAGGTATCTGTCATTAATTGACAGGATTTCCATCCTCTCTGTCGAACCATTGAGATAGAGGAGGCAGAGATATGGATTTTCAAACCTTTTATGAAGAGTACAAACGTAGGGCCAGCCAACATGATTTGGACTACTTAAAAGAAGTTACATCCCGGGACCTCGCTGCAAGAGAAATCCGTCATGGTGAACGGGTGGATTACTCTTTTGAAGAGTCTATCGAAGGATGGCACCAAGCATTCGAACATTTCAAAGATCAAGATATGGACTGGATCTACACCGACCATTCCGTTACCCAGCTTAATGAAAGCACACAGCTTGCCGCTTTCTGGGTTTCGATCCGTTTAAACGGAGAACTCCTTGAAACATCCAACCTCTTTTTTGATACCTTCGAAAAACTGAATGGAGAATGGCGGCTCGTCCGCTCCTATATTGAAGCTGGAGTACATAACCCATCCCTTTAAGTCTGCTTATCAAAAGGAGGCTTTTTTTCGCATTCCTGAAAAAGTTTTCAAAAAAATCTAGTTAGCATATTGTCAAAACATTCTGAGTAGTGTAGAGTAATCAGCAATTAGAAAAAATTACAATTGAATCTCTTATCAAGAGAGGCAGAGGGACTGGCCCGGCGAAGCCTCAGCAACCACTGGTTTGACCAGTAAGGTGCTAACTCCAGCAAGTTGTTTTACCAACTTGGAAGATAAGAAGAAGAACCGTACCCACAAAAGTCTTCTTCTTTAAGAAGGCTTTTTTTATTTTTATTGGATATTCGTTATTAAAGAATATGTGTGCAAGACTCGATTTCAAGATGTTCCGGGGTTCGTTGCTTAGTTTAGAGTCAGGGATGGCCGGGAAGCTACTCGCTTTCCGGTGGGGGGAAAGGATTTAATTTGAACCAATAACTTATAAAGGATGTGTTGTCATGTGTCCACATAGGGAAACGAAATTTGTCCAGACAGGGAACCAGCGTCATGAACCTACGGGGGCGATCAATTCTCCCGTTTATTTTTCCACCCCGTACCGCCACCCTGGTTTAGGAGAATCGACTGGTTTTGATTATACGCGAACCGGTAATCCTACCCGTCAACTTCTAGAGTCTTCGATTGCTGATATCGAAGGTGGTGATGCAGGATTCGCGTTCAGTTCCGGGATGGCGGCTATCCAAACCGCCCTGTCTCTTTTTAAAAAAGGGGATGAAATCATCGTTTCCGAAGATTTGTACGGTGGTACGTTCCGCTTATTTGAACACATGGAAGAGCGTTACGACCTCCGCTTTCATTACTGTGACAGCAATAACCTTGAAGGGATCTGTGACTACATCAATGAGCGGACCAAAGCCATATACGTGGAAACCCCGACGAACCCACTGATGCATACGGCTGACATCAAGCAAATTTCTACAGTTGCGAAGTCCCACAATCTGCTGTTGCTTGTCGATAATACGCTATATACACCGGTATTGCAGGAGCCTATTCGAGAAGGCGCCGATGTGGTCATTCACAGTGCTACAAAATATTTAGCCGGCCATAATGATGTCCTTGCCGGGATCCTTGTGAGTAAAGGAAAAGCTGTAAGTGAAAAGCTTGCTTTTCATCAGAATACATCTGGAGCTGTCCTCTCTCCTTTCGATTCATGGCTTGTCATGCGCGGGATGAAGACCCTTCCTCTTCGGATGCGTCAGCATGAAGCCAACGCCAAAGCCGTGGTCGCCTTTTTGGAAGACCACCCGCATGTATCGGATATATTCTATCCGGGCAAGGGCGGAATGGTTTCATTCAGACTTCAATCGGAAGAATGGATTGATCCATTTTTGCGAAACTTGGACCTGATCAGTTTTGCCGAGAGTCTTGGAGGTGTGGAGAGTTTTATCACCTACCCTGCGACTCAGACTCATGCGGATATCCCTGAAGAGAAACGGACCAGCTATGGCGTGTGTAATCGACTGCTTCGTTTTTCTGTCGGTGTCGAGCATATTGATGATTTAATTCAAGACCTTGACTATACCCTCGCCCAACTACCAAAGGAGGAATCTGTACGATGACTGATCATTCTTTACAAACCCGATTGCTGCACAGTGATTATAAGTTCGACCCGCACACCGGCGCGGTCAGTGTCCCGATCCAGCAGGCATCCACGTTCCATCAACAGGATTTCGACAATCCAGGGGTCTATGATTACAGCCGTTCAGGTAACCCGACCCGAAAAGCGCTGGAAGATACCATCGCAGGACTTGAGAGTGGAAGTCACGGCTTTGCGTTCGCCTCTGGAATGGCTGCCATTTCAACAGCTTTCATGCTTTTATCAAAAGGGGACCATGTCGTCATCACCCAGGATGTTTATGGGGGTACTTTCCGTATGATCCACGATGTTCTCATTAGGTTTGGAATCGATCACACATTTGTTGATATGACGGACCTCCATGCGGTAGCGACGGCTATACAGCCGAATACAAAACTTTTATATATTGAAACACCTTCCAATCCGACGCTTGAAATTACAGATATTCGCGCCGTCGCAAAGTTAGCGAAAGCGAACGATTGTTGGACATTCGTCGATAACACGTTCATGACACCAGCCCTGCAGCGTCCGCTTGAACTTGGTGCGGATCTTGTCCTGCACAGTGCGACGAAGTTCATCGCCGGTCACAGTGATGTGGTCGCAGGTCTTGCCGCTACCAAAGATGAAAAAATTGCAGATCAGCTCGGTTTTTTACAAAATTCATTCGGATCCATTCTCGGCGCACACGATTGTTGGCTCGTGCTTCGCGGCTTGAAAACTTTACATTGCCGAATGACGCAATCGTCAGCATCTGCTGTCAAGATCGCAGAAAAACTAAGCGTTCATCCACTCGTGGAGCAGGTCTATTATCCTGGCTTCCGTTTTCATCCGGGAAGCTCGACTCAAATCTATCAGGCACAGGGATCCGGAGCTGTATTATCCTTCCGTTTAAGGGATGAAGAAGCCGTCCGTCAGTTTACGAAACATGTGGAACTCCCTGTCTATGCGGTGAGCCTCGGGGCGGTCGAATCAATCCTCTCCTATCCCGCACGTATGTCGCATGCTTCTATGCCGAAAGGTGAACGTGAAAAGCGTGGCATCACGGATGGTCTCCTTCGTTTATCCGTCGGACTTGAGAACCCGGACGATCTGATCAACGATTTCTATCAAGCCTTAGAAAAACTTGAATCTCAAACATTTTTTCAAACAGGAGGTTAAATGATGGATTTAGGCCAAGCATTCAAACACCACACATTGATCGGTGACGGAGCAATGGGAACCCTCCTCTACTCCTATGGCATCGATCGATGTTTTGAAGAATTGAACCTC
This sequence comes from Halobacillus litoralis, assembly GCF_020524085.2. NCBI lineage: Bacteria > Bacillati > Bacillota > Bacilli > Caryophanales > Bacillaceae > Halobacillus > Halobacillus litoralis. Next base: position 655,430 of record NZ_CP129016.1, read on the forward strand.
TCTCATTCGGAGGAGGTCTTAAACGTCCACCGTGCTTATGTGAACGCCGGCGCAGACGTCATCCAAACCAATACGTATGGGGCGAACTATATTAAGCTTGAGCGCTACGGCCTTCAGGATCAGGTGAAAGAAATAAATACTGCCGCCGTTAAACTTGCCAAACAAGCGGCCAGCGCGGGTCAATATGTGGTCGGAACAATCGGAGGTGTCCGCGGGGCCCGTAAACAAGCGATCTCAATAGAAGAAATCAAACGTAGCTTCAGGGAGCAGCTGTACTGTCTTCTTTTTGAAAAAGTCGACGGCCTCCTGCTTGAAACCTTTTATGATTTAGAAGAGTTGACGACCGTTTTGAAGATTGCCAGAAAGGAAACAGAGCTCCCGATCATCGCTCAAGTATCGATGCATGAAGCAGGCGTATTGCAAGATGGTACCCCTCTTCCTGACGCGCTGAAACAGCTGGAAGAGTTAGGAGCGGATGTTGTCGGCGTCAATTGCCGGCTCGGACCTTATCACACAATACAATCATTAGAGGATGTTCCGCTTCCGGAAAAAGCGGTGCTGTCTGCCTATCCGAATGCCAGTTTACCAGCCTACCAGGACGGGAGACTCATCTACCCGACAGACCCGACATATTTCCAAAAAAGCGCCCAGTCGCTTTATGAACAAGGGGCACGCCTGATCGGTGGCTGCTGCGGCACCACCCCTGAGCACATCGAAGCGATTGCCGCAAGAGTGAAAGGCAATCCACCGATTCAAGATAAGGTTGTCCCGATCAAAGAAAAAAACGAAGTGCGTCTTTCCAGGACGAAAAATGACCGCCCTCACCTTCACGAAAAAGCTAAAAAGGGACGTTCCATCATCGTTGAACTTGATCCGCCGAAAAAGCTGAAGACGGAGCGCTTTTTAGAAGGTGCCAAAGCCTTGCACGAGGCAGGGGTGGATTCAGTCACCCTTGCAGATAATTCCCTCGCTTCTCCGAGAATAAGCAACACGGCGATGGCCTCCCTCATCAAACAAAAATATGATGTCGACCCTCTTGTCCACATCGCTTGCCGGGATCGTAACTTACTAGGGTTGCAATCCCATTTAATGGGTCTTCACACCCTTGGCATCCGTCAGCTGCTTGCTGTGACAGGCGATCCGACGAAGCTCGGTGACTTCCCTGGTGCAACATCCGTTTATGATTTGAACTCTTTTGATTTAATCCATTACATCAAGCAAATGAACAAAGGAATTTCTTTTTCCGGAAAGAATTTAGGGGAAAGTACTTCCTTCTCTGTAGCCGCTGCGTTCAACCCGAATGTGCGCAACTTGAACCGTGCGGTTGGACGAATGGAGAAGAAAATCAAATACGGAGCTGATTACTTCATCAGTCAGCCTGTTTTTAATGAAAAACAGATCCTAGAAGTTTATCAAGCAACCAAACATATCGATGCACCAATTTATATTGGAATCATGCCACTGACAAGCGCTCGGAACGCGGAATTTTTACACAACGAAGTACCTGGAATCACGCTTGCTCCTGAGATACTGGAAAAAATGGAGCTTGCCGGTTCAGACAGGGAACAAGCACAGGCGGAAGGTCTAAGCATTTCGAAATCCCTCATCGATACAGCCCTCGACCTATTCAATGGCATCTATTTAATTACACCATTTTTGCGGTATGAAATGACCGTTGAATTGACGCACTATATTCAAAAGCAAACGGCAGAACAAGAAAGGAAGATTTCCAATGGCATCCACATCGTTTAACGAACAACTCAAAGAACGCATTCTCATTCTCGATGGTGCTATGGGGACGATGCTGCAGGTAGCCAACCTCTCCCCTGATGATTTCGGCGGAGAAGAATACGATGGGTGTAACGAATACTTAAACCTGACTTATCCTGACCTGATCGATACGATTCACTCCCGCTATCTTGAAGCAGGAGCGGATATCATTGAAACCAATACATTCGGGGCGACTGACCTCGTCCTGGACGAATACAACCTTGGTCATTTGGCAGTAGAGATCAATATCGAAGCTGCTAAGATTGCAAAAAATGCCGCTGCCCGCTTCTATACACCGGGCCGTCCGCGTTTCGTCGCTGGTGCCATGGGACCGACAACGAAAACTCTTTCTGTAACCGGCGGAACGACTTTTGAAGCATTGGCCAAAGCCTATGAAGAACAAGCGCGGGGGCTCATCACAGGTGGCGTCGATCTTCTTTTATTAGAGACGTCCCAAGATATGCTCAACGTTAAAGCCGCTTTCCTCGGCATTACTCGTGCCAAAGAAGAACTGGGAAAAGATCTGCCCCTGATTGTTTCCGGTACGATCGAACCGATGGGGACGACACTCGCCGGGCAGAGTATCGAAGCCTTCTATCTTTCGCTTGAACATATGACCCCAAGCGTAGTCGGACTGAACTGTGCGACTGGGCCTGAGTTTATGCGAGATCACCTGCGATCATTATCAGGTCTCGCAACGTCCGCCGTCAGCTGTTATCCGAACGCTGGCCTTCCAGATGAAGAGGGCAATTATCACGAAACACCAGAATCACTCGCTGCTAAGGTCGCTGGTTTTGCTGAAAAAGGCTGGCTGAATGTTGTCGGTGGCTGCTGCGGGACGACTCCGGATCATATCCGTGCCATTGCGGAAGCGGTCAAAGGTTTCAAGCCGCGGGTAGCACCTTCCGGCCATGCCCATGCTGTTTCCGGCATCGAACCATTGATTTACGATGACCCCGGTGATCGCCCGATCCTTGTCGGTGAGCGGACAAATGTCATCGGTTCCCGGAAATTCAAGCGCTTGATTGCTGAAGGGAAATTTGAAGAAGCGTCCGAAATCGCTCGTGCCCAAGTAAAAAAAGGCGCGCAGGTCATCGACATCTGCCTCGCCGACCCGGATCGGGATGAGATTGAAGACATGGAAGCTTTTATAAAACAGGTCGTCAACAAAGTCAAAGTACCACTCGTCATCGACTCGACCGACGTTGACGTCATTGAAAAAGCGCTCACGTATTCTCAAGGAAAAGTCATCATCAACTCCATCAATTTAGAAGACGGGGAAGAACGCTTTAAAGAAGTGCTTCCGCTCGTCAAACAATACGGAGCGGCCCTCGTCGTCGGAACAATCGATGAAGAAGGGATGGCCGTAACGGCAGAAAGAAAGCTTGAAATTGCTAAACGGTCCCACGATATTCTTGTAGAAGAGTACAACATCAACCCACAGGATATTATTTTCGATCCGCTCGTCTTTCCTGTCGGCACAGGAGATGAGCAGTATATCGGTTCAGCGGAAGCGACGATCGAAGGCATTCGGATGATCAAAGAGCACCTGCCGCTCTGTCAGACGGTCCTTGGAGTCAGTAATGTCTCCTTCGGTCTCCCTCCGGTCGGCCGGGAAGTTTTAAACGCCGTTTATTTGTACCACTGTACGAAAGCAGGACTCGACTATGCCATCGTCAACACTGAAAAGCTTGAGCGCTATGCCTCCATCGATCAGAAAGAAATTGATTTGGCGGTTGAGCTGCTTTTCAAAACAGATGATGAAACGCTCGCTTCTTTCACTGCTTTTTACAGGGGAAAGAAAAAAGAAACCAAAGTGCCGACATCGACGATGACTCTTGCTGAGCGCCTCGCTCATTACGTTGTAGAAGGTACAAAGGAAGGATTGCTGCCGGACTTGGAGAAGGCCCTGTCGGAATACGATGCGCCACTCGCCATCATTAACGGGCCCTTGATGGACGGCATGGCTGAGGTTGGCCGTTTATTCAACGACAACCAGCTGATCGTAGCAGAGGTTTTACAGAGCGCGGAGGTCATGAAAACATCGGTCGCTTACTTGGAACCTCACATGGAAGCAGATGATACGTCAAATAAAAAAGGAAAAGTCCTCCTTGCCACGGTAAAAGGCGATGTGCATGACATTGGCAAAAACCTGGTGGAAATCATTTTGAGCAACAACGGCTTTGAAGTCGTCGACTTGGGGATTAAAGTGACGTCTGCCGAACTGATTCAGCAGATCAAAAAGGAACAGCCGACCATTGTTGGACTATCCGGATTGCTCGTAAAATCCGCCCAGCAGATGGTGCTGACCGCTCAGGACTTGAAACAGCAGGGCATCTCTCTTCCAATTCTCGTTGGCGGAGCTGCGTTATCACGGAAGTTTACGCACACGAAAATTTCGCCCGAATATGACGGCCCTGTTCTGTATGCGAAAGATGCGATGGATGGCCTTTCGATTTCCAATCAGCTTAGCAACGATGAGCAGCGGGAACAATTTTTACAAGAACAAGGAGAAAAACGAACGGCTGCTCTTACCCGTGCGGCGAGTACCGCTCCGACAGACCGTGGCGGAACCGCTGTGGCTGTGAAAACAAAATCGACGGTGTCCACAACAGTGCCCGTGTTCAAACCGCATGATCTCGATAAACACATGATCCGGGACCACCCGGTCGCCCATATTGAACCATACATCAACATGCAAATGCTCATAGGACACCATCTAGGTCTAAAAGGGAAATTCGATAAACTGCTCGCGGAAGGAAACGAGAAAGCTGTTCACCTGAAAAGTGTCGTCGATGGGTTGCTCACACGCGCGAAAGTGGAAGGATGGATCCAGCCCTCCGCCATGTATCGCTTCTTCCCCGCCCAGTCCGACGGCGAGGACGTTCTCATTTATGATCCACGAGATCACCAGACGGTCATTGAGCGGTTCACCTTCCCTCGACAAAACAAAGAACCGTTTCTCTGTTTAGCAGACTACTTGCGTTCTGTCGAAAGCGGCGAAATGGACTATGTCGGATTCTTTGCGGTTACGGCTGGAAAAGGCATCCGCAAACGTTCGGTGGAACTGAAAGACCAGGGACACTACTTAGAAAGCCATGCCCTCCAGGCGCTTGCCCTCGAAACTGCAGAAGGTCTCGCCGAGCAGATCCATCAGAAAATCCGCGACAAATGGGGGTTCCCTGACCCCACGGACTTCACGATGCAGGAACGCTTTTCGGCTAAGTATCAAGGTCAGCGTTACTCTTTCGGTTACCCGGCCTGCCCTGAGCTTGAGGATCAGAAAAAATTGTTCGAGCTCATCCGGCCAGATGAAATCGGCATCGAGCTTACCGAGGAATGCATGATGGAGCCGGAAGCGTCGGTCACGGCAATGGTTTTCGCCCATCCGGAAGCGCGTTACTTCAATGTGATGTGATGGTTTAGCGGTGGAAGTTTATCAGTGACTTCGGAGCATTTAACGGTAGGTTTTGGCCATTTATCAGTAGGTTTCAAGCTTTTATCGGTGGCTTTTAGTGATTGATCAGTGAGTTGGTCGCTTTTATCAATATCCTCTGGAAAACTTATTAGCGGCTTTCTCATTTTTATTAGCATCTGGCCATTCAGCCGCCCCCTATTATAAAAAACGCCGAACGACAGCACCTGCTGCGTTCGGCGTTTTTCTTATTTATGCTTATAGATCACTGTACTATAAACTTGCGACTTTGCTTTTGGATCCAAATGCTTGGCGGCACTGTTCACCGCTGCCATCGCTTCATTGAATCCAGAAGCAATGAGCATCGTTTTCGCTGGGTAAACAGCCGCGTCTCCTGCGACGAATACCCCTTCCATATTGGCACACATATCTGTTGAAACGGGGATTCTCCCTTTATCCGTTTCCAATCCCCATTCGTCATATAAGCTCTTATCAATTTGTAAGCCTTCGTACACGAGGATATGATCGACCTCGAGCACCGAACCGTCTTGAAGAACCGCTTCTTTCAAATCATCTTCGCCTCGCAGCTCTTCAATCTTCTTATTTTTATGAATGTGAACAGAGGACGCCTCGACCTTCTCCACATCCTGTTCATAAACCGCTTTGAACTCATCGCCGCGATTCAGAAGGTGGACTTCGTCTGCAACCCCTTCGAGCGCGAGCGACCAATCGATACCGACGCGGTTTTGCGAGACGACCGCAACTTTCCGGCCTCTATACTGTTCGAGGTTTTGAATGGTGTAGTGAATCTGCTTTCCGTCGTAATACTCACTGCCTTTCACTTCTAGCGGCTGCATATCAAACGTTCCAAGACCTGAAGCAACAATCACTGTTTTCGTATAATGCGATTGGCCGTCATCTGTTTCCAACAATAAGGTTCCGTCTTCCTTTTTCTCAAAAGATGTCACTTTCACACCCGTCACTAAAGCAGGATCGATCATCTCCGCCTGTTCTTTAACATTCGCGACTAGTTCTTCACCAGTAATGCCCGGGAATCCGCCCACGTCATAGATTTCTTTCTCCGGATAGAAAAAGGAAACTTTGCCTCCGACCTGAGGCTGGTACTCGATGACTTTTGTCTTTAAATCTCTCATTCCACTATAAAAAGCAGCGTATAAACCTGTGGTTCCTCCACCAATTACGGTTACATCGTATAACTCTTCCATGGACGTGAACTCCTTTTTCTATTGGGTTTTCATTAATAAATAGACAAAATACGGGGTGCTGACAATCGAAACGACGATCCCCACAGGAATCTCTGCAGGGGCGATGATATTCTTTCCAATCGTATCAGCCACGACTAAAAATATCGCTCCGATCAATGCAGCAGCGGGAATCATCCGTTGATGCCCGGGGCCTACAATTCTGCGGGCAATATGCGGAGCAACAAGCCCAAGGAAGGCGATTCCACCCCCTGCCGCCACAGATAAACCAGCCAGACCGACAGCAAGCAGCAAGAACGTACGACGTGCTTTTTCCACTTGAATACCGAGTCCCATCGACATCGAATCTCCTAAATTCATAACGTTCAGCGTACGGGATTTATAGATTGTCCAACCGATCATCAAAATGATAGGCGGTACAATGACCAGCACGAGATTCCAATTTCCCATCCACAAATCCCCCGCTAACCAGACGAGCGCCTGATTGAAATCCTGTGGGTTCATTTTTACTTGAAAAATGATGAGGACAGCACTGAAACCTGCGTTCACACCGATTCCGACAAGGATAAGACGGATCGGGTTGACCCCTTTTTTCCAAGCGAGCGCATACACAAGGAAAGCTGCGAGGAACGCACCGATGAGGGCAAACAACGGCAAGATGTAAATACCGACTCCACTCACCATCGCCATCGACTGTTGAAAAAAGAAAATATATAAAATGACGGCAAATCCTGCGCCTGTATTAATTCCTAGAATGCCAGGGTCGGCAAGATCGTTTTGCGTGACTCCCTGGAGAATCGCCCCGGAAACAGCAAGGCCTGCACCGACAAATAACGCAAGAACCATGGACGGAAGCCTGAAATTGAAAAGCACCAATTCATGGCGGTCGGTTCCTTGTCCGATGAATGTCTTCAGAACGTCCAGAGGGGCGATGTTAACGACACCCATATTTAAACTGATGAGGACCATAAAGCTTAGGAATAGAAACAGCACGGCCATCACAAACGAAAAACGTCTCTTTTTCATAAGGACCCCCTCCCTTCACCACGAGCAAGGTAAAGGAAAAATGGGACTCCAATACATGCCGTTATCGCTCCGACCGGTGTTTCATAAGGAGCGTTGACCAGCCTCGCCCCTATATCCGACAGCACGAGCAGCAAGCTTCCGAGCACTGCCGAGACGGGGATAATCAGCCTGTAGTCAGATCCCACGAAAAAACGAGCGACGTGAGGAATAACAAGACCGATGAAACCGACTGTCCCAGCAACAGAAACAGCCGCGCCAGTTAAAACGAAAACAACGATGACGCCGAGAGCTTTAACAAGGAATGTATTTTGACCAAGGCCTTTAGAAACCTCATCCCCGAGACTTAAAATCGTAACAGATTTAGAAATTAAAACAGCCAAGGTCAACCCGACCGCTCCTGCGACCAGCAGGATTTGGACAGAAACCCAATCCGTTGCGGCTAATCCCCCGGCATACCAGAAGCTCATTTGTTTTGCTACCTGAAAGTGTAAAGAAATGGCCGATGAAAGAGAACTGAGCATACCACCGATAGCGACACCAGCAAGAGCTAACTTTGCCGGTGTCAGACCACCTTTGGAAAAGGAGCCGACTGCAAAAACAAGAATGACCCCGAGCCCTGCGCCAACAAAAGCGGCAGCTGTCATTCCGATGTTACTGACGGCAGGGAAAAAGACGATCGTCAAAATTAAAGCAAACGCCGCACCGTGCGTGACCCCCATAATGGACGGAGAAGCAAGAGGGTTTCTCGTCAGACCCTGCATGACCGCACCCGACACAGCTAAAAACGCACCGACAAGGGCTCCTGCTATAGCCCGCGGCATGCGCAGTTCGCGAATGACGGCATGGCTCGTTGACTCCGGAGCAAAAGCGAACATCGATTCCCAAACCGTACCAATGGAAATATCAGTCACTCCGACAGCAATCGATAAGGCCATCGTGACAGCTAATAGAATCATGCCGCCTGTAAATAGAAAGGCGGCACGCCATACTTTTCTCGTTACTTCATTCCACTCTTTATTTGCTTCTCTCGTTCGTTCTTCCACAGCCAGCGACCCTCTCTACCTATGTATCTACTATAATGAATTGACACATCCAATGATAATGATTATCATTATCTTATCACACATTTCTTAGGAGGAACAAATAAATGTCGAAAAAAGTAACCCTTTACATAACCGGTTTACTGCTGCTCGTTCTATTAGCTACAGGATGCAGCAGTGACGGTGAAGATACATCATCCACAAGTAACGAGTCTGATGAACCCACAAATGAGGAAACGAGCGAACGCACGCTTACACATGCGATGGGCGAGATTACCCTTGAAGAGAAGCCTGAGCGCATTCTTGCTCCTTATTTAGAAGATTCACTTGTGGCTTTAGGAGAAAAGCCCGTCGCCCAATGGTCCATCGGTGAAACGGTTCTGAATTATTTGCAGCCACAGCTTGAAGGCGTACCGAAAGTCGGCTGGGATCTCCCTGTGGAACAAGCCATTGAACAAAACCCTGATCTCATTATTTTTAGTGCCCCTTCCGCTTTACAGAACGGAAGCTACGAAGACTATTCCAGCATTGCTAAAACGTACGTGTTCGATGAGGAAACAGGTGCCGATTGGAGGAAACAGCTGACAACGATGGGAGAAATCCTGAACAAACAGGACGAAGCGGAACAAGTGCTGTCAGACTTTGACCAAAAAGTAGAAGAAGCCTCTGCAACAATCAAAGAAAACATCGGGGATGAATCCGTCGCGTTTGTCTGGACGATGGGCGAGCAGTTCTATGTTTTTGATGAAAACCGTTATGGCGCAGAAATTTTCTACAATGAAATGGGAATCGCTAAACCGGAATTCCTGCAAAGTCTTCCTGAAGAAGGCGAACAATGGAATCCTGTTGCTCTTGAAAAACTTGGGGAGTTGGATGCGGATCACGTATTCCTCATCGGGAATGAAGGCGAGCCTGGCTTCGAAATTCTTGAAAACAGCTCCGTATGGCAGAACACCCCTGCTTCTCAAAACGGTCAGGTGTACGAGGTAAACGATCCGAGTCACTGGACGATTGACGGTGTAATCGCCCATGAGATGAGTATCGATCAAATGGTAGACACGTTAAGTAAATAGAACGTAAAGATTCGCGCAAACTTCGTAAAGTTTGCGCGTTTTTTATTGTCTTTCCTTCCGCAATATCGTATATTGATATCGGAATTCGATATAGGAGGTGCTTCCCGTGCTCAGAGATTTTTTCTTAGGATCAATTAAAATCCACATTCTCTATCACGCAAGCATTGAACCCATCTATGGAGCGTTTCTTATGGAAGAGCTTGCTTCCCACGGATATGACATCAGCCCAGGAACCCTCTATCCTACCCTGAAACAGCTCCACAAAGAGGAATTGCTTGAGAAATACGAAGAAAAAGTGGAAGGAAAGATTAGAAAATATTACGTCATTACGGATAAAGGCAGAGAAGTGCTTGCTGAAGGTAGAGAACAAGTCCGTGAACTGGCGGAAGAAATACTAGGAAAAGATTGGAGGAATTTCGATCATGAGTAAACCAAAAGGTTCTCTCTTGGAAATATTTAAAGCATCAACAAAGCTTGGGTTTACTTCATTCGGTGGTCCTGTGGCCCACCTGGCTTACTTCAAGGATGAGTATATCGATAGAAAAAAATGGCTCGATGATAAAACATATGCGGACATCATCGCCCTGTGCCAATTTCTCCCTGGACCCGCGAGCAGTCAGGTTGGAATTGCCATTGGTATGCTACGTGGTGGATTGCTCGGCGGAATCATCTCTTGGATCGGTTTTACGGTACCATCGATTATCGTTCTCGTTCTTTTTGCTCTGTTATATCAATCGTTCGATCTCGCAGATGCGAACTTTATTCACAGCTTGAAGGTCGTAGCAGCAGCTGTCGTCCTGCATGCATTGATTGGTCTTGGAAAAAAAGCTGACGCCGGATCGTCCTCGGATTGCCATAGCGTTGGTGTCCGCCCTTATATTACTTCTTTATCCATCTGCCTGGATGCAGTTATTAATCATTCTCGCTGCTGGGTTATTCGGTTGGAAAATGTTTTCAAGTATGGTGGAATCTAAAATCCAGCCCTTCCCTGTGACGTTTTCGAAAAAAAGTCGGTGTCGCTTCTCTAGGCGTATTGGTCGCTCTTCTTGCCTTTTTACCGATTCTTGCAAGAAACACCGAAAGCATGCTGATTCAACTATTCGATACGTTCTTCCGTGTCGGTTCCCTCGTATTTGGCGGCGGTCATGTCGTCTTACCGATGCTTGAACGTGAAGTGGTACCGACCGGATGGCTGACGGCGAATGAATTCCTTGCTGGTTATGGAATGGCACAAGCGGTTCCGGGACCATTGTTCACATTCTCAAGTTACCTCGGAACAATGATTGATGGTATTGCAGGGGCCATCGTGGCAACCGCAGGTATTTTCCTGCCCTCCTTCTTGTTTTTGATAGCCGCTCTGCCATTTTTGAATGAATTAAGGAAGCGTCCAGCTTTCTAGGGCGTCCTTACAGGAGTGAACGCAAGTGTTGTCGGCATTCTACTTGCTGCTTTTTATGATCCTGTGTTGAAAAGTTCAATTATAGATGGAGCCGACTTTGCTCTTGCTGCCATTCTTTTCGCTCTTTTACACTTCTTCAAAGTCCCAGCCTGAGCCATCGTTTTGATTGGTGTCGGTGCCGGCGTCATTTTGAATTTATTGTAAGAAAACAGGCGCAAAAGCCCCCTTTTGTGCCTGTTTCTTTGTTTTTTTGTAAAATTTACGCTTCAAATGCAGGAAGTTCGTTATAATAGTCGAACTTTATCAAAATATGACAACTATGGAGGTTTTTCAATGGCTGAAGAACAAACTAGATATTCTCGTCTCGCACAAATCACACAGCTCATCAATACCGAGCATGATTTACGCGATGTATTAGAACACGTGGTCACAGCCATATCTGAAGAAATTATGCGGTGCGATTCTGTCGGCATTTATCTGCCGCGAGAGGATGGTACTTATCAAGGCTATGTCGGAAAACCGGCCTTGATCAATGGAATGACACTTGATATGCACATCGTTGACCCGGAGTATGACCTCCTCGCTAAAGAGGTCATCGAAACAAGAAAAACCATATACATACCGGATACATCCAAGGATGATCGTCCAGATCAACGGGCTATACAAGCGTTTAAAATTAATTCACTGCTCGTCGCACCGATTTCTTATGAAAATGAGCTTTACGGCCTCGTGTTTTTGTTTGATTATGGGACACCAATGAATTTGACAGAATCAGAAATCGAATCCGTGAAAGCATACGTCAATATGGCCGCTGTTGCGATCAGAAATGCAAACAATCTGACACGTAAAGAGAAATTGATCAGCGAAAAGCAACTGCTGCTCAATGTCACCCGTGACCTTTCCTTATGTTCCTCTTTACAAGAAGCGCTGGACAAATGCTTCTATTATTTAGGACAAGTCCTCGATAATCCGAATATTGGGGCCCACTTCATTGACCCCATTGCAGAATACAAATTAAAGCCTGCCAGCCTCAGTAAAGAAAGTGAGTGGACAGAAGAAGATTGGAAAGAAACCCATCAGAAAGCCCAGTTTAACCATAGGGAGGATCCTGTTTTTCAAGAAGTGATTAATACGAAGACATCCATTCTAGTCCCGGATGTTTTTGAAGATCACCGGACGAACAAGGAGATCTGCGAAAAGTTTGGAATGAAAAGCTTATATATGATTCCTCTCGTCTCGCTTGGAGAAGTGCTTGGTGCGATTGCCATCGTGAACTTGAAAGAATCCGGTCAAGTCTACTCCGACTCTGCCCGACAATTGGCTGAATCGATTGTAGATACAACCGCTCCCGTCCTTTTCAACCTGCTCTATATGGAGAAGCAGGAAATGATTATACAGGACCGCACATCGGAATTGATTGAGAAGAATGATGAGCTGGAAGAAGCCATTTCTGAACTGACCCAGATCAGTCGCGAAAAAGACTTGATTCTGAATTCTGCGGGAGAAGGAATTTTCGGAATTGACCTGGATGGGCATATCACCTTCGCCAATCCTTCCGCAACCGAGTTGTTGGGTTATGATAATGAGAAAGAAATCATAGGCGCTCCTTATTTCCATATCTTCGATGATCAAAAAACATTCTTGGAACATTACGAACAAAAGGACGGGCATACAGATAAAGATCACTTTTTCTTTAAAAAGTCCGGGGGTACTTTCCCCGTGGAATACGTCATCACTCCTAAATTGGAGAACGACCTTACCACGGGTTATGTCGTCACTTTTAAAGATGTAACCACGAGAAAACAAATGGAAGAAAAAATTAAATACCACGCTTATTATGACAGCGTCACCAATGTACCGAACCGTGTGCTGTTCCGGGATCGACTCAATCAAGCTCTTCAATATGCGGAACTGACAGATAAACCGATCGCCATTCTTTTCCTTGATCTTGATCGCTTCAAGAAAATCAATGATACATTCGGCCATAGTTTCGGGGACAAGGTCCTGCTGAATGTGGCAGAACGTCTCCAAAAAGCAGTCCCCAACGGAGCGACCGTCTCAAGACAAGGCGGGGACGAGTTTATCATTCTCCTTCCGACGATCGAGCGGGAAGAAGGAGCCGTGAAATGTGCGAATAGAATACTTGAAGCCTTCAATGCTCCTTTTGTGATCGGGGATCATGAAATATCCATCAAAACAAGTATCGGGATCAGTCTTTACCCTAAGAACGGGGACACAGCTGAGACGTTGATTAAACATGCGGATGTCGCGATGTACAAAGCAAAAGACCTGGCTGGTAATCAATATCAGCTATTTTCACCAGAAATTGAGAGCCGAACTTTTGAACAGATTCAGCTTGAGAATGACCTTTTCAAAGCATTACAAAAAAATGATGAATTTGAACTGTATTATCAACCAAAATTTGATGTACGCACAGATAAGCTCATTGGTATGGAGTCGCTGATCCGGTGGAATCACCCACAGCTCGGCACCCTCCCTCCCGGCCACTTCATTCCTCTCGCAGAGGAAACCGGCCTTATTACAAATCTTGGAGAATGGGTCATACGAGAAGCTTGTCAGCAAATGAAACAATGGGTTACTTCCGGTTATTCGGAATTGATCGTATCCGCTAATTTATCTCCTCAACAATTCAATCAACAGAATCTTGTGCTTAAGGTGGCTGAGATATTAGAAGAAACCGCCCTACCTGCTAAGCACCTTGAGCTTGAACTAACGGAGAATTTAATCATTCATAATACGGAGCACACATTAAAAACGATCAGCCAATTAAAAGAACTCGGTGTCCAAATTTCCATTGATGATTTCGGAACCGGCTATTCTTCCCTTGGCTATTTAAAAGATTTCCCTGTCGATACATTAAAAATCGACAAATCTTTCATTAATGATGTGACAACAAATCGGAACAATGCGGCCATTACTAAAACCATCATTACCCTTGCTGACAGCCTGCAGCTCAACGTGATTGCAGAAGGGGTTGAAAAAGCTGATCAGGCCGCTTTCCTTGCAGAGCATGGGTGCCATTGGATCCAAGGATTTTATTACAGTCATCCGCTACAAGCGGAAACATTTCAAGATCACTTTCTAAAATCATTCATAAAAAGGGGATAAGACTATGAAATCTGTTCGCGCTGTGTTGGATTACTTTGTTGCTGGAGAGGTATCTTATATATTCGGAATACCCGCAGGGTCTGTGAATGCTTTTTTTTGATGAACTTTACGACACTCCTTCGATCACACCGATCGTGACCAAACATGAAGGAGCCGCGTCTTATATGGCAACTGCTTATGCAAAGTATTCAAACTCCCTCAGTGTTTGTATCGGAAGCAGTGGACCAGGAGGAACAAATCTTGTGACAGGGGCAGCCAATGCAATGCGTGAACATCTCCCTGTGCTATTTTTGACAGGAGCGGTTCCTGTAGACACTGTTGGTTTGAACGCTTCTCAAGAATTACATGCCGACCCGCTTTACCACTCTGTTACGAAATACAGTCAGAGAGTCGACCGTGCAGAAGACCTGCTTCCGGAAATTCATAAAGCCGTAGAGATCGCTATGACAGGAGTCCCTGGTCCCGTCCACATCGCCATGCCGATTGATGTTCAACTGACCGATATTCTAGAACCAGCCATTCCGACATTCCCCCAACGAACGCCATTGCTTCCAACAGATGAAGTTGTCTTGGAAACAGCCAAGACACTCGCATCAAGTGAAAGTGGCTTCCTATTCGTAGGACAAGGGATTCGCGGGGCTGTGGATGATGTTCTTGAACTGGCCGAAACCTTAAACTGGCCGATTGTCACAAGTCCTCAAGCCAAAGGGTTCATACCAGACAACCACCCTTTGAAGAGAGGAATCTTCGGTTTTGCCGGACATGAAGAGGCTTCCGATCTAATTAATCATGGAAAAGAAGAAACGGTGCTTGTGCTCGGATCAAGTCTTGGGGAAACAGCCACGAACAATTGGAACCCAAATATCACAAAGAACCGGACATTTATTCAAGTGGATTATGATGCGACCGTTTTCAACAGAAAATACCCCGTCGACCAGCCGCTTCATGGAGACATCGATGTAACGGTTTCTTCTTTAATCACAGCCTTAAACGGGTTAGGCGTTAAGCGGGCACCCCTCCCTGCTTTGGATCACGCAGTTCCAGACGTTACCGAAGAGTTTAATTCGCAAAACGTCTTATGGTCCTTGCAGGAAAAGCTTCCTGAGGATACTCGTTTCACAATCGACATCGGTGAATTTATGGCATACGTCGTCCACTATATGAGGGTGAAAAGTGAAGATTCCTTTGATATCAACGTTCATTTTGGAGCGATGGGAAGTGGAATCGGAAGTGCCATCGGAGCAAAACTTGCAGACCCAGAACGTCCAACCGTAAGCATTACAGGGGACGGCTGTTTCTTCATGCACGGCATGGAACTTCTGACAGCGAAAGAATATGACATCCCTGTTCTATTTATCGTCATGAACAACTCAAGACTCGGCATGGTTCATCATGGACATACACTTCAATACAAACGCGCCCATAAGCGCTTTGGACAAGAAGAAGTCAACATCTCCCAGATGGCGGCATCACTCGGGGTGCCAAATGCACGCATTGAATCCATGGAAGATCTCAATGACGAGAACTTATTAGCGATACTAAACACCGAAGGGCCTGCCGTCTTGGAAGTAGCTCTCGTCGATGACAACGTTCCTCCTATGGGCGACCGCGTAAAATTCCTATCTTCGTTCGGAAAATAAATGTGACTGATCAACGAACTTTATAGAAAAGCATTGAAACTTCATGACGCCCTCTTTATGATGAAACTATCAATATGAAGAGGGTGCCTTTTTATGAAAAAAACTTTATTCCTAATCCTTACACTTTTGATCGGTACCGCGCTATCCGGATGCTCTTCGGAATCCGAAGAGGAAGCACATATCGAACACGTTAATGGCGACATTAGAGAAGAGACCGCCTCTGTGACGACACTTCCATCATTCATGGATGAGAAACCACAGGAAATGCACGACATCTATATGGCTGCCGCCCAGAGCCAAGAGTTGCTTGAGAATATCCCTTGCTACTGCGGATGCGGGGAGAGTGTAGGACACCGGGACAACTATGACTGCTTTGTAAACAAAACCAATGGAGATGGCAGCATTGTCTGGGATGACCACGGCACAAAATGCGGTGTTTGTATGGAGATTGCCGCACAATCGATCATTGATTATCAGGATGGCAAATCTATAAAAGAAATTCGTGAAAAGATCGACTCCACCTACGAAAATGGCTACGCAGAGCCAACACCAACGCCAGCTTTATAATTAAAAAAAGACCAGAAAACTCTGGTCTTTTTTTAATTTCTCTATGATCCCATTACAATTCCCTTTTACTTATTTTCCATGACAGCAAAGTACTGATCTTCATTGTCCGCAAAGTTAAATACCCGGCCCGTCGGCATTTGAACAATTTCTCCTACGGTCACTTTTTTATTTAACAACTCCCGATGAAGCTGCTCAAAATGATCCGTGAAAAACATTAAGGAAGGTGGATCAAGGTTGAGGTCTGGAGACATCTTTGCAACCACATCTTTATTGTGAAGGACAATGGATGTTTCCACACCCTCCTTGGGAGCAACCTCAATCCATCTCATCCCTTCCCCATTATTCTCTTCGGAAATCACCACGAACCCTAGTTTCTCTGTCCAAAAATTTACGGCTTCATCCTGGTCCTTCACATACACCATAATTTGACCTACTTTATTAAGCACAATTCTTCACTCCCTACCAGTGATACGTAACTATTCGCTAGTTGGAGTGGGAAATCCTCTTATTATAGGAGTTCTAGTCGATGTCTCCCTCCATTTTGGATTTTGCAGAGGTACTTTCAGCAGACCATTTTTATGTAAAGAAGAATAATCGGATCGCCATGGCAATCACGGCGACGATCAGGAACCTTTGAATCCATTTGTCTCCGTGCTTCACCGCAAATTTACTGCCTAAAAACGCTCCGATGCTTGTCCCAACAGCCAGTGTAATTCCGTATCCCCAATGGATTTGATCATTGATGACGAAAACCACTAAGGCTGATAGTGTATAAACCGCAACGACAAAAACCTTAATACTATTAATCTTCACTAGTGATAAACCCGTCACTAAGGTCAGCGCTGCTATGATCACAAAACCTACCCCCGCTTGGATGAATCCTCCATAGACACCTATTATAAAGAAGATTAGAACCAAACCCATCTTTTTCAACGGGGAGTCCTGGCCGCTTGCTGCGGACAAGTTTTTATGAGGTTTCCATATCATAATCACTAAAACTACAATCATCACAATCGATAGGATACGGTTGAATAGATCATCCGGGATATTCACCGCAATTTGTGCGCCAACAATGGAACCAATGAGAGCAGGTATCGCTAGTAGAAGACTGAACTTGCCATCAAAATAGCCGTCTTTACGATAAGAGATAATGGCGACAATGTTCTGTGCCATCAACGCAATCCGGTTGGTACCATTGGCTACAGCGGAAGGCAGGCCGAAGAAAATGAGGATGGGCAGGGTTAAAAGCGAACCTCCACCTGCGATGACGTTAATGAAACCTGCCCCAATCCCTACCCCTAAAATAGCGAGAAAAGATAGAATGGTCACGATCTCCCCTCCTTTCTATTTAATCTTTTGTGCCTGCACGATCTATATAATCCGCTACTTCATCCAAATTCGTCGTTTCCAACACAATTCCTTCTTGATCCAAGATAAAGAAAGTCGGGAAGTTTGTGATTTCTTTTCCATGGGCTTGAATGGATGTTTCTTTCTTCACTTGAATATCCACCTGTGTAAGGTCGATGGCTTCATTCGCTTGCATTTTTGCTACAAGATCATACATACGTTGATATTCCGGATCAGCATCTCCTTCTGTCGGAACCTCCTCCACAAACGCTTGAAAGTGAATGTCCCCTTCCCTCTCAGGTAAAGGCAGGGACTGTTGGTTACTTTGACACCCCATCAACAGGAACAACAAAAGGATCCAATACAAAAAATACGTTTTTTTCAAATCATCCACCTCCTTCTTGCTCTAGTATCATACAAAAAAATATAACATTCATCGTCAAAAAAAGCAGAACCTCCGTTTTGAGGATCTGCTTTTTCATTACGCTGTAAAACAATGGTGGCTTTCTTTTCCCAGCTTCCCCTTTATGGCCTGCCTTGCCCGGTGAAGTCGTGATTTGACGGCCGCCTGTGTAATTTGAAGCGTTTGGGCGATTTCCTTTTCCTGCAGTTGTTTATCGTAACTTAGTTGAAACACGGCTCGAAGCTTAGGGGATAATGTACTGATCCGCTTCTTGATGTCTTCTTCTAGATGACGGCATTCACAAATGTGCTCAACATCAGAATCCGCATTTTCATAGAAAGGTTGAGGTACCGGAACCTCTTCAATTGGCAAAAGAACGGCCCTCTTTTCTTTATTACACGTAAAAGATCGATTGCTTTCCGGTGAGCGATGGTGGAGAGCCACGCCCCCACCTTCCCTTCTTCACGGATTCCCTCGAGTTTATCGTACGCTTTTATAAAGGTTTCTTGAAGGATATCTTCGGCTGAACAAGGGTTCTTTGTCACTTTTAAAGCTGTGTAATAAACACGATGATAATACTGTTCATACATCTCACAAAAGTCCATCTTCCTGTATCTCTCCCTTTATTCAAAGTGTTCCTTTATAAAGTCCGGCGCGTCACCTTTATCGAAGCTTAAAACTTCATAAGGTTCAGGGTCGTTTTTATCAAAATAAAAAGCAACGATATAAGCTCCTTCTTCTTTATGTGCCTGTGCTCGCAGTAAAGAATCAATTTGCTCATGATCCATAACCTCTAGAGGTTCTACCTCATCCCGTTCCATTTGATCATATATAAACCGGGCACGACTGTTTAAATAGTCTTGATCTTTTGGCCATCGATAAACTTCAGCGCGTTGTATGTCTTTCGGCTGGATCATCACTTGGTCGTACAACCCTTCTTCCTTCAACCATTCCATTGATCGTTCATAGGAAGGATAAAGCTGCACATAATACGGATTGTCTCTCGTCCCATCTACAGTGAAGGTTACTCCGGAGTTCAATCCTCTCGGAGCTATCATTTCTTCATATGTCAATTGTTCAAGGTCCTGTTTCAATATTTCCATAAACCTAGAAATTCTTTCAGGATCGTACAAATCCTCTCCGCCTGAATAAGAATGTAAGAACACCTGATTGATTTCTGAAGACTTCAGTTCAAATACAGGGTATTGAATACTTTTGTATTCCTCTGTTTCATAAACAGTTTTTCTCTCATTTCTCACTTTTTCTTCATCGATCCTATATTGACGGTAGACTTCACTGCCGTCCTTCAGTTGATAAGCAAAGAAGAAATAATCCTCCCCGCGCTTTAAAGGGTCGCTCACTTTAATCAGCTTCTCATGAAGATTAATCGTGGATTGAATGGCCGTTTCAGAAGTAATGTAAGGAATTTTAAGATCTTGATCAGCAAGTTGTTGATATTCCCAGTAACCACTGCTGATGTAGACCTTTTCTACTTCATTTTGTTCAGGGACATAGGATTCGTAATTCTGCCAAAGAAGTGGAATGGCAGCAATTAATACGCCAGCAGCCGCACCATAACCCAGCCACCCTTTCAAGTTTTTAAAGTTGAATACTCTCCAAGTTTTTTGAAGAAGCATGGAGGCTGCGGCATAACCGAATGTTCCACCAATGAAATAGCCTGTGATCATCCAGCTATAAGTATTTTGCGCGACACTGAAATACATGCCACCGAATAAGGCGAAGCAGAACGTGACCCCGAGTATAAAAACAGGGTTCAAAGCGCGTACAGCTAACGCACGGCCCGCCGCTTCCAGTGGCCGTTTTTTATAAAGCCATACGGAAGCAAAGTAGAAGAGGATGGCTATGCCCCCATAAATGAATAGAGACAGAATCTCAACAGGAACACTAACCTTCTCTGGTCCATAGTTTCGATACTCCAATAGATCTACCAGTGGTGAAAAATACTGAAGGGAACGATCTAGTACCATGTCACCTGAATACCCTTTGATATAAGCGGTTAGGTGAAAAGCAATCAACCCATATAACCCCACAGGTAAAAACAGTAGAATGAAAGTCAAAACTCCTTGTACAGCGGATATCCCGGTTAAAGTTCCGACAAAAACGCCCGCTAAGAAAATAAGAAGACTCATTGTCGTAAACAGCCATAACCAATAACTAGCATTCCCAATGGTATAGTAATCTGCTACATCCGTTATTCCAGCCGTAATCATGAGAACCAAATAGTTCAGTAAAATTGGCAAGATTAATAGAATGATGCCGGATAGAATATGGTGGTGAAATAATTTCCCTCTCTTCATAGGGAAACTGTGAGCGAAATCTGAAGCCCCTTTCACATGCAGATACCGGAATAAAAACACCGCCATCAGTACTGGCATTACGATTAAAAATAGTGATTGAAGCTCATAAGCAAATATTCCGCCAAATAACCCACGATCATCTATGATACGTGGCTCGTCTCTACCGAATTCCATAAATAACTGCATCGGAACAATGAAAAACAACCCTAAAAAGTAAATGATACTGATCCACCCGACATTTCGGAAATCCTGCTTGATGATCTCTTTATTAAACGAGGATGTTTTCGAACGCATACCCTACACCTCCCATTTCATAGATAAAGATTTCCTCAAGCGTAAGTGGAAGCCTGTCATAAACGAGCGGGCGGTGTTTTTTGATTCCAGTTGAAATGTCAGCTTCCCTTCCTCGGACAATCAGCAGCCAGACACTGCCCCGCTTTTCTTTGTGAAGAATATCCAGATCTGCTTCCTCCGGATGGAAGGAATCATCATCGAAAGCGACCTGGATTTTATGGACATCGGCTTTCAAATCATCCAAATCACGTTCAAGGAGGATTTCTCCTTTATGTAGAATTCCGACATGGTCACAGATATCTTCGACTTCTCTTAAGTTGTGGGAGGAAATTAAAACGGTCATCTCTCGTTCAGCCACATCCTGAATGATCAAGTTCCGGACTTTCTGCCTCATCACAGCATCAAGTCCATCGAATGGCTCATCGAGAATCAAAACATCAGGCATTGCCGACATCGCCAGCCAAAAGGCGACTTGACGCTGCATCCCTTTAGAAAACTGACTGATTTTCTTGTTCTCATCCAGTTGAAAGACATTTTTTAATTTTTCATATCGTTCTTCGTTCCAACTGTCGTACATGGACCGGTTATAATCTGCCATCTGACGGGTCGTGTACTGTGGCAGAAAGTAGAGACTGTCAGGGATGAAAACCATCCTTTGTTTGACGGATTCATTCTCAAACACATCATCCTCCAAAATATGAACCTGACCACTGTTCTGTTTGAGAATCCCAGTAAGGATCCTCATTAATGTGGTTTTCCCTGCACCATTGGAACCAAGAAGACCGTATATGGACCCCTTATTCACACGAAAAGAAACATCCTTCAGAATCTTGGTTCGATCAAACGATTTGCTGACCGTATGGACCTCAATCATCCCGCTGACCTCCTTCAACTTCACGGAGAAGAGCTGCGATCTCTTCTGATGTCATTCCTAAATAAATCGCTTCCGCAAACAGCTTCTTTAACTCTTCTCTCACTTTTTTCAACTCCTCTTCATTGTCGACTTTTCCAGAAGAATTCACGAAGCTGCCCTTTCCCTTTAACGAGTAAATATATCCTTGCGTCTCCAACTCACGATACGCTTTCTGAATCGTATTCGGATTGATCGTCAACTGTTGGGCAAGTTCCCTCACAGAAGGTAGTTTTTCGTCTTCTTTCAGAACGTCATTGATAATCAGTTGCTTCAGCTTTTCCACGAGCTGCTCGTAAATCGGCTTTCTGCTCCTGACGTCCAACTCAAACATCCAGCCACCTCCAACGGTGTGTTCTATCTGTATTAACTGTATTATTACTCCTAGTACAGTAGTATATAGGAGAATCTTCCATTTGAGAAGCCCTTTTTTTATTTTTTCCAAAGACTCTCAAATTCTGCTCTAGAAAACATGACTCTTTTCATGAAAAAAACAAAGTGTGAATAAGATGAAAGGGATGACCTAAGAAAAAAGAGGGTGATTGAACGTGAAGGACTATGCAGAACAAGCGAATTTTGAGCATCTGTTCTGGTTGCAAATCCTTGGAGACCACGCCCGTTTTATCCGGGATTCTTTGTACACCTCCGAAGACGAAACATTAAATCAAGCGCGGGATTATGTCACTCAATGGGATAATCTTTTAAAAAAAGTTCGTGGTAGCCAAGTTCAGGACATGGCTGGTTTTTCAAAGCAAGTCGGTGAAAAAACAAGAAGGTTTCACAAGTTTAAACTCGACCTGATTGAACGTACTCTTTTTGGGGAAGTAAAAATTCATTTAAGCCCGACCTTCCTCAACCACATGGTCAATGAAGTAGAAGAGTATTTGCTTGTGCTTGGTTTTTTAGGAAATGGGGATGTTCCTCCGTTATTTCATGAACTGCACCACCACATGCTGTGGTTGATGGATGCTTCAGAACATGCAGGAGCCATCCATGATGAAATGGATGCTGTGGGAAGAAGATTGAAAGAAAAAAGTGATACCTTCCGAAAGCATTTCGATCAGTTCTACATAAAAGCCGTGGAGATGAAAGGGTATCTAAGAACAAATCAACACTCCTTTCCTGCCCTGAAACAATTGAACAATGAAGTGGGTCTAGAAATGAAACTCTTCCGCACATTTTTAGATGAAATAGAAGAGATGGAAATAAATGAGGTCGTACTTGGAACTTTCTCCCCCCCTCATGGCTGACCACATGGCAAGAGAAGAATGCTACTACCTGTACAAATTAGCAGAAACCACAAATGGCGAATATCCAACCTGCGATCCAACTAAACCCCGGGTGGAGTGAATTACCAAATAATGTATGACCTGGTACACCAGTAAATGTAAAAAAGCCGCAGAGCCTTCAACAAAGGCTTGCGGCTTTTCTTTTTATTTTGGAAGGTCGTCGTTGGGAAGTGAGAAAAAGTCCCGGATGTAGCTGTAATCTCCTGCCATTCTTCCGACAGGCTTCATCTCATGCGGGTCCACTTTGTCTGTTTCTATATAAACTTCATCCTTGATATGGTAGCCGACCAGCCTCCCTAAAACCAGACTCCCTTCACCGATTTCGATTACTTGATCGAGCTTACATTCCATGTGAACGGGTGATTGTTTCACCCTTGGTACGGAAACGAAATCCCCGTCTTCGAAATCTGTACCTGCCACCTCAAACTCATCGACATCAGGACCATACCTTTTACTGCTTTCATGCATCTGATTAGCTAAAGATTCTGAAACGACATTGATCGTAAACTGCTTTGTTTCTTTAATGTTTTTCAAAGTGTCTTTATCTCTGTCCGCACTCCCTACAGAAAAACATAGTGTGATCGGATTCATGGAGGCCACCGTAAAAAAACTGAACGGAGCCAAATTTCGTATGCCATCCTCGCTTATTGTCGAGACCCAGGCAATCGGACGCGGCACGACTGCCCCTTTAATCAACTTGCTCATGGAATGGTCTTGAAAATCTTTTTCGCTAATAATCACCTGATCCCTCCTCTATCTCTCTAGTGTATGGCTTTATCTCCTAAGTCTCATCTACCCTGCTCAGTTTGTGTGTTTAACATTTTATGTAAAGGGAATATATGGGTATCTCACAGTATGTCGAAAGGGGATCTTTCATTGGGAGATTTATGGAATAGTATCAAAGAAGGGATCACAACGGTTTCCGACTTTTTATGGACGTATCCATTAGCGATCATTTTAATTCTGGGTGGGATCTTCCTCACCTTCCGAATTAAGTTTTTCCAATTCCGCTTTTTTGGACACGTTCTCCATCAAACCATCGGGCAAATTTTCAAGAAAACGAAAAAGAAAGGAACCATCACCCCATTCCAGGCCTTCACTTCAGCATTAGCCTCTACAGCAGGGGCAACGAACATCGTCGGAGTACCCGTAGCGATTTCTTTAGGTGGACCAGGTGCTTTGTTCTGGATGTGGCTGGTCGCTTTAATCGGAATGGCCACAAAGTATAGTGAAATATTATTGGGCATGAAATACAGGGAAAAGAACGACAAAAACATTTGGGTCGGAGGGCCGCAATATTACATAAAAAAGGCCCCCTGGGTTGGAAGTGGGTCTCCACCGCCTTCGCATTCTTCCTAATGATTGAGTTAATCCCGAGTACAATGGTCCAATCCAATTCTATCGCTACTCAAACTCAAGGTGCCTTCGGCTGGCCGGTGGAAATTACCGGTATCGTTATGTGCGCAGCGATTGCCATCGTCGTTTTTGGTGGTATCAAAAGGATTGCCAAGGTCACCGATAAGATGGTGCCAGGCATGGTTATCATTTACCTCGCTGTCTGTTTGTACGTTATTTTTGCCAACATCGATCAAATCCCAAATGTATTCGGATTGATTTTCACCCACGCTTTTACACCTATTTCTGCTACCGGTGGTTTTGCCGGCGCTGCCGTTGCCCAAGGGTTACGCTGGGGGATTGCCCGCGGTCTTTATTCTAATGAAGCAGGTCTAGGAACCGCATCGATTGCCCACGCGGCAGCAAAAAACAGATCACCCCTCCCGCCAGGCGTTATGGGGAATCTTCAGCGTATTCGTTGATACCATTCTCATTTGTACCGTGTCTGGTTTGACCGTCCTCGTCACCGGCGCATGGCAGGAAGTCGGTGGTAGTGATGCATCGAATATGATCAACGTGGCGATTGGCTCCGAATTCGGAGATGCTTTCGGAGGAAGTTTCATCACAGTATTTTTACTCTTTTTCGTTATTACGACCATCGGCGTCCTCGTTTTTTACGGGGAAAAACAAGCGGAATACCTGTTCAGCTTACGTGCGGCCAAAATCATGCGGATCGTCTACATCGTAGCCGTATTTGTAGGAGCGATTGGAGGGCTTCAATTCGTCTGGCAGTTCCTGGACTTAATATTAGCCTTCGTTCTGCTCACGAACATCATCCCTTTACTGTTCCTGCACAAGGAAATCGCTGCTTTAACAGATGACTATGTAAACCGTGTGTACAAAAAGCGAACGAAGAAAAGAAAGATCCAGCTGTTTCATGAGGAAGAAGATGCGAGTTAACCGTATAGATTTTAAAAAGGAGATTCCTGTTTAGGAGTCTCCTTTACCTTTTTCCCATATCGCTTCTTTGACCAACTGTTCTTTAAGTACGGAATAGATTGTCATGAACCCGTGCATATGGAGCATTATTCGCCTTCGTATGATCCATTGTAAAAAAGGTTACAAAAAAACAAGCACCTACAAAAGGTGCTTGTTCAGATGATTTATCTCAAGAAAACATGGTCGCCGATGACCGTAGTTACTTCTTTGCTGCTCAAATAGTCACTTTGCGCTTTATCAGGGTTATAGAAAAATAGAGACTCGCGGTCATACCCTTGATATGCGATAGCTTCGTTAACTGCACGTTTTGACTCAGCGCCTGCCGGCTGATTGATCGTACCATTAAGAACAGGAGAGAACTGAATGCCGTCATAGACTACGCCATTCAATGAATCTGGGAAAAGGTCACTTTCCACACGGTTCAAAACAACCGTGGCAACCGCAACTTTACCAGCGTAGCTTTCACCCTTCGCCTCTGCTTCTACTAGACGGGCCAGTAAATCTTTTTCAGAAGCACTAAGAGCCACAGGAAGCTGTAACTGCTCCCCAGGGTAAATTTCTGCATTCTCTTTATCGTTCATCGCCTGCAATTGTTGAGCAGAAACGCCATGTTTCATAGCAATTTTATAAATAGAGTCGCCCTTCTGGACGGTGTGAGTATTGGCATGTGCAAAACTTTCGACAGGGAAGGAGAAAGCGAGCAAACTTACGGCTGCCAATCCTGTCAGCAAGAATTTTTTGAACATTTAAAACCTACCTCCTTATCTGGTTCCCTAATAAGGTAACATAGGAGGAATGAGCGATTCATTATTAATTCTTTCCATCGTTTCCAATGAAATTCCCAACATAAAAAGAGGCCCTTGTGGGAGCCTCTTCGCATTCGTTACGCTTTTTGCCAATCGACATTTAGTGTGATTCCCGCCGCTTTCAGGGTAGTGAAAACAGGACAGCGTTGATCGACGATTTCCTGAAGTTCTTCAATCCGCTCTTGAGATTCCGATGTTTCTACGTCCGCTTTGATGTACACCGTATCAAAGTACGGCTTTACATCCGCCGTTCCCATTAACCCGCGCATATCCAGTGTTCCATTGATATCAAAGGAAATACTTTGGAGATCGAACGACATTTCCTTCGCGACCATATGAGCAATAACTGTTTCACATCCTGCGAGAGAACCTAACATCGTTGCAAGAGGATCAGCACCTTCATCTGTTCCTCCCATTTGCTTCGGTTCATCAATCGTCAATGAATGTTTTCCCGCCTCAATTTCTGTTTTCATCCCTTGGGACTTACTCGTGATTGATACTTTATGTTCTGACATGTCCGCTTCCTCCTTGGTGTTGGTTACAGGGATACTATACACCCTGAACATTTTTTACAAACCCCATGTGCTCACCAATGTAACCTGGCTTACATAAGAAGCAGTTTTTTTCTATTTCCAGGGAACGTGTGCTATCGTCTAAAGGGAGACCAAATAGGGCAAAGTGGTAACAAGACGTCGTTATTATTTGCTAAAGCAGGTGTTTTTTATGCTCGATACACACGCAAGAAAATTCGTTCAGCCGTCCATCGAACGTACCGCTTCTTACTTTCTGCAAAAAGGTCGCACGGCCAACGAAATTACAGTGCTCGCCTTGTTCGTTGGTCTTGCCACAAGTGCACTTTATGTGCTCGGTTTTCCGATTTTAGCTGTTGTATTCTTATGGCTTTCCGGTTTTTTAGACGCCGTTGATGGGACGATGGCCAGAAATACAAAAACCTCCTCCTTCGGAACCGTGATGGATATTACATTCGACCGAGTCGTTGAAATCGGGATGATTATCGCCATTGCTTATGTCCATCCAGAGGTCTTATGGCCGCTTCTTCTTCTCAGCGTTTCCATCATCGTGTCCATGACGATCTTTTTAGTCGTAGGGGCCGTATCAGAAAAGGCAGGAATCAAATCCTTTTATTATCAAGCAGGACTTGCGGAGCGAACGGAAGGCTTCGTTCTGTTCAGTGTGATGCTCTTATTCCCTTCATTCCTTTTCTGGTCCACGCTGTTGTTCTTTGCGGTTGAATTGTTTACAGGAATCCAGCGGTTTATGGAAGCTAAACGGATATTAAAATAAAACCCACCTTGGCTTATGTAACCACTAAGCCGAGATGGGTTTTTGCTTTTTCTGCATGGATGGATAATACTCGGTCCTTTTTCAAATACCCTTTCTTTTTTAAACGACTGATTTCCGCACTTGTCGTTTCCCTTGTCGCCCCGATCATCGTCGCGATGTCCTGATGAGTCAACTTCATCTCAATGGTCTGCCACTCCTGGTGGCGGCGGCCGCTTTTTTCGCTGAGCATGAGCAGCAAATAAAGGATCCGCTCCCGTACCTCACCTAAAGCAATCTTCTCACTTATTTTGTAAAAATCGTTCAACTTGGCTGAAAGCAACTGAACGAGACGAAGAGTGACTTTCGGATACTTTTCCATGAATCGCTCAAACTCTTCCCGGCTCATCAGACAAACGTATGTATCTGTCATTGCCTCCGCGTACATTTCATAATCCGTCAAAGTCAATGTTGAGGCCTCACCAAATAGATTCCCGTCTTTTAAAATGTCGAGGG
The DNA here is from genome assembly GCF_020524085.2 of Halobacillus litoralis. Taxonomy (NCBI): domain Bacteria; kingdom Bacillati; phylum Bacillota; class Bacilli; order Caryophanales; family Bacillaceae; genus Halobacillus; species Halobacillus litoralis. The sequence goes on from NZ_CP129016.1 coordinate 683,210, forward strand.
TGAACTGTTTCCCTTCTTTGCTTGTCCGATATAATCGGATTTGACCTTTTTTCAATATATATAAATGCTCAGCCGGATGTTCAGGAGAAAGGATGACTTCACCCTTCCCCACTTTTTTCATTTCACTGATGGCATCGACATCCATCAGTTCTTCTTTTGTTAATTCTTCAAACAAATTGACTCCGGATAAGAGGGTCTGTTTATCCATTATTCCACCCCTTTCACTACCAACAATATACTTGATTCAAGGGCGAGCACTCAAAGCTAAACGTCTAAAGTCGCTTCCCCTACTCGCTTCACACCACGAATGCTCGAGAAGTCTTCGACAAGCTTCAGAAGCGCTCGGTCCTTTTCTTTCGCTTCAATCATAAAGTCTACAGGTGTGCCGAGAGCCTTCAATTCTTTCAGGAGAGGGCGAATGAAATCAGCATCCACAAAATCGGCATGACTCCTGTACGCCTTTTCCGACTTTGGCGAAGAAATATGAATTTTCGGTGGCAGACCTAGCTTATCCCAAGTTTTATAAAAGCGCGGCAGGATTTCCGACAGTGGTTCATCTTCCGTGTGATTGGCCATGTAATGATGATAATCGAACATCATCGGGATCTCTTCTTTTTCACAAACATCAAGGGTTTCCGTTGTCGTATAAGTTTTATCATCATTTTCGAGCGTCATCTGCTGTTTAATTGGATCCGGCAATTTCTTTATATTTTCATGGAAACGAAAAACGGCTGCTTGTTTATCCCCATACGCTCCGCCCACATGCAAGTTGATATGAGATTCATTGTGAAGCCCCATCGCTTTAAGCATCGCATAGTGGTACTCCATATCCTGGACGGCATTGTCTGTCACATGAGGACGGTCACTTGTAAAAAGGGTGAATTGATTCGGGTGAAAACTTGTGCGCATGTTGTGCGTCCGTACCAATTCGCCAATTTCCTCGAAAAGATGGCGAAAAGGCTCGATGTAATCCCACTCCACTTCATCATGAGTCGCAAGTGGAATGATCGATGAAGAGAAGCGGTACAGATGGATTTCCCTCGCAATGTTGTAATGGATGATCCGACGTGTGCGCTCCAAGTTCATTTCCGCAATTTTGTGAAGCTGCTCCAGAGCTGCTTCATGCCCCAGTTTCTTATAACGTGCAAATGTCATCGTCTTCGCGGGTGTCGCTTCCCATAGGTCGAGCGCATGCGATACGTAACCGAACCGGATGATCATACAAAAGCTCCTTTACCGAAAAAATTGATACCTTTATGTTCCCCATATTTGGAGGGAATAACATAAGGGTCGGTTTGTGGAGTTTTTTACGCGAGGTATTGCGCGCGTTTCTGCTTCTTGTGCGCGTTCCCGATTTCTTGCGCGCGTTCCTCAGCTTCTTGCGCGCGTTGAGCTATTACCCTAAAGCAGATATTTAATATATTTCCCTCCACCAACTGTACTTCTTGCATATGCAGAAAGAATCCGGTAAACCACATGCCTGGAACTTATTTTAAGGAATTCCTGAGCTTCTTTATTACTAATTACCTTCGATACTAACGCAGCATACTCTCGCAAAGCTTGTTCATGTGCACTGTAAGAGCTATAAGAGCACAAGACGCATACCCATTTTTTCTTCGCCCTCTTCATGAAATACTTGCCACACTCAGGACACATCACACCTTCCTGTAAATCGGAATATCCCAAGTTGAACCGCTTCATGTAATTAGGGACAAGCTCTTGATGAGCGTCAGCAAGCGCACGCCCGACACGCATCATTTCAACACGAGTCAGCACTTTCTCCTGATAAAACTCCTTCTTCCTTTCAATCGCACCGACCAACGATGTAGCGCGTATCACTTTCTCATGTATACGGGAGTCCGAAGAGTCAAATTCAAGAACGCACCTTCGATTCGTAAAGACGACTAGGAAATCCACAGGCAGGCTAAGTCCCAGTTGGTGCAACAGCCATTCTTGGAGCAACTCTTTTTGCCGCTCTGCCTGCTCCACGGGACCCTGAAATCCTTCCAGATCGCGACGCATTTCCTTTTTCTCACGGTGAATGGATATCTGACCTTTCATATTCTTTGCTTCAATGATCAGAATGAATGTAGGGAACAAGATTAGCGTGTCGACTTGGAAGAAGTGGCGCCCATCATAAAGGCGGAGGTTGTGAAGGATGACATGAGGTTCAAGCAGATAGTCAAGATGAAAATCGAGGGAGTGTTCGCCGGTCCAACCGGCTCGTTTGGTAGAGAGCAATCCTTCTACTTGAGGGGTTACAGGATGGTTTGATTTGAGGCGTTGCAGCAGCATTTCCAGGTGATCAATGTCAGGTGGGATGACACGGGGTTTTATAATCATAGATACGCTCCTCTCTCCTTTATTAAAATGCATTCCGAACCCCTTTGTCCATATAAAAAGACTGCCACTTAAGCGGCAGTCTTCCTCTATTTATCGTACGTTCATTTCAGATGGTTTCGGGCCTTTACGCTCACCGCGGTCCAGCTTATTGATCGCAGCCATATCGTCAGCTGTCAGGTCAAAATCAAACACGTCGAAGTTTTCCTCGATGCGGGATGGCGTGACAGATTTCGGAATGACGACCGTATCGTTTTGCAGGTGCCAGCGGATGATGATTTGCGCTGGTGTTTTGCCGTGCTTTTCAGCGATGGACTGGATCGTATCGTTTTTCAATACTTCTCCACCTTGCATTAGCGGGCTCCATGCTTCAAGTAGAATGCCATTGTCACGGCAGAAGTCTTTCAGCTCGTTTTGTGCCAAGAATGGGTGGCACTCGACCTGGTTGACCGCCGGCTTCACTTCACACTCGTCAAGCAGACGCTGCAAGTGATCGATATCGAAGTTACATACGCCGATCGCTTTGACCTTGCCGTCTTTTTGCAGCTGTTCAAGCGCTTTGTATGTTTCTACGTAATCATCATATTCTGGTGTCGGCCAGTGGATCAAATAAAGGTCCACATAGTCTAAGCCAAGTTTATCGAGGCTCGTTTCAAAAGCCTTTAATGTATTTTCATATCCCTGGTCTGTGTTCCAGACTTTTGTCGTAATGAACAATTCGTCACGAGCTACACCACTCTGGCGGATCGCTTCACCGACTTGTTTTTCGTTCCCATAAATCGCAGCTGTATCAATCGAACGGTAGCCTGTTTCAATCGCTTTTGTAACGGCTGGAACCGCGTCTTTTTCTTCGACTTGCCAAACACCAAAGCCTAGTTGAGGCATTTCAATGGTGCTATGTAGCGTAACTGTCTTCATTGATCATTCTCCTTTTCTTGTAAAGGTTTTACATGGGTAAGTGTAGCACAGCGAACCCCCACAAGCTTTTATTTTGCTCATGGACATAAAAAACTTCCCGCAGAAGCGGGAAGCTATTTTTCAAAATGGATGATCCAATTCGAACCTGTACGTATATTGTAAGCCCTAGCAAATGAGCCTTGGTTGATAGCCACCGCTAAGTTATCAAGGCTGTTCACATAGACGAGTGGTTCCCCTTTATGAGTGTCTGCAAACGATCGTCCGAAAGTCATGGAATTATGATAGACTTCATCTCCATTATGCAAAATAGACACGTTCAGGGTGTCTCCATAATGGACCCCCATCTGCTTGAAAAAGTCCCTCGGAATGTTCGTCCAGAGGTTGCCGAAACGGATATCAAGGATATCAATGATGCCTGAGACTCTAGATTCTTCAATATCAGGATCTTTGACGGAAATACGCTCAATGGAGTCTGGATCTAGGGCAGGTCCGACTTCTTCAAAGGTGATGACTCCGGCGGCCAGTCGTGCTCCGGTATAGGCGTACACATCTCTGCCATGAAACGTGTAGGACTCCCCGGACCTTGGCAGGCGGTTCACTTTTTCATCAATTTCCCTAACTTCCACGATGCCCTCCGTGCGGGCTATATGGGTCAGTGTTCCATTATCCGGGGTGATGACAAAATGACCGGAACCTGTTTTCACACCAATACTCTTTCGCGTCGACCCTACGCCGGGATCGACGACAGAAACGAATACCGTCCCCTCTGACCAGTAAGCCATTGTCTGCCACAGCCTGTAAGACCCTTCCCAAATATTGAAAGGTGGGATGTCATGCGTCAAATCGAAGATCGACAATTGATGATCTACAGCATGCGCCACCCCATGCATGGCACTTACAGCTCCATCACTGATTCCAAAATCTGATTGCAAAACTAACGCTCTCGTCATCATACCCCCACCTTTTTTATTAAATAATGAATATTCTAACATATAAAAAAGACAAATAGAAAAAGTACCCGCAAGAACTCAAGGTTTCGCTGGTACTTTTGGATAAACCGTAATCATTCGGTACATGTAGTAAACGAAGATCGCCATAAAAATGAGGGCGCTGATGGCATTGGATACGGTCATATATTTCAATAATACGCTTAAAATCAGAGGCAGCGTACAAGCATAGGCGGTCAATTTCCACAACTGCTGGTAGGCAAGCTTCCGGGAAAGAGCTTTTCGCATAAGCAGGCTTCCACCGGCAAGAATGGATACTCCGACAAGGATAAGAAAAATAATCAGCAGAGGATAGAAAACGAGAAACTGTGCAATGTACATCCCCCGTGATACCTCTGTCAGATTCGTCTCCAAATACAAAATCGATGTAACCATGTCCGGTAAAAACAGGAGCAGCAGCAATACGAACAAATAACCGATCGTATGGGTGATGCCTTTCCGGTTCAAGTGGAACATCGCTTCTTTTTTTGGCAAACGCAAGCTGTTGATCAGTGAATCAAAAAAACCCATGGTCTTCTCCTGCCTTATTCAGCGTAAATCGCTAATTCTTCTTCGATTTTCGTACGGATTTTCTGCAGTGCTTCTTCGGGCGTTTTTCCAAATACCCGCTGGTTGTTGACAAGGGCGTACGGACGGAGGGCACACATGCCGCAGAAGGACAGGCATTCACTAATGAGTACCGCCACTTCCGGGTATTCGGATTCAATGATACTTTCGATATCCATTTCATTGATTAAGTTTCCATCACAAACTTCAACAACGACAATGCCCATGGTGCTTCCTCCTTTCTAAGATGTCAGTATGATTTATAGGCCTAAAATCGCTCGTGCGTTCTTTTCATCCTGGTGCATTTGCTCAATCAATGCATCCATACCATCGAAATTCTCCTCATCGCGCATGTGGCGTAAGAATTGGACGGTTACTTTTTGGTCATACAGGTCTCCTGAAAAGTCGAGGAGGTATGCTTCCACCTTATAGGAATCCCCATTGACCGTTGGACGATAGCCGGCACTAATCAACGTGTAGTAATATTCAGGAGCTTCCTGGACTTTTTTCACAAGGCCGAGGTAGACGCCGGGTTTCACTTTGACATATTCATCAATCCCCCCGACGTTCAATGTCGGAAAGCCTAATTGTCTGCCAAGCTGCTCCCCTTTTTCCACAACTCCTGTGATTTCAAAAGGTCGTCCAAGCATCGCCTGCGCGGCTTCCATCCTTCCTTGTGTCACGTGTGTGCGGATATCCGTACTGCTCACTTTTCTGTCGTGAAGCTGGACACCTGGGACGATCGAGACACCGGCACCGATTTGCTGACACAGCTCTGCCAGACCTTCAGCGTCCGACCCCCTTCCTTTACCGAAACGGAAGTCCTCACCGACGATTACATGACGGACGTTCAATCGGCTCAAGTGCTGAAGCACGAATTCTTCAGGAGATGTCTTTGCATATTCTTTTGTAAAATGGACGTGATAATAACGATCGACACCGAACTGCTCCAAGCGGGTTTGGCGGTCTTCAATCGTTGATAATGAATATTTGAATGATTCATCGCCTCTCAGGACCCATTTCGGGTGATCAGAAAAACCGTACACAGCGATTTTATCTTCCTCTGTCGCCAGTCTTTCTGCCTCCTGTAGAAGAGACTGATGCCCTAAATGCACACCATCCATCTTCCCGATGATCAATACGACGGGCTCTGAGTTGTGAGGCGGTTGTCCTTGTACTTCAATCATTTCCATTTGCAAAGCATCCCCTTCAACCTGTTGATTAAACCTATTAATTATATAATATCCATTCTTATTTAATCAAGCTTTATCACTTTTTGCAATCATTCTGCCCCTTTATTTGTTATGATGAACAAAAAAAGAAGGGGCAGGTCGTTGATGATTGAAAAAGCGAAAGCATTTGCAGCCAAAGCCCATCAAGGGCAAAAGCGTAAAAACTCTTCGGAAGACTATGTGGTCCATCCCATCCGGGTTGCGGAGATCTTAGAGCATGCAGGATTCCGTGAAAAGGTGATCTGTGCCGGTTACCTCCATGATGTGGTTGAAGATACTCCTTACACCCTCCAGGATATTGAACGTGAATTCGGTTTGGATGTCAGAGATCTCGTCGCCGCTCATACTGAAGATAAAAGCAAGTCATGGCAAGAAAGAAAACAGCATACGATCGACACCGTCCGGGAAGGTTCGTTTGAATTGAAAGCGTTGATTATAGCTGACAAGCTGGATAACTTACGCTCTCTGCAAAGTGACATTAAAACTTACGGCAACGAAGTTTGGAAAAACTTTAACGCAGGTGCCGATGCACAAAAATGGTACAACCAATCCATCGTTGAAGTGATGACAAACAGACTGAATTCAAGTGATGTTCCGAATTATTTTGATGAGTATATACAACTTGTTAAACAAACGTTTGATTAACAGAAAAATCCAGTCTCAGGAACCGAGACTGGATTTTTTATTGAGCAACTGATGGGAAAAAGCTCTCAATGATCTTTTCATCGGAGTGAGGAATTTCTTCCCCTTTGACGATTTGCGAATTGTTGATGCAGCCACTCGTCAAAAGAATAATATCTCCTTCTTCTCCCAACTGCATGGATTTACGAACGCCTGCTTCTCTGGTCAATGTTGGGTGTATGTTCGAAGCGATTGGATTCGTAAACCCAGTCATCACCTGATCGACCACGGATTGAGGATCATGATAGCCCGGGTGATCGACCGTGACAATCACTTCATCTGCTTTTCCTTCAATCGCTTTCGCCATCTTCGGCATTTTATTAAAATCCCGAATGCCGATGCCTGCAATCATGACGATTAAACGTCTATGATCAAGCTTCTTAACCTCCTCCAGCAACCTGTTTAAGGCTACGGGAGTATGCGCATAATCTAAAATCACTTTCTGGTTCATAGGTGTTTCAATGACCTGGAACCTTCCTTCAGGCCCTTCTAGGTTTGGAAGCACGTCCAATACTTCCTCCCAAGAATAGTTCAGATGGAATGCCGTAGCGATTGCGGCCAATACGTTCGCCACATTGTAGGTACCATAAACGGGAACGTAGACTTTTTTTCGTATCTCCCTTATAGGTAAGATCGAACAAAGACCCCTTTTCCATAACTTCAACGTTTTCCGCTGTCAGATCAGCCTGAGGATGACCTTCAATACTGTATGTCAGAAGACCATCATCCCCCATCGCTAAGAGCTCAGGAGCCATCCCTTCATCATCAATATTGACAACACGGTGGTCCGCCTGGTTGAACAAACGCATTTTACATTCCCTGTAATGATCGATGGTCCGGTGGTATTCCAAGTGCTCTTCAGAAAAATTTGTATGGACAGCCACATCATATTGGATTCCTTCCACCCTGCATTGATCAAGAGCAATCGATGAAACCTCCATAACCGCTCCTTCATCATCCAAGTTTCTTAAATCACGGAAAATCCGGTGCAGATCTAGAGACTCAGGTGTTGTTGGCGTGCTTTTCTTATATTGTAATTTTCGATTTGATGACCAAATTCCTGTCGTACCGATCGATCCAGTCGGAAGGCCGAGCAAGGTTAATAAAGACCGGATATAGGCCGTAACAGTCGTCTTGCCGTTCGTTCCTGTTACCCCAATGGTTTTCAGTTCATCATCTGCAAAGCTGAAGAACTCCTTTGAAAAAACAGACATGAATGCACGGACATTTTCTACAAGTAAGAAGGTTGTTCGGTCATAGATCCTTGAAAGCTCATCCAACACCGTTTCATCACTGCCAATGATCGTGGCAGCTCCCAGGCCGATGGCTTCTTCAATATATTCATGACCATCAAAGTTCTCCCCTTTCAAACAAAAGAAAGCAGCCGCTGGTTCGACTCTTTTTGAATGAAAAGCAAGACTTCTCACCTCTTGTTGAAGCGGGCCGTAAATATGTTTGATATGAAGTTTTTTTATATGTTCGAATTGTATCTTCATAGTCATTTTCCTCACTCTTTATATATGGTTTATCGTCGTCTTTTCGTAGCAAAAGTATGTATGGCAGACGGGGTGTTTTGACGGAAACAAAGCCACTATTTACCGTACGACCATGAGGTTCGTTTCCCTTAATCTACCTCGTCGCAAACGCAAAAGACACACTTAAAACAAAAACGGTCCACTATGCCTAGTTTTCTTCCAAATAAAACCACACCAGGTCATCCAGTATTTGGATGACCTGGTGTGGAATATAGAGCTAGATCAGTCATTTATCTTTCATGAGGAGGATGGTCAGGCTGATGAGTGTGACGAGAATCGTTGCCCCCATATCAGCTAAAATGGCGAACCATAAAGTGAGCCAACCTGGAATCGTAAGAAGAAGGGCGATCACTTTCAACCCAAGGGCAATCCCAATGTTCCATTTCACGACGGCATTCACTCGTTTCGCGATCCGGAAGGCATTCGGTAACTTACCGAGGTGGTCCTGCATGAGAACGATATCGGCGGTTTCAATCGCACTATCCGTTCCTTTCCCCATCGCAATTCCTAAATCAGCCATTGCAAGAGCCGGCGCATCATTGATGCCGTCTCCAATCATGGCAAGTTTGGAATTTCTTTTTAATTCATCGACTTTTTCTACTTTCTGATCCGGCAAAAGCTGCGCATGAACATCTGTGACGCCAATCTCTGCAGCCACTTTTCCAGCCGTCTTTTCATGATCTCCGGTCAACATGATTGTATGTTTGATCCCCAGGGAATGGAGACGTTTCATTAGCGTCCGGCTTTCTTCCCGCACTTCATCTGCAACTCCGAACAGACCAAGCACGTTTTTTTCGTCAGAAATGATGACAAGAGTGAACCCATCTTCCTTGAGTTTGTCAATGTCTGCTCTTACATCTTTTGAGATCGTTAAATGCGTCAGTGTCTGTTCGCTTCCCACAAAGTATGTCTTTTCATCAATGACCGCTCGAACGCCTTTCCCGGGAATCGTATCCACAGAGGAAGGCTCTAATGAGCGTGCTTTTTGAACGTGCTCTTCCTCAAGGATCGCTTTCGCAATCGGATGAGAGGAATTTCTTTCGACGGCAGAAGCAACAGAGAAGAACCTCTCTTCTTCATACGCATGCACTGCGTGGACCTTTGGCTCTCCTTTAGTAAGCGTCCCTGTCTTATCAAAAGCAATGCTCTCGATCTTGCCAAGCTGTTCAAGAAAAGCACCGCCTTTAACAAGGATACCGTTCCTCGCATTTTTGGTGATTCCTGATAAAATCGCAATCGGCGAGGACAAAATCAGGGCACAAGGGCAACCGACAATAAGGACCGCCAGCCCCTGATAAAATGATCCTCCCCAGGAAGCAGAGAAAAGGAAAGGCGGAATGACCATCACGAGGCCGGAGATGACCATGATTAGCGGCGTGTAATATTTAGCAAATCGGTTGATGAAAAGCTCTGTCGGTGTCTTTCTCTCCTGCGCTTCTTCCACTAATTGAAGAATTTTAGCGAGGGAAGAGTCATTGTAAGCCTTCGAGATCTCAACCTTCATCAACCCTTCATTATTAATACTTCCTCCAAAAAGCTTTTCACCAGGCTTTTTGTCTACGGGCAGTGATTCTCCTGTAATGGCTGCTTCATTCACGGAACTGTAACCAGCCACGACCACTCCGTCTGATGGTATCTTCTCTCCTGCCTTGACGAGGACAAGGTCCCCCTCTTGTAAGTCTTCAATCCCTACAACTTCTTCCGTGCCATCAGCGAGAAGTCTTGTCGCCTGTTTAGGTGCGACCTTCAATAATTGCTCCATCGAACTCCGAGCCTTTTCCATTCCGAGACCTTCTAAATATTCATTCAGCCCGAACAGAATCGCTACAAGGGTGGCTTCTTTCCATTCTCCGATAGCCACAGCCCCGACGAGAGCAATCGTCATCAGCGTATCGATGTTAAACTTCAACCGGACTAAGTTTTTCAAGCCTTTCCAGAATGTCTGATAACCACTGATCGTAATTGCGGCCAAATACATACCGATCAAGACAAAAGGAGCGACCATTCCTTCCAATAAAAAGGTTGCACCGAAGATGAGTGAGGAAATAATAACGAGCTGCTTCATATTCGGTCCATGACTATGATCGTGGTTATTCTCCTCATCAACAAGAGAAGCACCATCAGATTTCAGGATCCGACGGACTTTTTCCATGTCGATGCCGTCTTGAACTTTCAATTTACTCGATGAAAACTGAAGTTCAGAGTCTTCCCCGTGGTTGAGCTTGCGGATTTCTTCTTCCATCTCTGCTGCGCAATTTGCGCATGATAAGCCTTGCAGTTTGTATTCCTTCATTCTCTTTCTCCCCTTTAATGGTGAAGAGCGTGATTGATGGTTTGTTGTAAAAGGTGGATGACGTGTTCATCATCGTGGGAATAAAATAATGTTGTACCCGCTCTTCGATACTTCACCAAGCGTAAATTCTTTAGAAACCGCAGTTGATGGGAAACGGTCGATTGGCGAAGTTCTAATGTATCGGCGATTTGATTAACAGACATTTCTTGTTCACATAGTAAATGTAGGATTCTGATTCTTGTCGGATCGGACAACGCTTTGAATGTTTGAGAAACGACGAATAACGTCTCTTCATCCAGTTCATTGGCGTGCTTTTTATCCTGATCCTCTGGTTTATTCTTATCATCACTCATAGAATCGACACCTTCCTTATATGCGCATATATTCATATATACACTCATCGTATGCGCAGCATTCCATTTTGTCAATGTGTGCTCGCCCATGTTTTATCTATTTAAAAACGGGAAATTTAATGTATGTGCGACAAAGCAGAATGTTTGGCACTGTCAAATTTTAAATACTACAATGGCACCCACTACCAAAAAGGAGGACAATCATGTCTAAAAAAGTACTAATGGTCGTTACGAACCACGAAAAGATTACGGATGAGCAGCCGACAGGAATTTGGTTATCCGAATTCGGCGAAGCCTATAACGAGTTCAAAAAACATGGCTATGAAGTGACAGTAGCAAGCCCGGAAGGCGGCCGTGCACCTGTCGATCCAGGTAGTGTCAGCGAAGATGAACCACAAGAGATTTTAGATACGAAACCACATTTAGAAAATACAACACCGATTGCTGATGTCGAAGCTGAAGACTACGATGCGATTTTCTTACCGGGCGGTCACGGAACGATGTTTGACTTTCCGGATAATGAAAAGCTTCAAAAACTGCTTCGTAACTTTTATGAAACGGATAAAATCGTGGCAGCCGTCTGCCATGGTCCCGCAGGTCTTGTCGGAGCTACATTATCTAACGGTGAACCATTGGTTAAAGGTAAACGCGTCAATGCATTTACCGACGCCGAAGAAGTGGAAACAACGCTGGATCAACACATGCCATTCCTGCTTGAGAGCAAGCTGAATGAGCTGGGAGCAACATTCGTGAGCGGCCCAAACTGGTCCGAGCATTTTGAAGTGGACGGCAATCTGATCACCGGTCAAAATCCACAATCCACAGAAGTCGTTGCCAAAGAAGTCGTGAAACAACTGAATTAATAGGTAAAGGGGTCCTGAAATACAGGACCCCTTTTTCTTATTCATCGTCGTCTTTCCAACGGCCGAACAAATACGCGTACAGCTTTTGAGCTACACACACATATGAAGCGAGCCAGAGAATCAACAAGCCGATGACGATCAACCCTTTAACCCACGTCAATCCAGTAACAATAGTAAAGATTGATGTTCCGAATAAAAGTAGAGTTACACCCACGTGTAGGACAGCGGATGAAAGGATTTTGAAACTATTGCTGATCCAGGCAGGCATATAAAATCACCTCCTGCTCTACTTTATGTGGTAGAGAAAAATCAGCTTGTACGTTTTGATAGATTCTGCTAAAAAGGGCTTTTACTAAGGACCGCCTAAGAGATGATTGGGCGTTCGTATGTTAAAATGGTTCTCGAAATTGCAGTAGAGGAGAATGAACGTGAAAAAAAGACTGGATCATGTCGGAATCGCTGTCCGAAATATCGAAGACAGCATCACTTTTTATACCAAAGTCCTGGGCGGCACTTTGATTGACCGTTACCGAAGTGAAGCGAAAGGAGTAGAAAGTGAAATTGCCATCATCGATATTCAAGGTGATCGTACAGAATTATTGATGCCAACGAATAATACGACCTCCCCAATCGCTCGTTTCATTAAACAAAAAGGAAAAGGGGTTCATCACATCGCATATGATGTAGGTGATTTGGATCAAGCGCTGGAAGAATTAGAGAAAGAAGGCATACGGACCTTGGAATGGTCATTACGGACTAATAAACACGGCCGCCGTCTCATCTACTTAAACCCAGCTGATACAGAAGGAACCATTATCGAGTACTGCGACTACCCTGAAAAACAATGAAAAACCTAGCAGCCCTAATTAGGGCTGCTAGGTTTTTCATGTGGGGACATTTACTCTGACCCAAGCGCCTCTGATACGTCATAATCCGCTGGATCAAGCTCGGTTTCTTTCCCAAGTACCAGACGGGCAAGCTCTGCACCAACGTAAGGGCCGGAGGTAAGACCGGAAGCCCCGAGACCATTGGCGACATATAAATTTGACCATTCAGGGATCCCACCGAAAACCGGCAGCGATCCAGGTGTAAATGGTCGGAAACCGACACGTGTCTCAGCAAACGTGCTGTCGTAAAGACCCGGAGCGACTTCCAAGGCCTTATCAAACACATAATGGAGACCACCTACGGTCGAGCGTCCATCGAAACCCGCATCAGTTTCATGTGTGGCACCAATGACAACACGCCCACCGCCGAAGGAAAGCATGTACTGATTATTTGGAGGCATAATCACAGGCCAATCTTCCGTTTCCGTATTCGTCAGATCCAAATGGACGATCTGTGCTTTTTGAGGGTGCACAAGAAAATCTATCCCTAGTGGCTTAAGGATCGGTTTTGCCCAGGCACCAGCCGTCACAATCACTTCATCCGCTTCATGACGTACACCGTCCACTTCGACAGCGGTCACCTTCTGTCCTTCATGAATAAGGCTCGCCTCTCCATGAATTCTTTCCACCCCATGTTTCTCAGCTACTCGAATAAGGGCATCTCTCAACTCACGTCCATTAACGCGGGCCGCCCCACTGACATGTATCGCATCGTATCCATCCGCGAGCGGCGGGAACATTCTTTTCGCTTCTTCTGATGAAATTCTAGTGATTTCGCCGATTTCAGGTGCGCCATCTTCTCTCCGCTTCAAAGCACGTTCAATTGTTTTTTCTAATTTCGCTTCATCCCTTTGGAGACTAATTGCCCCAACACGACGATATCCTGTATGCGTTTCTCCCTCCGCTTCAAGCTGACGGATCAGTTCAGGATAATAACGAGCACCGCCTTTGACGAGACGGTACCAGCGCTTGTTGCGGCGTTGAGCGAGCCACGGGCAGACAATTCCAGCTGCTGCTTCTGTCGCCTGTCCTTCATCTTTGCGGTCAATGATTTTCACGTCGACGCCTTCTTTTGCTAAGTGGTAAGCGGTGGATGCGCCCAGCACTCCCCCGCCGACAACGATATATTTCTTCATAGGTAAACACCTTTTCATTCGTATTTTCATTTCCATGACCATTGTATAGAAAAAGAAACCTCCACTCAAATCCCTATTCAAGTTTATGGGATGAATGGGTAAGTCTCGGTTCCGAGATGTTCGTATGCGTTTAGGGGCTCCGGGAAACCGTTCGCCCCTTTGCCATATAAGTTTCTCGAAACCACTTCTAGAATATGAAATCATTCAGCTTAATAGGAGTATAGGGTTAGAACTCCTCTCACGCCCAGGCAATTGAACCCTGATAACTTGATACAGAGCGCTTTATGCTTCTAAAAACGGGATAGTGGAAGACAATCCAATTTGGGTAAAGGGGTTCGTTTCTCACATACATTGAATGGGGTGGTTGAGAAGCTGTGAGACTCCCGTGGGAGAAAGGAGATCGGCGAGATCCCTTAGTGCGGCAGCCCGCCCCAGGAAGCTCGCCACTCCCCCACAGGAAAGTGTTCCAATGCGGGATCGCCCTGGTAGACACGACTGGCAAACGAACTCCGGTTATCTCGAAACTGAGTCTTCCACAAGCGTGACCTTTAGCTGCAGAAGAGGAAAAGGTAACCCCCGGAGTGTGGACTCCGGGGGCTGGATTTAAGATTATTTATTTATTTTACATAAATAGGTGTAACAAGCTTCGATGTTGCTGACACAATCATGAATGCCGTCACTTTCAATTTCAATAAGAGCAAAAGGATTCAACGTAATGGTATAGGAGGCGATGCGTATTCTCGGGTTCTCCTCCGTTAAATTCTGCAATTCTTCATAAACCGGATCCCGCTCTTTTTCAACGAAATCAAACCAGCTCGCTTGCTCCATACCGCCACTCCTTCGCGAATGTTCTACTTAAAAACTATTCGCCATCAGGAAGAAAAATCCTCTTATTCTGTAATCACTTCTACTTCCCACTGGTCGTTGACATATAAGCCAATGGCATCCACATTGAATCCCCAGGACTTCACAAGGTCTACAGATTCCTTGATTTGGCCAGCTTTCACATCACGATCTACAGGGTTACCTGCGCAATTGTAATGGCCGACAACAGCCACTACGCCTGACCCGTGCTTGTCTACGGAAATGCCAATTTTCGTTTTGACAGCAGCCAGCTGATCTTCAGAGCCTTCCAGCAAGAACTTGGTCGGGCCTGCTTCTGTAATCATGTCGATATATTCCGTACCATAACGTTCCTGCATCCAGTGGATGACGGGAAGCTGCACACGTCCATCCATACAATTGATTGCTGTTGCAAATGTTTTTTCTGCCATAAAAAATCCCTCCAACTATTAAAATTCTATATTTATTTTATCATAACAAAAAAGCAGCAGGAGCGGGTGCCCTGCTGCTTCTCTTCAATTGATGCCTTGAATTTGCATTTCTTCTACAGTCCCTGTTCCGTTATCACGGATACGCGCCTGAATGTTTACTTGGTCTCCTTCTTTCAGGAAAATGGCAAGCGGCGCCTTGCTGGTATTGACCGTATAGATGGTCGTTTCCCCTTCCAATAAAAATTGGACAGACTGCATGGAATCAGTAGAGGTGACAAGAACGCGGTTAATGGTTCCTGACTTCTCCGTCAGATCGACACCTTGACTTCCCTCGACGCTGCTCGGGTCCTGGGCAATTTGCAGACGGTATGCGTTTAATGTCTGCTTGGCTGTATCTCCAAATACTGCAAAGTCTGAATCTGCAGCTTTAATATACGCATATTGCTTGAACAGACCGTTTGGATCAAGGACGTTTACGATCCATGTCGGGTGGCCATCCACGTTATAGAGAACCGGCATTGTTCCTGTCCAGTTTTTCTCAGGATACTGTTTGTTTACGATCTGTACAGCTCCTTTGCTGTCCATGATTCCCTGGTTTTGCTGGCCGTTGTAATAAGTGAGGGCCCCTGTTCGGGCATTGATCAACGTATAACCAAGGGCAGAATCAATGTTTTCTTTCGGTGAAGCCATATCTGTGAAGTAGAACATTTCACCCGCTTCATTAAAAATCGGTGTGACACTACTTTCTGTTCCTGACTCATTCGGGATCTTTACATCCTTTTTCCCAAAGATTGAATTCAACCATCCATTTACATATTTACCAAAGTATTCGTTCTCAATCGCTGCCAGTTCAGAACTTACTGATCCTTCAACGAAATCAGGTGCATTGGAAGATTCGAAGGTTTCAATATCACCTGAAACCGGATCAACAATCGCCACTTTTATATCATTCATATCCGGACGGTTGGAAAACAGCAGCGGCTTATAGATGGTTTGCACATACCACGGTTTACCATCGTCATCGACTTCAATCTGTGCGTCTCCACTTTGGATATAATCCGGATGCTTCCCATAAACGACACGCTGCACATTATGATTAAAGAAGCTTGAGTTCGTGTACCTCATTTTGCTCTGAACGAACTCCGGCTGTGCATTGATATTCGTAGCTGTAATCGTAAAGTATCCTTCCGTCTCTTTCCCTCTCAAATAACGCCAGAAGCTTGAAAACTCGACGGGCGCTACATAAGCGATTTCGCCATCAATTTGCTGAGCTTGTAGTTTTCCTAAATCGTAGAATTGCGTATTCGGCACAACACTCATGGCTTTTTGCACTTTGTTCCTTGCAGATTCAGGCGCAACAGAGATCGGTGTGTTTTCTTCATTCAAAGGACGAGCTTCCTCTTCCTCTGACTTGGAAATGCTGTCATAGCTGTCCTGCAAAGCTAAAATGCTGTAAATGAAAACACCAATGACCGCGACTGCTACGGCTAAAATAACGATTCCTGACAGTGAGCGGTGCATCGTTTGATATTGCACCGGCACTTTGGCTCCTCCGTACACTAACGGAACAAAAAGAACTGCGACAATCACATTAAAAATCAACATATTTGGTACTGTAATCGTCGGCATAAACGCATAAATGACGAAGAACATCACGATGACACCGAAAACCAGGACTCCTACTGTCGTTTTCAAGATTTTCTTTCTTCTCATTCGATTTTTCACATAGACGATGATCGACAACGTCAAAAATAATAGAAACGATAATACCGTTGTCATTACTATTCCAATCATTATGTATCCCCCTTCTTGTCCTTATTTCTTACGTTCGAATACAGCGTTATGTTTCAATTATATGTGTAACCATGAGAAAAAGCAGAACAATTACGTTCTGCTTTTCTTTTTCAAGTAGTCGGCAAGGCCCATGGAACAAACTTCTATATCCAGTTTCAGAATATCATAGACCTCATGATTCTGCGGGATTCCTTTTTCCTCTAAATAAGACGCCACTCGATCATGAAGCCGCTGTTGAATGCCCTCCAGTCCTTGACCTTCTTCTAAAGCATCCTCCGCTACACTCACAAAAACAGGAATCCAGGCACTGACTTGGTCAAACGTTTGATCAGGATCTTCCGTCTTCCCAAAATGACCGAAATAGAGGCAAGAAGGATTCATTTCCCGAAAACGATCGATGCACTCAAGCATCGCATCCGGATCAAACTGGTTGGGTGAAGTCGTTGGTAAGTAAAACGTCAATCCATGATCTTTTGTCTGATGATACCGGATCCCTGCCGTATCCCCTGTGAAAATTCCGTTGCTCAGCGAATCATAAATGCCAAGGTGGTGCTTTGCATGACCGGGAGTATCATAAAACGTGAGTGTACGATTTTTTGAAAGCGTTAGTGTGTCTCCGTCTGTCTTTGTTTCAAGGCGCTCTTCCGGTATAGGAAGAATCGGGTCAAACAATTCATCAAACGCTTCTCCATAAACCGCCTTCGCTCCTTGAATCAAACGTGAAGGATCGGCGAGATGCCGCTTTCCTTTTTCATGGACGATGACCTGTGCGTTCGGGCATTCCTGTAACAGCAGCCCCGCTCCACCCGCATGATCCAAATGGATATGTGTCAAAATCACGTACGCTACTTTTTCTTTTGGAATCTCCAACTCTTCCAAACCAGCGAGCACTCTCGGTACAGAGGGACTTGGTCCCGTTTCCACAAGCGTAATGTCATCTCCACCTAACAAAACGTATGTACCTGTCCGTCCTTCAAACCCCATATCATAACCATCAATCAAAAACACATCATTTCCTAAATCCATCGGCGCTCTCTTCTTCAATTCCTTCACCTCACCTTATGAATTATCTCTAGTGTACTAGAATTTAACAAATAATGATAACGCTTTCTTAAATAAGCATGTTCCTCCTCTATAAGCTCCCTATACTTGAAGACTAAGTTTCGTGATGTTTCCGGGGTTCGTTGCCATGTTAAGCGTCAGGGGCGGAGGGGAATGGGGAGACTCACTGCGCTCCCGCGGAAAGCGAGTCATTCCCCGCAAGCCCCATCCACTCAACAAAAGCCTCGAAACTGAGTCTTCCACAATCCTGCCATTTCCTTTATTAATTCAGAAGAAATGGATTGTCACACTTTTGGGCTGGGTGAATATCATGGATTTTGAGGAGATGGTTAAAATGACAGAAGAACGAAAGATGCACCAACAAGGTCATACGAAGCCTTCCTATGAGCAGTGCAATAGAATGAAGTACTATCATGTCATGGTCCAAACCAAAGATGGACGCAGCTTTGATGGAGTCATCACAGACGTGAATCACGATAAGATGACGATCTTAGTAAGCGAAGACGTTATGGTGGATGAGGATGGAAATGCCATGGAGGAACGCCAATACGGATATGGACGCCGTCGGGCACGCCGCTTCCGTCGTGAAGTCCTTCCAATAGCCGGGCTTGCTACTTTAGCGTTATTCCCTTACTTCGCAAGTCCTTACCCCTATTACTACCCATATTCATACGGATACCCTTACTACTACTAAGTAAGCAATAATCTCGTATAGACTGGATGCTCACTTATCTCAGTTACATGGAATAAATTACCGTACCATGGTCATCCATATTATGGAATATCCGGTACGGCATTTTTTATGTGCTGAAGATGTTCTTTTCGATTTGTTTCATTTCGTAGAAGTGCCCTTTCTTTTGCATCAGTTCATCATAAGAACCTGCCTCTACGACTTTCCCTTCTTCCATGACGATGATTTGGTCCATCTTTTCCAGCCCGCTCAAGCGGTGGCTGATGAGGACGACGGTATCCTGAGACGCGCGTTCGTACAGATGTTGGAAGATCATTCGTTCGGTCAGAGCATCGACAGAAGATGTCGGTTCATCGAGCAACCAGAGACGCTTCCCTTTCAAAAAAGCTCTTGCTATGGACAAGCGTTGACGCTCTCCACCCGAAAGGTTCTCCCCTCTTTCGAGAACCGGTTGGTCCAGGTCAAATTCCAATCCAACCTCTTTCAGCACAAGCTTCATCTCTTCATCTGAGAGGTCTTCACCCGCAAGCTGGAGGTTTTCACGAATCGTCCCGTAAAAATAATGGTTCTCCTGAAGTACAACGTTGCTGTGCTCCCAAATGCTCTCTTCAGATATATCCTTAATATCCATTCCATTGACCGTGAGCTCGCCTGAGGATGGTACTTGGAATTTCATTAACAGTTGCAGGAATGTGGATTTTCCGGATCCACTGGCTCCAACAATCGCTGTTTTACTGCCTGAAGGAATGGACACGTTGACTTCTGTAAGTGCCTCTCTCTCTTCTTCCGGAAAACGGTAACAGACATCAGATGCTTGCAGGCTAGGAGCAAGCTCGCCATCAAGTTTATACGTAGCCGATCCATGATTTTCTTTCTCTACAATGGAAAAAAGCCGCTCCGATGCTCGTTTGCTATCATCCAGGTGGCTTGGAAGAACTGCCATCGGTGCTGCGTTTTCAAAGACCGTCAAAGAAATCATCACGAGCATCGCTAAGAACAACCCGTTTAAATCTCCTTCAGCCACAAGAACAGCACCAAGACCTGTGACGATCCAGGAGACGAGGAGGGTCGCAAACGTGTTCCAGGAATGACTGGAAAGCATTTGACGACTGTCACGCTCATCTTCTCGAATATATTCCAGGGAAGACTGATGAAGCGTTTCTTTCTTCCCTTCCAGCTGCTGATAGATTTTAAGGTCACGGAAGCCGTACAGCCATTCCGCGGCTTCGGTCGATAACTCCCCGCGTGCCTGTCTTACGCGGCTGGCTAGTTTCCGCTGTTTCACTGTGTACCAAGCTGGAATCAACAGCCCTGTAACGACGAGGCCCAAAAGAAGAACGATGGCTACGGAAATAGAGAAGATGGATGTGAAAACAATCGTCCCTAAGAAGATAATGACAAGGACGACCGGTGGATAATACACACGCAAAAAGAAGTTTTGCAGACTCTCCACATCGCCCACAATCCGTGAAAGCAAATCTCCGCTCCGGTATTTCTGAAAAATCCTTGGTGCATGCGGTTCCAATTTTTTATAAAAAGCAAGACGCAGGTTGCTTAAGATGGTAAAGGTAGCCCTGTGGGAGAAGTACCTTTCAGCATATCGTCCCAGTGCTCTCGCAAATCCGAAAAGCTTTAAAAAGGCGATGAGTACCGTCAAGGCATACAACGGAGGGATGAGTGCCGCCCTGGAAATCAAATACCCACTGGCACCAAACAGTCCGACCGCTGACATTCCAGCAAGAAAACCAAAAACGATGGAAAGCACAATGTCCCTTTTTTCCAATACAACTAAATGGATGACTTCCTTCAATTCTTTCATGCGGAGTCCCCTCCTTGCTGGACGGTCACCATGTCCCTGTACTCCTTCACCGTTTCAAGTAATTCTTCGTGCGTACCTTTTCCTATAAGATGACCACGTTCCAGCAGCAGAATTTGATCAGCCTTTTTGATCGTATGCAAACGGTGTGCAACAGTGATGATCGTCGCTGTTTTTGCAAGTTCTTCCAGAGAGGCTTGCAACACCCGTTCCGTTTTCAAATCCAGACCTGTTGTCGGCTCATCAAACAAAATGACGGAAGGCTTTTTCAAAAAAGTACGGGCAAGAGCGAGGCGTTGTTTCTCGCCTCCAGAAAGCCCGCGTCCCGCTTCACCGACCGGGGTGTCGTACCCTTTTTCCAAAGAAGTGATCAAATCGGCAATGCCTGCTTTCTCCGCGGCCTGGTGAATTTCTTCCCTAGAGTGATTTCCTCGCCCACCAATCGCAATGTTTTCAGAGATCGTTCCAGAAAATAAATACGGATGCTGGGAAATGTAGCTTACCTGAGAAAACCATTCTTTTTCCTCATAGTCAAAGAGGGA
This sequence comes from Halobacillus litoralis, assembly GCF_020524085.2. Classification (NCBI taxonomy): domain Bacteria; kingdom Bacillati; phylum Bacillota; class Bacilli; order Caryophanales; family Bacillaceae; genus Halobacillus; species Halobacillus litoralis. Next base: position 704,180 of record NZ_CP129016.1, read on the forward strand.
GCGATTATTGATTTTGACAGCTCCAGAAGAAGGTTTAGCAAGTCCAGCTAAAAGGTGCAGCAGTGTCGATTTCCCCGCACCACTTTTACCGACGATGGCAACCTGGTGATACGGTTTGATCGTTGCTGCCAAACCTTCCATCGCAAACCCTTTTTCGTAAGAAAAGCTCACTTGATCGAGCTTAATTTCAGGAGGCTGGTCACTTTGAAGCTTTCCTCTTCCCCACTGGATTTGTTCCTCTTCTTTTTCAAGTTCTTCCGTGAGATGGCTGGCAGCTCCTGAAGCGCCTCTCCCTGTATGAAAAGCACTACCGAAGTCTTTCAGCGTCAAATAAAACTCAGGAGCAAGAATCAGAATGAAAAAGGCGGTAAAAAAGGATACACTCTCATAAACGACGAGCCGGATGGCAATCTCCAATGCGATTAAACCGATGCTGAGCATGGAAATGAACTCAAGCATCAACGAAGAGACAAAGGCGACTTTCAATACTTCCATCGTTGCATCACGAAAACCGAGGCTGCTGGATTCAATCTCTTCCTCCTGCTGCTTGGAACGTCCAAAAAGCTTTAATGTCGTCAAACCTTGAAGGGTATCCAGAAACTTTCCGGAGAACGTGTTCAACTTCTCCATCTGCTCTTCTGATTTCTTTTTTGTCATCACGCCGATGATCGCCATAAATAACGGAATAAACGGAGCTGTGATCATCATGATCAGCCCTGAATAGATATGCTGGGTGAACACTACGATAAGAATCATCAATGGGATGGTCATGGTCTGGATCATTTGTGGAATATAGCTGCTGAAATACCCGTCAATCTCGTCTACGGAATCCATCAGCACACTGACTTTCCTTCCCGATTGTCCTTGTAAGGAGGCTTGAACGGGATTACGCGCGTACTTCTCAATCATTGATCGACGGAAATAAAGCTTCGCTTTGGAAGCAAGCTTTATGCCTGCCCGGCCGTTCAGCCATGTAAACAGCGTCCGTCCAGCGAGCACAAATAGCAATCCTGCAAGAAGTGGCAGGATATCCTGAAAACGTTCCTCACCAAGAAAAATCCGGTCGACAATCGCAACGAAAAAATAAGATTGACCTACGATTGTGGCACCAATCAACACGGATGTGAGGACCAACAGCATGAAAACTTTTCGATCTGAGAAAGCTAGTCTGCTGAGGTGCTTCATTTACATAAAACTCCTTATAAGCCATTTTGTGAATGATTTCACATTGACATCATTATAATGCATGAAGCCCATGATTGCTAAAAATAAAACCGATGATTCTATGACAATTCTATAACATCGTCTCCTTAATAAACAGCTATCATACGTAACCGGTAGGCATCATTTTTTGGCCCCTTTTCTGTATCATTACCCTCTATGTAAAGAAGGAGACATTTTAATATTTTGGAAAAAGCATTCATGATCCCCTGTCCTTTTTCAGAATCAAGAGCTTACCTAATTGTGACCTGCGATGCTGTCGAAGAAAGCGACCCTTTCAATGGCAAGTCTTCAAGGGTGGGGTGGGATGAAAAAAGCCTACAGGATTCGTCTCCTGAAGGCTTGGGTGAATGCATAATCATGTTGAAGCACTCCTTATGCGATTCGTTTTACTGCTGATGTTGTCGTTTCATCTGCAGTCATCGTTTACGAAATGTGCTCCAGGTCAGGCAGTGTGTTGGTAAAAAGAAAGAAGTTCTTTAAATTAATGGGGATGGGGGATGTGTTTGGAGTTTGAATAGTAAGCCGACTATAAAAGAGGTCCTCGCACCTTTAACTTCGTATTCATGTCTTGTATCTCTGGTCTAATGTCCTCTATCTTCGATTTCATGCCCTGTAACTCTCGTTTGTTCTTCTATTTGTAAAGTTATCTCTCAAAACTAATCTAGAAAATTCGTTGGGTAATGTTTTCCGCTGCGAACATTTACTGCTACAATCTTTGTCTTTTTGCTGACGCTTGACCAGTGAGAACCAGCCAGAGCATATATAGTAGAGTGAGCAAGCGTAACGGCCTCCTCTTTCCTTTGAATATTTCAATCGTCAAGACAAGCTCGAAATCTTCTTCTAGCAGACATAGGGAAGTTTTGAATCTTATAAGGTTTCACCAAAAAGTATCCCTTCGTCTCTCCATTTCCATGTCATCAAATGATTACCAGTTGTCCTGCTGAACTTATTAGCTCCTCTTAGATGACGTTGGATTCATACTTCATAAAGCGCAGGTAAGACTGCAGAGTGTAATGATCTACCTCCAGATGACCTTCACAATCAACAAAGGACCGCCCCCGTTGATTCCTTTCTTTTATGATTTCGTTAATTTTGTTAATAAAAAATTTAACTTTTTGAATACTTTTTACGTTAACAAGCCTTTGTAAGCTTGTCAAAGTAAAATTTTTTTTGAATCGGCTATATCCTATGAGATGATAGGGCTTAAGGCGATTTTTTTCTAAAATGGATTTTGACAAGCGATTTTTATTCGTTAAGATAAAGTCTGTAAAGAAAAAATTTAATAAAGTTAATTGCTTTTACGCCTGTGAGGAGGTTTTTAATGACAAATCATCATGATGAAAGCTCCCGACAGACCATTGAGCACGCGAAAGGACTTGTGATCGATTCCATTGCGGAAACGATGGATTTGTATGGAGTGACCCGGAGTGCAGGGACCTTATATGGGACAATGTACTTCGAGGATGATATGACGTTGGATGAAATGCGTGAAAAACTCGGAATGAGTAAGCCGAGCATGAGTACAGGAGTGAAGAAGCTCCAGAATTACAATATTGTGAAGCAGACATTCCGAAAAGGAACGCGCCGGCAGACTTTTGTCGCTGAGAAAGACTTCTTTAATTTCTTCTCCAACTTTTTTACAAAGAAGTGGTTGAGAGAAGTTAAAACCAACTTGGACGCAATCAAACATGCTCAGAAGGAATTGAACGATGTCATGGAGGATTCCGAAGCGGACGAAGTTGTAAAACAAGAAGCAGAACAAATCTATCAGCAACTCGAAGCATCCAAACCTTATTACCATTGGCTGCAGAAGCTCGTCGATTCTATTGAGAGCGGAGAAATTTTCGATTTTCTTCCTGCCGACCAAGAAAAATAAGATACCGCCTCTCTAAATAACATTTCAACTGACTGTTATTCTAGGGAGACGTATGGACTTTATAATTTACAGAATATTCAGATAATATAAAGGAGTGATGTCATTGCAATCGAATCAACAATCATCTTTTTTTGCTAAAAACAAAGCCGCAATCATGCTCGGGACGCTTTTAGGTGTTTTCGTCCTCTACATGGCCCTCACCAATGAAAACATTCAATGGGGCGGATTTATCGCCATGATTGTTTTCTATGCCCTCGTCTATTTCATCGGTGCAGTCTTCGCTACAAATAAATCCGGAACTCTAGCAGACATGATGGTCGCAAACCGCAGCTTACCCCTTGGGATCGCCATGTTCACAATGGCCGCTACATGGGTTGGCGGTGGATATGTCAATGGTACAGCAGAATTCACATACAGCGATGGTCTCGTTTGGGCTCAAGCTCCATGGGGATATGCTTTAAGTCTGATTATCGGTGGTATTTTTTATGCTCGTAAAATGCGCCGCTATGAATTCCTCACGATCATCGATCCACTGGAACAACGTTTCGGTAAAAAAATGGCCGGTGTCCTATACATTCCTGCTTTACTTGGAGAAATGTTCTGGAGTGCTGCGATTCTAACAGCTCTCGGCACGACATTTGGTACCATTTTGAACATAGACTTTACTACATCCATCATTCTTTCAGGAATCATCGCTATTGCTTATACCGTAGCCGGAGGGATGTGGGCTGTCGCCTATACCGACGTATTCCAAATGGCTATTCTATTAATCGGCCTCATTTTAGTCGTACCATTCACTTTAGGTCACGTCGGTGGTATAGATAATGCATGGAGTAACTATTCAGCAGAATTCGGATCGTACGCCAATTTATTTCCACCGTTGAACGGATGGCAGGATCCTGCATGGGGCAATTGGTTCTGGAATTGGATGGACTACGCCCTCCTCCTCATTTTTGGTGGTATTGCGTGGCAAGTATATTTCCAGCGTGTCCTTTCAGCCAAAAATGAAAAAACAGCGATGTGGTTATCCATCACCGCAGGAATTATCTGCATCATTGCAGCCATCCCTGCCGTTCTGATTGGAATTGTCGGTGTGAATATGGATTGGGCAAGCATGGGACTTCCAACTCCCGAGAACCCAGCCGTCATTCTTCCGCACATCCTAAGGTATTTGACACCTGAACTTGTATCCGCAATCGGACTCGGAGCTCTAGCAGCGGCGGTCATGTCCTCTATGGACTCTTCCATTCTATCTGCCTCTTCCATGGCTTCCTGGAATGTGTATCGTCCACTGCTTAAACCGAACGCAAGCTCTGAGCAGTTGAAGAAAGTAATCAAGCGTACAATCATCATCGTCGGTGTCGGAGCTATGATCATCGCGTTAAATGTCAAAAGTGTATATACGCTGTGGTATTTAGCATCTGATCTTGTGTACACCATTCTTTTCCCACAGCTCACGATGGCTCTCTTTTATAAAAATGCGAACCTTTATGGGTCGATCGCCGGCTTCTCTGTCGCTTTATTCCTTCGTTTAGGCGGCGGTGAACCTGCAATGGGACTACCGGCATTCCTACCGTATCCAATGATCAATGCTGACGGAATCGTCCTCTTCCCATTCCGTACACTTGCTTGTATTTCAGCATTCATCATGATTTTCGTTGTATCCGAATTAACGAAGAAAAAATGTCAGCCTCAGCCACTTGTCATGCCTGAGGAGAGAGAACAAGAGAAAAAAGCTTCCTAATAGAAAAAGCACTCCAATTGTTGAATTGGAGTGCTTTTTCATGTAAAGATCCCCGAACCACACATCTATGAAAGGTGATCAAGAAACTTCTGTATATCTTTTTTCGACCTTAATTGAATGACACGCTTCTCACGGCCGATTTCTTGAAACGACAGGAGCCTCTCCTGCATGTTCTTTTTCCGTTTCCGATAGGTCGTTACAATGAATTTCAGAAAGTCTGCTTCCATTCTTTCACTGCATCCTTCCCCAAGGTCTGGGCGAGTGCTTCCACGGTGGGTCCACCAGCGCTTCAATACTCGAAATAGACAGATCATTAGAGGCAATTCCAAGTAGATGATCGTGTCTGCCCTCTCTGCTCGTATTTCATATGTAGGTCTATAATTTCCTTCTATAATCCACTTGTCTTTTTCTACGACTTCTCTCTGCCTAGCCGAGAAGTCCTCCAGTGTCGCTTCCTGCCAGCCCGGCTCCCAATAAAAACGATCGAGATGATACACGTCGGTATCGAGCTTCTCCCCTAACTTCTTTGCAAATGTTGATTTGCCTACACCGGCAGAAACACCAAGCACCATTATTCTCTTCACTGGTCTACCTCCTTTTCTTTTTTCCGATTGAAAACCCTTCGAACAACCGACCGCCGTATGGATTCAGTACCTCATTAACCAAATCAATGATGTCTTTCTTCTCCCCGTTTTTGTAAAAATAATCGAAGCAGCGAATCAATCGTTCTGCAAAAGCAGCGTCATAGTTTCGTAGTGACCGAGCCACCCATTTCGACGATCCGCTCCATTGTCCATTCGCCCGCAGATAAAACTCACTCGTCTGCTCAGCTAGTTTTGCTGCAATGAAAAGAGCTTCCCCCCCGGTCTGTGCAGCCAACGAAATCGTCCAAGGCATCCGTAATAAAATACCGCTTAAGCAGGAGAGTTTCTTCAGACCAGGAGGGTGGCCCCTTCTTCAGTAGGTCAGCCGCTTCATTTTTGACGGCTTCCAAACGATCGTCCCACTTAAGGGTCTGTCCCTCTGCCACCATTCGCGGCATCGAAGGTTGTCCACGCTTACAATCACTCTCGAAAAACTCACGGTAGGAAGACCAATGATGTACAAAGACTTCGACCGGCCACTCTCCCGCATAGAAAGACTCGCGAAAAGACGACGCTACTTTCGAATCGAAAATTACGATATCCAAATCGGATGTGCTTGTCGCCTCTCCCCTAACAACGCTTCCTGCAAGAAGAGCAGCGTCACAATCCGGGAACAGCTTTGCGATCATATCTTTTGCAGCCTCCATTGCCTTCATCCGCTCACCCTTTCCAGAATGATTCGTGCTCGCTTGTCGATATTCTCAGGGAGAGATTCTCGACTGAAATATCTCAGCTCCAACGTTTCTTCATCATCTGCTCTGAGCTCTCCACGAACCTCAGAAGCTACGAAACAAGCAATCACATTAAAGACCTCATCCCCATACGGGTATCGGTAGAAAAAGTCTTCCCCTGAAAACGTGGCGACCAGCTGCACATCTTCAGCTACAAGTCCCGTATCTTCTTCCAGCTCCCTCGCGGCCGTCTGTTCCAAGGTTTCTCCAGGCTCCATCGCCCCACCTGGCAGCCCCCACTCTTGTGTATCCTTTCGATATTGAAATAGCAGCTCTCCCTGCTCATTCTCGACGAGAACCGTGGACCCCACAACGATAAGCGGCTGTGTACCAATCCTTCTTCTCATTCTTTGTACGTAATCCATCTCACGCCCCCTAACTCTGAATATTCAGTATATCAAAAAACCCACCAAATCTTGCTAATAAACTTGCCAATATTGATGAAGAACCTGATCAGCTGGTGAGATAAGATTCAAGTATATGGCAGGATAGTGGAAGACTCAGTTTCGAGATGTTTCCGCGGTTCGTTGCTATGTTGGGCGTCAGGGGTGGTCGGGAAGCCACTCGCTTTCCTGCGGGGATGACGGCAAGCCTCCTCGTGCTTCGCACTGTGGGGTCTTGCCAGTCCATCCATTCCCGCGGGAGTCTCGTAGCTTCCCAACCACCCCTTTCGATGTAAGGGAGAAACGAACCCTTGTACCAACCATGTTGGATGGTTCTTCCACTATCCAACTGTTAGAGGTGTAAAGTGCTGTGGATCAAGCTTTAACGTACTGTTGAGGTGTTCTAGTCATCCACTTCCCATAATCATACGAGCTGCCCTTTTAGGAGTGGTTTCGAGAATCTTCCTTGGCAAAGGGGCGGAGGGAAACGGTGAGACTCCTATGGGACGTGTGAGACAGGTGAGACCCCGGAAGGCGTAGCCTGAGGAGGCTCACCGCCCGCCCCATGGAAAGCGAACCTTTTTCCGGAGCCCCTAGAACCACTTAATTGTCTCGAAACTGAGTCTTCAACAAACGGGAGATTTAGTGGAAAAGGAGGAATATTGATGTATCGATCTTTATGGAAGCAGAAGAATATAAGGTATTACTTACTGGGGGGTGGAGTTTCCAGACTTGGGGATGTGCTGTCTGCGCTGGCTTTTTTGTTCCTTGCTTATGACATGACAGAGTCCAACGTCCACACGACCGGAGTGGCACTAGCAGAAACCGTGCCGTACCTGGTGTTCGGACTGATCGGCGGAGTGATTGCTGACTCTTTCCCACGAAAAAAATTACTGATCAGACTGGATTTGTTTCGTGTACCTCTTATGTTGTCGATCAGCCTCTTACATGGATTCAACCTGCTTACCTACCCTGTGTTAATCATCGTCAGTTTTTTAGTACAAACGATTGGGTGCTTCTTCAATCCTGCACATCGTGCTGTTCTTCCAATGGTAACGACAGAAGACGAACGGTCAGCGGCTAATAGTCTCTACGACACGATCACACGTGGGGTGACGATCCTGACTCCGCTTATCGCTATTACTCTATTGAACACGGTCGGCGCCCTCCACTTTTTTACTTTGGATGCATTCACCTATTTAATTAGCGTTTACTGCTTGTCTCGACTCACCCCTGGAAGAACCGTTGAAGAAAAAGCAGACCATTCGCTCCATCTTCCTGTCCATCAAAGAGTTCTTCTTATGGATGGTTGGTCATTCAACGATTCGAAAACTTTTTTTCTTTACATTTTATACGGTTTTTCTTAATACCTGGGTGTGGCAAGTGGGAATGTTGTTAGCTCTTGAAGAGATGAGCACGAAAAGTGAAGAGTGGTACAGTGGGATTCAAGGTGTATTTGGTGCTACGGTCATCCTTACGAATATGGTGCTTCCATTTTTCATTAAAAGATTTTCTCTCTACCACTATGTCGTGGGGGGCTGCGATCTGGGGGTCTGGAATTGCTTATTACGGCTTCTTTTATGGAGTGGGACACTTTTTCATCGGCTGTATTATTGTGGGAATCGGCATGCCGGTTGCCAGTCTCGCTCGTGTGTTCATCATCCAATCTGATGTACCGGAAGAAAAGATGGGAAGAGCGTTCAGCACGAATGCTGTCCTTTTGTATGCTTCCAATACGCTCTCCTTAATGCTTTACGGATTATTATCCACCTACATCCCCATCCGGTGGCTGATGTTTACGAGCGGAGTGATGATTGTCACAGGCAGTATAATTTTAACGACGGTTCATTTTATAAAACTCTCGAAACTGCGTCGGCGTTTTCTGATAGATTCTTTTAAATAGATGATTGTATGTCGTCATACTGGAAAATCCATGTTCCAAGGCAATGGATAAGACGGAATCATCCGTATCCATCAAAGGAGACTGACTTCGGAAGAGCCGATAAACTTGCAGCCACGAATATGGAGACAGGCCGGTTTCTTTTTTAAACGCGTGGGAAAATTGAAACTTGTTCATGCGGGCGACGGCCGCCATGTCATCTAATGACCATGCTTCCCTATAGCTCTCCTTCATCGCATTCATGGCCCTGTGAACAGGATCGTGCCCGTTAACCATAGGCCACTCCAACTGGTGAGACCCTGGACCATATTCCATCAATAAAACAGCGAGCTGCATGAGGCTATGATCCAAAAAGAGATGTGCTCCTTCTCCCTTTTGATAAAAGAAAAAGTCTCGAACAAAATGAGCCCACTGGTTCAAGTGTGGGTGTTTATAACCTATTGTAGCGAATTCGATCGGTGACCACTGGGCAGATCGTTGCATCCCCGCTTCCTGCAGCAATTCCGGACGAATTTCAACAAGAAACTTCTCCTTCGTGGCACTGAGTTGTTTATGTTGATCGTCAGGATTGAAAAGAAGAAATCCCTCTTTCTCTATCGAAATATCTCCTCGGGGCGTCTGATAGAGACCTTTCCCAAAGGGTGAAAAGATCAACTTATAGCAGTCATCCGCCCGCCAATCCCTTTCTCCAAGAAAGTCTGTCCGCTTCAATAGTAACCCTTGATCATGCGTCCAGATCAATGGGCCCCCTCCTCTCTATCTACTTTTTTTAATGAAGGATGCAAATAAATGAAAGAAGCGATGGTGGAGACACTTCCTCCAATCGCGATTGTCATGGATGTACTTATGTACTCACCAATGAGTCCAGCTACCAAAGCAGCCACAGGCATCAACGCCCACGTCATGAAACGGCTCGTGGCCTGCACCCTTCCGAGCAAATGCTCCGGCGTCAGCTTTTGCCTTAACGTTACAATACATGGACTGCTGATGGAAGCACAAATCGTTCCGACAGCGTTCAAAAGGGCTAGAGCAGTAAAAGATTGATAGAAACTGAACAGGAAGATAGAAAGGCCTCCGAGAGCGCCGCACCCAAATAATAGTGTGCGATAAGTAACCCTCCTTCTAAGGACAGGAGAAAGCACCGCTCCTCCAATGGCTCCTAGGCCGCCAATGGAAAGAAGCCAACCGATCGAGACACCTGAAAAACCAATGTCAGCTTTTAAATGGACAATCAGCATTGTCAAAAAGAGAGTCGTCCCAAATACAGAAAAGAACATAGCGATATTTGTATAGAGTAGAGGTTTCTGATGGATCACAAAGCGGAAACCCTCGCTCATGTCCTAGGTGAATGGACGCTTCTCCCCTTGCCTCCGCTCTCCTTCCAACCGCAAACTCCAAACTACTAGAAAGCCAATAAGAAATGAAAAACTATTTAAGATCATCCCAACCCCTGGATTGTAAATGGCCACTATCCAGCCGCCCAGCCCCGGGGCAAGAAAGACAGCCGTATGGAACATTCCCGTGTTCCATGCATTCACAAGATCGAGATCCTGTTTTCTTACGAGTTTCGGAATCGATGCAAATTGAGAGGTTTGATAGAGCTGTCCAAGCAGACCAATGACGAAGGCCGCCGCGTAGAGAACATAGATGGTCATCATTTCGTAAAGAAACAAAGCCCCTATGCTCCCGAGTAAAAGAAAACGGAAAAAATCACAAAACAACAGGAGCCGCTTCCGGTTCAACCGGTCCGCAAGCACACCTGCAAGTGGTTGTAACAAAACAGGTACTCTCTCAATAGCAGCAACGATTCCCATACTGAGCGGTGAACCGGTGAGAGCCAGCACCATCAAAGGGAGCGCAATGATGTAGATTTGATCCCCGAAAAAAGATACTAGATTCCCTCCAATGAAACGGAAGACCTGACGATTGGATGTGAATGCCGGTTTCTTCTCCGTCTGCCATGCTTCCGCACCGTTCATTTTTCCGCTCCCAAAAACAACTCCAATTCCTTCGGCAGCATTTCCCACGCCCGTGGGCTGACATGATACCGCGGACCATAAGCGACGATGAGACGGGCAGATTTCAACAGCTTCAAATGGTGGTAAATCGTCGTTTTACCCATATCAATCTCCTCGGTCATCTCTTTCAGGGTACGACCTCCATCCATTAAAATCTTTAGCATACGCAAACGATTCTCATCTCCCAGCGCCTTGAACTTCTGAACGAGCATTTGATCCGGAATATACGGGTCATTAGGGTGGATACTTTCATTGGCTACAGGGTAATAAAAGATTTTCTGCCCTTCAATATCGGCCTCTACATTCCACGGACGATAGATAAAGTGAGGAATCATGATGACTTTATAGACACTGGGCTCCGGCGTGTAACGGATTCCAGATGTCGCCCACTCCACAAAATCCTCCGCTTCCAATTTTTCAAGCCGTTTATTTTTTGAAAAGGCATCTCGTTCTAAAATACCTTTGAACTTCTCCTCCTCCGGCTGAATAACCGATTCATACCAGCCTGTCATCACCTCCTGGATATGACTCTTCAAGTGTTGCACATCCACCTGACTAATGTACGCAATGTAACGCGGAAAGAAGGCATGGTCCTTGGATGCTTCTTGAAGACGCGCCACGGCTTGTTGATCTCCTTGAGAAGCAAGCTTTCGATCTTGTTGATGATTCTTTCCTATGTAGGGAATAGCCATGTATCGAAACTCTTCTTCCTCTAAATTGATTAAAAAATCGTTGAATTCCTCCACTGAATCCATGTCCTTCTCATGAAGTAAAAGCAAGATCGTTTTCCACGTATTGTGCTCCTGGACCATTTCTAAATGAGCCAGCATTTCCTTAGATAACGATTGTTTAATCCCCTCCCATTGGCTTTCTGTATAGTCCAGCGTGTCCAAAAGTCGTTCGTTCGTAATGGCAGCGATGCCCAGTGCCGCTTCCCACAAAAGGGAATGCTTCACTTCTACATGATACGTCTCTCTTTTTCTTGAACTCATAGAAAATACTTCCATTTCATCACCTCTTGCAACCATTCTATACTTGTAGAATTTATAATTCAATATATATTGAATTAATTTTCAAAAAATATATTCAAATGCATTTTCCAATATATGTATGACCTGGTACACCATTATTTAGGTGATTCACTCAAAGTGACCTAACCTATTTCTGGTACAAAAAAAGCATCGATCTGTAAGAACAGATCGATGCTTACTCGAGTAATTAGGATAAGTTTTCGCTCCAGTCGATCGTCGCTTCTCCTTCAAGGAAACGCTCCGTATCCATGGCTGCCATGCAGCCTGTTCCTGCAGCGGTTATGGCTTGGCGGTATTTCTGATCCTGGACATCGCCACAGGCGAAGATGCCTGGAATATTCGTGTTGGTCGTCCCGGGATCAACGAGAATATAGCCTTTTTCATCCATATTCAGCTTCCCTTTCACAAATTCCGTGTTCGGATTGTGACCGATCGCAACGAATATCCCATCGGTTTCAATGACTTCTTCTTCTCCGGACTCGTTGTCACGGACCTTGATACCACTGATCTTCATGCCATCAGACACCATTTCGACCGGTGTTTTGTTCAACGCCCACGTCACTTTATCATTTTCTTGCGCACGTGTCTGCATGATTTTCGATGCGCGAAGATCATGACGACGGTGGATTACTTGCACTTCGCTCGCAAATTTCGTAAGGAAGGTCGCTTCTTCCATCGCGGAGTCCCCTCCACCAATGATGACGACTTTCTTTCCTCGGAAAAAGAACCCATCACAGGTCGCACATGTACTGACGCCTTTGCCGAGGTTTTCCTTTTCACCTGGAATGCCGAGCATTTTGGCAGAGGCACCGGTAGAGATGATCAACGTTTCCGTCTCCACTTCACCTAAGCCATCGACTTGAAGCTTGAATGGACGTTCTCCCACCTCTACATCTGTCACCCATCCGCGCTTGAAAGTCGCGCCAAAGCGTTCTGCCTGCTTTTTCATGTTATCCATGAGCTCCGGCCCCATAATGCCATCAGGGAATCCGGGGAAATTCTCTACTTCCGTTGTAAGCGTCAATTGACCGCCAGGTTCCGGACCTTCGATGACGAGCGGTTCCATATCCGCTCTTGCTAAATATACTGCTGCCGTCAGTCCGGCAGGTCCTGTGCCTAGAATAATGGATTTATAAGCCATTCAAACTCCTCCTTAAGCAAAAGGTCTCCTCCTTAGAGGTATAACCTTATTTCATGCGAGTCATGCCTATTTCCACTATATTCAGTTCAGCTTCCGGTGTTTTTTCACTCACCAGTTTCAGCGAACTTCTGGATACGTGCTTCGATTTCGTTACGCACACGCTGGAAGAATGCCCACTTCTCTTCTTCCGTTCCTTCCGCTTTCGCCGGATCATCGAATCCCCAGTGGAATCGATTAACATGTGGAGGGGTCATTGGACACTTATCGTTCGCATCTCCACAAAGGGTAATGGCGTATTCAGCGTTATTAAGAATATCCGGGTCGATAATGTCAGATGTTTGATCTGTAATATCTACATCCACTTCATTCATCGCTTTAACAGCATTCGGGTTCAATCCGTGCGCTTCAATCCCTGCAGATTTCACCTCATACTTATCGCTCAAGTATTTCTTTCCGAACCCTTCTGCCATTTGGCTGCGGCAAGAGTTCCCTGTGCATAGAAAATAGATGACTGGTTTGTTAGACATGTAGCATTTCTCCTTTTGTTTATAAAAATTAAAGTAGTAATAACCATAGATATAGCCCGACGAGCGTGATGAATAAGGTCGGTACGGTTAGGATGATTCCGACTTTAAAGTAGTATCCCCATGAAATTTTGAAGCCTTTTGTAGATAAAACGTGAAGCCATAATAAGGTCGCTAGAGACCCGATTGGTGTAATCTTCGGCCCAAGGTCTGATCCGATGACATTGGCATAAATGAGGGCTTCTCTCATCGTTCCTGCCGTATTCGTATCAGCAATGGCAAGAGCATCAATCATTACGGTTGGCATGTTATTCATGATGGAAGAAAGAATGGCCGCAATGAATCCCATTGAAACTGTCGCTGTGAACAAGCCTTGATCAGCTGTATATTGAATGACATTCGCAAGGATATCAGTCAAGCCAACATTTCGAAGTCCGTAAACAACCACATACATCCCGACAGAGAAGAAGACAATCGCCCATGGAGCACCTTTGATCACTTCTCCTGTCTGAACGGCTGCACTCCTTCTTGCCATCAATAGGAAAAAGACCGCGACAATACCGGCAATAATGGAAACAGGAATCCCCAAAGGCTCACTTGCGAAATATCCAATCAACAGAACAGCAAGAACGCCCCACGACATGCGGAACATCTTTTTATCCTGTATGGCTTCCTTCGGCTTTTTCAATTGAGATAAATCGTAATGATCAGGAATACTCTTACGGAAAAATAAGAATAAAACAAGAATACTTGCAGCGAGTGAGAACAGGTTCGGGACAATCATGCGTGACGCATACTCTACAAAACCAATATCAAAAAAGTCTGCAGATACAATGTTCACAAGGTTACTGACAATCAATGGCAAAGATGTCGTATCAGCAATGAAACCACTTGCCATAATGAACGGTAAAATCATAGCTTCCTTGAAGTTCAAATTCCTAACCATCGCAAGAACAATCGGCGTTAATATCAAGGCCGCTCCGTCATTTGCGAACAGTGCTGCAACGACCGCTCCAAGTAAGGTCACGTAAACGAACATCCGCTTTCCGTCACCCTTGGCTACACGGGCCATGTGAAGAGCCGCCCATTCGAAAAATCCAATCTCATCTAGAATCAATGAAATAATAATAATCGCAATAAAGGCTAACGTTGCGTTCCAGACAATGTCGGTAACGGCAAGGACGTCTTGAAAATCAACAACACCAAAAATCAGAGCAAGAATGGCACCCGCACACGCGGACCAACCAATTCCAAGATTCTTAGGCTGCCAAATGACAAAGACGAGCGTAAGTACAAAAATAATCGTAGCAATCAGTGCTAAACTCAAAAAACAATCCCCCTAGCTATCGCATTGGATCCGCAATCCCGCTTCTTCCAATGCTGTCAGTTTCTCTTTTTGGTCCGGGATCTGCTCCAGAACCTGTTGGATGATGGGATATGTGGCATGTTCCCTGTTCAACGAATAGAAAATCCACTGCCCTCTTCGTTGCTCTTTTACAAGACCAGCATCACGCAGCTTTCTCAGATGCTGACTGATTGAAGGCTGACTCATTTGCAACACTTCCACAAACTCACAAACACAACATTCACTATCTTTCACCAAACCAAGAATGGTCAACCGCGTTTTATCTCCTAAAAGCTTCAACGTTTGTGCGGCTTGTTCCAACTCAACGATTGTCTTTTCCATCAGAATCACCTCACCCTCCATCATAATATAAGCATATGCTTATATATGCAATATAAAGATTAAAAAAAGCCCCTGCACTCAGGGGCTCGGCAATTACGCTACCTGTTTCCACGCTTCCGCACAATCATAGCAAGCTTTGGCACAATCCTGGCAGTGCTGATGATCATGTTTCTTGCATTCATCTCCACAAGCCTGGCAAATTTTCGCGCAAACCCCTGCTAACTCAGAAACAAACGGTGAGTTTCTAGAAATGGATTGTTCTAAGTAACCACAAATATCAGCACATTCACGGTCGGTCCGAATACATTCGGCCATCATTTTTACATCTTCCTCTTGCAAACAAGCGTCATAACAATGGTTACATGCTTCCATACAAGCGTGAAGCTTTTGGATAAGGTTTTGGTATTTTTCGTGGGCCATCCTAGCTCCTCCTATCTTGTTATTGTTTAGTATGTAACTCAAAAGAGGGTTTTATAAAACTAGTAAGGGTACGAGACCATACCAAACTCGTAGCCTCATCATAGAATAGTTGTAGCCAATCTTTTGGATGGAGGAGAACCACATGTATAGAAGAAGAGGACCGGTACGCAGACCCGGGTTCTGTGTCTTTCCCGGCTACAACTACTGTGGGCCAGGATGCAGCGGCCCTGGAGAACCAGTCAATGCCGTTGATGCGGCCTGCAAAGCTCATGATGAATGTTATCGTCGCCGCAGAGATTATTGCGCTTGTGATCTTGAATTCATCAACCAGCTTGAAAGATTACAGAACCCTTATACCACAGAGGGTCGTCACGCAAGAACACTATATAAATATATGAGAATCCAGCGACTCTTTACCTGTTTCTAAAATATGCACGCCCCCAATCACCGTTCTTTTGGTGATTTTTTTATTCTTTAAACGATTTATATGACTTATTAAACGATATCGGAAGATTCCCCTACTGGGTATAAAGAATCGTTTTTTACTTGTATCGAATCGGGTGGGAAAATCTCCACTATTTCGCAGGAAAGCAAGTATTTCCCACTCTTCCTGCCTTCCAATACGTCAGACAACCTCCGATCATCCCGGAACTGATCCTTCAAAAATAGGTCGTTTATTGATACAAAAGTGTTACATTTTCATGTCCAAGAAAGAAAAGAATCCTTTATAATCGAAGAATAAGGAAGAGTTCACTTTTCAAACGTGTTACATGTGCTTATAATAGTCAACAGCACGCTTTTTTGCTTCGCCAACATGAGAGGATGTATAACCAAAAATGAAATTCGAAGAAAGATTCGATTGGCAGCTCTTTTTTATTATGTGTTGTTTCATAGCCGTCAGCGCAGTCGCTCTTTTCAGTGCCCAGCAAAGCACTCAATATAATGATAACTTTGTACTTAAACAGTTGGTCTGGTATGGACTTGGTGGCATCGTCATCGGCTTTATGCTTCTTGTCGACCCCGAAGATTTCAAGAAGATCAGCTGGTACTTATATGGTTTCGGCATCATCCTTTTAATCGCCTTAATTGTGGCTCCACCATCCATCGCTCCTGTCATCAAAGGGCAGAAGAGTTGGTTTGCCATGCCGGGATTGTCTTTGCAACCTGCAGAGCTTGTAAAGATATTCACCATTCTTGCCCTTGGGCGAATTGCCGTTGATCATAATCAAAAGCACCGTTCATCGGTCAAAATGGACTTTTTCCTACTGTTGAAACTAGGAGCGGTTACCGGCCTTCCTGTTCTTTTGATTATGCAGCAGCCTGATTTAGGGACAAGCCTTGTGTTTATCGCCATCTTAGCAGGATTCGTCCTGATTTCAGGAATTTCATGGAAAATCATATTACCTATTTTCACCATAATCTCAGCTCTTGGGACAGGGTTGATCTGGCTTGCTTTGAAAGCACCTGAGATTCTTGACCGGTATTTAGGTGTGAAAGAGTACCAGCTCGGTCGGATCTACTCCTGGTTCCAGCCGACCAAGTATGAAGACTCTTCTGGATACCATCTCGTCAAAGCGATGAGAGCAATTGGTTCCGGCCAGCTGTATGGAAAAGGGTTCGGCGAGCGGGAAGTTTATTTACCAGAAGCCCAAACCGACTTCATTTTTAGTATCATCGCAGAAGAATACGGCTTTCTCGGTTCTTGTATCGTCATCATCCTGTTCTTTCTGTTGATCTACCGCTTCACGACCATCGCTTTTAAAGCGAACAGCAACTACAGCTCGTATGTGATGGTTGGGATTATCAGCATGATTGCTTTCCACGTTTTCCAGAACATTGGGATGTCTGTGCAGCTGCTGCCGATTACGGGAATTCCACTGCCGTTCATTAGTTATGGGGGCAGCGCTTTGCTCGGTAACTTGATGGCGCTCGGCATTGCTTTTTCCATATCCTATCACCATAAGACGTATATGTTTGGAGAATAGAGTAACACCATGCAAAAAGGAGGCGTTTTGGAACGCCTCCTTTTTGTTTAACCTTAAAATCATACCCCTCCCCCACGATCATTCACGATCGATGGAATTGGCGATTTCCACTAATTCATCAGGGAAAAAGTGATCAGAAACGCGTTGATCCATACTCAACCTGTACTGCCAATGCTCCGTTTCAAAAACGAACACGTGAAAACCCGGGACTTTCACGAAAATTCCTTTCCCTCCAGTCTTCAACCTCACCTTTTCTATGATTCGCTTCTCATGAATAAATAATTTATTTTCTGCAGGGCGGATATCTAAATTAAAGTGATTTTCCGGTACATGCTCATTCAAGTACTCCACATTTAATTCCACATTCTTGTATCCACCTAACCGATTAACCTTGGCCAATACGTGCGTAAACGTCAAAGACGGAAGTTTTTCAGGAAAAGGTACTCTCTTATTCATTTGCTGTTCAAATTCTTCGACTGCTTCCTCCAAAGACTTATATCCATATTCAGCATAGAACTCTTCAAGGGGTTTGGGCTGGTCCACTTGAGCATATGCGGACGGATGAACAGCCAACAAACAGGTGATTAATAAAGCCATTGTATATTTCTTCATACAAACACCTCTAACTGCATCTGATAGATGTATTTTCCCCAGGTTATCTATCCCCTATCCAGAGGCAAGGAAGTAAAAAAGCTGACATCCTCAACGGGATGCCAGCTTTTCGAATCTTTATTCTACCGTAACACTCTTGGCAAGGTTACGTGGTTTATCTACATCACAGTCACGGTGAAGCGCTGCATAGTAAGAAATCAGCTGCAATGGAATGACGGAAACAAGTGGTGTCATCAGATCATGTACATGTGGAATAACGAAAGCATCGCCATCTTTATTCAAGCCTTCCATGCTGATGATCATGCTGTTTGCGCCACGCGCCTCCACTTCCTGGACATTTCCACGGATGGAGTAGTTGACATTTTTCTGAGTTGCAAGAGCAATAACGGGCGTACCATCTTCAATCAAAGCGATCGTTCCGTGCTTCAATTCGCCACCAGCGAAACCTTCCGCCTGAATGTAAGAGATCTCTTTTAACTTCAGAGAGCCTTCCAATCCGACGTAATAGTCGATGCCACGGCCGATGAAGAAGCAGTTACGAGTTGTTGATAGATACTCGCGTGCCAAGTCTTCCAACTTCTCTTTTTGATCAGTTAAAGCTTCCATAGCAGTTGCCACAATTCCAAGCTCCTGCATAGGGTCGAAACTAAGTTCAATGCCCTTCGCACGTGCTGTATCGACAGCTAGAATTGCAAGGACAGCCATTTGCGCTGTATAAGCTTTTGTAGAAGCTACAGCAATTTCTGGTCCTGCGTGCAGGTGCATCGTATAGTCTGCTTCACGGGAAAGGGTGGACCCTGGCACGTTCGTGATTGTCAGCGCCGGGTGGCCAAGTTCTTTTGTTTGGACAAGGACAGAACGGCTGTCTGCCGTTTCACCACTTTGAGAAATGTAAACAAACAACGGTTTCTCAGAAAGAAGTGGCATGTTATAAGAGAATTCACTAGCTACATGAACTTCTACTGGAATGTTTGCGAGTTTTTCAATGAACTGTTTACCTAAAAGTCCCGCATGATAACTCGTACCTGCAGCGATGATGTAAATACGGTCACAATCTTTCATCGCTTGGCGGATTTCAGGGTCCAGCTTGATCTCGTCATTCTCATTTTGATATTCCTGAATGATTTTACGGATGACGAACGGCTGTTCATCAATCTCTTTCAGCATAAAGTGAGGATACGTTCCTTTTTCGATATCTGTTGTATCCAATTCGGCTGTGAATGGTTCACGCTCAACCTTTGTACCATCCGGCTTTTGGATTTCAACACCATCACGGCGAACGATGACGGTTTCTTTATCCTCAAGCTCAAGGAATTGATCCGTTACGTGAAGAGCCGCCATGGAATCACTGGCTACAACGTTGAAGTCATCACCGATTCCTACTAATAGGGGACTCTTATTCTTAGCGACATAAATGGTATCGTGATCTTCACGGTCGATCATTGCAATCGCATAAGAACCAGTCAGAAGCTCGACAGCTTTACGGAAAGCTGCAGCTACATCGTTCATTTCGTTATTCAGGACTTCAATCAATTGAACGATGATTTCTGTATCTGTTTCACTCTTGAACTCTACGTCGCTCAGGTATTCATCACGAACGTCCACATAGTTCTCAATGACACCATTGTGAACGATTGTGAAGCGTCCGGAAGTACTTTGGTGCGGGTGGGCGTTTTCTTCGCTAGGAGCGCCGTGCGTCGCCCAGCGTGTATGTCCGATGCCGTGTGTCGCTTTGACATTTTCATCGACAGCCTCACGCAAGGATGCAATACGACCTTTTACTTTCGTCACTTCCACCCCATTATCGTTCAATGTTGCGATTCCAGCTGAATCATAGCCGCGGTATTCAAGCTTTTCCAAACCATTCAATAAAATCTCTTTTGTATCATTCTGTCCAATATATCCTACAATTCCACACATAATTGTTGTCCTCCTATTATCGGAGAAGGGCAACGAATGCTCTTTAGACTTCCAAGGGACATTCCGCTGCCCCTCTCCCGTTATTCTTTATTTGATCACTTCGTCCTGAATGTTTTGTACGGAAAGTCACCTTCCCGTTTTACATTCGGACATTCGGTTGAAGTGTGGCAACCGGGAGGCATCCGCCGAAAACTCGATGAACCCCCACCTCGTCAACTGTGTTCATTAAGACGTAGCACACAGTCCTGGCGCTTTATAAATAAGGAATGACCTCGATCCTCCTTAACTATTTCAAAATAAAGTCCTTCTTGTCTGTTTTCCAGTTGTAAGCTTTCTTAAACTTGAATTTCGACATTTTTCTCAAGGACATGTTCAATTTTACACAGACCACTCAGATGGGTCAATAAAAATTGTAACCGTTACAGAAATGTAAGGGCCCTGTAATAGGATATGCGCAGATCACCCCCATGTGCGACCTGCGCAAGCCCTGAAATTACTCCTTCAAACCAAGCTCTTCTTCAACGACTTGGACAACTTTATCACAATACTCTTCGCACTGTTCTTCCGTCGGTGCTTCCACCATAATTCTTACTAAAGGTTCTGTACCGGAAGGGCGTACAAGAACTCGTCCACTTTCACCCATCTCCTCTTCTACAGCCTGGATGGCTTCATGGATTCTAGGGTGCGTTTGAACTTTATTTTTATCAATGACACGGACATTCTTCAATACTTGAGGGAACTTTTCCATTTCACCGGCAAGCTCTGAGAGTGGTTTTCCTGTCTCTTTCATAACGTTAACCAGTTGAAGAGCCGACAGCATACCGTCACCCGTTGTGTTGTAATCAAGGAAGATGATATGTCCGGATTGTTCCCCACCAAGGTTATAACTACCGCGGCGCATTTCCTCCATGACATAGCGATCACCTACGGCTGTCTTATCACTCTTCATTCCATTCGCTTCTACTGCTTTATAGAAACCAAGGTTACTCATGACTGTAGAGACCACTGTCGAGTTATTCAACGTACCATTTTCATTCATGTGCTTGGCACAAATGTACATGATTTTGTCTCCGTCCACGATATTCCCTTTTTCATCAACCGCAATTAGACGATCACCGTCTCCATCAAAAGCAAGTCCTACATCCGCTTTTTTCTCTTTCACAAGGTCTTGCAATGGCTCTGGGTGTGTAGAACCGACACCATCATTAATGTTCAGACCATCCGGGGAAGATCCAATTGAAGAAATGTCCGCTTCAAGATCTGCAAACAAGTGGGATGCCAGAGATGAAGTGGCTCCGTGAGCACAATCGAGTGCGATATGGAGTCCTTCAAAATCATAATCAACGGTTTGCTTCAAGTGTTGCAAGTACTTCTGCCCACCCTCAAAGTAATCATTGATTTGTCCAAGATCCGCTCCTGAAGGCCTTGGAAGGTCATCTTGCTCTGCATCAATCAATGCTTCAATTTCCTGTTCTTGATCATCAGTCAACTTAAAACCATCTGGACCGAAGAATTTGATGCCATTATCTTCAACAGGGTTGTGGGAGGCAGAAATCATAATTCCCGCTTCTGCCTGCAATGCTTTTGTTAAAAAAGCCACGCCTGGTGTGGAGATGACCCCAAGACGCATGACCTCTGCACCAATTGACAATAACCCGGCAGCGAGTGCACCTTCAAGCATCTCACCAGAGATTCTTGTGTCACGTCCAATCAAAACCTTCGGACGTTCGACACCTTTAGTAACGACATAACCGCCGTAACGGCCCAGTTTAAATGCAAGCTCCGGTGTTAATTCCTTATTCGCGACGCCTCGTACGCCGTCTGTGCCAAAATATTTACCCATAATCATTCGACCTCTCTTTCTATACTTTCCATTGATCTATGTTCTCACGATTGATCCGTTATCGTTGATCTGAGCCGTTTTCGTCATTTCCCGCTTCGCCTTCAACGACTTCAATGTCCACTTCAATCGTTTCAGGTTGAACAGAAGTCACTCCTTCAGGGAGCGGAATATCGACTTCCACCGTTTGATTTTCAGTCACTTCTGATACATCGACTGGTACTTCAGGAAGCGCCTCAATGCCATCGAGTACTTCCTTCGGTCCGGAAATGGTGACTTCTTCTGTTTCCGTACTGACCGATTCAATCAGTACCCCTTCCGTATTTCCTCCACGAGCGGCGACATTTAACGGGACGCTTTTCGTCCGTGTGGAGATCGGAACAGATACGTTCACAGTCGTTGGGTCCACGAGGACATTCAACTCATTCCCCTGATTATCATAAACCTTCACAGGAGCTTCCTGCGTTTCAATCGACTCTGTAGCCCCTCCGACATCAATGATCGCTTTCACAGAGGCTACACGCTCAATGACCGATGAAGCTCCCGTAATGGCAACTTCTGAAGGATCCACTTCTGGTTCACCAAGCTCAAGCGCACTATCCAGGTTTCCTTGGTTGATATAATCAATGTTCACTTCATAATCTTCGGTTACTTTTTCCTCAATCGTCACTTCAATGATTTTTGGATTGAGTGTGACTGCAAGCTGGTTGGATATCCCTGAGTGCTGTAAGGACACCTCATGTGTACCCGGACCAAGTCCATTCAAATCTACAAAAACCGTAAAATTCTTCTGTCTGGAAACAGGAGCAACAGCAGAGGTCGGCCCCTCCACAGAGACAGAGACTTCCTGAGGGATTCCACTGACCACATATTCTTCACTATCAAACCTGATTTCCAACGGAATGTTTTCCATCACTTCCATGTCAGAGGATGACTGGTTAAAGAACAAAGAATCAGAGTCCATATTGTTATCCACATTCACCGTCACCCAAAGAAGACCAGCAAGCATAAGGGATATAATTCTTATAAACCATACACTTTTGAACCAATTATCCATTCTTCTTCCCCCTCCAGTTCCAACTTTTCACCGCAGGGGCGGAGTAATCTAATTCTGTACGTAAAATCTCTTCCAGTTTCACTTGATCAAGGTCGCGATGCAATTCTCCGTTCTTCGTACAGGAAATAGCACCTGTCTCTTCAGAAACGACGATCGTTAAAGCATCTGTCACCTCACTGATCCCCATAGCCGCTCTGTGCCTCGTCCCAAGTTCCTTCGAAATAAAAGGACTCTCTGAAAGTGGGAGATAACAGGCCGCAGCGACAATTTCATCATTTTTAAGTATGACCGCTCCATCGTGGAGAGGAGTGTTCGGTATGAAGATATTCGTAAGCAATTCGCTCGACAAGTGCCCACCGACACGGATGCCTGTTTCTACGTAATCCCCCATACCTGTGTCACGTTCAATCGTAATCAATGCACCAATTCGGCGTTTGGCCATATAGTTACAGGACTTAATGATGGCCTGTAAGGTTTTCTCGGTGTCTTCTTCTTCTGAAGTGTTCCTGCTGAAGAAACTTCCCCGTCCAAGTTGTTCTAAAGCTCTTCTGAGTTCAGGCTGGAACAAAATGATAATCGCGAGGAAACCCCACGTAATCGCTTGTGACATCAGCCACCTTAATGTGGTCAGTCCAAATAAATTACTCAACAACCATATACCCAGAATAACGAAAATACCTTTTAATAGCTGAACGGCCTTCGTTCCCTGGATCAGCATGATTAATTTATATACAACAAACCAGACAAGGGCGATATCCACAGTAATCAAAAAATAATCTAAAACATCCAATCCCCCATCAAGCATGCCTACACTTCCTTTTAGATATAATAAAACTTAAAAATTCACATTTACCATTATATCACATAACCTTTCCCGTATATATGGAGAACATACCGTCCTGACGACAGACCTATACGGTTCTGTACCATTTTGGTTGTTTCAGGGAAACTTATGCTCCTTTCTGTTCAATAAAATAAAGCAAGGAAGCGTTGGCCTCCTTGCTTTATTTAATCCGACTCAAATGAGAAAATCGCCTTGAAAGTTTTCTTCGTATGATACCAGACCCATTCGTAAACCTGGTTCACTTCGGTCAATTCCCCTGAATAGGCTCTGAGATTGTTCCGGTCAAGTTCATCATTTTTTCCTCCTTGTCCGGATGGGGTGTTAAGAATGTCTCCATTGATCAGGGTAATGTCCCCATCGACTTTTCCGTCGATCCGCAAGTCTCCATTTCTAACAACTAAATCCCCTTCAACCGTAACGCCTTCCGGTACAATGACCGTATGATCACGTATTTCCAGATTCTCCTGCTTAGATACCGTCACTTGCTGGTCCTGATTCCATTCGGTAAATATGCCACCGAACATCAATATAAAAAAGACAGCAGCAGCTGTAAGCAAAGGGTGCCGCTGGAACTTACGAATGTAGTTCTTCCGTTTCTTCTCTTTCGGCAAATTCGCCATCACATTCGCAGTAAAACGTGGCGGCGCAGAAACAGGTGTGGTGTTCTTGATCAGAGTGGTCGTTCTCTTTAACTCATGAAAGTGATGTTGGCAGCTTTGGCAGCCTTGTAAATGATCTCTCAATCGTCTCTCTTCTTCTTTATTTAATTCACCATCCAGATACTTATGCATAAGTTCAATGGCTTCTCTCTTGCAATTCATTCCCTCTCAACTCCTTCACACATGTCGAAGCCTCTTACGTAAAGCCTCTCTACCTCGGTGGACCCTCGTCTTAACTGTCCCTACTGGAATATCAAGCACCTCCGCAATCTCTTGAAGAGCAAGCTCATCTAAATAACGAAGCACAATGACACTACGATATTTAGGAGGAAGCGCTAATATTTCTTTGTGGATATAAGACTGTAATTCAAGGCTTTCCACTTCTTCTTCAGGTAGAGCTTGGTCGGCAGCTAATTGCGAATACATATCTAACCCTTCCGTCCCCTTCACTTCTGCATCCAGATGATAGTCCGGCTTTTTTTTACGGATACGGTCAATCGACAGATTCGTTGCTATTCTATACAACCAAGTGGAGAATTTCCGTTTCTCATCAAACGTATGAAGATTCGTGTAGGCTCTAATAAAGGCTTCCTGGGCCAGGTCTTCAGCTTCATACGAGTTCCCAACCATTCGCAGACAAATATGAAAAACTTTATTCTGGTAAAAAGATACAATGTCTTCGAAAGCGGATTGATTGCCTTTTTTCACTTCTTTTATTTTTTGCTTAATCATGGTTTCCATCTTCTAATACCTCCGCTATACGTGCGGTCGATAACCTTTACGGATGACCTCGCCACAAAGTTTCATAAATTTAATATTTTTTTAGCTAATATAAGTTTAACTTTTTTTTAGTATCGGTTATAAAGCTGTAAATGTAAAAAATTTCTTAGGAGGAAATTTAATATGCAGCGAGAGTCCGCTTTGAAGAAAGAAATCGAAGCTTGTCGTATGGAAATGATTCGCTTAGCCAGCCTCCATAAGTTGAGCTCGCCGGAAGTCGTACAAGTGAGTGTGAAATTAGATAACCTGTTAAATGAATACGATGAAGCAACCTATAAAAAACAGCAACCCACCTTGCAAAGAGCGGGTTACTGCTAGGGATCGTTTATTTATTTCAAGCTCTCACCAAATAGAGAACCCATTAAACCTACCGCTACGCTAGCGGTTTTATTTTTTTCATCGAGAATCGGATTCACTTCTACAAATTCCGCGGATGTGATCATCCCTGACTGATGAAGCATTTCCATAGCTAGGTGACTCTCACGGTAGCTTAATCCACCCATTACCGGTGTTCCCACGCCAGGAGCTTCGTTAGGGTCCAGTCCATCAAGGTCCAGGCTTAAATGAACCCCATCGGTACGATCTTTCAAATAATCCACTGTTTCTTCCATCACTTGGGTCATCCCCATACGATCCACTTCATGCATCGTATAGACTTTAATGCCCTTCTCTTCAATAAGCACTCGTTCTCCTTCATCGAGAGAACGTGCTCCGATAATCACTATATTTTCTGGTTTAATCTTCGGTTCATAATCATGGATACTCGTCAATTTTTCGTGGCCGATCCCTAAGCTTACAGCTAATGGCATCCCATGAATGTTACCAGAAGGCGAGCTGTCGCCTGTGTTTAAATCGCCGTGAGCATCATACCAGATGACTCCAAGATTTTCATAATGTTTCGCAACTCCTGCAAGAGTCCCCATAGCTATACTATGATCTCCCCCAAGTACAAGTGGGAAACGTTTATTTTCTACTACCTCATCTACCGCTTTTGCAAGACGACGGCTTCCTTCGGCAATTTCATTCAAGTTACGTAAATTATCCTGTTTTTCATCTGTATTATGTTTTGGGCGAGGAATCTCAATGTCCCCTAGATCTTCAATGTTATATTTCAATTGCTCTAGACGTTCAACCATACCTGCATAACGAATAGCACTTGGTCCCATATCCACGCCTCGACGCATCTGTCCAAGGTCCATAGGTACACCGATAACTGAAAGCTGTTTATTCATTAAAGTTCCTCCTTTTTTCTCTACTATAATTGTATCCGTTTTTCCCGTTATGACTCAACTGGACATGTTTGTGCATATATATACGAAAACCAGTATGAAAACGTATGTAATCATGCATGTTTACAAGGTTTCGACCCATTTACCATATTATGGGTTGGATTGGATGGCGAGGTACTAAACTTTTTTATAATTACCGATAGAAAAGAGTATCGAACCTATACGCATAACAGACGGACCCGAATGAAACAGAGGAAGGAAAAAAGGAAAAATAAAAAACCTGACATCAACGATTGATGTCAGGTTCAAAGAGTGGAGCCTAGCGGGATCGAACCGCTGACCTCCTGCGTGCAAAGCAGGCGCTCTCCCAGCTGAGCTAAGGCCCCGTATGGAGCGGGAGACGGGATTCGAACCCGCGACCCCCACCTTGGCAAGGTGGTGTTCTACCACTGAACTACTCCCGCATATAAAATTGAAAGATGAGCCATGAAGGATTCGAACCTTCGACCCTCTGATTAAAAGTCAGATGCTCTACCAGCTGAGCTAATGGCTCATAATAAAATGACTTCCAGTATAACATCTTAAAAAAATGGCTGGGCCAGCTGGATTCGAACCAGCGCATGACGGTACCAAAAACCGTTGCCTTACCGCTTGGCTATGGCCCAACAGTTACAAAAATAGTATTGACCATCAAAAGATCATTATACAAGGAATGTTTATTTTCATAAAAAATAGCTGATCATGAATGTCAGCCGTTATCGTCAATGAAAAAATGGTGGAGGGAGTAGGACTCGAACCTACGAACCCGATGGGAGCGGATTTACAGTCCGCCGCGTTTGGCCAACTTCGCTATCCCTCCACTTTGACTAAATAAGTGGTGCCGGCCAGAGGACTTGAACCCCCAACCTACTGATTACAAATCAGTTGCTCTGCCAGTTGAGCTAGGCCGGCTTATGAATTTAATGGTGGAGGATGCAGGGTTCGAACCTGCGACCCCTTGCTTGTAAGGCAAGTGCTCTCCCAGCTGAGCTAATCCTCCGATAAGTGGTGACCCGTACGGGATTCGAACCCGTGTTACCGCCGTGAAAGGGCGGTGTCTTAACCACTTGACCAACGGGCCATGTGTTTGATAGTTTCTCAGAGCTTCCAGCCGGATTTGAACCGGCGACCCCTTCCTTACCATGGAAGTGCTCTACCACTGAGCTATGGAAGCAAGTGGCTCCAACGGTAGGATTCGAACCTACGACCGATCGGTTAACAGCCGATTGCTCTACCACTGAGCTACGTTGGAATAATGTTCATTCATCAAAAGCATTAATAAGGAAAGAGAATCAATGTGGCGGCGTCCTACTCTCACGGGGGTAAACCCGACTACCATCGGCGCTGAAGAGCTTAACTGCTGTGTTCGGCATGGGAACAGGTGTGACCTCTTCGCCTTCACCACCACATCAATATAAAGTTTGAGGTGAACCCTCAAAACTGGATAAGGAAACATCTTGTTTGAAAAGCAATTGTCATTCACGAATGATTGAAATCAGATAGATAAGTCATCGATCCATTAGTATCCGTCAGCTCCACGTGTCACCACGCTTCCACCTCGGACCTATCAACCTCATCGTCTCTGAGGGATCTTATTACCTTATAGGTAAGGGAAATCTCATCTCAAGGGGGGCTTCATGCTTAGATGCTTTCAGCACTTATCCCGACCACACGTAGCTACCCAGCGATGCTCCTGGCGGAACAACTGGTACACCAGCGGTGTGTCCATCCCGGTCCTCTCGTACTAAGGACAGCTCCTTTCAAATTTCCAACGCCCACGACGGATAGGGACCGAACTGTCTCACGACGTTCTGAACCCAGCTCGCGTACCGCTTTAATGGGCGAACAGCCCAACCCTTGGGACCGACTACAGCCCCAGGATGCGATGAGCCGACATCGAGGTGCCAAACCTCCCCGTCGATGTGGACTCTTGGGGGAGATAAGCCTGTTATCCCCGGGGTAGCTTTTATCCGTTGAGCGACGGCCCTTCCATGCGGAACCGCCGGATCACTAAGCCCGACTTTCGTCCCTGCTCGACTTGTAGGTCTCGCAGTCAAGCTCCCTTGTGCCTTTACACTCTGCGAATGATTTCCAACCATTCTGAGGGAACCTTTGGGCGCCTCCGTTACCTTTTGGGAGGCGACCGCCCCAGTCAAACTGCCCACCTGACACTGTCTCCGGACCGGATTACGGTCCTGGGTTAGAATGTCCGTACAGCCAGGGTAGTATCCCACCAGCGCCTCCACCGAAGCTAGCGCTCCGGCTTCCAAGGCTCCTACCTATCCTGTACAAGCTGTACCAACATTCAATATCAGGCTACAGTAAAGCTCCACGGGGTCTTTCCGTCCTGTCGCGGGTAATGTGCATCTTCACACATAGTATAATTTCACCGGGTCTCTCGTTGAGACAGTGCCCAAGTCGTTGCACCTTTCGTGCGGGTCGGAACTTACCCGACAAGGAATTTCGCTACCTTAGGACCGTTATAGTTACGGCCGCCGTTTACTGGGGCTTCGGTTCAACGCTTCGCATAAGCTAACGCATCCCCTTAACCTTCCAGCACCGGGCAGGTGTCAGCCCCTATACTTCGCCTTACGGCTTCGCAGAGACCTGTGTTTTTGGTAAACAGTCGCTTGGGCCTTTTCACTGCGGCTCCTCGGCAGAGGAGCACCCCTTCTCCCGAAGTTACGGGGTCATTTTGCCGAGTTCCTTAACGAGAGTTCTCCCGCTCACCTTAGGATCCTCTCCTCGCCTACCTGTGTCGGTTTGCGGTACGGGCACCTCTTTCCTCACTAGAGGATTTTCTTGGCAGTGTGAACTCAGGAGCTTCGGTACTATATTTCCCTCCCCATCACAGCTTGACGTTGCCGGACGGATTTGCCTATCCGACCGTCTCACTGCTTGGACGCGCACATCCAGTGGCGCGCTCTCCTTATCCTCCTGCGTCCCCCCGTCGTTCAAACGGAAAGGAGGTGGTACAGGAATATCAACCTGTTGTCCATCGCCTACGCCTTTCGGCCTCGGCTTAGGTCCCGACTAACCCTGAGAGGACGAGCCTTCCTCAGGAAACCTTAGGCATTCGGTGAAAGAGATTCTCACTCTTTTTTCGCTACTCATACCGGCATTCTCACTTCTAAGCGCTCCACCAGTCCTTACGGTCTGACTTCACGGCCCTTAGAACGCTCTCCTACCACTGATCATAAGATCAATCCGCAGCTTCGGTGGTGTGTTTAGCCCCGGTACATTTTCGGCGCAGAGTCACTCGACCAGTGAGCTATTACGCACTCTTTGAATGATGGCTGCTTCTAAGCCAACATCCCAGTTGTCTAAGCAACTCCACATCCTTTTCCACTTAACACACACTTTGGGACCTTAGCTGGCGGTCTGGGCTGTTTCCCTCTCGACCATGAACCTTATCACCCACGGTCTGACTCCCAGAACAAAGTCTATGGCATTCGGTTTGACTGAATTCGGTAACCCGATAGGGGCCCCTCGTCCAATCAGTGCTCTACCTCCATGACTTTCTATTCTGAGGCTAGCCCTAAAGCTATTTCGGAGAGAACCAGCTATCTCCGTGTTCGATTGGCATTTCAC
Organism: Halobacillus litoralis; assembly: GCF_020524085.2. Classification (NCBI taxonomy): domain Bacteria; kingdom Bacillati; phylum Bacillota; class Bacilli; order Caryophanales; family Bacillaceae; genus Halobacillus; species Halobacillus litoralis. The sequence continues at coordinate 734,059 of NZ_CP129016.1, forward strand.
CCCTACCCACACCTCATCCCCGTAATTTTCAACTTACGTGGGTTCGGGCCTCCAGTCAGTGTTACCTGACCTTCACCTGGACATGGGTAGATCACACGGTTTCGGGTCTACGACCGCATACTCACTCGCCCTATTCAGACTCGCTTTCGCTGCGGCTCCGCTTCTGCTGCTTAACCTCGCATACGGTCGTAACTCGCCGGTTCATTCTACAAAAGGCACGCCGTCACCCATTAACGGGCTCCGACTACTTGTAGGCACACGGTTTCAGGTTCTCTTTCACTCCCCTTCCGGGGTGCTTTTCACCTTTCCCTCACGGTACTGGTTCACTATCGGTCACTAGGGAGTATTTAGCCTTGGGAGATGGTCCTCCCGGATTCCGACGGAATTCCTCGTGTTCCGCCGTACTCAGGATCCACTCCGGAGAGAGAAAGATTTCGACTACAGGGCTGTTACCTGCTCTGGCTGACCTTTCCAGATCGATTCGCCTATCTTCCTCTTTGGTAACTCCAATGGAGTGTCCTACAACCCCAGAAAGCAAGCTTTCTGGTTTGGGCTGATTCCGTTTCGCTCGCCGCTACTTGGGAAATCGCGTTTGCTTTCTCTTCCTCCGGGTACTTAGATGTTTCAGTTCCCCGGGTGTGCCTGCCTATACCTATGTATTCAGTATAGGATACTGTTCCATTACGAACAGTGGGTTTCCCCATTCGGAAATCTCCGGGTCAAAGCCTACTTACGGCTCGCCGGAGCATATCGGTGTTAGTCCCGTCCTTCATCGGCTCCTAGTACCAAGGCATCCACCGTGCGCCCTTATTCACTTAACTATCTTCGTGAAAAGACGTTTACAATTTCAATTAGATGTCTTGTCATCAATTGTCTCATCGTTAGATGAAACAATGATTCCTTATCCAGTTTTCAAGGTTCACGCCCTTATTCAGGGTTGAATATAAAACACAAAATAGATTCTTGTGTTTAGGTGTAACATTTAAATGGTGGAGCCTAGCGGGATCGAACCGCTGACCTCCTGCGTGCAAAGCAGGCGCTCTCCCAGCTGAGCTAAGGCCCCTTTTTGAATGGTGGGCCTGAGTGGACTTGAACCACCGACCTCACGCTTATCAGGCGTGCGCTCTGACCAACTGAGCTACAGGCCCATCCAATTAAAGGAAGATCATATTTTCATAGTTTGATCTCTCAAAACTGAACAACCAACACAGTACGTTTCCGTTATATCCTTAGAAAGGAGGTGATCCAGCCGCACCTTCCGATACGGCTACCTTGTTACGACTTCACCCCAATCATTGGCCCCACCTTCGGCGGCTGGCTCCAAAAAGGTTACCTCACCGACTTCGGGTGTTGCCAACTCTCGTGGTGTGACGGGCGGTGTGTACAAGGCCCGGGAACGTATTCACCGCGGCATGCTGATCCGCGATTACTAGCGATTCCGGCTTCATGCAGGCGAGTTGCAGCCTGCAATCCGAACTGAGAATGGTTTTATGGGATTTGCTACACCTCGCGGCTTCGCTGCCCTTTGTACCATCCATTGTAGCACGTGTGTAGCCCAGGTCATAAGGGGCATGATGATTTGACGTCATCCCCGCCTTCCTCCGGTTTGTCACCGGCAGTCACCTTAGAGTGCCCAACTAAATGCTGGCAACTAAGATTAGGGGTTGCGCTCGTTGCGGGACTTAACCCAACATCTCACGACACGAGCTGACGACAACCATGCACCACCTGTCACTTGGTCCCCGAAGGGAAAGCCCTATCTCTAGGGTTGTCCAAGGATGTCAAGACCTGGTAAGGTTCTTCGCGTTGCTTCGAATTAAACCACATGCTCCACCGCTTGTGCGGGCCCCCGTCAATTCCTTTGAGTTTCAGCCTTGCGGCCGTACTCCCCAGGCGGAGTGCTTAATGCGTTAACTTCAGCACTAAGGGGTGGAAGCCCCCTAACACCTAGCACTCATCGTTTACGGCGTGGACTACCAGGGGTATCTAATCCTGTTTGCTACCCACGCTTTCGCACCTCAGCGTCAGAAACAGACCAGAGAGTCGCCTTCGCCACTGGTGTTCCTCCACATATCTACGCATTTCACCGCTACACGTGGAATTCCACTCTCCTCTTCTGTCCTCAAGTTCCCCAGTTTCCAATGACCCTCCACGGTTGAGCCGTGGGCTTTCACATCAGACTTAAGGAACCGCCTGCGCGCGCTTTACGCCCAATAATTCCGGACAACGCTTGCCCCCTACGTATTACCGCGGCTGCTGGCACGTAGTTAGCCGGGGCTTCCTCGTTAGGTACCGTCAAGGTACCGCTCTATTCGCACGGTACTTGTTCTTCCCTAACAACAGAACTTTACGATCCGAAGACCTTCATCGTTCACGCGGCGTTGCTCCGTCAGACTTTCGTCCATTGCGGAAGATTCCCTACTGCTGCCTCCCGTAGGAGTCTGGGCCGTGTCTCAGTCCCAGTGTGGCCGATCACCCTCTCAGGTCGGCTACGCATCGTCGCCTTGGTGAGCCGTTACCTCACCAACTAGCTAATGCGCCGCGGGCCCATCTGTAAGTGATAGCGAGAAGCCATCTTTCAACTTTCCTTCATGCGAAAGAAAGTATTACCCGGCATTAGCCCCGGTTTCCCGGGGTTATTCCGATCTTACAGGCAGGTTGCCCACGTGTTACTCACCCGTCCGCCGCTCGTTCCACGAGCTTCACCCCGAAGGGATCCACTCGCTTCCCGCGCTCGACTTGCATGTATTAGGCACGCCGCCAGCGTTCGTCCTGAGCCAGGATCAAACTCTCCATAAAAGTTAAGTTTGACTTGCTCATTTGCACACCGAATGTGCTTTGTTTCAAATCTCTTCTATAAAGAAGAAATGTTTTGACGTACTGGTTGGTTCGTTCAGTTTTCAAAGATCAAATGTTTTGCTCGCCGCTTTGTCAGCGACTCAATCAGTTTATCACTTTCGGTTGTTTATGTCAACAACTTTTTTTGTGATGTTTTTTGATGTCGTTTTGGCGACATTTAATAATTTATCATGCCTGCCTTGCAGTGTCAACAACTTTTTTGAAGTAATTCGTTTGTTTCCGCTGCGCTGTTTTGTTTTCCGACAACGTTTAATAATATATCACAGACTAAAAAAGAAAAGCAATGCTTTTTTTGAAATTCATTTAAAAAAGTTATTTTATCGAGCAAAGGCGCATAATAAAAGCCCTGATCTACTTTCAGGGCTTAGTTTCTGACCTTTAGCATTATTGATAAGCTGAAATGATTATAGCATTAATTCTGCTTCTTTTTCCTAGGCATATACTGTAAACACTCTTCCCTGGTTGCAAATCTGCGGAAGATCTGAAAAAGAACCTCATACCTTTCTTCCATTGCTCTTTTAAGTCCTTGATCGATCCTGTGGTCTCCGAGGTCAAACGTGATTTCTTCCATTTCTCTTTTTAACAAATATTCAATTTCACGACGTTCCTGTTCATTAATCATTAAACCATGCACCTTAAAGGACCTCCCTTTAACAACTCTCTATATTTTTACCCTAAATCTTGTGTTTTTAGCATAGGTTGTCCTTTTTTTCATATGTATAGAACATATTGGAAGGAAGGTGAATCGTGCAATGAGTTTCTACACTTGGAAAGCTGAGCGGATGAAACGCTATGGAGTTGTGGTGGCTTTGGCCTTTTTTTTGCGCCCTTTTCTTATGGATCGGACAATGGAGTCAACTCCCCGTCTTTTCTAATGAAGGCGAGCCCCGTGCTTTGACACAAGGAAGCGATAAAAATTCAAACGTTGCACTGACATTCAATATAAGCTGGGGAACAGAGAAGGTCCACGATGTGTTGGAGCAGTTAGAAGCCAACAAGGTCCAGGCCACTTTTTTTTGTCAGTGGTGAATGGGCGGAGCGTCACCCCGATATAATTAAGGAAATTCATGAAGGAAAGCACGAAATCGGGATGATGGGATATAAATATGAAAGTTACCTTGAACAAAAACCCGCACAAGTACAACAAGACATGAACCAAGCCAAGGAAGCTTTTGAGAAACTGGGTTTTGATGAAATCAAGTGGATCCGCCCGCCTCATGGTCATATGGATAAAGAGGTTCTGAAGATGATTGAAAACGAAGGAATGCAGGCGGTGCAATGGAGCATCAATCCGAGAGACTGGGAAAATCCAGGCACGAATACCATCATAGACACCGTTCTTAATGAGGGTTCAGAAGGAGATATTATCTTGATGCATGCTTCTGATTCAGTGAAACAAACGGCGAAAGCTCTTGAGGTCATCTTGCCCGGTTTGAAACAAAAAGGATTGAAATTCGTAAGCATTACTGAGCTGGTCAGTGGCGCAGAATCAGAGACCACTCAAATTGAATAACCCCGATTTAAAAAAACAACCACCGCGTTTCTTGGGCGGTGGTTGTTTTTTAGGCAGCTTTTTCAGATGTTTTCGTTATACGGTGAAGTAAAATGAGTTGATAAGCATTGCAGATGAACAATGGAATAATCATCAACCACACATAATCACTGCCCTGGGCTCGTAAAGCAGGAACCCACTCGACACTTGTAACGACGATCATAAAAAACAGGGCAGGAATAAATGCATGCCGCTTCGTTTCCTTTGCTTTTATATAAGCAACAAGGACGGAAAGGCCAAGAAGACCTAAGGCTGTCCATAAAAATGGCCAGATGGACGCGTTTTCTGCAGCCTGATATCTAAAGTACACAAGATCAAAGAGCGTAAATGCGATCAAGAAGAGTTGGACCGGGGTCCATAACGAACGAAATATGCCCTTTCCAAACTGATTGACTGTCAGGTAGGCGAAGAAACCCATCTGACTGATGATACTGAATATAAATCCAAGGCCCGCAAAAAATAACAATAAGCCAAAGAGCTCAAAAAGTTGGAACGGCTTCAGCACTTCAGCATAAGAATCATATTTAAAGATAAAACTGATGATCAACGTCGTCAAACCGCCGATCCATAAGGTCGTTAAAAACAACCTTACCCATTTACGACTATTCACGGAAGTTCCCCCTATTATACAAAAGACTTTTCCACCGTATTTTACCACGAAGTCGAGCTTTTTTCCTCCAGTCTTCGTATAATTTCTGTCGAATCGCAGATAGTAAACGTAAGGAGAACTTAAGAAAGGGGACATGCAAAATGTCCAAACTCCGATTCTTATGTCCCGTCCTAATCCTTGTACTCCTCGCTGCTTGCAGCGGTGCATCAAGTGCAAGCGAACAGACGGATTATGATACAACGAAGAAGATGATCGTTGATATTCTGAAATCGGACGACGGGAAGAAAGCGATGACTGAAGTCCTTTCTGATGAGAAGATGCAGCAGCAGATGGCCCTTGAGTCAGAAGTTGTATCGCAAGCTGTCCAAAAGACACTCGTTTCTGAAGAAGGAAAAGCTTTTTGGAGTAAATTGTTCTCCGATCCAAAGTTCGTCCAAGAATTCAGTAAAGTCCTTGAAGATCAGCAGAAAAAGCTGATGAAAGGATTAATGAAAGATGCTGAGTACCAAAAATTGATGATTGAGCTTTATAAAAACCCTGAAATGATGAAGGAAATGGTAACCGTCATGGAAGGGCAGCAATTCCGTGCACATCTGCAGAAAACCATAGAAGAGACAATAAACAGCCCTGTTTTCCAAGCGAAAATGAGCGAAACCTTATTGAAAGCAGCGGAAAAAATGCAGAGTGGTGGCGGTGGGAAGTCTGATTCCTCCGGCGAAGGCGGAGAAAGCAGCAGTGAAGAGCAATCCGGCGGTGGCAGCAGCGGTGAAGGTGAAAAAAGTCAGCAAGGCTAACCACAAGCCAAAAAAACACGCACTTCTTTGAGAAGTGCGTGTTTTGCTATTAATACTTATCGATTACTTTTGCAGCCATATTACGGTAAATGACACCGATTGGATGATCTGTCTGGTAGACAGATGGCGCGAAAACATCCTCTTCTTCGTAGGGCTGTTGAAGCGGCACATGTCCCAGAACACCTGTCTGAAGAGTTTCTGCAAGCTTCACGCCGCCTCCTCGACCGAAGACGAACTCTTTGTTTCCTGTCTCTTTACTTTCAAAATAAGCCATGTTTTCAACGACACCAAGGATTTCATGTTCCGTTTTCAGGGCCATTTGACCAGCGCGTGCGGCTACAAAAGCGGCCGTCGGATGCGGAGTCGTTACGATGATTTCTTTAGATGACGGAAGCATAGAGTGTACATCTAATGCCACATCACCGGTTCATGGTGGCAGGTCAAGAAGCAGGTAATCAAGGTCGCCCCATTCCACTTCTTTGAAAAAGCTCGTCAACATTTTGCCGAGCATAGGTCCGCGCCAGATGATTGGAGAGTTATCTTCTACAAAGAACCCCATCGATACAAGCTTGACCCCGAACCGTTCTACAGGAATAATCTTCTCCCCGCGTACGACCGGCCGCTCCTCTACACCCATCATGTCCGGAACACTGAACCCATAAATATCTGCGTCAATAATCCCAACTTTTTTACCAAGGCGTGTTAAAGCTACAGCAAGGTTAACTGTGACCGTAGATTTCCCTACGCCACCCTTACCACTCGCAATGGAGATGAACTTCGTTCCTGTATTTCCACCTAAAAGAGAAGCTTCTTGCTCCTGTTCCGCTTCAGGCTGGAACCTTTGGATCACATCATCTGGAAGCTGATCGAAACGCAAGCCTACCGTTGCCGCTCCACCGCTTTTCAGTTCATTGACAATTTTCTGCTGCAATTCCATCTGTTCAGCTGTATTTGTCTTTCCAATCAATATTTTAACGCTGACATGATTTTTTTCTTCTTTAATTTTTATTTCTTCAACTCCACCGGTTTCTTCCAACGTTTTATGTAAAAACGGGTCTTCGATTGAATGGAGGATTTCTAGTACTTTTCCTTCTGTCAACAAGCCGGTTCACCATCCTTAGAAATATGTTTCACTATGGCTAGTATAACATATATGAAACGCTTTCTAAGTGATTTGCTTCAATCAGTCTTCAGAAGGAAGCTCTCTTTCTGTGACATACCGGAGCACTCCTTGATAGATGGACGCTGACATTTTTCTTTGGTAATCATTATCCTTTAACAATTCTCGCTCCCCTGGGTTTGATAAAAATCCCGCTTCCACTAAAACCCCTGGGGCTTTCGCGTGTTTTAAAATATAAATACTAGACAAACCAAAAGCTCCACGATCCGTATTCCCTATATTCTCCTTGATTTCGGATTGAATGAATTTGGCCAAGGTTTTACTTTCCTCATTTTTTGGATAATAAAAGGTCTGGGCCCCGCTCCATTTTTCAGATGGAATGGCATTCAAATGTAAACTGATGTATAAATCCGCTTCTTTTTCTTCAATGTACTGAACCCTGTTTCGGACATCCTCCGCCTGCCTGCGCCGCGCTTTTTCCGCTTCATCTGATGCAAGATCATTGTCATCATCCCGGGTGAGGTACACGAGCGCACCCGCTTGCTGCAAATAATCACGAAGGTATTCAGCCATTTGCAAAGTAATGACTTTCTCTTCCGTACCATCCTTACCAGAAGCACCAGCATCAGGTCCCCCATGCCCTGGATCCAGGACAATCACTTTACCGGACAGCGGAGACGACCATACCGTCCACGCATCCTTTGCTTCCTGAATCGGATAGGACACAGCGCACACCATTACAATGATCCCTGCTAACCATAAAAATGTCTTTACTCTAGGTTTTCGCATGCCTCACACTCCCTTATACTCCTCCCTTTTTCACTATATGGGACAGGGTGGACAAATATGTGAATGCATGAGAAAGCTTTTTTAACAGGGAATAACAACATCCCAATTATCGTTTTAAATTAAATTTCAGACAAGCAGCCGTACGCGGTTCTTTGATGGGTCCATGGTATAGATCATTCCATCGTTTTCATCGACAGAAGCTCCCATTTGCCGGATTCTATGGATCGCTTCTTTCCTAGAGTGATCCTGAGGAAAATGAATATCAAACCACTTCAATCCTGCTTCCTGATCTTCTGGAGGCGGGGCACCGGCACCCTTCCATGTGTTGAGCCCGATATGGTGATGATATTTTGCCGATGAAATAAATAAGGCTTCATCACCAAGCCGGCTCACTACATCGAACCCTAAACCTTCACAATAAAATTGCTTCGCTTTTTCAAGATCAGAGACATGAAGGTGAATATGTCCCATGACCGTCCGATCCGGTATCCCCATCCACCCGGCGTTGGTTTCAAAACGGAACAACTCCTCAAAGTCCAATGGGTCAACAGCCATTTTCACCTCACTACCGGACCATTCCCATAATGATGGAGGACGGTCGATATACACTTCTATACCATTTCCATCAGGATCAGAAAAGTAGACGGCTTCACTAACGAGATGATCTGCCGATGCCACCTGGGTGTTGTTCCTGATCAAGTGTTTGACCAAATCGGCTAGGTCTGCCTTTTCCGGCAAAAGGAGCGCAAAGTGATACAGGCCCGTCGCTTTTCTATTTGGTGGTCTAACATTCTTATCCTCCTCAAGGACAAGAAGCGGCTTTTCTTCCCCAGCACTTAAATATACAGCACCATCGGACTGCTTCCATATTTGAAAACCAACGATGTTTGTATAAAACTCTGCGGATCGCTTCAAATCCATGACCCTCAAAGTGACCTGTGTGACATGTGTGTTTTCTTTTTCATGAAAAAGCATGTGAACCCCTCCATTCGAATATCTTTTCCCTCAGTATATCGGAATAGGAATTCTACAGGTATTCATATGCTTTTAAGCATGTCCGCACCCGTCCGCGAAATTCAATACCCGGCACCACTTGTCAGCAACCGCAGTCACTACCATGAGCTAAAGGCATAAAAAAAGACTCCCAACCGAGTCGGTTGAGAGTCTTTTGTATAAGCATCGATTAACGCTTGGAGAATTGTGGAGCGCGACGTGCACCTTTAAGACCGTATTTCTTACGCTCTTTCATACGTGCGTCACGAGTCAATAGACCAGCGCGCTTCAATGGTGTACGGTATTCAGGATCCGCTTGTAACAATGCACGAGCGATTCCGTGACGGATCGCACCTGCTTGTCCTGTGAATCCACCGCCATCTACGTTTACATATACATCATAGTTACCTTCAGTTTCTGTAACAGCTAGAGGCTGTTTCAGAATCATACGAAGAGTTTCATATGGGAAAAAGTCTTCAGCATCACGTTTGTTTACTACTACACGACCAGTTCATGGAACAAGACGTACACGAGCTGTTGAGCTCTTACGACGACCAGTACCTGAGTATTGTACTTGTGCCACTAAGATTACCTCCTTTGATTATCCGCGAAGTTCGTAAACTTCTGGTTTTTGTGCTTCATGTTTGTGTTCCGCACCAGCGTAAACATGAAGTTTCTTGCCCATCTTACGTCCAAGACTTCCTTTTGGAAGCATCCCTTTAACAGCAAGCTCTAGCATTTGCTCAGGGTATTTCGTACGCATTTCGTTAGCCGTACGGGATTTCAAACCACCTACGTGGTTAGAATGACGATAATAGATCTTATCGTTGATTTTGTTACCTGTAAGTTGGATCTCACCAGCATTGATGATGATGACGTGGTCACCTGTGTCAACGTGTGGTGTGTATGTTGGTTTATTTTTACCGCGAAGGATCGCAGCAACTTCGCTCGCTAAACGGCCGAGTGTTTGCCCTGCAGCATCCACAACATACCATTTACGTTCAACGTTGTTTTCATTTGCCATGAAAGTTGTGCGCATATCGGTTTCCCTCCTGAAATGTTTGATTTCTCATAGACTTCGTTACTACTTTATCATTTATCTCGAATACGATTAGTTTTCCGGGGCTAACCGTGGTACAGAAATAAAATGCCATAGAATATAATATAACACCTTGTAACTATATGTCAAGGGCATGCACACCTGGATTCGTTGTTTTTTTAAAGAAGTGAATTATTTTTTGAATCCATCTGATTCTTGATAAAACACTTCCCATAAAAATAATCCTTGCGGTGGTGCTGTCTTTCCTGCTTCTTTACGTTTTTTTTGCTTGGATGATCCGCTTTACATCTTCAGGCTTACGATCGTTCCTTCCGATTTCCAAAAGAGTTCCGACAAGAATCCGAACCATATTATAAAGGAATCCTGATCCTCGGAAGACAAATACCATGTCATTCCCCTCTTTTGTTACCTCTGCTTTATAAATTGTCCGAACCTTGGTGCCTTTGATGTCCGTCTTCGGTGAACAAAAAGAGGTGAAATCATGCTCTCCCTCAAGGTGTCTGCATGCTTCTCTCATCCTGTTGATATCGAGTTCTGCGCGGACATGGTGAGTATAATGACGGCGGAAGAGATCCGGCTCATGAGCTTGATGGACATAATAGCGGTACTCTTTTCCCTTCGCATCATATCTTGCATGGAATTCTTCAGATGCTTGCTCGGCAGAAACGACTTGAATATCATCCGGAAGAAGCGAGCCCAATGCTCTTTTCCAATTCGCCATAGGAATATGAAGGGGAGTATCAAAGTGAATCACCTGACCGAGCGCGTGAACACGTGCATCCGTACGTCCAGAAGCGACCACTTTCACCTGATCTCCTTTGTGCATTTTCCTTAATGCTTTTTCAAGCTCTGCCTGAATGGTATTCCCATTAGGCTGAACCTGATAGCCGGCATAATTCGTCCCATCATAACGGATGACCATACGAATTCTTTTCATAAAACGTTCCTCCCCGTCAGCTTCTCGTCATGAATAGGGCGATGACTAATAGAGCGAACAGGACATACAAAGAAATATCAAGCTTCGATATCCTCAGTTCCCTGAGCTTCGTACGACCTTCCCCTCCTTGATAACCACGTGCTTCCATGGCCATAGCAAGCTCCTCTGCGCGTTTGAAGGCACTTACGAACAGCGGGACTAAGAGTGGGACAATCGCCTTCACACGGTCCTTTAACGCGCCTGTGCGAAAATCCACCCCTCGGGAAGCCTGGGCTTTGGAAATCTTCTCTGTCTCCTGCATCAATGTTGGGATGAAGCGGAGAGAGATCGACATCATCAACGCCAGTTCATGGACAGGGAATTTCACTTTTTTCAAGGGACCTAACAACTCTTCGATGGCATCTGTAATTTCAATCGGCGTTGTTGTCAACGTAAGCAACGAGGTCACAAGAATGAGGAGGAAGAACCGTAATGAAATGGCTCCCCCCTGGACAAGACCTTCTCTATAAACATCCCAGCCCAATATAGAAAACACGACGTCCCCTTCCCTCGTGACAATCAAATGAAGGAGGAACGTAAACACAATAAGGAACCATACCGGTTTCAAACCTTTCATAATGTAACGAAATGGCACTCGGGAAAGCAAAGCACTCCCAACAGCAAAGAGAGCAAGTACCCCGTAGCTCATAACAGAGTTAGCAAAAAATACGATCACAACATAAAAGAAAATGATAGCGATTTTTGAACGAGGATCAAGGCGGTGGATCACGGAATCTGTCGGTATATATTGGCCGATAATCAAAGAACTACTCATGATCGCTGCCCCCTCTCACTTTGCGGGCTAATTCTTTTGCTAACTCAGCTATGGTCTGTCCTTGATATTCAAGTTCAATCCCATACTCTTTCTCTGCTTTGCTTAAGAAAGCGATGACTTCCGGAACATCCAACTGAACTTGTTCAAGGTCTTCCTTCTGGCGGAAGATCTCCAAAGGTGTCCCTTCTTTGTAAAGTTCCCCTTGGTTCATAATTAAAATATAGTCGGCATAGGCAAGGGCATCTTCCATACTATGAGTGACCAGGATGGTCGTCAGTCCCTTTTCATGATGAAGGTCATGGAACATGTCCATCACTTCTCTCTGGCCGCTGGGATCAAGTCCAGCGGTCGGTTCATCTAAAACAAGAACCTTTGGGTCCATCGCCAGCACCCCCGATATAGCTACACGACGCATCTGACCACCACTCAAGTCGAATGGCGAACGGTCGAGCAAGTCTTCAGGAAGCTTTGTCGCTTTAACCGCAGCTTTCGTGCGCCGCTCAATTTCTTCTTGGGGGACACCGAAATTCTGCGGACCGAAGGCAATGTCTTTGGCCACTGTTTCTTCAAACAATTGATGCTCAGGATATTGAAAAACAACGCCGACTTTTTCACGTAGATCTCTTAAGTGCTTATTTTTCACTCCAGCTTCAATGGTATAATCACCCAGTTGTATTTTCCCTTCGGTTGGCTGCAGCAGTCCGTTTAAGTGCTGGATCAATGTTGACTTCCCTGATCCTGTGTGTCCGATGACAGCTACAAAAGATCCAGATTCGATCGAAAACGTCAGATCATTCAGTGCTTTGTGTTCGAATGGACTGTTCGGTTGATAGGTATAGCTTACGTGGTCAAACGAGATGTGCATAAGTCCTCCAACAACTCCTGGTGATTGAGTGGCTCACGAGATAGGCTTAAACCTTCTTCTTTGAGGTGGTCAGCCATTTTACTTACAAACGGAGTATCCAAGCCAATTTCAGTCAACTGTTCTTTTCTAGAGAATACATCTCTAGGTTTTCCTTCCATCCAAACCTCTCCACCATTCATGACAATCACTCTTGAAGCCATCGTCACTTCTTGAAGGTCATGGGTAATGGTCACTAATGAAAGATCTCTTTCACGCTGGACGTCGCTTACGGTCTGCATGATTTCTTTTCTACCTTTTGGATCAAGCATAGCGGTTGCTTCATCAAGAATAATGAATTCAGGTGATACAGCTAGGACGCTGGCGATAGCAACCCGCTGTTTTTGACCTCCGGATAATCGGTACGGTTCATGCCTCTCGTATGCTTCCATACGGACAGAGTCCAGGCTTTCTTTGATGCGCTCAACCATCAGTTCCCGGGGCATGCCGTGGTTTTCCATTCCGAACGCAACGTCATCTCTGACCGTGGTCCCTACAAACTGGTTATCAGGATTTTGAAAAACCATCCCGACCTGTTTTCTGACTTCCCACACCGTCTCAGGTGTCACTTTCATTCCATCGACGATAATTTCCCCTTCCTGAGGAAACAAAAGTCCATTCATTAATTTAGCAATCGTCGATTTGCCTGAACCATTGTGACCAATGATGGCTATCCACTCGTCCGGTCCTATGGTAAAGCTCACGTCCTTTAATACCCAGGGCATGTCTTCATGGTATTTAAAAGACACATGACGAAACTCGACTTGTCTCTCTCCCATCTGTGTTCCTCCTCTGCTCAACTGACTATTTCCCAGGAAATATGACATCATTTCCTATCAACCAAAGGATGGGTCATCTGAAAATCGACGCCATCCACACGATATTTCCTTCGATTTGGATATAAAAAAAGGGCTGGATGTAACCTCGCGATGAGATTCAGTCCTGCCCTTTAACCCTCATGGTATTCATTAAACTAGTTCAATGATCGCCATTTTCGCTCCATCACCTTTACGCTCGCCTAGCTTAAGCACGCGAGTGTAACCACCTTGACGGTCTTCATAGCGTGGGCCGATGTCAGAGAATAGCTTTTGCAAAGCTGTTTGCTCTCCTTCTTCGTCCGCCTGCGCATTGTAAAGGAATGATTCAGCTTGACGACGGGCATGTAGATCGCCGCGTTTCCCTAGTGTAATCATTTTTTCTACAACAGATTTAAGCTCTTTCGCTTTTGCTTCTGTTGTTTCCAAACGTTCGTGAATGATCAAGTCTGTCGCTAAGTTACGAAGTAGCGCCATACGCTGATCCGTTGTACGTCCTAGTTTTCTAGCCATTGATAATCCCTCCCTTATCTGAATCTCTTAGATGTGTTCTATCAATCAATCGTCTTTTCTTAGACCTAATCCAAGTTCGTCCAACTTGTGCTTCACTTCTTCAAGTGACTTGCGACCAAGGTTACGTACCTTCATCATGTCTTCTTCAGACTTATTCGCAAGTTCCTGCACTGTATTAATGCCAGCGCGCTTCAAGCAGTTGTAAGAACGTACAGATAGATCAAGTTCTTCGATCGTCATTTCTAGAACTTTTTCTTTTTGGTCCTCTTCTTTTTCAACCATGATTTCAGCTTTTTGAGCTTCATCTGTAAGGCCTACAAAGATATTGAGGTGTTCCATATAGATTTTAGCCCCAAGAGAGATCGCTTCTTCCGGACGAATGCTGCCATCCGTCCATACATCTAACGTCAACTTATCAAAGTTAGATGTTTGACCGATTCTAGTGTTCTCTACTTGATACGTTACACGGGATACCGGCGTAAAAATAGAGTCAACTGGAATAACGCCAATTGGTTGATCCTCATGGTTGTTTCCTTCAGCCGGACGATATCCTCGGCCGCGTTCTGCTGTAATACGTGCACGGAAGCTGGAGTTGCTATCTAATGTTGCAATGTGAAGATCTGGATTAAGAACTTCTACATCACTGTCGTGCGTAATGTCAGCCGCTGTAACTTTTCCTTCACCCTGTACATCAATCTCCAAAGTCTTCTCTTCGTCGGAATAAACCTTCAAAGCTAGTTTCTTCAGATTAAGAATGACTGTGGTTACGTCTTCGACGACACCTTCAATGGTTGAGAACTCATGAAGGACCCCGTCAATTTGAACTGATGTGACAGCAGAGCCGGGAAGTGAGGATAATAGGATACGACGCAAGGAGTTCCCTAGAGTTGTACCATACCCACGCTCAAGCGGTTCTACGACGAACTTACCAAAAGTAGACTCATCGCTGATCTCGACCGTTTCAATCTTTGGCTTTTCAATTTCGATCATTTACACTAAACCCTCCTTCAAAACGTCGAAACCCCGGTTAGACAATAGGTCTAACCGAAATTCCTCAGGTAGGCAGTCCCGATAAAAAGACAACTGCATATTTTCTCTGTCTACGGCGGTGATGATTAAAAGCTATCATAACCCATTATAGACAGGGTGACAAATTCTATTCAGAACTATTATACGCGACGACGTTTTGGTGGGCGGCAACCATTGTGTGGTACTGGAGTTACGTCACGGATTGCCGTGATTTCAAGACCTGCTGCTTGTAGAGAGCGGATTGCTGCTTCACGACCAGCACCAGGGCCTTTAACTGTTACTTCAAGAGTTTTCATACCGTTGTCCATAGCGTCTTTCGCCGCAGCTTCAGAAGCCATTTGAGCAGCGAATGGAGTAGATTTACGGGAACCTTTGAAACCAAGGGATCCAGCACTGCTCCACGCGATAACGTTACCTTGAACATCAGTGATCGTTACGATTGTGTTGTTGAAAGTAGAGCGGATGTGTGCCACACCGGTCTCTATATTCTTTTTCACGCGACGCTTACGACTACGAGTGTTTCCTTTACGTGCCATATAGTTAGCTTACCTCCTTTGTGTTGCTTATTATTTACGTTTGTTAGCCACGGTACGACGTGGGCCTTTACGTGTACGAGAGTTGTTTTTCGTCTTCTGTCCGCGAAGTGGAAGTCCACGACGATGACGGATTCCGCGATAAGAACCGATCTCAATCAAACGCTTGATGTTAAGAGAGTTCTCACGACGAAGGTCACCTTCCGTGTTGTGTTGTTCCACTGCTTTACGGATTTTACCTAGTTCGTCTTCTGTAAGATCGCGTACGCGAGTACTTTCAGAAACGCCAGCTTCAGCTAGTACGTCTTTGGCAAGGGATTTACCGATACCATAAACGTAAGTTAGGGATACGACTACTCGCTTGTCACGAGGAATATCTACACCTGCAATACGTGCCATAAGTTACGTGCACCTCCTTCAGTTTTAGCCTTGTTTTTGTTTATGCTTAGGGTTTTCACAGATAACCATGACTTTACCTTTACGTTTGATGACTTTGCATTTTTCGCAAATTGGTTTTACAGAAGGCCTTACCTTCATCATCCATACCTCCTTTTAGATCGGAGTTTTATTTATAACGGTACGTAATACGTCCTTTAGTTAAGTCATAAGGGGAAAGTTCTACCGTTACCTTGTCTCCTGGTAAGATTCGAATGAAGTGCATGCGAATTTTACCGGAAACGTGAGCTAAAACGGAGTGACCGTTCTCGAGTTCAACCTTGAACTGTGCGTTCGGTAAGGTTTCAACGACGGTCCCTTCTACTTCAATTACATCGTCTTTCGCCATCGAGTTGATCTCCCTTCTTCAAATCAGTCACTGCTTCATTGACATATTTTGATACGGCAAATCGAAGCTTGCCATTTGTGACACGACCAGTTTCCAGAAGGCTGTCCTGGACTTCCGGAGAGATGAAATCCATAAGCTCAACATGTTGCAAATTCTTTTTCTTTGGTCGATCATACTTACGTTTCTCTCCGTCGGCAAGCAGCACAAAGCGGCCATCCAGTACATCGATTACTACCGCGTACTGTCCTGCCTCACGCCCCTGCACAATACGAACAATTTGACCTATTCGCGGACTCGACTCAGATTCGTTCAAAAACGATCACCTTCATTTAGGATTTTGTAAGGATTTCGTATCCTTCATCCGTAATTGCAATCGTGTGCTCAAAGTGAGCGCACATTTTACCATCTTGAGTGACTACCGTCCAATGGTCGCCAAGCGTCTTCACGTAGCGAGAGCCTGCGTTTACCATCGGTTCTACAGCCAATACCATTCCAGGCTTAAGACGTGGTCCTTTGTTTGGCGGGCCGTAATGAGGAATTTGAGGATCCTCATGAAGCTCCTGCCCTACGCCGTGTCCCACATACTCTCTTACAATTGAAAACCCTTCAGGTTCAACGAAGCTCTGGATTGCATGGGATATATTTGAAAGGCGTACACCTGGTTTTGCTTCATCAAGTCCTTTAAACAATGATTGTTCAGTAACTCTCAACAATTCCATGGTTTCATCATCGACGGTTCCGACCGGATACGTCCAGGCCGAATCTCCGTGATAACCTTTATATTTGGCACCAATATCGATGCTGATGATATCACCTTCGTTCAACACCCTGTCTCCAGGGGATGCCATGAACGAGTTCTTCGTTGACAGATGCACAGATACTTCCACGGAATCCATTATAACCTTTAAAAGATGGGATTGCATCCATACTGCGTATGAATTCATCTGCAATCTTATCCAATTCTCCGGTTGTTATACCTGGTTGGATCTTTTGTTCCAACTTTTGGTGCGTCAAGGCGACGATCCGCCCTGCTTCTCGCATAATATCTAATTCCCGTGAAGTCTTACAAATAATCATTCAGCCAGAGCTCCCAGCTTTTGATCGATGTCTTGGAATACTTCATTGATATCTTTGTCACCTTCGAATGATACCAAGTACCCTTTCTCTTGGTAGAAATCAAGCAGAGGTTGCGATTGCTCAACATTGACCTCCAGGCGCTTTCTTACGGTGTCAGGCTGATCGTCTTCGCGCTGAATCAACTCAGAGCCATCGTGATCACACTTGCCGTCTTCTTTCGGCGGGTTGAAGACCACGTGATAGGTAGCACCGCACGTCGGGCAGATGCGTCGTCCAGTAAGACGCTCGATGAGTTGCTCCTTAGGAACATCGATATGAAGAACATAGTCCAATGACTCTTCCATATCAGTCAAGAGGTTCTCAAGGGCTTCTGCTTGGGCGATTGTTCTTGGGAAACCGTCTAAAAGGAATCCTTTTTTACAATCGGGTTTACTTAGACGCTCACGAACGATTCCGATGGTCACTTCATCGGGAACCAATTCGCCTTTGTCCATATAGGATTTGGCTTCTTTGCCCAGTGCTGTTCCTTCTTTGATAGCTAATCGGAACATATCTCCAGTTGAGATATGAGGGATGTCATATTTTTCGACTATCTTCTCAGCCTGAGTACCTTTACCGGCACCAGGGAGACCCATCAGAATTAAATTCAACGTGTTCCCCTCGCTCTCATTTATTCATTAGCTTTCACACTAATTATTTAATGAATCCTTGATAGTGGCGTTTTACAAGCTGACTTTCCAGCTGCTTCATAATTTGAAGGGCAACCCCTACAACAATCAGCAGGCCGGTTCCTCCGATTTGAATACTTGGCGGCAACTGCGCAGCAGAGCCCAAGATGATCGGTAGGATAGAGACAGCTGCTAGGAAGATGGATCCTACGAATGTCAATCGATACATCACACGAGTCAAGTACGTTTCCGTATTTGCTCCAGGACGAATCCCCCGGGATATACCCGCCTTGCTTCTTCAAGTTTTCAGCCATTTGTTCCGGATTAACCTGAACAAATGTATAGAAATAAGTGAAGGCAATGATCAACGCTACATAGATAATCATTCCAGGCCAGTTTTGATAATCAAATATATATTGAATGACGGAGGCGACTTCACTGTTCTCAAAGAGACCAGCAACGGTTCTTGGTGCGATAATGAAAGATATCGCAAAGATGACCGGGATGACTCCTGCAGCATTCACTTTTAGTGGTAAGTGAGTGGAATGCCCACCTACTGGCGAACGGTTAACCAAACGTTTTGCATATTGAATAGGAATTTTACGAAGGGCTTGTTGGATGAAGATGACTCCCACAACAACCGCAATAATAACAAGTACAATCAGAGCGATGATGACCAAGTTAATGAACAACTCTTCTCCGGCACCGGAGATGTATTGATCATACAACTGGTTCACACCGGTTGGGATTGCAGCAACAATTCCTGCAAAAATTAGAATGGATATACCATTTCCAACGCCGTGTTCAGTGATTTGCTCACCAAGCCACATTAGAAACGCTGTACCGCCTGTCAAGACAAGAGCAATGATTAAGAATTTCGTAACCCCTGGATCAGCGATCAATTGACCACCAGCCAGTGCATTAAAACCTATAGACATGCCGATGGCTTGAATGAAAGCGAGCACGATCGTTCCATAGCGGGTAAACTGAGCTAATTTTCGACGGCCGACTTCACCTTGCTTCTTCCATTCCGCAAACTTAGGAACAACGTCCATCTGCAACAATTGCATGATGATGGAGGCAGTAATGTAGGGCATGATCCCCATAGCAAAGATGGAGAAGTTTTGTAATGCCCCGCCTCCGAATGTGTTCAGGAAACCGAACGCATTCTGTTCATCCATGAAATTGATGGCTTCTCTATTTGTAAAAGGAACCGGGATGAATGTTCCCAGGCGAAAAACAATGAGCATCAACAAAGTGAAAATAATCTTCCGTCGAATATCACCCACGCGCATAAAATTGGAGATTGTCCGGAACATTAAATCACCTCAGTTTGACCGCCCGCTGCTTCAATTGCTTCTTTCGCGGAAGCAGAGAACTTGTGAGCTTTCACTGTAAGTTTCTTTTCGATTGAACCTTTAGCTAGTACTTTGATTCCGGCTTTTTGGTTGCTTACCACACCAGACTCAAGCAATAGCTCAGGAGTAACCTCTGTGCCTTCTTCGAAGCGATTCAGTGCATCAAGGTTGATAATCGCAAATTCCTTACGGTGAACGTTAGTGAAACCACGCTTAGGCAGGCGTTGGAAAAGTGGCATTTGACCACCCTCGAAACCTGGGCGAGTTTTGCTTCCTGAACGCTGGCCTTGTCCTTTGTGACCACGTCCGGAAGTTTTACCGTTACCAGATGCCATACCACGACCTACGCGGTTACGTTCTTTACGAGTACCTTTAGCAGGTTTTAGTTCATGCAGTTTCATGCGTTGCACCTCCTTATATCTTTTGTAGAATTAAACTTCTTTAACCGAAACTAGGTGAGACACCTTATTAGCCATACCTCGGATCGCTGGGTTATCTTCAAGTACGACAGTTTGACGGATCTTGTTCAGACCTAGCGCCTTGACAGTAGAGCGCTGATCTTGCGGTCTACCAATAACACTGCGCGTGAGGGTAATTTCTAACTGTTTAGCCATTTTATTTCCCTCCTTATCCTACAGTTCTTCTACTGATTTACCACGAAGTTTAGCGACGTCTTCTGCACGCTTAAGCTCGCTAAGTCCAGTGATTGTAGCACGTACCATGTTGATTGGCGTGTTAGAACCAAGTGACTTAGATAGGATGTCTTGAACACCTGCAAGCTCAAGTACCGCACGGACAGGTCCACCAGCGATAACTCCGGTACCTTCTGCTGCTGGTTTCATAAGAATGTTACCTGCACCAAAACGTCCATTGATTTCGTGTGGAATTGTCGTGTTCTTCACTGGTACTGTGATTAGATTTTTCTTAGCATCATCAATGGCTTTTTTGATCGCTTCCGGTACCTCTTGGGCTTTCCCTGTACCGAATCCGACATGACCATTTTTATCTCCTACTACAACCAAAGCAGCAAAACGGAAACGACGTCCACCTTTAACTACCTTAGCTACACGGTTGATGGTAACTACGCGTTCTTCAAGATCAAGTTTGTTAGGGTCGATGTTTGTAATCATTTATGTCCCTCCTTTAACTATTAAAATTCTAGGCCGGCTTCGCGAGCGGCTTCAGCTAGTGCTTTCACACGTCCATGATACAAGTAACCTCCACGGTCGAATACAACAACTTTAAAACCGTTGTCGATCGCACGCTTAGCCACTAATTCACCGACTTTTTGAGCAGCCTCGACATTGCCTGTAGCATCAAGGTTGAAGTCATTGTCGACAGTAGACGCACTTGCTACTGTTACTTGGCTTTCATCGTTGATTAGCTGAGCATAAATGTGTTTGTTAGAGCGATATACGTTCAAGCGTGGGCGTTCAGCGGTGCCAAAGACATTCTTACGAACGCGTGCATGACGCTTTTTACGTACGACATTTTTATCTGCCTTCGTGATCATCAGGGTCACTCCTTTCTATACGTTAGCTACGAAACTTACTTAGCTGTTTTACCTTCTTTTCTGCGTACATATTCGCCTTCGTAGCGAATTCCTTTACCTTTATAAGGCTCTGGAGGACGGATCGCACGGATTTTCGCAGCTACAGCACCAACAAGTTCTTTGTCGATCCCTTTAACTGTTACTTTCGTGTTGGATGGTACTTCGATTTCGATACCTTCGTGGTTATCGACTTCAACAGGGTGAGAGTAACCAGCGTTGATTACAACATTTTGACCCTGTTTTTGCGCACGGTAACCTACACCGATGATTTCAAGACTCTTCTCATAGCCTTTAGAAACACCTTCAACCATGTTACCGATCAGGCTGCGTGTAGTACCGTGAAGAGCACGGTGTTCTTTGTGGTCGCTCGGACGAGCTACAGTAAGAACGTTGTCCTCAACTTTAACTGTGATGTCCTTGTGGAATGTACGAGTCAATTCCCCTTTAGGACCTTTAACTGTAATCGTGTTGTTATCCTGGATGATTTCTACACCTTCAGGAATTTCAAGTGATTTTAAACCTACGCGAGACATGTGTTTGCACCTCCTGTCTGATCTGTTTTTTTACCAGATGTAAGCTAGAACTTCGCCACCGATGGCTTGTTCGCGAGCTTCTTTATCTGTTAATACACCTTTTGAAGTGGATACAACGGCTACACCTAGACCGTTAAGAACTTTTGGAAGTTCTTCAGCGTTAGCGTAAACACGTAGACCTGGCTTACTGATACGCTTCACACCAGTAATTACACGCTCATTGTTTTGGCCGTACTTAAGGAAGATGCGAAGAACTCCTTGCTTGTTGTCTTCAACAAATTCGTAGTCACGTACAAAACCTTCACGCTTAAGGATATCAGCGATTTCTTTTTTAACGTTGGAAGCTGGAAGCTCAAGCTTCTCGTGACGCACCATGTTAGCGTTACGAATACGTGTCAGCATATCTGCAATTGGATCTGTCATTGTCATAACTCATTAACCTCCTTCCCTGTTTCGGGTTTACCAGCTGGCTTTTTTGACACCAGGGATTTGACCTTTATATGCAAGTTCACGGAAACAAATACGGCAAAGCTTAAACTTACGAAGTACGGAGTGCGGACGTCCGCAGCGTTCACAACGTGTGTATTCGCGCACTTGGTACTTCTGTTTACGCTGTTGCTTCGCGACCATTGATTTTTTAGCCACTATTTTCCCTCCTTATAGTTAGCTCATTATTTTTGGAACGGCATGCCGAATTGAGCTAGAAGTTCACGTGCTTCTTCGTCAGAGTCAGCTGTAGTGACAATAACGATATCCATACCACGCACTTTGTTTACTTTATCGTAATCGATCTCTGGGAAAATCAATTGCTCTTTAACACCAAGCGTGTAGTTTCCACGGCCGTCGAAGGCTTTCTTAGAAATACCACGGAAGTCACGCACACGTGGTAGAGATACGGCGATCAGTTTTTGGAGGAACTGGTACATGCGCTCTCCACGAAGTGTAACCTTCGCACCGATTGGCATACCTTCACGTAGGCGGAATCCTGCAATTGATTTCTTCGCTTTCGTGATGACTGGTTTCTGACCAGTGATCAATGTTAGTTCTTCTACAGCTGTGTCAAGTGCTTTCGCGTTTTGAACAGCGTCACCTACACCCATGTTGACAACAATTTTCTCAACTTTTGGTGTTTGCATGATGGAATCATATTCAAATTTGTTCATCAAAGATGAGACAACTTCTTCTTGATATTGTTTCTTTAGTTCGTTCATCGTGTGGCCCTCCTTTCTTCTATGGCTTATTTATCTAGTGCTTCACCAGATTTTTTCGCGATACGAACTTTCTTGCCGTCCTCGACTTTGTAACCAACACGTGTCGGCTCACCAGTCTTAGGGTCGATCGGCATTACGTTGGATACGTGGATCGCAGCTTCTTGTGTTAGGATTCCACCCTGTGGATTTTCCTGAGAAGGCTTCGCGTGCTTTTTCACTTCGTTCACACCTTCAACAAGGACACGATCTTTCTTCGGATAAGCTTCAAGGATTGTACCTTGTTTGCCTTTATCCTTACCAGTAATCACCATTACTTTGTCACCTTTTTTTTACGTGCATTCTTCGCGCACCTCCTTAACAAGGCATTTCATTCAGGCTTTTATAATACTTCTGGAGCTAGAGATACAATCTTCATGAATTTAGCATCACGAAGTTCACGAGCTACCGGTCCAAAGATACGAGTACCGCGTGGTCCTTTGTCATCACGCACGATTACTGCTGCGTTTTCATCAAAACGGATGTAAGAACCATCTTTACGGCGCACTCCACTCTTAGAACGTACGATAACAGCTTTTACAACTTCACCTTTTTTAACAACGCCTCCTGGTGTTGCCTGCTTCACAGTAGCAGTGATGATATCACCAATGTTAGCTGTTTTGCGGCCGGATCCACCCAATACTTTAATGGTTTGGATTTCACGAGCACCAGAGTTATCTGCGACTTTCAGACGAGATTCCTGTTGAATCATAACATGTAACCTCCCTTCGGATTAAATCCGAGCGAACTTTATTTAGATAATGACAGACTCTTCAACAACTTCTAGAAGACGGAAACGCTTAGAAGCAGACAATGGACGAGTTTCCATGATGCTTACGATGTCGCCGTTCTTCGCTTGGTTGTTTTCGTCATGCGCTTTGAACTTTTTGGAATACTTTACGCGCTTGCCGTAAAGTTTGTGGAACTTATAAGTTTCTACTAGTACGGTAATGGTTTTATCCATCTTGTCAGAAACGACACGGCCAGTATAAACTTTACGATTATTACGTTCAGTCATGTGAGGGTGACCTCCTCTCATCTATTAGTTATTTACGCCTAGCTCACGTTCACGAGCAACAGTCTTCATACGTGCGATGGACTTGCGAACTTCACGGATACGTGCAGTGTTCTCAAGTTGACCTGTTGCCAATTGGAAGCGTAGGTTGAAAAGTTCTTCTTTAAGAGACTTAACTTTTTGTTCAATTTCGGCAGTGGTTAATTCACGGATCTCATTAGCCTTCATTGATTTCACCACCAATTTCTTCACGTTTTACGAATTTCGTACGGATCGGCAGTTTGTGTGAAGCAAGACGCAACGCTTCGCGTGCAACCTCTTCAGATACACCTGCGATCTCGAACATGATTTTCCCTGGCTTCACGACAGCTACGAAACCTTCTGGAGCACCTTTACCGGAACCCATACGTACTTCTAGGGGTTTAGCAGTATAAGGCTTATCAGGGAAGATTTTAATCCAAACTTTACCGCCACGCTTCATGTAACGAGTCATCGCGATACGCGCTGCCTCGATTTGACGGGCTGTGATCCATGCTGGATCGATTGCTTGCAAACCATATTCACCGAATGCTACTTCAGTACCGCCTTTTGCACGGCCTTTTAAGCTAGTACGGTGTTGACGACGATATTTAACACGTTTAGGCATTAACATAATGCTTTTCCCCCTTCCTTACTTGTCAGTTTTAGTTGGAAGGACTTCTCCACGATAGATCCACACTTTAACACCAAGCTTACCGTAAGTGGTGTCAGCTTCTGCAGTTCCGTAATCGATGTCTGCACGAAGTGTGTGTAGTGGTACTGTTCCTTCACTGTAATATTCAGCACGAGCGATATCCGCGCCGCCTAGACGACCAGATACTTGGGTACGAATACCTTTAGCTCCTGCACGCATAGCGCGTTGGATTGTTTGTTTCTGAGCACGACGGAAAGATACGCGGTTTTCCAATTGACGTGCGATATTGTCAGCTACAAGAGTAGCGTCAAGATCTGGCTTTTTCACTTCAACGATGTTGATGTGAACACGTTTACCAGTAAGTTGGTTTAGAGCTTTACGAAGAGCTTCTACTTCAGAACCGCCTTTACCGATAACCATTCCTGACTTAGCTGTGTGCACAGTAATGTTTACACGGTTTGCTGCGCGTTCGATTTCTACCGTAGAAAGGGCAGCATCTTTAAGACGATTTTCAACATATTCACGAATCTTAATGTCTTCATGTAACAAGTCTGCATAGTCTTTGCCAGCGTACCACTTGGATTCCCAATCGCGGATGACGCCGATACGAAGACCTACCGGATTAATTTTTTGACCCACTGATTATCCCTCCTTTTTTTCTGATACGACCACTGTGATGTGGCTTGTGCGTTTGTTGATTTGGCTTGCGCGGCCCATAGCGCGAGGGCGGAAACGTTTAAGAGTTACGCCTTCGTTTACAAACGCTTCGGAAACGTATAGGTTTTCCGGGTCCATTTCATAGTTGTGTTCTGCGTTAGCGATCGCAGAGTTAAGAAGTTTCTCAACTACTGGAGATGCGCCACGCTGTGTTAGACGTAGTGTAGCTAGAGCTTCACCAACATTTTTTCCTCGAATTAAATCAATTACCAAACGAGCTTTACGAGGAGCGATACGAACGGTTTTAGCAACTGCTTTAGCTTGCATTAGAGTGCCTCCTCTCTATATTAACGTTTTGTTTTCTTATCGTCGCCAGAGTGTCCCTTGAACGTACGGGATGGCGCGAATTCACCTAGTTTGTGACCAACCATGTCTTCAGTCACATAAACTGGTACGTGCTTACGACCGTCATAAACGGCGATTGTGTGTCCGACGAAGTTAGGGAAGATCGTAGAACGGCGAGACCAAGTCTTTACGACCTGCTGTTTATTATCTTCGTTCAACTTCTCGACTTTTTTCATTAAATGATCATCTACAAAAGGTCCTTTTTTCAGGCTGCGGCCCATGAATAAACCTCCCTTCGCGATTGAGAGACGGGTTTTACTGCCCGCCCGACAATCCCGTTATTTTTTACCGCGTCTACGCACGATATATTTATCAGACGGCTTGTTGCGTTTTCTCGTTTTGTATCCAAGAGTTGGTTTACCCCATGGAGATACTGGAGATGGCATACCGATTGGCGCGCGTCCTTCACCACCACCGTGTGGGTGATCACTAGGGTTCATTACGGAACCACGTACTGTAGGGCGCTTGCCTTTCCAACGAGAACGTCCAGCTTTACCTACGCTGATTAGTTCGTGCTCAAGGTTACCAACTTGACCGATTGTAGCACGGCAAGAGCTTAGTACCAAGCGAACTTCACCAGAAGTTAGACGTACAAGCGTGTATTTTTCTTCACGACCGAGGATTTGTGCAGAAGCACCTGCAGAACGGACAAGTTGTCCTCCGCGTCCTGGCTTAAGTTCTACGTTGTGTACGATTGTACCAACTGGAATGTCTTTCAACTGAAGAGCATTACCTGGTTTGATATCTGCACCTTCACCAGAAATAATTTCCGTTCCAACCTTCACACCTTTCGGAGCTAGGATGTAACGTTTTTCACCATCAACATAATTGATTAGTGCAATGTTAGCGGAGCGGTTCGGATCATATTCGACTGTAGCAACGCGTCCAGGTATTCCATCTTTGTCACGCTTGAAGTCGATAATACGATACTGACGCTTGTGGCCTCCGCCCTGATGACGAACTGTCAGCTTACCCTGGTTGTTACGTCCACCTTTTTTATGAAGTGGAGTGACAAGGGAGCGTTCAGGTTTGTCAGTTGTGATTTCAGCGAAATCAGATACTGACATGTGTCGACGACCGTTAGTAATTGGTCTGAACTTTTTAATCGCCATCTTTATTTCCCTCCTTCATATTTCAATTCGTGTATTTTATGCTTCGAAGATTTCTAGTTCTTCGCTGTCCTGAGTCAATGTGATGACTGCTTTCTTACGATCGGAGCGGTAGCCGCCGTAACGACCCATACGCTTGAACTTACCTTTAAGGTTCATTGTGTTGACTTGTGCAACTTGAACGCCAAAGATTTCTTCAACTGCTTTTTTAATTTCAGTTTTGTTAGCTTTTGGGCTAACTTCAAACGTATATTTCTTTTCTCCCATAAGATCAGCAGAATGTTCAGTAATGACAGGGCGCTTGATAATATCGCGTGGTTCTTTCATTATGAGAGCACCTCCCCTGCTTTTTCAGCTGCTTCCTTAGTAAGGATCAGCTTGTCATGCGTTAGCAAGTCTAACACACTTACTTGCTCTACAGGAAGACTCTTCACTGTAGGGATGTTGTTAGATGATAGAGTTACATTTTCGTCTGCTTCAGCAGTAACGATCAATGCTTTCTCGTTAACATCTAGTGCTTTTAGAATGTTTGCAACTTCTTTTGTTTTTGGAGCATCAAGAGATAGGCTCTCAAGAACAATGATGTTTTCTTCTTTCACTTTAGAAGAGAAAGCAGATTGAAGTGCCAAACGACGTACTTTTCTTGGCATCGTGTAGCTGTAGCTGCGTGGTGTAGGACCGAAAACAGTTCCGCCACCTACCCATTGTGGTGAACGGATAGATCCTTGACGCGCACGGCCTGTACCTTTTTGGCGCCATGGTTTGCGTCCGCCGCCACTAACTTCAGAACGTCCTTTTACTTTGTGTGTGCCTTGGCGAAGGTTCGCGCGTTGCATCAACACAGATTCGTGTAATACGTGAGTATTAGGTTCAATTCCAAAAACGGATTCATTTAGTTCAATTTCACCAACATTAGAACCGCTTTGGTTTAATAGTGCTACTTTAGGCATGACATATCCTCCCTTCGTTTATTATTTGCTAGCCTTAATTGCACTTGTAATCTTAACGTAAGATTTCTTCGCGCCTGGTACATTACCTTTGATAAGTAGTAGATTACGCTCAGCGTCCACTTTTACTACTTCAAGGTTTTGTAGAGTTACTGTTTCGCCACCCATTTGTCCTGCAAGACCTTTGCCTTTGAAGACTTTGGACGGGTCAGCACCTTGCCCCATAGAACCGGAACGACGGTGGAAACGGGAACCGTGGGTTTTAGGTCCAGTAGATTGGTTGTGGCGCTTGATTGCACCCCTGGAATCCTTTACCTTTAGAAGTTCCTGTAACGTCAATTGCGTCACCAGCTTCGAAAATATCAACTTTAACCTCTTGACCTAGTTCAAAGTCATCAAGGTTTGTATTACGGAATTCACGAACGTAGCGCTTAGGTGTTGTGCTTGCTTTATCAGCGTGCCCTTGAGCAGCTTTCTTCAAGCGGTTTGACTTTTCATCAGCAAAACCAAGTTGGATCGCTTCATAACCGTCATTTTCTGTTGTTTTCTTTTGAAGAACAACGTTTGGCTCAGCCTGAACAACTGTTACTGGGATCAACTCGCCATTTTCAGAGAAAATTTGAGTCATGCCGACTTTTCGTCCTAAGATTCCTTTCGTCATCCGTTACACCTCCTATTATCTTTACGATTTATTTATAGTTTGATTTCGATATCCACACCAGATGGTAGATCCAAACGCATGAGTGAATCAACAGTCTGTGGTGTTGGATTAACAATGTCGATTAGACGTTTGTGAGTGCGCATTTCGAACTGCTCACGAGAGTCTTTATACTTGTGAGTCGCACGAAGTACAGTATATACAGAACGCTCTGTTGGAAGCGGGATCGGACCAGATACATTAGCTCCGGAACGCTTCGCAGTGTCTACGATCTTTTCTGCGGACTGATCAAGTACTCTGTGATCATACGCCTTTAAACGAATACGAATTTTCTCTTTTGCCATTATTTTCCCTCCTTCTTCGCCCATTTTTGAAATAGACATTCTCCGCGAAAAAAACTTGACCACCGGCCATGGCAAAGGGGCCGGGTGTGTCAACAACCTTTCGCTTCATCGCCTTTTATGACCAACATTACTTATTATATAGAAGAAATGCGGTCAATGCAAGGATAAATCCATAATTCTTTTCATTACGGACACTTAAAACATTATACTAGCGTTCACCACTTTTTTCAAGGGGATAGCTAGTATTCATAGGCTTTCCGCCGAATGTTTCCGACTACCTCTTTGAAATCTATTGTCCATTAAAACAAATATGAATGAGAATATCAACCATCTCTGTGTAAAGAAGAATATTCTAAACTTTCGATAAGATCAATCTGATCCTTATTCGCATGTCAGTGATGGAAGTAAAAAAAACGATTAACGACAAGACGGATAAACTTCCTATTTTATAAAGCCGGTAAGGTAAAGGAGAAGAATATATTCTTATGAAGGGATTCAATGACAGTGTTGTATTTCTTCATTAAAAAAAGAGCAACAGCCAGAAGCTGTTGCTCTCTATATAGGATAGAACTGAAATTACTTAGTGATTTCAGAAACTACGCCAGAACCTACTGTACGTCCACCTTCACGGATAGAGAAACGAGTTCCGTCCTCAATCGCGATTGGGGAGATAAGTTCTACAGTCATTTCAACGTTGTCCCCAGGCATAACCATTTCTACGCCTTCAGGAAGTTGAATAACACCAGTTACGTCCGTAGTACGGAAGTAGAACTGTGGGCGGTAGTTAGAGAAGAATGGAGTGTGACGTCCACCTTCGTCTTTAGCTAGTACATAAACTTCAGCTTTGAAGTTTGTGTGTGGAGTGATAGAACCAGGCTTAGCTAGTACTTGACCACGGTTGATGTCTTCACGCTTAACACCACGAAGAAGTGCACCGATGTTGTCTCCAGCTTCAGCGTAATCTAGAAGCTTACGGAACATTTCAACACCAGTTACAGCAGTTTTGCTGGACTCTTCAGCCATACCGATGATTTCAACTTCGTCACCGACTTTAACTGTTCCACGCTCAACACGACCAGTTGCAACTGTACCACGACCAGTGATAGAGAATACGTCCTCAACTGGCATCATGAATGGCTTGTCAGTGTCACGGTCTGGAGTTGGAACATACTCGTCAACTGCGTCCATAAGATCGTAAATTGCTTGCTCATACTTCTCTTCGCCTTCAAGAGCTTTAAGAGCAGAACCGCTGATTACTGGTACGTCATCACCATCGAAGTCGTACTCAGAAAGAAGATCGCGAACTTCCATTTCTACTAGCTCAAGAAGCTCTTCGTCGTCTACCATGTCAACTTTGTTCAAGAATACAACGATAGCTGGTACACCTACGTTTTTAGAAAGTAGGATGTGCTCACGAGTTTGTGGCATTGGACCGTCAGCTGCAGATACAACTAGGATCGCGCCGTCCATTTGAGCAGCACCAGTGATCATGTTCTTAACGTAGTCAGCGTGACCTGGGCAGTCAACGTGTGCATAGTGACGAGTTTCAGTTTCGTACTCAACGTGTGCAGTGGAGATTGTGATTCCACGCTCACGCTCTTCAGGAGCACCGTCGATCATGTCATATGCCATTGCTTCACCAGAACCAGAACGCTTGTGAAGTACAGTCGTGATTGCTGCAGTTAGAGTTGTTTTACCGTGGTCAACGTGTCCAATTGTACCAATGTTAACGTGGGACTTGGACCGGTCAAATTTTTCTTTACCCATTGTATATTTCCTCCTTTAGATAAGTAACAAGTTTGGTTTTCAAGATTTATGATGCAGCTTAGGAGTAAGCAAGAGTCACTCCTAAGCTTACAATACAAGTTATACTTTAACTCGTCTAAAAAATCAATTATTCACCAGCATTTTTCTTGATGATTTCCTCAGAGATGCTCTTCGGAACTTCTTCATAGTGGTCGAAGTGCATTGTGTACGTACCACGACCTTGAGTGTTGGAACGCAATGCTGTTGCATAACCGAACATCTCAGATAGTGGAACGAATGCTTTAACCACTTGTGCATTACCACGAGTTTCCATACCTTCTACACGTCCACGACGGGAAGTTACGTCACCCATGATGTCGCCCATGTATTCCTCAGGAATAACAACTTCTACTTTCATCATTGGTTCAAGTAGAACAGGCTTACACTTGTTTTTCGCCTCTTTAAGTGCCATGGAAGCGGCAACTTTAAAGGCCATTTCGTTGGAGTCGACATCGTGGTAAGAACCGTCATAAAGAGTCGCTTTGATGTCTACCATAGGGTATCCAGCCAATACACCGTTTTCCATAGACTCTTTAATACCTTGTTCTACAGATGGAATGTATTCACGTGGTACAACACCACCGACGATCTTGTTAACGAATTCGAAACCAGCGCCTTCTTCGTTTGGTTCGAACTCAACCCATACGTGACCGAATTGTCCACGACCACCGGATTGACGTACGAATTTACCTTCCACTTGTGCACTTCCGCGGAATGTTTCACGGTAAGCAACTTGTGGAGCACCAATGTTCGCTTCAACTTTGAACTCACGCTTCAGGCGGTCAACGATGATGTCTAGGTGAAGCTCACCCATACCTGCGATGATCGTTTGACCCGTTTCAACGTTTGTTTCCGTTTGGAACGTTGGATCTTCTTCAGCTAGTTTACCAAGAGCGATGGACATCTTATCTTGGTCAGCTTTGGATTTAGGCTCGATAGCAACAGAGATTACCGGATCAGGGAATTCCATGGACTCAAGAATAACAAGACTCTTTTCGTCACATAGCGTATCACCCGTACCTGTATCTTTAAGGCCTACCGCACCAGCGATATCCCCTGCATACACAGTGGAGATCTCTTCACGAGAGTTTGCGTGCATTTGTAGGATACGACCTACACGTTCACGCTTATCTTTCGTGGAGTTTTTCACGTATGAACCAGCATTCAATGTACCGGAGTAAACACGGAAGAAAGTAAGTTTACCTACATAAGGGTCTGTAGCGACTTTAAACGCCAATGCAGAGAATGGCTCGTTGTCGTCAGGCTTACGTACAACTTCTTCGTCTGTTTGTGGTACGTGACCTTCAATTGGAGGTACGTCTAGTGGAGATGGTAGATAATCGATAACACCATCAATTAGAAGTTGAACTCCTTTGTTCTTGAAGGCAGAACCACAGAATACTGGGTAGAATTCAACACTTAGAGTCGCTTTACGGATGGCATCCTTAAGCTGGTCGTTTGTGATTTCTTCTCCCTCTAGATACTGCATCATCAAGTCTTCATCAAGTTCTGCAACAGCTTCTACTAGCTTGCCACGGTACTCTTCAGCTTGATCTTTGTAGTCGTCAGGAATCGGGCGTGCTTCAGCACGTGTTCCCAAGTCGTCCATGTAGTAGTATGCTTCCATCGTTACTAGGTCGATGATTCCTTCGAACTCATCTTCCGCACCGACAGGAAGTTGAACAGCTGCTGCATTCGCTCCTAGGCGGTCTTGCAACGTACCTAGGGAGTAGATGAAGTCAGCTCCGATTTTGTCCATTTTGTTAATGAAGACAATACGTGGAACACCGTATGTCGTAGCTTGGCGCCAAACAGTTTCAGTTTGAGGCTCAACACCAGATTGTGCGTCAAGGACGGCTACGGAACCATCAAGTACACGCAGGGAACGTTCAACTTCTACAGTGAAGTCAACGTGTCCCGGAGTATCGATGATGTTGATACGGTGACCTTTCCATTGAGCAGTCGTAGCGGCAGAAGTGATTGTGATTCCGCGCTCTTGTTCCTGCTCCATCCAGTCCATTTGGGAAGCTCCTTCGTGAGTTTCACCAATTTTGTGGATACGTCCTGTGTAGAAAAGAATACGCTCTGTCGCCGTTGTTTTACCAGCGTCGATGTGAGCCATTACCCCGATATTCCGAGTCTTTTCCAAGGAGAACTCTCTAGCCATGCATCTTTCTCCTTCCTGTTTGAACCTTTATTTTTTTGGAGATTACCAGCGATAGTGAGCGAATGCTTTGTTCGCTTCCGCCATCTTGTGCATTTCTTCGCGACGTTTCACGGATGCACCTGTGTTGTTTGAAGCATCAAGAATTTCGTTAGCTAGGCGCTCTTCCATCGTTTTCTCTCCGCGAAGACGCGCATAGTTTACGATGAAACGCAAGCCTAGTGCCTGGCGACGTTCTGGACGAACCTCAACAGGTACCTGATAGTTGGAACCACCTACACGACGAGCGCGTACCTCCAATACAGGCATTACGTTCTTCATTGCTTGATCAAATGCTTCCATAGCGTCATTGCCGCTACGTTCTTGAACAAGTTCAAATGCTTTATAAAGAATTTTTTGTGCTTTACCGCGCTGACCGTTAACCATGATTTGGTTGATCAAGCGAGTAACAAGCTTAGAGTTATACATTGGATCTGGTAACACATCACGTTTAGCTACTGGACCTTTACGTGGCATATGTTCCCCTCCCTTCTTAGGTGTTGTTATTTAAGCGATATTTGCATATCGATTATTTTTTAGCTTTTGGCTTTTTCGTACCGTATTTGGAACGGCCTTGCATACGGCCATCAACACTTGCTGTGTCAAGAGCGCCACGTACAACGGTGTAACGTACACCTGGCAAGTCTTTAACTTTACCGCCACGGATAAGAACAACACTGTGCTCTTGAAGGTTGTGGCCTTCACCAGGGATATACGCGTTAACCTCAAGCTGGTTAGTTAGACGAACACGTGCATACTTACGTAGGGCAGAGTTCGGTTTCTTAGGTGTCATAGTTCCAACACGTGTACAAACTCCACGTTTTTGTGGAGAAGAAAGGTCAGTCATACGCTTCTTATAGCTGTTGTAACCTTTGTTCAAAGCTGGAGAGTTAGACTGCTTTGTTTTGCTCACGCGTCCTTTGCGTACCAATTGGTTAATTGTTGGCATGTTTGTATCCTCCCTTCATACTTTTTTAATACCACACATCCAGGTGGTTCATAAAAAGGCAAAAAACAAAGCTTTCGCGCAGAACGCCAAAACTTTATTGCTTTATCGCCACTGTAGCCGCACCAACATCAATACCACATGCATTCCCGAGCTCCTCCATCGAAGGTACCCGTGTGTGAGGAATGTTCAGTTGTTGGGCTAATTTAGCTACTTTAAGTGTCATCGACTGATCAGCATCGTCAGCCGTTATGACTTCAACCACTTCGCCATTTTTCATGGCTTTCAGTGTTTGTTTGGTTCCAATAATTATATCGGATTTAGCCTGTGCTACTTTTTCATAAGACATCTTCATATCCTCCAAAGTAACAAGGATAAATGGAAGCACCTTGATTATATTATCACTCACCCAAATGCATGTCAACTGCATCCGGGTGAGTTTTTTGGTGCTTCCTTTAATTTTACACCTTGTTAACATCTACTTCTTTATTTTAAGAATGGGTGACTTCTTCCGTCACTTCTGGAACCTCTTGTCTTTGTTGCTCGGATTGCGCTTGGATCTTGCGGTAACGAGTCATACCCGTACCTGCAGGAACAAGCTTACCGATAATAACATTCTCTTTCAATCCTAGCAACTCATCACGCTTACCTTTAATAGCTGCGTCTGTAAGGACACGTGTTGTTTCCTGGAAGGATGCAGCGGATAGGAAGCTGTCTGTTTCAAGAGACGCTTTGGTAATACCAAGGATGACTGGACGGCCGACTGCCGGCTGGCCACCTTCCATAAGCGCTTTTTGGTTCGCTTCTTTGAATTGGTGAATTTCAAGTAGGGAACCTGGAAGTACATCGGTATCACCAGAATCAAGGACACGTACTTTACGAAGCATCTGGCGTACCATAACTTCGACGTGTTTATCGGAGATTTCAACCCCTTGCATTCGGTAAACTTTCTGTACTTCTTTGAGAAGGTACTCTTGAACGCCGTCAAGTCCTTGTACGGTCAACAATTCTTTAGGATCAATAGAACCTTCAGTCAGAGGTTCACCTGCTTTGACCTCATCTCCAACCGACACTTTCATACGTGCACCATATGGAGCCGTGTATGAACGTGATTCTACAGCACCTTGAACGACAATTTCTTGCTTCTCTTTGACTTCATTGATTTCGTGTACCGTACCATCAATTTCTGTGATAACGGCTTGACCTTTCGGATTACGTGCTTCCACGATCTCCTGGATACGCGGAAGACCCTGCGTGATATCGTCTCCGGCTACACCACCTGTGTGGAAGGTACGCATTGTAAGCTGGGTACCCGGCTCACCGATGGATTGTGCAGCGATGATTCCGACTGCTTCACCGACTTCAACTTCATCACCTGTTGCAAGGTTACGGCCATAACACTTCTTACAAACACCATGTTTCGTATTACATGTGAATGCCGTACGAATAATGATTTCTTCAATGCCGGCATCAACAATTTGACGTGCGACATCTTCAGAAATAACTTCGTTTCTTTCCAGCATGATAACGCCAGTTTCAGGATGTTTCACTGTCTGGAATGCTGTACGTCCGATAAGACGGTCGATCAATGGTTCGACCACTTCGGTTCCCTCTGTCAATGCAGCTACCGGGAGACCTCGGTCCGTTCCACAGTCATCCTCACGAACAATAACATCTTGCGCTACGTCTACAAGACGACGAGTCAAGTAACCTGAGTCGGCTGTCTTAAGTGCCGTATCGGCAAGTCCTTTACGGGCACCGTGTGTAGAAATGAAGTACTCGAGTACCGTCAGACCTTCACGGAAACTAGACTTGATCGGAAGTTCGATGATTCGTCCAGCCGGGTTGGCCATCAGACCACGCATACCAGCAAGCTGCGTAAAGTTAGAGGCGTTACCACGTGCTCCGGAATCACTCATCATGAAGATTGGGTTACGCGGGTTCAAGGACTTCATCAGACGGTTCTGAATATCATCTTTAGCCGCAGACCAAATTTCGATGACGCGATCGTAACGTTCTTCTTCTGTAATCAGACCACGACGGAACTGTTTCAAGACTTTATCTACTTTCTCCTGGGCTTCATCAAGAATTTCCTGCTTCTCTGGAAGTACGACAACATCGGATACACCAACAGTAATACCGGCCTTCGTTGAGTAAGCAAACCCAAGGTCCTTCATGCGGTCAAGCATCTTAGACGTTTCACTGATGGAGAAACGCTTAAACACTTCTGCGATGATATCACCAAGGATGCCTTTCTTGAATGGAGATACTTCTTCACGCTTCTTGAACTCTTCACGGATATCTGTACCTTTTTCAATGAAGTAATGATCAGGAGTCTTGATTTCCAAGTTCTCTTTCGTCGGTTCATTGATATATGGGAATGAATTCGGCAGCATTTCGTTGAAGATCAACTTTCCTACTGAAGTCAGTAGAAGCTGCTGATTCTGTTTTTCTGTAAATGTTTCGTTATTCAAAGAGCTAGCCTGAACTGCGACACGCGTGTGCAGGTGGGCATAGCCGTTTTGATATGCCATCAAAGCTTCGTTCAAGTCTTTGAAGAACATACCTTCACCAATCGCACCTGTTCTCTCAAGAGTCAGGTAGTAGTTACCTAATACCATGTCCTGGGAAGGTGTAACGACTGGCTTACCATCCTTAGGGTTAAGGATGTTTTGAGCAGCAAGCATCAAGATACGCGCTTCTGCCTGAGCTTCTGAAGATAGTGGCACGTGTACGGCCATTTGGTCTCCGTCGAAGTCGGCGTTGTATGCAGTACATACAAGCGGGTGCAAACGAATGGCACGACCTTCTACAAGCGTCGGTTCAAAGGCCTGGATACCCAAACGGTGCAATGTTGGTGCACGGTTGAGGAGAACCGGGTGTTCTTTGATGACATCTTCAAGGACATCCCATACTTCGTGGTGCACGCGTTCGATCTTACGCTTCGCTGATTTGATGTTATGAGCAAGACCTCGGGATACGAGTTCTTTCATAACGAATGGTTTGAACAATTCAAGGGCCATTTCTTTCGGAAGACCACACTGGTACATCTTCAAGGATGGACCTACGACGATAACAGAACGTCCGGAGTAGTCGACACGCTTACCTAGCAAGTTCTGACGGAAACGTCCTTGCTTACCTTTCAGCATGTGAGAAAGGGATTTAAGCGGGCGATTTCCTGGTCCTGTTACTGGACGGCCGCGACGACCATTATCAATCAAAGCATCGACAGCTTCTTGAAGCATACGCTTCTCGTTTTGAACGATGATTGTCGGTGCGCCAAGATCCAACAAACGCTTCAAGCGGTTGTTACGGTTGATCACACGACGATACAAGTCATTCAAGTCAGAAGTTGCAAAACGTCCACCATCAAGCTGGACCATTGGACGAAGTTCCGGTGGGATGACCGGAAGCACGTCAAGAATCATCCATGATGGATCGTTCCCTGAGTTACGGAAGGACTCCAGTACTTCAAGACGCTTGATTGCACGTGTACGACGTTGTCCTTGAGCTGTCTTCAGCTCTTCTTTCAACGTATCTACTTCACCATCAAGGTCGATATCGAATAGAAGCTTACGGATTGCTTCCGCACCCATAGCCGCCTGGAATCCTTGTCCGAATTTTTCACGATAAGAGCGGTACTCTTTTTCAGAAAGCAATTGCTTCTTCTCAAGAGCCGTCTCTCCTGGGTCCGTTACGATATAGGCTGCGAAATAGATCACTTCCTCCAAAGCTCTCGGAGACATGTCTAACACAAGACCCATACGGCTCGGGATCCCTTTGAAGTACCAAATATGAGAGACAGGGGCAGCTAGCTCAAGGTGCCCCATACGCTCACGGCGAACTTTCGCCTTAGTTACTTCAACGCCACAGCGGTCACATACGACACCCTTATAGCGGACGCGCTTATATTTTCCACAGTGACATTCCCAGTCTTTCTGCGGGCCGAAGATTCGCTCGCAGAAAAGACCGTCTTTTTCTGGTTTCAACGTACGATAGTTGATGGTTTCTGGCTTCTTAACCTCACCGTAGGACCAAGAACGAATCTTATCCGGTGAAGCCAGGCCTATTTTCATATACTCAAAGTTATTTACATCTAGCAAGGGGCCTACCTCCCTTTCAGTATCCAGGTTTTACCCTAAACTTAGAACACGAGCAGCAGCAGTGTTTCTATCTTAGTCGTCTAAGTTCAAATTCTCGGATTCTTTGGTTTGCTCTTCTTCGATATCGCGCATTTCGATCTCTTGTTCATCACCAGAAAGGATCTTCACATCCATTCCCAAACTTTGTAGCTCTTTAATTAGAACCTTGAAGGATTCAGGAACGCCAGGTTCAGGAACGTTGTCGCCTTTAACGATGGCTTCGTACGTTTTCACACGTCCGACAACATCATCAGATTTAACAGTCAAGATTTCTTGAAGAGTATAAGCAGCACCATATGCTTCAAGTGCCCATACCTCCATCTCACCGAAACGCTGTCCACCGAATTGTGCCTTACCACCAAGCGGTTGTTGCGTAACCAATGAATACGGTCCAGTTGAACGGGCGTGCAATTTATCGTCAACCATGTGCGCAAGTTTGATCATATACATGACACCGACAGATACTCGGTTATCAAACGGATCACCTGTACGTCCATCATATAGGATCGTCTTCGCATCACGAGCCATACCGGCTTCTTGCAATGTTTCCCAAACGTCTTCCTCGCGTGCACCATCAAATACTGGTGTAGCAATTCTTTCACCCATCAAACGAGCAGCCATACCCATGTGCAGCTCTAGTACCTGACCGATATTCATACGCGATGGAACACCTAGTGGGTTCAACATGATGTCAACCGGTGTACCATCCGGAAGGAAAGGCATATCTTCTTCTGGAAGAATCTTAGAGATAACACCTTTGTTCCCGTGACGACCGGCCATCTTATCCCCTTCAGAAATCTTACGCTTCTGAACGATATAGGCACGGATCAACTGGTTCACACCTGGTGGAAGTTCATCACCGTCTTCACGGTTGAAGATCTTCACATCAAGGACAATTCCGCCTGCACCGTGAGGCACACGCAAGGAAGTGTCACGGACTTCGCGGGCTTTTTCACCGAAGATTGCATGAAGAAGACGTTCTTCTGCAGATAGTTCTGTCACACCTTTTGGCGTAACTTTACCAACAAGCAGGTCTCCATCACTTACTTCAGCACCTACGCGAATAATTCCACGATCGTCCAAGTCACGAAGAGCATCTTCACCAACGTTCGGAATGTCGCGGGTGATTTCTTCCGGTCCAAGCTTCGTATCACGAGCTTCAGACTCATATTCTTCAATATGAATGGACGTGTACACATCATCTTTAACGAGACGTTCACTCATGATGATGGCGTCCTCATAGTTGTAACCATCCCAAGTCATGAAGGCAACAAGCGGGTTTTGACCCAGTGCCAGTTCACCCATATCCATGGAAGGTCCGTCAGCCAGGATTTCACCTTGCTTAACGCGATCTCCTTTAGAAACGATTGGACGCTGGTTGTAACAGCTTCCCTTGTTAGATCGAATGAATTTCTGCAAACGGTAACGATCCAGGTCTCCTTCGACCTCTTTGCCATCCACTTCAGAAATGCGGCGTACACGAACTTCTTTCGCTTCTACACGCTCAACAATTCCCTCGTGTCTACAAATGACTGCAGCACCAGAGTCTTTACCAGACACATACTCCATACCTGTACCGACAAGCGGTGCATCAGGTTTGAGCAATGGTACTGCTTGACGCTGCATGTTCGCACCCATCAAGGAACGGTTGGAGTCATCGTTCTCTAGGAAAGGAATACATGCGGTCGCTGCAGATACAACCTGCTTCGGTGAAACGTCCATGTAGTCGATACGATCACGACTAACAACGGTGTTCTCACCACGGAAACGGGCGATAACTTCTTCATCTGTAAAAGCTCCATCTTCTTCAAGCTTGGCGTTTGCCTGAGCGACAACGTAATTGTCTTCCTCATCAGCTGTAAGGTAATCGATTTGAGCTGTTACTTTGTTCGTATCAGGGTCAACACGACGGTAAGGTGTCTCGATGAAACCAAACTCATTCACTTTCGCATAGGAGGAAAGGGAGTTGATCAAACCGATGTTTGGTCCTTCCGGCGTTTCGATCGGACACATACGACCATAGTGGGAGTAGTGTACGTCACGAACTTCAAACCCTGCACGCTCACGAGTCAGACCACCAGGTCCTAATGCTGAAAGACGGCGCTTGTGCGTCAGTTCTGCCAACGGGTTCGTTTGGTCCATGAACTGAGACAATTGCGAGCTTCCGAAGAACTCTTTGATGGATGCAATAACAGGACGAATATTAATCAATTGTTGTGGCGTGATGGAGGACGTGTCTTGGATAGACATACGCTCACGAACCACACGCTCCATACGGGAAAGACCGATACGGAATTGGTTCTGAAGCAATTCACCAACAGAACGCAGACGGCGGTTTCCAAGGTGGTCGATGTCATCCGTTCCACCCACATCATGCAACAAGTTGAAGAAGTAACTGATAGAAGAAAGGATATCCGCTGGAGTGATGTTCTTCACGTCACGGTCAATGTTTGCATTGCCGATGACATTGATGGAACGCTCACCTTCTGGGTCCGTCGGGTCAACAATTTTGACAGACTGAACCTGGATAGGATCTTCAAGGACACCGTCTACCGGGTCCAGCGTTTCTTCACTCAATGTGCCTTCTTCGTCATCAAAGTGAGGGATCAGCTTATTCAATAGACGACGATCGATCTTGTCCCCTTTTTCAGCGATCACTTCGCCTGTTTCTTCATCCACCAGCGTTTCTGCCAGCGTCTGGTTGAACAAACGATCTTTGATGTGAAGTTTTTTATTCATTTTATAACGACCCACACGGGCTAGGTCATAGCGTTTCGGGTCGAAGAAACGGGAAACGAGCAAGCTTTTCGCATTTTCTACTGTAGGCGGCTCACCAGGGCGTAGACGCTCGTAGATTTCAAGCAACGCTTTCTCTGTGTTTTCCGTATTGTCTTTTTCCAACGTGTTCTTCAAGTATTCGTTATCACCAATAAGATCGATAATCTCCTGGTCTGTGCCGAATCCTAAAGCACGTAAAAGCACGGTGATCGGTAACTTACGAGTACGGTCGATACGGACGTGCACGACGTCTTTAGCATCGGTTTCGAACTCAAGCCACGCTCCGCGGTTCGGGATGACGGTAGCTGTGTAACCTCTCTTACCATTCTTATCAATCTTCTTGTTAAAGTACACGCTAGGAGAACGAACAAGCTGAGAAACGATAACACGCTCAGCACCATTGATCACAAAGGTACCTGTGTCTGTCATAAGTGGGAAGTCACCCATAAATACTTCTTGTTCTTTCACTTCTCCCGTCTCGTTATTCAAGAGACGTACTTTCACACGAAGTGGTGCGTTATATGTTACATCGCGATCCTTTGACTCATCGACTGGATACTTTGGTTCGCCAAGACTGTAGTCCACAAACTCCAGTGACAAATTACCTGTGAAATCTTCGATTGGGGAAATATCCTGGAACATTTCCTTCAAACCTTCTTCTAAGAACCAATCGTAAGAAGCGGTTTGAATTTCAATCAAGTTCGGTAATTCTAATACCTCACTGATGCGTGCGTAACTTCTGCGCTGGCGGTGTCGTCCATACTGAACTAGTTGACCTGTCAACTGATTCACCCCTCAAATCAAGCATTTTAATAACGAAAAAAGGGTCCGGCAAGACATGCCGAACAGGCTTGCGGTTGATCTTGCCACAAGCACTATTTAAACATCCGTCTCACAACGAATGGTGATTCTTCATTTCTCTCTAACGTTAGACAAAAAAGAAAAAGGCTTTTCATACGTAAAAACCTCATTTACTTTCAGTGTTCGATTTTACCATTCTGACCATCTATCAACTTTTTATACACATTTCCAAAAAAAGACTTGACAGAGTTCAGATATATTGGCATTTTCCAATACTAGCACAACTAATAGGGCTAGTCAAACTTTTTAGCTCTAAGGATGTAATACCCTTTGTGCTTATCCACGACCTCTGCATTTCCGAACAAATCTTCAAGTTTTTGCTTCGCAGACGGCGCCCCCCTGTTTCTTTTGAATCACGACCCACAACTCTCCTTCATCAAGTAGAGCTTCCTTCGCTTCTTCAAACATTGTGTGGACCACTTGTTTCCCAGCCCGGATGGGCGGATTTGTAAGAATAGCAGCAAACTGCTGATCTACGATCCCCTGAAAACGGTCGCTTTCTTGAATCGTAATGTTCACCACTTCATTATCTGCCGCATTTTTCTCTGCAAGCCCCAAAGCCCTCTCATTTACATCGACCATAAAAACGTGACGGTCTTCGTAAGCTTTAGCCAGAGACAAACCGATCGGGCCATACCCACAACCAAGGTCAAGAATGTCCCCTTGAACACTTGGTTCATGGAAGGTTTCAATCAATAAACGCGATCCGAAATCCACTTCTTTTTTGGAAAAGACGGCATTATCCGTCGTGAATGTGAAGACATGACCGAGCAACTCAAAGTTCCATGTCTTTTCTTCACTGCTCGTCGTTGTTTTCTTTGAATAATA
Organism: Halobacillus litoralis; assembly: GCF_020524085.2. Classification (NCBI taxonomy): domain Bacteria; kingdom Bacillati; phylum Bacillota; class Bacilli; order Caryophanales; family Bacillaceae; genus Halobacillus; species Halobacillus litoralis. Next base: position 775,969 of record NZ_CP129016.1, read on the forward strand.
ATGCTCCGACATAATCCGAACACCTTCTTTTTCATCTATTGAAATGGCAAGGTCTATTCCTGATTCTAGCAAGTCTAGCAAATCATGAGCACTCTTGCTAAATATGCCTGTTAAGAAAAAGAAAGCCCGCCGATAAATCAGCGAGCTTTACTTTAAACATTCTCTTACTTAACTTCGACAGAAGCGCCTGCTTCTTCAAGCTTAGACTTGATTTCTTCAGCTTCTTCTTTAGAGATAGCTTCTTTGATTGTTGCTGGAGCACCATCAACCATTTCTTTCGCGTCTTTAAGACCAGCACCAGTGATTTCACGTACTGCTTTAACTACTTTGATCTTAGAAGATCCAGCAGATTCTAGTACTACATCAAATTCAGTTTGCTCTTCAGCAGCTTCGCCACCTGCAGCAGGCGCGCCAGCAGCAACTGGAGCTGCAGCAGATACACCAAATTCTTCTTCAATTGCTTTAACTAGATCGTTAAGCTCAAGAACAGACATTTCCTTAATCGCTTCGATAATTTGTTCGTTAGACATGAGAAATTTCCTCCTTAGTTTTTGTTGTTATAGTTTAAACGAACGCTAACTTACGCGCTTTCTTCTTCTTTTTGATCCGCGATCGCTTGCGTAGCGTAAGCGAAGTTGCGGATAGGTGCTTGTAGTACGCTTAGGAACATAGATACAAGACCTTCGTAGTTTGGAAGGTTTGCAAGTTCTTTGATTTGCTCAAGAGTTGCAACTTGTCCTTCAACTACCCCACCTTTGATTTCAAGGCTATCGTGATCTTTAGCGAAGTTGTTCAATACTTTAGCCGCAGCTACAGCATCGTCTTCATGGAAAGCGACAGCTGTCGGTCCTTGAAGGACTTCGTTAAGTTCAGATAGTTCGACTTCGTCAGCAGCACGACGGACCATTGTGTTTTTATACACTTTGAAATCTACGCCTGCTTCACGAAGCTGGGTACGAAGTTCAGTAACTTCTGCTACATCAAGTCCGCGGTAGTCTACAACGACTGCAGATTTACTGTTGCGGAACTTGTCAGCCAAGTCAGATACAATCTGTTTCTTCTGTTCGATAACACTGCTCATTGTTCCACCTCCTATTGACTTTTCATCATACCGTTCGAAGGTTTTACTCGTAAAAAAACACCCCCACATAGACATGGAGGTGTTTCATAGAGCAGGGCAGATCGCGCTGCTCTATTTATATCACACACCTCGGCAGGAATTTAAACGGAAGTCCGCACCTGCTGTCTACGGTATAACGTATTCATTTATACAACGCTACCTAGTATATAACGTAGATAACGGAAAGTCAACACTTTTTTATTACTTCGTGTAACCAGAAACGTCTACTTTGATTCCGGGTCCCATCGTAGATGAAACAGCAGCGTTACGCATATAAGTTCCCTTAGATGCTTGTGGCTTCGCTTTAACAAGTGTTTCAGTGATTGCTGCGAAGTTTTCAGCCAGCTTGTTCTCATCGAAAGATGCTTTTCCGATTGGAACGTGGATGTTTGCTGCTTTATCAACGCGGTATTCTACTTTACCAGCTTTGATTTCGTTAACAGCTTTTTCTACTTCGAATGTCACTGTACCTGTTTTAGGGTTCGGCATAAGACCTTTTGGTCCTAGTACTCGACCTAGTTTACCAACTTCAGCCATCATGTCAGGAGTTGCTACTACGACATCAAACTCGAACCAACCTTGGTTGATCTTGTTGATTAGGTCTTGTTCACCTACGTAGTCAGCACCCGCTGCTTCTGCTTCTTTCGCTTTATCACCTTTAGCGAAAACAAGCACACGTTGAGATTTACCTGTACCGTGTGGAAGCACCATCGCGCCACGGATCTGTTGGTCCGCTTTCTTAGGATCTACACCTAGACGGAATGCTGCTTCGACAGTTTCGTCAAAGTTCGCTTTTGAAGTTTCTTTTACAAGCTTGATGGCTTCTTGCACATCATAAGCTTTTGTACGGTCAACAAGCTTCGCTAGATCTTGTTGCTTTTTTGATTTCTTAGCCATTATTAATTTCCTCCTCGTTGTGGTTTTAACGGATTTTCCTCCCACGAATAAAGGTTGCGAAAGAGTCACAAGCTCCATTTCCGCAACCTTTTCCTATCTCCCTTTGACGCTGTGGGATTAATCTTCGATCGTGATTCCCATGCTGCGCGCTGTACCTTCAACCATGCGCATAGCAGCTTCAACGTCAGCAGCGTTCAAATCAGGCATTTTCGTTTCTGCGATTTCGCGTACTTGGTCGCGTTTAACAGAAGCTACTTTGTTACGGTTCGGTTCACCGGAACCTGATTCAACTCCTGCCGCTTTCTTAAGAAGAACAGCAGCTGGTGGAGTTTTTGTAACGAATGTAAAGGAACGGTCCTCATAAACCGTAATTTCTACTGGAATGATCGTACCTGCTTGTTCCTGTGTACGAGCGTTAAATTCCTTACAGAATCCCATGATGTTAATACCTGCTTGACCTAGTGCTGGTCCAACCGGCGGTGCTGGGTTCGCTTTACCTGCAGGAATCTGAAGCTTTACAACATTAATAACTTTTTTAGCCACGAGACACACCTCCTTAAAGTCCGTGATGTGGTAATAGGGTTCAACCCCTCCCACTCATTGCGATATCTACGCAATCGCCCTCTTTTGGGCGCATATAGAACATAAAAATTCTAGCATCTTTAATTCCAATATGCAAGGGGAGAGATGAATTTTATAATTTTTCGATTTGAGTAAAGTCTAACTCTACCGGGGTTTCACGCCCAAACATATTAACGTGGACTTTCACTTTTTGTTTGTCCGTATCAATATATTCAATGGATCCTGTGAAGTTTGCGAAAGGTCCGTCTGTTACTTTAACACTTTCCTTCACTTCGAAGTCAACCTCTGCTTTCGGCTGTTCGTTCATGCCCATGCGCTTAAGAACCGTTTCTACTTCTTCGGGCAGGAGAGGAATCGGCTTAGATCCGGAACCGGTGGATCCTACGAAACCAGTCACACCAGGCGTATTACGTACCACGTACCAGGAATCATCTGTCATGACCATTTCAGCCAATACATAGCCGGGAAATACTTTTTTCTTCGCCACTTTTCTCTTGCCATTTTTAATTTCTGTTTCTTCGTCCTCGGGAACAAGAACACGGAAGATCTTGTCTTCCATTCCCATTGATTCCACACGCTTCTCCAGGTTAGTTTTCACCTTGTTCTCATAACCTGAATAGGTGTGCACTACATACCATCTTTTTTTCCATATTCGCAGGACAAGTGCTTGCCCTTCCCTCCCTTATACTAGAGTTGATGAATATTACTCCAACATGAAAAAACCCGCGGGACGGGTTTTTTGTAAGTCTATCTCCTATTATAGCATAAAATTCACTCTACTATTCTTGAGCGATGAGTTCAATCACCTGGGAAATCCCAAGATCTACAATAGCGAAGAATACAGCTACGAAAGTGACAGTTAAAATAACTGTAACCGTGTACTTCCACAGTTCCTGACCTTTAGGCCAACTCACCTTCTTCATCTCTCGTGCTACATTCTTGAAGAACTTAAACATGCTGTAATACCCCCAAACTTGCGCCAACTGGCTTCCTTCTCTATTTCGTCTCGCGATGTAAAGTATGCGTTCCGCACTTTTTACAAAACTTGCGGACTTCAAGACGTTCGGATTGGTTGGATCGATTTATATATGAACTATAGTTCCGACTTAAACATTCTGTACAAGCTAATATGACTTTTTTTCTCATTATCCGTCACCTCAATCTAGAGAGGTTTACACATACTCACTAAATGTAGCACTCTTACCGATTACTGTCAATGCAGCTTTCATAGAGTGATTTCATTGATTTCCAAATATTTTTCGAGCTTTCTCTTCACACGTTGTAAAGCGTTATCAATAGATTTCACGTGTCGATCGAGCTCAACCGAAATCTCCTAGTAGGAACGTCCATCCAAGTAGAGGGTCAGCACTTTTTTCTCTAAATCACTTAATAACTCCGACATTTTCTCTTCCATGTCAGAAAACTTTTCTTTATTAACAATCAATTCTTGTGGGTCGATAGCTTTTGAACCAGCGATGACATCCAATAATGTCCGATCCGATTCCTCATCATAAATGGGTTTGTCCAAAGAAACGTAGGAATTCAATGGGATATGCTTCTGTCTTGTGGCGGTTTTAATTGCGGTGATAATTTGACGGGTGACACATAATTCTGCAAAGGCTTTGAAGGATGATAACTTGCCTTCTCTGTAATCGCGGATGGCTTTGTAAAGACCGATCATCCCTTCCTGGACGATATCCTCCCGGTCTGCGCCAATGAGAAAGTAAGTCCGAGCTTTCGCGCGCACAAAATTCTTGTACTTATTGATCAAGTAATCTAGCGCCTGGACTTGTCCTTGATTAATCCGTTCAACGACTTCTTCGTCATCAAGCTTGCTAAGATCCAAATCGTTGGTGCTTTTCTCCGTTTGTAAGATGCTCACACAGGATCCCTCCGACCGTGCTACCTCAATATAGCAATATTATACAGTACGATTCTGAAAAGCGTCAACAAGTTGTCAGAATTATTTATCTCCTCGCCGCCATTTTTCAAAAAGTTCCCTGACCTCTTTATTAATTGGAATTTTAGATTGATAGGGATATTGATTCTGGCTTTCGACATCTTTCTCTATTTGGTTTTCTATATTCTTCACTTCGATATACAGCTCTCTTGCTGATTTCCTGAAGGCTCCCTGCCCGAAAATGGTGCGTTGTTCCGCATAATCTGACGTCGCTACATAAACTTGAGTACGAACATCATTCAATTCTCCTGCCAGTTTTTCAATCCGTTCATCAGCGGTTTCATTTTCTTTTGTGAAAATGACTTCCACTTTGTAATTTTTTTGTTTCTTTTCAACTCCCCGGACATGATAAGCATCAAAAACAACCATGATCCGGTCCCCGGTATAAGATTGATACTCCGCCATCATTTCTATAAGGAGATCCCGGGCCTGCCCGAGATCTTTCTCCTTTAAATTTTTCAATTCCGGCCAAGCGCCAATCATGTTATATCCATCGACGATTAAGACGTTCATGCCTTACTCCCCTAACGGATGACGCTTCCTATAGACTTCGTACATCAAAAGGGAAGCCGCTACGGACGCGTTCAAAGAAGTCACTTCTCCAGCCATCGGCAGGCTGACCGTCCAATCACATTTATCTTTCGTTAATCGGCTCATACCGCGGCCTTCACTTCCTATGACGAGGGCAATCGGCATGTTCCCATCAAGCTGGCGGTAATCTTCCGTCCCAACAGCGTCTGTTCCGACCACCCAGACAAACCTTTCTTTTAACTCATCAATGGTCCTGGCAAGGTTCGTTACACGAGCAACCGGAATATATTCGATCGCTCCTGTCGACGTTTTCGCAACGGTTGCCGTTAAAGACACCGAACGCCTCTTCGGAATGATGACCCCATGTGCTCCTGCCGCATCTGCCGTCCGCAGAATGGAACCGAGGTTATGAGGGTCTTCAATTTCATCACAAATAATGAAAAATGGGGGGCTCGTCCTTTTCTTCCGCTTTCGCAAATAAATCTTCCAAATCACTGTATTCATACGCAGCTACAGAAGCAATGACCCCCTGGTGGTTTCCATCAACGAGCTGGTCTATTTTCTTTTTCGGTACTTTTTGGACAATGAGTCCCTGTTCTTTGGCCAGCTGTTCAAGCTTTTTATACGCCTGGTGCTGCAGCTGATCCGATACCATCACTTTATTGATCGGTCTGCCTGATCGGATGGCTTCCTGGACTGAATTCTTTCCGATGATCCATTCTCCATTCATTACGCTTCACTCCTTTCCTCAACGATTTGTATTGCATGCTGTATCAATGTTTCCAGCCGCTCCGTTTGTCCGGATAAATATAAATACCCCAACACCGCTTCGAATGCGGTTGAATATCGATAGGTCTGTACGTTAGTGTTCTTAGGGACGGATCCTGATTTTGCGTTCCGCCCCCTTCTAAGCACACCTTCCTCTTCTTCCGTGAGCCTTTCTTCTTCCTGCCATACACGGACAACATCCGCCTGCGAAACAGCCGACACGAACTGGATCGCTGCCTGGTGAAGGTGTTGAGGCATAACCTCTCCTTTTTCAAGCAGATGCTGCCTGACGTAAAGTTCATAAACAGAGTCGCCCATATAGGCGAGGGCAAGACTCTTCATCTGTTTCGCATTTGCGATCGCCATTGCCTTACCCCCGCTTCCATCTCGTGCCCTGTGATGTATCTTCAAGGATGATGTTGCGATCTTTCAACTCATCACGAATTTCATCGGCACGCGCGAAGTCACGGTTCTTTCTAGCTTGCTTACGCTCTTCAATTAGAGCATCCACTTCCTCATCAAGTAGTTCTTCCTGCGCCTGAAGCTGAATGCCGAGGACCCCTGTCAATTCTTCGAACAACTCTTCAAAAGCCGTTAAGACCTTTTCGTGAGTCTGGTCCTCCTGTAGATATAAGTTCGCAGCTTTAGTTAAATCGAACAAGACGGAAATCGCATTCGCTGTGTTGAAGTCATCATCCATTTCCTTAATGAACTGCTCTTTAAAACCAGCGACTTTATCGAGCCACTCGCTTTGATCTTCCTCCAAACTCATCGTGGAATTCTTCCGGTGTTGGATGTTCTCATACGCATTCTTGATGCGATCAAAGCTGCTTTTCGCCCCTTTCAACAACTCGTCACTAAAGTTGATCGGATGACGGTATTGCACACTCAGCATGAAAAAGCGGATCACTTGAGGATCGTGCTTCTTCACAAGATCATGGGCAAGGATGAAGTTTCCGAGGGACTTCGACATTTTTTCATTATCAATATTAATGTACCCGTTATGCATCCAGTAACGGGCAAAAGATTCTCCGTTATGTGCTTCTGATTGCGCGATCTCATTTTCGTGGTGCGGGAAAGTCAAATCCTGCCCGCCTGCGTGGATATCGATCGTTTCACCAAGATATTTCTTAGCCATTGCCGAGCACTCGATATGCCAGCCCGGGCGCCCGCTTCCCCAAGGACTTTCCCAAGTGATTTCGCCTTCCTTCGCATCTTTCCAAAGGGTGAAATCAAGCGGGTCTTCTTTTTTATCCCCCACTTCAATGCGGGACCCTGACCTTAACTCATCAATGGACTGGTGAGAAAGTTTTCCATATTGATTGAAGGACCGCGTACGGAAATACACGTCCCCTCCCGCTTCATAAGCGAACCCTTTGTCGATCAACCCCTGGATAAAGCTGATAATCTCATCCATGTTTTCCGTGACACGCGGATGATCCACGGCTTCTTTCACGCCTAGTGCACCGACATCTTCTTTGTAAGCCGTAATGAAACGATTGGCGATATCTGTGACTCCTTCGCCCATTTCATTCGCTGCTTTAATCAATTTGTCATCGACATCCGTAAAGTTGAGCACATAGTGCACATCATAGCCTCTGTATTCAAAATATCTTCTGACCGTATCAAAAACAATGGCCGGTCTTGCATTCCCGATGTGAATGTAGTTATAAACCGTCGGACCGCAAACGTACATTTTCACTTTTCCTTCTTCCAGCGGCTGGAACGGTTCTTTTTTTCTTGTCAGTGTGTTGTATATGTTAATTGCCATGTTGGTTCACTCCTTTGGTTTCCTCCAATTGTTTGCGCAGCTCCGCCATTTCCTTCTCGATCTCGTTTAACCGGTCGTACACAGGGTCCGGAAGTTTATGATGGTCCAGGTCCTTCTTTTGGACCTTCTTACCATCTTGGATGACAACATGACCAGGGATACCGACGACTGTCGAATTGTTCGGAACATCGTGGAGCACGACAGAACCGGCCCCTACTTTAGAGTTCTCCCCAATCGTGATCGATCCCAGCACTTTCGCTCCCGTGGCTACTAATGAGTTATCAAGGAGAGTGGGATGTCTTTTGCCTTTTTCTTTCCCCGTCCCTCCGAGCGTCACTCCTTGAAATATCGTCACATTATCTCCAATCTCACACGTTTCCCCGATGACGACCCCCATGCCGTGGTCGATGAAGAAACGACGCCCGATTTTCGCTCCGGGATGGATTTCAATGCCTGTCAGGAAGCGGCTCCACTGAGATATGAGCCGGGCCAGTAAGAAAAACTTCCGTTTGTGACAAGCATGGGCCACCCGGTGTGCCCATATCGCATGCAGTCCTGAATACGTCAGGATCACTTCAATATAAGAACGAGCAGCAGGATCTTGATCGAACACCACATCGACATCTTCTTTAAACATTTTGAACAGCCCCATACTTGCTCCCCTCCTTGTACTGAAACAGAAGCGGTCCCAATAAAAAAAACGCGCCTTTGTGCCAATGGCACAGAGACGCGTCGAACGTGGTTCCACTCTGTTTGGGATCGGCTACGCCTTTCCCCGCTTCACCCTTGATAACGGAAGGTACCCGCTTCAGCATACTTCGTTCAGCCAAAGACTCCGAGGTGCATTTCAAAGGCTTCTCAACGAATCACTTCCAGCCATGGTGATTCTCTCTGTAGAAGAGAGGGGCCTCTTACTTCTCCTCATCAACGTTTCGTATAGGTATCTCTACTATATGATATTCTTTCCCACTTGTGAACGAATTAAGCTTGCAACTTGCTTAATACATCATTCAGACGGACCGTTACCGTTTCTAATCCAAGCAAATGAATCGCGTTAGGAAGTTCTGGGCCATGGGTTTGACCTGTAGTGGCTACACGGACAGGCATGAACAACTTCTTCCCTTTATGACCCGTCTCTTTCTGAACCGCTTTGATTTGCTTTTTAATGTTTTCTGGTGTGAAGTCTTCAAGTTCATGAAGGTTTTTCTTGAACGTTTCCAATACTTCCGGTACTTGTTCCCCTTCAAGGACTTCCATAGCAGCTTCATCATACTGAATTTCCTGCTTGAAAAACAATTCGGTCAGCTCGACGATTTCCGCTCCGTAGCTCAGTTGTTCCTGATAAAGGCTGATGAGTTCGCGCGACCACTTGCGATCTTCCTCGCTCATGTCTTGAGACAAACGTCCAGCCTCAACTAAATGAGGAAGGGCAAGATCGACTACGCGGTCCAAATCAGATGCTTTGATGTACTGATTGTTCATCCATTTCAGTTTCGCCGGATCGAAAACCGCTGGTGAAGTAGAAAGTCGATCTGCATCGAAGATCTCGACAAGCTTGTCCTGGGTGAAAATTTCTTCTTCCCCGACTGGTGACCAGCCTAGTAAAGTGATGAAATTGAAAAGAGCTTCTGGAAGATACCCTAGGTTTTTATATTGTTCAATAAACTGAAGAATGTGCTGATCACGCTTGCTCAGTTTTTTGCGCTCTTCGTTTAGAATCAAAGTCATATGACCAAACTTCGGAGCTTCCCAATCAAAAGCTTCATACACCATCATTTGTTTCGGTGTATTGGAAATATGCTCTTCCCCACGAAGAACGTGTGTGATTTTCATTAAGTAATCATCAATCGCAACAGCGAAATTATACGTTGGTGTTCCGTTCTGCTTAACGATGACCCAATCACCAAAATCGCTGGATTCAAAAGTAATATCACCACGGACGATATCGTTGAACGTGTACGTATGGTTTTCAGGGACGCGGATACGAATACTAGGCTTACGGCCCTCCGCTTCAAATGCTGCGATTTGTTCCTCTGTAAGGTCGCGGTGTGCACCAGAGTATTTCGGCGCTTCCCCTCGTGCCATTTGCGCTTCACGTTCTGCTTCAAGCTCTTCTGATGTCATATAGCATTTGTACGCAAGACCGCGTTCCATCAATTCGTCGACATATTTCTTATAAATATCCAGACGTTCCATCTGACGGTAGGGACCATATTCGCCCCCTTTTTCTGAACTCTCGTCCCATTCGATTCCCAACCACTTCAAATAGTCGAGCTGGCTCTTTTCGCCACCCTCGACGTTTCGCTTTTCATCCGTATCCTCAATACGAATGACTACCTTTCCACCTGCATTTTTCGCATAAAGGTAGTTGAATAGAGCCGTCCTTGCATTACCAATGTGAAGGTGCCCTGTTGGACTTGGTGCATAGCGCACCCGTACTTCGTTAGACATAATTGTTCTCCTTTCCTATTCCGGTCTATATCCTTGACTTATTTTATCATTTTTTGTTTAGGAATGCTGATTATTTTGCAAAAGGACGACTGCCTGTGCGGCAATTCCTTCTTTCCGACCCGTAAAACCGAGTTTTTCTGTAGTCGTTGCTTTCACGTTGATCCGTCCCGGTTCCACCCTGAGGAGGGAGGCGATATTTTCCCGGATTTGCTCTATATAAGGAGCCATTTTAGGGGCTTGGGCAATGACCGTACAATCCATATTCCCAAGTGCATACCCATGCTCTGTCACGATATCCCACACGTGCTGAAGCAATTTGCCGGAGTCTGCGTCTTTAAACGCAGGATCCGTGTCTGGAAAATGTTTACCGATATCCCCTTCGCCAATCGCTCCAAGACACGCATCTGCGATTGTGTGCAGGAGAACATCTGCATCTGAATGCCCAAGAAGACCTTTTTCATGAGGGATTTCAATTCCTCCGATGATGCAAGGCCGTCCTTCCGTCAATTGGTGTACATCAAATCCTTGGCCGACACGAAACATAGGGCCATCCTCCACCTTTCCATTTCTTTGATTACTCAAGTAAGCTTGGGCTTTATGTAAGTCCTCAGGGGTCGTAAGCTTGATATTGTCATAGCTTCCTTTCACGATTGCCACTTCTTTGTCCAACCGCTCGACGAGAGAAGCGTCATCTGTGCCGTAGTATCTGCTTTTCCTTGCTCGTTCATGCGCTTCATGAATCAAATCATAGGAGAAGGCTTGAGGCGTCTGAGCCGCCCATAGAGTACTTCTATCCAATGTATCCAAACCTAGATCCGACTTCTGCTTGATTGTATCCGTCACAGGGACAGCAAGAAGAGCGGCTTCTTTTTCGTAGGCCGTCACAGACAATTTGTGTAAGAGCTCCTGAGGTACAAACGGGCGCGCCCCGTCATGAATAAACACAGGAAGTTCTCTGTGCCTGACAGCTTCCAGTCCTGCAAATACACTATCCTGTCGTTCTGCTCCACCATCAACGAGGTGAACGGAGTGACGGAGCGGATATTCTTGTAAAAGTCCCTCCATCTGAGATCGTTCACGTTCATTTGTTACTAAAACCAACTCTTCACACCACTCATCCTGATCAAAGACGGAAAGAGTGTGACAGATCAACGGTTGGTCACCGATTTTCAAAAACTGCTTATTGCGACCAGCGAGCATCCGTTTGCCCTGTCCCGCCGCAAGTATGATAGCTGTATATTTTTTCATGCGTATCCATCCTACGTTTGTTTAGACGTTCATAAAACAACAAAAGCGATAACACGCATGTTATCACTTTTGTCATTCTCTATTTGTTTATACCGTTTTTACAAGGCTTTTTCAAGTGATTTCGGCTTTGCAAAGATCATACGACCGGCCGATGTCTGCAACACACTGGTGACTACGACTTCAATCGTCTTTCCGATAAAGTCTTTCCCTTCTTCGACGACGATCATTGTGCCGTCATCCAAGTAGGCGACCCCTTGATTCTGCTCTTTCCCGTCTTTGATGACTTGAATCGTCATCTCTTCTCCAGGAAGCACGACTGGTTTCACAGCATTCGCAAGATCATTAATGTTCAAGACTTGGACATTTTGAAACTCACAAACTTTATTCAAGTTGAAATCGTTCGTTACAACAATCCCGTCCATCACCTTCGCAAGTTTCACAAGCTTACTGTCTACTTCCTGTATGTCTTCGAAATCCCCTTCATAAATTTCAACATTCACAGGGAGATCTTTTTGAAGACGGTTCAAGACATCCAACCCACGACGACCACGGTTTCTTTTCAGACCATCGGATGAATCAGCGATGTGCTGCAATTCTTCCAATACGAATTGTGGAATCACAATGGTTCCTTCTAAGAAATGTGTATCGCAAATATCTGCGATGCGGCCATCGATGATGACACTTGTATCCAAGATCTTTCGTTTCGGAATCAGAGCAGGATCCAAGGTGGAATCCTCCTGAAGTTCTTCTTCTGGTTTCTTCTCTTTCCTTGAAACCAAGTTCAGGAATTCATCCTTCCGTTTAAAACCGACCTGAAAACCAAAGTAACCTAATAAGAATGTTAAAAAGATCGGAACAACCTGGTTAACCACTTGAATCTGGATATCTTGTACAGGGATATTGATCAAGTAGGCGATGATCAGCCCAACAATCAAACCGAGACTTCCGAACAGCAAATCTGCTACCGGTGCCCGGACGAGGGTATCTTCAACCCACCTTAAAAAATCGACAATATAATCCACAATCCAAAAAGTAAATAAAAATAATATAAGTGCTCCTAGTACGGCCCCTAAGACAGATTGTATCCAATTCTGCCAAGTCAGCCCCATGGTTGTAAATAGCTCTGGGAAATAGAGGTAACCGATGGTTCCGCCGGTTATGACAATAAACAACTGTACGATACGTTTAAGCACTTGTATTCACCTCCTCAAACACAGTATGACCAAACCTAACAACCATTAATCATATAAAAAAGGAATGATGGTTTTTAACTTAGCACAACTTCCAAATTAAGTCAATGAGTAAACAAATTATCATATCACATTGTTCACAAATAAGTCAATATTCTTATATATGTCGATCTACGAACAGCTGTTCCTGTATGCGGTCAAGGCCGTCTCTGATTTTCATCGCACGGATTTCTCCTACACCATCGACTTCAACAAGCTCTTTCGGAGAAGCCTGGATCAGTTCTTCCAACGTACCGAACCTTTCGACCAAGTGTTCAATAATGAGAACAGGAAGTCTAGGAATCCGACTTAAAATACGGTATCCTCTTGGAAAGATAGGGTCCGACAACTTCGTATTTGATGAATACCCCATGAGTTTCAATACCTGCTCATCGGAGAGAAGTTCCGTATTGGTGATTTCCTGCATTTTTCTCAGTATATAATAAGGTTCATAATCAGGACGCTTGCTGTAATCGCGCAATAACAATGTGGCTTCATCTTCAATATTCGAAACTAATTCCGTTAATTGGAGCTGAATCAAACGGCCCTCTGTACCAAGCTCATTTACATAGTTTAAAATCTCTGTCTTCGTCCGAAGAACCATTTCAATCCGGTGGACGACCTGAACAACTTCAGAAAAGGATACCATGTTTTCAAACTCCATTGCACCGAGGTTCGTCACGCTTTGATCGAGCACATTTTTATACTTTTCCAGTGTTTGAATCGCCTGATTAGCTTTTGTCAAAATGACACCAATATCTTTCAGTGAGTAACGGAGAGAACCTTTATACAAAGTGATCACGTTTCGGCGTTGAGATATAGCTATAACGAGAGCTCCCGTTTGTTTAGCCACACGTTCTGCCGTCCGATGCCTCATCCCCGTTTCCGTGGATAGGATATCCGGGTCCGGCATCAATTGCGCATTAGCATAAAGAATGCGCGTCCCTTCATCATTCAAAATTAACGCCCCATCCATTTTCGCCAATTCGTAAAGGTGAGCGGGAGTGAAATCAGACTGGATGTGGAAACCGCCATCCACAAGATCCCGCATATGATCACCGTATCCGAGCACTATTAATCCTCCCGTTTTTGCACGCAAAACGTTATCAATTCCATCTCTCAGAGGTGTGCCAGGGGCAACCAGCTGAAGAATTTCTCCGATTCCATTTTCTTTGATTTCATGCCATTCCATTTATGAATCCCCCAGTGTAACCTTCATCGCCTCCTGAACGGTACTGACACCGATCACTTCGATTTGAGAAGGAGGCGTCCAGCCATCCATGTTCTTCTTGGGAATGATGACCCTGTTGAAGCCTAATTTCGCCGCTTCATGGACCCTTTGCTCAATTCTTGCAACTCTTCGTATCTCACCCGTCAAGCCAACTTCCCCAACGACCACATCATCTCCATTCGGAGACTGATTCCGGAAACTTGAGGCAATGCTAATTGCAACGGCTAAATCAATCGCCGGCTCATCCAATTTTACGCCACCAGCGACTTTTACGTAAGCATCCTGGTTCTGTAGCAGGAGCCCTGCTCTCTTTTCCAAAACAGCCATTAAAAGCGGTACACGGCTGTTATCAAGACCTGTAGCCATCCGTCTCGGGTTTCCGTATGCCGTAGGTGAGATCAAGGCCTGTATTTCTACAAGTACCGGTCTGGTCCCTTCCATGGAAGCCACCACGATTGAACCCGCAGCCCCTTGCGAACGTTCTTCCAGGAAAATTTCTGAAGGGTTCAGAACCTCTTCCAGGCCTTTCTCCTTCATTTCAAAGATTCCCATTTCATGAGTACTTCCAAAACGGTTCTTCACACTTCTTAGAATTCTGAATGTGTGATGCTGCTCCCCTTCAAAATAAAGGACGGCATCCACCATATGTTCAAGTAGACGTGGACCGGCAATGGAACCTTCTTTAGTAACATGCCCCACGATGAAAATAGGGATACCTTTGCTTTTAGCGATTCTCATCAAGTGACTTGTACATTCACGAACTTGGGAAACGCTTCCTGGAGCAGAGGTAACATCTTCTTTGAAAATAGTCTGGATCGAATCTATGACCACAAATTTTGGTTCGATGTTTTCAATTTGGTTGATGACATCCTGTAAGTTTGTTTCCGGTAAAACATAGAGTTCATCAGATGTAATATCCAAGCGTTCCGCCCGAAGCTTCGTTTGTCGCGATGACTCCTCCCCGGATATGTAGAGGACAGGAAATTCTTTTTTCGCGATCTGTGCAGAGACTTGAAGCAAAAGAGTGGATTTACCGATTCCCGGATCCCCGCCAATCAAAACTAGAGACCCCGCCACGATCCCTCCTCCTAACACCCGGTTGAACTCAGGCATATCTGTCGGCATACGCGGTTCTTTTTGAGACTTGATTTGTGTGATTTTTTCTGGTTTCGTTGTTGCGGAAGTGGAGCTCGTCTGAAACACATGTCTGGAATTCGCCGGAGCAGCCGCCATTTCTTCGACCAGCGTGTTCCATTGATTACACCCCGGGCATTTTCCCATCCATTTAGGTGTCTCATACCCACATTCATGGCAAACAAACTTCGTTTTTCTTTTTGCCAAGACTATCTCGCTCCTTATTCTTATTATTTTATACGTAAAAGATTGTGAATAAGTTTCACAATCTTATCAATCATATTAAATCATTATAGTAAAATCATAGCGGAAGATGAAAAAAATCGGAAGGCAAACCCTTCCGATTTTTCTTAGGCTCTGTTCACTTTATGATAGGTTTCGGTGAAATAGAAGAAGGGGAGCAGCCCTTCCTCCGCGTTCTTTCAACCTTCTGTAAAACAAGCCTTCCTGCTTTTATACAACTATTTTAATTTGTTGACTCCTGCTGCGTGTGGACGACAAAGTTTTTATCGTCATCAAGATCGATTTTCACACTCTGCCCTTTAGCAATGTTCTCTTTTAAGAGTTCTTCAGAAAGCAGATCCTCAACATTCTTCTGAATAGAACGGCGCAATGGACGTGCTCCGTACTCTGGATCGAACCCTGATTCTGCAATGTGCTGAATAGCAGCATCAGACAAGACGAAGTCGATCTCTTGTTCTTTTAAACGTTTACGCAGTTCTTCGACCATCAAGGTTACGATATCTTTCATGTGTTTTCTCTCCAGGGAGTGGAACACGATTGTTTCATCAATACGGTTCAAGAATTCCGGACGGAAAGCTTTCTTCAACGCATCCGTAACTTTAGACTTCATGTCTTTGTAGTCCTGATCCGTATCACCCATGGAGAAGCCAACATATTTATTTTGCTTCAATTCTTGAGCTCCTACGTTGGAGGTCATGATCAGCACTGTGTTACGGAAGTCAACGACGCGCCCTTTAGAATCGGTCAGACGACCATCTTCAAGAACCTGGAGTAAAATGTTGAATACTTCCGGGTGCGCTTTTTCAATTTCATCAAGAAGGACGACAGAGTATGGCTTGTTGCGTACTTTCTCTGTTAATTGTCCGCCTTCATCATAACCGACGTAACCTGGAGGCGAACCGACAAGACGGGACGTGCTGTGTTTTTCCATGTACTCGGACATGTCGATCCGAATCATCGCATCTTCTTCTCCGAACATGCTTTCTGCTAACGCACGAGCAAGCTCTGTTTTACCGACACCTGTTGGTCCGAGGAAAATGAATGAACCGATTGGACGTTTCGGATCTTTAAGTCCGGCACGGGCGCGGCGGATCGCTTTGGAAATCGCTTTGACCGCTTCTTCCTGACCGATCACACGGTTGTGAAGCGTATCTTCAAGATGAAGAAGGCGTTCACTCTCATCTTTCGTCATCTTGGAAACAGGCACTCCCGTCCATGTGGATACGACAGAAGCAATGTCCTCGACTGTAACTTCGGAATCTTCATGGCCTTGTTTTTCTTTCCACTCATCTTTCGTTTGTTCCAACTCATCTCTCAAGCGCTGTTCACTGTCTCTTAAGGAAGCTGCTTTTTCAAATTCATGGCTCTGGACAGCGGCATCCTTCTCTTTTCGCACTTCCTCTAGCTTCTGCTCTAACTCTTTCAAGTTCGGTGGAGCTGTATAGGAGCGAAGACGAACTTTGGATGCAGCCTCATCGATCAGGTCAATCGCTTTATCCGGTAAGAAGCGGTCTGTGATGTAACGATCAGAAAAACGGACGGCAGATTCGATTGAATCGTCCGTGATCGTTACACGGTGGTGTGCTTCATAACGGTCACGAAGACCTTGCAGGATTTGGATGGATTCATCAAGATTCGGTTCATCCACTTGAATAGGCTGGAATCTGCGCTCAAGTGCCGCATCCTTTTCAATATATTTACGGTACTCATCAAGTGTCGTCGCACCGATACATTGCAATTCACCACGGGCAAGAGACGGTTTAAGAATATTGGATGCATCAATGGCACCCTCTGCGCCACCAGCACCGATCAACGTGTGAAGCTCGTCAATGAACAGGATGATGTTCCCCGCCTGACGAATCTCTTCCATCACTTTTTTCAAACGGTCTTCAAATTCACCGCGATACTTGGTACCCGCAACGACAGTACCCATATCAAGGGTCATCACTCGCTTATCGCGAAGGATTTCAGGGACTTCATTATTCATAATCTGCTGAGCCAGACCTTCGGCGATGGCTGTTTTACCAACACCAGGTTCACCGACAAGAACTGGGTTATTTTTTGTACGACGGCTCAATACTTGAATGACACGCTCAATTTCTTTACTCCGACCGATGACAGGGTCAATGTTGCCCTCTTTCGCAATCGCTGTAAGGTCTCGGGCAAGTGAATCGAGGGTCGGTGTATTCGCATTCGCCGCCTGAGCACCTGAGCCGCCTCCACGGCGATTTTGCCCCCCTGTGGACTCATTGTTTCCAAGGAGTTGTAAAACTTGTTGACGGGCTTTGTTCAAGCTGACACCCAAATTATTCAGTACACGGGCAGCCACGCCTTCTCCCTCACGGATCAATCCAAGAAGAATATGTTCTGTTCCCACATAAGAGTGTCCAAGTTTACGAGCTTCATCCATGGAAAGCTCAATGACTTTTTTCGCACGAGGCGTATAATGAATCGTTTGGGAAACTTTCTCTCCCTTACCGATTAGTTTCTCTACTTCTTGCTGAATTTTTGAAGACTCAAGCCCTAATGCAGTCAGAGCCTTAGCAGCAATACCTTCTCCTTCACTGACTAAGCCTAAAAGGATATGCTCTGTGCCAATGTTATTGTGACCTAATCGAACAGCTTCTTCCTGTGCCAGCGCCAATACTTTTTGTGCTCTTTCTGTAAATCGCCCAAACATCATGGACATTCCCTCCTAACATTATTCTTCATTTTCTAATTGAAGTCGTTCGCGAATTAAAGATGCTCTTCTTACATCCCTTTCATCAGGGGATAAAGTAGAATTAGCGTATTGTTGCAAGAATCCGGGCTGTGTAAGAACCATCAATTCATTTAAGATCGTACGCGGGATATGATCGATGAATCCTAAATCGATGCCCAATCTCAGATCAGAAAGGCATTTCGCGGCCTCCTTAGATTCTATGATTCGACTATTGGTCAAAACACCATAGGAACGAAAGATACGGTCTTCCAACTGAATACTCGAACGAGTCATCAATGCCTCTCTTGCTTTCCTCTCCTGTTCAATCAGCTGCTTTACCACACTGTGAAGATCTTCAACAATATCCTCTTCTGATTTACCAAGGGTAATCTGATTAGATATTTGATAAATATTCCCCAGAGCTTCACTGCCTTCCCCGTAAATGCCTCTTACAACAAGACCAAGCTGGTTAATGGCCGGCGTCATACGGTTGATTTGATTCGTCATGGACAGGGCGGGTAAATGCATCATGACAGAAGCTCTCATCCCCGTACCCACATTGGTCGGACAGGCGGTTAAATACCCCCGTTTCTCATCAAAAGCATAATCCACTTTTTCTTCGAGCCAATCATCCAATTGACTAGCTTGTTCCAATGCTTGATCCAACTGAAAGCTAGGGAAATATAACTGTATGCGAATGTGGTCCTCTTCATTAATCATGATTGATACTTGTTCATTTTGTGAAATGAGAGAAGCCGACTTATCCGCTTTTTCAGCCAAATGTGGACTGATCAAATGTTTTTCTACCAGTACTCTCTTTTCAATCGGCTGTAAATCTTTCATTTGGACCAGCTCAAAATCTTTATAATCTCTGAAAGACTTCTTTTGGAACTCTTCTTGGAAGAATTCCAATACTTTATTCAAAGTCTCTTCAGAAGCAATGATAGGAAAAGGATGCTGGGAAAAGTTACGAGCAAGTCGTATACGGCTGCTGAGTACAATATCGCTGTCCGGACCCTCTTGTTTCATCCATGGACTGATTGCTTCATTCATGAATTGCTGTAAAGACATTACTCATCACCATCCTCCCTATGATGCAGTTGACTTTCTAAAGATCTGATCTTATCTCTAACTTTCGCTGCCTCTTCGAATTCTTCCTGCTCAATTAATTGTCGAAGATTAGTTTTATATTCTTCCATCTCTTTTTTAAGGTGCAAGTTGCCACCTTCACGTTTCGGAATCTTACCATCATGTCTGGTGTTCCCACTGTGAACACGGCGCAGAATGGGATTCAGACGTTCATCGAACGTTTTATAGCAGTCCGCACAACCAAACTTCCCGATCCTTGCAAACTCTTCATAGCTGAGCCCGCAATTAGGACATTTAAGTTTCGGTTTTTGATTATATGAGTGAGCGCTCTGCCCTTTTAAAGGAGAAGGTCCTTCGGAATGGAATAGACCTGAAAGGAGATCATTCAAGGTGAAGTTCTCTTCCCCGTAATTCATGTACCCATTTTCTTTCGCACATTTTTCACATACATGGACTTCTGACTTTTGACCATTAATCACCTGCGTCAAATGGACGGTAGCAGGACGCTGATGACATTTCTGACACTCCATCTGAATCTCTCCCTTCTCACTCAACACTTATATTTAAGGGTGAATAGCATGGCTGTCATGATTCGCGCACGTACTTCATCACGAAGTGGTAAAGAAAAAGCAAGGACGTCGCGATCGATGACACTTGCCATCAGTTTACTTTCCCGATCAGTGATGATCTCATAATCTACCAACCGCTCAAGCACATCGATGGCTTTCGATTGGGAAACATGGGGATTGATGAGCTCCATCACCTCTTCAATCATTTCTGATCCTTTACGGTGTTGGATTCGGCTGATACGAATATATCCGCCTCCTCCTCTTTTACTTTCCACTATATAACCTTTTTCCACAGTAAAACGTGTCTTAATCACATAATTGATTTGAGAAGGTACACAATCAAATTTCTCGGCAAGTTCACTACGCTTGATCTCAATCGCCTGGTGCCGATTTTCATCTAAGATTCCCTTGAGATATTCTTCAATAACATCAGAGATATTCCGCATGCTCCCTCCCCCCTCTTTTGACTTTGACTATCTTTGACTTTAATTTTATTATACTCATTTTCTTTTGTCATGCAACTTGTTTGTTTAGGAGAATTACATCTTCTATGTTTCCCCTTTTCCCCATGAAATAAAACAAAAAAACTGCACAGAATCAACTGTGCAGCTCTTTAATACTGATGTCCGCATTCTTCTACACCATCCATCAAAGACAGACGCTCTAAAAGAAGGGATCGATTATACCTTTGTCCTTTATTCAGTTCAACGACAACTTTTTTCTGGGTCTGATCCAAAGCAACAATATCTATTTTCCTGATTTCCGGGTTCATTTGTTCAAAAACAGTTAATACTTTATGGACCGGGGCATCCTTAGCGATGGTCAATTGGTAAATATTTTTCCGATTCCCATTAAACTTTTCTTTTTCTATTTTATTAAGGAAGACCAAGCTCATAAGCACGAAAATCGTTGTGACCGTCGCCACATCATACATTCCTGCACCAACGACAAGACCAATCCCTGCTACCGTCCATATGGAAGCTGCTGTTGTTAATCCTCTGATCGTCATCCCATTGACGATAATTGTTCCTGCACCTAAAAACCCAATACCACTAATGACGTAGGATGGGATACGAGCTGGGTCGAAACGGACATGTTCATATTGATCAATGAACGTTTCAAAACCATACAAAGAAAGGAGCATCATCATACAAGCCCCGACGCCCACAAGGATATGGGTCCGGAAGCCGGCCGAATGATTTTTCACTTCCCTTTCAAACCCAATCAACCCTGAAAGAATAAGTGCAAAAAATAACCGGAATATAAATAAAAGTATGTCATCATGAAAAAAATATGACCAGTTCAATCTACCCCTCCTTTCTTTATGTCTATGTTTAAGGAAGTTGATATAGAAAAAAAACCAGAAGAATGATCTTCTGGTTTTTCAAATGACGTGGCAGCGTCCTACTCTCACGGGGGTAAACCCGACTACCATCGGCGCTGAAGAGCTTAACTGCTGTGTTCGGCATGGGAACAGGTGTGACCTCTTCGCCTTCACCACCACATCAATATAAAGTTTGAGGTGAACCCTCAAAACTGGATAAGGAAACATCTTGTTTGAAAAGCAATTGTCATTCACGAATGATTATAATCAGATAGATAAGTCATCGATCCATTAGTATCCGTCAGCTCCACGTGTCACCACGCTTCCACCTCGGACCTATCAACCTCATCGTCTCTGAGGGATCTTATTACCTTATAGGTAAGGGAAATCTCATCTCAAGGGGGGGCTTCATGCTTAGATGCTTTCAGCACTTATCCCGACCACACGTAGCTACCCAGCGATGCTCCTGGCGGAACAACTGGTACACCAGCGGTGTGTCCATCCCGGTCCTCTCGTACTAAGGACAGCTCCTTTCAAATTTCCAACGCCCACGACGGATAGGGACCGAACTGTCTCACGACGTTCTGAACCCAGCTCGCGTACCGCTTTAATGGGCGAACAGCCCAACCCTTGGGACCGACTACAGCCCCAGGATGCGATGAGCCGACATCGAGGTGCCAAACCTCCCCGTCGATGTGGACTCTTGGGGGAGATAAGCCTGTTATCCCCGGGGTAGCTTTTATCCGTTGAGCGACGGCCCTTCCATGCGGAACCGCCGGATCACTAAGCCCGACTTTCGTCCCTGCTCGACTTGTAGGTCTCGCAGTCAAGCTCCCTTGTGCCTTTACACTCTGCGAATGATTTCCAACCATTCTGAGGGAACCTTTGGGCGCCTCCGTTACCTTTTGGGAGGCGACCGCCCCAGTCAAACTGCCCACCTGACACTGTCTCCGGACCGGATTACGGTCGCAGGTTAGAATGTCCGTACAGCCAGGGTAGTATCCCACCAGCGCCTCCACCGAAGCTAGCGCTCCGGCTTCCAAGGCTCCTACCTATCCTGTACAAGCTGTACCAACATTCAATATCAGGCTACAGTAAAGCTCCACGGGGTCTTTCCGTCCTGTCGCGGGTAATGTGCATCTTCACACATAGTATAATTTCACCGGGTCTCTCGTTGAGACAGTGCCAAAGTCGTTGCACCTTTCGTGCGGGTCGGAACTTACCCGACAAGGAATTTCGCTACCTTAGGACCGTTATAGTTACGGCCGCCGTTTACTGGGGCTTCGGTTCAACGCTTCGCATAAGCTAACGCATCCCCTTAACCTTCCAGCACCGGGCAGGTGTCAGCCCCTATACTTCGCCTTACGGCTTCGCAGAGACCTGTGTTTTTGGTAAACAGTCGCTTGGGCCTTTTCACTGCGGCTCCTCGGCAGAGGAGCACCCCTTCTCCCGAAGTTACGGGGTCATTTTGCCGAGTTCCTTAACGAGAGTTCTCCCGCTCACCTTAGGATCCTCTCCTCGCCTACCTGTGTCGGTTTGCGGTACGGGCACCTCTTTCCTCACTAGAGGATTTTCTTGGCAGTGTGAACTCAGGAGCTTCGGTACTATATTTCCCTCCCCATCACAGCTTGACGTTGCCGGACGGATTTGCCTATCCGACCGTCTCACTGCTTGGACGCGCACATCCAGTGGCGCGCTCTCCTTATCCTCCTGCGTCCCCCCGTCGTTCAAACGGAAAGGAGGTGGTACAGGAATATCAACCTGTTGTCCATCGCCTACGCCTTTCGGCCTCGGCTTAGGTCCCGACTAACCCTGAGAGGACGAGCCTTCCTCAGGAAACCTTAGGCATTCGGTGAAAGAGATTCTCACTCTTTTTTCGCTACTCATACCGGCATTCTCACTTCTAAGCGCTCCACCAGTCCTTACGGTCTGACTTCACGGCCCTTAGAACGCTCTCCTACCACTGATCATAAGATCAATCCGCAGCTTCGGTGGTGTGTTTAGCCCCGGTACATTTTCGGCGCAGAGTCACTCGACCAGTGAGCTATTACGCACTCTTTGAATGATGGCTGCTTCTAAGCCAACATCCCAGTTGTCTAAGCAACTCCACATCCTTTTCCACTTAACACACACTTTGGGACCTTAGCTGGCGGTCTGGGCTGTTTCCCTCTCGACCATGAACCTTATCACCCACGGTCTGACTCCCAGAACAAAGTCTATGGCATTCGGAGTTTGACTGAATTCGGTAACCCGATAGGGGCCCCTCGTCCAATCAGTGCTCTACCTCCATGACTTTCTATTCTGAGGCTAGCCCTAAAGCTATTTCGGAGAGAACCAGCTATCTCCGTGTTCGATTGGCATTTCACCCCTACCCACACCTCATCCCCGTAATTTTCAACTTACGTGGGTTCGGGCCTCCAGTCAGTGTTACCTGACCTTCACCCTGGACATGGGTAGATCACACGGTTTCGGGTCTACGACCGCATACTCACTCGCCCTATTCAGACTCGCTTTCGCTGCGGCTCCGCTTCTGCTGCTTAACCTCGCATGCGGTCGTAACTCGCCGGTTCATTCTACAAAAAGGCACGCCGTCACCCATTAACGGGCTCCGACTACTTGTAGGCACACGGTTTCAGGTTCTCTTTCACTCCCCTTCCGGGGTGCTTTTCACCTTTCCCTCACGGTACTGGTTCACTATCGGTCACTAGGGAGTATTTAGCCTTGGGAGATGGTCCTCCCGGATTCCGACGGAATTCCTCGTGTTCCGCCGTACTCAGGATCCACTCCGGAGAGAGAAAGATTTCGACTACAGGGCTGTTACCTGCTCTGGCTGACCTTTCCAGATCGATTCGCCTATCTTCCTCTTTGGTAACTCCAATGGAGTGTCCTACAACCCCAGAAAGCAAGCTTTCTGGTTTGGGCTGATTCCGTTTCGCTCGCCGCTACTTGGGAAATCGCGTTTGCTTTCTCTTCCTCCGGGTACTTAGATGTTTCAGTTCCCCGGGTGTGCCTGCCTATACCTATGTATTCAGTATAGGATACTGTTCCATTACGAACAGTGGGTTTCCCCATTCGGAAATCTCCGGGTCAAAGCCTACTTACGGCTCGCCGGAGCATATCGGTGTTAGTCCCGTCCTTCATCGGCTCCTAGTACCAAGGCATCCACCGTGCGCCCTTATTCACTTAACTATCTTCGTGAAAAGACGTTTACAATTTCAATTAGATGTCTTGTCATCAAATGTCTCATCGTTAGATGAAACAATGATTCCTTATCCAGTTTTCAAGGTTCACAAGTTGAAAGATCGTTTGATCTCTCAAAACTGAACAACCAACACAGTACATTTCCGTTATATCCTTAGAAAGGAGGTGATCCAGCCGCACCTTCCGATACGGCTACCTTGTTACGACTTCACCCCAATCATTGGCCCCACCTTCGGCGGCTGGCTCCAAAAAGGTTACCTCACCGACTTCGGGTGTTGCCAACTCTCGTGGTGTGACGGGCGGTGTGTACAAGGCCCGGGAACGTATTCACCGCGGCATGCTGATCCGCGATTACTAGCGATTCCGGCTTCATGCAGGCGAGTTGCAGCCTGCAATCCGAACTGAGAATGGTTTTATGGGATTTGCTACACCTCGCGGCTTCGCTGCCCTTTGTACCATCCATTGTAGCACGTGTGTAGCCCAGGTATAAGGGGCATGATGATTTGACGTCATCCCCGCCTTCCTCCGGTTTGTCACCGGCAGTCACCTTAGAGTGCCCAACTGAATGCTGGCAACTAAGATTAGGGGTTGCGCTCGTTGCGGGACTTAACCCAACATCTCACGACACGAGCTGACGACAACCATGCACCACCTGTCACTTGGTCCCCGAAGGGAAAGTCCTATCTCTAGGATTGTCCAAGGATGTCAAGACCTATAGTAAGGTTCTTCGCGTTGCTTCGAATTAAACCACATGCTCCACCGCTTGTGCGGGCCCCCGTCAATTCCTTTGAGTTTCAGCCTTGCGGCCGTACTGGCAGGCGGAGTGCTTAATGCGTTAACTTCAGCACTAAGGGGTGGAAGCCCCTAACACCTAGCACTCATCGTTTACGGCGTGGACTACTGGGGTATCTAATCCTGTTTGCTACCCACGCTTTCGCACCTCAGCGTCAGAAACAGACCAGAGAGTCGCCTTCGCCACTGGTGGTGTCCTCCACATATCTACGCATTTCACCGCTACACGTGGAATTCCACTCTCCTCTTCTGTCCTCAAGTTCCCCAGTTTCCAATGACCCTCCACGGTTGAGCCGTGGGCTTTCACATCAGACTTAAGGAACCGCCTGCGCGCGCTTTACGCCCAATAATTCCGGACAACGCTTGCCCCCTACGTATTACCGCGGCTGCTGGCACGTAGTTAGCCGGGGCTTCCTCGTTAGGTACCGTCAAGGTACCGCTCTATTCGCACGGTACTTGTTCTTCCCTAACAACAGAACTTTACGATCCGAAGACCTTCATCGTTCACGCGGCGTTGCTCCGTCAGACTTTCGTCCATTGCGGAAGATTCCCTACTGCTGCCTCCCGTAGGAGTCTGGGCCGTGTCTCAGTCCCAGTGTGGCCGATCACCCTCTCAGGTCGGCTACGCATCGTCGCCTTGGTGAGCCGTTACCTCACCAACTAGCTAATGCGCCGCGGGCCCATCTGTAAGTGATATACAAGAAGCCATCTTTCAACTTTCCTTCATGCGAAAGAAAGTATTACCCGGCATTAGCCCCGGTTTCCCGGGGTTATTCCGATCTTACAGGCAGGTTGCCCACGTGTTACTCACCCGTCCGCCGCTCGTTCCACGAGCTTCACCCCGAAGGGATCCACTCGCTTCCCGCGCTCGACTTGCATGTATTAGGCACGCCGCCAGCGTTCGTCCTGAGCCAGGATCAAACTCTCCATAAAAGTTAAGTTTGACTTGCTCATTTGCACACCGAATGTGCTTTGTTTCAAATCTCTTCTATAAAGAAGAAATGTTTTGACGTACTGGTTGGTTCGTTCAGTTTTCAAAGATCAAATAAATTGGTGGAGCCTAGCGGGATCGAACCGCTGACCTCCTGCGTGCAAAGCAGGCGCTCTCCCAGCTGAGCTAAGGCCCCTTTATATTAGGGATGGTCGGGAAGACAGGATTCGAACCTGCGACCCCTTGGTCCCAAACCAAGTGCTCTACCAAGCTGAGCTACTTCCCGTTTAAAATGGCGCGCCCGAGAGGAGTCGAACCCCTAACCTTCTGATCCGTAGTCAGACGCTCTATCCAATTGAGCTACGGGCGCATTATTTATTTATGGTGCCGAGGGCCGGACTCGAACCGGCACGGTGGAAACCCACCGCAGGATTTTAAGTCCTGTGCGTCTGCCAATTCCGCCACCCCGGCTTGGCAAGTTTATGTTTAACTTTGTTGTTGTTTATTAAGTAGCTTGGTTGAAATCATGGAGCGGAAGACGGGATTCGAACCCGCGACCCCCACCTTGGCAAGGTGGTGTTCTACCACTGAACTACTTCCGCATAAAGTGCGGGTGGAGGGACTTGAACCCCCCACGCCGTGAAGCACTAGATCCTAAATCTAGCGTGTCTGCCAATTCCACCACACCCGCAAATGAATGGTGAGCCATGAAGGATTCGAACCTTCGACCCTCTGATTAAAAGTCAGATGCTCTACCAGCTGAGCTAATGGCTCCTATCAATAAATGTTAGCACAAGCAACTAATGGTGCCGGCCAGAGGACTTGAACCCCCAACCTACTGATTACAAATCAGTTGCTCTGCCAGTTGAGCTAGGCCGGCTAACTTGATAAGAAATGGTGGAGGATGCAGGGTTCGAACCTGCGACCCCTTGCTTGTAAGGCAAGTGCTCTCCCAGCTGAGCTAATCCTCCGGATTATTATGAAATTATCAAGGCTTGGCAGCGTCCTACTCTCACGGGGGTAAACCCGACTACCATCGGCGCTGAAGAGCTTAACTGCTGTGTTCGGCATGGGAACAGGTGTGACCTCTTCGCCTTCACCACCAAACCTTTTTTTCAAGGACAAGATATATTATATTGTCCTTTGAACAAAATTTCAAGGGGTAAATTCAAGTTTTTTTGAAAACCCTCAAAACTGGATAAGGAAACATCTTTTATGAAAAGCAACGTTCATTTTCACGAATGATTGAAATCAGATAGATAAGTCATCGATCCATTAGTATCCGTCAGCTCCACGTGTCACCACGCTTCCACCTCGGACCTATCAACCTCATCGTCTCTGAGGGATCTTATTACCTTATAGGTAAGGGAAATCTCATCTCAAGGGGGGCTTCATGCTTAGATGCTTTCAGCACTTATCCCGACCACACGTAGCTACCCAGCGATGCTCCTGGCGGAACAACTGGTACACCAGCGGTGTGTCCATCCCGGTCCTCTCGTACTAAGGACAGCTCCTTTCAAATTTCCAACGCCCACGACGGATAGGGACCGAACTGTCTCACGACGTTCTGAACCCAGCTCGCGTACCGCTTTAATGGGCGAACAGCCCAACCCTTGGGACCGACTACAGCCCCGGGATGCGATGAGCCGACATCGAGGTGCCAAACCTCCCCGTCGATGTGGACTCTTGGGGGAGATAAGCCTGTTATCCCCGGGGTAGCTTTTATCCGTTGAGCGACGGCCCTTCCATGCGGAACCGCCGGATCACTAAGCCCGACTTTCGTCCCTGCTCGACTTGTAGGTCTCGCAGTCAAGCTCCCTTGTGCCTTTACACTCTGCGAATGATTTCCAACCATTCTGAGGGAACCTTTGGGCGCCTCCGTTACCTTTTGGGAGGCGACCGCCCCAGTCAAACTGCCCACCTGACACTGTCTCCGGACCGGATTACGGTCCTGGGTTAGAATGTCCGTACAGCCAGGGTAGTATCCCACCAGCGCCTCCACCGAAGCTAGCGCTCCGGCTTCCAAGGCTCCTACCTATCCTGTACAAGCTGTACCAACATTCAATATCAGGCTACAGTAAAGCTCCACGGGGTCTTTCCGTCCTGTCGCGGGTAATGTGCATCTTCACACATAGTATAATTTCACCGGGTCTCTCGTTGAGACAGTGCCCAAGTCGTTGCACCTTTCGTGCGGGTCGGAACTTACCCGACAAGGAATTTCGCTACCTTAGGACCGTTATAGTTACGGCCGCCGTTTACTGGGGCTTCGGTTCAACGCTTCGCATAAGCTAACGCATCCCCTTAACCTTCCAGCACCGGGCAGGTGTCAGCCCCTATACTTCGCCTTACGGCTTCGCAGAGACCTGTGTTTTTGGTAAACAGTCGCTTGGGCCTTTTCACTGCGGCTCCTCGGCAGAGGAGCACCCCTTCTCCCGAAGTTACGGGGTCATTTTGCCGAGTTCCTTAACGAGAGTTCTCCCGCTCACCTTAGGATCCTCTCCTCGCCTACCTGTGTCGGTTTGCGGTACGGGCACCTCTTTCCTCACTAGAGGATTTTCTTGGCAGTGTGAACTCAGGAGCTTCGGTACTATATTTCCCTCCCCATCACAGCTTGACGTTGCCGGACGGATTTGCCTATCCGACCGTCTCACTGCTTGGACGCGCACATCCAGTGGCGCGCTCTCCTTATCCTCCTGCGTCCCCCCCGTCGTTCAAACGGAAAGGAGGTGGTACAGGAATATCAACCTGTTGTCCATCGCCTACGCCTTTCGGCCTCGGCTTAGGTCCCGACTAACCCTGAGAGGACGAGCCTTCCTCAGGAAACCTTAGGCATTCGGTGAAAGAGATTCTCACTCTTTTTTCGCTACTCATACCGGCATTCTCACTTCTAAGCGCTCCACCAGTCCTTACGGTCTGACTTCACGGCCCTTAGAACGCTCTCCTACCACTGATCATAAGATCAATCCGCAGCTTCGGTGGTGTGTTTAGCCCCGGTACATTTTCGGCGCAGAGTCACTCGACCAGTGAGCTATTACGCACTCTTTGAATGATGGCTGCTTCTAAGCCAACATCCTGGTTGTCTAAGCAACTCCACATCCTTTTCCACTTAACACACACTTTGGGACCTTAGCTGGCGGTCTGGGCTGTTTCCCTCTCGACCATGAACCTTATCACCCACGGTCTGACTCCCAGAACAAAGTCTATGGCATTCGGAGTTTGACTGAATTCGGTAACCCGATAGGGGCCCCTCGTCCAATCAGTGCTCTACCTCCATGACTTTCTATTCTGAGGCTAGCCCTAAAGCTATTTCGGAGAGAACCAGCTATCTCCGTGTTCGATTGGCATTTCACCCCTACCCACACCTCATCCCCGTAATTTTCAACTTACGTGGGTTCGGGCCTCCAGTCAGTGTTACCTGACCTTCACCCTGGACATGGGTAGATCACACGGTTTCGGGTCTACGACCGCATACTCACTCGCCCTATTCAGACTCGCTTTCGCTGCGGCTCCGCTTCTGCTGCTTAACCTCGCATACGGTCGTAACTCGCCGGTTCATTCTACAAAAGGCACGCCGTCACCCATTAACGGGCTCCGACTACTTGTAGGCACACGGTTTCAGGTTCTCTTTCACTCCCCTTCCGGGGTGCTTTTCACCTTTCCCTCACGGTACTGGTTCACTATCGGTCACTAGGGAGTATTTAGCCTTGGGAGATGGTCCTCCCGGATTCCGACGGAATTCCTCGTGTTCCGCCGTACTCAGGATCCACTCCGGAGAGAGAAAGATTTCGACTACAGGGCTGTTACCTGCTCTGGCTGACCTTTCCAGATCGATTCGCCTATCTTCCTCTTTGGTAACTCCAATGGAGTGTCCTACAACCCCAGAAAGCAAGCTTTCTGGTTTGGGCTGATTCCGTTTCGCTCGCCGCTACTTGGGAAATCGCGTTTGCTTTCTCTTCCTCCGGGTACTTAGATGTTTCAGTTCCCCGGGTGTGCCTGCCTATACCTATGTATTCAGTATAGGATACTGTTCCATTACGAACAGTGGGTTTCCCCATTCGGAAATCTCCGGGTCAAAGCCTACTTACGGCTCGCCGGAGCATATCGGTGTTAGTCCCGTCCTTCATCGGCTCCTAGTACCAAGGCATCCACCGTGCGCCCTTATTCACTTAACTATCTTCGTGAAAAGACGTTTACAATTTCAATTAGATGTCTTGTCATCAAATGTCTCATCGTTAGATGAAACAATGATTCCTTATCCAGTTTTCAAGGTTCACAAGTTGAAAGATCGTTTGATCTCTCAAAACTGAACAACCAACACAGTACATTTCCGTTATATCCTTAGAAAGGAGGTGATCCAGCCGCACCTTCCGATACGGCTACCTTGTTACGACTTCACCCCAATCATTGGCCCCACCTTCGGCGGCTGGCTCCAAAAAGGTTACCTCACCGACTTCGGGTGTTGCCAACTCTCGTGGTGTGACGGGCGGTGTGTACAAGGCCCGGGAACGTATTCACCGCGGCATGCTGATCCGCGATTACTAGCGATTCCGGCTTCATGCAGGCGAGTTGCAGCCTGCAATCCGAACTGAGAATGGTTTTATGGGATTTGCTACACCTCGCGGCTTCGCTGCCCTTTGTACCATCCATTGTAGCACGTGTGTAGCCCAGGTCATAAGGGGCATGATGATTTGACGTCATCCCCGCCTTCCTCCGGTTTGTCACCGGCAGTCACCTTAGAGTGCCCAACTGAATGCTGGCAACTAAGATTAGGGGTTGCGCTCGTTGCGGGACTTAACCCAACATCTCACGACACGAGCTGACGACAACCATGCACCACCTGTCACTTGGTCCCCGAAGGGAAAGTCCTATCTCTAGGATTGTCCAAGGATGTCAAGACCTGGTAAGGTTCTTCGCGTTGCTTCGAATTAAACCACATGCTCCACCGCTTGTGCGGGCCCCCGTCAATTCCTTTGAGTTTCAGCCTTGCGGCCGTACTCCCCAGGCGGAGTGCTTAATGCGTTAACTTCAGCACTAAGGGGTGGAAGCCCCCTAACACCTAGCACTCATCGTTTACGGCGTGGACTACCAGGGTATCTAATCCTGTTTGCTACCCACGCTTTCGCACCTCAGCGTCAGAAACAGACCAGAGAGTCGCCTTCGCCACTGGTGTTCCTCCACATATCTACGCATTTCACCGCTACACGTGGAATTCCACTCTCCTCTTCTGTCCTCAAGTTCCCCAGTTTCCAATGACCCTCCACGGTTGAGCCGTGGGCTTTCACATCAGACTTAAGGAACCGCCTGCGCGCGCTTTACGCCCAATAATTCCGGACAACGCTTGCCCCCTACGTATTACCGCGGCTGCTGGCACGTAGTTAGCCGGGGCTTCCTCGTTAGGTACCGTCAAGGTACCGCTCTATTCGCACGGTACTTGTTCTTCCCTAACAACAGAACTTTACGATCCGAAGACCTTCATCGTTCACGCGGCGTTGCTCCGTCAGACTTTCGTCCATTGCGGAAGATTCCCTACTGCTGCCTCCCGTAGGAGTCTGGGCCGTGTCTCAGTCCCAGTGTGGCCGATCACCCTCTCAGGTCGGCTACGCATCGTCGCCTTGGTGAGCCGTTACCTCACCAACTAGCTAATGCGCCGCGGGCCCATCTGTAAGTGATAGCAAGAAGCCATCTTTCAACTTTCCTTCATGCGAAAGAAAGTATTACCCGGCATTAGCCCCGGTTTCCCGGGGTTATTCCGATCTTACAGGCAGGTTGCCCACGTGTTACTCACCCGTCCGCCGCTCGTTCCACGAGCTTCACCCCGAAGGGATCCACTCGCTTCCCGCGCTCGACTTGCATGTATTAGGCACGCCGCCAGCGTTCGTCCTGAGCCAGGATCAAACTCTCCATAAAAGTTAAGTTTGACTTGCTCATTTGCACACCGAATGTGCTTTGTTTCAAATCTCTTCTATAAAGAAGAAATGTTTTGACGTACTGGTTGGTTCGTTCAGTTTTCAAAGATCAAATGTTTTGTTTGCCGCTTCAAAACAGCGACTTAATTAATATATCATGTGTAGTTGTTTTCGTCAACAACTTTTTATGATTTATTTTGTTAAGCCGTTCGCGGCTTGCCGCTCTCTTAACGCGACAAGTAATAATATATCATGGGATCCAAAACCACGCAATAGGTTTTTCGTAAAAAGATAATTCAGATTATTACTCTTCATATAGTAAGTGATACAACGGGTAAAAAACAATCCCACCAGAAGCATCCGGTGGGATTGAAAAGCTTATGATTCACGATTTCTCATTTGTGGGAACAGCAGAACGTCACGAATAGAAGGAGAGTCTGTCAGGAGCATGACTAGACGATCGATTCCGATTCCTAAACCACCCGTTGGAGGCATTCCATATTCAAGAGCCTCAAGGAAGTCTTCATCCATCATATGTGCTTCATCATTTCCTTCTTCTCTTTCTTTCAACTGAGCTTCAAAACGTTCCCGTTGATCGATCGGATCATTCAACTCAGAGAAAGCATTCGCATGTTCGCGTCCAACGATGAACAATTCAAATCGATCCGTAAATCTTCCATCCTCGGGATTCTTCTTTGCAAGAGGAGAGATCTCAGTCGGGTGCCCATAAATAAAGGTAGGCTGAATTAGTTTTTCCTCTACGCGCTGCTCAAAGAATTCATTCACAATATGACCGAATGTCATCGTATCTCCAATATCAATACCATGTTCTTTAGCAAGCTCTTTCGCTTGATCATCAGACATTTGCTCCCAGAAGTCTACACCTGTGTGTTCTTTGATAGCATCTACCATATGAAGGCGTGTCCACTCTGGCTCTAGATCAATTTCTTGTTCATTGTACGTGACTTTCGTTGTACCAAGAACCTCTTTAGCGATATGAGCAACCATGTTTTCCGTCAGGTTCATGATGTCGTGGTAATCAGCATAGGCTTCATACAGCTCAATCATCGTAAACTCAGGGTTGTGACGAGTAGAGATTCCTTCATTACGGAATACACGTCCGATTTCGTATACTTTTTCCAATCCACCTACAATCAAACGCTTCAAATGCAGCTCAATAGCGATACGCATATACAACTGCATATCCAGTGCATTGTGATGTGTAATGAAAGGTCGGGCTGAAGCTCCACCTGCGATCCCATGCATCAATGGAGTTTCTACTTCTAAGAAACCTAACCCATCTAGATAACGACGCATGGACTGAATGATCTTACTGCGCAGAACAAACGTGTCTCTGCTATCAGGATTTGTTATAAGATCTAAGTAACGCTGACGATAACGCTGCTCGACATCTTGCAGGCCATGGAATTTTTCAGGAAGTGGACGTAGAGACTTCGTAAGCAATTGATAGTCTGCTGCTTTCACGGAAAGTTCTCCTACGTTTGTCTTGAACATCACACCTGTAACTCCTACGATATCTCCTAA
This sequence comes from Halobacillus litoralis, assembly GCF_020524085.2. Taxonomy (NCBI): domain Bacteria; kingdom Bacillati; phylum Bacillota; class Bacilli; order Caryophanales; family Bacillaceae; genus Halobacillus; species Halobacillus litoralis. The sequence continues at coordinate 809,192 of NZ_CP129016.1, forward strand.
ATCAGCAGATTTGAATAGATTGTCGTAAGCTTCTTCTCCAATTTCATCTTTACGGACATAAAGTTGAATTTGGCCAGTAAGGTCCTGAATATGTGCAAAACCCGCTTTTCCTTTTCCACGCTTCGTCATGATTCGTCCAGCGATGGTTGTTGGGAATTGCTTTTCCTCCAGTTCTTCTTTCGTATATTGATCGTACTTCTCTATTAAGTCTTGGGCGTAATCCGTGCGGTCGAATTTGTCACCGAATGGGTCGATGCCCTGCTCGCGGTGAGTATTCATCTTATCGCGACGCACCCGCATATGTTCATTGAGTTCTTCTGTCATTGCTATCACTCCATTCCATGATCTTTTTAGGTACTTACCGTTACAATAACAAAAACTGCCAGCATGGGACTGGCAGCATCTAACTATCGTTTAGTATAAAAAAGTACTATGGGCGTGTCAATGTTGAAAGGGGACGGATTCTTGCATTTACACCTCTAGTTCAACTCCCAATGAATACAAATCTATTGTGCGTCGTCTATTCGACCTTACACTCTATTACTAAACTCTCCCCCACTTGCTCATGCTTCTCACTTCTTCTGAAGGAAGTAATCCAAGAACTTCTCCTGCTGTTTGTTGTAAATGAGGGAGATAAGCTTGAGCATCCACATCTGCTAACGGGACCATAACAAATGCCCGTTCGTGCATATGAGGATGAGGAATCGTTAATTGCTCTGTTTTCATATGTTCCTGATTATAAAGCAAAATATCGAGGTCAATCGTCCGCGGTCCCCATTTTATCACACGTTTTCTCCCCAGTCCCTGTTCAATGCCCTGGCAGTACTCCAGCAATAAAGAAGGGGACAATTCTGTTTCCACTTGAATGGCCATATTTAAAAAGTCGTTTTGTTCTGTGTATCCGACAGGGGCTGTTTCATAGATCGCCGATTTTTTTAAGACGGTTATATCCTCATGCTCCTCAAGCAGAGAAATAGCGTCTTTGAGATACGATTCCCGTGGTGAAATATTCGAACCTAAAGCAATATAAGCGATATTCATCTTTCCGGTCTCCGATAGATCTCAATCGCCACGGATTTATAATGCCCCGGAATTGGAGGGTCAGGCTTATATACTTTTACGAGGCACCCTTCCAACAGCGGGAACTCAGTGAAAAGTTCACTCGCTATCTTTTCCGCCACTGTTTCGACGAGCTTGTGGCGTTTCCCTTCCACTGTTTTTTTAGTGACCTCGTAAATGGCACCATAATCAATTGATTTTGTCATATCATCAGATTCAGCCGCCGGCTTCAAGTCCAACTCAATCTCAAGATCCACATAGAATCGTTGCCCTAGTTTGTTCTCTTCCGGAAAGAGACCATGATATCCCCAGAACTCCATTTGATTCACATATATTTTATCCAATTCCTTCACCCTTCCCGAGCATAGCATCCATCATTTTTGTCATTCGTACAATAGGCTTCACATCATGTACCCTCACAATATCCATGCCTTGTGCCACTCCATAACAGACGGTTGCACCTGTCCCTTCCATCCGTTCATCTTTCGGAAGATCCAGGGCTGTACCAATAAATGATTTCATGGAGGTTCCTAACAAAATCGGGTATCCGAGCTCTTTTAATGCTGCTAAGTTTCGCATGACCTCCAAGTTTTGTGCTTGGGTTTTCGCAAAACCAATACCTGGATCGAGGATGATATTCTCATCCTCAACACCCGCATCCTTGGCTATTTTAATGCTTTTTCGGAGGTCATTTTTCATGTCTTCCAATAAAGACACGTAATTTCTGTCTGACCGGTTATGTGTAAGGATGATCGGGACACCATAACGAGCAGCAACATCAGCAATGGCAGGTTCCTTACGCGCCCCCCATACATCATTGATGATCGACGCACCCGCCTGAATCGCCTTTTCAGCCACTTCTGCTTTATAAGTATCAATGGAAATAGGAAGGTGACTGGCTTTTTTAACCGCCTGAATCGCAGGCACGACTCGCGCCAGTTCCTCCTCAGCCGTTACAGGCTGATGACCAGGACGAGTGGATTCACCACCGATATCAATGATATGAGCACCATCTTCCTCCATTATCTTCGCTTGTTTTACAGCGTGATCGAGATTGAAGTAAAGCCCTCCGTCAGAAAAAGAATCGGGTGTAATATTTAGTATCCCCATCACAAGAGTTTCCTTTGTTAAATCGAACGTTTTTTCAGAAGTTCTTAATTTGGTGTGCATTGGGTTCCCTCGTTTCCATCATTCTCTTCCCCTATCTTACATCATTTCAAAATTTCTATCACACGTGCGCGTTTGGAAACAAAATAAAAAACTGCACCCCATTGAGGTGCAGTTGTCTAACCTTATTCTTCGTCGAACTGATAAAGTGGAGTAGATAGATAACGCTCACCATTACTAGGAATGATCGCTACAACTTTCTTCCCTTTACCAAGCTTTTTGGCCACCTGCTTCGCCACATGGATCGCGGATCCGGAAGAGATTCCTCCCAGAATGCCATCCTTTCTAGCGGCTTCTCTTGCAGCTTCGAACGAATCTTCTTTCGTCACTTTAATGACTTCATCATAGATATCTGTATTCAAGATACCAGGCACAAAACCTGCTCCGATTCCTTGGATCTTATGCGGCCCAGGATCTCCACCGGATAAGACCGGGGATTCTTCCGGTTCAATCGCATAAATTTTAATATCCGGGTATTTCTCCTTTAATACTTTACCTGCGCCCGTAATGGTTCCACCTGTGCCGATACCCGCAACGAATGCGTCCAGTTGGTCACCCATCTGCTCTACAATTTCAGGCCCAGTTGTTTTTTCGTGAATGAGTGGGTTCGCTTCATTGTTGAACTGTTGAGGCATAAAATAGCCCTTCTGCTCTTGAAGTTCTGCTGCCTTTTTAATGGCACCTTTCATCCCTTCACTCCCTGGAGTGAGAACGAGTTCTGCTCCATAGGCACGCAGTAGATTGCGACGTTCTTGACTCATCGTGTCCGGCATAACGAGTATCGCGTTGTAACCTTTAGCCGCTGCGATCATAGCTAGGCCGATCCCCGTATTCCCGCTCGTCGGTTCTACAATGGTATCTCCATTTTTGAGACTTCCGTCTTTTTCAGCTTCTTCAATCATGGAAAGAGCAATACGATCTTTAACGGAACTGCCCGGATTCATGTATTCCAGTTTCAGATAAATTTCTGCACTGTCTTCCTCTGCGCTTCCGTTCAGTTTGACCAATGGAGTTTGCCCGACTAATTCGCTTACGTTATTTACGATTCTCAATACACTCACTCCCAAAACCAAGTATTTTAATAGGATTTAAACCTAATGTACTGAATAAGAATACAATTGTCAAACATTTCAATCATGCTTCGTTAAAGGAAAAGGCGAAACCGTGGTTTCGCCTTTTATTATATCATTATTGGTTCTAGATTATGATGTGGAATCCGCGTCTTGAGATTGCAGTTCCTTTAAGTCCTCTACGTTGAACTGGTAATCTTCATTACAGAAGTGGCACTTTGCTTCTGCTCCCTGATCCTCATTGATCATTCGCTCTATTTCTTCGTCACCGAGGCTCGCAATGGCCATTTCCACGCGCTCTCGTGAACAGTGGCACTGAAATTTAACGGGAACCGTGTCCAGCACACGGACATTTTCTTCTCCAAGGACTGTGTGCAGAATTTCTTCAGGCGTTTTGCCGTCGCGTACGAGAGAAGAAATCGCAGGCATTTCTGAAAGTCTCTTTTCAATTTGGCTCGTCGTCTCATCATCAGCACCCGGCATCATTTGCACTATAAATCCCCCGGCAGCAAGAATGGAGTAGTCCGTATCTACAAGCACTCCAGCTCCAACAGCCGAAGGCACTTGCTCAGAATTTGCAAAGTAATAAGTGAAATCTTCACTGAGCTCACCAGAAACCAGTGGAACTTGACCTGTAAAATGGTCTTTCATCCCCAAGTCCTTCACGATACTCAACGTCCCTGACGTTCCAACTGCTCGGGCCACATCCAACTTCCCTTGGGCATTGGATTCAAAATCAACATGAGGGTTTTTGATGTATCCACGAACTTCCCCTTTAGCGTTGGCATCTGCGATAATGGCGCCGGCTGGGCCATCTCCTTCAACCTTCACTGTGAGCTTATCATTGCCCTTAAGCATCGCTCCCATCATACCGCTGATGGTTAACGTACGTCCTAGTGCTGCTGAAGTCGTTGCCCACGTATCTTGTCTGCGTCTAGCCTCTTCGACTGTTTCTGTTGACTGAATGGCATAAGCCCTGACCTGTCCATCGAAACCTATGGCACGCACTAAATAATCTGACATGCTATTCATTCTCCTTTAAACGCTTTTTTCTCTTTATTCCTTTGATATATCTTATGAAGACCTTTCAACGTCAAGTAAGGATCGACATGATCGATCGTCCTTGATTGACCGGCGATTAAATTGGCAAGACCACCTGTAGCGATAACTGTCGGTGGCTGTTCGGATGTTTCCTTCATACGACGCACGACTTCATCGACCTGACCTACATATCCATAGTAGACGCCGGACTGCATGGCTTCGACTGTACTTTGACCGATTACATGTTCCGGACTCTTAATTTCGATTTTTGGAAGTTTGGCTGCTTTTGCGTATAGAGCTTCCATAGAGATATTGACCCCTGGGGCAATGGCACCGCCAAGGTATTCCCCTTCAGCATTAATATAACAATAAGTTGTGGCTGTTCCAAAGTCGATGATGACTAAAGGAAGAGGATACTCATCAATGGCACCTACCGCATTGACCACTCGATCTGCTCCAATTTCATTCGGGTTGGGGTATTTCATCGGCAATCCATGATCCACCATTCCCTCACCTATGATCATCGGTTGCTTTTTAAAATAATACCGAGACATACGATCAAGTGCAAACATAATAGGTGGTACGACGGACGAAATAATGACACCATCCATATCTTCAAAACGCAACCCTTCGTGATCGAAGAGTGATTTAATCAACATTCCAAACTCATCTTCTGTTTTATGACGATCGGTTTTGATCCTCCACTGATACTTCAAAGAGTTATTTTCAAATACGCCTAACACAGTATTGGTATTTCCCACATCAAGGACAAAATTCATACATGAAGCCTCCCGTGTCATTTCCTTCGGCTACCATCATATCACAAGAACCCGATGTTTCGCTCTTTTAAGGATACAGAAAAAGCCACACCACCCGTTTCAGGGCTGATGTGGCTTTACTTATGAACCTTTAAGAACGACGATCCTCTGAATCAGATGGACCTTCCTCTTTCTTTTCTTCCTTCGTTTCTTCATGAGTCTCCGTCTCTTCTTTTTGTTCATCTTCTTTGGATTGAATAGTCACACGGACATCCTCATTGTTGGAAGACGTGTTGTTCTTGATTTTCGCATTGTGTTCACGTGCGATTTCTTCAAGCTCTTCATCCGTCGGAAGACGACCTTTATCAAATAGAGAACGGATTTGAGTTGCATCTAGTGTTTCGACATCTAATAGTGTCTTCGCGATCAACTCAAGCTTATCTTTATTTTCAGTAAGGATCGTTTTCGCACGATCGTAGCAGTACTGAATGAAGTTCTTCACTTCCTGATCGATTTCATAAGCGATCTGATCACTGTAGTTTTGTTCGTTCTGGATGTCACGTCCAAGGAAGACCTGACCGCCAGAATTAGAACCGAACTGAAGCGGACCGAGCTTTTCACTCATGCCATACTCTGTGACCATTTTGCGTGCAATGCTGGTTGCACGCTGGAAGTCATTGTGAGCTCCAGTACTTACTTCACCAAAGATGATTTCTTCGGCTACACGACCACCGAGTAATCCTGTAATCTTATCGAACAATTCTGGTTTCGTCATAAAGTAACGATCTTCCTTAGGAAGCATGACGGCATATCCACCCGCCTGCCCACGAGGAACAATTGTAACTTTATGAACCATGTCCGCATCATCAAGCACCATACCGATCACCGTGTGTCCACTCTCGTGGTGGGCCACAATATCGCGTTCTTTCTTAGAAATAACGCGGCTCTTCTTGGCTGGCCCCGCGATGACACGGTCAATCGCTTCATCTACGTCATCCATGTCGACTTTCTTCTTATCTCCACGTGCTGCTACAAGAGCGGCTTCGTTCAATAAGTTTTCCAAGTCGGCACCAGAAAAACCTGGTGTACGTAGTGCAATCGTCTTCAAGTCGACATTCTCAGACAACGGCTTGTTCTTCGCGTGTACAGCAAGTACCGCTTCACGGCCTTTGACATCTGGACGATCGACTGTGATTTGACGGTCGAAACGACCCGGACGTAGAAGGGCTGGGTCCAGGATGTCCGGACGGTTAGTCGCAGCGATGATGATGATTCCTTCATTGACACCGAAACCGTCCATTTCAACAAGCAATTGGTTCAACGTTTGTTCACGCTCATCGTGACCTCCGCCAAGACCAGCTCCACGTTGACGACCTACAGCATCAATTTCATCAATGAAGATGATGCCTGGAGCGTTCTTTTTCGCATTTTCAAACAAGTCACGGACACGGGATGCACCGACACCGACGAACATTTCAACGAAGTCAGAACCACTGATGGAGAAGAATGGTACTCCCGCTTCACCAGCTACCGCACGTGCAAGCAATGTTTTACCTGTACCTGGAGGTCCAACTAATAGGACACCCTTAGGAATACGGGCACCGACAGCAGAGAATTTACGAGGATCTTTTAGGAAGTCAACGACCTCAACAAGTTCCTGCTTCTCTTCATCCGCTCCGGCAACATCTTTGAAACGCACTTTCTTCTTCTCTTCTGAATACATCTTCGCCTTACTCTTACCGAAGTTCATGACACGGCTTCCGCCGCCCTGCGCCTGGTTAAGCAAGAAGAAGAACAAAATAAAGATAATGACGAACGGGATGATGGACGTCAGGAAAGTCACCCATGCGCTGGGCTGCTCTTCCTGCTCAACAGTCAGATTACTCTGTTCTTGAGCTGTCTGAGTAATTTGAGCAATGACTTCATCATTAGCTGGAAGTTGCGCGACGAAAGTTTCGCCCTCTTCCGCTCCCTGCTCTTGACCAGTTACACGAATCACCCCATTGACAGGCTGAATCGTCATTTCATGGATTTCACCATTATTCAATTTATTGTAGAATTCATTGACATTATATTCTGTTTGCGGATCACCTTGACCTCGGAATAGACCGACCACGCCGATAACCACGAGGAAGATAAGTAAGTAAAATATGGTATTACGAAAGATCCGGTTCATTGCCTACCTCCTCCCAAACGAGAAAAACTATAGTAAATACTACCATACCAAAAACGGCCGACACAACTAATTACCCTTGACATAAACACTTTCAAACTTGCCACCGCAGGTTGACTTTCAGCCTCCATAAACTTCAGGCTTCAACACTCCGACGTACGGAAGGTTACGATACTTTTCTTCATAGTCCAAGCCATACCCGACAACGAATTCATCAGGAACTTCGAACCCAACTGTATCTGCTTTAATATCCGCGCTTCGTCCCGTCGGTTTATCAAGCAGGGTAACGATTTTAATGGACTTTGCTTTGCGGTACTTGAATAAGTCGACAAGATAGGCAAGTGTTCGACCACTATCGATAATATCTTCAATGATCAAAATGTCGCGACCCTCAACCTTCGTATCAAGGTCTTTAACAATTTTGACTTCTCCTGAAGATTCCATACCTCCGTGATAGCTGGAAACATCCATGAAATCCATTTCCAAATGAGTTTCCATGCGTTTCAGCAAATCAGTCATAAACGGAAGGGCGCCTTTCAATACCCCGATCGCCAAAGGAAAACGATCTTCATATTCTTTCGAAAGTTCCGCTCCCAGCTCTTTACACTTTGCCTGAATTTCCTCTTCAGAAATCAAGACCTTTTCAATTTCGTTATGCATGATTGCTCCTCCTACGTGTCTGCTTTGTTTTTATAATGTAACCGAAGCCATGAACCTGATGAAAGGCTAGTACGCTCCCCGCCTTTTTTCAAACCAACCACCCAAAGGATCTTCCCTGCTTGATCTGTAACGATCGGCCAGGTAGGGCGCAGACGGGCCGGGATCTTTTGGTCGATAAAAATATCTTTTACTTTTTTCGAGCCGTTCATCCCTCTCAGATGCATACGATCTCCCTCCCGCCTCGTACGAACGACAAGTGGGAGTTTTACGTGATGCGAATCACATAGATACGTATGAGCATCCTCTGTACCGTCTCCGCTGAACCAATCCGCCCTGATTTGTGCTCCATCAGGAAGGTGAAGCTCCTCCCCCATGTCGAGTGTGTAGGAGTACCCCTTCCATTCTTCTTCTTTTGAAAAAGAAAAAGTGATGTCATCATAGGCACGGATGATCTTTAACCCTTCCGGAAAGTCCAGGGAAGCATTCGGTTTTTCATCATTTAAAAGGTTCATGAACATTTCTTCATGCAAGTAAGAAATGTCTTCGTTTTGGTTCACATACAGATAGTTCAATATTAGATGAAAGGCTGTCCTTTGTAAAGCAAGCGGGAATGTTTTGAAAGTTTGTTTTGATAATTGTACGAATTTCTCAACATTTGAAGAAAAATGGACAGTTTCCAAGACTTTTTGGGCCTGCTCATTTATGTATGATCTTTCTTCTCTCGCTCTCTCGCTCCACACCTGCATATGCTTATGAAATTGGGGGTTGCTTTCTTTTATAAAAGGCATGAGGTGCTGCCTGATCGCATTACGTGTGTACTCGGTTTCCTCATTGGACGGATCCATCCTCACCTCTAAGGATTGATCTTTCAGATAAGAAGCGATTTGATCTTTGGAAGCCGTAAGGAGCGGGCGAATGATCTTACCACAAGCGAAAGGCCTTGTAGCAGGCATGCCCTGAACCGCTTCCGGTCGTGCACTGCGCATAAGCTGCATCAGTATCGTTTCTGCCTGATCGTCACCGTGATGCCCCATAACAAGTGCATCCGCTTCATAGGCATACATCATCTTTTCAAAGAACGCGTACCTCAATTCCCTCGCAGCTTCCTGCGTGCCTTTACCGGTATCTTTCTTATACGAAGGGACATCCACAGTAGTTCCAACAAATTCGACGCCCCATTCTTCGCACATGTTCTCAACAAAACGAAGGTCTGCTTGAGATTCCTCTCCTCTCAATTGATGATCGACAGAAAGGACAATCAAACGAAGAGAAAGCTTTTGTTTCATAGCACACAGAACATGCAAAAGAGCGACCGAATCCGGCCCCCCGGACACAGCCACCAATAGGGTCTGATGCGGCTGGATCATTTGGTGTTTCGAAATGAAGGTATGAACAGCATGATCCATCAGGTTTTCCCCCTGTCTCTGTCTGTATATCTCTTCCTATCGTATCACTATTCGTAAGCACTTCAAAAGATAAGCATCTATTTCCCAGTTATTTTTGAAAAGGAGAGGACTTCCTCTCTCCGATCCACTTATCCTCATCTTAACAAGGTGATTTCATTAGAAAAAGAAACTCACAACCGAGACCGCAAAAAACACACCAGTTGCGACCGTTAAAGCAGCAAGTTCGACATTCTCAGCTTTTTTGTTCTGCACGCGCCTCTTACGGGGTGAATCAGGACGGGTGTCGCGTTTCATCAGCACGCTGGAAAGGTGGTCTTTCATTTGTGTCGCACTTTGTATGTTCCCTTTCCAACATTGTTGAATTACCCGTTTATAGGGTTTCAGAACAGGAGATGAAGCCAGTTTATTTTCCAGCGTCTTTTGTGGATGGCTCCCTTTTTCAAACCTTGCCGGGTGGCCCATTTCCATCATGATCATCGTAACGGCAAACAAATCATAAGTAGTTTCTGCTTTTCGGGAGCCCATGTTCCAATAGCCCCGATCATAAAATTCCGTGTATTCTTTAATAGCTCGCCCTATAGCCGTCACTCCCCCCACATCGATCCAACGGACTTTTGAACCGGAAACTAACAAATTGTCCGTCTTCAAATCACCAAATACATACCCCGCTTTGTGAAGGTTTTCAAGGTCCGCGAGTAATTGAATAGCCAGAATGCCGATCCAGTCCTTCGTCTTCCCTTTCAAAAATTCTGTGACCGGTTGTCCTTCGACGTATTCCATTACATAAAAAGGGAACGTACGCCCCGACCGATCCACCCAGTCATCCACATCAACAAAAGAAGGCCCAAGTTTCACCCCTTGGACCTTACTGAATTTTTTGAGCATATTCACTTCCAACATCATTCGGGAACTATCTTCGCCAATCTTAAGGGCATACGTATCCCCTTGATGGGAACGACATAAAAAAACAGTTCCGCAGGCTCCAGCACCCACATTTTTGATGATGGTATAAGTACGACCGCTCCATTTACCGGTTACTCGACTACCAGGGGATAAGTCAAAAACCTGTTTCTTCATATGGATCTTCCTCATTTCTCAACCGCTCATCGAGAGGTTTCCCTGCAAACGCATAAAGCGCCTCTTTTAAGGCAGGCCCTGTCGGCGTGTATCCTCCACTATTCAACTTGGAGAAGATCCCATGTATTTCACCCAATTCCGGTGTCCATCCCACCATTTTTGTAATGGTTTTTTTCGGATCCGGAAAAGCATACACACTGAATTGGTTTGATCCTGATCTCGCATTCAAACTAAGGGATAAATCGAAAAGAGCATCCTTCACAGTCGGCAGCTTATGGTGCATACTTGCACTTGTATCCACCAGCACAAGCACCTCAAGGTCGCAGCTCTCTCCGAGTTCATCCACCACCTCCACCACTTCTCCCCGCTGCTCCGGGGGAAGTTCTTCGATGGTTTGTTTTTTACCGAGGATCTCTTGTAATTCTTTATTAACAACCCCTTGAATCGTTTGGGTCATGGCTTGTCTCGTCACCATTTGCACGGTTTGGGACAAACTTTTCTGATATACAATTTGACTGACGCCTCCACCTGCTTCGGCAATCGATTCTACTTCTTCAAGCCCTTGTGGCCTGCCATTTTGCCGGTCGTCAAGAACGCCAATCACATTGACCGTTATTCCCTGGTTCCTCGCAAGCGCTGCGACGACGACAGGGTCTTCTCCATGGTTCGAGCATCCATCCGTCAATAAAAGAATCTGCTTTAATCGGCCTGGTTTCATTGTGCATATCCCTCCTGATTCGTTGCTTCCATCATCGCCGAAAAGGAGGAATTCTATACTAAAATCAGGCCTCTTTTTTCACCGAAGGAATCGACTTCCACTCCGGCATATAACGGTCGATCCGCGCTACGATAATCGTCATATCATCCACGATCGATCCAGATTGTGTACGTATCACCTCTTCTAGTAAAAGATCAGCCATCGCTTGCGGATCTTCATCGGATATTTCCCTGATCTTCCGCTTGAGCCACATGTCCACATTACCGATTTGTTTCGGACCTTCTAAAATTCCGTCACTCATCATGATCAGGAAATCTCCTGCCTTCAACTGTTCACTCCTCATATCCACGTCGACATCCGGGATGATTCCCATTGGCAGGTTTCCGGCCTCGACGGTGAAAATTTTATCTCCTCGTTTTATATAGCTCGGCGTACTGCCGACCTTAATGAACTTGGACGTCGCCTGGTGCAGGTCAATCACCGCTAAGTCCAACGTTGAAAAAATTTCATCATTTGTCCGTAAAGACAATATGGAATTGATCGACTGAATGGCTACAGACTCCTGGATGCCTGATTGTAGAATCTGTTTCAATAGCCTCAGCGTTTCCATACTTTCCTCATGAGCACGTTCCCCGTTACCCATTCCATCACTGATTGCTAATGCATATTTCCCCCTTCCAAGCTCCATCATTGTAAAGCTGTCCCCTGAAACGAACCCTCCCCCCTTAGCTGCATGCGCCACTCCTGATTCAATTGAATAATGTTTCGCTGATCCAAATGATAAATAACACCTTCCGTGTGGATATGGAGAGATTTCTTCCATTGTGACGACAATGGTTTCTCCAAGAATATCCGAAAGGACTGGTGCTATGATTTTCGCTCCTTCCCCTCTATAATTATCAATCTCTACAATTAATTCGAGATCCATGTTCCCTGCATCCAAGGAATAGATTTCTAATTTTTGAATCACCATCCCCATTCGTTCAAGTGCATGGTAGATCACCTGTTCTTTATGTTCATGATGCTCCCGCTCTTTGACAATTTCTTTTGCAAAATTGTTCATGACATCAGAGACGCCCCGGAGCTGTTCAGCTACAAACTTCCGGCTTTCTTGCACCTGACGCTTCAATTCTTTGTTGGCATGATAAAAAGACAGTTCATGATTCATCGTATCAATCAACTTTTGCGGTTTGACGCAATGCTGATCGACGTTCTTTCGCATGACACGGCTGGGCTCCCCTCTTTCGTCCAACTCATGCATAAGATCGGTCATTAAGTTATGGGTGTCGTCAAATTGATTGACCCAACATTTTTCTTTCTTAAAACATGATTGGCAGGTTTTTTCCGTGACATGACTTAAAAAATAGTCCACTTCCTCTGTGTCCCCGCTATCCTCCTTTGGAGACTCTAAATGAGTGAAACTTTTCGATAAAGCCTGAAAAACGTCCGAAAACTTCCCGACCCTGACAGCCGTGACGTCTCGCACTTTTTGTAAGTATTTTTGCTGTTCCGAATGGTGTTCATCCGTCCCCGGAACGTATCTGGATAATTGTTTGACCCAGTAATTTGGAGTCAGTATAAATAAAGCCACTGCCCAGGCTGAGGCCCATAGCGAAGATGGAAGATCAGCTCCATTACTCACATAGAAACCGATCAGTAAAGTACCGACGATGAGTCCAGCGCTCACCCCGGCTTTTTTCCCTTCTTTTAATAACCCCCCTAATAAGCCTGAAAAAGCGAGCAGGCTCATTTGATATATGTGATCCATATTGGATAAGCTTAAAACCAGTCCGGTCACTACACCGACCGTTGACCCAATCGCCGCTCCGGCAATATAGGCCATCAAAATAACTAAGTAGCGAGCAAATATATCGACGACGGCAACGCCCTGTACCTGCCAGCCGATCATCCCTGTTAACACAGAGGCCAATAAGATGATTAAACAAACAATCTCTTCATTTGTTAACGACGGTTGATACCTTTGTGGTGTTAAAAGCGGAATGCTTTGCATAAAGATGAGTACAAGGATAAAAGCTAGTACTCCTTCTGCCACCATCAAAGTAAGTTCGTAAAGCTGCCAACGATCCAGCAGAGCGAGACTCACCGTTCTCGGAATCAAGCTTGCCATCAATGCGATCATCGGCAGCCATTTCTGGGGGTGACTTGTTTTGCGCAATGCCAGACTTAAGAGCAAAAAAGTCGTCGACGCCCCTACAATAAAACCCGCGTGACCGTAGCTGTATGTAGAAGCCCCGGCGGCCATCATAATTGTGACGGGTATGACAAGCGGACGCTTTAACCACCAGATCACCGCTAAAAATGCTACGCCAAAAGGGGCCATGGACGATAGAATAATGGCTCGTCCTAGTAATAACGCCAGCACCATGTGGAAGACCCCTTTGTTTGCCATAAAGGAAAACGTACCGAATGAAGCCTTTTGTAACCCTCTCACGATCCCGGATCCTCGGACGGTTGATTGACGACTTTCTCGTTTTGATACAGTTCCTAACATTTTTATCACTCCTTCTTTGTGAAACCTATTAAACCACACCCAGAACAAGCATTTTGTCAAAACAACAGGAGAGCAGAAACAAAAACTTCGATGGTTTTCACAAGAAGAAAGGTCGTTTCTACAAATTCTCCCCACGCGCACCCCTCTGCTTTCCAAAAATCTTCCTCATTCCCTAGCGAAATAGACAGAGTTATCTGATATTTTTATCTTGTTGACACTTTATTTATCATGGTGTAATATATTTTTTGTGCTTCCGAGAGAGCATTCAACAAAATGGCGGTGTAGCTCAGCTGGCTAGAGCGTACGGTTCATACCCGTGAGGTCGGGGGTTCGATCCCCTCCGCCGCTACCAATATTTTTTTTCATACATACTGGCCCGTTGGTCAAGTGGTTAAGACACCGCCCTTTCACGGCGGTAACACGGGTTCGAATCCCGTACGGGTCATCAGAAACATTCTTGTCCTAAAAAAGTCGCGTCTCTAATACAGAGACGCGACTTTTTTCTTTATTTATACTTATTAACATATGGCAAGATGGCGGAAAAAAAGTTTCGAGATGTTCGTTTGCGTTTAGTGGCTCCGGGAAACAGTTCGCTTTCCATGGGGCGGGCGATGAGCCTCCTCAGGCTTCGCCTTCCGGGGTCTCACCTGTCCCACACGTCCCATAGGAGTCTCACCCTTTCCCTCCGCCACTTGGTCGTATAAGCGTCTCGAAACCACTTCTAGAATATGCAGTTATTCAGCTTAATAGGAATCTAAGGTTAAATCTCCCACGCCCGGTTTCATGAATCTTGAAAGTTTGATACCGAGCATTCTATGCTTCTAGCTTCTAACAGTCAGGTAGTGGAAGACACTCAAGCTTGGTAAAGGGGTTCGTTTCTCACATTCAACTAATGGGGCGGTTGGGAAGCTGGGAGTCTCCCGCGGTAATGGATTGGCTGAAGAGACCCCACAGAGCGGAGCTCGAGGAGGCTCTCCGTCATCCCCGCAGGAAAGCGAGCGGCTTCCCAACCACCCCTGACTGCCAACAAGGCAAACGAACCCTAAAAACGGAGTCTTCCACAATCGGGAGCTTTAGTGGAAGAAATGAGTGCATACAAAAAAGCAGATCCGTAATGGATCTGCTTTTTATTATGAAGACGTGCACCTTTTACTCATTGTCCTAGACAGCAAGCTATCCTCTTTTAGCACCTCGACCTCCACGTTTGGATTCCGTGTGCTTCTTCAGTGATGCTAGACGCTCGTCACTATCCTTTATAAAACGGTTCATTTTCTGTTCGAATGATTCAGCCGGCTTACGAGGTTTCTGTGGGCGACGACCGTAGTTCTCTTTTTGCTTTCTTAATGGAAAGACCAATCTTCCCATCATCTCCGACATTAATGACTTTCACATCCACCTGGTCTCCCTGGCTTAAATGCTCATTAATATCTTTTACGTAGTTATCGGCAACTTCACTAATGTGAACTAGACCCGTCTTACCATCTGGAAGCTCGACGAACGCTCCGAAATTAGTGATACCCGTTACCTTACCCTGCAGCTTGCTGCCTACTTCAATTGACATAAAAAAAAATGCTCCTCCTTAAGTTTTCGATAAAAAAATTATCCTTCTTATATATTATATATAAGCTTTGAAAAGAGTGTCAATATGACGGGTCCTCATTAGGCATTTTAAATATAATTTCTCCTTCTTTTGAGAAGAAATAGTTCGTCCGCGCAATCTGGAGCACATACTCTTCATCCTTAAGAAGTTCAATTTCCTGCTCTAAACCTTTTTCCTCTTTTTTCAAAGCGGTCATCTCTTGCTGCAGCTGTTCATATTTCTCCTGCTTATCTGCATACAAAGACTGTTGTTTCATAGAATAAAACACCATGGAGCCAGCAACGATCGACACTAACAGGGCAAACATAACGAGACGGCGGACTAATCGCTTTTTCTTACGTTGGTGTCTGTCCATATAGGCATCGTAGTGCTTCATGTATGTAGAATCCAAACGTGCCACAGACTCCTTTTGTCTCTTTGCCATGAAAGTAGGCCTCCTTTACTTCTTGATTCGTTTCATCCAATTGTTCATTGTATTCTTCATTTTATCCAGAAACCCTGCTAAATCCCTTAAGTATTTTTTCATGTTTTTCGGCAAGAGTCGCCAAATGATTCGAAAAATTAGCCGGATCGGATAAAATACGACAAGAAACAATATAATGGTACCCTTTAAAAGTATCTTATAAACGCCAAGAAGTAAAGAAATTATAAGGAAAATGATGGATTTCGAGGGGATGAAAATTAAATAATACACGGTCTTCTTTAAGAAGCGGAAAACAGCCAGGCTGACCCTGATCCACATTTCAAGTGTTTTTAAGTAAAGTTTCTGAAACAATGCACGATACGCGGCAAATCCACAAACGATGGCCACGAAAACATAAACCCGCAATTCTCCATAGTTGGCAAGATACAATAAATAAAAAAGAAAAGAGGCTTGAAAGAGCCAAAAGCTCAGCTGATAAATGATTTCAAGCCATCCCCTCTTTCTTTTTCCGAAAAAGCGCTCAAACGTATCCAATGAAGCGCCGACAAACATCCCTCCCCCAATCATGGCAACAATGGTTATGAATTGAGTGGTGAGGGTCATTTGAACAGCTTGCTAAACAGGCCTTTAGCTTTCTCCCCTTGATGCTCGTCCAAGTAGGTCATTTCATACATTTTCCCTTTGATTGCCACGACTCCAGAATCCAGGTCGAGGTTTTTCATTTGAAGGTTTTGCCCACGGACAACAAGATACCCCATCGATGTCTGAAGAAGGAATTCTTCACTATCGAAGCTATCCACCTCTTTCACACCTGAAATTTCTATATTTCTTCTATTCCATACTTTCACATTATGCTCTACCGGTTGCTGACTGCGTATCCCTTGATTCTTTTCATAACCTTCCATTTCTTCACAGCCCCCTTCTCTAGTACAAGCTATGAGAAAAAAGAGGAGATTAGAACTTTAGAATGCGGAAGCGCCTTGGGCAGCCCCGATAGAATAATCAAGACGATCAGTTGTATTATGATCCAAGCACCAATGAGAGTTATCCCAGATAAAAAAAGAATACACATAAGCAAAAAACCACTGCCGAAACTGGCAGTGGTTTTTGTCAGGGTTGATTGACAGGTTCTTCTTTTTTAATTTCATAAAGAGTCGTAGCTTCATTTTTTGTGACATTCTCTTTTAATGATTTCACTTCAATCGTCAGCACTTTCTGGCCAAATTGAATGGTCAGTTCGTCCCCCACCGCTACGTTACTTGCCGCTTTACTTTGAGCGCCATTGATGCTGATACGCCCTTGATCAGCCACTTCTTTCGCAAGCGTACGTCTTTTGATCAAACGGGAGATTTTCAAGAATTTATCCAAACGCATGTTTATTCCGCTCCTTTATGTTTTTCTTTCGCTTTTACCCATAATTTCTCTAATGAATGTAAATCATAATCTTTTAATTGCTGTCCTTCTGCATGTGCTTCCTTTTCCATGGATGAAAGACGGGTTCTGAATTTACGGTTCGTCCGCTGCAGTGCATTTTCACTACTGATCTTGTAGTGTCTGGCAAGATTAACGATTGCGAACAGCCAGTCTCCGAATTCCTTTTCCATCTCTTCACGGTCTCCGAGGTCACGCGCTTCCTTGAATTCCTGCCACTCTTCTTCCACTTTTTCAATGACAGGAGCAACAGTATCCCAATCAAATCCTACTTTAGCTGCTTTCTTCTGCAATTCATCCGCTTGAAGCAAGGCGGGAAAACTCTCGGGAACGGAGTCAAGAATGGAATCCGGCTGTTCTCCTTTTTCCACTGCTTTGATGGCCTCCCAGTTAGTGATCACTTCATCAGAGGAATCCACTGTGATTTCACCGAAAACATGAGGATGCCTGCGGATCATTTTTTCCGTTATGGATACTATTACGTCGTCGATTGTAAAATATCCTTCATCTTCCCCGATTTGGCTGTGCAGCATGACTTGAAGCAGCACATCCCCAAGCTCTTCAACCATATGGTCATCATCCATGCGGTTAACGGCATCGATAAACTCATAGGCTTCTTCAATCATATATTTCCTTAGAGATTCGTGCGTCTGTTTGCGATCCCATGGACACCCTTCCGGACTTCTCAGAATCTTGATCACTTCTCTCAGGCGGAAAAATTTATGATTGAGAGACTCTTTTTTTACAGGGGGGATATAAACACTGGTTAGATTATTCACTTCCACGCGTCGGTCCAGCTCTTCCAGAGGGACTGTCACAATCTCTTCGTGTTCACTCCCTGCAGCTGTGACTATGGTTACCGGATAATCTGCCGGTAAATCTTCAAGCAATGTCAATTTGACTTCTGATGCGATTAAAGAATCGTAAACCTGACATAGGATCAAATGATTTAAAAACTGAAGCTCCTCCCGCTTCAAATCTGTAGCGTCTGCAAACTGAAACCCTTCAATCGGGTCAATTTCAAGCGCTGTGAACGTGGCATCAAGAAAGCTTTGGCCGCCTTTAATATGGAGAGATACCTCCCCTCTGTCCCGTGCCTGAATCAGTAATTGAACCGTTTGTTCAGCAAGCATAGGATGTCCAGGGACGACATAGGTTACGTCCTGTCCATCGGAATAGGCAAGGAGACGGGAGACGATTTCTGTGTACACATCTCCGAATTGATCATGGGATTCATATACAGAATCAAAACTTTCAAATGGGATTCCTTCTTTTTGCAACGCTTGGATGACTGGGTGGTCGAGGGTCCGCGCATAGAGGTGGGATTGATTCTGTGTCAATTCACGGTAGACCCCGAGCGGAAGCTGCTCTAAATCCGCAGCCCCAAGCCCGATGATTGTTATGGTGTTCATTGGTTCATTCCTTTCGGCGAAAGTTTCCATACGACCTTACGAAAAGGTATGACATCTAATTCTTCATTTGTGAAGCTGCCCGTTCTGAGAAGAAGGCCAGCATAAATCAAGGCACCAAATCCTGTGACAAACAACGTGTACAGGAATAAAGGCAATCTTGCATCTAAGTCAAAAACCAGGAAGGCAAGCATTTTAGCCAGCCATAGTCCGAACATCATTCCTACAAGAGAAATTAGGATCCCCTTCCAAGGGAGCCTGATCCATTTTCCCCATGGAACTTCATGTCTTAAGGTTACGATATTTCCGATTAAAACAAAAGCGACAGCCATCACCGAGGCAATTGCAGCTCCTTTTAAACCCCAAAAAGGAATGAAGAGCATATTTCCAGTCCATTTCATAATCAGCCCTCCGGCAATCATCATAGCTGTTTGTTTCATATAACCAAGCCCCTGCAATATGGAAGAAAACGTAATAGAGAGAGAACTTCCGAAAATGACGAGCATCAAGATTCTTAAAGCACTCGTTCCTTGATTGTCCTGGAAAAAGGACTGATTAATGGCAGGAAACAAGAAAATCAGGCCCGCCGTTGCCCCAACACAAAGGAATACGGTCATTTTGACAGCGCTGACCACCGATTTTTTTACTTTTCCAGGATTTTGATTCATTCTTGACCTGGTGACAGAAGGGATCAGAGCAAGAGCGAGCGAAGAAGCAAGAACTGTCCCTAATTGAATGAGTGGCTGCCCTCTGTCGAATACCCCTTTCCACATACGCGCATCTTCAAGCGCCATCCCTGCTTTTTGTAGATTTGGGACCAAGGTCAATGCATCAACGAGCTGCAGGGACAAAAGCAGCATGTAGTTTAAACATATAAGGAGACCGTGCAGAAAAATTGTCCGTTTATACGAAACCTGTTTGTCCCACCTTCGCCATGTCCACATGTCCCTCTTTCTCATCAACCAATAAAAAAGTACGGAAAACGCAGCGACTGCACCTGCCATTGACCCAAGTGATGCTCCTAATCCTATTGCATAAACGTCCGTTCCCCGCATGACTAAAACAGCAGAACCAATAATGATTCCGACTCTGAAAACTTGTTCGATAATTTGAGATACAGCTGTAGGACCCATCTCATTTTGTCCTTGAAACGCACCTCGAACGACCGAAACAAACGGAACAAGGAGAAAAACAGTAAATGCCGCTTTTAAAGAAGTTGTTAATTTTTCATCTCCCATGACAGAAGCAATCCACGGAGAAGATAGAAATCCAGCAACAAAAATCAGTCCAGATGCCATCATCACCCACCAGAAGACAGGTAGGTAAAACGACGGAATGGATAAAGGGGAGGATTCATCACCTATGTCTGAAACGAGTTTTGAAATAGCTGCTGGGAACCCGTACAAGGCAAGGATAAGAGCGATACCGAGAATGGGATACACTTGTTGATAGACATAAAAGCCAAGATCTCCGGTTAAGTTCTGAAGCGGGACTCGATAGCCCGCACTGATGACCTTACTGATTAATCCGGCTAGGGTTAGAATGAATGCCCCTTGTAAAACAGAGCGTGAGCGTAATTTGGTCATTTTGGACCCTTTCTAATTTATATGTATTCAGAACATTCATTATATCATAAGAAAAGGTCAGACCCCGTACCCGCTCGGATCTGACCATACTTGCTACTCCATTTGTTTGGCTAAAAAACTAGCGGCTGTCTGCACAGCTTTACTGACCCCGTCTTCTAATGGAGAGCCTTCTTTGTTGAAGGCGACGACGCAGCCGATGGGGTCACCTTGCGCAATGATAGGATAAATAAGATATGAGATCACATCTTCTTCCTGCCCCCGAGTCAATTCAACCGGCTCCGGATGCTTCTCAAAAGACATTGTTCTAGAATCCATGACTTCCTCAATCTTAGACCCAATCGATCGGTTCATATAATCCTTTTTCGCACTTCCCGCCACCGCTATATATTCATCACGATCGCAAATCAACACAGGAGCTTCTAAAGACTCACTGAGCGCTTCTGCGTATTCTTTTGCAAAATCACCCAACTCGCTGATAGGTGAATACTTTTTAAGTATGACTTCACCCTCACGGTCTACAAAAATCTCTAATGGATCACCTTCACGGATCCTCAGCGTACGGCGGATCTCTTTCGGGATAACAACACGTCCTAAATCATCAATACGGCGTACAATACCAGTTGCTTTCATTCTTTATGCTGCCTCCTTTTCTGTGATGACTGCCTATCTATACCTGTTGAAGCGCAAGCAGAACAAGCGGGTGATTAAAGATAGTATGATACAGCAATAAAAACCTATACACCCTTTGGATGGATTTTTTCATAAAAAATGTAAACTTAGAATGTGGAGGTGCCTTGGGTAGCTTCGACAAGCATAAGCAGAGCAGCTTTTGTGAGGCGCTTTTCCTCACAAAGATGATTTGCTATGACCTCGAGAAGCTAGGAACCGGAACTGGACTTCACCGGATGTGGAGGCGACTGATTAGACACGACAAGCATAAGACAAGCCACGCAATGGAGCGGTCTTTCTCCATGGAGTGGCTTGACTTATGTCTCGAGTGTCTGGGAGCCGGAACTGGACAACTTAGAATGTGGAGGTGCCTTGGGCAGCTTCGACAAGCATAAGCAGAGCAGCTTTTGTGAGGCGCTTTTCCTCACAAAGATGAGGGGAGATGTTCGACTAAGAACGCAACGTCCTGTTGCAACGTCGAACGACCCCACTTCCTGTGGGGCCTCGAGAAGCTAGGCACCGGAACTGGATTTCACCGGATGTGGAGTCGGCCTGAATGGATAAGAAAAACCTCATCCCTATCAAGGGGATGAGGTAAGATCAAGCGGTCGATACTTCCCGCATCATCTCAGGAAGTTTGCTGATAAACTCTTCAACAAGCTCATATCGTTTGAATTCCGTCTTACGGTCCCATGTGAAGGTGACCTTCAATCGGGAGTCCTCCGTCCCAAGTTGGACCATACGACCGTATTGATTCGCAAATTCGAACAGCTTGGTTCCATCGATCTGCTGACTTTGCTCGGCTTCCATCAGCATTTCGATTTTCTTTTTCTTCTCTGTCACGCTCTCAATCCGTGAACGTTTTGCTTGAAGTCGAATAGAAGAAACCCGGAACAAGTTATCCACCTCTTGCGGGTAATCCCCGAACCGGTCGATCAATTCATCTCGCAAGTCATGGATATCCTCGACCGTTTCAATCGCTTGGAACAATTTGTACATGTCGATTTTCTGTTTTTCATCGGCGATGTATTCATCTGGAATATAAGCATCCAGCATCATATCAAGCTCCGGTTGGAATGGCTGGACACTTTCCGGTTCTTTCCCTTGCCTTTTCGCTTCTATGGCATCTTTCAGCATCTGAGAATACATATCGAATCCGACAGAATCAATGTATCCGTGCTGCTGAGCTCCTAAAAGGTTCCCTGCTCCACGGATGGACAAATCACGCATGGCGATTTTAAAACCGGATCCGAGCTCCGTGAATTCCTTAATCGCCTGCAAACGTTTCTCCGCAACTTCTGTCAGCACTTTGTCTTTTTGATAGGTGAAGTACGCGTAGGCTACCCGGTTCGACCTCCCCACACGGCCACGCAGTTGATACAACTGACTTAATCCCATACGATCGGCATCATAAACAATCAGGGTGTTCACGTTTGGAATATCGACACCCGTTTCAATGATTGTCGTACTGACGAGCACGTCAAATTCACCTTCAAGGAAAGAGAACATGACATTCTCAAGCTCCGTCTCATTCATCTGACCATGGGCAAAGGTTACTCTCGCCTCAGGGACAAGTTCGGCAATTTGCTGAGCCATCCGTTCGATGTTTTCTACCCGGTTGAAAAGGAAAAATACCTGTCCGCCCCGAGCCATCTCCCGTTCCACCGCTTCCCTAAGGAAAATCGGATTGTATTCAAGCACATACGTCTGGATAGGAAAACGGTTGGCAGGTGGTGTTTCGATGACAGATAAGTCTCTGACCCCAAGCATGGACATGTGCAGGGTTCTCGGGATTGGAGTCGCGGTCAACGTCAGGACATCCACATTGTTTTTCAACTGCTTGATTTTCTCTTTGTGTTTAACTCCGAAACGTTGTTCTTCATCGACAATCAACAACCCTAAATCCTTGAACTGCATATCTTTAGATAAAATCCGGTGTGTTCCTACGACCACATCGACGAGACCCTTCCTAAGACGATCGGTCGTTTCCTTTTGCTGCTTTTTCGTACGGAAGCGGCTCATAAGGCCAATGTTAATCCCAAAGCCTTGGAAGCGTTCTTGAAGCGTCTCATAATGCTGCTGGGCAAGAATCGTTGTAGGAACAAGCAAAGCCACCTGCTTCCCATCGACAATCGCTTTGAAAGCTGCACGAATCGCGACTTCTGTCTTTCCATAACCAACGTCTCCGCATAGCAGACGATCCATCGGACGTACACGTTCCATATCGGATTTGATTTCTTCGATACAACGGATTTGATCTTCCGTTTCTTCGTATGGGAAAGCAGCTTCAAAGTCTTTTTGCATTTCTCCATCTTCACTGAAGGCATATCCTTTGGAAGCTTCACGTTCAGCATAGAGTTGGATCAAATCATCAGCAATATCTTCCACCGAGGATTGGACACGACTCTTCACTTTTTTCCACTCACTGCCGCCAAGCTTATAAACTTTCGGCTCTTTTCCCTCTGAACCCACATATTTTTGGATCAAATCAATTTGGTCGATGGGCACATACAACTTGTCATTTCCAGAGTAATTGACCATCAGAAAATCTTTATGGTTTCCAGCCATTTTCAACGTTTCAATTCCTAGGTATTTCCCGATTCCATGGCTGGCATGGACGACGTAATCGCCGACCTTCAATTCCTGATAGTTTTTAATCCGCTCAGCGTTCGACATTTTTTGCTTGCGCTTCGGTTTGGCGGTTCGTTTCTTGAACAGTTCATTTTCGGTCATGACTGCAAGCTTATGCATCGGCCATTCGAATCCATGACTGATATTGCCTGTGATAATCGTCGGTTTTACCAAAGGAAGCTGGACGTCCCCTTCTGCAATAACCGCTTCCATATCATAATCCCGAAGCACACCTTCAATCTTGGACTTCCTATTTTCATCGGGGGCAAGGATTACGACAGAGAAATCCTGCTTTTCCCAGCGATCCATTTCAGTTTTCAATAAATTCATCTGTCCATGGAATTGCTGCATCTGACGACTCGAGATGTTCACAATATTCTGTGGTTGCGTATTGGGGATGTGCCTCATAAAAACAGACAGGTAAAGACGAGGATGCTCGATCTTCATCCAAGCATCCTGCCAATCGAAAGAAAGATGCAGCTCTCGTACGGTTTGGTTAGCTTCCAGCATACTATTGTGCCATTCCGCTTCTTCCTGGTCGAGACGGTTAGCCGTTTCCTGGATCCGGCTCATTTCATCCAGAATGACGAGGCCCGTTTCCGGCAGGTAGTCTAGTAGACTGACAGGTTCTTCGTAGAAATATCCAATGTACTTATAAATTTCCTGGAAATGTTCTTTGGCCTTCAAAAGATCCAGATCATGCTCAACTACTTGAGCGAGTGTCTCTTTCGCATCCTGCTTGGTCAGTTTCTTCAATGAATGACTCAGGGCGTTCTCCAGACGGTCATGGGCTCTCGCAAAATCTTCGTCCTTAAGCAACAGTTCTGTTGCAGGCCCGATTTGAACCGCATCCAATTTGTCATGAGAGCGTTGCGTTTCGGAATCAAACGTCCGTATCGAATCCACCTCTGTATCAAACAACTCAATCCTAAATGGAAACTCAGCCGTCAGTGGGTACACATCCATGATTCCCCCGCGCAGGGAAAATTCCCCTGGTGTAGCTACCATCTCTGTACGGTCATATCCCATGTTCACTAAGCGTTCTAAATATTGGTCGAGGTTGATTTCTTCCCCAACACGAAAAGGGAGCTGACTTTGCTCCCAGTAAGATTTTGGTGGCATCATTCGTTTGAGTGCAGCCACAGGTGCAATCAGAATCCCTCTTTCTTGAGACAGCCACTGACTTAATGCGTCGATACGCTGACTCCTCAGTTCAGGACTCGCAACAGCGATTTCTGATGCGATCAGTTCATTGACCGGATACAGGTGAACTTGATCCGCATCGGTCAATTCTTGCATATCCTCATACAATTGTTGCGCTTGAATCAGTTGGTGAGTGACGATAATAACCGGTCGTTCCAAGGACTCTTGAAGCATGGAAACCATTAAACTTCTAGAAGCCCCGGACAACCCGGCCACCATCTGTTCCTTCATCCCCGATTTAAAGCCTTCGACAACAGAATGAATGTCATCCTGCGGAAATAAATAATCCTTAATTCCTTGCATAACGAATTCCTCCACCACCCAGATTTCTGCTCGATACAGAAATCAAGATTTACTGTATAAAAAAGTCTAGCTCATGGTAATGTGGATTGTCGTCTAATGATTCTTTGCACGAGTCACAAATAGTCCTGATGTCCATATCGCCGCTCGCTGTCATATGAACCATTTGCTCTTGGTCCTGATCATTTAAGATATCAAAGCCCAATTGGGACACATCCACATGTTTCGCATCTAATTCTCCGACCTGATTTTCACAATGACGGCAAAAATATCGTATTTTCATTTCCATCCTCCTCGAAGGGTTGATGGTAGATAGTTTTTCCGTCATTCGGGACTGTTATACGAACACAGTGATTCCGTCACTTTACATTAAAATCATTCATGACTTCGTTAAAAGGTCGCTCTATCCATGCTTCACAAGCTTTTACCGAAGCATCAATACTTTCTTCCACTGGTCCTTGTTCTTCTTTAGAGAAGCCACCCAACACATGATCGATGACCGTTTTTGAACCTTCCGGACGACCTACACCGACACGCAGCCGTTTGAATTCTTTTGTTCCCAGCTGATCAATAATATTGCGAATGCCGTTATGGCCACCATGGCCTCCTTTTTTCCGCAAACGAATCTTCCCTGGCGGCAGATCCAAGTCATCATATACCACCAATACATCTTCAATATCGATATCATAAAAGTCCATCATCGGTCGGAGAGCTTCTCCGGATAAATTCATATATGTTTGAGGTTTCAAGAGGATCACTTTCTCCACGTTGAAACGCTCCATCGTGAATAAACCGTTAAATTTTTTCTGACTCAAAGACCACTGATTTCGTGAAGCCAATTCATCTATAATCATAAACCCGATATTATGTCGGGTGTCTTCATACTTTTTCCCTGGATTTCCAAGTCCTACTATACACTTCATACATAACTTCCTTTTCTGTCTTTATACTATTGATTCATTATATCAAAAGGAAACGCGGAAAGATGTCAAAATGCGTTTCATCCATTCAAAAACTTGTTCCTCATCTGTCGTGTGTTTATACAATCCCCTTAACCCGGATTCTTAAACCGCGGGAAAAGGTGAATTTGGGTATACCAATAGCATAAGCCCATCAACGGTTATAAAGCTTCTTTAACACCATTGATTGACTTATGCCCCCAAGAATATAAAAGGTGAACGATTAAAAAGGGCGCGCCTTCTTGGCCACGCCCTTTGTGTGTATCCCATTACTCTTCTTTTTCTTCGGAATCTTCTTCTGCATCCTCTGATTTCTCATTAATGACTTCAGGTTCAGCATCAGCATCTGTATCTGGCTCATCTTCCGGCATCTCTTCCGGAGGAGTAACAGATACAATCGTCGTATTTTCGTCTTCGGTAATCTCATAGTTTTTGGACTCTTTCAAGTCACCAACCATAATGCTGTCACCGATATTCAGTTCTGAAATGTCAACAACGATTTCCTCAGGAATATCACGCGGTTTCGCGCGGACAGCCAAATCGTAAAGTGGCTGCTGAACAACGCCGCCCTCTTTACTTCCTGCCGCTTCACCTTCTAAGTGTACAGGAACTTCAACATCCATCTCCTCAGACATGTTTACAACATAAAAGTCTGCGTGGATCAATTCATCTTTCAATGGATCGACTTGATATTCATGCAGCATGACATCCACGGTGTCTTTTCCATCGATATCAAGAGAGATAATCGCGTTCTTACCTTCATCACGTACGGTTTTAAGTAACTCTATGCTGTTAACAGCAACCGTGATCGGTTCTTTATCCTTCCCGTATACGACACTAGGAATGTTTCCTTCCAGGCGAAGTTCACGGGTTACAGATTGCTTGAGATTTTGTCTTTGATTTGCTTTTAATGTAATAGCCAAATTAATCAACCTCCAGTAATTTACCAATCATTATTTCAGTTTCCCGTTAAAAACAAGAGTTAAACCTAATTATTCAAAATTAATCAAATAAAATACTAATGGATTGACGTTCATGAACACGAACAATGGCTTCACTGATCAAGCCAGCTACAGAAAGCTCTGTAATTTTCTCGCTTGATTTCTCTTCACCAAGCGGAATCGTGTTTGTGACCACAAGCTCTTTAATTTTCGAATTATCAATACGCTCGATGGCAGGTCCTGATAGAACAGGGTGCGTACAACAAGCAAACACTTCTTTGGCGCCGTTCTCGACAAGAGCATTGGCCGCCAGTGTAATAGTGCCCGCCGTATCAATAATGTCATCGATTAAAATCGCGGTCTTGCCTTCAATGTTACCGACAATGTTCATGACTTCTGCAACGTTTGGACGCGGACGACGCTTATCAATGATAGCGATAGGGGCTTTTAGACGATCCGCCATTTTACGGGCACGTGTTACGCCTCCATGGTCAGGAGAAACGATGACAACATCCTCAAAATTCTTTTCCTCAAAATAGTCGGATAGAATCGGAACACCGACAAGGTGATCGATCGGCAAGTTGAAGAATCCTTGAATTTGAGGTGCGTGTAGATCAAGCATCAATACGCGGGAAGCTCCTGCCGTTTCTAGCAGATCAGCAATTAACTTCGCCGTAATCGGTTCACGGGCACGCGCTTTTCTGTCTTGTCTTGCATAACCGTAGTATGGCATGACAATATTGATTGATCTTGCTGATGCACGTTTTAGAGCATCGATCATGATTAGGAGTTCCATGATGTGTTGATTGACAGGCTCACATGTGGATTGGACAACATACACATCACACCCACGGATACTTTCTTCAATGTTGATTTGAATCTCTCCGTCACTAAAGCTCGTGACTGTACATTTACCTAGCTCGACGCCGATGTTATCAGCAATCTCTTTCGCTAACTCAGGATTTGAGTTGAGTGAGAATACTTTCAGTTTTGAATCCTTATATCCAGTTGCCATGGATGGAACCCTCCGTTAATCTTTTTTGATCGATTTCATTTTACTTGCATAGCCTTCTTTATTCGTCTGACGGGAACGGGCAATAGACAAAGCCTCGGATGGGACATCCTGATTAATCGTGGAGCCCGCAGCCACATAAGCGCCTTTTCCTACAGTGACAGGAGCGATCAAGTTTGAATTGCATCCGATGAATGCATCATCTTCAATCGTCGTCAAATGCTTGTTCTCTCCATCGTAGTTTACCGTTATGGTTCCACAGCCGATGTTGACACCACTTCCGACTTCCGCATCACCGATATAACTTAGGTGAGAAGCTTTACTTCCATCGCCGAAGGAAGCCTTTTTCACTTCCACAAAGTTTCCGACTTTCACATCGTCACCTAGAGACGATTGCGGACGGATATGAGCAAAAGGCCCAATCTGTACACGGGATCCGATTTTACTATCAGCAGCGACACTCTGCTTAATGGTCGTCTCACTACCTACGTGACTGTTTGTAATTGTAGAGTGTGGACCAATAAGGGCATCATCTTCAATCGTCGTTTTCCCTTCCAAAACGCTTCCAGGATAGATGACAACATCTCTTCCTATGGTCACATCCGGACCAATATACGTTTGATCAGGATCGACGAGCGTAACCCCGTTTCTCATATGTTGCTCGTTAATTCGTTGTTTCATTAGCTTTTCTGCTTTTGACAAAGCCACACGATCATTAACACCAAGAGATTCCGAAAACTCCGGTGTTTGATAAGCACTGATTGTTTCGCCCTGACCTTTCAGGATTTCAATGACATCTGGCAGGTAATATTCGCCCTGTACATTGTCATTGGAGACGTTTTTAAGTGCATCAAACAACATCGCATTATCAAAGCAATACGTACCTGTATTGATTTCTTGAATGGCCTGTTCTTCATCAGACGCATCTTTTTGCTCTACAATTCGTTCCACCTGGCCATTTCCGCCACGGATGACGCGTCCGTACCCATGTGGGTCTTCGGCATGGGCAGTCAAAACCGTCGCCTTCGCCCCTTCTGCATCATGATGATCCAGAAGCTTTTGCAGCGTTTCTCCTGTCAACAATGGTGTATCGCCACAAACGACCACGGTCGTCCCGTCTTTATCTGCCAGAATATCATCCGCTTGCAAAACAGCGTGTCCTGTTCCCAACTGTTCCTCCTGGATGACATAATGACTATCTTCACCAAGCTGTTCCTGAACTTTTTCAGCACCAAAACCTACAACGGTGATCAATTCTTGCAAATCTAGTTTATTCAACTGGTCGACAACGTGCTGGACCATCGGCTTACCACATACAGGATGCAAAACCTTATAAAGTTTTGATTTCATACGTGTGCCTTGGCCAGCGGCTAGAACGACAGCATATCGATTAGTCATGAACGTACCTCCATCCTAAATATCCACTTTGAATCATATCTCAATACAACACGTATTTCAACATTTAGAGGAGGAACACGGACGGAAATCCCACCAAGGTTTGGGACCAAAAAAAGAGTCTAACCTGGTTCGGTTAGACTCTTGTTGTGCGTAAGTATTAGGAAGCGCCGGCTTCTTCGAATTCCACCTCAGCTTCTTCCTCATCACCAGCACGGTGATAAGCTTCAAGTACAGCGTCTTGGATCTTTCCACGAGTACCTGAATTAATCGGGTGTGCAATGTCACGAAACTCCCCATCCGGAGTACGTTTGCTCGGCATCGCCACGAACAGTCCATTGTTGCCATCAATCACCCGTATGTCATGGACAACAAACTCCTGGTCCAAGGTAATAGAAGCAATTGCTCGCATTCTTCCATCAGTATTCACGCGTCGCAGTCTTACGTCAGTTACTTCCATTAGATTCACCACCTTTTATACAAAAGAACTTATGTAAGACAAATTCCACAAAACGGGAAAAAATCCTGCTAATTTTTCTAAAAAATTTTTATGATTCTGTTTATTTAACTGTAAAACCATGAAGAAAGCCCCCATACAAAAGGATGAGGGCTTTCTTCAATAAATATTTTTTATATATTTTTTAACAAGTTTCCAGGCCGGACTTCGATGGAGGATTTACGTTCATCCGCATTAATGATCTGTACCACCGATAAATAATCATCCACGACACGATCTTCTTCTTCATCTTCCGCTTCAGCAAGCACACCAATTCCTGCTAATTCTGCATCGAATTCCATTAATAAATTCCGCATACCATTGATGGTTCCACCAGCTTTCATGAAGTCATCAATAATGCAGACCCTTGACCCTTGAGGGAGAGATCTCTTGGTTAGAACCATCGTTTGAATCTTCCGCGTCGAACCGGATACATAATTAATGCTCACCGTTGACCCTTCAGAAATTTTCGGATCTCTCCTGGCAATCACTACAGGAACGTTCAAGTAGGAAGCGACGGCGTAAGCGAGAGGAATACCTTTCGTTGCTACCGTCATGACCACATCGATGTCTTTATCACGAAAAGCAGAAGCGAACAGCTTGCCGATGTTACGCGTCGTTTCCGGATCTCCAAGCAGGTCACTCATAAATAAATAGCCACCTGGGAGGAGTCGCGCGGGATCCTCTAATTTCTCACATAACTCTTCAACGAAACGATGGCTTTCTTCTTTTGAGAAAGCAGGAATATATTTCACTCCCCCCTGCCGCTCCAGAAATCGTCTCCAAATAACCGATTCCCTCATGTTGAAACATTTTGTTTATGATTCCTAAATCTTCACTGATGGATGATTTCGCAGCATCATACTTTTCTGAGAAAAAAGGAAGAGAAATAAGCTCTCGTGGTCGATCGAGAATATAATGAGTCATAGCGACAAGTCTTTCGCTTCTTTTCATACAAAGACACCTCTAAATCCGAATGTTTTCATTAAATATAACAAATTCGTACGTTATTTATCAAGTGGTTCACTGTAACCAAGCATACGAACCATGAAAACCTCCGTACAAAAACCCTTTAAACTGTTATAAATTCTTTGGGCTCGAGCATCGTGTTCAACAATGGAAAAGACAGTCGGTCCACTTCCGCTCATAAGAACCGCATCAGCCCCTGCCTGTTTCATCTGCTCTTTGATTTGACCGACTTCCTCATGCATCTGAAGCGTCACACCTTCAAGGGTATTGCCGACGTTCTGACAAATACCGTCATAGTTTCCTTCATTCAAAGCTTTTACCATGGCTTTTGTATTCGGATGGTGAGCAGCACTCAAATCAAGATTCTTATAGACCGACTGGGTCGATACACCAAGCGTTGGTTTAGAAAGGACCACCCAACACGGCGGAGGGGCAGGCAGGTGCTGGATTTTTTCCCCTCGCCCGGTTGCAAGTGCCGTTCCTCCATACACGCAAAAAGACACGTCTGAACCAATTTCAGATCCTAGTTCAGCTAATTCATCCATGCTCAACCCTAGTCCCCACATCCGGTTCACACCTCGGAGGACAGCTGCCGCATCACTGCTACCACCTGCAAGCCCAGCAGCTACAGGAATGTTCTTTTCAATAAAGATCTTTACTCCTTGAGTCACACGGAATCGATCTTTCAGCAATTTGGCCGCACGATAGGCTAGATTTCGCTCATCGTTCGGAACAAAACGGCTTTCCGATTCCACTTTGATTTCATCTTCAGAGAGGAGAGTCAATTCAATGCGATCCGCAAGATCTACAGTTGTCATGACCATCTCTACTTCATGAAATCCGTCCGCTCGTTTATGTAAAACATCAAGAGACAAATTAATTTTCGCAGGAGCTTTTTCAAGTATTTGCATGTAAGCACCTCTTCTTCCATATGATTCTGAAAGCATTGTACCATATTTAATGGGTTGGTGAGAGGCGCGGGAAAGGAAAAAGCCCCCGGAGCATCAAGCGCCAGGGGTAAAAGCTTACTGTTGGTTGTTCACCATTTGTTCTTCTGCCATTTGAATTGCTCGTTTTACCATATTGCCGGCATCCCGCCCAGAAATGCCGCCCCATCCGTCTTTTTCTACCTTGTCGTAAAACCCAAGTTCTCTCGCGATTTCCTCTTTCAACGAATCGGACATCATGCTGCGCTTACGTCCCATCGTCTTCAGCTCCTTTCGCTTTCACTAAAGCTACGACAACGTTAGTATGTGCGAAACATGTAACGGACAAGCAAGGGAGTTGTATGTAAGGATGGTAATGATTCCTTCTTTATCTTAGTGAATGATATTTTGTATTGCAGACAAAATAAAAAAGCAGCAAACGGTGGGTTCACTGCTCAAGTGCCATAGTCTGTAGGTCGTCGAAGTTCAATTCGACTGTCTCTGTAAGTACATCTGCATAGCTGTAAGATACACGTTCAAAAGCATTTTCTTCTTGATCCAACTCTACAATGAAAACGGCAGGATATGTTTCTGCCAGTACACCGGATCGCTCGATTGTTTTACGGCGTCCGCCGTTTGCTTTCAAAGTTAGGCGTTTACCAATTTGCCCTTCAAGGGATTGCTTGATTTCTACTAACGTTTTAGCCACTGCACTCCACCTCACTGTAATTTAGTTTACCACAGACATGGGACAAAGTCAAATAAAATTATTAATTATACCAACTGCGCATTCACATTGCAACAGAATGATATAAATAATCGGTCCTGGTTAGCTTATCCATTTAGAGGAAAAGTATGTAAACTTTTTTCTTTCACTCAAATTCCGTACATAACCTTCTCCCACTAAAGCTCCCGATTGTTGAAGACTCAGTTTCGAGACGTTTGTGTGATTCTAGGGGCTACGGGAAAAGGTTCGCTTTCCATCGGGCGGGCGCTGAGCCTCCTCAGGCTACGCCTTCCGGGGTCTCACCTGTCCCACACGTCCCATAGGAGTCTCACCGTTTCCCTCGCCCCTTTGCCAAGGAAGATTCTCGAAACCACTCCTGAAAAGGCAGATCGTATGATTATGGGAAGTGGATGACTAGATACGTTAAAGCATGATCCACAGCGCTTTACACCTCTAACAGTGGATAGTGGAAGAACCACCCTACTTGGTACAAGGGTTCGTTTCTCCCTTACATCGAAAAGGGTGGTTGGGAAGCTGCGAGACTCCCGCGGGAATGGATTGGCTGGCGAGACCCCGCAGTGCGTAGCACGAGGAGGCTTGCCGTCATCCCCGCAGGAAAGCGAGTAGCTTCTCGACCACCCCTAACACCCAACAAGGCAACGAACCCCGGACACATCTCGAAACTAAGTCTTACACAATCCTGCCAGTTAGTTGAACAATGAATATGAAAAAGCCGTCATGGGGAGATGACGGCTTTGTTTTATGGTTCTTCGGTTTCTTCGGTTTGGTTTTCGGTGTAAGGCATGCCGATGCGGAGCAATCCTTTGGTTTCAATTCCGCCAAGGCCATCTTCTCCACTTATGGTATTGCGAATGACTTCCCATATGTTGATATGGTCCATGAACGAAGTGTATGCTACACGTGCAGCGACGTAGACCGGATCGATGGCGTGAATGTTTACTCGGGCGGGGGAGCTCGCGAAGTTCGCTCCTGCTCTGATGATGGACTCAAAATGGGATTGGCAGGCCCCTGCAAATACGACCATCTGATCAAAATTCGGATATTTTCTCCGTATGTTCCTGACAGCTTCTACAAAGTATTTGGAGTGACGATAAGACTCTAACTCCCTGACGGTTCCTTTCGCTTTTGAGTAAGAGTCATGCCCCGTCAAAACGACAATTTCCGGGTGCACTTTTTCGATTAGAGACAGGACTTGGTTCGGCATTTCTTTCTCGTGAAGGTATTGTCCATGAACTTGCAATCCAAGTTGTTCATATAAAGCAATACACTTTTTCAAAAACAATGGATCTCCATCTATATGAAGAATACGGGGCGGTATTTGAAAGTAATTGGTTTCTTTCTTATCTGCATACCCGCTTCCCGCTTCTGCTTCCCTTTTTTCTTTAAGGAGCCTGTAATCCTGACGAAACAAACGGTAGGAATAGGCTTCTTTCTCATCCACTTCACTTTTTCTACGGTGATACTCAGCTCCAGTTACTTTTTCAAGATCATCGAGAGGGGCGTCGGCCTCGAGTCGTACATGTTCGCCCATCAATTTTAAGAGCGGTCCCTTCTCTGTCTTCACTCGAAAAATGATGTCGTGCTGATAGGATTTCCGTGTTACAAGGTCTCCACTTGATATCATCACTTCCCCACCTCACTCTATACACTACTGTAGTGTATGTGTGAACATGGGCTTTGTGCTACTTATATAAAACGTTGGCTAGATCGGCGAATTCCTGCATCGACAACGATTCTCCACGTCGAGATGGTTCAATGTCGACCTTTTCCAGGCGGTTTCTGAGCTCTTCCTTATCCATTTCTCCTTTGAAATGACGGGCTAAGTTGTTCATTAACGTTTTTCGACGCTGACCGAATGTTGCTTTAACGACGTCAAAAAAAGAATTCTTCATCCTCAACCTCAACAGGCGGTTTCTCCCTCATTTCCAGATGCAAAACAGAAGAATCGACATTCGGCTGGGGCATAAAGACGGTCTTAGGTACATTTAAGACGACACTTGCTTCTGTATAATACTGGACGGCTATGGAAAGAGAACCGTAACTTTTCGTATTCGGTTCAGCAGCCATACGATCCGCCACTTCTTTCTGGATCATGACCGTAATGCTGTCGATCGGCAATCGATCCATCAGAAGTTTCATTAAAATCGGCGTCGTAATATAATAAGGAAGGTTAGCTACGACACGGACCGGTTGTCCTGGTTTGAAATGCTCAGCAATCACACGGGTGACATCCGCTTTAAGAATATCCTGGTTGATGACTTCAACATTGTCATAGGAACCAAGGGTTTCTTCCAAAATCGGAAGGAGACGCTGATCGATCTCGAAGGCAACGACACGGTCGGCATGTTGAGCCAACTGTTCTGTCAAAGCCCCAATTCCTGGTCCAATTTCTATCGCACTTGCTGAACGGTCAATTCCAGCCTCTGTAATGATATTTTTTTAAAATGTTTACATCAATTAAGAAGTTTTGCCCCAAGCTTTTCTTAAATGAGAACCCGTAGGCCTGCAAAATTTCTTTTGTTCTTGTCGGTGTGGCTACTGCTTTACTGTTCATCTCTTTCCTCCTGTATGATCTGATCCATCGCTTCATTTAGCTGGTGGGATGTAATGTGGAACATATTCAATCGTTTTAGCAATTGTTTTCCGTTCGTCTTGCCAATTTTGAGGACGATCCCCAATTTTTCACGACGCTTAGAGGCTTTTGGCCCTCCGATGAGACCGTAGTTGACGAGGTCACTTTTTCCAATTTCGCCTTCATGGATATCCATTAGTTCATAAACCGCAGACAGTGCTTCCTGAATATCGGCAATCGAGGCATGTTCGATACCGATTCCTTTATCATGTTTGGCGCGCGCACGATGTTTTGGTAAAAAGGCATGCTTGCATGCAGGAACATGCTGACTTACGATATGCCTGATCCGTTCTCCAGGGTAATCGGGATCTGTAAAAATGATGACTCCTCTTTTTTCATGGGCATGTTTGATTTGCTCAAGAACACGCTCATCAATCGCAGATCCATTTGTCTCAATGGTATCTGCATCCACGGCTGATTTAATTCGGGCGGTATCATCTTTCCCTTCCACGACAATCACTTCTTTAATTTTCACGTACCTTCCTCCTGTTGCGTTCCCTTCATCATCTTTCCATAGCATACCACGACTCTATACACGGAAAAAAGCAGAGGAACGATTCCTCTGCTATCTCCATTAATCCAATATTTTAACTTTTACATTGCGAGACCCAAACTTAAGCGCTTCGCTCCTGGAAGAAACGAATAAATCGATTCGGTTTCCGTTGATGGCTCCACCTGTGTCTCCGGCAATGGCATACCCATATCCTTCTACCCAGACACGACTTCCAAGTGGAATGACGTTCGGGTCAACGGCTACGACTTTTTTGTTAGGATTCGCTTTCAAGTTGATGCCTGTAGCCGTAATGCCGGAACATCCTGCACAGTTGGCCGTGTAGGCTGTGGCATGCATATATAAGGTCTTCGCTCCACTTGTATCGTTTCGCGATACCGTTGTAGAAGCTTGACTGGAAGAAGACCGGGAAGAGCTTGACGAGTTGGAAGAACTTGAAGCAGCAGCTGTTGCTTTCTTCTCTACTTTCGTGCCAAGAGCAACTACTTCTGTCTTGCTCTCTTGTTCCACTGTTTCTTCGACCAGTTCACGGCTTGCTTCCTCGCCGTTTTTTAAGATTACTTCGTATTCCTTCGTAATCAAACCTTTTTCCCCATTGGAAACGACTTTCTTTTCCCCTTTCGGAAGAGAATGGTCTTTCTTTGTTTCCACTGTGAAGTCAACTTCCTCTTCCACAATATCCGTCACTTTTTCGACTCTTGTAATCATGACCTTTTTATCAGAGGAAAGCTCTTCTTCTTCATTGAGATTCAATTCATCCAGTTCATTCAGGGTGATTCCCTCTTTTTGAAGCAATTCGTCAACCGTGGAGGCGGTCGTCCAGACTGCTTCGGATTTCCCACCATCATTGACGGTCACTTGGAAGGCCTGCTGGACTTTAATATCCATGCCTTCTTCAATGAGAGCATCAGGATCATGGGATAATTCATCCCGTTCCTTAAACTCAAGACCCTCCTGCTCAAAGAACTCCTCCACCGTCGAGGCTGTTGTAAAGTATTCTTCTGTATGGTTACGATCGATGGCTAGATTGATAGACTTAGATGCTATGTACGTGACATCCATTCCATATTCAACCGGATCGGATAAGTTATGTGATAATTCATCATGTTGTTGGACAGTGACATTGAGCTCTGATAATAATTCATCAATTGTATCAGCATGAGTGCGTATCAGTTCTTTCTGCCCGTTTTGTGTCACTTGTACAGAAGCTTTAGTAGCTTCATACGAAACGGTTACTAAAAAGGCGATGCATAGGACGGCAATCACAGTTGCCCATACCATCATGTGACTAATGGCTGATTTTAACAGTTTTCCTATTTTCATCCTTTGGCCTCCTTTCTAAAGCACGCGTTTTATTGTAGTCAAGTGACAAACTCATGTCAAATGGATCCTCTTTACACAAAAATAGAGGAGCCAGCATGACCATCACTGACTCCTCTATTATGCTATTTTACCTAGACGATTAACATAACAAACATGTTACAGTTCCCATACAATTGGGTGGATCTTGTAATATACCCTCCAAGGTCCCCGTTATTGCGACTGGATTCCAAAAAATTCGAGGGCGTTCGAGGTTGTCGTTTTGCTGACCTCTTCATACGAAATTTCCTTCAACTCGGCGATTTGTTCCGCAACAAGCTTCACATAGGCAGGCTCATTTCGTTTCCCGCGGTTCGGATGCGGAGCAAGAAACGGGCAGTCCGTTTCCACCAGCAAATGCTCAAGGTCCACTGCTTTGGCCACTTCTTTCGGTAATTTTGCATTTTTAAAAGTGACCGGACCACCTAAAGAGATCATAAAGTTCATATCGATGCATTCTTTTGCCGTCTCGACCGGACCGCTATAACAGTGCATGATTCCTCCAACTTCCGCTGCATTCTCTTCTTTAAGAATTTCAACGATATCATCGGTTGCCTCACGGTTGTGGATGATGATTGGCATCTTCACTTTCTTTGCCAGATGGATCTGTTTGCGGAACACTTCCTTTTGGACATCCTTTGGTGATTTATCCCAATGATAATCGAGTCCCATCTCGCCAATCGCGACGACTTTAGGATGCTGAGATAATTCCTCGATCCACTGAAGGTCCTCATCTGTCATATCAATGGCATCAACCGGATGCCAACCTACAGCTGCATAGATGTTTTCATACCGTTCGGCAATTTTCATCGCTTTCGGAATTGTTTTCCTATCGAATCCTACAACTGTCATATACTGGACACCAGCTTCTTGAGCTCTTTCAATCGTTTCTTCTAAGTCCTCATCGAATTGATCTGCATTCAAGTGGACGTGCGTATCAAACAACATTCATTTTCCCACCCTTATCAAATAATCGTTATGCAAAAAAAGGGAAAGCACTATGGTGAGCTTTCCCTTTTTGTTCATGTGTTATTTCACTTTCGTACCATTCTTCAATGTCTGGTCAACGGATGCTAAAGATAAGCCATTGTCATCTTCACCCGCAAGAATCATCCCTTCTGACAATTCTCCACGGAGTTTGACCGGCTTCAAGTTGGCTACGCAAATGACTTTTCTACCAACAAGGTCTTCCGGAGTGTAGTGTTCGGCAATGCCAGAAACGACTTGGCGCTGCTCATACCCAAGATCCAGTTGAATTTTCAGCAGCTTATTTGCTTTTTTCACCTTATCGACTTTCATGACTTCGGCGACACGGAAATCAAGCTTCATGAAATCATCGATCGTTACTTCTTCTGCTTGATCCTTTTTCTCTTCTTTCTT
Organism: Halobacillus litoralis; assembly: GCF_020524085.2. Lineage (NCBI taxonomy): Bacteria > Bacillati > Bacillota > Bacilli > Caryophanales > Bacillaceae > Halobacillus > Halobacillus litoralis. The sequence continues at coordinate 847,414 of NZ_CP129016.1, forward strand.
CTCTTCTTTTTGAGGAGCTGATTTCTTCATCATGTCTTTAATGATTTGAGTCTCCTCATCCGCATCGAGACGCGGGAAGATCGGCTGGTCTTTTTGTACCTTCGTCCCAGCTGGAAGAATTCCAAATTCGACTAGGCTTTCCCATGCTTTATGATCATCTGCTGTTACTCCGAGCTGCTGGAAGATACGCTCAGGTGTCTGCGTCAAGAACGGCTGAAGCATAACGGCGATTTGACGTAGAGATTCAGCCAGGTGAGCCATCACATTACCAAGGCGTTCTTTTTGGTTTTCATCTTTAGCCAGAACCCAAGGCTGCGTCTCATCAATATATTTATTCGTACGGCTGACGAATTTCCAAAGATCTGCAAGAGCCACAGAAAACTCCATGTTCTCTAGGGAGTCTTCGACAGAGATTCTCGTCTCTTGGGCAAGTTTTTCAAGGCTTTGATCAAATTCATCTTCGCCTAGTTTCAGAGCTGGAATTTCACCATCGAAATATTTACTGATCATCGCCACTGTACGGTTCAACAGGTTTCCGAGGTCATTCGCAAGGTCATAGTTCGTACGTTCAACGAATGCTTCTGGTGTAAAGACCCCATCAGAGCCGAATGGTACTTCACGAAGCAAGTAGTAACGTAGAGCATCAAGACCATAACGATCACTCAGCTGAACAGGGTCCACGACGTTCCCCTTGGATTTGGACATTTTTCCATCTTTCATTAAGATCCATCCATGGGCAAATACCTGCTTCGGTAAAGGAAGATCCAAAGCCATAAGCATGATCGGCCAATAGATGGTATGGAAACGTACAATCTCTTTCCCTACAAGCTGAACATCTGCCGGCCAGTATTTTTGGTATTTGGAATCATCATCACTTTCGTAACCAAGCGCTGTAATATAATTACTTAACGCATCAATCCATACGTAAATGACGTGTTTCTCATTTCATGGTACTCCAATTCCCCAATCGAATGTCGTCCGGGAAACAGCCAAGTCTTCAAGACCTGGTTTGATGAAGTTGTTGATCATTTCATTCTTACGGCTTTCCGGCTGAATGAATGTCGGGTTCTTTTCATAGAACTCAAGCAATTGGTCGACATAGTTGCTCATCTTGAAGAAGTAGGATTCCTCTTTTACTTTTTCTACTTCACCGCCACAATCCGGGCAGCGGCCGTCTTCAAGCTGACGTTCTGTGAAAAAGGATTCACACGGAGTACAGTACCAACCTTCATACTCATCCAAGTAAATGTCGCCTTTTTTCATTAAGTGATCGAAAATTTTCTCTACCACTACTTTGTGGCGATCCTGTGTTGTACGAATGAAGTCATCATAGGAAATATCGAGTTTATCCCATAATTGTTTAATTCCACTCACAATATCATCAACGTAAGCTTGTGGGGAGACTCCTTTTTCCTCTGCCTTCCGCTGGATCTTCTGTCCATGCTCATCCGTTCCGGTCAGATACATCACATCGTAACCCCGCAAACGTTTGTAGCGGGCCATTGCATCACCAGCTACGGTTGTATAAGCATGTCCAATATGCAAATTACCACTAGGGTAATAAATAGGTGTCGTTATATAAAACGTCTTGTTTTCCTCAGGCATCCTGTTCCCTCCTCAAAATCTTCATACCATAAGTCATAAAAGGTCATGGTATCATTCTATCGATTTATCTCCTTTATTTCCATTCCTAACATTAAAATATACCGAATTTTACTTAAAACTGTCAAAAGAACCAAACATTATAATTTCACATCTGTAAATACTCTGGTAAAATGAAATGTATATAGACATGTTGGATAAACCAACCATATATGGGATGAAAGGGATGGGTTGAGATGGAATGAGGCCTGGATGAAACGCTTCACTCACCCATTTTCAATACCCTCACCAGTATGTGGAGTTGGAAATTCTTATCCCTTTTTAAGTAATTGACACGTCTGGGAATGGTTGGTACTATATTGTCGAGACATATGTCGAAACATGACAGCAAAACTTTTGATTGAGGGGAGACAGAAATATGAAATCTACAGGTATCGTACGTAAAGTCGACGAGCTCGGTCGCGTGGTTATTCCGATCGAACTCCGCCGCACATTAGGCATTAACGAAAAGGACGCGTTGGAGATTTATGTAGACGATGATCGCATCGTTCTAAAAAAATATAAGCCCAACATGACTTGCCATGTCACAGGGGAAGTTTCAGATGAAAATATGAAACTGGCAAACGGCAACCTAGTCCTAAGCAAAGAAGGCGCGCAAATGCTGCTTTCAGAATTACAAGACAACCTAAAATAAATAAGATATAGAGATAAATAGATAAATAGATAAGAGACGATTTACTGGTTACAGAGAGAAAAAGACATATGTTAAAGCAACCCCTTACTGTTCACAGGCCTGACAGTAAGGGGTTTTTTCATGTTTCTTATATTATTCTTCTACGTGATAGGCCTGGTACACTTCCCGTTTCGGAAGCTTCCTGTCTAAAGCCGTCTGTTTTATCGCTTCTTTATTCCTCATTCCATTGTTTTCGATATAGTGCTGGACGTGATCGACGACAGATAAGCGGGTCCACCACTGGCTCTCCTCCGATTCTACATCCTCTGATCCTTCAATCACTACACAAAACTCCCCACGGACTTGTTCAGAATGGGCCCAGTCGACTAGTTCACCCAAATCCCCACGGACATATTCTTCATACCGTTTCGTTAATTCCCGGACCAGCGAGGCTTTTCGATTTCCAAACACTTCATGGACATGGCTCAACATCTCTTTCAATCGGTGTGGAGATTCATAAAAACCAGGGTTACTTGAACGGATTGAAGTTGCTGTAAAACGGCGGCGCGATCTTTCTTTTTCCTAGGAAGAAATCCATGAAAGTAGAACCCTTCCGTAGAAAGACCTGATCCGGCGAGCGCAGGCAAGGCGGCATTCGCACCTGGCAGAACAACGACTGGCACATCTGCCTCCACCGCTCTTTGGACAAGATCTGTTCCAGGATCTGATATTCCAGGCATGCCGGCATCACTGACGATGGCAATGTTCTGTCCATCACGAATTCTTTCAAGCAACTCCGGTCCTTTCGTATGTTTATTATGTTCATGGTAACTGACCAGTGTTGTAGAGATTTCAAAGTGATTGAGCAATTTTCTAGAATTTCTCGTATCCTCGGCAGCAATCATGTCCACTTCTTTTAAAGTGTTGACCGCACGGAAGGTCATATCTTCCAAGTTACCGATGGGAGTGGGGACGATATAAAGCGTCCCTAGATCATGATCCGTGAAACTTTTTTGTACGTTCATTCAAGCTCACCCCTTCCTTTCTTTGTTTGATCCAATTTTCTTTCTCTTTCCTTGTCATTCGTTTCAGCCGGTATTCTTGTTGTAAGGCTTCTGACTTCGTCTCATACACTTCATAAGCTTCCAGTACGAGCGGCCCTCTACCTCTTGTGTACTTGGCCCCTTTGCCGCTCTGATGCTTATCTAATCTAGCTTCCAGATTGTTGGTGTAACCGGTATAAAGGGTCCCATCTTTACATTTGAGCATATAGACAAAATGACTATTCTCCATAAAGAATTTCCCTTAGTTCTTGAGTATATTCGTCATCTTTCGTAAGAGCGTATAGCGGTGGTAAAATTTTCAGCCCTGGCTTTCCATCTCTGACCCCTTCCATCAGAAGAATGTTCGCCTCTTTTCCTTCTTTTGGATATACGAGTTGCATCCGTTTCGGTTCCAACTTGTACTTCTTGAATAACTGAATGATTTCTACCATACGATCTGGGCGATGTACCATAGATACTTTGCCCCCGGACTTGGCCAGCCTGCTGCAGGACTCTACCACGTCTTCTAAACTGCAGTGGATTTCGTGCCTTGCGATTGCCAAATGCTCATTCAAGTTCTGTTCATCCGCTTTGGGAGTAGGAAAATAAGGAGGGTTGCACGTGACAAGGTCGAATTTGTCATTTCCGTAATGACCAGGCATGTCCTTCAAATCACCATGAATCATATCAAGTTGATCACCGAGATCATTCAGCTCGATATTACGGAGGGCCATATCATAAAGCCGCTCCTGAATTTCCACTCCGGTAATCGGAACACTGGAGCGCGTGGAAAGAAAAAGAGGGACAACTCCGTTACCTGTACATAAATCCAGGATTTTTCCGCGTGTTTTTGGTACGTAAGTAAAGTCAGCAAGTAATACCGCATCCAATGAAAAAGCGAATACGCTCGGACTTTGTATAATCCGCATGTTTTCTTTCGCTAATAAAAAATCAATTCGTTCATCTCCATATAATTGAACCATTTCCGCTTTCCTTTCTTTTTTCACTCTATTTCCTATGATATATAACTTTAACACTAAGTTTCGAGACGATCGTGTGAGTTTATGGTGGCTGGGAAACGGTGAGACTCCTGTGGGATTTGCGGGGCAGCTGAGACCCCGCAGAGCGTAGCTTGAGGAGGCTCAGCGCCCGTCCACGGAAAGCGAACCTTTTCCCGTAGCCCCCCTAACTCACGCAAACATCTCGAAATCCACTCTTAACCAACCCAGCCATGATATAAAGAGAGCCCTTCCTCGAACGAGCAAGGAAAGGCTTGGACCTGGAATTATTTCTTTTTGTTCAAGAAAGATAAGCAAAACAGACAATCTTCATCTCTCGGGCTGCCAAAATGAAGATTACAAATGTGAAAGCCTTCTTCGTATAGCCGTGCGAGGTTATCATAGCCTTCCCCCCACAACTGCACCCTTGTCCTGTTTGGACCCTGAGGAAGATTGTTCTTTTTCATTCTCTTTCTCTAATCGTTGTCGCAAGTGATGATTTTCAAGCGATAAATGCTGGTTTTCTTCTAAGAGATAGGCCAGCTGTTTTTTTAAATCGCCGAGCTGTTCATAAAGCTCACCGATTTGACTTTCAAAATGGGATACTTGTTCAAATATGGCTTTCTTCTTCACGCTCGACTCCACCCTTTATTCTGAGGCTTCGGTTTGAAGAACTCCTTCATCGATCAGCTCTTGCAGAGAGTATTCAAGGACACGCTCTTTGTCTCGGAATTCAATCTGGACCATACGCTCCAGCATATTAAGCCCGACGACTTTTCCTTTACCGAAGGATGTCGCAATGCTTTCACCGAGGTCAGGAAGCTCTTTCTTCGCATTTTCGTAATCATCATTTTCATACTTGAGACAACACATCAAGCGGCCGCAAAGGCCAGAAATTTTCGCTGGGTTCAAGGATAAGTTCTGATCCTTGGCCATTTTTATAGAAACAGGTTCGAAATCACCTAAAAACGTTGAGCAACAAAGCATCCGTCCACATGGACCGATCCCCCCGAGCATTTTCGCTTCATCCCTGACACCGATTTGGCGCAGTTCGATCCTCGTCTTAAAGACAGACGCAAGATCTTTGACTAATGTACGGAAGTCCACACGGCCATCAGCCGTAAAGTAGAAGATGACTTTATTACGATCAAACGTGTATTCGACATCCACAAGATTCATGTCCAATTTATGTTCACGGATTTTCTTCTCGCAAACCCGGTAAGCTTCTGCGGCGTTGTCTTTGTTTTCATCCACCGTTACTTTATCTTTATCATCTGCCATACGGATGACTTTTTTAAGAGGTAAAACAACGTCTTCTTCATCTATGGATTTATTAGCAATGACAACTTTTCCGAATTCGATCCCGCGTACGGTTTCGACGATGACATAATCATCCGTCGTCATCCGCAGTCCCCCCGGATCGAAATAATATACCTTACCCGCCTGCTTAAATCGGACACCTACAACTTCGATCATTCGATCATCACCTCTGTAGTTGAAGGGTAAGTTGTTCCATCACTAAATTAGGATGGACATTTTGATTTATCTTTCGTTTCGCCTCAAGAATATCCGTTAAGCTCCGCGCTGCCGACTGACGTGACCAACGCATCGCTGCCTGGTTTAATTTTTCTCTCTCTGTCGTAAAAATAATCGATTCTTCCCGGTCCAAAAGTTGGTTAATTACATCTTGAAACCAGAGCATCAATACATCCAGACCACGCTGCAGCTGCGGTCGCTCTTTGAAATGAGGCATCCACTGATGGTTGATAAACAAAAGTCCTTCATTTGGTTTATTTTGAAGCACTTCAATTAATTGTATCACTAGTTTTCGCACATTCGCAAACCACTCATCTTCATTCATCTCGAGGGCTTCTGTCAAGTTATTCGTTAACGATGACAAAAGTCTCGCATTCGATTCAGAGACGCCTTCTTCGACCAATTTTTTCTGAATACGCAAGGGGTTCAAAGGTTGAAAGGCGAGCAATTGACAGCGGGACCTGATGGTATCGAGAATGGTCGAACCGTTTTCTGTCAGCAGCATAGCTGTCGTCTGCTGGCTCGGCTCCTCTAAAAATTTCAATAAACGGTTCGAAGCATTGACCGTCATTTTTTCTGCATCGACGATGATGTACACTTTTCGGTTTGACTCCAAGCCTGTATAGGTGAATTCTTTTTGCAAATGAAGAATTTGTTCTTTTTTAATGGATTGTCCCTCAGGTTCAATCCAGTGCAAATCAGGATGGTTCCCTGAATCGATTCTGTGGCAGTCCCTGCAGCTTTGACAAGGTTCCGCCCCTTCTCTATTTTTGCAAAAGATGCTTTTCGCAAAAAGGATGCTCATCTCCCGCTTACCCGTTCCCCGGTTTCCTTGAAATAAATAAGCATGTGAAATGCGGTCCTTTTTGAAACTGTTCATCAGCATCTGGGCAGCTAGAGGCTGGATGTCTTTCATTTGTGTCCAAGTCTGCATACTACTTCCGTCCTTACGTATATAAATTAATGAGCAACCCTTTGATTTCACCGATCAGTCCAAGCAGGTCAACCGTCCGCTTTTCTTGATCCATGACTGCCTCTGTCAGTTCAGACAGCTTCTCATCGACAGATTCTACAATCGTTAACTTACGAGTCTGCCCATGTGCATTCCAACTATGAGAATGCTTCAAGTTCATTCCATATTGAACGGATTCTTTCATGAAATCTTGGATGAGACGCTTATATTTAGCCAAATCACGGAAGGACCGAGCCCTTGCCACCCGTTCCCCCTGTGCTGTTATACTATTCATCAGCCGATTCAATTGAGCTTCTTGAAGCTGCCGCGATTGGGACTGGACCAACGCATCAAAACTAGGCCTCCCGTTCGTCTGATGAGAGGATTGTTTTTTTGCCGCATCCATCTGTGTCCGTATTTCTTGATTGATCTTCATACTTGTACCCCTTCTAAGTTAAAACTGAAAAAAGGAATCAACCGGCAAAATAAATACTGTGGCTCCCCCTACCTCGACCTTTACTGGTTTTGGAATGTAAGAGTCCGCATTTCCACCCATCGGTGAAATAGGAGCAACCATTTGTTCACGCTGGCTGCAATTATCTTTAATAATATCTAAAGCATCATCGACTTCATCATCACCACAACCGATCATGAACGTGGTATTTCCTTCTCGTAAGAATCCACCTGTCGTTGATAGTTTGGTCGTTTTAAAATCATTCTCTGCTAAAGCATCTGTCAAACGATTGCTATCTTTATCCTGAACGACCGCAATGATCATCTTCATGCAATCATACCCTCCTGTTGGGTGTTTTCTCCTATTATAACAAATGGCTGGAAATTATGATGGCAGGTAATCGTTTAAAACGTGGTACGCATCTTTTTTCACAGATTCAAACTCCTGATCAGCATCAATGACTTTGATACGATTCTTATCTTGTACAGCCAGTCGTTGGTAGGCATTATAGACTTTTTCATGAAAATCGATGTGTTCAAGGTCAAGACGGTTTTTCTCTCTTCCCTGGTTCGCAGCAATCCTCTCCAACCCTCTTTCAGGCTTGATATCAAACAACAAGGTCAAATCCGGCATATGGTCATCGATTGCGAATTCATTGATTTTAAAAACTTCCTCCAGGCCAAGTTCCCTTGCCACTCCCTGATAGGCAAGACTAGAATCCACAAACCGGTCGCAAAGGACGATTTTCCCTTCGTTTAATGCCGGGATGACTTTTTCCACGAGGTGCTGCCTGCGTGCAGCCGCATAAAGCAGAGCTTCTGTACGTCCGTCCATTTCTGTGTGAGAAGGATCAAGGATCACTTCCCGTATCTTTTCCGCGATGCGGATCCCACCAGGTTCTCTCGTTTCGAGTACAGAATACCCTTGCTCTCTCAATTCTTTTCCAATCTCACGCAGGATAGAGGATTTACCAGCTCCATCGCCACCTTCGAATGTTACAAACAATCCTTTCACATCTATTCTCCTTTAAAAACAAGAACACCTTGTTCCATACCTGTATTTTGAAAGCGTGCACCCTGACTCAACAAAGCGTGCACCTGAGCTACGTGCTGCTCATTCAACCGCTCTCCTTTCATGACTAAAGGAATGCCTGGTGGATATGGAATGATGGCTTCTGCTGCCACATATCCTGCAGCTTCTTGCCAACCCACTCTCACCACATCCATTCTTTGCATGAACGAATAGCTGTATTCCAGCTTCTGAACCACTGGAAATTGGATTTGATCCTCTATTATTGTAGCACGGTTTCTTCGCTTTTTTAATTGGGAATCCAAGGTCTTGAGCCGTTCTTCCAATAGCATCAAATCTACACTCGGGGCGAGCCCAAACACGAGCAAAACTTGATTCGTTGTTGCAAGTTCCGGGACAATTCCCACGGTATCCAAGGCATCCGCCCAGTCAAAACCTGTTTCGCTTCGAACCTCCAACGTAAGCTTCAACGGATCATCCGTAGCTCTTACTTCCCAATAGTTATACGACTTGAACAAGGACTTCACTTTTTCTAAGTAATCAAACAAGTTTTCCTTATCAGAGGGCTTCCATGAAGCTAAATAGGCCCTTGCCACGTCTAAGCTCGCCATAAGGGGATAGGAAGGACTGCTCGACTGGAGCATTTGCAAATAATGACGAACCCGGTTCAGATCCATTCTGTCTCCTTGTACGTGAAGGAATGAAGCCATGGTCATCGCTGGGGCCATCTTATGGGCAGACTGGGCCACACTATCCGCGCCTGCCGTTAAGGCAGCCTTTGGGAAGGAGTTTCCCAATTGAAAATGAACCCCATGAGCCTCATCAACCAGTAAGGGGATACGGTAGCTATGAATGACTTCTGCAATCTTTTCCAAATATGTCCTTCCAAAGTAATCCGGATATGTCAAAAACACGGCTTTACTTTCAGGGTGGTCCTTCAATGCTTGCTCGACATCCCGATGGGAAACGTGACTATGGCGTCCTGTTTCTTTTTCGTACCTTGGAGAAATAAATACAGGGGATGCACCCGAAAGTTCAAGAGCATTCAGTACAGACTTATGACAGTTTCTCTGCACAATAATCTCTTCCCCCAGGTTGACAAACAGATAAAATCATAGCCATGTTACCGACCGTTGTACCATTGACTAGGAAAAAGGTGTGATCACTATTAAAAAAATCACTCGCCATTTGTTGAGCTTCTTGAATCACACCTTCGGGAGCATGCAGATCATCCAGACCTTCTACTTCCGTGGCATCCAACTGTAAGATTGATTGAAACTTTTCATGCGCCTGCTTCTCAAACACTTTTCCATACTTGTGGCCAGGGACATGAAAAGATAAAGGATTTCGTTCTATATTCCGTTTAAGCGCTTCGTACAGCGGCATATATGTGGGGTCCATATAAATCACCTTCTTCCATGTTCAAGCTTACATAAATAGTCCCAGACAAGCAATACACATCGGCCTGGAACAAAGGATCAGGATCTCTGATGGACACGAAGCATATAAATAAGCTTTGGCTCGAATGGATTTTATCTTTCTAGACAATAAAAAATCCACCCTGCATACAAGGATGGATGTGTATTCTTCTTCATAGCTGCTACGCTCATTTATATTAAGACGGAATCATCGAACGATGGGCTTTGGCCATACGTTTCACAAAGTAATCATATTTCGGGTCATCAGCAGGTGTGTCGATCATCTCTTCCTCACAATCTTCACAAATAAAAACTCGTAATAGATAAATTCCCTTTTCTGTTTCTCTCTCACAAATACTGCAATGATCTTTACGACTCACTCGTTCTCCTCCTCTCTTTAATCACTAAGCCTTTACACTTAGTATCTCCGAATCTATCAACCTTATACATGAAATTTAAAGAAAGTAGATTTCTAATAGAAGAAGTGGAATGAGTTTTAATATAAAACAAAAAATCTTCAGGAATAAGTCCTGAAGATTTTCAAATGACGTGGCGGCGTCCTACTCTCACGGGGGTAAACCCGACTACCATCGGCGCTGAAGAGCTTAACTGCTGTGTTCGGCATGGGAACAGGTGTGACCTCTTCGCCTTCACCACCACATCAATATAAAGTTTGAGGTGAACCCTCAAAACTGGATAAGGAAACATCTTGTTTGAAAAGCAATTGTCATTCACGAATGATTATAATCAGATAGATAAGTCATCGATCCATTAGTATCCGTCAGCTCCACGTGTCACCACGCTTCCACCTCGGACCTATCAACCTCATCGTCTCTGAGGGATCTTATTACCTTATAGGTAAGGGAAATCTCATCTCAAGGGGGGCTTCATGCTTAGATGCTTTCAGCACTTATCCCGACCACACGTAGCTACCCAGCGATGCTTCTGGCGGAACAACTGGTACACCAGCGGTGTGTCCATCCCGGTCCTCTCGTACTAAGGACAGCTCCTTTCAAATTTCCAACGCCCACGACGGATAGGGACCGAACTGTCTCACGACGTTCTGAACCCAGCTCGCGTACCGCTTTAATGGGCGAACAGCCCAACCCTTGGGACCGACTACAGCCCCGGGATGCGATGAGCCGACATCGAGGTGCCAAACCTCCCCGTCGATGTGGACTCTTGGGGGAGATAAGCCTGTTATCCCCGGGGTAGCTTTTATCCGTTGAGCGACGGCCCTTCCATGCGGAACCGCCGGATCACTAAGCCCGACTTTCGTCCCTGCTCGACTTGTAGGTCTCGCAGTCAAGCTCCCTTGTGCCTTTACACTCTGCGAATGATTTCCAACCATTCTGAGGGAACCTTTGGGCGCCTCCGTTACCTTTTGGGAGGCGACCGCCCCAGTCAAACTGCCCACCTGACACTGTCTCCGGACCGGATTACGGTCCAGGTTAGAATGTCCGTACAGCCAGGGTAGTATCCCACCAGCGCCTCCACCGAAGCTAGCGCTCCGGCTTCCAAGGCTCCTACCTATCCTGTACAAGCTGTACCAACATTCAATATCAGGCTACAGTAAAGCTCCACGGGGTCTTTCCGTCCTGTCGCGGGTAATGTGCATCTTCACACATAGTATAATTTCACCGGGTCTCTCGTTGAGACAGTGCCCAAGTCGTTGCACCTTTCGTGCGGGTCGGAACTTACCCGACAAGGAATTTCGCTACCTTAGGACCGTTATAGTTACGGCCGCCGTTTACTGGGGCTTCGGTTCAACGCTTCGCATAAGCTAACGCATCCCCTTAACCTTCCAGCACCGGGCAGGTGTCAGCCCCTATACTTCGCCTTACGGCTTCGCAGAGACCTGTGTTTTTGGTAAACAGTCGCTTGGGCCTTTTCACTGCGGCTCCTCGGCAGAGGAGCACCCCTTCTCCCGAAGTTACGGGGTCATTTTGCCGAGTTCCTTAACGAGAGTTCTCCCGCTCACCTTAGGATCCTCTCCTCGCCTACCTGTGTCGGTTTGCGGTACGGGCACCTCTTTCCTCACTAGAGGATTTTCTTGGCAGTGTGAACTCAGGAGCTTCGGTACTATATTTCCCTCCCCATCACAGCTTGACGTTGCCGGACGGATTTGCCTATCCGACCGTCTCACTGCTTGGACGCGCACATCCAGTGGCGCGCTCTCCTTATCCTCCTGCGTCCCCCCGTCGTTCAAACGGAAAGGAGGTGGTACAGGAATATCAACCTGTTGTCCATCGCCTACGCCTTTCGGCCTCGGCTTAGGTCCCGACTAACCCTGAGAGGACGAGCCTTCCTCAGGAAACCTTAGGCATTCGGTGAAAGAGATTCTCACTCTTTTTTCGCTACTCATACCGGCATTCTCACTTCTAAGCGCTCCACCAGTCCTTACGGTCTGACTTCACGGCCCTTAGAACGCTCTCCTACCACTGATCATAAGATCAATCCGCAGCTTCGGTGGTGTGTTTAGCCCCGGTACATTTTCGGCGCAGAGTCACTCGACCAGTGAGCTATTACGCACTCTTTGAATGATGGCTGCTTCTAAGCCAACATCCCAGTTGTCTAAGCAACTCCACATCCTTTTCCACTTAACACACACTTTGGGACCTTAGCTGGCGGTCTGGGCTGTTTCCCTCTCGACCATGAACCTTATCACCCACGGTCTGACTCCCAGAACAAAGTCTATGGCATTCGGAGTTTGACTGAATTCGGTAACCCGATAGGGGCCCCTCGTCCAATCAGTGCTCTACCTCCATGACTTTCTATTCTGAGGCTAGCCCTAAAGCTATTTCGGAGAGAACCAGCTATCTCCGTGTTCGATTGGCATTTCACCCCTACCCACACCTCATCCCCGTAATTTTCAACTTACGTGGGTTCGGGCCTCCAGTCAGTGTTACCTGACCTTCACCCTGGACATGGGTAGATCACACGGTTTCGGGTCTACGACCGCATACTCACTCGCCCTATTCAGACTCGCTTTCGCTGCGGCTCCGCTTCTGCTGCTTAACCTCGCATACGGTCGTAACTCGCCGGTTCATTCTACAAAAAGGCACGCCGTCACCCATTAACGGGCTCCGACTACTTGTAGGCACACGGTTTCAGGTTCTCTTTCACTCCCCTTCCGGGGTGCTTTTCACCTTTCCCTCACGGTACTGGTTCACTATCGGTCACTAGGGAGTATTTAGCCTTGGGAGATGGTCCTCCCGGATTCCGACGGAATTCCTCGTGTTCCGCCGTACTCAGGATCCACTCCGGAGAGAGAAAGATTTCGACTACAGGGCTGTTACCTGCTCTGGCTGACCTTTCCAGATCGATTCGCCTATCTTCCTCTTTGGTAACTCCAATGGAGTGTCCTACAACCCCAGAAAGCAAGCTTTCTGGTTTGGGCTGATTCCGTTTCGCTCGCCGCTACTTGGGAAATCGCGTTTGCTTTCTCTTCCTCCGGGTACTTAGATGTTTCAGTTCCCCGGGTGTGCCTGCCTATACCTATGTATTCAGTATAGGATACTGTTCCATTACGAACAGTGGGTTTCCCCATTCGGAAATCTCCGGGTCAAAGCCTACTTACGGCTCGCCGGAGCATATCGGTGTTAGTCCCGTCCTTCATCGGCTCCTAGTACCAAGGCATCCACCGTGCGCCCTTATTCACTTAACTATCTTCGTGAAAAGACGTTTACAATTTCAATTAGATGTCTTGTCATCAAATGTCTCATCGTTAGATGAAACAATGATTCCTTATCCAGTTTTCAAGGTTCACAAGTTGAAAGATCGTTTGATCTCTCAAAACTGAACAACCAACACAGTACGTTTCCGTTATATCCTTAGAAAGGAGGTGATCCAGCCGCACCTTCCGATACGGCTACCTTGTTACGACTTCACCCCAATCATTGGCCCCACCTTCGGCGGCTGGCTCCAAAAAGGTTACCTCACCGACTTCGGGTGTTGCCAACTCTCGTGGTGTGCGGGCGGTGTGTACAAGGCCCGGGAACGTATTCACCGCGGCATGCTGATCCGCGATTACTAGCGATTCCGGCTTCATGCAGGCGAGTTGCAGCCTGCAATCCGAACTGAGAATGGTTTTATGGGATTTGCTACACCTCGCGGCTTCGCTGCCCTTTGTACCATCCATTGTAGCACGTGTGTAGCCCAGGTCATAAGGGGCATGATGATTTGACGTCATCCCCGCCTTCCTCCGGTTTGTCACCGGCAGTCACCTTAGAGTGCCCAACTAAATGCTGGCAACTAAGATTAGGGGTTGCGCTCGTTGCGGGACTTAACCCAACATCTCACGACACGAGCTGACGACAACCATGCACCACCTGTCACTTGGTCCCCGAAGGGAAAGCCCTATCTCTAGGGTTGTCCAAGGATGTCAAGACCTAGTAAGGTTCTTCGCGTTGCTTCGAATTAAACCACATGCTCCACCGCTTGTGCGGGCCCCCGTCAATTCCTTTGAGTTTCAGCCTTGCGGCCGTACTCCCAGGCGGAGTGCTTAATGCGTTAACTTCAGCACTAAGGGGTGGAAGCCCCTAACACCTAGCACTCATCGTTTACGGCGTGGACTGGGGTATCTAATCCTGTTTGCTACCCACGCTTTCGCACCTCAGCGTCAGAAACAGACCAGAGAGTCGCCTTCGCCACTGGTGTTCCTCCACATATCTACGCATTTCACCGCTACACGTGGAATTCCACTCTCCTCTTCTGTCCTCAAGTTCCCCAGTTTCCAATGACCCTCCACGGTTGAGCCGTGGGCTTTCACATCAGACTTAAGGAACCGCCTGCGCGCGCTTTACGCCCAATAATTCCGGACAACGCTTGCCCCCTACGTATTACCGCGGCTGCTGGCACGTAGTTAGCCGGGGCTTCCTCGTTAGGTACCGTCAAGGTACCGCTCTATTCGCACGGTACTTGTTCTTCCCTAACAACAGAACTTTACGATCCGAAGACCTTCATCGTTCACGCGGCGTTGCTCCGTCAGACTTTCGTCCATTGCGGAAGATTCCCTACTGCTGCCTCCCGTAGGAGTCTGGGCCGTGTCTCAGTCCCAGTGTGGCCGATCACCCTCTCAGGTCGGCTACGCATCGTCGCCTTGGTGAGCCGTTACCTCACCAACTAGCTAATGCGCCGCGGGCCCATCTGTAAGTGATAGCAAGAAGCCATCTTTCAACTTTCCTTCATGCGAAAGAAAGTATTACCCGGCATTAGCCCCGGTTTCCCGGGGTTATTCCGATCTTACAGGCAGGTTGCCCACGTGTTACTCACCCGTCCGCCGCTCGTTCCACGAGCTTCACCCCGAAGGGATTCACTCGCTTCCCGCGCTCGACTTGCATGTATTAGGCACGCCGCCAGCGTTCGTCCTGAGCCAGGATCAAACTCTCCATAAAAGTTAAGTTTGACTTGCTCATTTGCACACCGAATGTGCTTTGTTTCAAATCTCTTCTATAAAGAAGAAATGTTTTGACGTACTGGTTGGTTCGTTCAGTTTTCAAAGATCAAATGTTTTGTTTGCCGCTTCAAAACAGCGACTTAATTAATATATCATGTGTAGTTGTTTTCGTCAACAACTTTTTATGATTTATTTTGTTAAGCCGTTCGCGGCTTGCCGCTCTCTTAACGCGACAAGTAATAATATATCATGGCATTCCGGATGACGCAATAGGTTTTTATAAAAAAGATTTATATTTTAATAGAATGTTTCTTCTATCGAAAACTCCCACTCATAAAGAAGGTTCTTAAACTCCCCAGACGTTAAATCTTGTAATAAGGAAAGATCTAATTACAGAGGATTTGCCACAAAACAAAAAGGCGAAGCATATAAGCTTCCCCCTTTAGATGACCCAAAAATGAATTGCTGTTAAAGACAGTACTCCAGGAACCCCTAGTACAGCTGATACGACTGCCGTAAAACCATTGATCGGAACGTGCAACCCGAATTGGGCACCGAACAGGTTCACAAAAAACAAAAGAATGACAGCTACAATCAGCCTGGTCATTACCTGCCCTACAACCTTCAACGGCTTGGCCGGCATGCCTATAATGAGTAATAACGGGATGGCCAGTCCTAATAAAAGAATGACGAGTACCGGATCCATAAAAAACCCCCCCTTGTCCAACAAACTGTTCTATCAACAGTCTATGCTCGTAGACAAGAGGGTAGTACATCAATTAAGACAACGCATTGATTCCTCTGAATCTTGCTTCTCTTAATAGGTAGAAATACTTCGCTTTGACGACCGCTAAATCATTTAAGCCTTCGTCACTCGGTTCGATGCTTTGTTCAATGATCGTGTTTAAAGTTTCCCACTCCCGCTTCAACTCTTTAATATGAAGGAGGAGTTCTCGATCCATTTCTTTTTTCACTGTTTTCTTTCTGCCAAACAAACCTTCTCCCCCTCTCCTAAAGTTCTCTTCGTCCTTCAAGAGCTTTGGACAGGGTCACTTCGTCTGCGTATTCAAGATCGCCCCCGACCGGAAGACCATGAGCAATTCTCGTCATGCGAATACCAGAAGGTTTCACGAGGCGAGAAATATACATCGCTGTCGCTTCCCCTTCGATGTTCGGGTTCGTTGCGAGAATCAATTCCTCAATTCCCTCATCCTTCAACCGGTTAATCAGGCTTGCTACGTTAATATCTTCTGGACCGATGCCATCCATAGGCGAAATAGCTCCGTGAAGCACGTGATATTTCCCACTGAATTCTTTCATTTTTTCCATTGCGATGACATCCTTTGGATCCTGAACGACACAAATCAACGTTTGATCTCTCGATTCATCCTGACAGATGGAGCAAGGGTCCTGGTCTGTAATGTGCCCGCAAATGGAACAATGAGTGAGTTCCCTTTTGGCATTGACTAGTGATTTGGCAAAATCGAGGACATCATCCTCTTCCATTTCTAAAACGAAAAAAGCCAGGCGAACAGCCGTCTTCGGTCCGATTCCTGGCAGTTTCGTAAAACTGTCGATCAGTTTTGATATAGGTTCCGGGTAATACATGAAAATTCCTCCTAGAACATTCCTCCAGGCATACCTTTCGTGAATTGTCCCATAGTATCATTCGTTTTATCATCCACTTGCTTCAATACGTCATTTGTTGCTGTAATGATCAAGTCCTGCAGCATTTCTACATCATCTGGATCAACGACCTCTTCATCAATAGCCACGTCGGTGATTTCTTTCTTGCCGTTCGCGGTCACTTTAACCATACCGCCACCTGCAGAAGATTCGAATGTCATTTCATAAAGCTCTTCTTGAGCCTTCATCATTTTCTTCTGCATTTTTTGCATTTGTTTCATCATGTTATTCATGTTTCCTCCACCACGCATGGAGCATTCCTCCTTTAAATAGCTGTTAATCTTGGACTTCTATTAAATCATCTCCGACTAGTTTTCGGGCTTCTGAAACTAAAGGATCCTCTTCGCCTGCTTGGGATGAAGACGTTTCACTTTCTTCCCCTTCTACTCCAGAGCCTTCGTCAGATGATTGTTTCTGTTTCCGGACGTATTCTTCCCTGATTTCCTGCCAATTCTGTTCAGGGATCGGAATGATCGTCAACGGTTTCCCAATGAATTCCGTCAGCAATGGCTCAATGGTCTTCTGGTGTTCCGATGCCAATGAACAATGGATATCATACCGGAAAGCAAGCACAAGCGCTTTCGAAGAGGCAGCTCTCGGCTTACTATTCAAAAGTGTTGCATGGGCCGGAGCGTTCGTCCGCTTCAGAGCTTCCATAAAGTCCGCCCAGCGTCCCTGAACATTCTTAATATCTTCCTTGGACGCTTCATTCAACACTTGGCGAATACGTTCATAAGGAACATTATACCCTTTTTTCCCGGATTTTGCAGGGGTCCGCTTCTTCGGGGCCGACTGTGGTTGTGCCGTTGCGCTGATCCCTTTTTCTTTCAGGGTGGCAAGCTCCTTTTCAAGGCCTTCAAGCTTTCTTGTCAGCTGATCCACAGCTTCTGATTGAACCGGCTGTCCTTGGGCCGGTCCCGCCTGAACTTCCACCATATTAAGCATGGCGATTTCTATGAAAACTTTCGGGCTCGTCGTCCATTTCATTTCCTGCTGGCAACGGTTCAGCTCGCGGATCGCTTGCTGAATCCAGGCCGGCGACAATTCGCCGGATAAGCTTTTGAAAGCTTCATCAGGAATCGCTCTTTCCAAATTATGCTCAAGGTCTGGAGCACTCTGGAATAAAAGCAGATCCCTCAAATAATAGATAAGATCGAAAACAAAGCGGCCTGGATCTTTTCCTTGTTGAATCAAGTCATCCACCGCTTCAAGAGCCGCTCTTGCATCCTGGTTGTGAAGCGCCTGCAAAACCGCTGTTAATTTACTTTGAGAAACGGAACCCGTCACCGCGAGAACGTCGTCAATCGTCACTTCATCTTCACTGTAGGAAATCGCCTGATCAAGTAGACTCAAAGCGTCACGCATTCCACCTTCTGCTGTGAGCGCTACAATCTCCAATGCTTCTCTTGCAATGGCGATTTCTTCAACCGATGTGATTTTTTCCATTCGTTCAACCATTGCTTTTTGCGAAATCCGCTTAAAATCGAATCGTTGACATCTGGATATGATCGTCAATGGAATTTTATGAGGCTCCGTTGTTGCTAGAATGAATATGACATGCTTTGGAGGTTCCTCTAATGTTTTCAATAAGGCGTTAAAAGCCCCCATGGAAAGCATATGAACCTCATCGATGATGTACACTTTGTAAGGCACCGCACTAGGAGCATATTTCACCTTGTCCCGGATTTCCCTGATTTGCTCGACGCCATTGTTTGAAGCGGCATCAATTTCAATGACATCTGAGATCGATCCATCCTGAATACCCAGGCAAGCATCACATTCATTACACGGTTCCTTCACAGGGGAACGCTCGCAGTTGACGGCTTTAGCGAAAATTTTGGCAGCACTCGTTTTCCCTGTCCCCCTCGGTCCAGAGAATAAATACGCATGCGAAAATTTATTCTGCTCAATCGCATTCTGCAGTGTCCGTGTAATATGCGTTTGTCCGACGACTCCTTCAAAATTCCGCGGCCGCCATACGCGATATAAAGCCTGATAGCTCATAAAACCGTTCTCCCTTAATAGTCTCTTCCTCATTATACCTGATTCAAGGTTGTGATGTGAACCTTCGAAAATAGGTATAAAAAAGAGCTGTTATGAATGGATCATAACAGCTCTTTGTGTTTGCTTATGTAATGCCGTGCACCCATCTTCGATGATGTGGCCCTAAGCGTTACTTATGGTTGTGGCTCGACCCAGGCACTCCCACGGCACACGGGAGAGACAGCTTACTGCTGCTTCCTTCCGGACCTGACAGGATTCACTGATTCCCGTTGCGCAGGACCTGGGTGTCAACACCACTCACATAAGGCAGACCTTAAGGCCGCACCACCTCGGACGGGGATTCGGCCTCGCTATAGCGGATTGCGAGTACAGGGCACCGCTACCTCCCCGCTTAGCACGGCATAAACAAGTATAGCGAGTTTTTGAGAAAAATGCAATGATAAAACACTGTCAATTATTAGTCGATGGTTTGTTTTTCTTGCGCTCACGCAGATGACGGAAGAAATCCGTTAATATTTTTCCACATGTTTCTTCCATAACTCCCGGTAGAACTTCTGATTTATGATTGAAGCGGTTGTCATCTAATAGGTTAAGAAGCGTCCCTGCACAACCTGCTTTCGGATCCTTAGCACCATAAACCACCCTTGGAATTCTCGATTGCAAGATTGCACCTGCACACATTGGACAAGGCTCTAAAGTGACATACAACGTACATTCCTCAAGCCTCCAACTGCCTACTTGCTGGTTCGCCCTTTCAATCGCAATAAATTCAGCGTGGGACGATGCCAACTGGGAGGTTTCTCTCTGATTGTATCCTGTGGCGATCACTTCCCCATCTTTTACGATGACAGCACCAATCGGAACTTCCCCTTCCAACTCTGCTTTTTCAGCTTCTTCTAACGCCAGTTTCATATAATGTTCATCGCCAAGCATGATGATCCTCCTGTGATTTTCAAGAATAATTCCGTTTTCCCCTCTCATACATTATTAAAGATGAGAAAGGAGCGAATCCATATGCAAATCCACGTCGTTCAAGAAGGAGATTCGGTATTCTCCATTGCTGGTCTCTACGATAGTACGCCAAACGCCATTATCGAGGCCAATGAGCTGGAAACCCCGGGAGACCTTGTCATCGGTCAGGCTCTGGTCATACCGATTGTCGGCCAATTTTATTTTGTCCAGCAAGGGGACAGCTTATATTCCATTGCTCAAAAGTTCAATACCACGGCTGAAAAGCTTGCTCAGGTAAACGGACTTCAAGTCGGAGCCCCTCTTTCTGTTGGTTTACGTCTTTACATTCCAGATGAGCCACCGAGACCAATTACAGCGAATGCTTATATTGAGCCCTACGGCGAGGAAGTTTCTGACACACTTCGTGCTTCTGCTGAAAACAGGGCGGGATCACTGACCTACATGGCTCCATTCAGTTATGAGATTCAAGAAGATGCTTCGTTGAAGGCACCGCCGCTTGATAACTTCAAAGAAATTGCTCAACAAAATGATACGGCTCTTATGATGGTCGTCACAAACCTGGCGGAAGATGGATTCAATGCTGAATTAGGCAGGAAAATTCTTTCTGATGAAGCCCTGCAGGATAAACTGCTCGACAATATCATTCAAACGACCAAGCAAGTAGGGTTTAAGGACGTCCACTTTGATATGGAGTTTCTCCCTCCTGAAATGAAAGAGAACTATAACCAGTTTCTAAGAAAAGCGAAAAAGAGATTGGGAGCGGAAGGCTTACTCATTTCTACCGCTCTTGCTCCAAAAACGAGTGCCGAACAAAAAGGAGCCTGGTATGAAGCCCATGACTACAAAGCGCACGGAGAAATTGTAGACTTCGTCGTTTTAATGACTTATGAATGGGGATACAGCGGCGGTCCTCCACGTGCCGTAGCTCCTATCGGTCCCGTTACAGAAGTGGTCGATTATGCGTTGACAGAAATGCCCGCAGAAAAAATTCTTCTCGGTCAAAATTTATATGGCTATGACTGGACCCTTCCTTATGAGCCTGGTGGAGAGTTCGCCAAAGCCATTAGTCCACAGCAGGCCATTCAAATTGCGAGAGAGAACAATGTACCGATTTCCTATGATAAGGAAGAGCAAGCCCCTTACTTCACTTATACCGATAACAACGGAAAGAAACACGAAGTATGGTTTGAAGACGCCCGCTCGATTCAACGAAAATTCGACTTGATCAAAGATCGGAGTCTTCTTGGCATCAGCTACTGGAAACTGGGACTTTCCTTCCCTCAAAACTGGGTGTTGCTCAATGGACAATTCAGTATCGATAAGAAGTAAAGAGAGCCCCTTGCCTGCGAACGGTCAGAAAAAAATGAAACAGTCACTTACACTTCGGAATTGTAAGTGACTATTCTTTTTTTACAAAAGTAACAATATACGTTTGAACCTCTGTATCGTGAAACGCTTGAGATAGACCTTTTTCTTCTATTTCCCTTTTTGGTACTTGACGGTAAGGAACCTCGATGCTGAACGGCTTCTCAAATGGAAAAGGGTGAACGGAAACATTCTCATGATCCACCCAGCGAGCGATTATGCCAGCAGGAGCGAAATCAAAAGACTGCCTGAAGCCGTTTTTGAACCATGGAACTTCTTCTTCCTTGGGTGTTCCAGGTTCCTGCATGCATACATAAAGGGACAAATCATCACAAAATTGCAGCCGGCGAAAATGAAGGTCATAGATATCATAGGGAATGTCCATTTCCATTGATTCGAAAAGATCCTGCTGACGTGTTTTTTCTTCAGCTAAAAACGTCTGTATAGCCGGATTTTTATCATCTTTAGAAAAGAACGACGCGTAGTGCATACTGCAGAGCATCCCAGCATACAAGGAGCGGTCGGCTACCTCTTCTATCCCGCGCTGGTAGGCTTGCAGTTTTTTCTCTAACGGATAATCGACGAACGTATAAGGGCGCTGCTTTTCTTCATTCCATTCAGGATGATCATCCAGTGGAATCCAGGCTCTGTCGTGCTGCTGAATCGCCCAATCTGCTTCTTCTCTCAATTTTGAGCGCAATAAAAAATTATTTTTCCAATGAGTGACGATTTCGGCTGAAATTTTGGCATGCTCATGCTGAGGAATCATGTGAAAATGTTGTTCTTTCTCAATGACAATCATCGTTTGGTCCTCCTCCTTCAATACGTATGCATGTATGTAATATAGAACGATCTATGATCTTCCTTTCATTATATAGGAACTTTCTTCTCCTCTCTACAATAGCAGGTTACAAAATTGGTACTGTTTTGGTAAACGTTTTTTAACAATAAGGCAGGATTGTGTAGGATTCGATTTCGAGATGTTTATTGAGTGAATGGGGCGGAGGGGAATGACTCGCTTTCCAACCACCCCTGACGCTATATATGGCAAACGAAACCCGGTCATCTCGAAACTGAGTTCTCCACAATCAGGACCCTATATGTAATAAGGCAGTTGATTTATTAAGACGAAGAAAAAGGCCATGGGGGAGTTCCCTCATGGCCTTTCTGGTGTTTATTTCAAGAGTTTTATTGCTTCGCGGTTGAAGGCTGGAATATCATCGGGCTGGCGGCTTGTGACCAGCTGATTCTGACAAACAACCACTTCTTTATCCTCATAGTTGACGCCTGCATATTCCATATCAACGGAAATGGATTTGAACCCGGTTGCTGTGCGCCCTTCGAGAGTTTTAGCCGTAATCAATAGTTGTGGACCATGGCAGATTGCGAATACAGGTTTCTTTTCATCCATAAAATGTTTCGCAAAGGAAACGAATTTCTCATCACCACGCAAAATATCAGGTGAAAAACCACCAGGGATAAATAATGCATCAAAGTCTTCCGGTTTCACGTCATCGATGGATGTATCAATTTTAACGGACGCTTCCCCTTGTTTTCCTTCCACTTCTTTGCCTGCTTCCCATTCAATGGTCGTTACTTCGTGGCCTTCTTTTGAGAATGCTTCTGCCGGTTGTGTATATTCTACATCTTCAAACATGGACGTCATGACACAAGCAATCTTACTCATATCTAAATCATCTCCTTGAATGTATGGGTTGAATTTAAACACATAGGATATCTTCCCCCATGAGATGATTTTAAAACCATTTTTCCACTTTATGGTTATTCGAAGCCTTTCATAGAAAACTGCTGGAAGGTTGTATCCGATTGGTTCCGGTACACCTCTCGCCCTGCAATCCTATTAATAATATGAACATTCCGATGTACGGATAATCCTAAATTCGTAGCTCCCGCTCCATGTGAGTGGACGAGGTCGGTCAACGTAAAGAAATGATGGTTACGATCATCGTTGAAGAGGAGCTGATAATCGCGTGATACTTTATACATCCCATCCTCTTCCCATTGGATTTTTTCTTTAAAACGGGTCATGAACCAATCAGGAAAATGAGGTTTATACCCTGTGGCGAGCACAACTTTTTCCGTTGGATACTTATACTCGACTTCTTCCTGCCACTGATTACAGTGCAGGTAATAACCGTCTTCTTTCGCCTCAATCCCTGTAATTTCAGTCATCGGTTGAATAAGGACACGGCTATCCTTCATACCGGCTGTTCTATGGTAAAGCTTCGAATACAGCCTCGTGAGTGTATCAGGATCAATTCCTTTCCGAAGCGGTCCGAGCGTATCAAGAGCATCTTTACGTTGTTGGAGACTCAAGGCATGAAAGTAATCGACGAATTCCGGTGTAAACATTTCTTGAGCAAACTTAGCTGTATCCAATTGAAAAAGCCCACCAGATCTTGTGAGGAGGCTCAATTTCATATCCGACTGTCTGTCCTGCTCTTCTAATAAATCAAGGAAAACCTCTAAAGCACTCTGCCCCGATCCGACAATGGTCACATGTGTTGATTTCAGTAAATGATCTTTTTCGAAAAGGTAGCGACTCGTATGCATCACGTCTTCGTTCGGTAATCGGTCCATACCTTCCAAAATCAACGGTTCGCTGCCAGTCCCCATGACAATATGTTTGGCTTGGTAATACTTTTCCTCACCCGTTGCTGTTTCTTTGACCACCACTTCATAATGGGGAACAGCCGCGTCTTTATGGTCCATCACGTCAACGACGGTATGGCCGAAAAACAGACCATCCAACTGCTTGGCTACCCACTGCATGTAGTGATTGTATTCTTGGCGCGGGATTTCAAAATGACGATGGAAGAAGAAAGGGAACATCCGGTCATGCTCGTGCAAATAATTCATAAAGGTATAAGGGCTTTTCGGGTCCGCGAACGAGACCATGTCCGCCAAAAAAGGGACCTGTAGATCCATCGTTTCAATAAGCATGCCTGGATGCCATACAAACTCAGGGGTCTTGTCAAAAAAGACAGCATCCAAATCTTCGGTCTGATCAAGCAATGCGGCCATTCCTAAATTATAGGGACCGATTCCGATCCCGATCACATCATATATTTTACTTTCCATTCCATCACTTCCTTGTACCATCAATTTTCCCTATGATGCTGTCTTTGATTCTTTCCAGAGACGGTCCAGAACAATGACGAGTACAGTCCCGACCAGCAATCCATTGCTCAGTAAGTTTTGTAAAACCCCTGGAACACCACTGAAAGCTTCTGGCGGGATGAACATGAGTCCAATTCCCAGTAAGAAAGACAAACCTAAAATGGTGAGTCTCCGTTCATCGAGCGTTTCACTCGTCATGTTAGATATTCCAAGTCCCATCAATTGGACAAAAGTTGCGAGCAAAGCTGCGTTAGCTACTGGTGCGGGAATTCCAGAAATAAATGCCACCACCGGCGGGAAGAACGAAAACAACACTAATAATAAAGAAGCATATAAAAAAGGACGCTTCCTTTTTTGCCCCGTCAATTGCATAAAACCAGAAGATGAAGCAAGGGAAACATTAGCCACTGCAGAAAAAATGGCTGTAATACCGTGGTTAATCCCTAGAAAACTACTTCCTTTATTAACCTGATCATATGTATATTTTGGTTTTCCATAAACGGTATGACTGACCGCAATAATGGAGGCCACCAGATTCGACAATAAGATCACAGCGGTAATAAATCCTAAAGGGAGCGTTCCCCACGTCATTTGAGGTGGTCCCCAAGCAAAAATTTCAGGTAATGAAAAAGCTGAGGTTCCACCTGTTTCACTGGCACCTCCATTGAATGTCATGGCATACAATACCCATCCGAAACCAATTCCAATCAAAACAGCGAAACTTTTCAACCAACCTTTTCCCATAACCGATAACCCGAGCACAAGCGCAAGCGTAACAAAAGCAACGAGCGCCTGTTTTCCATCGACTGCTTCTGTCGACTGCTGGATGCCTAACATCCCCTGAAGAAACGTTCCGCTCAATTGTACGGTCAGTAAAAATAAAAAAGCACCCGTAACGAGTGGGGTGAACACAAAAAGCACCCGGTGCGATAAACGTAATACGCCAAACAGGAACAGAAAAATCCCTGTCCATATCATAGTCCCCTGGAGAACTTGTAACGTTTCCATATAACTGTTGCCGGACTGTGACCCACTATAAGCCATAACAGCAAAAATACTGATCCAAAGGCCGGCGGGTCCTTCCATGATTGGAAGACGGTGTCCGAAAACGCCCTGTAGGAAGGAAGCGATGCCGACAACAAAGAATGTCCGTTGCATCAATCCTGCTACTTCATTGAAATTCAATTCAAAAATAGAACCAATGACAATGGGCAGGGCAACTGCACTCGCCAACAGAAATACGAACCATTGAACGGTCTCTAAAGAGCCGTCCAAAAACCGTGTAGATCCTTCTTTCATCATTGTGCCACCTGCAATCTATGTAATATCTCTCCATATCTTACCATAGGATACATGAAAATTATGTGACTCACGCTTGTTGGTCGTTCCACGTGAAACAACTTCCACACGAGCACCAAAAAATAAAAAGCACAACCCTGTAGGGGGCTGTGCTTTCGTTATTACTCTTCAAGAGTAGAAGTATCGCCGGTCGGTAATCCAAGCTCCCAAGATTTCAGGAGACGTCTCATGATCTTACCACTGCGTGTTTTAGGAATCGTATCCTTAATTTCAATCTCCCTTGGAGCGGCGTGAGCACTCAATCCTTTTTTGACGAACTGACGGATGTCTTCAAGCAGTTCATCAGATTGTTCATGGCCTTCTCTTAGGGTGATGAACGCTTTAATGATTTCCCCGCGTTCTGGGTCCGGTTTACCGATGACTCCCGCTTCTGCTACTGCTTCGTGTTCGATCAACTTACTCTCCACTTCAAACGGTCCAACACGCTCACCGGAAGTGTTAATAACATCATCAAGACGGCCTTGGAACCAGAAATAACCGTCTTCGTCTTGATACGCGCTATCTCCGGAAACGTACCAGCCATTCAAGAAATAACTCTCATATTTCCCTGGATTCTTCCACACCGCACGCATCATGGACGGCCAACCCTGTTTGATCGCAAGGTTCCCCATTTGATTGGCAGGGAGTTCATTTCCTTCATTGTCCACGATGGCAGCTTCAATTCCAGGGAACGGTTTACCCATGGAACCCGGGCGCATATCCATCGCAGGATAGTTACAAATCAACATACCACCAGTTTCCGTCATCCACCATGTATCATGGATACGCAAATCAAAGGCCGAAAGCCCCCATGTCACAACTTCAGGGTTCAACGGTTCTCCCACACTTAACACATGGCGAAGGGAAGAGAGATCATGCTTTTTCGCCACTCCTTCCCCAGCACTCAATAGTTTACGGAAAGCAGTCGGAGCGGAATACCAGACGGAAACATTTTTCTCCGCAATCGTTCCATACCAATCATCAGGACTGAATCGTCCACCACGAATGACATTCGTCACCCCATTTAACCACGGAGCAAAGATTCCGTAGCTTGTCCCTGTTACCCAGCCCTGGGTCTGCAGTACACCAGTACACATCGTCTTCTTTAAGATCCAGGACCCATTTACCTGTTTGGTAATGTTGAAGCATAGCGTTGTGGACATGATAGACGCCTTTTGGCTTACCTGTTGAACCAGACGTATAGTGAAGGAGCATCCCGTCTTCAAGGTCCACCCACTCGATATCAAATTCATCCGAAGCTTTCTCCATTTCTTCTTCATAAGAAATGTAGTTGCCTGGTGCATCGCCGCCGACAAGTACGACTTGCTTCAAGTTCGGAAGCTCATCCGCCGGCACACGCTCAAGCAATTCAGGCGTCGTAATGAGCATCGTCGCTTCACTGTCTTCCAAGCGATCTCGTACGGCTTGTTCCATAAATGCTTCAAACAGCGGTCCAGCAATCGCTCCTACCTTAAGAATGCCAAGGAATGTGGCATAAAACTCAGGGCTTCTCGGCATGAAAAGAAAGACACGATCGCCCTTTTCTATATTGTGTTTTTTCAGTACATTTGCGAATTGATTACTTTTAAGCTTCAAATCTTCAAAAGTAAGGGTCTCTTCTCTATCCGGTGCAGAGTAGATCAGAGCTGCCTGATCTTTCTTATCAGGATTTTCTGCATGGCGATCGACAGCTTCATAGGCAATGTTTACTTTGCCTGTCTCGTTCCATGAGAACTTCTTTTTCACTTCTTCCCACTGGAAATTCTCATACGCTTCTTTGTAGTTTTCCATGTTGTGATTGCCTGATCGAGCTGGAATTGGTTTCATGTCCATATTCATCATCACCTCATAAGAATGTTTTGTAAACGTTTTCCCTTTGTGGCTGAAGAAAGCTCTGATCCTTTCAGAGCCACGAACTGCATACTTTTCTGAAAATTTTATGAATTACTTCTATTGTAGGGGATTTCTACTCACATTTAAAGAGTTATCTCCAAAGATTTACAGAATTAGGACAAGGGAACGAGGTAAATTGACAGCATTCTTCTCTGTTTATATAATGAAACGAGCATAAAAGCTTCATAGTAGAGGTTTCTTAGCCAACCCCTCTATAAAAAACTAAGGACCACGTCTTATGATAAGCCGCAGCCCTTAGCCGCTGCGGCTTTTTTATTGAAAATACATTCACAAAGGAGCATGCCTCATGCCAGGACGCAACGACCAAGACCTTGATTTATCACTCCTTGGTAACCAAGGAAATTCCTATTCTTTCGAGTATGACCCGGATGTCCTTGAAACGTTTGATAACCAACATCCGAACCGTGACTATTTTGTAAAATTCAACTGTCCGGAATTTACCACCCTTTGCCCGAAGACACGCCAACCCGATTTTGCAACCATCTATATCAGCTACATTCCAGATGTGAAAATGGTGGAAAGTAAGTCACTCAAACTCTACCTTTTCAGCTTCCGGAATCACGGAGACTTCCATGAAGATAGTGTGAATACAATCATGAATGACCTAATTGACTTAATGGACCCTCGTTATATTGAAGTCTGGGGTAAATTCACCCCGCGTGGCGGGATTTCCATTGATCCATTCTGCAATTATGGAAAACCTGGCACGAAATTTGAGCAAATGGCGGACCATCGCTTGATGAATCACGACCTTTACCCTGAAAAAATCGATAACCGATAAAAAAAGAGCTGCGACAAGGGTCGCAGCTCTTTTGCTGTTTATTTTTTATCATCTTTATACTGCATGTAAACGACTTGAGTAACAAGGAAATCTTCCATTCCGTGTTTACCATCTGCTCCACCTAGTCCTGATTTCCTCATACCTGCGTGGTAGCCCTGGACAGCTTCGAAGTTTTCACGATTGACGAATGTTTCACCGAACTTCAGTTCATTCACGACACGCATGGCTTCATTCATGTCTTCGGTATAAACAGAGGAAGATAATCCAAAATCTGTATCATTACCTTTTTCAATCGCTTCATCCAATGTCCTGAATGTCGTCACAGGGATGACAGGCCCGAAGATCTCTTCCTGCATAATCTGCATATCATGGTTTACATTTGTAAGGATCGTCGGCTTATAAAAATAACCTTTGTCTAAGTCCCCACGTTCTCCTCCAATTTCAACTTTCGCCCCTGCATCGACCGCTTCTTTTACCATGCCCTCCACTTCTTCAAGCCGATCTTTACTTACAAGAGGACCGACATTCGCTTCCTTATTTTCTCGAGGATCGCCCATGGTCATCGATTCAAATTTATGACGTAACTTAGCGATAAGCTCATCCGCCACACTTTCATGAACATAGACACGCTCAGCGTTTGTACACGCCTGTCCATTATTAGCAAGACGGGATGTCGTAATGCTTTCAGCAGCAACATCCAGGTCCGCATTAGCCGTGACGATCGCAGGTGCTTTACCTCCAAGCTCCAAATTCACTTTCGTAATATTCTGTGCCGCCGCTTCCATTACCTTCGTACCTGCTGGCACACTCCCCGTCATAGATATCATGTGCACGTTTGGATGAGAGGCAAGTGTGTTCCCGATTTCTGAACCTGTACCTGTCACCACGTTATAAACACCTTTTGGAATTTCGTCCATCGAGTCAACGATCTTTGTAAATTCCATCGCTGTATTGGGTGTCTGCTGACTTGGTTTTAATACTAATGTATTTCCTGTTACAAGTGCCGTTGCTACTTTACGGGCCAAAATGAACACAGGGAAATTCCAAGGTACGATTCCAGCTACTACACCGATCGGCTTTTTATAAATGAAGATGTTCTCATTCTTACGATCACTTGGTACAATTTCGCCTTCGATTCTACGTGCCCACTCGGACATGTATCGGAAATAATCGATGGCAAGGTCTACTTCTCCACTGGCAAGCTCATAATCTTTCCCTTGCTCTTCTTGTAGTAGATCAATAAAAGTGGCTCGGTTTTCTTCTATACGATCTCCGAGTTCCCTTACGATTTTTCCACGTTCAATATTGGGCGTAAGCTCCCAGCCTTTTTGAGCTTCAAATGCTGCTTTCACTGCTCGATTCACATCTTCTTCTGTGCCTTTAGGTATTTGAGAAATGACCTCTTCGGTCGCCGGATTTAAGATATCAATCCATTCAGACCCATTTGATTCCGTATATTCTCCGTTAATATAAAGTTTATGTTGCTGCATGAAAATGACCTCCTGTTGGGATTTACCATTTTCATTCCCCTTGTGCTTCAGAATAAACAAACCAGTGTTCAACAATATGGCAGGATTGTGTAAGACTTGATTTCGATATTTTCGTTGGGGTTTAGGGGCTCCGGGAAAAGGTTCGCTTTCCGTGGGCGAGTGATGAGCCTCCTCGAGCTAACGCTCTGCGGGGTCTCATCTACCACGCACTTCCCACAGGAGTCTCACCGTTTCCCTCCGCCCCTTTACCAAATGAGGTTCTCAAAATCCCTCTTATAGTAACCTGCCTAGTTGTGTTGTGAAATCCTGCTTAATCTGCCTCGGTATAGGATTCTTAACTACAAAAGCTCTTATTACTGGAAGGTAGTTTCGAGAATGTCTTACGAAAAGTGGGCGGAGGGGAATGGCGAGACTCCTATCTTAAGTGTGCAGGCGCCTTGATTAGCGGCGTATAGACTGGACTGAGCTGGCGGAGATAAAGGAAACACGAAGAACGGAGTGATTCGATGTTGACTTATCGTACAGAAGCGAGGAAATCTCACTAGCCGCTTGACGCCGGAACCGGATATCGTAGAGGAAAAAAGTGCCGGGTGAGACCCCAGAGGACGAAGTCCGAGGAGGCTTAAAAGAATAGGGGAAGTTCAATTAAGTTCGGCACGTCCTGTGCCAACATCGAACGACCCCACTTCGTGTGGGGCCCCGCGGAAAGCGAGCTATTCCCCGCAGCCCCCAGAACCACACAATCGTCTCGAATCTGAGTCTTCAAGAATAGGGAGCTTATCTGCAATTATTAAGTGTTATTTTGGGCATAAAAAAAAGCCCTGTGGGGACAGGACTTTACCATTCGAGGATGAAACCTTTAATTTTCTTGCCATCGCTGGACTCTGACTGCTGCTCAGCCTCAAAATAAGGATCCTCTTCCTTAAAATGATAAGAGATTGTTTCAGGTTTAAGATAAAGCTTGTACTCTAAATCCGTCACCTTTGGGAGAGAAATGTCGGCAACTGTAGTTTGGTCGCCCTCTTCATCAATTAGAAGAATATCAATATGATCATACCCATGTGCTACTAAGTGTTCTTTTAAATCCATAAACGACTCCTCCGTCCAATTATTCTAGTCCCCTAATACCCTTTTCCAAACTTCAAGAAACGTTTAATTTTATGTAACAGCGGGAAAAGATTCCCGCTTTGTTTATTTATTAGTATCCATAACCGTAACCACGGCCACCCATATAAGATGCACCGATGATGATCAAAAGGATGAACAAAACAACCAATAGCGCGAAACCGCCACCGTATCCTCCGCTCATTCTATTCCCCCCCTCTCTTACTTACTTTACTACCTTATTCAGGAGGGCTGAAGAAGGCAGGGCATGTGCGGAATTTAATCTTTTTTCTTCTTTTCATTCACAACTTCAGAAAGGAAAGACACGCTTAATGGAAAGCAGGGCAAAGTATAAGGCTTGAACGAAAAAGGCCAATCCCCAGAAAGGGGCGGGAATGAATTTTGTCGCTTTTGCCAAGTTTGCTGCGTCCCCGGCTTGTCCTGGAGATATAAAGCTGATCCACATCACCTCAAAAGCACTGGTCACAGACTCAACTAGGACGAGCGAAGCGAGAAACAATAAGACGTATTGGACCACCTGATCATGGCCGGTTCTTAACAGCCATATAAACCCTGCCCCAAAGGTGAGGATCCAAAATAGACCATACACATTCCTCACCCAGAAAAGAAGATTGATGGCAAGGAACGCTATTAAAATATAAATCATCCATTTATACTGCCCACGGCTGATGAGGAAAAAGAAGACAAATGCGAAGAAAGAAGCAAATACATAGCCGGCCATGCTTGTTAACACTTGCCCGATCCATGAAGTATGTCCGGTCAAAGCAAAACCGGATGTATTGGGAAGCAGGGAAATTCTTCTTACTTCTCCCCCTGTAATCAGCGCCATCAAGGAATGACCACTCTCATGGATCATTGTATTTAATATAGCGAAATATTTTCCTACAACCGGGAGTTGTGTGAGCAGGAAAGCAAGGATAAGAGCTGAAAGAACCTGTAATTTCATATAAGAGTACTCCTTTCTTCGTGACCTTTTTATCGCTTTCTTCCTACATATAACGTATCTTAAGAATAGAACCAATGGTAACAAAGGAGAATAAACATGCGAAAGTTAACATGGATCTCGTGTTCAATGATTTTACTATTTTTATGCAGCTGTGCTTCTTCATCGGATTCAAGTGAGACGACCGTAAGAATTGCGGCGGCTGCAAGTTTGAAAGATGTGATGGAAAAGCTGACTCCTCTTTTTGAGGAACAATACGAAATAGAAATTGAAACGATATACGGAGGTTCAGGTAAATTGGCAAGACAGATTGAACAAGGTGCTCCTGTAGACGCATTCTTGTCTGCCGATCTTCGCTGGATCGAACTGCTCAAGAAGCAAAACCTTGTGGAAAAGGATACCTACATAGAGTTTGCTACCAACCGAATCGTCCTGATTAGTGACGATTCCAAGAATCGTTTGAATACCATTCAGGAACTAAGACTTAAAGAAAACGAACAGTTGGCCGTCGGTAATCCAGATAGTGTGCCTGCTGGTACTTATACGAAACAAGCGTTGGAAAGGATTCAACTTTGGGGGAGATTGAAGGACAAGGTGGTATTTGGAAGCGATGTAAGACAAGTCCTTGCTTATGTCGAATCCGGTCAGGTGGACTATGGTTTTGTCTATGCCAGCGATGCCATGATTTCCGATCAGGTGACCTCTCTTACACAAGTAGCCCCTACCCTCCACGATTCGATCATATATCCGGGAATCGTTATTTCAAAAAGCCGGACTAAGGAACAAGGACAGCAATTTCTCACCTTTTTAACCAGTGACCGGGCGACAGAAATTTTCAAAGCTTATGGA
Organism: Halobacillus litoralis; assembly: GCF_020524085.2. Lineage (NCBI taxonomy): Bacteria > Bacillati > Bacillota > Bacilli > Caryophanales > Bacillaceae > Halobacillus > Halobacillus litoralis. The sequence continues at coordinate 880,125 of NZ_CP129016.1, forward strand.
TTCAATCCTATGAGAGGTGGAAAGATAGAACAATGAACTTCGAACCTCTCTTTCTGTCTCTGAAGGTAGCGGGAATCGCTACTTTCATCGTATTTATTATCGGAATCATTAGCGCACGAATCATTTCCAGAAAATTATTTCCCGGGAAAAGTATTCTAGAATCGATCCTTTTGCTCCCTCTCGTCCTTCCCCCGACAGTAATTGGATTTGGTTTGCTTTATTTATTTGGCAAAAACGGGTGGATCGGACAATGGCTCATGGACTGGTTCGGTTTGCAGGTGATTTTTTCGTGGACCGGGGCAGTCATTGCGTCTGCAGTCGTCTCATTCCCTCTTATGTACCAGAGTGCATCGGCTGCTTTTCAAAATTATGACCAAAACCTGGAGAATGCCGCTTTGACAATGGGAGCTTCGAAAGTAAAGGTGTTCTTCACCATATCGCTTCCGTTAGCTTGGCCTGGATTACTCGCCGGGTTAGTCATGACTTTCGCTCGTTCCCTTGGTGAATTCGGGGCTACATTGATGATTGCGGGCTACATCCCTGGTGAAACAGACACGATTCCACTCGCCATCTATTTTGCTGTCGAATCAGGTCGAATGGAGGAAGCCCTCATGTGGGTGATTGTGATTCTCTGTCTTGGGTTCAGTGCGGTATTATGGCTTAACACGTGGAGTCAGAGGAAAATCAATTTTGTAAGGAAATTATAAAAAAGCTGAAGCTTCAAAAGCTTCAGCCAGCGCCCCCGGCAGGATTCGAACCTGCGGCACACGGTTTAGGAAACCGATGCTCTATCCCCTGAGCTACGGGGGCGTATGAACGTACGAGTAATATTATACAAAACAAACCAAAGATTGAAAAGCAAATGCACCTTAAAAATATCGCTCGGATGTTACTTCCAACGTATGTATGTGATAAAATGTTATTTGTCTGTCTAAAAGTATCGTATTTTGTAAGTGAGTGAAGAGCACTCACGTTTTTTTGAATTGAGTTTGAAGGAGGAAAAGAGATGGGAGATTTACCTTTCATATCCGTTGAAGGGCCCATTGGGGTTGGGAAAACGTCTCTGTCTAAAAAGCTCGCCTCCCAGTTTGATTTTCATTTGCTGAAGGAAATCGTTGAGGAGAACCCGTTTTTAGGCAAGTTTTACGACAATATTGAAGAATGGAGCTTCCAAACAGAGATGTTCTTCTTGTGCAATCGTTTCAAGCAGCTCGAAGACATCGATCGCAAATATTTGCAGTCGGGGAAGCCTGTGGTCGCCGATTACCATATATCGAAGAATATGATTTTCGCACGACGCACGTTGAGAGAAGATCAATTTGACAAGTATGCGCAGATTTTTGATATATTAACACACGATATGCCTAAACCGAATATGGTCGTCTATTTACATGCGAGTTTAGATACACTGCTCGAACGCATCCGCATGCGTAACCGTGATGTAGAGGCAAATATTCAACCCTCTTATCTTGAACAACTCTCTCAAGACTACGAAGACTTCATGAGACATTTTGAAGCCACTCACCCAGAGATTCCTGTGATCCGTTTAAACGGGGATCATATAGACTTCGTAAAACATCAAGACGATTTAAATTATATTGTTGATCAAGTAAAGCAGCATTTAAATAAAGGAGAAGTTATCAAATGAATGCACGTGAACGCTATGGAATTCCACATGACAGCGTCATAACGATTGCAGGTACGGTCGGTGTCGGCAAGTCAACGATGACCAATGCTCTCGCTGATGCCCTCAACTTTCGTACCTCTTTTGAGAAAGTCGACACCAATCCTTATCTCGACAAATTCTATCAGGATTTTGAACGCTGGAGCTTCCATTTACAGATTTACTTCTTGGCGGAACGCTTCAAAGAACAAAAGAAAATCTTTGAATATGGCGGCGGGTTCATCCAGGACCGTTCCATTTATGAAGATACCGGCATTTTTGCAAAGATGCACTACGAAAAAGGGACGATGTCCGCAACCGATTATGAAACGTACCGGAACCTGTTTGATGCGATGGTGATGACACCATATTTCCCTCATCCCGATCTTTTAATTTATCTAGAAGGTTCGTTTGATGATATCGTTTCCCGTATCAAAGAACGGGGACGTCCAATGGAACAAGAAACTCCGATTGAATATTGGGAAGAGATGTTCACGCGTTATGACAATTGGATTGATAATTTCAATTCCTGCCCTGTCCTGCGTCTCAATATTGCCGACTATGACGTATTGAATGACAAAACAAGCATCGAACCCGTGCTTGAAAAAATCGGTCACTTCATCCAACAATCACGTAAATGGCGCTCCAGTCATTTATTGACGTAACTATAAAGAAGAAACTCCTGAACGTTCATCCGACGTCAGGAGTTTTTTTGTCTATAATCTTCAATCATCATCCGGTGACTGCCAATCATTATCTCAGGCAAGCCATGAAGATCGAAAAACTTCACCTGCACGGTTTCTTCCGGATCCAAAGCATAGTCCCCACTATAATGGTGAGTGAAATAAGCCGTTGTCACAACGTAAAACTCATCTCCATTAGGAGCTCGACTGAACTGATCCTCCCCAGAGTACACATTCAATAATTGCAGGTCATCGACTTCCAAACCCGTCTCTTCGAAGGCTTCACGTTTCGCGACTTGTTCAGTGCTTTCCCCAAGCTCCATCAAACCTCCCGGCAATCCCCATACACCTTCAGGGGACGTTCGTTCTTGCAACAATAAACGACCTTCTCCATCAAGGATCATCACAACAGATCCAACTAATATAATCGGCCGATGACCAATGATTGCACGTAAGTCCTCGACATAACCCATATGATCCCTCCTCTCTACACCCTTATATTATAACAAGAGAAAAGGACCCCTTTGAAAAAAGGAGTCCTTCTCGTAGATTATCGTTCCATCCTATTCAGCAGTTTTGTTAAGATGACAGCGCCACCTACCATTACTGCACCAATCCATGGTGTATGAACAAGACCAATCGTATCAACGATGACACCACCAACAGAGGAGCCGATAGCAATACCGACATTGAAAGCGGCAATATTCAAAGCTGATGCTACATTAACCGCAGATGGAACATATTTCTCAGCTAATTGAACGACCAAAATCTGCAAAGCAGGCACGTTCATGAAAGCAAACAATCCCATGAAAAACAATACGACCAAACTGAACACTTTAAATGGAATGACGAAAGCCAAAAGGAGCAAGACGATCGCCTGCAACACAAACATCCAAAACAATGCTTTGATCGGCTTCTTATTGGAAACTTTCCCGCCAATCGTATTTCCGATTGCCACCGCAACTCCATAAATGAGCAGGATCACGCTGACAAACTTCGGATCGAAACCTGTCACTTCTTCTAGTAAAGGAGCAAGGTATGTGAATGCCACAAACGTTCCGCCATATCCTAATCCTGTAATAGCGAAGGATAGCAGAATTCTTTTTTCCGTTAAAATTTTTAACTGGTCACGAAAACTTGCTGGAGGTGCTTCTTCCAGGTTTTTCGGGACAAGCAGAGCACTAGCGATGATACCAATCACACCAAGCAGTGCTACACCGGCAAATGTGGCCCTCCAACCAAAGGTTTGGCCAATGAATGTTCCTAAAGGCACGCCCGTCACTGTCGCAACCGTCAATCCGGTAAACATAAAGGCAATGGCACTCGCCCGCTTATGCTCAGGGACTAAACTTGCAGCAATGGTCGAACCGATCGAAAAGAATATTCCGTGAGAAAAAGCAGTGATGATCCTTGCAATTAACAGCAAGGTAAAACTTGTCGAAACCGAAGCCACTAAATTACCAAGAATAAACACAACCATGAGAGCCAGCAATAAACTTTTCCGGCTCATTTTATTTGTGAGAGCTGTCAAAACAGGAGCTCCCACAGCGACACCGACAGCATAACCGGATATCAATAAACCCGCAAGAGTAATCGATATAGAAAGATCATCAGCCATCGTTGATAACAAACCTACGGGTACGAATTCTGTCGTTCCTATCCCAAACGCACTAATGGCAAGGGCTAATAAAGCAAATGGAAAACTTTTTGATTTATGATCAAGAGAATTTTCTTGAATTTTCTCTGCGTGTGAACTCATCATTTTCCTCCTTACAAAAATATATATAAGAATTAAAACTGAAAGGAATGAATCCAGGGCGCCTCTGGATGACAAACCTTATTATGAGGGCTGACCACACACTTGAGAAGTACGTACTTCTATGTGCTATAGGCACCTGGAAGTAACAATTGTATAAAACAGGGGATTCTGAGACTGTTCGTGCAAAATCTTTTTAACATATGTTCCTTTCGTGTATAGTGAATCAACGGATATACATGCTAAAAAGAAACATAGGGTCTCTAAAGGAGGTAAATCTCATGGCAAAATATAATATACCGGTTGAAGCCGCTCTTGAGGTGATTGGAGGCAAGTGGAAGGTCGTTATTCTGTGTCACTTAATAGAAAGTAAACGACGGACAAGTGAGCTGAAACGGTTAATGCCGGGTATTACGCAGAAAATGTTGACCCAGCAGCTGAGAGAATTAGAAACGGATGGAGTCATCACGCGAATCGTTTATAACCAAGTACCACCTAAAGTGGAGTATGAACTGACGGAATACGGATGGACATTAAAAGGAGCATTAGACATGCTGTGCGCCTGAGGAGAGCAGCATATTAAAAAGACCTATCCCAATAAAGAAGAGGTTCTATTAGATTCCTGAAAAATATAAAAAAAGCCCTCACCGATCCGTCCCCGGTGAGGGCTTTTCCCTTTTTCCATTCACATTTTTAATCAAATGAAACAAAATAAAAAATCGTTACTCGAAGTAACGATTTCTGTTCTATAAATCTCCAATATTTATGCGCTATTGTTGATAATAATATGGCGGAGGAGGAGGGATTCGAACCCCCGCGGGGCGTAAACCCCCTGGCGGTTTTCAAGACCGCTCCCTTCAGCCGGACTTGGGTACTCCTCCGTGTGACCGACAATGAATATAATATCATGGTTGTCCGAATCCGTCAACAAAATCCTTTAAACTTTTTTAAAAGAAGTTGTTGTCGAACAATCACGAAAAAATATCACCTCGTTATTATACAAATTCCCTTCTACAGAGTCAAGGACGATTCGCAATGGCTGTCTCTAAAAACGAAACCAAGAAAAAACGCCTGAAACCATTCATAGGATTCAGGCGCGTTTCCTTTTTTATGTGTTACTTGATGATTTCTTTCCCACCCATGTATGGACGTAAGACCTCTGGTACGATGACCGTTCCGTCTTCCTGCTGGTAATTTTCAAGGATGGCTGCAACGGTACGACCGATGGCTAGACCAGAACCATTCAACGTGTGTACAAATTCAGGCTTTCCTTTTTCTTCTCTACGGAAGCGAATGCCTGCACGGCGGGCCTGAAAATCTTCGAAGTTAGAGCAAGAGCTGATCTCACGATAAGTCTCCTGGCTCGGGATCCATACTTCAATGTCGTATTTCTTAGCTGCTGTGAATCCTAGATCTCCCGTGCACATGCTCATCACACGATAAGGAAGCTTCAACAGTTGAAGGACTTTTTCTGCATGTCCTGTCAATTCTTCCAGAACATCATAAGATTCTTCCGGCTTTGCCAGCTGGACAAGCTCGACTTTATTGAATTGGTGCTGACGGATCAACCCTCTTGTATCGCGACCGGCAGACCCTGCTTCAGAACGGAAATTTGTGCTGAAGGCTACGAATTTTTGTGGAAGGTCTTCAACAGATAAAATTTCTTCTCTATGGAAGTTTGTGACTGGAACCTCAGCTGTTGGTACGAGGAAATAATCCCAGTCTTCAATTTTAAACGCATCTTCTTCGAATTTCGGTAATTGACCTGTACCTGTCATCGCTGTGCGGTTGACCATTTGTGGTGGCAGCATTTCCTGATAGCCGTGTTCATCTGCATGCAGATCCATCATGAAATTGAGTAACGCACGCTCTAAACGAGCCCCAAGTCCTTTATAGAATACGAAACGACTTCCCGTTACCTTGGATGCTCTTTCGAAATCAAGGATGCCTAAATCAGTCGCTACATCCCAGTGAGGCTTAGCTTCAAAATCAAATGTCGGAATCTCTCCTGCTTTTCGTGCTTCGATGTTGTCTTCTTCATCCCCTCCGACGGGGACGCTTTCGTGAGGGATATTCGGGATAGATAAGAGAAGCGTTTCAAGTTTCTCTTCCACTTCTTTCAACTCTGTATCAAGGGTCTTGATACGATCGCCGACTTCGCGCATTTCCTTAATCTTATCATCGGCGTCTTCCTTCGCTTTTTTCAGCTGGGAAATTTCCTTGGATACTTCATTGCGCTTTGCTTTCAATTCTTCTGTTTCCTGAATCAGCTCACGGCGTTTGCTATCTAAATCACCAAAGGCATCCAGGTCAGAGAGGTCTTCTCCACGATTTTGCAGTTTTCCTTTAACTTCTTCAAAGTTCTGGCGTAAGTATTTCATGTCCAACATGTTTACTTCCTCCTTTATATGATCAGTTCAATGGATTGGAAGCCAAACAAAAAGCTCCCGTCCCTAATAAGGGACGAGAGCTTTGGTTTATGCTTCCCGCGATACCACCCAAGTTGAAGGTCTATGTGACCTTCCGGCTTCACTCATAACGGTGAGTACCGGTCTGACCTACTTCTTTCAGTCAGACACTCGAGGATGGATTCACATGGCTTCTCCGTCAGTTCACACCAGCCACTGACTCTCTTTGAGAAGAAGGGACATGTTACTATTTCCTGTCATCGCGTTCATTTATGGTTTGTGTTACATAAGATTAGCGGATTCAGAATTATAATGCAAGTGTTTTTTTAGCTTCTTCTACCATTTTTACAAAATGTTCCGTCAAACGGTGGTCATCCGTCAACTCTGGATGGAAAGAACAAGCTAAATAGTGACCTTCCTGAGCGGCTACGATATGACCGTCATAACGAGCCAGCACTTTTGTATTTTCTCCAACTCCTTCAATGTAAGGAGCACGGATAAATACGGCATTAAACCCTTCTGCTACACCTTCAATATCAAGATCGGCTTCAAAACTTTCACGTTGACGCCCGAAAGCGTTTCGCCGGACTTTAATATCCATGACCCCAAGGTGAACGTCATAAGAACCATCGATTTCTGAAGCGAGTAGGATGAGCCCGGCACACGTACCGAAAATCGGGTTGCCGCTTTTTCCAAATTCACGGATCGGCTCTAGAAACTCGTACTTATCAATCAGTCTGCGGATGGTCGTACTTTCACCGCCAGGGATAATCAAGCCATCAATCTCTTTCAGCTGTTCTGTTCTTTTGACGACGACGGCGTCAGCACCTGTCGCTTCGACAGAACGAACATGCTCACGGAATGCGCCTTGCAGGCCTAATACACCGATAGTAGTCATGCTGCATTCTCCTTTGCTTACTGGCTGCGATCTTGCATGCGCTGTTCAGGAGTAAGGGTGGACATTTCCATACCCTTCATGGCTGTTCCAAGACCTTTAGACAATTCACCAATCAACTTGTAATCGTCATAATGAGTCGTTGCTTCAACGATTGCACGTGCGAACTTTTCAGGGTTGTTGGATTTGAAAATACCAGACCCAACAAACACGCCGTCTGCTCCAAGCTGCATCATCAAGGAAGCATCCGCAGGAGTTGCGATACCGCCCGCAGCAAAGTTCACGACAGGGAGACGTCCTTCTTCACGGATCTCCATCAGTAGATCGAATGGAGCACCGTTTTCTTTTGCATAGACCATCACTTCATCTTCTGAAAGTCCACGCAGATGACGGATCTGAGACTGAACCTGACGCATATGGCTGACAGCCTCTACAATGTTTCCTGTTCCTGGTTCACCCTTCGTACGAAGCATGGATGCACCTTCACGGATTCGGCGAGTCGCTTCACCAAGGTTACGGCAGCCACATACGAATGGTACCGTATAGTCATCTTTTTTGATGTGATAAATTTCATCAGCTGGAGTAAGAACTTCACTCTCATCGATATAGTCTACGCCCATGGCTTCAAGGACGCGTGCTTCTGTAATATGCCCAATACGAGCTTTTGCCATAACTGGAATTGAAACAGCATTCATCACTTCTTCAACGATCGTAGGGTCTGCCATACGAGCGACCCCGCCCGCTGCGCGGATGTCTGCTGGAACTCGTTCAAGAGCCATTACGGCTACTGCGCCTGCTTCTTCAGCGATTTTTGCTTGTTCTGCGTTTACGACGTCCATGATGACGCCACCTTTTTGCATTTCTGCCATGCCGCGTTTTACGCGATCCGTACCTGTTTGTGCCATGTTGATTCCTCCCTAACAGCTCTATAGTTTAAGCATTTCATTTTGAATCATAGATTCTTATTCTCTATTGTAACGCAATCCTATATTAAATCCCACTGGTTAAATAGGGATTTTTTCACCTAAAACCAGCCTTTGACCATATCGACTGCGCCAGTGAAGATATCACTGAAAAATTCACCGATCGCACCGAGAGTCAGCATAAACCAGTTTGCTTTTTCTACATTGGAAGAAGTGACGATATCAACGGTTTGTCCACCTTCAGAAAGAATATTTCCGTAGTTCTCTTCTCCGTTATAAATAAGCTTTGCTGTTCCTACTTTTTGTCCTTTTTCTACAGGAGCAACAAGATTGCCTTCATCATCCAGCTGGTCCTCAGAGATATTGAATTGAATCTCATATTGATCTTCTTCTCCACTTTTCACAAGTGTGCTTAGAGCGGCACTTGTTTCAATCGCAACCTGGTCTTCTTTTCCTTTTGCAACAGGAAGCGTTGACTCTTCTTCAGGAGTGGCTCCTGCTGCAAAAAGTTCCTGACGGGAGAATTGATTGAATCCGTAGTCCAGCAGTTGTCTCGTTTGATTGAAACGGGATGCTCTGGTTTCAGATTTCATAACGACAGAGATAAAACGTTGTCCGTCTCGCTTGGCCGTTCCTGTAAACGTGTTCTGAGCGAGTTCTGTGTAACCTGTTTTCAATCCGTCCATACCTTCGTACTCGAACTGCTTCAAGTTCTGCCCAGGCATACCCGGAAGCATCCAGTTCCAGTTCGTCACGGTTTGACCGGCAAATTCAAGTGTCGGTTTGCTTGAAATTTCAAGCGCTTCCGGATAATCATTTGTTAAGTGGTATGCAAGCAGTGCGGCAGACTTCGCTGAAAGCATGTTCGTTGCTTCAGGGTCTGTGCCTTCAGGATAATTGTCTCCCAAGTGAGAATTATTCAGTCCTGTTGCATTCACGAAATCATAGTCAGGCAGCCCCATTTCTGCTGCTTTTTCGTTCATCATTTGAACAAATTCACCTTCACTGCCAGCAATCAATTCAGTAAGAGCGATGGTTGTCGCATTATCCGAGTTGATCGCCATCGCCTCATATAGCTCCCGTACAGTATATTGTTCGTTCAACTTCAGGCCAACTCCTGAAAACTCAGGATTTGCCGATATATCATAAGCGTATTGACTAATTTGTGTTGTCGTATCCCAGCTGATTTGACCTTCCTCAATTGCTTCCATGACAAGATATTCGGTCATCATCTTCGTCATACTGGCAGGAGGTAATGTCAAATCTGCCTCTTTTTCAAGTAAAATCTTCCCTGTTTCCGCGTCCACAAGTATTGCCGATTCTGCGCCAACATCTACGCTTGCGTATGTATGTCCAGGATTTATGGACACAGCAAAGAACCCCATAAGCAATGCCAACATCAAGGCCATAGATGTTTTTATTCTTTGTGTCACTTTCTCAACCTCCACCCTTAAAATATGCATCTTTGTTATTTTATCACATGCGTATATAAAAAAATAGACAGGGAAAAGTCCCTGTCTATCACTTTTTATACGGGTCAAACGGAGTAGTTTGGCGCTTCTTTTGTAATTTGGACATCATGGGGGTGACTCTCTCTTAAACCAGCCCCTGTAATTCTTGTGAATTGAGCGTCTGTGCGTAAAGCACTGATGGTTGGTGTGCCACAGTACCCCATCCCCGAGCGGATACCGCCGAGAAGCTGATGGATGGAGTCTGCCAATGGTCCTTTGTATGGCATGCGGCCTTCAATCCCTTCCGGCACAAGTTTCTTCGCTTCTTGATCATTTTGGAAGTAACGATCTTTGGATCCGGATTCCATGGCACCAACAGACCCCATCCCCCGGTAGACTTTAAAGCGGCGGCCTTGGAAGATTTCTGTTTCTCCAGGACTTTCAGAAACCCCGGCTAATAAGCTTCCAAGCATGACGGCATGTCCACCTGCGGCAAGGGCCTTCACGATATCACCGGAGTATTTAATTCCTCCGTCGGCAATGACCGGCTTGTTGTACTTCTCTGCTTCTCTCGCACAGTCATAGACGGCAGTGATTTGAGGAACGCCGACACCAGCAACGACACGGGTCGTGCAGATTGAACCTGGTCCGATTCCGACTTTAACAACGTCAGCTCCTGCTTCGATCAATTCGCGTGTTGCATCTGCTGTACCTACGTTTCCTGCAATAATATTCACTTTTGGATGACGGTCACGGATGCGTTTCACCTGATCGATCACACCCTGAGAGTGACCATGTGCGGTATCGACAACAAGAGCATCAACACCTGCTTCCACTAGTTTATCAATACGCGTCATCGCATCGGCTGTGACACCGACAGCTGCTGCACAAAGGAGACGACCCTGTTCATCTTTTGCTGATAAAGGGAATTCGATCACTTTTTCAATATCCTTGATGGTGATCAATCCTTTAAGAATCCCGTTATTGTCTACCATCGGAAGTTTTTCAATCTTATATTGCTGCAAGATTTTTTCTGCTTCATCCAATGTGGTTCCTACAGGTGCTGTGACAAGATTTTCACGCGTCATGACGTCACTGATTTGTATCGAATAATCTTCAATGAAACGGAGGTCACGGTTAGTGATGATTCCGACAAGTTTCTGTTCTTCTACACTATTGACGATCGGCACACCGGAAATACGGAATTTCCCCATTAAATGTTCAGCATCAAATACCCTTATGGTGTTCCGGAGTCAAAAAGAACGGGTTCGTAATGACGCCGCTTTCGGAGCGTTTCACTCGATCGACGTGTTCCGCTTGCTCTTCAATCGACATATTCTTATGAATAACGCCAAGTCCTCCCTGACGTGCCATACCAATCGCCATTTTCGCTTCCGTCACCGTATCCATTCCAGCACTAATGATCGGCATATTCAGACGTAGCGTCGGGGACAATTCTGTTGCCAGTGAAACATCACGCGGCAAAACATCGGACTTAGCAGGCAAAAGTAGTACATCGTCAAACGTTAAACCTTCTTTTGTAAACTTGTCTTCACGCATGCTTGACCTCTCCTTTTCTTCTTAAAATAGTTTGGGTGAAAGTGGGTAAAATAAGTGGTATATTCTCGTAACACCAACTCTTATTGTTATTTACAATACGACAATGGTCGGGCTTTTTCAACCATAAAAAAATGGGGGAGAATTCCTTTTATGTTAGAAAGGAGGAACTTTCTTTGCACTCGACAGATCCAATTCTCACGTACCTTCAAGTGACCGCACATACAAGACCCTTTTTGTTTTCTTGTTATGAAAAGATCAACCACTCAAGAGCCGAGCATCATGCTTACAATAATGCAGAACGGTTCATTCACGGACTCAGCCTCGGTCAGGATTATTGGTCGACCGCTTTACATACTCCTTTGAGTGTAAAGCCTCTTCTTTTTTATTATGGAATGAACCATTTCATTAAAAGCTGTCTGTTGACGGTTGATCCTGGCTACCCTGCAACGGCAAAAGTGCTTGCACATGGGCTCTCGACACGTAAAAGAAAAAAGCAGCATTACCGTTTTTTAGAGGACGATATCCGTATTCAACCGCATGGATTATTTCCGCACGCCGCTGAGCATTTGTTTCAATTTTCCTCAGAAAAAACAAAGATATCCATGGATGAATTGCTCCGGCCACTTCATGGAATGGAAGAGCTGTTCCACCTGAAGAATCCTGGCCCTATCACCATTGAAGAAGAATGGCCTGAGCTGTTGGCTTATTTCGCTGTGCTTTATAATTTGAGTATGCTCGTGCGTTATGAAGGAGATTGGTGGGGGGAGATGGAGCAGATGAAAGATCGGGAGGATTATGTATTCATCGTACATTTTTTAAATTCAGCCTCGAATCGCATTCCGAAAATTTTCGCTTCATGGCTTAAAGACCAGTTTGCATCCATTTCATGACACAAACCGGCCTCTACTTATTCATATACTTCTTCAATATGAAGGTCCAGTTGTTCTTTCAACGGGAGAATTTGTCCGTCTGCAATGGTTCGCACAAGCGGCCTTGTCGGGGTTGTCTTTTCAACAAAGATCACTTCTGCTTCGCGATGATCAGACAACCGGATTTTAGTTCCTGTAGAGTAACTGGTCATTTCTTTAACTAAAGCACTGATCACTTTATGATCATAACGTCCGAACTGCTCCTGGAGGATTTCCTCGAGCACTTTATAAGGCGACTGTTTCCTTCGGTACATCCTCTCAGACGTCATGGCGTGGTACATATCACAGACAGCAATAATCTGACTGAACGGATGGATTTTATTCTGACTGACTCCTAAAGGGTAGCCTGTTCCATCCAAACGTTCATGATGCTGTAAAATAGCAACCTTCGCGTGATTGCTCAAGGAAGAGATTTTTTCTACGTTGCGATAACTGTAAGTCGGGTGTTTTTTCACCATCTCATATTCCCTCTCTGTTAAAGGGGCTTCTTTCCACGTAATTCGTTCACTGATTTTCGCCATCCCACTATCTGCAAGAAGGCCAGCTAATCCGACTTGAATCCATTCACCATAATTGTATCCCATTTTTGATGCCACATAACTAGATAACAGACCCATCGCTACACTATGATGATAGATGTAATCTTTACTGGAGGTATAATGATGGAGCGAGAAAACTTCCCTCTCTGAAGAATCGACAGCTCTCTCAAGTAGAGGAACCATCACTTTACGGATCGCGCTAATATTTACAGGCGATCCCCCCTGCCAGGAAATGAACCATTTTTTATACTCCTGCACGGCAGCTAAATAGGATTCGAAAAAAGGAAGGACAGGTTCGCCCGAGCGCAGATCCTGATGTATATCTTCTTGGGCTGCCTTCTCAGAAGCAATGAAAAGCGATCCGTCTGACCGGCGATTGGAAACTTCAACGATATCAATCTTAAATTTCTTCAGTACATCAATATGGACGGGCTTTAGGGTCGTATTCTTAGGGACAATCGGTCGATTCGTCCGCCCCATGACGTCTTTCGTCAAGAGACACCCCGGCTCCAATTGTGATGTAGCAATCCTCATGGAAACGAACCACCTTTCTATAGTTTCTTCTATAGTAAAATTCCTTTAATATAGTTCTATATTACCATGAACCATATAAATAAATAGAAAATATTGAAAAATTATTTGATAACGTTCCTCTTTTTATATAAAAAAGCCGCCTGCCGAAGTAAATCGACAGGCGGTGGATATCATAAGAGTTTGCCTACTTATGATTCATCGGACTCTTCTTCAGTTGTTTCAGCTGGGGTTTCGGCCCTTTCTTCAGAAACCTCATCTTGAGATTCTGCTTCTTTTTCAAGCGCTTCTTCCACCAGTTCTTCTTCCTCTTTTTCAGACTCGACACGAGCGACGGTCGCGACTTCTTCACCGTCACCAAGACGAATCAAGCGTACGCCCTGTGTGTTCCGTCCTGTTTCAGAAATACTTTCCATCGGCATTCGGATTAAGACACCGCTGGCAGTGATGATCATAATATCCTCTTCGCCATTGACGGCTTTCGTAGCGACTACTTTACCATTCTTATCTGTGAGATTACACGTAATGATTCCTTTACCACCACGGTTGGTAATCCGGTACTCGTCAGCTGGCGTACGTTTTCCATAGCCTTTGCTCGTAACGGTGAGCACTTGCAGGGAGTCGTCGAGGATTTCCATGGATACGACTTTGTCGTCTTCACGAAGGGAAATCCCTTTAACACCTGCAGCTGTACGTCCCATCGCACGAATTTGGTCTTCATTGAAACGGATTAAGTAACCGTTCTGCGTACCAATCATGATATCTTTCTTTCCATCTGTCAGTCGGACAGAAATCAGCTCATCATCTTCACGCAATCCGAGAGCAATTAGACCGCCTTTTCGAATATTCGCGAATTGGGAAAGCGTTGTCCGCTTCGTGATTCCGTTCTTCGTTGTAAAGACAAGGTACCAGTCATCTACGAAATCTTGAACGGAGATCACAGCATTGATCCACTCATCACGTTCCACGTTCAACATGTTGATGATCGGAATTCCTTTAGCCGTTCGGCTGAATTCCGGTACTTCATAACCTTTGGCTTTATATACTTTCCCTTTGTTTGAGAAGAAAAGCAGCGTATTGTGGGTCGACGTGGACAATAGGTGTTCCACAAAATCTTCTTCGTGTGTCCCCATCCCCTGTACTCCTCGTCCACCTCTGCGCTGTGAACGGTAAGTGGATGCAGGAAGACGTTTGACATAGCCCTGGTGAGTGACCGTAACGATGACCGTTTCTTCAGGGATCAAGTCCTCATCCTCGATGAAGTCTGTTCCGCCAAGGACGATTTCTGTACGGCGCTCATCATTGTAGCGCTCCTTCACATCAAGCAGTTCTTCACGAATGATTTCAAGAACCTTTTCATCGTCTGCAAGGATCGCTTTCAATTCTTGAATCAATTTCATGACTTCCTGATATTCATCCTCGATTTTCTCACGCTCTAAACCGGTCAGGCGCTGCAGACGCATATCAAGAATTGCTTGGGCCTGCTTTTCAGAAAGACCGAAGCGCTCCATCAAACCGGTACGTGCGATTTCAGTCGTTTGGGATTCACGAATCAGTGAAATCACTTCATCCAAGTGGTCAAGGGCAATACGCAGACCAGCAAGAATATGAGCACGCGCTTCTGCTTTTCTAAGTTCATATTCCGTACGGCGGCGAATGACGACTTTCTGGTGTTCCAAATAATGCTCAAGGCACTGTTTCAAGTTGAGCACTTTCGGGTGGCCGTTGACGAGTGCGAGCATATTGATGCCGAACGTTGATTGCAGAGCCGTCATTTTGTAAAGGTTGTTGAGAAGCACGTTCGGATTAACATCCCGGCGTAACTCAATAACGACACGCATACCATTACGGTCCGACTCATCACGAAGATCTGTAATGCCGTCGATTTTCTTATCGCGGGCAAGATCGGCAATTTTTTCAACAAGCCGGGCTTTGTTCACCTGATAAGGAAGCTCGTGCACGATTAAACGGGCTTTGCCGTTGGCTTGTTCTTCAATTTCTACATCCGCACGGACCGTGATCGAGCCTTTCCCTGTTTCATAGGCTTTGCGAATGCCACTTAAGCCGAGAATTTTACCAGCTGTCGGGAAGTCCGGGCCATAGATATGGTTTTCCATCAATTCCTGGATGGTAATTTCCGGATCTTTACTAAGAGCGAGTACCGCATCAATAACCTCACCCAGCTGATGAGGAGGGATGTTCGTCGCCATTCCAACCGCAATTCCTGAACCGCCATTGACGAGCAAGTTCGGGAACTTGGCTGGAAGCACTACAGGCTCCCGCTCTGTTCCATCGTAGTTATCGTTGTAATCGATGGTATCTTTGTTGATATCACGCAGAATCTCCATGGAAATCTTGGACATGCGTGCTTCCGTATAACGCATGGCGGCTGCGGCATCTCCGTCCACCGAACCGAAGTTTCCGTGTCCATCGACGAGCATGTATCGGTAGTTGAAGTCCTGGGCCATACGCACCATTGTGTCATAGACAGCAGAGTCCCCGTGAGGGTGGTACTTACCAATGACTTCCCCTACGATACGTGCCGACTTTTTGTAAGCTTTGTCCGCATGCATCCCAAGGTCATGCATCGCATATAATATCCTTCTGTGTACAGGTTTCAGGCCGTCTCTGACATCTGGAAGGGCACGGGCTACGATGACACTCATCGCATAATCCAGGAATGAGGTGCGCATTTCGTGACTGATGTTGACTTCCTGCACGCGCGGACGTTCGGGTTGATCCACCATTCTTTTACCTCCTAGTTACCTAAAAGGGGAAAGGATATGTTCGCCTCCCTTTCCCACTCTTTCATGACATTTGTTTTATATTAAACATCAAGGTTTTGTACATATTGGGCGTTCTCTTGAATGAAGTTACGACGCGGTTCGACTTTGTCTCCCATAAGAATATCGAAGGTTTCATCCGCCCCCATCGCATCCTCTAAGCTGACCTGAAGCATCGTTCTTGTTTCAGGGTCCATGGTCGTTTCCCAAAGCTGTTCCGGGTTCATCTCCCCAAGACCCTTGTATCGCTGAACGCCGGGTTTCGGTGAATTGGACAGCTCTGCAAGCTTTGCATCCAGCTGCTTATCACTATACGTATAGTAAATCGCTTTTCCTTGCTGGATTTTATAAAGCGGTGGCTGAGCGATATAGATATAGCCATGTTCAATCAATGGACGCATATAACGATAGAAGAACGTTAATAGTAAGGTACGAATGTGTGCACCATCGACGTCGGCATCGGTCATGATGACAATCTTATGATAACGTGCCTTTGAAATATCGAATTCTTCACCGATTCCAGTACCAAGGGCTGTAATGATGGCACGGACTTCGTTGTTGGAAAGAATTTTATCCAGGCGGGCTTTTTCGACATTGATGATTTTACCGCGCAATGGCAAAATCGCCTGGAAATGACGATCGCGTCCCTGCTTGGCTGATCCACCGGCAGAGTCACCCTCAACGATGTAAAGTTCAGAGATGTTGGCATCTTTGGAAGAACAGTCCGCCAGTTTACCCGGCAGGTTGGAAACCTCCAGGGCATTTTTACGGCGCGTCAGTTCACGTGCTTTTTTCGCAGCCATTCTTGCTCTTGAAGCCATCAATCCTTTTTCAACAATCGTTTTCGCCATGTTCGGATTTTCAAAAAGAAACTTTGTGAAACTCTCAGAGAACAGAGAGTCCGTAACGGTACGAGCTTCACTGTTACCGAGTTTCGTCTTTGTCTGACCTTCGAACTGCGGGTCCGGGTGTTTGATCGAGATGATCGCTGTCAAACCTTCCCGGACATCGTCTCCTGTCAAATTCGGATCCGTCTCTTTGAACATATTGTTTTTACGCGCATAGTCGTTGATCACACGTGTCAAACCGGTCTTGAAACCAGATTCGTGTGTTCCGCCTTCATACGTATGGATGTTGTTGGCATAGGAATAAATATTACTCGCGAATCCATCGTTGTACTGCATGGCGATTTCGATGGAAATCTCATCTTGTTCATCCTCGATGAAAAAGGCCTCATGCAAAGTTTCACGCGTACGGTTCATGTGTTCGACATAGGATAGGATTCCGCCTTCAAAATAGTAATTCACAGGCTCTTCATCCGTACGTTTATCTTCGATCGTGATGGTAAGACCTTTGTTAAGGAAAGCTAGCTCCCGCAATCGATTTGCAAGAATCTCAAACTTATACTCCTCTGTCTCTGAGAAGATTTCAGGGTCTGGTTTGAATTGGATGCGAGTTCCTGTCTGATCAGTCTCTCCGATCACCTTCAAGTCTTCTTCTGGAACACCACGGTGATAAGCCTGGTAATGGATGTTTCCATCACGGTGAACGAACACTTCCAGTTTCGTAGACAGAGCGTTTACGACGGACGCCCCTACACCATGGAGTCCTCCGGATACTTTATATCCGCCCCCGCCGAACTTACCTCCGGCGTGAAGAACGGTCAAAATGACTTCAACAGCGGGACGGCCCGTTTTCTCCTGGATCCCGACAGGAATACCACGGCCGTTATCGGTAACGGTAATGCTGTTGTCTTTTTCAATCGCGACTTGAATATGATCGCAAAAACCGGCCATCGCTTCATCGATACTGTTATCGACAATTTCCCATACGAGGTGGTGCAGGCCTTTTTCGTTCGTAGAACCAATATACATTCCTGGACGTTTTCTTACCGCTTCCAACCCTTCCAGTACCTGTATTTGACTCTCATCATATGCCTGCTGCTCTTCGATAATATCTTCCTTCATGGTACTCACCTACATTTCTCAAGTGGTTTATCTCTAATCCCTTACGTCTCTCGTCTATCGGTATATTAAAAATCGGACTCTTCCGAGAAATCTTCCAGTTTGTTCAGTGTCGTCATCATGTTCGCCCGCTTCTTCAAAGTATAGACAGATAATGGGCTGAAATAGATGACATCATTCGTGATTACAATGGCTTTCGCCTGGTGGTCTTCCGTTTCAATGACCTGCTTTTCCTTACGTTGGTTATGAATCATTTCTTCGATGATGGAAGAAGATGAAATCAAACTATGATCAATGATCGCTACGACATCCTTCGACTGGATGACGTGATCATCCCCGATATGAATGAACAATTCGCCACCTCATTTCTCTACGTCTATCGTTCCTTCTTTCACACGGAAAATCTCCGCTTGTTCCAGTGCTTCATGTTCAATTCCATCAATACTTGTCGTAGAAACGAACGTTTGCACTTTTCCTTGAATCGTATGAAGCAAATGCGATTGTCTAAAGTCATCCAGTTCACTAAGTACGTCATCAAGAAGTAAAATGGGATATTCGCCTACTTCACTATGAATCAGTTCAATTTCAGCGAGTTTCAAAGATAAAGCTGTCGTCCGCTGCTGTCCCTGTGATCCATACGTTTGTACGTCTTTTCCGTTCACATAAAAAACCAAATCATCTCTGTGTGGTCCTGCCAACGTCGTCCCGCGTTCCACTTCTTTTGATTCAATTTCTGCAAACTTATCAGAGAATGTATCTTTTATTGTTTCCAAATTCATATCCTCTGATACTCGGACACTGGCATCATAAGCAATTTCAAGCTGTTCCAGCTGCCGGCTGATTCCTTCGTGGATCGGTGTCGCCCATGACCTTAGAAGCTGTAAGAATTTGAAACGGCGTTCGACTATCGTTGTCGCATGTTCAATCAGCTGTTCTGTCAAAACACCGAGCATCGTCCGGTCTGCTCCCGGCTTTCGCTGCAAATCTTTCAACAGATGATTTCGTTGTCTGAGAATCTTCTGATATTGACCTAAGTGATATATATATGTGGGCTGAATTTGGCCGATTTCCATGTCAATAAACCGACGACGCACCTGAGGACTCCCCTTTACAAGATTGAGATCCTCAGGTGCAAACATCACCACGTTTAAAGCGCCGATGTAGTCGCTCAGACGCTTTTGCTCAATATGATTCAATTTCGCTTTTTTCCCTTTTTTAGAAACAATGATCTCAAGAGGAAAGCGACGATTCCGTTTAAAGATACTCCCTTTTATTTTACCATACTCTTCATCCCACTGTATGAGTTCTTTGTCTCGTGGCGTACGATGGGATCTTGTAAAAGCGAGGACATAGATCGCTTCCATCAGATTGGTTTTTCCCTGGGCATTTTCACCAATGATGACATTGATCTTATGGTCAAACGTCAATGAGAGCTCATCATAGTTCCTGAACGAACGTAATGATAACTCATGGATATACATTAAAAGGCGCCTGACCTAAGCTTCTTTAACGACAGTGAAGCTGCCGAATTCTTCAACTTCTACTGTATCGCCCACATACAGTTTGCGGCCACGACGATTGTCAGGTTCTCCGTTTACGAAAACTTCAAATTCCGACAAGAAAATTTTCACCATTCCACCAGATTCGACAATATTGGCTAATTTTAAAAACTTCCCTAATGGAATATATTCTGTACTAATACCGATCTCTTCGCTCATATCATTTCACCCTATTTCATGAATTCACCTATCTTCCATTTTACTAAAGATAGGAGTGTAAGGAAAGTGGAAGACAACGAAACAGGTCTGTCTGCCTCTTTCATCTTTTGTTTGATGACATTTCAACCTTCTCACTGCCCCATTCTTTCACCATTCGTTCATTTTCGATTTTTGCTTGTTCACACCATAATACTTAGGAGTCTAACTATCTAATGCTGTGAAAACGAACAATTATCAACATAGCCTTCACGGAGTTGGAATTCATTGATAAAACATAAAATCTGACCAATTAGAAAAGGTGCTCTATGCAAAACATAAAGCACCTTTTTACGTTAACCTTTTTCTAAGATTTAATAAGTTCGTACTGGAAGAATCAACTGTAAAATCTGGTCGTCGTCTACAGGGCGAATCAAGAATGGACGCATGGCTCCTGTGAATTCAACTTTCACCTGGTCATAATCGACCGCTTTCAGTGCATCCATCATATACTTGGCACTGAAAGAAATCTTCAAGTCTTCCCCGTTTACATCTGTCGCCATCACTTCTTCAACAACATTCCCTACTTCCGGGGAGTTACCTGTAATTTCAAGATGATTGTCTTCTTTAGTAATTAAGCGAACAACGTTGTTGCGATTCTCTTTCGCAAGAAGAGACGCACGATCCACCGATTGCAGCAATTCTTTCGCATCAATTTTGACGATCGTCTTGCTTTGTTCGGGGATCAGACGGGAAGTTTCCGGGTAATTTCCATCAAGCAAGCGGGAGAGGAAGTACAAATGTTTCGTACGGAATAAAACCTGATTTTCTGTCACACTCACTTCGATCGTATCTTCGGAATCATCCAGAATTTTGTTTAATTCCGTCAAACTTTTACCAGGAATGACAACCGCCGGTAAAGATTTTCCTTCTGGTTGTTCCAAAGGTATTTTACGTGAGGCTAACCTGTGGCTGTCTGTCGCGATAAATTCAAGGTTTCCGTCTTCAAGTTTTACGTGAACCCCTGTAAGAATCGGTCTTGTTTCAGATGTCGATACCGCAAAAACAGTTTGACGTATCAAATTTTTCAAAAGGTCAATCGGTAATTCAAAGCTTTCTTCTGTGTGTAACTGCGGAAGCTGAGGATACTCTTCTGGATCTTGTCCGTTTAGATGGAATTCTGCATTTCCAGAACGGATGGTGACATTCCGAGTATGGTCACTCTCAATCTCTACAGTATTTTGAGGAAGTTTACGAACAATATCAGGAAAATATTTAGCCTGAAGAACGATACTTCCCGGTTCGATGTTTTCTACATAAACGATGCCGTCTTCTTCACTAGGTATGAAAGACTCAATCGATATATCTGAATCACTACCAGTTAATTTAATTCCTTCTTCAGTCGCTTCGAGTTTCATTCCTGTAAGAATTGGAATCGTCGTTCTGGAAGAGATGGCTTTCATGACGTTTTGAACACTATTGATCAATTGATCCCTTTGGATAACAAATTTCATTTTGAATACACTCCTCCTACTTGAGCATATATTAATTATTTTTATTATAAATGCAGTAATAGTACTAGTATGGGCTGTGGAAATGTGGATAACAAGGTTAAAGGTTTATTTCACAAGGTTATCCACATGTGGATAGGGTGTTGATGAACGTGCAATCTCTATTCACATTATCCACTAGTGAGATTTTAATTGTTCTCTGATTTCATCCAATTCTTTTTGCAGCTGTTGATCATCAGCAACCATTTTTGAGATTTTTTCATGAGCATGAATGACCGTTGTATGGTCGCGACCTCCAAACTCTTCTCCAATTTTCGGCAATGAAAAATCTGTGAGCTCTCTGGATAGATACATCGCAATCTGTCTTGGGAAAGCTACGGATTTTGTCCGTTTCTTCGCTGGGAAATCTTCCAGTCTCACATTATATTTTTCACCGACCATTTCCTGAATGGCTTCAATCGTAATGACCTTAGGTTTCGAGCTAGGAATGATATCTTTCAAAGCTTCTGCTGCAAGCGACGCGTTGATATCACTATTGATTAAAGAAGAATAAGCAACGACACGGATCAGCGCACCTTCAAGTTCGCGGATGTTCGTATCGATTTGATTGGCGATGTAAAGCATCACTTCGTTCGGGATATCCAGCCCTTCAGCTTTTGCTTTCTTACGAAGAATCGCAATTCTCGTTTCTAAATCAGGCGGAGTAATGTCTGTAATCAGTCCCCATTCAAATCGTGAACGCAGACGATCTTCCAGTGTAGGGATTTCTTTTGGCGGACGGTCACTGGATATGACAATCTGCTTGCTCTCTTCATGGAGTGTATTGAACGTATGGAAGAATTCTTCCTGTGTTTGTTCTTTTCCAGCTAGGAACTGTATATCATCTATTAAAAGCACGTCGACACTTCGATATTTATTACGGAAGTTGACGGCCTTGTTGTCTCTAATGGAATTAATGAATTCATTCGTAAACTTTTCTGATGATAGATAAACGACTTTAGCATTCGGATTATGATCGAGTACATAATGTCCAATTGCATGCATCAGGTGCGTTTTACCAAGTCCTACGCCACCATAGATAAACAATGGGTTATAGGCTTTGGCTGGTGCTTCTGCAACAGCTAAGGAAGCTGCATGAGCGAAGCGGTTGCCTGAACCGATGACAAAAGTATCGAATGTATATTTGGAATTCAGCATGCTTTGTGGTGATTCATCGTTTCCATTGTTTTTTACATTCGGTACTTTTTTAGATGATAGTTTCACATCTTCCAGGGAGTCGTCCTTAGATTCCGGAATAATAAACTTTGTATCAAGTTCCGCCCCTGTCACTTCATATAAAGTTTCCGTGATCAGTCTCTCATATTGATTTTCAAGCCAATCTCTGGCGAATTCATTCGGAGCAACGATCGTCAACGTATTTTCATTTAAAGAATCTGCTTTGGTTGCTTTCAGCCATGTTTCGAAGCTCGGTTTGCTGATTTTTTCTTTAATCTGCTCGAGCGTATTGTTCCATAATTCATTGATGTTCTCCAAATTGTTTCACCCCTCTCTGTTTCAGTGGAAAACAAAAAAACCTTTCGTTCTCTTTTTCGAACGTAGCAAAAGGATCGAAAGGTAATCGTATAAGGTTTGTATAATAGATGTCGTTAAAAAACCTCTGATCGGATGTGGATGTCCGAAAGTTGATTTTACTAGAGTTCTAGAAAGTTATTTTCAATATCCACACTCTTGTGCATAACTACATAAACAGCCGTGTTAATAACTGTCCACACGTTATCCACAATCTGTGGAAAAGATTTATGGTCTTCAGAAGTCATTCACGGTTAAACACAAATATAATACCAGATAAAAACGGCAGTTGCAATGGTTCACACTAACTTATCCACAATTTCAACGCCTTGTAGACAAAACTCATCCACAACACTATATTTTGTGATTTTCTTGTCGATATTTGTTGTGGACAGTAAAAAACGCAGGTTTAAATTATACACAGATCCTGTTAATGTTCGCCAGGGGGAGATTTTGTTCGCTTATTTCTTAAGATTGATCCAACTTGTTATAGTACAGACCTGTTATATAACGGGGCGGGATCTTTAAGAGATTACTCTTAAAATAAAAGTTGACAAAAAGCAAGGGGATTTATTATACTAATCGGGACTGCCTTTTAGATGTATTATTGGAATTTTCCTCAGGAGGTGTATATATAATGAGTAAACGCACGTTTCAACCAAATAATCGTAAGCGCAAAAAAGTACACGGCTTCCGTGCACGTATGAGCAGTAAGAATGGTCGTCATGTTCTTGCACGTCGTCGTCGTAAAGGAAGAAAAGTTCTATCAGCATAGGCCACTGAAAACAATCAGTGGTCTTTTTTTCAGTATAATGGTCAAAAGAAGGGGCGGATCTTCGTCCCTCTTTTGTTTTTTTAGAGAAAATAAGAGCGTATTCTTAATAAAACTTCGATCGCCAAAAAAAGTGAGAGAAGGATAAAAAGAGATGTTTTCCTACATAATGGTAAAATGATCTCTTACAGGGAGAATAGTGGAAGGCAAAACGGTCTGCCCAAGCCACCTTGTTTGTGATTTTGGAGGTTGTTCGATGAAAAAAGCTTATCGTATTAAAAAAAATGAAGATTTTCAAAAGGTTTTTCGTCGCGGGCAGTCGTTCGCCAATCGCCAGTTGGTCCTTTATTACATGAAAAAAGAAGAACAATCCCATTTTCGAATCGGTTTATCCGTAAGCAAGAAAATTGGACATGCAGTCATGCGGAACCAGATCAAGCGGTATTTACGTCAGGCTTTCCATGAACTGGAGGCAGACATCCATCCGAATTATGATCTTGTCATCATTGCACGTAAACCGACGAACCAAATGGAATTTCACGAGATAAAGAAAAGCTTGACCCATGTGTTATCACGGTCAAAGCTATTAAATAAAAAAATTCGCACGTAATCATATAGAATTATGGTGTCAACTAATGCTAAACTTATGATTGTCGTATAGTCATTCATCGGTTTGCATTTTAAAAAGATAGAAGAGCGATTTCATTAAGGAGGAAGGAACGTTGCGGAATAAAATACTCATCCTGGTCGCGATGACAGGTATGCTTACGTTCCTATCCGGGTGTATGGACGTCAACCAAGAAATCACCTCGGATAGTACAGGATTTTGGAATGAATATATTGTTTATCCATTATCACAAACATTGTTGTTTTTCGCTGATGCCACGAATGGAAGTTACGGATTAGCGATCATCGTCGTTACGATCATTATCCGTGTCTTGCTGCTGCCATTGAACGTCAAACAATTGAAAAGTTCAAAAGCGATGCAGGATATTCAACCGGAATTGAAAGAACTGAGAGAGAAGTATTCTTCAAAAGATGCTCAGACACAACAGAAGCTTCAACAAGAAACCATGCAGCTTTTCCAGAAAAACGGTGTCAATCCACTAGCGGGTTGTTTGCCGATTATTGTGCAGATGCCGATCTTGATCGGTTTCTACCACGCGATTATGAGAACGCAAGAGGTTCAAACCCATAACTTCCTATGGCTTGAGCTTGGACAATCAGATCCATTTCTAGCGATTCTGACAGCGGGAACCACGTTCTTGCAACAAAAATTGATGATGGCTGGAGGCGCAGCTGCGCAGAATCCACAAATGCAAATGATGCTTTATATCATGCCATTGATGATTGGTACTTTCGCGTTCTTCTTCCCATCTGCCCTAGCGTTGTACTGGATTGTCGGTAACATTGTCATGATTCTTCAAACCATTTTCATTCGTAGACCAATGATGAAAGATGAGACAGGAGGAGCAAACTAGTGAAGCAATGGACTGCTACAGGTACCACAGTTGATGAGGCGATCCAAACAGCACTAGAGCAATTACGCACATCAAGAGATCAAATCGATGTCGAGATCATTGATGAAGGTAAAAAGGGATTTCTCGGTTTTGGTACGAAACCAGCGATTGTAAAAGCAACGATCAAGAAAAATCCAGTGCAGGACGTCGAAACATTCATCTATGAAGTAGCAGAACAAATGGGCGCTCCTGTCCAAGTGAAAACAGAGCTCCGTCAGCGCGACATTCATATGGAGCTTGAAGGTGAAAAGATTGCGATGCTGATCGGCAAGCGTGGCCAAACATTGAATTCTCTTCAATATTTGGCACAGCTCGTCGTGAATCGCGAGTCCGATGTCTTCTATACCGTCATGTTAGACGCGGAAGGATATCGTGGTCGAAGAAAAGAAACATTAGAAAATCTCGCGCACCGATTGGCTGAAAAAGCGGTTCGGACCAATCAGGAAGTGAAGCTTGAACCGATGCCGTCGTATGAAAGAAAAATCATACACAGTGCGCTGCAAAACCATAAAAAAGTCGAGACGGATTCTGACGGGAATGACCCCCGCAGACACGTCGTCATCCGACCTCAATAATGTTGGATCATGCTTCTGTTCATCTCTTATGAACAGAAGCATTTTTTATGGTTCCTAAACCAACAAACGCTCCCTATTCTTTAAGACTCAGTTTCGAGACTTTTGTGGGAGGGTGTGGTGGTTGGGAAAACGGCTCGCTTTCCGTGGGGATGACGGCAAGCCTCCTCGGACTTCGTCCTGTGGGGTCTCGCCAGCCAATCCATTCCCACAGGAGTCTCACCGTTTTCCCAACCACCATGCGATAGAAAGATGCTCGAAACTACCTCCTAGGACCAAGAGCTTTTGAGACGGAGAAAGCTATAAAATAGTACTTGGATATGTTCACCCTACTTTTCTAAGCAGGTGTTCAAAGAAATGATTTCGAGAAGCTATTATGGCAAGGGACGGCGGGGAATGGGGAGACTCCCGCGGAAAGCGAGTCATTCCCCGCCGCCCCGATCCACCGGCACAAAAGTCTCGAAATCAAGTCCTCAACAATCCTGCCAGATGTTTCAATAAATAGCTGGTGGTCGTATTGTTCCCTGGTATGGTGGAGAAAATGATAGGAAGAGTTATGCACATGTGGATAACTAAAAGGTGCAGAAATAGGGAATATATGTGTTGATATCTTTTCAAAACACGTGGCGGTGTGGTAAGCTAGTTTGTTAGTGACATTAATAATATTCCTGTTGTGGATAAATATAAATCAAACATTTTTCAGGAGGTGAGTGCGTGTGGAAACAGATACAATAACCGCAATTTCGACCCCAATGGGAGAAGGGGCGATTGCCATTGTCCGTTTAAGTGGACCTGAATCCGTGGCGATTGCTGCCAGCCTTTTCAAAGGGAAGGATTTAAATGAGGTCGATTCCCACACGATGCATTACGGAAAGATTATTGACCCTGAATCGGGCGAAATGGCGGAAGAAGTGATGGTATCTGTCATGCGTGCCCCGAAAACTTTTACAAGAGAAGATATTGTCGAAATCAACTGCCACGGCGGTCTTGTGTCAGTCAATCGTCTGCTGGAGATTGTGCTGGCAAGCGGTGCCCGATTGGCTGAACCTGGTGAATTTACGAAACGTGCTTTTTTGAATGGCCGTATCGACCTTTCACAAGCAGAAGCGGTCATGGATTTGATCCGTGCCAAAACGGACCGGGCAATGGATGTCGCATTGAAGCAGATGGATGGCCGGTTATCAAACCTGATTCAGGATTTAAGACAAAAACTTCTTGAAACACTCGCTCATGTCGAAGTGAATATCGACTATCCGGAATATGATGACGTTGAAGAGATGTCACATGAAATGATGGAAGAGAAAACGAAAGAAGTGCATGAAGAAGTCACCCGGATTATTGAAACAGCTAGGCAAGGGAAGATTTTAAGAGAGGGACTGGGCACGGCGATCATCGGCCGTCCGAACGTCGGTAAATCTTCCTTGATGAACGCCCTTGTCCACGAAAATAAGGCGATTGTTACAGAAGTTCCAGGAACGACTCGAGATGTGATTGAGGAATATGTCAACGTTCGCGGCGTTCCTCTTCGGCTTGTCGATACCGCGGGAATCCGGGAGACAGAAGACATCGTAGAAAAGATCGGTGTTGAACGTTCAAGACAAGTACTAAAAGAAGCTGATCTGATCCTGTTTGTGTTAAACTATGGGGATGAGCTGAGCGAAGAGGATGAGAAACTTTTCGAAGCGATCCGCGATATGAATATCATTGTAATTGTCAATAAAACGGATCTGGAACAACGCTTAGACCTTGATCAAGTGAAGGAAATGGCTGGAGATCATCCTGTAATTACAACATCCTTGATCCGTGAAGAAGGCATCGATCAATTGGAACAAGCGATTGGCGATACATTCTTTGAAGGAGATCTTGATGCTGGGGATATGACGTATGTTTCGAATGTCCGCCATGTTCAGTTGTTAAAACAAGCGAAACAAGCCCTTGAAGATGCCAAAAATGGGATGGAGATGGGAGTTCCGCTTGATGTCGTCCAAATCGATGTCACAAGAACGTGGGAGATCCTCGGGGAAATTATCGGGGATGCGGTCCACGAGAGCTTGATCGATCAGTTATTCTCGCAATTCTGCTTAGGAAAATAAACGTTCTGTTTGAACGATATTCATTACGATAAAAAAGGAGAGTCATCCGAATGACATATGATGCAGGGCATTATGATGTAATTGTTATTGGTGCTGGTCATGCCGGAGTAGAAGCAGGTCTTGCTGCCGCGCGCCGCGGGGCGAAAACGTTGATGCTGACCTTGAACCTCGACCTCGTTGCCTTTATGCCGTGTAACCCGTCCATTGGTGGTCCCGCAAAAGGGATTGTTGTACGTGAAGTTGATGCATTAGGTGGAGCTATGGGACGAGTCATTGATAAAACGCACATCCAAATGCGTCTTTTGAACACGAGAAAAGGTCCAGCTGTGCGTGCGTTGCGTGCGCAAGCAGACAAACCACTGTATATCAAAGAAATGAAGCGGGTTCTTGAGAATCAGGAGAACTTGACGCTTCGTCAAGCGATGGTTGAAAAAGTATTGGTGGAGGATAACCAGATCAAAGGTGTCGTAACAGAAACGAAAGCGGCCTATTATGCTCCAACTGTGATCGTTACGACAGGGACATTCATGAGAGGACGCGTCATCATTGGCGATTTGTCATATGAAAGTGGCCCGAACAACCAGCGTTCTACTGTTTCTCTTTCTGAACAATTGGAGGAAATGGGCATTGAAATGGTCCGTTTCAAAACCGGAACACCAATGCGTGTCAACAGTCATACCATCGATTATTCTAAAACAGAAATTCAGCTAGGAGAAGAAGAGCCGCGCTCCTTTTCTTATGAAACGACAGAGTTCATCACTGATCAAATTCCGTGTTGGCTGACGTACACGAATGAAGATACGCACAGGATCATTAATGATAACTTAGGACTTTCTGCGATGTATTCAGGAGCGATCAAAGGTACAGGCCCGCGTTACTGCCCGTCCATTGAAGATAAAATCGTCCGTTTCAATGATAAACCGCGTCACCAGATTTTCCTTGAACCGGAAGGAAGAGATACGGAAGAAGTCTATGTCCAAGGTCTTTCCACCTCTCTACCAGAGTACGTGCAGAATGAAATGATGCGTACCGTTCCAGGCCTTGAAAAAGCGGAAATCATGCGTGCCGGTTATGCGATCGAGTATGATTCTGTAGTGCCAACACAGTTATGGCCGACACTTGAAACGAAGCAGATTGAAGGCCTGTTTACAGCTGGACAGCTTAACGGAACTTCCGGATACGAAGAAGCTGCTGGACAAGGCTTGATGGCAGGAATCAACGCGGCTGCAAAAGCGCTCGATTTGGAACCTTTGATTCTTGACCGTTCTCAAGGTTACATTGGCGTCATGATCGATGACCTTGTGACCAAAGGTACAGGCGAACCGTACCGACTTTTGACATCACGTGCGGAATTCCGTTTAATGCTTCGCCATGATAATGCGGATCTCCGACTGACAGAAATCGGTTATCAGCTCGGTTTGATTCCTGAAGACCGTTATGAGCGCTTTCAAGAGAAGAAACGCTTGATCGAAGAAGAGAAAAAACGTCTCGACAAAGTCATTTTGAAAGATACGGACGAAGTTCAATCTGTCATCGAAGAAGCAGGTGGATCGAAGCTGAAAGATGCTATTCGTGCGACTGACTTACTGAAACGTCCAGAAATGAATTACAGCCACTTGGAACGTTTAACTCCAAGCGAGGTTCCTCTGCCTGATGATGTTAAAGAGCAAGTGGAGATTCAGGTGAAATACAGCGGCTATATTAAAAAAAGCACTGGAACAAATCGATCGTATGAAGAAGATGGAAACGAAGAAAATTCCAGAGGATATTGATTATGATGCGATTCACGGCCTGGCGACAGAAGCTCGTGACCGTCTGAAATCCGTCAGGCCACTATCTGTCGGGCCAGGCTTCCCGCGTATCAGGGGTGAACCCGGCGGACGTTTCCATTCTGCTTGTTTATATTGAACAAGGGAAAATCGCCCGCGTATCCGGGGAATAATTTGAAAGGATGGACTTATGGATATCAACACCTTTCTTAAAGCATTACAGGAACATGGCATAGAGCTCGACGATCAACAGCAGCGCCAGTTTGAAAAGTATTTTGACATTCTTGTCGAGTGGAATGAGAAAATGAATCTCACGGCCATCACTGATCAAGAAGGCGTCTATTTGAAACACTTTTATGATTCATTGACGGCTGCCTTCTACTATGACTTCAATCAACCGCTCCGTATTTGTGATGTCGGAGCGGGGGCCGGTTTTCCGAGCTTGCCATTGAAAATCGTCTTTCCGCAATTAAAAGTGACGATTGTCGATTCTTTGAAAAAACGAATCACATTTTTGAACCACTTAGCCCACGAATTGGAGCTGGATGATGTCGCTTTTTATCATGATCGTGCCGAAAACTTCGGGAAAAATGCGAATTTCCGTGAAAGTTATGACCTCGTGATGGCACGCGCCGTTGCGCGAATGTCCGTCCTTAGTGAATTATGTTTGCCATTAGCTACAAAAGGCGGCAGGTTCATGGCCATGAAAGGCCCGAATTTGAAGGATGAAATGGAAGACGCAAAAATTGCGATCCAAACCGTCGGTGGTGAAGTGCTTGATGTCCACACGTTTGAATTGCCTGAAGAGGGCAGTGAGCGAAACATCGCCATCATCGAAAAGAGAAGAAAAACACCGAAGAAATACCCGAGAAAAGCGGGAACACCGAATAAAACACCGATTCAATAACATCGTTTGCCTCTCTGCCGTTGGTAGAGAGGCTATTTTTTTAGGGAATAGGAGAATGAGAGCGTAGAATCAGAATTACAGGACCTGAACATAAAGGAGGGGATTATAAGTGAAAATCATGGTGCTTTCGGATACACATATGCCGAAAAAAGCGAAACAGCTTCCGGAGCGTTTTTTAGAAGAATTGGTGGATGTGGATGCCATTATTCACGCGGGAGATTGGCAGACTTTAGAGCTTTATGAGACGTTGAAAGACTATGCTCCCGTTTACGGAGTCTATGGCAATGTGGATGCTGAAGAGATCCAAAGTGAATTTCCAGCCAAACAAATGTTGGAATGGGAAGGATACAGGATTGGCCTTGTCCATGGCCATGGAGAGAAAAAAACGACGGAAAAACGTGCACTGGAAGCTTTTAAGGATGACGGCGTGGACGTGTTGATTTACGGACACTCTCATATCCCGGTTCTCCGTTATTTTAAGAAAACCCTCTTGTTCAACCCGGGATCTCTCACTGATAAAAGGCGATTGCCAATGTATTCATTCGGGAAAATCTCCTTAACGAAGGATGGAATCCATGCAGAACATATTTTCTTTCCTTGATTATGAAAATAAATTTCATAGATAAATTTTAAATGATGAAAGGAATTTCCTTTCTACATATCGAAAGGGTTATAAGAGAATGTAAACGCTATCGTAGCGTGAAAGGGGATTGGAATGTCTGAGAGTATGTTTCGTTTAGATGGAAAAATAGCAGCGGTTACTGGTGGAACAAGAGGGATCGGACGTGCTGTGGCGATCGGCCTTGCTGAAGCTGGAGCCGATGTTGCTTTGTTACAGAGAAACACATCACAAATCGATGTAAAAGAGGAAATTGAGGGTTATGGTCGTACCTGCCACATCATTCCATGTGATTTGAATGATAAAGAGCAAGTGAAAGAGGCCATTCCATCTGTGGTGGAAGCGTTCGGGCGTGTGGATATTTTAGTGAATGCTGCTGGAATCCAAAGGCGTTCTGATGCTGTTGATTTTTCAGAGGAGGACTGGGATGATGTTCTGAATATCAATTTGAAAACGACGTGGACGCTCTGTCAGCAAGCGGGGCGCTATATGGTATCGGAGAAGAGTGGGAAAATCATCAATTTCGCTTCCTTGCTGTCCTACCAGGGAGGAATTCGTGTACCGGCTTATGCGGCCTCCAAAGGTGGCGTTTCACAGTTGACGAAAGCTCTATCCAATGAATGGGCGAAAGAAGGAGTGAATGTCAACAGTGTCGTGCCTGGCTATATCGCGACTGATATGAACACAGCGCTCATTCAGGATGAAGACAGAAACAAACAAATTCTTGATCGAATACCAGCAGGCGACTGGGGGAAACCGGAAGACTTCATTGGTGCCGTTGTTTTTCTTGCTTCCGATGCTTCCCGTTATGTGCATGGACATCAGCTGGCCGTTGATGGTGGCTGGTTGGGAAGATAAAAAAATCCCGCTCCTTTTATGAAGGAGCGGGATTTTTTTTGGCAGGTCGGACAGTAGTAACAGCGACGGGAAGCGGCACGGAACTTGATAATTTCCGTCCCATCGATCCGGCACGGTCGGCCTTCGCGGTTGAACACCCAATGTCTGTATTCATAGCGCTTTTTACCTTGCTTTTTCAATTCTTCCACAAGGGCTGGATCGTTTGTGATGCCTTTGTTTTCATAGGAACGCCACATCAGGTCGATGCACGCTTTTGCGGCGCAGTAAAGCTGTTCCTCTGTGCAGTCAATCGGTCGTGAAAAGGGAGATATCCCAGCAACGAATAAAATTTCACTGCGTAAATAATTTCCGATTCCTCCGATGAATGCTTGATCGAGTAATAGAGAGGTCCATTTCCTCCGGTGAAATCTCTTTTCCTGAAAACGTGCAAAAAGATCATCTGGCGTCACATCTTCACTTAATAGATCGGGTCCTACTTTTGAAAGAAAAGGGTGATGATCCTCTTCTCCATCTGTCAGCACTTCTATATCTGACGCACTGTAAAGCAGGGCGGATTTTTTTTCATTATGAATGGCGAGCCGCAATTGCCGGTTCGTTTTCGGGTAGTTGTAAGCGTTCCTGATATACCATTTTCCGTACAATTGATTATGCGAATAAATAATTTTGTCATTGTCGAAACGAATGAGCATGGCTTTTCCTTTGGTGTCGACTCGTGTCACTGTGGACCCACGCAGAATTTCTTCATATCCTTGTAAATGGTCGAAAGCAAAACTGAGATCAATGATGGTTCTGTTTTTTAATGCTTTTTCTACTGAATCAGCAGCTCGTCTGATTTCTGGTCCTTCTGGCATCTGTTTCGTTCCTTTCGATTAGCTGGATGTAAACATTCCACCATGGATGAACTGACTTGTGATTCTCTAATCATAAAAGTAGTCCTCCTCAAATCATGTTTGTTTGGTGTCATTCCACCATTTTGGAAAAATCAAACAAACATAACAAAAACCCCTTCATTTTGGGAACTATGAGGGGCTTCTGGAAGAGCGTAATAATAATGACCTTACGAAAAGTCCAATGATGATACCCGGCAATAAGAATAGAATGGGAAGCCAGACCGGTCCAATTAAAACTCCTCCTACCTTAAAGAGAGGAGAATAGATGAGCCCAACGGTGACGGAATAGGCGCAAAAAGCAAAAGGGACAAAGCTATAGGGCGCGCATTCCCCATCCGCCTCACGGTACGCATCCCAGACGGCGAACATATACACACATGGGTAAAACATGAGCCATTGATAGTCCGTCACTTCAATGGCTTTTTCTATATTTCCGTGAAAGCTATGGACAATCGCCATGTTGAAAGAGCTATTCACGTTGAGAATCACTTCTAAGAGAATGAAGGCGAGTCCTTTGATGAGATGTCCATTCAATAGCTGGCCGAATCCCGGAAAAGCAATGCTCCATAATAAAATTTCCAGTCGTTTTTCTTTCATATCGATTCCTCTTCCGCTAAAAATTATTGGATGAGTTTCTCTCTGTCTGGAGCTTGAGGGGGTTCTTCAAACCATCCATTGTGGATCATGATATCCAGACCGTCTTTGGAATAGATCGCTGTATCTATAATCAACTTTTGATAGGTGAAAATGATATCGTAACGAAGGCTTACAGATGAACTAGTCGCGTAATTCCCTTGTCCAGCTGAAGCAAGCACGCTGATTAAATACATCATGAGTCTGTCGGAAAAGACAGGATCGGTGTTTGTAGTTAAGAAGTTCGCAGATACCATCGGTGTCATAATTCCGGACTGATCCAAAAGTTCTGAGAATAATTTGCGATGTTTAATCGACATCTTCTTCCCTTGTTTCATATACTCTTTGACTGTTTTATTTTTACTTGTCTGAGCAAACCCTTGACATAACACTTCTCCGATCGTGTTATTTTTTATGTTTTCATACAAATGAGTGATTTCCATCGCATTCAAGGATCGTTTACTAAAAGGATGGTAATAACTTTTGGATTCGATGTATTCTGTTTCTTTTTTTATGGCAATTTGAGGAGGTCTTGTATAAATGCCTTTCTCGAGTCCAATGTTCACACACTCGTGGAAAAGTTGGTCTTGCTTTTGAATGCGTCCGCTGAAAAAATTCCTTACATCCTCTCTTGAAGAAGCCCCTAATGAAAAACCATCAGAGGTAAGGCCTGCCTGCCCCATATGCTCTAAAAAGGTCAACATGAATGGATCTGTAAACAGCTTCGGTGCATTCGGGTTCAAGTCATCCATGGTATAGCCATTGGGAACGGGAAGTTCTGCTTCTTCAAAGAAACGACGACAATCGTTCACTCCATGGTCCGCAATTTCCTTTGCCAGAGTAATCAACGATTGAATTTCTTCATCCCTGTGGGTTAATTGAAAATGTTCCAAAACAGGGATGGCCATACTGTTCTGAATATATTGTGTCCATAATAGCCCGATTTCATTGGCTGTCAGAGTTTTTTGGGACATATTGGTTTCCCTCCTGTGATGATGGTGGCGGCGCTAATTTAGTTTCTTTCACTTCTTCCTTGTACAACAGATAACCAGGTAAACACACCAGGTTCACAAGAAAAATATATATCAATAATTTAGCTAACCAGTCGATGACGAACACGGTTGATAAAAAAACGAGAGCAACGATGAATAGTGGGGATACATATGCGTAAATCATGGTTCGTCCTCCTTGTCTTTTTATACTTTCCGTACAGGTATAAATTATTACGAAAAGAGGATGATAGGAGAAAGAAGTCAGACTAGTAATAAAGGAGTTCGTCATGTGGAAATGGAAGCGGAAAGAAAAACAGCAGCCAGAAAAGCAACAACCAACGAAGAAGCAGAGCGGCTCTCTTTCTGAATTTATTCAAGCGATGAAACAATCGGAGGATTTCGTTCATTACAAATTAAGTGGTAGTACGAGATGTACGATTTCGTATTTGAAAACCATGTGTGACTCGAAAATTTTAAATCGCAGTGTTTTATCGACTTTGAATAGTGAATCGTTACACACGCTGCATGACATGAAAGAAAGAATTCCTGTTGAGAATATACGTGTGACATCAAAACTGGATTTAATTGAAGAGAAAGTCATGTTCGGCTACATCATGATTCAGATGAACGAAAAGGAAGAGGAAGTGCTTTTAATTCCGGCCATTTCCTTAGAATCAAGGGATGTCAGTATTCCAGAAGTGGAATTTAGTGTG
This sequence comes from Halobacillus litoralis, assembly GCF_020524085.2. Classification (NCBI taxonomy): domain Bacteria; kingdom Bacillati; phylum Bacillota; class Bacilli; order Caryophanales; family Bacillaceae; genus Halobacillus; species Halobacillus litoralis. Next base: position 915,322 of record NZ_CP129016.1, read on the forward strand.
GTAGGTCCTAAAGAGGCATTCGTGGAAACACTGAACACGAATATCAATCTTATTCGTAAGCGCCTGCCTTTGCCACAGCTGACCGTTAAAGAAACGAACATTGGCAAAGTGACTAAAACTCGTGTCGCCGTCGTTTATATCGATGGAGTGGTAAACCAGGATAATGTAGATACAGTGGAACAGAGACTGAAAGGGATTGAAATTGATCAGTTGGTGGACAGTTCGTTTGTGACACAAATTATTGCTGATAATTCCAATTCGCCTTTTCCGCAGTTGTTGGATACGGAGAGGCCGGACCGTGTCGTGTCTAACCTGGTAGAGGGGAAAATAGCTATTCTCGTAGATGGGTCACCGCATGCGTTGACCTGTCCGACAACAGTCGTTGAATTTTTCGGGGCGTCTGATGATTATTTTCTTCCTTGGCATTTAGCGACGGCTTTTCGTTTGATTCGATTATTTGCTGTCATTTTTTCTGTTTTGAGTACACCTTTATATGTAGCTGTGCTCACCTATCATCATGAAATGATTCCAGCTGCTTTGATGGCGACCATAGTCTCCTCCCGTTCCGATATTCCCTTTCCACCGATACTGGAAGTGATTGTCCTGGAATTGGCGATCGAATTGTTACGTGAGGCCGGAGCCAGACTTCCGACGAAGATCGGCCAAACGATCGGTATCGTAGGAGGTATCGTCATTGGTACCGCTGCAGTAGATGCGGGACTTACGAGTAATGTGCTGTTAATCATCGTCGCTCTTAGTGCCCTTGCTTCCTTTACAACACCTGTTTATCAAATCGGTAATACGATTCGCCTCATTCGTTTTCCTTTTATTATTGGTGCACAGCTCTGGGGGCTTGTGGGGGTTTCGATGTGTATGGTTTTTTTCATTGGTCATCTCATCAAATTACAATCCATTGGACGTCCTTTTTTCGAACCTCTCTATCCACTGAGAATCAAAGATTTGAAGGATGCCTTTATTCGCCTGCCTTTTAATAAGCAGACAGAACGACCTGTTCTAATGAGAACAGAAGATCCACAACGGATGAACCCATCACGTGTGAGTGCAAAGAGGGATATCGATGAATAAATTGAACAATAGCCAGGGGTTAAATATACCTGAGAATTACTTAGTGACACCCGCCTATGTCTTTTTTTTTAATTCATAGCATGCAGGTAGGGGTAGGAATCCTCGGATTTGAAAAATATTTAGTCGAGATAGCCGGATTTGATGCATGGATTTCTGTATTGATTGCGGGCGGTATCCTGCATGTGATTCTATGGATGATTTACCGCCTTCTTCAAAATGGCGAAGGAGACATCGTGGAGATCCATAAAAACATTTTCGGGAAATATCTAGGGGGGTTATTAAGCCTCCTCTTTTGTGCTTATTTTACTTTGCTCGCTTTTACCGTGGTAATCACATTCATAGAGGTCATTAAAGTCTGGGTATTTCCTGGACTGCAAGTCTGGGTTTTTGCTTTTGTCCTCCTGTGGCTTGTGTACTATTTGGTCAGTGGGGGATTTCGTGTTATTACGGGAATGTGCCTGATTAGCGTCATCATAGGACTGCCAATTCTTTTATTGAAGTATTTTCCGGTTGAGGCCGGGCATACGATGAACATCTATCCGGTGGTCAGTCATAGTCTTGCAGAAATATTAGGTGCAACCAAACAAAGTATTCTCAGCTTTATAGGATTAGAATTTTTATTGATCTATTATCCATTTATCAAAGATCCACAAAAATCCAAAAAATGGGCTCATTACGGGGTATTTTACACGACGATGATTTATTTGATCAGTGTCCTTGTCACGTTTGTTTATTATAGTGAAGAACAATTGAAACAAGTCGTCTGGGGGACCATATCGGCATGGAAGATTGTTGAGTTTCCCTTTATTGAACGGTTTGAGTTTGTCGGGATCGCGATGTGGCTTTATGTCGTCCTTCCTAATATTTGTTTAGGTTTATGGGGAGCGACAAGAATCCCCAAACGTGTGTTTAATGTGAAACAGAAATATTTTGTCATCCTTTTTTGTATCGCCATCTATTTCCCTGCTGTTTTAATAGATGGGCGACCGATCATCGATGCTGTAAACAACTTATCAGGACAACTTGGTATGTACGTTTTAATGTATATTCCCGTTTTATTAGTGTTGAAGACAATCTCAGATAAAGTGAGGAAGCGGACATGAAGAAATCCTGGATTTTTCTTATGATGGTGCCTGTCATACTTCTGGCCGGCTGTATGCCAAGTAGAAGTGTAGAGGAGAATGCTATCGTCCAGATTGTCGGATATGATGTAGGAGAAAAAGAACGCATTCAGGGAACAGTTTCCATTCCTCAGTACGGGAAAAGCGAAGACAAACAAGCAGCCTCGGAACTTTATTTAACGGTCGATGCCGATTCAACGAAGGATGTCGAAATACAAATACAAAAACAATCCTCAAAGCCCATTTCAATTGGTAAGCTTGCCGTTACGTTATACAGCAAAGAACTGGCTGAACAGGATTTAGGAGATATTGTTGACGTACTTAGTCGAGATCCTCGGCTTAGTAGAAACATGTTTTTAGGTATAGTCGACGGGTCTTCAAAAGATTTAATAGAAAATGGATACACGCAGGACGAAACCACCTCGAAGCATCTGCAGGGACTTATTGAAAACAACACGCTTCATAATTTCCCATCGACCAGTCTTCACAATTTTTTATACGCCTATTATGCTCAGGGGATGGATCCGTTTCTGCCTATGCTGAAAAAACGCGAATCCTTTGTCGAACTATCCGGGGTCGCGTTTTTTAAAAAAGGATTGCTTGTGGCTGAGGTGCCGGACTCTAAAATCTTTACATTTAAAATGTTAAAAGAGAATTTTATTAAAGGAGCCCAGGATCTCCCGTTTGAAGGTGGAGCTATTATGCTTGAAAACATTGGATCGAACGTCGATTACACTCTGGAAGGACACCCTGATCAACAAAAGTTTATCATCAAAGTCAACTTAAAAGCTGAAGTTAATGAAATGGCGGGCGTCGATCGCAAGGCAAACCCCAAATTAGCAAGAGAAATGGAAGAAAAATTCGTCGAATATTTTGATAAAGAAGCTGACGAACTCATTGCGCTATTCAAGGAAAAAAATATCGATCCGCTCGGTCTTGGGAATTTTACCAAAACGAGAAAAGGTGATTTTGATATTAGTCAATGGGAGGACAATTACTCTGATCTTGAGGTTGATATTCAGTTTAATGTAGAAATTACGGAATACGGGATCTTCTCCTAGAATATTGAGAGCTTCTTAAAAAAGCGAAAGGTCATCCGTTATGAGGGGGACCTTTCGCGCCAAAAGAAAAAGAAGAACTCCACGGAATGGAGAACTATACTCCATTCCGTGGAGTTCTCTATATGGATTAGATTTATTTCAATACTTGAAAGCGTGATCGAATAAGCTCAAAATAGAGGGCCGTGAACGTCTGGGTAGTTAAGAAAACAGCAAAAGAAAAAGGGATTTTATACCCGTTTTGGAATTCAACAATTCCTAACTTTGTAAACACCCACTGCATACTGACTCCAACGATGACCCATAGAAGGATATAGAAAATGAACGTCTTTTTATGAATGTTGAACATGTCATAAAAATAAATGAAAAAATAACTGAATGGAGCGAATATCAAGTAATAGCAGAAGTCAAATAACTCATAATGATTCGTATCATTGAGTGTGAAAAAATCAATGAGCCCTCCCCCAATTGTAAAGTCGAAAAAAACGCCAATGGTAAATCCGAGCAGCATTAACAGCCAAGTGATCTCTCGTTTGAATTTAAAAGGAAGCACAAAAAAGAGAGCATAGGCAATAGTCATGAGAATTAAGATGGAAATTTCATTTTTATCAAAATTTTGCCAAAGGAAGTTCACGAGTGCTTCACCTCAATGTGGGTAAATTTCCTGATTATTTTCCATACTCCAATGCTGAAGAAGTGGAGAAACACATAGTAAACGGTATCAAAGCCCAGGTTCCAGTCTTTGTACGTAGAAATATCAAGAACTCTGGATGAAATGGTAAGCAGAAGTAAACAGATTACAGAAGCAGCGATAACCAACCCTTTTTTTATAGTAGATGAGGAAGCACTGTATAAATTCAGCTGTACCATTAGAAGAGTGGGGATGATAACGCTTCGAAAAAATAAAAAACCAGCATAATTTGCAGGATCCTCCGTTATTTTCACATATTTCAATTCTTCGTTGATGATCCAGGTCCAGTTGATGCTGATGACACTTGTGGTTAAGAATATGAATGTATTTTCTATGAGGGTTAAGCGCTTAGGGATTATGGTGAAGATGCTCACGATCAGCCAAGCGCTTACGAAAAATACTGTGAAAGCCATACAAATCCTCCTTATCATCTCCCCCTATTGTTTGTTTTCTGTACTGAAAATATTCCACTATAAAACCACCTTCCATTGGGCTTGAGTTTGAGATTTGGGTAAAGGAAAGTATGCGGAGGTAAATGACTCGCTTTCCCGACCCTAAAATGAAAATCTTGGGAAAGAGCCTTTAAGAATCAGGCGAGAATCCTGAAAAAACTCAGAGCAAGGCTCTGAGTTCCTGTTTCACGTGAAATATTCAAGACTTGCTTCGGGGAAGTACTGGTCGATGTATCCACCAAGGACACTCTTCATTTCTTCTTGTTCGTCTTTTTGATAAACGTACTTTCCTATTCCATATTTACCCCACTTGTATTTACGTTTTTCTTCATCCATTTCAAGCTTTGTCATCGGATAATTCTTTTGGATGACACGCTTAGCTGGTTTCGTGAAGCGATGCTGAATCAATTCAAAGGTTAAATCCTTCGTCGCATAATCCGGCAATTTGTCTTGAAGTTTTTCGAAAAGAATACGGTACCCTTCTTTCCAATCGTCGTACAAATAAATCGGTGCAATGATAAATCCAAGCGGATATCCAGCTTTCGCTACTTTCGCGGCAGCCTCGATGCGCTCATCTAAACGGGACGTGCCGGGTTCTAAGTATTTGATGACATAATCTGCGTTCATGCTGAAGCGAAATCTAGTCCGTCCGTTGTGTTTTGCATCAAGAAGGTGGTCGACATGCGCGAATTTCGTAACAAAACGAAGTCTGCCGTGTTCCGATTCTCCGAAGTATTCAATGGCCCGCTTTAACGAGTGGGTCAAGTGATCGACCCCAACGATATCCGATGTACAGGATGCTTCAAAGCGGGTCTCCTCAGGGGCACGCTCCTTCATGTATTGCTCAGCTGCATCGAACACTTCATCGACATTGACATACGTACGGATATAAGGTTTGCTTCCCATGGTCGTCTGCAAATAGCAATAGTGGCAATGCCCCATACACCCTGTAGCAAGAGGGATGGCATATTCTGCTGAAGGTTTTGATGTATCGAACTTCAGCGTTTTTCTGACTCCAACGACAAGGGTGGATTTCGCCATCCGGTATTTTTGAAAATCATTTTCCCCTGGCAGGTTACGGACCTGATTGTGAGATGTGGTTTCCCGGATTTCAATTCCCAACCCTTCGAATTTCTCCTTCAATTCACGTCCCAACGGGTATTCAAGTGCTCTAGGCTCAATATAGACAAGTTCTGGCATGAATGGTTTTACCACAGCTCACCCTCCGATTCTACCCCTCCACCAAAGGCATCATAATACGCTCGTTCTGCTTCCCCTTCGGACGCATAAATCGCAATATTTTCATCCAGTGGAAAGTAGGTTTCATACAAAAACAAGGCCAATTCTCCTGGTTGTTCAGGATTGTTTACCACAGCAGCTTCCTGCACATTGGCAACATCATACGTGTGAGGATTCCTATATATCACATAAACGATGTCTCCTGCTTTGTAGTTTTGTTGTAGATCCATCCAATCACCTGCTTCTCATATTTTTTGCTTCCACCTGTCAGTCTTATCTTTTTTCTAATCGTGCTCATTTTTCCACAAATGTCGACTTTTATTACGACTTCGCTTGTAAAAAAGGATTATTCTGCATGGAACTAGAAGTAAAGTCTATATCACAGGAGGAGGGTGGAACATGGAGCTGCATACAGAGCGACTTTGTTTGAGACCGTATACGAAAGACTTAGCGGAACGGGTGGTTGAATTAGCAGGAGATGAAGCAGTGGCAGCGACCACTTTTGTTCCCCATCCTTACACGCTTGAAGTGGCTGAGGATTGGATAGCCCTTCATCAGGACTGGATAGAAAAAGGAACCGCTTATCCTTTGGCGATGATTTTAAAGGAATCCAATGAACTAGTCGGCACAATGACGATAAGGGTGGATGAGAAACACCACAAAGGAGAACTTGCTTACTGGGTGGGGAAACCTTATTGGAACCTGGGGTATGCGACAGAAGCAGCCATCCGGGTCGTGGAATACGGGTTTAAAGAATTGCATTTGAACCGGATATGGTCGGCGGCGATCACTTCCAATCCAGGATCGACGAAAGTTATGCAAAAAGCCGGTCTGACATATGAGGGAACGTTAAAGCAGGACATCTATCATTGGGGAGAATACAAAGATATTGACGTGTATGGAAGAATTAATAGTGATGGATAGGTTTCATGTGAAACAAAGCCCCCCGATGGAATCGGACGGGCTTCTTCAATTTTAGAGAGTTATGTCGCAGCTTGACGAATAGGAATCAATGTTCCTATTAATGCGATTCCAGCACAAACAAGGAACATAGGCATAAAACCGAAGGGAGCTATTCCACTTACGGTTGTAAAGATCACCAAGTCAAAGACAGAATCCAGAATGGAAAGCAAAGAAATGGTCGTTGCTCTTACATGTGAAGGAATAATATCGTTGGCCAGCTGGGAATAAACCGGATAGCGAATGGCACTCACCAGTTTCAAAAGGATGAGAGCTAAAAGAACCGCCCAGAGCTGATTGTTTATTAGAGCAGCCACTAAAAGTGACAGAACGGCAAGGATCCCTGTGATGAACAGGAGATGTACTCGAGTCACCCTTTTTGTCATCCACCCAATGGATCGTGCCGCAACAAAACCGATGAGAGCGGTCACCGCGTAGACTAACCCAATTCCATAAACCGGAAGTCCCGCATCTACTAATAGTTTTTGATCAAATTTCTCAAAGATAGCGACGGCTGGAATGAAAACAAGGGAGATGTTTATGAACATCCATAGTACTTGCGGCGTTTTTCGGATCGCTTGATATCCTTCTATCACTTGTTTCACCATTGGCGTCTTTATCCCACCTTGGTTCAGTGGATTCTTAATGAATAAGAGAAAGACGAATTGAATCAACATGAAGAAAACACCGAGCATGAGTAGAAGTCGGAATTGGTTTTCATGCAAATCTTTAGCTAAGAAAGCCCCGATGATCACCACGAATATGGAGACGATAAAACGTGCCGATCCGATCTCTCCCATTGCCCGGTCCATGAGATTTTGTTCATGACTTTCTTTTAATGATTCATAGATAAGCGCTTCATCCGCCCCACTGAAAAACGTAGCAGCGAATCCTGTCAAAAAGCTGCTTGCGAAGAAAACCAATGGATCGAAGGCGATGATTAATAAAGCGTGGGCAAAGATGCTGAGAACGGAACCGATAAGAAATGCTTGTTTGGCTCCAAACCGGTCGGCGATGATCCCTGTAGGAATCTCCCCAAACAGTACTCCTATACTGAAAAAGGTCATGACAAGAAGGATCATTGTTTCATCAAGGCCCCTGGCAAAATAAAATAGCGTAAGGACAGGCTGGATGAAGCGGAAATTCCCAAAGATTTCTGCCCAAAATAAAAGACGAATGTTATAGGATGCTAGCGTATTCTTTTTCAACATGTTTCCTCCTGCATTGTAAAATCCGATGCAAGCAGGAGATTAAGCGTAGATGAAAATTAAGAAGCTCTCCCCCCTGCTGATTGATTGAAACGCTTTGTGGAATTTTTTTGCATATCGATATCCTCCTAAAAATTTAGTCCAATTTTATATATTAATCATCCTTCCCCTATATTCCTCCTTAAACTTTTCACCCTATAGCTCCCTTTACTTGAAGACTCCGTTTCGAGACTTTTGTTGAGTGGATGGGGCTGAGGGGAATAACTCGCTTTCCGCGGGGCCTCACACGATGTGGGGTCGTTCGATGTTGGCCCAGGACGTGCAGGTCTTAATTGAACTTCCTCTATTCCTTTGAGGCTCCTCGGACTGGATCCTGTGGGGTCTCACCCTGCACTTTTTTCCCGCAGGAGTCTCGCCATTCCCCCACAGGAAAGCGAGTAGCTTCCCAACCACCCCGGAAACATCTCGAAATCGCGTATTCCAAAATAATACCAAGTTGTTTGAAAAGTTTTAGGATTTAGAAAATCTATCGACTTGATTTGTCAGGAAAAGTCATGAAATAGAGTCAGTCAAAAGGCGGAAAACCACGTTTCTTATGAGGGAAATGTGAGTTTTCGACAAAGCTGACAATCAATTCTTCAATCTTGAAGATACTTTTCATAGATTAAATGTGATAAAATGAATAAAGAAATGAAAAACGGCATACGTACGCGCAGCAGCTGAGTAGCCTGCGGCGCTTTTTATGTTTCAAAATATAGGGTAGATACAATAAAAACAGCGTATGCTCGATCGTATAAAGGTGGTGTCTGATCGTGTTACATCCTTTTGGTCGTTTGTTCGGGCTAGGGGACAAACCGGATTCGGATAATGACAACAATGAAGAAGAAGGCTACAACCCCGACGAGGTTGTACAAGTTCCTGTCGAACGCGTACAGCCCAACCGTTACCAACCTCGAGCGATATTCAACAACGAGAAGATTAGCGAACTCGCCCAGACGATACATACGCATGGGATGATTCAGCCGATCGTTCTCCGTCGGTTAAACGAAGAAGAGTATGAATTGATCGCCGGTGAACGTAGGTGGCGTGCCGTCCAGTCTCTGGGCTGGGAAACGGTCCCTGCGATTATCCGCGAGATGAATGATTCACAAACGGCCTCTGTTGCTCTTATTGAAAACTTGCAGCGGGAGGAGCTGACTGTGATTGAAGAAGCAGTCGCCTATGCAAAGCTTTTGGAACTGCACCAGATTACGCAGGAAGCCCTAGCGCAACGGCTGGGAAAAAGTCAATCGACCATTGCGAATAAATTGCGTCTTTTAAAATTACCGGAGTCTGTTCAACAGGCCGTTATGGATAAGAAGATTACGGAACGCCATGCACGCGCCTTAATTGCTTTAAAAGATGAGGAACAGCAGGAAAAGATTTTGACAGAAATCATCGAAAAGCAGTTGAACGTGAAGCAGACCGAAGAGCGGATTGCTAAATTGAATGACCCGGCACCAAAGAAAAAGAAACCGAAGATGAAAGGCGTCAATAAGGACATGCGAATTGCGATGAATACCATTCGCCAATCTTTGACAATGGTGACGGATACAGGGATCGATTTAGAAACGGACGAAGAAGACCACGATGAATATTATCAGATTACAATTAAGATTCCGAAAGGTAAGAAAAAATAGTAGCCTGAACGACCCATCTTGACGTTTGTGGAGATGGGGCTTTTTTTAAGTCATTTTACCTAATGCTTTCAATAAAATGGTAGAATGATAAAAAAGATAGTGAGGCAGGTGACATCATGGGGAAAGTGATTTCAATCGCCAATCAAAAAGGCGGGGTCGGAAAAACGACAACGGCCGTTAATTTAAGTGCATGTCTGGCACACTTGGATAATAAAGTCCTTTTGGTGGATATTGATCCTCAAGGCAATGCGACAAGTGGAATTGGTGTAGAAAAAGGAGATATGGATCGATGTGTCTATGACGTACTTGTGGATGATGTGAAAGCGGATGATGTCAAAACGAGTACGGTTGTAAATAATCTTGATACCATCCCAGCGACGATTCAATTAGCTGGAGCAGAAATAGAATTGGTCCCGATTATTTCCCGGGAAGTAAAGTTAAAGAAAGCACTGGATGAAATTAAAAGCGAGTATGATTATGTTATTATCGACTGCCCCCCTTCTCTTGGTCTTCTAACCCTGAATGCATTAACCGCCTCTGATTCCGTCATCATCCCTGTACAATGTGAGTATTATGCGCTGGAAGGCTTAAGTCAGCTTTTGAATACGGTGCGTCTCGTACAAAAGCATATGAACCATGACTTGATGATTGAAGGTGTACTTATGACGATGCTGGATGCCCGTACGAATCTCGGTATCCAAGTCATTGAGGAAGTGAAAAAATACTTTCGGGATCGTGTTTATCGATCAATTATCCCTCGGAATGTCCGTCTCAGCGAAGCCCCTAGTCACGGCAGACCGGCGATTCTTTATGATGCAAAATCCCGTGGCGCAGAAGTATATTTAGATTTAGCAAAGGAAGTGATTGTGAATGCCGAAAGGGTTAGGTAGCAAAGGCCACGAGGCTTTAGGCGCTTTTTTCAACAACCAGACATCAACAGAAGAAATACAACATATAGCGATCAAAGACTGTCGTCCGAACCCTTACCAACCTCGCAAACAATTTGAACAAGAAGCTTTGGAAGAATTGAGACAATCCATTGCAGAACACGGCATCCTGCAACCTTTAATTGTGAGGAAGAGCATCAAAGGTTATGAAATTGTTGTCGGGGAGCGTCGTTTTCGCGCAGCCCAAAAAGCCGGTCTCACTCATGTGCCTGCTATTGCCAGGGAAATGACAGATGAACAAATGATGGAAATCGCTTTATTAGAGAACTTACAGAGAGAAGATCTTTCCCCTATCGAAGAGGCAAAGTCTTATGAACAACTGATTGAAGATCTCGGTGTCACACAGGGTGAGCTATCCAAACGCTTAGGGAAAAGCCGCTCCCATATCGCGAACCTTATCCGCCTCTTAGCTTTGCCTAAAGCGGTGACAGATAAAATTAATGAAGGTACCCTATCCATGGGGCATGGACGTGCCTTATTAGGTGTGAAGGATCAAGATTTACAATTGGAACTGCTGAAAAAAATTGAAGCAGAATCTCTGAACGTTCGTCAGGTGGAACGGTTGATTCAGGAGATGACGAATCGGCCTTCGAAAAAGAAAGACAAGAAACCTCGGGATATTTTTTTACAGGAACGTGAGTTGAATTTGAAAGAACGCTTGGGGACAGGCGTAAAGATCCATAAAGGAAAACGTAAAGGCAAAATTGAAATCGAGTTTACGAACAATGAAGATTTAGAACGGATTATCGATTTGTTTGCCGGTAAAGAGTGATTGCTGGAGATTTGTGAGATCTCTGGTTCTTTCTTTTTTATGAACCAATTCTTCTTTGTTCCCCTATGTAAACTCAAGAAAAAGAAAAGGTAATGGAGAGAATGCGATGGTTTTATTTGGAGCGTTAGTCAATGGTTTGTGTATATTTGTCGGTACATTGTTAGGGCTTTTTTTCACGAAGATACCGGAGAGGTTTAAAGAAACGGTCATGAGCGGTGTGGGGCTTGTCGTCCTTTTGATTGGCTTACAAATGGCGTTGGAAACGGAAAACATCGTCATTGTCCTGCTCAGCTTGCTTTCGGGTGCCATCATCGGTGAGGCCATCCATTTGGAAGACAAGCTTGAATACATCGGGCGTTGGATTGAAAGGAAATTTACGAAACCTAACCAAACCTCAAGCGTTGCTCAGGGCTTTATTACCGCATCGCTTATTTTTGTCATCGGTGCTCTTGCCGTGATCGGTGCCTTGGACAGTGGGCTACGTAATGATCATGAAGTGTTGATTACAAAAGCGATCATTGATGGTTTTGTTTCTCTGGTGCTGACCTCCACCCTTGGCATTGGAGTGATTTTTTCCATTATTCCTGTCGTTCTCTATGAAGGGTCTATTGCCCTTTTAGCGACACAAATCAATAACTGGGTCCCCCAACATATGCTCGATCTATTTATTATTGAAATGACGGCCACAGGTGGTTTGATGATCGTAGCGATCGGGATGAACTTGTTGAAATTAACCAAAATTCGTGTCGCGAATTTACTCCCGGCTTTACTTACGGTCGGCATCATTTTAACGATCTCACAGTGGTTTTAAGCCGTTACTGAATGCTTTTTTTGAACTTTGTAGAAGAGGTTGTAAAGGTGTGGAAAGGCTTCGTTTCCATATGAAGCTGTTTCCTCTTCGCTTCTGTTAATTGGATAGCTGCTGCTACTTTTGCTGCCATCTGCATGACGACGTGCAGTCTTGTATTCTGTAAGACCACATGCTCCATAAACCCACTGACATTGACCATTCCGCTAATGTGTAGTTGACCTACAGGCGGAAGGTCTTTTTTTAATGCCGACCCCGGGTTTAACGAGCCTTTCCCAAGCACGACAGATCCGACTGAAGATGATTTTCCAAGGCATGCATCAATGGCAAGAATATAAGGGCTGGGATGGCTTTTCCTGATTTCAGCTAATCGTTCTTTCAAATTCAACGCATGCAAAGGTTCTTCAAGTGTTCCATATATATGGAACGTCTCTAGTGCATGGTCGTGGAGCATCGAACCGACCAAAGGACCGAAAGAATCTCCTGTTGATCTGTCGGTGCCGATACAGGCGATCACGATATCTTTGGAAGATGGAAGCCACTCTTGCAAGTAAGTGCTCAACAAATCGCTCATGGCTGGATCGTCGGTGTTCACGCGTTTTTCTTCTTTTGAAAACTTGTCCTTGAAATTCATAGCTTCTCCTCCAGACACATAGTAGTAACAGTATATAAGGTTGTCCGTGGTTCTATACGTGACAAATACATAGATGTGGAGGAACGGTCATGTTAAAAGCAGGGTTCAAGTGGATGTTCTTAATCATAGGGACTATGATTGGTGCCGGATATGCTTCTGGAAGAGAACTTTGGCAGTTTTTTGGACATGACAGCAGCTTGGCGATTCTTTTGTTCTCTCTCATGTTCATCATTTCTTGTAAAGCCATACTGGATATCAGCTACAAAAAACAGACCGGACACTATTTGCCTGTTCTCCGGGCAGTTGTCGGCAAACACTTGACCGGCGTATATGACTGGATGATCATCATTTACCTTTTTACAACGACCGTCATCATGCTCGCAGGAAGCGGTGCCACTTGGCAGGCATTCAACTTTTCCTATCGAATTGGCGTCCTGGCGATAGTCATTCCTCTGATTCTTTTGTTCGTTTGGGACGTGAAAGGGATTGTCATCGTGAACAGCTTTGTTCTTCCGCTGCTCATATCAGGTCTTTTGTTCGTGTTGATTTTATTTATCAGGGATCAGCAGCTGTCCCTTTTTGGACATGTGCATGAAATGAGTAACTGGATGTCCGCCTTTCCATTTACGGCGTTGAACATTCTTCCACTTATTGCTGTTCTAGGTGCCATCGGTAACCAGGTTAGAAACAAAGGGGAGATTTGGATTGCAAGTGTCGGCAGCGGGGTTATTCTTGGGGCAGTTTCTTACCTTTACAACAACAGCCTGATCCAAATATCTGAAGACATCATTTTGTATGAAATCCCCCTTTTCGCGATTTTAAAACATTACCCGTATGAAATGATGATTTTTATGTCGATCATGCTTTGGATCGCGATCTTTACGACGGCTGCTTCTGGGACGCTCGGACTTGTAACGAGATTCAGAGAATACGTGAGACAACCCCTTTGGATTCTGGCGATGGCTGTGATTGCTGTGATGCTTCCTTTTACATCATTCGGATTCTCAACACTCATTGAATATTTGTATCCGTTATACGGCATCCTTAACTTGTATGTTTTAGTTTCTCTTCTTTTATACCCGATTCTTTCCCGATTCAAAATTCGCTAGAAACCTGTTAAAATAGATGTCATATTCATAGACGGAAACAGGAGGGAAAGTGGTGGCCGAGCCTACAAATGTGGTAGAGGATGCGAAAACGGCGGTAGAGGATGCAAAAACGCAATGGGATGAAATTGTGGACTACGTAACGGGACCAGATCTTTGGATTACCGTAGCCCTTGGTGCAATCCGTATTGCTCTCATTATATTGGTCTCCTTTTTAGTCATTCGAATCGGAAGGAGACTCATCACCCAGTTTTTTGCCAACAAAAGACGCGGCCCTTTTCGGATTACTGAACGAAGGGAAGCCACGCTCAATAAATTGGTTTTAAACACAATGTCTTATGTTGTGTACTTTATGGCCTTCATCATGATTCTTGAAACATTCAATTTTGAAGTCGGCGCTTTACTTGCCGGAGCTGGTGTGGCAGGGCTTGCCATCGGTTTTGGAGCGCAGAACCTTGTCCGTGATATCATTTCTGGTTTCTTCATCATTTTTGAAGATCAGTTTTCTGTCGGGGATTATATTCAAACTTCTGGTGTTGAGGGTTTTGTTGAGGAGGTCGGTCTCCGTACGACGAAAGTGAAGGCATGGACAGGTGAGGTTCATATCCTTCCTAATGGGAATGTCACACAGGTGACGAACTTTTCCATTCATAATAGTATTGCAGTTGTTGATGTAAGTATTGCTTATGAGGAAGACATCGAAGCGGCTGAAAAAGTTATTCAGGAATTACTGAAGGAAATGCCAGCACGCTACGAATCGATACTGAATGTCCCTGAACTGCTTGGAGTTCAAACATTAGGGGCATCGGATGTGGTCATGCGTATTATTTGTGAAGTGAATCCGATGGAGCACTGGGCAATGGCCCGGGTTCTTCGGAAAGAAGTGAAGAACAGACTCGACGCGGAAGGAATTGAGATTCCGTTCCCTCGTATGGTCATGTATTCACGTGACGAAGAGCCGAATGAGCCCGTCCATCACGAAGAAAAAGGAGGAGTTTCCTGATGGCTGATAAATCCTATGAGTTGAATGATATTGTTCAGATGAAAAAACCTCACCCCTGCGGAGAAAATCGCTGGAAAATCATCCGTATGGGTGCTGATATCCGAATTAAATGTGAGGGATGCGGCCACAGCGTGCTCGTTCCTCGTAAGAAATTCGAAACGAAGATGAAAAAGGTTCTTGAAACAAGCGAATGATTTCATTCCCCTTCTGTATTCAGAGGGGGTTTTTCTGTGAGGTTATAAGAAGGAATGAACAGTAAACATCGAACTATTGGAACTCTTGGTGGTATCAGGTCTCCATCATCGTTTTTTCATACCTCGTACTAGCATGGATCACCCGCTCATTCAAAAAAGGCGCAAATACAAATAAAAAGAATGTTCTTCCTCTCTTTTTCAATAAATATTGAATTTGTTACTGTAGAAAAAGGAGTTTTTTAGGAGATCCGACCGAAGCTTTCCCGTTTTTGCATAGGTTGTTATTTTCAAGTACAGAATCTATAATTAAGTGGACTAACATGCATGTATGTAAATCCTTAAGGAGTGAAAGTCTCATATGGCACTAACAGCAGGAATCGTAGGTTTACCGAACGTAGGGAAATCTACGTTATTTAACGCAATTACACAAGCAGGCGCCTTGTCTGCCAACTATCCGTTCGCCACAATTGATCCGAACGTAGGGATCGTGGAAGTTCCGGATAGTCGTCTGGAGAAGCTGACCGAGCTTGTGAACCCTAAGAAAACTGTACCGACAGCTTTTGAATTCACAGATATTGCAGGAATCGTCAAAGGCGCGAGTAAAGGGGAAGGACTAGGAAACCAGTTCTTGTCTCATATTCGCCAGGTCGATGCGATTTGTCACGTGGTACGAGCGTTTGAAGACGAAAATATCACTCACGTATCCGGTCAGGTCGATCCGATTACGGATATTGAAACCATCAATCTCGAGCTGATTCTGGCAGACCTTGAAACCGTGTCGAAGCGTATGGATCGTGTTGCTAAAATGGCACGTCAAAAGGATAAAGAAGCAGTGGCTGAGTATGCAGTGCTTGAAAAACTGAAAGATGCATTGGAAGAAGAAACCCCGGCCCGTGCCGTCGAATTCAGCAGCGATCAAGAGAAGATTGTCAAAGGCCTTCATCTATTGACTTCAAAGCCCATCCTCTATGTTGCGAATGTAAGTGAAGATGAAATCGGTGAAGCTGACAACGATCGAGTGAAACAAATTCGCGAATTTGCAGCTCAAGAAAACGCGGAAGTCATCGTGGTTTGTGCAAAAATCGAATCTGAAATTGCTGAGCTTGATAACGAAGAAAAAGAAGAATTCCTTGAAGATCTAGGGATTGAAGAATCCGGTCTCGACCAACTGATTAAAGCCACTTACAACTTGCTTGGGCTGGCTACGTATTTTACTGCTGGTGAGCAGGAAGTCCGTGCGTGGACATTCAAAGAAGGTATGACCGCTCCACAGGCAGCCGGTATCATTCACACTGACTTCGAACGCGGCTTCATCCGTGCAGAGACGGTATCTTATGAGGATCTCGTGGATGCAGGATCCATGGCTGTAGCCCGTGATCGTGGCCGTGTCCGTCTAGAAGGTAAAGAGTATTTGGTGAAAGATGGCGACGTTATCCATTTCCGTTTCAACGTATAAGCGAGGATCCTTCCGTTAAAAAGGTTGTAAATCTTGGACAACTTTGATACAATACTAAATTGTGAGTAATTCAATGAAGATTACTCCTTGCTCCTTTGATAGAAAAGGAGCCGTCAAGTCCATAAGGAGGTGAAAACGGATGAGTAGAAAATACGAAATCATGTATATCATCCGCCCAGACATCGAGGAGGAAGCGAAAACATCTGTCAAAGATCGTTTCAGCAAAATCCTAACAGATAACGGTGCGGAGATCGAAGAAGTTAAAGAAGTTGGCAAGCGTCGTCTTGCTTACGAAATTAACGACTACCGTGATGGGATCTATGTAACAGTTGATTTCACAGGTACACGTGAAGCAATCAACGAATTCGACCGTCAAGCGAAGTTCACGGATGATATTATCCGCCACATCGCTGTACGCGAAGATGACAAATAAGGAGTGGTTCTGATGTTAAATCGTGTCGTATTAGCCGGCAGATTGACGAAGGATCCTGATTTACGCTATACGCCAAACGGAGTAGCTGTTGCCAACTTTACAATTGCTGTTAACCGTCCTTTTTCAAATAACTCAGGAGATCGCGATGCCGATTTCATTAACTGTGTGGTTTGGAGACGTGCGGCTGAGAACTTAGCTAACTTTATGAGTAAAGGAAGCTTAGTTGGAGTTGATGGACGTTTACAGTCCCGCAGCTTCGATAACCAAGAAGGTAAGCGTGTATTTGTAACAGAAGTTGTTGCAGATAGCGTGCAGTTCCTAGAGTCCAAAGGTGCTTCCCAAGGTGGGGGTAACCGTGGAGGTTCAGGATACCAATCAAATCAGAATCAACAACCATCAGGAAACAACTTCGGTTCTAATAACAACAATAACCAACAACGAAATGACGACCCATTCGCAGATAATGGGGAGCCAATCGATATATCAGATGATGATTTACCATTCTAAATAAAAAGGAGTGAATGCTACATGGCACGTCGTGGACGCGGAAAACGTAAAAAGGTGTGTTTCTTCACAGCTAACGGAATCACACACATCGACTTTAAAGATGTGGATTTGCTAAAACGTTTCGTTTCTGACCGTGGGAAGATCCTTCCTCGCCGAGTAACAGGAACGTCTGCAAAATATCAGCGTAAATTGACGAAAGCGATCAAACGCGCTCGTACAATGGCCCTACTTCCTTACACTACGGAGTAAGAGTAGCGTCGCAAACCCCTTGAGGACTCATTAGAGCCCTCAAGGGGTTTTTTTGTCGTTTGTCTTAATTAATAGGATATGGCAGGATTATGGGTGACTCAGTTTCGGGGTGTTTTCGGGATTCGTTGACTTGTTTTGAGTTAGGGTGGTCGGGAAGCTACTCGCTTTCCTGCGGGGATGGCGGCAAGCCATTCCCGCGGGAGTCTCCCAGCTTCCCACCCCCCTAATAGATATAGAGAGAAACGAATCCATTTACCAAGAAGGATTACCTTACACAATTCTTGTAGTATAAGTGAAAAGCGTTATCAAGCTCTCACGCCAGGAATGACCGCTATGTAAATTTCCATTTATCCTTTTAACTTAAACAAACAAGCTGGATATACTCAATGGTTTCGAGACACTTATTAGTAAAGGGGCGGAGGGAAACGGTGAGACCCCGGAAGGAGTAGCCTGAGGAGGCTCACCGCCCGCCCCATGGAAAGCGAACGGTCTGAAACCCACAAAAACATCTCGAAACGGAGTCTTCAAGTAAAGGGAGCTCATACGCAATAATAAAAAACACGGCTGTACTTCCTTGCTGGAAGGAACAGCCGTGTTTTTATTTCAATCCCATTAATTCTCTCAGCTCTTGTTTGTTCGTCAGCAAGTCTTCGAGTGTGTATTTATCTAGCACGGTTAGAAAGGCTCGTAAAGCTTCGTGAAGAACACCTTTCAGTTTACATGCCGGGGTGATGACGCAATAGTTAGTGGCGCAGTCAAAGCATTCAAGCAAATGAAAGTCGTCTTCCATGGCACGGACAACGCTTCCTATGTTGATGTCTGCTGGTTTTTTCGCCAGGCGAATGCCACCCGACCGTCCCCGGTGTGTTTCGATCAGCTCTAGTTTATTCAACTCGTGAATGATCTTCCCTAAATGATTTTCGGAGATGCGAAAAACTGCGGAGATCTCCTTTTTATTTGCAAGCTCGCCATCTCGTTTCGATGCAGTAAAAATCAGGACTCTCAAAGCGTAATCAGTGTATTTCTTGAGACGCATTTAGTTTAACCCTCATTCTTGTTTTTTTATTATCTTATCATAAACCACAGGGACTGTCTTAATGGGAGAAGGTTTTGTTTTCTGTCACAAAAGATGTATTTTAAATATTGCTATTGTATAGAGAGACTCCCTATAATAAAGGTGTATATAAAATACATTAATTAACAAAGGAGTTTTTAAGTATGTCTACGAAGGCGACTGAAATTCTCGATCAACAGACGATAAAAACGATTAAAGCAACCGTTCCTGTCTTAGCAGAACATGGAGAAGCAATTACGACTCACTTTTATAAGCGGATGTTTGAAGATCACCCCGAATTAAAGAATATCTTCAATCAGACACACCAGAGGGCGGGAGATCAGCCAAAAGCACTTGCGAATACAGTCTACGCCGCTGCACAACACATTGATCAACTGGAAGTCATTGTACCGCGTGTCAAGCAAATTGCAGAAAAGCATCGTAGTTTAAATGTGAAACCTGAACATTACCCGATTGTAGGAGAATACTTATTAAAAGCGATCAAAGAGGTCCTTGGGGATGCGGCTACGGATGACATTATCGAAGCTTGGGGAAAAGCATACGGAGTCATTGCGGATGCCTTTATTGGGGTGGAGGAAGCGTTATACCAAGAAGCAGAACAGCAAAAAGGTGGCTGGACCGGGTATCGGTTATTTGATGTCGTCGATAAGGTGAAAGAAAGTGAAGAAATCACTTCTTTCTACCTGGAACCGAAGGACGGAAATGCTTTACCTGTTTACAAAGCTGGGCAGTATTTAACAATCAAGGCAGAAATACCAGGAGAAACCTATACTCACCTTAGACAATACAGCCTTTCTGATGCCCCGGGAAAGTCCTACTACAGAATTAGTGTGAAAAGAGAGCGGGGACTCTTCAACCATCCCGATGGCATGGTTTCTTCCTGGCTGCATGATCAAGTGAATCCCGGTGATTCTATTCCTGTCAGTGCCCCAGCAGGCGATTTTTACCTCGATAATCATACGGAACGTCCACTCGTCCTAATTAGTGGAGGTGTAGGACTCACTCCTCTGATGAGCATGTGGAAATATGCAGAGAAGGCTCAGCCGGATCGCCTGGTTCATTTCATCCACGCGGCTAGAAACGGACGTGTGCATGCGTTCAAAGAGGAGATGGAAGAGGCGGAACTGGGTAAAGCCCATCTCATTTATGAAAAGCCTGATGAAGAAGATAAAGCGAAAGGGCTGCACAAGTCCGAAGGCTATATGACGCTTGATTGGCTGAAGTCTATGGCTCCTAAAGAGGCGGAATTTTATTTTTGCGGCCCAGAAGGGTTCATGAAAGCTGTTAATGGCATGCTGAATCGTTGGGGCATTCCTGAAGATCGTATTCATTATGAATTTTTTGGACCCCAGGGAGAGTTATAAAAAAGAGGCGGAATCAGGTGGTGATTCCGCCTCTTTTTTCGTCTAGATAAATCCCAAGCCTTTGCGCCTTAGTTTTTTATGAACAGGAAGGGGCGACGGGGTGCAGGCGCTGATCAAATTTGTTGATTTGCGCCATGAACCCTTGAATGACTGGGCCACTGAACAGAGTGATCAGTACAGTGCCTATGCCGATTGCCCCGCTGAAAAGGAAGGCGAGAATCACAAGGAGGATGCTGATAAGTGCCCTCGAGATGGAAACGTTCCAGCCGGTGAGTTTGCTGACAACGAGCATCATCCGGTCGAAGGGGTTCGGGGCGAAATCTGCTTGAAGGTTAAGCGCGATTCCGAAACCTGCGATACTCATCCCAGCAACAAGACAGATCATCTGCGTCCAGAATACATCCGGATGGATGGTATCACGGATCGTGAAGACCCAAAAATCGATGCCAACCCCAGTTAAAAGAGACGTTGCCAAAGCAAGGAGCTCTGGTCGTCTTTTTTCCGCAATGGCATTGAAGACGATCATGCTGAAACCGACGACAATCTCCCAACTCCCGATCGTCAACCCGAATGTCCGGTGCAGACCTACGAGAAGGGCATCAAATGGAGATGTACCCAGTGCAGACTGGATCGTCAAGGCGATGCCAAGCGTCATAATGATAATGCCTACCGTATAATACATCGTCCTCATATAAATGCGCTTCACGTCTATCCGCCCCTTTCTTTTTCATACCTTAAGAGACTATATCGCGAATAGATGGGAAAATTCAAGACTAAGAATGTAAAAAAACGGCAGGGAAAATTCCCTGCCGCTTGTTAGACTCTTTTACTCTTCTACATGAGCCCATTTGAATTCAAATTCTGGACCTGTAGCTGTTGTGAAGACACCTTTGATTGACGGACGGAAAAGTTGAGCTTTTGCATCCTGATAAATTGGTGCTACCGCTTGATCTTCTTCTAAAAGCAGTTTTTCAGCTTCTAAGAATGTTTCAAAACGTTTTTCAGGCTCTTGAGCATATTCACCGTTTGCCTTTTCAATCAACGCGTCATATTCTTCACTGGAATAGCCCATGTTGTTGTTCTGACCATCTGTAAGATACATGTTCAGGTAAGTGTTCGGATCCACATAGTCTGGTCCCCATGTAGCAGCTTCCATCTCGAATTCGGCTTCGTTGTCACGACGAACACGTTCTTTGAATGGTACTTCCATCAATTTGATCGTTACACCCTCAAGGTTTTCTTCCAGTTGGTTCTTGTAGTAAGCAAGGACGTCTTTGGAAGTTCCTGTATCATCACCAAGCAGTTCGATTTCAACAGAATCGGTACCTAGAGCTTCCAGGCCTTTCTGCCAATGTTCTTTTGCTTTTTCAACGTTATATTCTACCAATGGACCTTGAGCTTCACGGAAGTCTTGGTCACTGTCCGGCATAGAAACAAAGTTGGATGGTACATAGCCTTCTGCCGGCACAGATCCATCGTTCAAAATGACGTCAACGAGTGACTGACGGTCAATCGCGTAAGAGATTGCTTTACGAATGTCTACATTCCCAAGAGCTTCATTATTTTCCTGGTTGAACTTAAAGAAATATAAGTATGGTTTTTCAGCAACATTGAAAGCGTCGCTCGTGCGGTACTGGTCGACGAATTCAGCGTTCAATTCAGTCTGATCTATTTCACCAGTGTCATAAAGGTTGACACCTGTAGAAACTTCTTTGATTACTTTCGCATTGATTGTTTCTAGTTGAACCGTTTCTGCATCCCAATAAGTATCGTTCTTTTCAACGGTCCAGCCTTCGCCGTGATTCCACTCCGTCATTTGGAATGGTCCGTTAGAAATTGTGTATTCAGCTTCTGTAGCGAACTTGTCCCCCTGCTCTTCAACATACGCCTGGTTCAACGGCATGAACGTAATGAAAACCGTCATGGACTTGAAGTATGGAACAGGCTTTTCAAGTTCTACCACAAGGGTCTTATCATCTTCTGCAGTAGCCCCCAGGTCTTCAAGTTCTGCTTCGCCATTACTGATTGCTTGGGCATTTTTAATGATGCCTCCAAGGAAGTAAGGGCCGTACTCAGAGCCAACCTCCGGGTCGACAGCTCTTCTCCATGCATATACGAAATCGTTTGCTGTGACAGGGTCACCGTTGGACCATTCTGCATCACGCAATTTAAATGTCCATGTTAGGCCATCTTCACTCACTTCGGAGCTTTCTGCCATTCCATCTACAAGCTGACTGTTCTCATCCAGGCGGTATAGCCCTTCATAAGTCTCTCCAGCCCACTGGAAACCGACAGAATCGGTGATTAGAGATGGATCCATGCTAGGAATCTCACTTTTCGCTGTTACGGTAATTTCTTGATTTCCGGAAGCTTCTCCCTCATCTGACTGTTCAGTTGTTTCATCTGTGCTTTCTTCACCTGTGTCTGTTGATGTTTCGCTGTCTCCCCCGCTACAAGCTGCAAGGAACAATGCGAACATCAGTGCCATTAACACCAATAGATGTTTTCTCAAAGTGAATTCCCCCTATTTCTAATTTTCTAAAAATAATTACTTTTTGAATTATACAGATAAAAAAGAAAAAAATCAAAGTCCTTTATTCGATAAAAATAAGAAAAAAATGTCGTCAAACAGAATATTCTAATTTAATTGACAATGGTTCTTTCTTTGATAGGATTAGAGAATATCATTGCTTTTCTAAAGCATAAAAGGATCTATGGAGAAAAGTGAATCACTGAATATAGAGGAGGTTGAAGGAAGTTATGAAACGTGAATGGGATTTATTGCACACCCCCGGCCCCACTCCGGTTCCACCGAGTGTCGAACGTAGCATGAATCAACCGATGATCGGCCACCGTGGTGGGAAGGCCAAAGAATTAATTAATGCTATTGCTCCTAAACTGAAGCCGGTGTTCGGTACATCGGGAGAGGTGCTTATCGTTACAGGGAGTGGAACGTCTTCTTTGGAGGCATCTGTTGTAAACACAACCAAGCCCGGAGATAAAGTGATCGTCGTGGTCGCCGGAGCCTTCGGTGATCGTTTTGCACAGATCTGTGAGACGTATGAATTAGATGTGGTACGCATAGAGATTCCATGGGGAAAAGCGGTTGAGGTCTCTCAAGTGGAAGAAACGCTTCATAAACACCCAGATACGAAGGCTGTATTCCTTACACATTGTGAAACATCGACAGGGGTCATGCATCCCGTTGAAAAGGTAGCTGAGGGTGTGAAGAACTTGAGTTCAGCTCTTGTCATCGTTGATGGGGTATCTTCTATTGGAGGCGCCGAAGTGAAGATGGATCAGTCTGGAATCGATATCTTAGTTTCGGGTTCGCAAAAAGCGATGATGCTTCCTGCGGGTCTCGCGTTTTTGGCTGTCGGAGCGCAAGCCTGGTCAGTCATTGAAGAAAATCCGCGCCCTCGTTTTTACTTGGATTTACGAAAATACCGTCAACAACTTGTAGGGGGCCAAACCCCATTCACACCTGCTCTTTCCCTTCTTTTCGGTCTTCAACAGGTCCTGCAAATGTTAGAAGAGGAAGGCTTAGATCGGGTTTTTGAACGTCATCAAACGATGAAGGAAATGACACGCGAGGCTTGCCGTGCCTTGAACCTCCCTCTGTTGGTTTCTGATGAAGATGCTTCATCGACTGTAACGTCGATCCGCCCGGAAACTTTTGAGGCTGAACAACTGAGAAAAGTGGCGAATGAAGAATTCGGCCTTATTTTAGCAGGCGGACAGAAGCATATGAAGGGCGAAATTTTCAGAATTGGACACATGGGATACTCCCGTCCTGCCAATGTTCTTCAATATATAGGGATTCTTGAGATTGTCTTAAAACGTTTAGGTCATGAATTCGAGCCAGGTGCGGGTGTCGCAGCTGCACAAGCCGCTTATTTGGAACGTACAAGGGAGGAATAGAAATGCACCGTGTATTGATTAGTGATCCACTGAGTGAAGATGGAATCAGGCCTCTATTGGAGGCGGAAGATATCGAAACCGTCATGAATCCGAACCTATCTCATGAACAGTTATTGGAGGAAATCGGATCGGCAGAAGCGCTCATCGTAAGAAGCCAGACGCAAGTGACAAGAGAAGTCATTGAACACGCGACTCATTTGAAAATCATCGGTCGTGCGGGAGTGGGAGTCGATAACATTGATCTTGATGCGGCAACGGAAAACGGCATCATCGTCGTGAATGCTCCAGATGGGAATACGATCTCTACAGCCGAACACACGATGGCAATGCTTATGTCGTTAGCTCGGAACATCCCGCAAGCCTATCATCAACTTCAACAAAAGCGTTGGGAACGTAAAAAGTTCGTCGGCGTTGAGTTGAAAGATAAAGTGCTTGGCATAGTCGGATTCGGGCGGATTGGTCGCGAAGTTGCCCAGCGTGCCAAAGGTCATCGCATGAAAGTGATCGCCTTCGATCCGTTCTTGAATGAAGAAAAAGCAGAAAAAGCCGGGGTCACTCATGGAACTTTAGAGGAAGTTCTCAAGCAGGCAGACTTCCTGACTGTACACACTCCTCTCATTGAAAAGACGAAGCATCTAATCAATGAAGAGGCTATTGCTATGATGAAGACGGGAGCGCGTATATTGAATTGTGCCCGTGGAGGAATTGTAGAAGAAAATGCGCTTTATGAAGCGGTCCAATCAGGAAAGATCGCTGGTGCTGCGCTTGATGTTTTCGAAGAGGAGCCTGCGACGGAGCATCCGTTGTTATCCTTGCCGGAAGTGATTGCGACCCCTCACCTTGGTGCCAGTACGATTGAAGCTCAGGAAAATGTTGCGACAGACGTCAGCTTTGATGTGTTGGAACTATTGCGCGGAGGAACAGTAAAAAACCCGGTCAACCTGCCTTCTGTGTCTTCAGAAATGATGGAGAAGCTCTCTCCATACTTTAAGCTCTCTGAACGTTTGGGCGCTTTTTTATCAAAAGTGGTAGACGGTACGCTTGAGCGTGTGAATGTCTACTATAGTGGCGATTTGCTTGAAGTTGATACCATGCCACTTACACGGATCGCTGTGAAAGGAATCTTGAAACGTCATATCGGCGAACGTGTGAATGATGTCAATGCGTTTAAAACAGCTTCTGACAAAGGAATTACAGTGAATGAGCAGAAGTCGACCCAAACGAAAGGATTCACAAACTTGATTACCGTCGAAATCGAGACCGATCAAGAAAAGCGCAGCGTCGCCGGTACGTTGCTGAATGGTTTGGGCGCACGTATCGTTCAGTTTGATCAATATTCCATCGACGTTGTTCCAGATGGCCATCTGGTCGTTATTCGTCACACCGACCAGCCGGGTGCGATCGGCCGCGTAGGAAGTTTACTTGCGGAACATCAAATCAACATTGCAACCATGCAGGTTGGACGTACGAACGAAGGTGGAGAAGCCGTCATGGTGCTGACCGTAGACAAACCCGTGGACGGGGACTGTAACGAAAAGCTTGCTCAAATTGCAGATATCAAGCAAGTGCAGTGTTTGACAATTTAATGGTGTCCAATGTTGGGTAGCAAATCAAGAGATATGTGACATTACTTCATAATATAAAAGACAAACCTCGGTTACTCGCTGGAGTTTACGCGTTCGCTCAGGGCTACGATACGAAGCTTGGAATTGGCACACTCATTTCTAATGATGATTCCTTATTCCGCTGCCTTCTTGCTTGGCTGGTTGCTGCTGTTGCCCGTTTGGGTGCTTTTAGGAATCCCTTTAGGACCTGGCGAACCGATTCTATACTAATAAAAAAGCTCAACGTCCCACTGACGTTGAGCTTTTTACATATAACCTTCCTTATAAGATTCAGGAAGTCTGCATGGAATTCAGTAATTGCTTCAAGACGTAATTTTCTCTTTGGATCCATGAATTTTTCTTTGTGAAATCCAGTGTTTTTTCATTATTGGAAATGGCTTCCTCAACGCTTACCCAGACAGGTGTGAATTCCTGGTCTTCTTCATATGAGTCCAGCTTTTGTTCGCCTTTTTCTCCCGACCACTTACAAAAATAATATCGGGAGGTCATTTCGAAAACCGCCTCTCTGACATACGCGTCGAGGTGGCTTTCTACAACCACGCCGGCATATTGTTTGACCTGGCAGTTTTTGAAGCCTGTTTCTTCTTGGATTTCTCTGATGAGAGCTTCCTCGTCTTTCTCGCCCTCATCGACGCCGCCCCCAGGCAGTTTATAATCCCCCAGGTTGGACTTCACCATCAGGATTTTTCCTTCCCTAAAAATAATCCCTCTGACTGCGAGCCGTTTGTTTTTTTTGTAACCATCATTATTTTCGGTTCCGAACCGTTTTTTGAAAAGGAGGTCAGCCAATGGGGTGCACCTGGCGTTTGCGGTTGGAGAAAGTATGGACTTCTGTATAACCGACAGATTTTGCAAGATCGATCGCTTCTTCATAGCGGTACCCGATATGATCCGGTTTGTGGGCATCTGAACAGAGAACGATTCCAACACCTTCATCTTTACACATTTGTAGAAGCGTCGGATCTGGATAGAGTTCTCCGACGGGCTTTCGCAAGCCTGCCGTACTAATTTCAATGCAAGTGTCGGTTTTTGCAAGGGCTTTCGCTGCCCGTTTGTATTGTTCTTTCAAAAATTCTTCGTCATCTGGCCGGTAGCCGAATACTTTGATCACATCGATATGGCCTACAAAATCAAAAAGACCTGACTCTGCTAGGGTGACGACACGGTCAAAGTATTGCTGATAAACGTCTTTTAAATCCCGTTTTTCATATTCATCCCGGTAAATGGCAAGATCGATGCCCCAATCATCAATCCAGTGTACTGAGCCGATCACGTAATCGAAAGGATGGGAAGAAATAAAGGTTTCCATCTCTTTTTCTTTTCCTGGCATGTAATCCATTTCAATGCCCATCTTGATTGGAAGTTCTGCTCTAGCTGCTTCATCAAACATCTTCTGGTAGGTTTCAAAATCAAGCGTACGACGGTTTTCTACCCAAGGGTTAGAGAGGATGTCACGTGTTTCCTGAAAGAAATAAGCATGTTCAGATATGCCTAATTCTTCAATTCCTTCTTCTTTGGCTTTAGTTATGTAGGTTCGTAGATAGTCGACATCAAGGTTTCCTGTTTCCGCCATATGGACGTGGTAATCGGTGCGCATGTGCGGCCCTCCTCTATCGAATTTTATTCATCATAACAAACATTAGAAAAAATCACCAAGAAGAAGCGGATGGAAGCAATTGATACGAGAAGTATGAGGGGGTGATATGTTAAAATAGGGAGGTTAAGACAAGCGCGATAGAAATAGAGGTGCTTTATCAATCATGAATGACACAAAGAGGTTGACGGAAGGGGCTTTAATGACCGGCCTATATCTGCTATTGTTATTGGTAATAATTTTTATGCCAGGACCAGTTGGGTCGATTTTATTACTCATTTTACCTGTCCCTTTCGTTTTCTATAGTTACCGGTACGGTTGGAAGCCAGGCGTACTGATGTTTATCGGATCTTTGATCTTCACTTTGCTGTTTGCCACGGTTTTCTCTCTTCCTATAACTTTACTGGCAGGATTCGGAGGCCTTGCTCTCGGAGGAGCGATGTATGCAAAACGTTCTTCTTATGAAACGCTTGCCATTGGATCCGTTGGTTTTAGTATTGGACTTTTAGCCATATTCCTCCTGACACAACTGTTCCTCGGGGTCAATTGGATGGAAGAATTGAGAAACAGCATG
Source organism: Halobacillus litoralis (assembly GCF_020524085.2). Classification (NCBI taxonomy): domain Bacteria; kingdom Bacillati; phylum Bacillota; class Bacilli; order Caryophanales; family Bacillaceae; genus Halobacillus; species Halobacillus litoralis. The sequence goes on from NZ_CP129016.1 coordinate 943,078, forward strand.
AATCAAGCATTTAGTACTTTAGAAAGTTTATTCTCCGGGATGATGCAGGGAGAAGAGGTTCAGCAGGATATAGATGATTTTCGTGAATTGATCGATTTCATTCCCGATATCGTTCCAAGTGTATTGGCGATGGCAGGGGTTTTCATGGCCTTTATAAGCCAATGGGCGACTTACAAACTAATCAATCGTATCGAAAATCAGTCTATGAGATTTCCTGATTTTAAGAACTTCAAGCTGCCGACATCCGTCCTATGGTATTACTTTGTGGCAATGATCTTAAATTATGTCACGATGGACGGAAATGATCTGATTTACTTAGCTGCCGTTAATGTATTCATTTTGACGGGGACACTGATCGTACTGCAGGGATTCTCTTTCGTCTTTTTCTATGCTTGGAAGAAAAAGTGGTCAAAAGCCATACCGATTCTTGTGGTTGTATTTTCCATACTTCTTCCACAAATCGTCATGTATCTTGTGCGAATAATCGGTATAATTGATATAGGATTTCCAATGAGGGAACGTGTGGAAGAAAAGAAAGAATGATCGCTCTCAAGAAGATGGTAGGAGCTGAATGCAATGCCGAATTTTTTTAAAAAACCAACGATGAGCGGACACTTGTGGATCATTTATTTGATCTCTCTCATTCTGCTTGGCTTCATCTGGTACTATCAATGGATGCTGGGACTAATGATGACGCTGTTTTTAGCTGCGTCCATCTTTTACAGTGTCCGTACTGAACAGAACATGATCAATGAGACAGAAGAATATATATCGACCTTATCCTACAGGGTGAAAAAAGTCGGCGAAGAAGCCTTGTTGGAAATGCCTATCGGGATAGTTCTTTATAGTGAAAACTATATGATCGAGTGGGCGAATCCTTATATGAATAAGTTCACTGAAGAGGATACGATTGTTGGAGAATCATTAAAACGACTTTCCGATCATCTGATTCCATGTGTGAAAGATGAGGAAGATGAAGTTTGGATCACGATTGCCGGTTATAAATTCCAGACAATCATTAAAAGGGACGAACGTCTGCTTTACTTGTTCGACCGGACGCAGCAGACGGAAATCCACAACCGTTATGAAAATGAACAGACAGTTCTTTCTATTATTTTTCTTGATAACTATGAAGAAATTACCCAGGGCATGGATGATACGGCCAAAAGCCATATCAACTCACAAGTGACCTCCATATTGAACAAGTGGGCGGGGGATTATGGCATTTATTTGAAGCGAACGTCTCAAGAGCGTTTCATGGCGGTCATGAATCAGAAAATCCTGTACACCTTGGAAAAAGCGAAGTTTGAAATTCTTGATGATGTACGTGAATTGATTACAGACCAGAACGTTCCATTGACGTTAAGTTTCGGAATTGGTGTTGGTCCGGTTAGTCTCCCTGAACTTGGAGAATTGGCTCAGTCCAGTCTCGATCTCGCCCTTGGCCGCGGTGGTGATCAGGTTGCCATCAAAGATGATTCAGGAAAAGTCCGCTTCTATGGTGGAAAGACGAATCCGATGGAAAAACGGACACGGGTACGCGCGCGGGTGATCTCCCACGCTATGAAAGAGCTTGTACAGGCAAGTGAAAAGGTATTGATCATGGGACACAAATCCCCGGATATGGACTCTGTCGGTGCGTCAATCGGTATTTTGAAAATTGCCCAGGCGAACGACAAGAAAGCCGCTATTGTGCTCGATCCGGATGATATTGACACCGGCGTTCAGCGCATGGTCGAGGAAATTGAGAAAGACGAAGACCTTTGGCATTATTTCATCCCACCAGAAGATGCTTTAGAGATGGTGACGAATGAGACGTTGCTGGTCGTTGTAGATACGCACAAGCCTTCCATGGTCATCGAGGAGAAGCTCCTTTCCAAAACGGAGCATGTCGTCGTAATCGATCACCACAGACGTGCAGAAGAATTCATCGCTGATCCGACCCTGGTTTATATGGAACCATACGCATCATCGACCGCAGAGCTCGTCACTGAGCTCCTTGAATATCAGCCGAAAAAACTGAAACTTTCGATGCTCGAGTCCACGGCCCTCCTTGCAGGGATTATCGTTGATACAAAAAGTTTCACGCTCCGCACAGGATCACGGACATTCGATGCTGCTTCCTACTTGAGGTCCAAGGGAGCAGATACCGTACAAGTTCAGAAGTTCATGAAAGAAGATTTAGATGTCTATGTACGGAGAAGTAAACTGATTGAACGGGCTTCTGTTTACCGTGATGGTATTGCCATTTCCACCGGGGACCGCGGAGAAACTTACGGACCAGTCATTATTGCGCAGGCTGCGGATACCTTACTGACGATGAGCGGAATCGTTTCTTCGTTCGTTATTTCTGAACGGAGTGATGGAAGGATTGGCATCAGTGCCCGTTCTCTCGGAGATATCAACGTCCAGGTTATCATGGAGAAGATGAACGGCGGCGGGCACTTGACGAACGCAGCCACACAGCTTGAAGATACAACGATTGAAGATGCAAAAGCATTGTTGCAAGATATTATTGATGAGTATTTTGAAGGGGGAGACACAGAATGAAAGTAATTTTTAAAGCGGATGTTAAAGGGAAAGGCAAAAAAGGCGAAATCAAAGAAGTGAACGATGGATACGCACGCAACTACCTCCTTAAAAACAATTTGGCGGTAGAAGCGACGAAGGGGAACGTTCAGGCCCAAAAAGCCAAAGATGCCAAAGTTGAGCAGCAAGCACAGGAAGAAGTCGAAGAAGCGAAGCGACTGAAAGACCAACTGGCCAACTTGGAAGTGAAGCTTGTGGCGAAATCCGGAGATAACGGGCGCCTGTTCGGCTCCATTACGAGTAAGCAAATTGCCGAGCAGCTGAAGAAATCCCACGATATTAAAATCGATAAACGTAAAATCGAGCTTGATGATCCGATCCGGACGTTGGGCTACACAAATGTTCCTGTGAAACTTCACCCAGAAGTAACAGGTACGATCAAAGTCCATGTCGAGGAAAAGTAAGTCTTGAACGATCAAGCGCCCAATCCATTCTACTGGAGCTATTGGGCGCTTCTGTTTTGTATTTCTGGCTCATAACCTTCTTTTTCATAACGAAAAGGAAGGATGTATAAAATAACCGTACAACGTGTGGTTGTTTGTGACGGACGGGCCATCCGTGCTTTAGATTCAGAGGAGGAACAACAGTGAGTGAAATGTGGAACGATCGGACCCCGCCCCATAATATAGAAGCAGAACAAGCGGTACTCGGTGCGGTCTTTTTAGAACCTGAAGCGATGTCGACAGCTGCTGAATATCTTCTTCCTGAAGATTTTTACCGGGCGAGCCACCAGCGAATATTCGAAGTCATGCTTTCGCTCTCAGATAAAGGAGAGCCTATCGATCTCGTAACGGTAACGGCAGCTCTTTCCAACAATCAGGTGCTTGAGGAAGTGGGAGGAGTATCTTATTTGACGGATATTGCAAACTCTGTCCCGACTGCTGCAAATATCCAGTACTATACAAGTATTGTGAGTGAAAAATCGACTCTTAGAAGTTTAATCCGTACGGCTACGAATATCGTAACCACGGGCTATTCAGAAGAAGAGGATTTAGAGGATGTATTGAACGCTGCAGAAAAAGACATTCTCGAGGTTTCCCAAAGGAAAAATTCCAGTGCTTTCAAAAGCATCAAAGACGTACTGATTGACGTTTATGACAACATTGAACAGCTGCACCACAATGATGGAAGTACGACTGGTATTCCGACGGGGTACCGCGATCTTGATCATATCACCTCTGGTTTCCAACGGAATGATTTGATTATCATCGCTGCCCGGCCGTCCATGGGTAAGACCGCATTTGCTTTGAATATTGCCCAAAACGTAGCGGTCCACACGGATGAGAATGTTGCTATATTTAGTTTGGAGATGGGTGCCGACCAACTTGTCTCCCGTATGATTTGTGCGGAAGGAAACATCGATGCTCAGCGTCTTCGTACAGGACAGATGGAAACAGAGGATTGGAACAAACTGACGATGGCGATGGGGAGTCTATCGAATGCCGGGATTTATATTGATGATACGCCAGGAATCCGGGTCAGTGAGATCCGTTCCAAATGCCGTCGTCTTAAACAGGAACACGGACTTGGTATGATTTTGATTGACTATTTGCAGTTAATTCAAGGTAGCGCCAACTCTAAGGAAAACCGTCAGCAGGAAGTATCAGAAATTTCCCGTTCCTTAAAAGGTTTGGCTCGTGAACTTAATGTTCCGTTGATTGCTTTGTCGCAGCTTTCCCGTGGAGTTGAATCAAGACAGGATAAGCGACCGATGATGTCTGACTTGCGTGAATCCGGTTCAATTGAGCAGGATGCCGATATCGTAGGGTTCCTATACCGTGACGATTACTACGATCAGGAATCTGAAAACCAGAACATTATTGAAATCATCCTAGCTAAGCAACGTAACGGTCCGGTGGGGACAGTCTCTTTAGCCTTTGTGAAAGAATACAACAAATTCGTCGACTTGGACCACCGGTATTCCGATGCCGATGTACCACCAGCTTAGAAAAGGAAGACGCCCGAGACATCAAGTCTCGGGCGTCTTTTTTTAAGAGAAGCTTTAAAGAAGCCATCTATATCATCATCCCCATCACGCCTCCCGAAAAGTCACGCTGGGAATTGGATGATCCTAATAAGCAAGGAAGTGGTCGATTGCATGGGCAACGCCATCTTCGTCATTCGTTTTCGTAAGGAATTGGCAGGCCTCTTTCACCTCAGTTTTGGCATTTCCCATGGCGGCGCTGTTTCCTGCCATATTGATCATAGATAAATCATTCAAACTGTCTCCAATTACTGCTGTTCTTTCTATAGAAAGATTCAGTTGTTGAGCCAATTGCTTAACGGCATTCCCTTTAGAAGCAAGCCTATGTTCCACTTCAAAGTTATGGTTGGCAGAGCTTACAAGGGTTAAGTCAGGGTAGTCTTTGAACCTCTCCCATCCTTTTTGAAGTTTTTCCTCTTCAAAGGAGAAGGTGAGGATGTTGTACACGTTCCTTTTCCTATCAACGATTTCCTCATAGGAGTCTACATGAGAAAAACCGGACTGACTGAACTGTTTTTCGGCTGCCTTTTCAAGCCTGGTCAAATTCGTATTCGGATTGGCACTGCGAATCCGGTCAAGCTCAATGTTCATAAGCTCCCTGCCATTTTGCGGGGTTAAAATAGCTTCATCATCAATGGCTTCATAGTAGAAGCCTTTTTCTTCAAGCCATGCTAAAACTTCAATGACATCTTCTTTCTCCATAGGTATGGATGAAAAAAGCGTACCGTCCGGACGATGTATGGTAGCCCCATTGGCTGCGATCACCCATGTTTTAAGGTCGAGGTCGGAGAACAGGTTCCGGACATCGAATGCTGCCCTTCCCGTTGCAATAACCACCTCGACGCCCTCCGACTGTGCACGACGAATCGCCTGAATATTGTTTTCGCTGATTTCATTCCCCGAATTTAACAGTGTCCCGTCTAAATCAATGGCGATCATGTCCATAGATTAGTGCCCTCCTCTTCCGTAACAATAAGATCCACATGATACTCTTGTAATCTCTGTTGAAATTCTTCATCAGGAAGTTGGTCTGTTATGATGACATCCACATCTTCAAGTTCTGCAAAAGTAAAAAACTCTGTCACACCAAATTTCGTATGGTCTGCAAGCACGATGACTTGTTCTGCCTGTTTGATCATGTTCCGTTTGACCATCCCATCTTCTTCGTGGGCAATGGAGAGTCCTGAATCAGAAATTCCTACTACTCCGATAAAGGCCTGATCCACATGATAGCTTCTTAACCGTTCGATGACGGAAGCTCCGTAAAGGAACTGATGCTCCTTTTGGAGAAAACCGCCAAGCAGTTGGATGGACACGCTTTCAACATTTGATAAAATTTCCGCCTGGTGAATGGAGTTCGTAATGACCGTGATGTCCATAGGCCGGATTTGATTCGCACACGCCTGAACCGTCGTGGATGTATCCAGAATGATTTTATCCCCTGGGCGTATAAACGACGCCGCTTTGCTACCGATCTGCTGTTTTTCAAAAGAAACCGTTTTTAATCGGTGAGAATAATTTTGAATGGTCGTTTGTGTCCGCGGCAGGATGGCTCCCCCGCGAGTACGTACAATCGCTTTTCTTTCCTCTAACTTTACTAAGTCCCGTCTTGCTGTATCTCTTGATATATCAAACATCTCACACATTTGATCAATGGAGATCCTTCGGTTTTCTTTTAAAAACTGCAAGATTCCAATCAGACGTTCTTCCTGATACATCGAATCCACCTCTCATTGTTGCTCTTATAAGTGATTATAAGTAATTATTTAATTGAAATCAATCAAAAATAAGTTATTTTAAGTTTTATTGTAAATATTAGTTAATCTACAGCTTTTATGATAAAAATAAGATATTCAAAATAATGCAAGGAAAGGGGGGCTTCTTTCAGACAGAGTTTAATGAAAGGTCTGGAGGTCGTAAGGGCCGGTTCCCGGTCTATATAAATGCTCCCAAAGGAACGGAACAGAGTTTTTAAAGGGTACGAGTTATAATCGAACAATAATAATGTAATTATAATTTAATGTTCGGTTTTAGCGTTGACTTACAAGGTGTGAATTGGTAAACTGACGGTGGATAAAATATTTAACAAATTTTTGGCGGAGGTGCCTTATGTCTTCTGTAGTTGTAGTCGGAACCCAGTGGGGGGACGAAGGAAAAGGCAAGATTACTGATTTTCTATCACAAAATGCCGAAGTTGTCGCTCGTTATCAGGGCGGAAATAATGCGGGTCATACAATAAAATTTGATGGAGTCACATATAAACTTCACTTGATTCCTTCAGGGATCTTTTTTGAAGATAAAACATGCGTTCTTGGAAACGGAATGGTGATTGATCCAAAAGCACTGCTCGAAGAATTGAAATACTTACATGACAAAGGGGTATCTACAGATAATCTGCGGATCAGTAACCGTGCTCATGTCATTCTTCCCTATCACTTGAAATTAGATGAACTACAAGAGGAAGACAAGGGTGCGAATAAGATCGGAACGACCAAAAAAGGAATTGGTCCTGCCTACATGGACAAAGCGGCTCGTACCGGAATCCGTATCGCTGATTTACTTGATAAGGAAAGCTTCCATGAAAAGCTCGAGCAGAACCTTGCTGAGAAAAACCGTCTTTTTGAAAAAGTATATGAAACAGCACCATTTGCGGTGGAAGATATTCTTGATGAGTACTTTGAATATGGTCAACAAATAGCAGCCTACGTATGCGATACATCTGTCGTTTTGAACGATGGACTGGATGAAGGGCGTCGTGTTCTTTTTGAAGGTGCCCAGGGAGTTATGCTCGACATCGACCAAGGGACGTACCCTTTCGTCACCTCTTCCAATCCAATTGCGGGTGGAGTAACGATTGGCTCTGGTGTGGGACCATCAAAAATTAAACACGTCGTTGGTGTTTCGAAAGCTTATACGACACGTGTCGGAGATGGACCTTTCCCGACTGAGCTTGAAAACGAAGTCGGAGATCAAATCCGCGAAGTGGGACGCGAATATGGTACAACGACAGGGCGCCCACGCCGCGTCGGTTGGTTTGATAGTGTCGTTGTTCGTCATGCCCGTCGTGTAAGTGGAATTACTGACCTTTCCTTGAATTCCATTGATGTACTGACAGGTATTGAGACATTGAAAATTTGTACAGCTTACAAGTACAAAGGGGAAATCATGGAAGAGTTCCCGGCAAGTTTGAAAGTTCTTGCCGAATGTGAGCCTGTTTATGAGGAAATGCCAGGCTGGACGGAAGACATCACAGGGGCGAAGACGCTGAGTGATCTCCCTGAGAACGCACGTCACTACATTGAGCGTGTTTCTCAGTTGACTGGAATTCCTTTGTCTATTTTCTCTGTTGGTCCTGATCGTGCACAAACGAACGTTGTCCGCAGCGTATATAGTGAATAAAATGAAAGCCTGGCTTACTCAGCCGGGCTTTTTTTTACAAAAGTCCGGAGGTAAGCATCAAAAATTTATAACTTAGGGTAAACTCTACATAGAAGAAAATGAGGAGGAGTGTTTCACGTGGAACGCATTTGTGTATTCGCCGGGTCCAGTGCGGGGAATGACCCGATTTTCATTGAGAAAACGAAAGCTTTAGGAAAAAAGCTGGCTGCAAAGGACATTGAGCTGGTCTATGGTGGTGCTAAAAGTGGGTTAATGGGTGTGTTAGCCGATCAAGTGCTGGACAGCGGTGGAAAAGTGACCGGGATTATGCCGAGCCACCTCTTTGAAAAAGAAATCGTCCATCCGAACATTACAGAAATGATCGAGGTTGGAACCATGCATGAAAGAAAAGCAAAGATGAGCGAATTGGCCGACGGATTCATTGCCCTTCCTGGAGGTTTTGGTACGTTTGAAGAGCTTTTTGAAACGGTTAGCTGGGCTCAAATTGGCCTTCATACAAAACCGCTCGCGCTATACAACATTGCGGAATACTACACTCCGCTTGTTCAGCTCATTGAACACGCTATAAAAGCAGGGTTTGTACCTGAGGATAACCGTGAGCTTTTTATCGATGCCAAAGATCCTTCATCTTTATTGAATGACATGGAGCAGAAAAAATAAAAGACGGGCCTATTCAGGCGCGTCTTTTATACTTGGATCGTTTTAAAGAATATAAGTCCAAAAAACCGATACGTCAATTTAATACTTTCAATCGATGACTCTTCGGTGATGCTTAAACCGTAGATTGTCGTTGGTGAGGTATCAGGCGACGCAGCCATTGCTTTAGAGGCGAGTGGCGAAGTGTCCGGGGCGAGAGGAATGGTTTCAAATTCATTGATGGCATACGCATCTTCCACAAGAGCGTATGTATCGGTGATCATGAACCCTTTTTCAGAATCACTAATCTGCATCTTGATGTTAGTAGGCTGTTGGTTGTTATTAATCGATACATCAGTGATTTGGATGCTTCCAAGCAAACTTTTGTTGCCGAGAGCGACAATGACGGTTTGCTTATCTTCTGTCGTACCGATCGATCCATGGGTGAGCGGCGGATTCAATTTCAAGAATCCAATAATAGATACAAATAAAAGGATAAGGACAAAAACAACGTAGCGAATAACCTTTTTCAAACGGACCCTCCTTTCTTTTGATTGAACAGAATGGGGAAAAATCTATATTTCTAGTAAAATTACTATTGCTTACGTTTATTCTGTATGGTACGATAGTTATCGTTGCGGTGAACAAGCCGTTTGGTCCGGTAGTTCAGTTGGTTAGAATGCCTGCCTGTCACGCAGGAGGTCGCGGGTTCGAGTCCCGTCCGGACCGCCACTTTCATTATATCATTTGAGGTAGTCGAATACACACGTAATGTGATGTGCTCATTAGGTTATAACGTCGAATGATCTTGAATAAAATACCCATGGCTCGGTAGCTCAGTCGTTAGAGAAGCCGTAAACTCCAGCGAATTTCCTCCATTGTAGGCTTTGCGAGGAGCGTATGCTTCACCGAAATCACATGCAACGTGACGAGCACAAACATCTTCGAATAACCTTCGAAACAAGATGTGGAGCGAAAGCAAGATTTAAAAATAATACTTATTATGGCTCGGTAGCTCAGTCGGTAGAGCAACGGACTGAAAATCCGTGTGTCGGCGGTTCGATTCCGTCCCGAGCCACTCCTTAAAAGCTTACGGAAATTTCCGTAAGCTTTTTTGTATGCAAAATTCTTATAAACTCTTAAACAGTCTGGCATGATTGTTTAATACTCAGTTTCGATATGTTTTGGGGTTCGTTTCTGAGTTGAGCATCAGGGGTGGTTGGGAAGCAACTCGCTTTCCTGTTGGGATGGCGGCTCACCGCTCGCCCCATGGAAAGCGAACCATTTCCCGGAGCCCCTAAAATCACACAAACGTCTCGAAACTGCGTCTTAAGAATAGAGAGTTTTAGTTTATTATAGTGAACAGTTTAATATGAAAATATGGCTATCGTTTCGTAATTTTGGTAAGAATGTTATATCTTTTTTACATATTTAAATATCTATTTCTTATAAAACTTCCGTGTGATAAATTAATCTAGGAATAGTTTAGACAGGTGCATCAGGAGGATCAATATCATGTGGAAAAAACTAGCTGTCACAGCGATTTCCGTCGTAAGTATTGGTGTAGGGACGGCCTACGCCGAAAGTTCACTGCCGACGGTTTATCACGTATATATAGATGAACAACATGTAGGTATGGTAGAAAATCAAGCTGAGGTCAAAGCAGAACTACGCGAGCGTATGGAAGAGGCAGAAAAAGATCACGAAGGATTGGATCTCTCTTATATGGAAGAAGTCTCGTTCAAGGAGCAGAAAGTATTATCTGCGAAAGACGAATCCTCAGAGGTCATGGATTCGATTCAGAATGATTTAACCTTTGCTGCCGAGGTGGTACGCCTTTACATCAACGGGGAGCCTGTTGCCCATCTTCCGAATGAAGAGAAAGCCGAACAAGTCATAGAATCCATTAAACAGGAATATGTCGGAGAAGATGAACTTGAGGTTATAGAAAAAGGAACGCCTGAGCTGCCGGACGTCGGCGAAACGAAGGTTATGGATGTCGGCTTATCAGCTCCCGTCAAAATGGAAGAGGATCAGGTCGCGCTTTCGCAGGTTCATACGGTCGAAGAAGCAGTGTCCAAGGTGGAAGAAGGTCGTCATTATCCAAGCGATCAATCTGAAACTTCATCTTTCATAGGGATGATGGCTAAATCAAAGAAGCCACTTGTGGATGTTGTACTCACGGAGAAAGAACGTAAGGAAGAAGAAATTCCCCATAAAGTCCAAATAAAAAAGACGGATGAACTTTTTAAAGGTGAATCCAAAGTGAAGCAAGATGGGGAAGATGGAAAAAGAGAGCTGTTGATTGAACGAACGTACCGAAATGGTGAAGAAACAAAAGAAGAGACAGTTGAAAAAGAAGTCGTCAAAGAACCGGTCAAGAAGATTGTTCTTCAGGGAACAAAGAAAGTCCCTTCTAAAGGTACCGGTGATTTCACATGGCCGGCCGTCGGTGGTGAAATTACAAGTAAGCAGGGAAAACGCTGGGGCCGTTATCATAAAGGCATTGATATTGCTGGTGTCTCTGATAAAACGATTAAGTCCGCTGACAATGGTAAAGTGGTAGAGGCTGGATATCGGAATAGCTTCGGAAATAAAGTTGTTATCGATCATGGGAATGGATACGAGACCATTTACGCTCATCTCTCCTCGATTGATGTCACAAAAGGACAGACTGTCAAAAAAGGGGAAAAGATCGGAGTCATGGGAACGACAGGGCATTCCACAGGTGTACACCTTCATTTTGAAGTCCATAAAGGAGGGGCACTTGAAAATCCTCTTTCCTACGTCTCCCCCTGACCCTAACCGCTATGATTCAATCATAGCGGTTTTTTCTTTATCAAATCGCTATGGAATGCGAATGGTTTTCTCATTCCCCCTAAGCAAAGTATCAAAACTGCTGACAGTGAGTTGGAGTAAGATATAGTAAGAGGATTAAGAAATAGGCATGATAAAAATATAGGTGAAACGGCTGATTTCAAGAGAGCTTTATGGTGAAATAAGACATTTACCATTAAATAAGTTAAAATAAGAGAAAGAAAAGATGACGAGGAAAAGGATGTGACGTAATATGGCACAGAAAATTTTAGTGGTCGATGACGAAAAACCCATTGCGGATATATTGAAATTCAACCTAGAAAAAGAAGGTTATGAAGTCGTATGTGCATATGACGGAGATGAGGCGATTGCGAAAGCAGATGAAGAAGAGCCGGAATTAATTCTTCTTGATATTATGCTGCCAAACAAAGACGGTAATGAAGTCTGCCGTGAAGTGAGGAAACGTCATAATATGCCGATCATAATGTTAACGGCCAAAGATGCAGAGATTGATAAAGTACTCGGACTGGAAATGGGGGCCGATGACTATGTGACCAAGCCCTTTAGCAATCGTGAATTGATTGCCCGGGTAAAGGCGAATCTGCGTCGTCAACAGCAGGAGCCTGAAGACAGTGCGCAGCAGACGAAGGATATTGAAATCGGCCGTCTGGCCATCCACCCGGATGCTTATACGGTAACTCGTGACGGGAATCATATTGAATTGACTCACCGTGAGTTTGAACTTCTTCATTATCTTGCTCGTCATATCGGACAAGTCATGACTCGTGAACATTTGCTTGAGACTGTTTGGGGCTATGACTATTATGGGGACGTCCGTACCGTCGACGTAACGGTAAGACGCTTGCGTGAAAAAATTGAAGAGAATCCTAGTAACCCAATGTGGATTGTTACCCGTCGCGGGGTTGGGTATTATTTGAGAAACCCAGAGCAGGATTAAGTCTTTATGAAAGAAGTGGGCTTCTTTCAGTCTGTTAGGCTGAAGCTGATTCTTGTATACATTTTGTTATTGTTATTGGGCATTCAGGTCATTGGTGTCTACTTTGTCGACCGGTTGGAAGAGCAGTTGGAAACGAACTTCACGAATTCCGTTGAAGGGCAGCTGAATTCATTAACCTACAGTTTGCAAAATGCGTTCAATACAGAGCGGGGAGAAGATTCGCTTCCTTTGAATGCAGACCTACAAAGTCTTATTAATGATTTTAGCGACGATAACACAGACATTGGGAAACTCATGGTGGTCGACAATAACCAAAAAGTGCTTGCAGCTACGACAACAAGCGACCAGTCTCCCATAGGTAAAAAAGTGACGGACACCACGATTACGAAGGTGTTCTTGTTTGGAGAGGCTACAGAACCTGAACCCCGCCGGGAAGAGGGAACCAACAACCGTCTGTTCCGCGGAACGAACCCGATTACAGATGAGTCCGGGGATGAAATTGTCGGGGCTCTTTATTATGAAGTTTATATGAACGACATCTATGAACAACTCGGGGAAATCATCAGTATTTTCGCCAAAGGGACGGTCTTAGCTATAACGGTTACGGCTTTGCTCGGGATTTTGGTGGCTAGGACCATCACGAAACCTCTGACAGAAATGAAACGACAGGCACAAGTCATGGCGACAGGGGACTTCTCCCAGAAGGTCGATGTAAAAGGTAATGATGAAATTGGACAGTTAGGCCATACCTTTAATGATTTGAACGATAAACTGAAGCTCGCTACTGCAACGACCGAGGGTGAGCGCCGGAAGCTTAGTTCTGTGCTTTCCAATATGTCAGATGGAGTTATTGCGACAGATCGTCTCGGCGCCATCACACTGATGAATGCCCCTGCCTCGAAATTAATTGGACAGACATTCGAGGAAGTCCAAGGACAATCCCTTGTGGATGTTCTTGATTTGAATGATCAGGTTGAAAATATTTCTGAGGTGGAAGAAGCGGGTTCTATGATCATTGATTTAAGCAGTGACGATAACCACCTTCTTCTGAAAGCCAACTTTTCTGTGGTTGAAGATGAAAACCATGACATGAATGGTTTTATTACGGTCATTAGTGATGTGACCGAACAACAACGTGTAGAAAAAGAAAGAAGAGAGTTTGTTTCGAATGTATCGCACGAACTACGTACACCGTTGACGACGATGCGGAGTTATATAGAAGCATTGAACGATGGAGCATGGCAAGATCCTGATATCGCACCAAGATTCCTTGATGTGACTCAAAATGAGACAGATCGTATGATTCGTTTAGTGAACGACCTTTTACAGTTGACCAAAATGGATCACAAAGAAACCAGCCTGATGAAAGAGCGTGTGGAGTTCGTCAGCTTCTTTGACCATATCATTGACCGTTTTGAAATGAACAAGAATGAAAAGGTAGAGTTCATTCGCAATTTGTCGAATAAGAAGATGTACGTATGGATGGACAAAGATAAGGTTACTCAAGTGCTGGATAACATCATCTCAAATGCCATCAAATACTCTCCAGAAGGTGGAAGTATACGGTTTAATGCCCATTCTACTAAGAAACAGCTGCGGGTGAGTATTACCGATGAAGGGATCGGAATGCCTCCGGACACCGTTGATAAAATCTTTGATCGCTTTTATCGTGTCGATAAATCCCGTGCGAGAGAAATGGGAGGAACCGGACTGGGCCTCGCTATTGCCCGGGAAATGATTGAAGCTCATCATGGGAAAATTTGGGCGGAAAGCCGTGAAGGTAAGGGCACGACTGTCCACTTTACTTTACCGCTCATGAGTCAGAAGCGGAGGGGACAGTCATGAAAAAAGAAACCATGAAGTCCGTCATTTTGGTGATTCTCATCGCCTTCAGCTTAGTGTTGACGGTAGCTCTTTGGACGTATCAGCCCGTGAATGAAACCTTGGAAGAGGATGTGTTCATTGAAGACACGAAATTAGAAGAAATAGGATCAGAACGGTCCTTACCAAATCTGGTTCCTCCGGATGAAATTGTGTTTCATGAGCAAAATTCTTATTTTACATTCAAAGATAATATCGATCGAACAGCTTTTTACCAAAAGCAGATGCAGCAGTGGAACTTATCCAATCTTGATTCAAGTCCAAGAACGATCAATGTCGATAACCACAGCGAGATTGTGGAAATTATTTTTCCTGCGCATCTGCCGGTCCAGGTGATCAGTGATATCTTTCAAGTGAACGAAGGTGTTCCAATAGAGAACCTGCAGGCTAACTTCAATCGAATCTTCTTATTGCGTCATTCCCAAGAAGGAAGTGCTGCTTCAAGTGCTTCTTACGAGTTATGGTTTGTAAATAGTAATGATGAGGGAAGTGAAGTTACCCTTCAGGCAGATATCAGTGCAGCTTCTGGTGAACGTGCCATACAGGAAGTCGACAATAAAGATGAACTGGTGGAAATGTCACGTGTGGCAGATGTACTGCAGATTGAAGCCGAGGATGGAACGAATGCTTCTCACATTTACGTCCCTAAAAACCCTGTGAGTATGTCGGAATATGTTCTGCAAACAGGAGCTGTAAACGTAAAACCGATACAAAATGATATTTTTCCTTCTAACACACGGGTGTTCAAGTCCCGGACGAATAGTGGGGAGAATATAACCAAAACATTCCAGAGAAGGTTAACGCAATATGATAAAAGAATGGAATATGATTTAACGATTCCTAACTCAGCAAATCAGAAAAACTTGACGGAATATGAATTGTTTGTCCAGAGTATGGAGGATATCAATAGTCATTTGGGTTGGACGAATGACTATCGTCTGAACTCGATCTTGAGTGGTCGTGATGAAGTTCGCTACCGCCTCTACTTTAATGACCGTCCTGTTCTTGAGAACGTAGAGACTTACAAGTTGGCAAGCATCCAGTTAAGTTATCAGCAAGGGCAGATCCAGGAATATGACCGCCCGCTTGTCCAGTACAGCAGCATTAATGAAAGTAAAACGAATCTTTTGTCCGGCGTAGAAGTCCTTTTGGATCTCCAAAAAGATGGGGAATTGGAAACGTCCAGAATCAGGGATCTGGAGATTATGTACACACTTGAAGAACAAAGGAGCGACTTGGTGTACAACTTGATTCCTGAATGGTACATGTTGACAAACAGCGGTTGGACGAAAGTTTATCCAGAAGAAAGGTCTCAAAATGCAGAGGTTTCGTAACGAGGAGGTAAAACATGCAGTGGGGTCAAATTAAAACATTATTTATCGTCAGTTTCCTAATCCTCGACCTTTTCCTGCTGCAGCAATTGTTAAGCAAGCAAGCGGAGGATGAAGTGGGGCAGATCTCCACTGTTGCTGAAAGCATTGAAACCGAACTGGAAGCGAACGACATTTCTATTGCGGATGGTGCGATCCCGGAGGAATTGCCAGAAGCTACCCCGATTGAATCAGAGAGTACGCATACGCTTCCTGATGATGTGATGAGTGAGATTGAAGGTATGGACGAGAGTGATAAAGAAATTGAGCTCAAAGAAGACAATCAGGTATTACAAGTCACTTTTGATGAGCCGATCGAAGTGACAGAAGATACGATTCAGAGCGTAGTAACAGATATCGTACCTTTTGCGTCCCGTTATTCTTACTGGGGGTGGAACGAAGAGTCGGGTGCGGCTCTCTTTTTCCAGGCCAAAGACAATAAGACGGTTTATTTTAACAATAACGGATACTTGCTGTTGAATATTGTGGATGGTGAAATAACGGGGTATGTCGCAACTTTGCTCGCTTTTGAAGAAGGGGAGTACTCTGGTCCTTCCGGTGATACGGAAGTCAATATCGAACCTTTAAGTGCGATTCGTATCCTGTTGAATAACGGTCTTATTGAGCCGGGAGATGAAATCACCTCGATGGATATTGGCTATCATACGAGTTACAGTCTGCCTGCCGGGGAAGAAAATGAAACACAAGTTTTCGCATCTACATGGAAAGTGACGGTGAACGGTGATCGTAATCATTTTCTCTACACTTTGGACGGGACAATCATTGAATACATCAATGAAGAAACTTTTATCTCAGATGTTAAAAGTGAATACGGCTTAAAAAGTGTGGAAGAAGAGCAAACGGCAGCCAATGAAAATAGAGAAACCAATTAAATGGAGTGTATGGAATGAGCATGAGATTTAGTGTACTTGCTTCAGGCAGTACGGGGAACGCATTCTATATTGAATCGGGAGAAGAGAGAATATTAGTGGATGCTGGCTTGAGTGGTAAGAAAATGGAAGGATTGCTTGATCAAGTGAACATCGATCCGCAATCGTTGTCACGAATCCTTGTCACTCATGAGCATAGTGATCACATCAAAGGTCTGGGTATCATGGCAAGACGCTACAACCTCCCTATCTATGCGAACGAAAAAACTTGGAATGCGATGGAAGGACAAATTGGTAAACTTTCCATCGATCAGAAATTCCATTTTTCCATGGAGGAAACAAAGACATTCGGGGGGTTGGATGTAGAATCCTTTGCCGTCTCTCATGACGCGGCAGATCCTATGTTTTATACGTTTCATAAGGACGGGAAGAAGGTTGCCCTCGTCACCGACCTCGGTTATGTATCAGAACGGATTAAAAAGACAGTGGAAGGTGCTGACGCCTACATTTTTGAATCGAATCATGATGTGAGCATGCTGCGAATGGGGCGTTACCCATGGAATGTGAAACGGCGTATTTTAGGGGATTCCGGTCACGTTTCAAATGAAGACTGTGCCCTCGCCCTCACTGATATCATTACGGACCAGACGAAAAGAATCTATCTTGCTCATTTGAGTCTGGATAATAATATGAAAGACCTTGCCCATATGTCTGTCAAAAATGTTTTGGAAGAGCGTGGAATTGAAGTGGGCAGCCACATTGAACTGCATGATACAGACCCACAGGAAGCTACACCAATCTTTGAGGTTTAAAAGGTTTTAAATAGTAAAGAATAAGGAAACAGTACCTTAGAAATCTGAGAGCGTGAGAAAGGTAAGGTGAAAGAGGCGTGGGTTATTATGATGATCATTCCCCTACCCGTCAGCAGAAGCAACAGCGCAGACGGTGGGTGATGCCGACAATAGTCGGAGGTATTCTTGGAGCCGTTCTTGTTTTATTGGCATTGCCTGCTTTGGTTCAGACAGAGTTGCTTCCTTATGATATGACGATCCCCGAAGATGAAAGTGGACTTGTTGAAGATGATCAGGGATTGACGGGTGGCACGACTAAAAATGTCCAGCTTGATGTAAATACCCAAATCACCGATGTCGTTGAAAAAGTGACTCCCTCCGTTGTAGGAGTCGTCAACTTGCAGACACGTCAAGATTTTTGGCAGCAGGAAGGTGACTCCGCCCAACAGGCAGGAGTAGGATCCGGGGTTATTTATAAAAAGGAAGATGACACAGCTTATGTCGTGACGAATAACCACGTCATTGAAGGGGCCAGTGAAATTGAAGTCGTCCTTGCCGATGAAACAAGGGTCAAAGCCCAGCTGATCGGTGGAGATTTATTTACCGATCTGGCCGTTTTGAAAATGCCGGCTGATCAAGTCGATCAAGTCGCTGAGCTCGGCACTTCAGAAAACTTGAAAGTTGGTGAACCGGCCATCGCCATCGGCAACCCGCTTGGTCTCAGTTTCGCAGGATCGGTCACTCAAGGAATCATCAGTGGTAAGGAACGGGCGATTCCTCAGGACTTCAATGGAGATGGAATGGAAGACTGGCAGGCAGAAGTCATTCAAACGGATGCAGCCATAAACCCCGGAAACAGCGGTGGTGCCCTTATTAACATAGATGGTCAATTGATTGGCATTAACTCCATGAAAATTGCTCAGTCTGCCGTTGAAGGCATCGGTTTTGCTATACCCATTGATTCAGCCAAACCAATCATTGATGAATTGGAACAATACGGGCAGGTAAATCGTCCTTACATTGGTATTGAAGCCTATGGACTGAATGAGGTACCGACGTCCGAGTGGAACAATACGTTAAACCTCCCTCAAGATGTAGACGGCGGGTTATATATCCGAAGCATCCGTCAAATGTCTCCAGCTGCTAAAGCAGGTCTTGAGCCATTGGATGTCATCACAGCCCTTGATGGAGAACCCGTTCGGGACATCATTGACTTGCGTAAGTATTTATACAATGAAAAAGATCCAGGTGATGAGATGGAAATTACCTATTATCGTGACGGTGAGCAAGCAACCACCACTCTAACACTGGGATCCCAAGAGTAATTCACACAAAAAGAGTATCCTCTATTGGATACTCTTTTTCACGGACAAAATTCGCTATAATTCTACGAAATACACCATGATGTTATCCACAGGCTGTGAATAGTATTCTGGATAAGTGTCATATATGGTAGTAGAAAATATGTTCGCCACCATATAGGTTCAGCAATTGTGTATATGTGGATAATTTCCGTGGATAACCTGTTTATATTCAGGGGAAAGCTGTGAATATCAGAAAATTTACAAGGTTTGTGCATAAGTCTGTGGACAATTGTGGGTAACTATTTTCGTTAGTATGTATTTTCCACATGTGTATAAATATAAACAGGTTTCCTTACCATTTCTTATTGTTTTTCTTTGTTTGATTCCATCAAAAATTGTCTAATGGTAACGAGAATCGAGAATTCTTTTAAGCGCTCTGTTTTGTTACTTTCTGGAGCTTAAATTTCTTGCGGTAGTGCCAATTGAACACGTAAATCAATGGAGTCAAAACGGCAGTGGGCAGCAACCATAGCCAAATGCTTATACTAGAAATATTCAACAAACGTGGAGCACCAAAGACGGTGAAGGCCGTAAGGGTCGCGATCGAACAGCCGATTAAGTTTCCGAAATGCTCAAAATACCAGTGCATTTTATTTTTTGGTGGGGTCAGCCAATAATACAATTGTCCTCCGCCTAAAATGATCCCTAGGATAGGGAAGTATTGAAGCAATGGAAAGTCGAACATCCATCCGAATACCATGGTGATGGCTGACATTAGGATAAGCAGACCGGAAATTCCCAGATCGTACACATTCCGGTGTTTTTCTGTACGTCGCTTAAAGCGCAGCACACGAATGCCCATCCATGCCGTTGCCGCACTTAATGTAGCAATGAAAAGCAGGAAAAAGGAAAAAGCTCGCGCTTCTGGTACGGTATAATCGAAAAAGATGCGATAAACTCCCATATATAAAGCTGTAGCCGCTACGGTGTACATGGCCGTCACGTAACCCCATCCGACTTTTCTGTGGATTTTTCCTCCTTTCTTCGTTACAAGAGGAATCCAAAAGATGATGAGAGCGCTGAATCCAGCGATGATATGGATGGTAAGCATAATTGAAAAGAAAAGCATAGGAATCGCTCCTTTCATAACCTCCTCCTATATATACGCTTTCCAAAAGCTTCACTCCTCTTTATTTACTAGATGTTTACAAAAAAAGACCGGCTTGCGCCGGTCTCTTTAATCGAGTTGATCCTGTTTCCATGTTTTCTTGATGATTTTCGTTAATGCGAGGATTGCAATCAAGTTCGGCAGCACCATAAGCGCGTTGAACGTGTCAGCCATTTGCCAGACAAAATCCACCTGGACAAGCGAACCTGCCACAATGAATATCAACACAATGCCGCGGTAAAATGGAACTCCTTTATCACCGAACAAAAACTTCACGTTCACTTCACCGAAATAAGCCCACCCAAGAATTGTTGTGAAGGCAAAGAATAAAAGACAGATTGCAATGAACGGAATGCCGAATTCTCCAAGTCCGCGTGCAAACCCTTCCTGTGTGATTGCACTTCCTTGCAAATCTGTTTGATGGGCATCTGTAATCAAAATGACCATCGCTGTCAGAGTGCAAATGATGACGGTATCGATGAAAACACCGACCATGGCGACGAGCCCCTGATGGGATGGTCGCTTAACGTTTGCAATCGCGTGCGCATGTGGGGTCGAACCCATGCCGGCTTCGTTTGAAAAAAGCCCGCGCGCAATTCCGTATCGAATCGCTTCTTTGATCGTGGCACCGAGTACACCACCGCCGGCTGCTTCAGGACTGATCGCTGCTTGGACGATGAGCTGGAGTGTCGGAAGAACCTGGTCCCAGAAGTTTACCATAATCACGAGACTACCGATGATATAAAGCAAGGCCATGACCGGAACGACATTCCCTGCAAAGGACGAAATTCGTGTAATCCCTCCAAATAGGATAAGACCGATGAAAAAGGCGACAGCGACTCCAAGTCCAAAGTTAAGCGTTATGGAACTTGAACCCATCGCTTCGTTCATCGCAGTCGTAATGGCGTTGGATTGTACCATATTTCCGACAAATCCAAGGGCTATAATAATGGCAAGGGCGAAGAATCCCGCGAGCCACTTGCTGCCAAGTCCGTCACGGATGTAATACGCAGGACCACCGTGGACCTGGTCCCCTTTTTTCACTTTATAAAGCTGAGCGAGAACGGCTTCTGCGAAAATCGTCGCCATGCCGAAGAAGGAGCTGATCCACATCCAGAAAATTGCCCCGGGTCCGCCGGCTGCGATGGCCGTCGCGACACCAGCCAGGTTCCCTGTTCCGACTTGGGCAGAAATTGAAGTCGCAAGTGCCTTGAAGGAGTGGATGCCTTCTGTTTTTTCTTTTTTTAAAAAGGGGAGCGAAGGTCTGCTTAAATCCTTGTCCCAAGTAGCGGACCTGGATGAATCGCAGCTGGAACGTGAGCCATACACCCGTTCCAAGTAGGAAAATCAGCATGACAGGTCCCCATAAAAAGCTATTAATCTCTATGAATACGTTGGTTAGTTGTTCCATTCCTAAGATCCTTTCTTTCTTTAACATATGACCATGGAAAAGAGTATCTCACTTGCAAGCGTTTTAAGACAAGAGGAAATGTGTGATTAAGGAATTCGACAGCATTATTTTAGTATTCGACACAGCTATATAAGAATTCGGAAGCGTTTTTTAAGAATTGGACAACGATATTTAAGTATCCACCGCCACCGCTAATGCTTTCCAAACGCTGAGGAAGTTACGTACAATAGATAAAAGGAGGGGTACTTATGATTGATTTGCGAAGTGATACCGTAACCAAACCGACGATGGCAATGCGTCAGGCAGCTTTTGAAGCAGAGGTCGGGGATGATGTTTATGAAGAAGATCCAACCGTAAAAAAACTTGAGGACAAGGCAGCGGAAATGCTCGGTAAAGAGGCGGCATTGTTTGTGACCAGCGGAACTCAGGGCAATCAGATTGCTGTATTGACCCACTGCAACCCCGGGGATGAAGTGCTTTTGGAGTCGAACGCTCACCTTTTCTTATATGAAGGTGCGTCGATGTCGGCACTAGCTGGCGTACAGCCACGGACGATTCAAGGGACGCGAGGAGTGATGGACCCTGAGCATGTGAAAGCAGCTATTCGGCCGGATGATATTCATTTTCCGGAAACGAGCTTGATCTGCCTTGAGAACACGCATAACAAAGCGGGGGGTGTTGTCGTACCGCTTGAAAATATGCAGGCGATTTATGAAGTAGCTAGAGAAGCAGGCGTTCCCGTCCACCTCGATGGTGCACGTTTGTTTAATGCTTCTGTCGCCTCAGGCATCTCTTTGCACCGGTATGCGGACCAAACGGATACCGTGCAGGTGTGTTTGTCCAAAGGGTTAGGTGCACCGGTCGGCTCCATCATTGCCGGTTCCTATGACTTTATTCAAAAGGCGCGGAAATGGAGAAAGCGTCTTGGCGGCGGTTTGCGCCAGGTCGGGATGATCGCTGCACCTGCGTATGTGGCCTTGACCGAAATGATCGACCGATTAGCAGGCGATCATGCGCATGCAAAGCAGCTGGCAAACGGACTTCAGCATGTGGAAGGCCTGCAGATTGAAAAAGTGGAAACGAATATCGTGCTCGTCCATGTGGAGGGGCTGGGGGAAACAGCCGAATCTTTTCTACATAAGCTGAAGGAAGATGGTATTCTGGCCGTGCCCTTTGGTCCAACTACAGTCCGGTTCGTCACGAATTATGATGTGAGTGAAAGAGACATTGACCAGGTCATTGATGTGGTCATTTCCCGATATCAGTATTAGGATTATCTTTTCATGAATAGGGTATAGTTAGGCAACAAAACCAGGAGGTGGCTTGCATAGCGGACATCCGAGCAAATCAGGTCAAACGAGGTCCGTCGGTCAATGAAGAAAAATTTGCTGAGATGTTGTACAAGGATTCTTTTGTTGATGGCATTCCGCTGGATGAGCTTGGAAAAGATTTGAGAAGAATGAAACGATATAGAAAAGAATTGGATAAGCGAAAATAGCCAAACCCCCATGGATGCATCCATGGGGGTCATTTATTATACAAGTTCAGGCAGTCGGCTTGGTTCCTTGGATTGTGCTTCGAGACCAGCTTTGTTCAGGAAGTTCCACGGCTGATTAAAGTGTGGCTGGAAAAAGAAGTCCGTGTACGCTAGTTCGTCGATGGTCATACCTGTTTGGATGCATACGCTCATTGTATTGATGGATTGTGTCACGTCCGCTTTGGAAATGACTTGTGCACCAAGGATGCGTCGGGTATCCGGGTGGATGGTCACCTTTAGAATTACGTTTTCTGCTGTCGGCATAAACGCCGGGCGATGAGTATCTTCAATTGTGATACTTTTCACATGAATGTCTAAAAGATTAGCAGATGTTTCCGTAAGGCCAGTAGAAGCCATGTTGAGATCGAAAATGTGAAGGCCGGATGTGCCTTGTGTTCCAACGTGTTTCATCGTCGGATCGATTAAATTGCGAGCGACCAGGGTTCCCATACGGACAGCATTCGTCGCAAGTGGAATATACATGTGTCCTCCCGTCGGATTGTAAGGAACAGCACAGCAGTCACCGGCAGCGAAAATTTCAGGGTCACTTGTTTGCATATATTCATTGACTTTGATAGCGCCGTTATCAAGCATGTCGACCTTTCCTTTTAACAGGTCCGTGTTCGGACGGAATCCGACGCAAAGGATGACAAGGTCTGTTTCGTATGTTCCGGCGTTTGTCGTGACGGTGGAGACAGATCCATTTGTCCCTTCAAAACGTTGGACCGTTTCGTTCATGGCTAGATGGATGCCGCGTTCTTTGAAATCGTCTTCGACCATGGTTGTAAATTCTTTATCCAGGTATTTGTTCAAGGTTCGATCCGCACCATCGATGAGCGTCACGTCTTTTCCTGCTTTTTCAAAGGCTTCAACAAGTTCTACCCCGATATATCCGGCTCCGACGACCGTGACCTTTTGGGCATTTTTCGCACGCTCAATGATCGTGTTTGCCTGGTGGTAGTTTTTCGCAAGTAAAATGTTTTCAAGATCGATGCCTTTGATTGGAGGAGTGACCGGCCAGGATCCTGTTGTCATCACGAGCTTATCGTACGTATCGTAGACGGTTTCGCCTGTAACAAGGTTTCTGGATTCAATGGTTCTTCTAACTGTATCGATGTGTTCCACGTCATGCTGCATTTTCATCGTCACACCAAGGTTTTGCAGCTCTTCAGGGGAAGAATAAAATAACCCTTGAGGATCATCGACGACTCCTCCGACATATAAAGCTAAACCACAGGATAGGAAAGATACGTTGTCATTTCGTTCATAAACGGTAATGTCTGCTTCTGGGTATAGTTTCGCCATATTTGTAACCGCAGCCGTACCTGCGTGAGTGCTTCCAATAACAGCAATTTTCATGGTAAATCCTCCTTGAATGTTCATGTGAAATATTTCACATGTTAAATATGGTTCTATTATAAAACGGTCCATATCGAAAAACAACCCTTTTGCTCAATATTTCACATAACATTTTTCCTTTTAATGTGTGACCAGGTCATACATATTTTGGAAAGTTTATGGATGCTTTGTTAATGGGCTGTGAGGTTTGTATTAATTTTGTGGTTAGTTGAAGGATATTACGCCCTGGCATGGAAGAGGTAGGCGAAGGTCTAATTTGTATAAAGGGAGTGCTTCATTTGAAAAGGATGTTCGTTTTCGTTGTTAGTCTTGTTTTTATTTTATTTGCCCATGGTGTTCAGGCTGCTGGAACGATAAACGTAGGCGATGCTTTGTACACCCCGAATGGAACAGATGTAACGGTCGAAGGGTATATTGTGGGTGTTCCTGTAAACGTTGATACGGTCGAGCAAAGTAATTTCACGAGTAATTATGCTTTAGCGGTAGCGGATGATGCTTCGGAAACTCAGGTGGACGACATGATTTTTGTGAAGTTGGATTCGGAATATCGTAGTGAATACGGCCTGCAAAACAACCCTGGGTTAATGGGTACGAAAATCAGAGTGAATGGTACAAGGGATGATTATTTCGCTCACCAAGGAATTGAGTATGTGACATCGATATCTAAAGTTTCATCCAATGATGGGGGAGAGGACGATGGTGGTACATATACTGGAAGCTACTATCAAGATGCGGAAGGTTTGTCTGGTTATGCATTGAAACAATCGCTGCATGAGATCATCGATGACCATACCGAGCTTTCTTATTCCAACGTGTGGGATGCACTGCGTCATACAGATGAAGATCCATCAAACCCGAACAATGTATTGCTTTTATACTCCGGAAAGTCCTACAGCAAGTATGACAACGGAGGTTATGTCGATGACTGGAACCGTGAGCATGTGTGGGCGAAGTCACATGGAGATTTCGGAACATCGATGGGAGCGGGGACAGATATCCATCACCTCCGTCCGACAGATGTAACGGTCAATTCAGCTCGTGGGAATCTGGACTTTGATGATGGAGGATCTTCTTTTTACGAAGCGCCGGGCACCTATTATGATAGTGACTCCTGGGAGCCTCGTGACGCGGTAAAAGGGGACGTCGCACGAATGATTTTTTATATGGCTGTCCGTTATGAAGGGGATCAGGGAGAATTGGATTTGGAAATTGCGGATTATGTAGGGACAAGCGGCCCATACTTAGGAAAGCTTTCTGTATTGAAGGAATGGCATGCACAGGATCCTGTCGACGACTTTGAACGAAATCGAAATGAAGTCATTTTTAATGATTATCAAGGAAACCGTAATCCTTTCATTGATCACCCAGAATACGTTGAGCAGATATGGTAAAGAATGAAGACAAGAACCGGACCACCAGAAGGGTCCGGTTTTTTATGGTTTTAATTACCAATATCTGTATGACCTGGTACAACAGTATTTGGAATATTCTTGTATGTTATACGATTGATGCAGGAGTTTGGTTTTGGGGTGTAGTAGTTTATAGGATATGAGATTTTTAGGAGGGATTGGATGGCGAGGGATGTGCGGTTTAAGGTGGAAGGGCAGCGGTTCAACTACCGGGCGGCTGGCATTATGATTGAGAATGATCATGTGCTTTTACATAAACAGGTGAATGATTCTTATTGGGCGCTGCCAGGTGGAGGCATTGAGCTTGGTGAAGCGTCTCAAGATACGATTGTGCGGGAGATGAAAGAAGAGCTTGGCTTTGCCGTTGAGGTGGAGCGTACGGTATGGATGGCGGAAACGTTTTTTTGAGCACCGCGGGGACGATATGCATGAAGTGGCTTTCTACTACCTATTAAAAACAAAGAAACCAAAATTCAGGGAAGGACCTTTCTATGGCCTTGAAGGGGAGCGGCTGATCTATCAATGGATCCCTATAGAAAATATGGACAAAATAGAAGTACGACCGCCTTTTCTCAGAAAAGCATTGCCGAATGTTCCATGTGAAACATCGCATCTCGTTGTGAAAGGGTAAGAGAGTTCTAGTCACTTACATAGGCTCGTACAATGGTACGAGTCCTATTTTTCGGAGGTGGGGAAGTGAAGAAAAAGTTCATCACTTGGACACTCGTGTTGTATGTCTTTTATGGTCTTTTGTTAGGCCTTTATTTCTTCCAGTGGACAGATGTCGGTGTTCCACCAGCTTATGAGGGAACGGCCGCGGATCCAGCGACTTTCATGACGGAAAAGGAGCTTGAGCTGAGTCAGGAGTATTCGCGGTATCAGAATTTCTTATCTTTCCTAGGGGAACCGCTCGAATGGATCCTCTATCTTGGTGTAATGATTTTTGGTGCTTCCGTGGTCTTTAGGAATTTCGGTGAGCAGATTTCCCGTTTCCGTATCATTCAAATTCCGCTCTTCGTTTTACTGCTACAAACCTTGACGACGATCTTTTTATTTCCTTTGGATTATGCGAAACGATGGTTATCTGTAGAATATGGCATTTCCACACAAAGTTTTTCCAGCTGGATGCGGGATGAGCTGATCGGCTTTTGGATCGGATTTATCATCATGGCCCTGCTCATCACAGTCCTTTACTTCCTTATGAAAAAGTTTGAAAAGCGCTGGTGGTTGATCGCCTGGGTGCTCATGATCCCATTTTTATTTTTCATGATGTACTTACAACCGGTCGTCATCGATCCGCTTTACAACGACTTTACTGAGCTTCAAAATAAGCAGCTTGAAGAGAAAATTCTCACGCTTGCGGATGAAGCAGATGTTCCTGCTGACCGGGTGTATGAAGTGAATATGTCTGAGAAGACGAACAGCATGAATGCCTATGTGAACGGCATTGGGTCGAATCTGCGTATCGTGCTGTGGGATACGACGCTCAATCACCTTGAAGAAAATGAAGTGCTATTTATTATGGCGCATGAAATCGGCCACTACGTCATGAACCATTTGTATTGGAATTTAGCTGGAGTCATTGTCGCGACGTTTTTTGGTCTTTTCTTCACCTATCATTTTTTACGTTTTGTGACGCGTAGATGGGGAGAACGACTGGGATTCACAAAAGTATCGGATATCGCTAGTTTGCCAATGTTCTTTCTCATCCTGACGATGCTTTCGTTCTTATCCAGCCCAGTTGAGCTTGCCATATCGAGGAATGCCGAAAAGGATGCCGATCAGTACGCGATTGAAATGACCCAGGATCTGGATGCAGCGATTGGTTCGTTCCAAGAGCTCACCGTGAACGGATTGAGTGACGTGCATCCCCCTGCGCTCGTCAAATATTTACGTTACGGACACCCGACAATGATGGAACGCATCCATATGCTTGAAACATATCAAGGCATGCATGTAAAAGAAGAGTAACGGACTTACAAGATCTGCCACACCAGGTCATCCATATTATGGATGACCTGGTGTGGCATTTTTTAGGTTGTATCTAGTATGTGAAGGGGTATTCTGATAGACTTTTAGTAAATAAGCTTGTAAACGTTATCATTTTAAATAGGAAGAAAGAGGAGGATATGGGATGCTTTCTATGCTTGAAGATTATCGGAATCAAGTGCTTGAGACGTTGTTTGGAAATGTAGAACATTGTATTGTCGTCGTCGATCGCGAGGGCTGCATTTCTTATATGAATGAAAGCTACTGCCGGTTCATTGATGTGGATCAAACGACTGTGAAAGGAAAGCATGTAACGGACGTCATTGAAAATACGCGCATGCATATCGTTGCGGATACTGGGGAAGAAGAAATGGCCGACCTTCAGCAGATCCGTGGCGATTATATGATTGCCCATCGCATTCCACTCTGGGAAAACGGCGAGGTGATCGGTGCTCTCGGTATGGTTCTTTTCCGTGACACGGATGAGTGGAAAATTATGAACACGCATATCAAGGATCTGCTTCTTGAGCTTGAAACCTACCGTAATCAAATGCAGCAGCAGAACGGGGCCAAGTATTCCCTGCATGACATCATTACGAGCTCGCCTGACGTTTTACAACTAAAAGAAAAGATTCGCAAAACGGCACACAGCGATGTATCTGTTCTGTTGCGAGGAGAGAGCGGAACAGGAAAAGAGCTGTTCGCTCACAGTATCCATCACCTCAGCGAGCGGAGCACAAAGCCTTTTGTGAAAGTGAACTGTGCGGCTATCCCCGAGGATCTCATCGAAGCGGAGCTGTTCGGCTATCAGGACGGGGCGTTTACGGGTGCGAAAAAAGGGGGCAAGCCCGGGAAATTTCAGCTTGCCCATGGGGGAACGCTTTTTCTTGATGAAATCGGAGACATGCCTCTAAGAGCGCAGGTGAAAATTTTGCGCGCTCTCCAGGAAGGGGAAATCGAAGCGGTGGGAGCGGTTCACCCGCAGGAAGTGGATGTCCGCATCATTGCTGCAACCAACCAGTCGCTCGAGGAAATGATTCAGGAGCAGCGTTTTCGCGAGGACCTTTTTTACCGGATTAATGTTGTCCAAATTGATATTCCCCCTCTCCGGACGAGACGAGGAGACATTAAAATCCTCTCCAAATATTTGCTGCAGAAAATATCCGACCGTACAGGCAAACGCGTGGAAGAGTTTTCGAAATCTGTTGAAGACGTCTTTTACAAATACCACTGGCCGGGTAATGTCCGTGAGCTTGAAAACGTCATCGAGTCAGCGGTCCATATGACCGACGGAGAAGCGGTTCAATATGAAGATCTTCCTGCCCATCTTCAAAAGGAATCAGCTCCTGCTCAGGAGGCGGAAACGTTGAAACAAATTGTAGAGCAGACGGAAAAGCACACCATTCAAAAAGTTTTAAAAGAAGCCGATGGGGATAAAAGTTTGGCTGCGAAACGGCTGGGCATTGGAAAATCATCTCTATATGACAAAGTGAAGAAATACAATCTCTAACCATTCCAGAAATCAGGAATCTATTCCGGATTTCTGGAATGGTTCTTTTTGTGCGTGCATGTAAGGGTTTTCATTAAATGCGTATGCCTGATTCCGGAAATCCGTAAAAGCGATTTCACAAAAGATTCAAAATCCTTGATGCAGCAATACCGTAAAGTTGGCACGAAAATTGCATGTAAATAGGTGAAGGGAGTGTGAAGACTCATGAAACAAATTTATTCATCATTTCATGAAGCTGTAAAAGATATAAAGGATCATTCAACAATTATGGTAGGAGGATTCGGGCTCGTCGGAATACCGGAGAACTTGATTCTTGCCCTCGTCGAATCGAACGTGAAGCATTTGACGGTCATCTCTAACAACTGCGGTGTCGATGATTGGGGACTCGGACTACTTTTGAAAAATAAACAGATTGATAAAATGATAGGTTCGTACGTGGGGGAAAACAAGGAATTTGAACGCCAGGTACTCGCAGGTGAACTTGAAGTCGAACTTACACCTCAAGGAACGTTAGCTGAGAAAATCCGTGCAGGTGGAGCTGGAATCCCAGCCTTTTACACACCAGCAGGAGTCGGTACGCCGATTGCGGAAGGCAAAGAGGTACGCACATTCAATGGTAAGGAATACCTTTTACAAGAAGGATTGACGGCAGACTTCAGTCTTGTCCGTGCGTTCAGAGGTGACCGTCACGGAAATCTCGTTTACAACAAAACGGCTCGCAACTTCAACCCGATGATGGCGGCAGCTGGTGCTGTGACGATTGCAGAAGTCGAAGAACTCGTCGAACCGGGTGAACTGGAAGCCGATGCGATTCATACGCCGGGCATTTATGTACAAGGACTGATTGAAGGCCAGCAGGAGAAGCGCATTGAACGTTATACGGTAAAAGCAGAAGCATAAATAGGAGGTAGATGAACAATGGCAGTACAAAAAGACAAAGCGGCAATCCGCGAAATGATTGCCAGACGAGCAGAGCAGGAAATTGAAAGCGGTTACTATGTAAACCTTGGAATCGGCATGCCGACCATGGTCGCGAACTACATCCAGCCGGATAAAGAAGTCGTGCTTCAGTCAGAAAACGGGCTTTTGGGTATTGGCCGGTCGCCTTATGAGCATGAAGTCGATCCGGATTTGATCAATGCCGGAAAAGAAACGGTGACGGCGTCTGTCGGTGCCGCTTACTGCGACAGTGCGGAATCATTTGCCATGATCCGTGGCGAGCACCTTGACTTAGCGATTTTAGGCGGCATGGAAGTCGCAGAAAACGGTGACCTTGCCAACTGGATGATTCCAGGGAAAATGATTAAAGGCATGGGTGGTGCGATGGATATCGTACACGGATCGAAAAAGGTCGTCATCATTATGGATCACGTCAACAAACATGGCGATCCGAAGATTTTGAAAGAATGTAAACTGCCGCTGACAGGAAAAGGCGTCGTTGACCGCATCATTACTGATCGAGCTGTCATGGACGTAACGGACGAAGGCCTGAAGCTCGTTGAAATTGCTGAAGGATGGACGGTAGACGAAATCAAAGAACAGACAGAAGCAGAACTCATCATCAGTGACGAACTTTTAAAAATGCCATCCAGCAAATAAGGAGGAACACCCATGGTTGAAAATAAGGTCGTATTCATTACAGGTGCAGCGAGCGGAATCGGCTATGAAATCGGAACCGAATTCGCCCGTAACGGTGCGAAAGTAGCGCTCAGCGATATAAACGAAGAAAAAGTGAAAGAAGCAGCGGATCGTTTGAATCAGGAAGGTTTGCAGGCGATCGGACTTGTCTGTGACGTGACGAAAGAGGAACAGATTCAGAATGCGATCGACGAAACGGTAGAAAAATTCGGCCGTCTTGATGTGCTTGTTAACAATGCAGGATTGCAGCACGTTGCGTCGATAGAAGATTTTCCATCAGAGAAGTTCGAGTTGATCACAAAAATCATGTTGGTTGCCCCGTTCATGGCGACGAAACATGCTTTCCCGATTATGAAAAAACAAGGGTTCGGCCGCATCATCAACATGGCGTCCATCAACGGATTGATTGGTTTTGCCGGCAAGTCTGCCTATAACAGTGCGAAACACGGGGTCATTGGCCTTACGAAAGTGACAGCTCTTGAAGGTGCAGAAGACGGCATCACCGTCAATGCAGTCTGTCCGGGTTACGTTGACACGCCACTTGTGCGCAATCAGCTGGAGGATCTAGCTAAAAACCGTGGCGTTTCTTTAGAAAAAGCGCTGGAAGAAGTCATTTATCCGCTTGTTCCACAAAAACGTCTTTTGACCGTTCAGGAAATTGCGGATTACACGCTGTTCCTTGCAAGCAATAAGGCTAAAGGGGTCACTGGTCAAGCGGTCGTCATTGATGGCGGCTATACGACTCAATAATCGAAAGGGGATTTTCACATGAAGCCAGTCTATATCGTAGAAGGGGCTCGTACTCCATTCGGAACCTTCGGCGGCGCATTGAAAGACGTCGATCCGACCGATTTAGGAGTGACGGCAAGTAAAGAAGCACTCAAGAGAAGCGGCATTTCGGCAGAACATATCGATCTCACCATCATGGGGAACGTTATCCATTCTTCTCAAAATGCACCATACTTAGCACGCCATATTTCCTTGAAAACAGGCGTGCCGCACACAAGCCCGGCTCTTGCGGTCAACCGTTTGTGTGGATCTGGTATGCAATCCGTCGTATCAGCTGCCCAGTCCATTCAGCTTGGCGAAGGGGAGACGGCTTTAGCTGGTGGTGTGGAAAGCATGAGTCTTGCACCTCATGCCATGCGCGGCAGTCGTTTTGGAACGAAGCTCGGTACACCGAAAGTTGACGATATGCTTTGGGCCGCTTTGACAGATGAGTACATCGGAGCAGGGATGGGTGTGACCGGTGAAAACCTCGCGGAGAAATACGAAATCTCAAGAGAACAACAGGATGAGTATGCGACACGCAGCCACAAGCTTGCAGCGGAGGCCCGTTCAACTGGAAAATTTGCGGATGAAATAGTCGCTGTAGAAATTAAGACACGTAAAGGGACTAAAGTGGTCGATCAAGATGAGCATATCCGTGAAGATACGAACCCTGAATCCTTATCCAAGTTGAAGCCTGCCTTCAAAAAGGACGGCACGGTAACAGGCGGAAACGCAAGCGGCATCAATGACGGCGCGGGTGCTGTCGTTTTAGCAAGTGAGAATTATGTGAGCGAACATAACGTCCAACCGATTGCTGAAATCCTATCCTGGTCCGTTGCAGGTGTTGAGCCTGAGTACATGGGCATCGGTCCAGCACCAGCGATTCGTCAAGCATTGGAAAAAGCAGAGCTCTCACTTGATGATATGGACCTTGTTGAAGTGAACGAAGCGTTCGCCTCTCAATATCTTGCTGTTGAAAAAGAACTAGGTCTTGACCGTGACAAAGTAAACGTCAACGGTGGAGCAATTGCTCTTGGTCATCCAATTGGCGTAAGCGGCACACGTGTCCTGTACACGATGATCAAGGAACTTAAACGAAGAGGTGGACGTTACGGCGTCGCATCGTTATGCATCGGCGGCGGTCAAGGCATCGCCATGGTCGTCGAGACTCAATAAACCTAAGGAGGAAAAACCATGCTCGGAATTTTTCTCGGACTTGCCGTATTGATGGCCCTCGCCTATTTAGGCTGGTCGATCATCTGGGTGGCGCCCATCGCAGCTGGTGTCGTCGCCCTCACCGGCGGTCTCGATCTACTTGAAGCTTATAAAGATACATACATGGGCGGATTCGTCGCCTTCGCTAAAGACTGGTTCCCGGTCTTCATGCTCGGAGCTATCTTCGGAAAACTGATGGAAGACACAGGGATGGCCCGATCTGTCGCAGTAGCCTTCACAAAATTGATTGGTACACAGCGTGCAATTTTAGGAGTGCTCGTATCCGCTGCAGTTCTGACGTACGGCGGAGTCAGCCTTTTCGTTGTTGTTTTTGCTGTTTACCCATTGGCCCTATCTCTTTTCCGTGAAGCGAACATCAGCCGAAAGCTGATTCCAGCAACGGTAGCATTAGGTGCTTTTACGTTTACGATGACAGCTCTGCCAGGTTCACCGCAAATTCAGAACCTGATCCCTATGGAATACTTCCAAACGGATGCCATGGCAGCCCCTGTGATGGGTATAATCGCAGGTATCATCATGGGTGGTGGAGGTTACTTTTACCTGAGATGGCGTGAGAAGAAACTTGTCGCTCAGGGAGAAGTTTTCACTGAACCGAAAGAAAAGAAAGAAATGGATCAACCTGATGAAACACCGAACTTCTTCTTGTCCCTTTTGCCATTATTAACGGTTCTTCTTACATTGAATCTATTAGACTGGGACGTTGTCACTGCCTTAATTTCAGGAATCGTGCTCATCATGCTCCTGAATGTGACAATGTATAAGAAGTTCATTCCATCCATGAACAGTGGAGCGGGCGGATCGGTTATTGCCATTATAAACACGAGTGCCGCGGTCGGCTTCGGTACAGTCGTACGTGAAGTTCCAGGGTTCGCCAACCTGACACAATTGCTGATGGGCATCAAAGGAAACCCATTGATCTCAGAAGCAATCGCCGTTAACGTGCTCGCTGGTGCAACCGGTTCCGCATCCGGTGGTATGGGAATCGCGCTTGAAGCGCTGGGATCCAAATACTATGAAATCGCCACGAATACCGGAATCAGTCCGGAAGCTTTTCACCGCGTAGCTTCCCCTGTCCTCCGGCGGTCTGGATGCGCTCCCGCACAACGGAGCGGTTTTGACACTGTTTGCGATTACGGGAATGACGCACAAAGACAGCTATAAAGATATCTTTGTCGTTGCTGTTCTCATTCCAGTCATCTCTGTAGCCTTCGTTATTTTATTGAACACGATTGGCATTCTGTAAGAGTTGAATAACCTTTATTTAACAGACCAGGTCATCCATATATTGGATGACCTGGTCTGTTTGATTTAAAAAAAAGAACCCGGTAAGAACCGGATTCCTTTGTGGTACGGTCTATTTCTTTCTGTTGAACGTCTTATCTTTGATCGATTTAAACGCTTTGGAAGAAGTGTCGACGGTCTTCCCAATGACGTCTGAGCCTTTCTCAGAGGCTTTCTTAACGATATTACCGGAAGAATCCACCGTTTTCCCAATCAATCCACCTTCACCCGTGATCGACTTAATGATCTTGCCAGAAGTGTCGACCGTATTATGAATGAAGTCATTGGCTTCTTTGGATACCCCTTTTACAAATCCATCATCATTTTTCTTTGCCTGCTCATTTTCCCTAGAGTCGTTGTTTTTCTTGAAGTCACTCATGCTCTCATCTCCTCTTTAGGAATTAATGGCTTACCTTTCATGTCTATGTGTAAAAGAGTTGTTTATGAACGATTTCCATATTATGTATGACCTGGTACACCTAATTATGGAAATCCACTTCGTGGTACACTAGAGAGAAATGAAGCGATACGGAGGAATACAGCATGAAGATTACAATTGTCAGTGTTGGGAAGTTGAAAGAAAAATATTTGAAGCAGGGGAATTGCGGAATACGTAAAGCGACTAGGACCTTACGCGAAAGTAGATGTCGTCGAGGTTCCGGACGAAAAAGCACCGGAAAACTTGAGTGAAGCGCAAATGGTTGAAGTGAAGCAAAAAGAAGGGGAACGCATTCTTTCGAAGATTTCACAAGATACATACGTCATCACGCTTGAAATCGAAGGCAAGCAGCTGACCTCTGAAAAGCTTGCGAAGAAAATGGATGAACTTGCGACGTACGGGAAGAGTAAAGTGGCGTTTGTTATCGGGGGGTCGCTTGGATTGAGTGATGAGGTGCTGGAGCGGAGTGATTTTGGGTTGTCGTTTTCAAATATGACGTTTCCTCACCAGTTGATGCGGTTGATGTTGGTGGAGCAGGTGTACCGGGCGTTTAAGATTATTCGGAATGAACCCTATCATAAGTAAAGAATAAACAGTTAAAACGATAATATTATTGGCATTGAAGTGATTCAGATATGAGTATACCTGTATGCATGAGAGAAGACTGTCGAAACTTTTTTCGGCAGTCTTTTTTCAATCAAAAGATGCAACTTGTGCCTTTAGGTGTTAACTTCTGTTGCTGTAAATGTTCCTTGAGCAATAGTCACCGTTTGATTACCTGTCAAATCTTCAGCTTCAGCTCTCAAAGTATAGTCGTGACTGCCTGTGAGTGGATTTTCATCACAACAAGTTAAAGCTGTCGTAATAGGGTTATTTGCGCTGGCGGTAGAGTCGCTGGCTGTGCATATAACTGTATCGTCATCCCGGATAATGGAGAAATTAACGGTTTCATTACCTGTACTGGCACTCCAAGTTATATATGCATTAAACCAGACAGTGTTATCGCTCTCGTCAACATTTATGTTTACAGTAGCTAAGTCAGCTGTTGGCTGTTGAGGTGTCAACGAAATATTTGAAAACTGCGTACAGTCAAATTCGATAAATACTCCTGGAGGCCCTGGAGGTCCTGGGGGACAAATACATTTACATGATTTGCAACATGTGCAACCACATTTTCTTTTCTTCATACTTCTCCCTTCTCCCTCCTTTCGTCATTGCTATATCATATTTTCGAATCGAATATATGATTGGACTAAACCCTAACATGTAAATTTTTTATAGTATTTATAGATGAAAAGCTGAATGGACTAGTATTGAAGGATTGTATCGTCATATCAGTAAATGCTTCTTAATATTTATGATTATGGAGAACCTTAAACCGTTTTATAATTGGTAGCGTTCAGAAATTTTTTTATTATAGAAAAGATTATCGCTTACAAAATTGGGAGGAAGTTTTACATGCCACATCCACGCTCACATATACTGAGTAATAATGAAGTGATATTTTATGGTTAAAAAACAAGAGTTCAGCACCTTCAAACGTTTCCTGCCTCCCACAGCCACCATCGTTCATCTTGCAACACCCAGCGCCAAGCCATCCGTATTAAGCACCGATGTGGATGGGGATGGTGTTCCAGAAATCGCAGGCGTCTACTACTGGCGAGGTGAAAACTATCTGATGATTTTGAAGCAAGGACCAGATGGATGGTACGTTGCTGATACTAAAAAAGGTAAAGGGTACGGAGTGAAGTACTTAGGGGCGGCTCCACTAAAAAACAGAAACGAATACAATATCCTTGTCGGTTGGCAAGTAGGATCGATTTGGGCAGACCTCAGTGTTTATAAATGGGATAGTGGAGGGTTCACAGATTTAGTTGAAGGTAATCAATACTTCAGTATGATTGATGTGGAAGACATAGAGAATGAGTATGGAAGAGATGGAATTTACGAGGTTGCATTGTGGAAACACGATACCGGTTTAGCCTACATTGTAGAGGTTTTCCGTTTGGGACATGATGGGTTTGAAAGGGCAGAAGATGTTTATCCCGCTTATTTTCAAAAAGTGGAACGATATTACGGCTCACTATTAAGGGAATATGATTCTTCTACGTATTGGTATTATTTAGCGGATTCACAAATAAAAACAGGACGTAAACAAGAAGCCTATAAGTCTATTACTCGTGCTTTAGCTTTTGAATATCCTTATCCCTCAAGAGATCAGTTGCTAAATTTAAGAAGGAATCTTTGTGAGTTTGAACCGTTTCCTAATCAAAAGGGAATAGATTTCTCTTCTCTCACTTATGTTTGTTCAGAAACTGAAAGAGATCCAAAATTGGAAGCAGCGATTGAACAGGAATATAACCTTACATTATCTGAAGAAAACATCAGGTATTATTATAATAGAATCGACTTGAATAACGATGGGGACAAAGAGGTTTTTGTATTTTTAGTTGGGCCATTTGTCTGTGGGACGGGTGGGTGCAGTGCTGTTATTTTCAAAGACATAGAAGGGGAATATCAAGTGTTGTCGCGCTTCTCCCTCGTAAGAAATCCCGTTATTGTATCCAATACAACAACCAATGGGTATCGCGATTTGATTATGTATGTGGCGGGAGGAGGAATAGAAGACTTCTTTGCTCACATCAAGTTCGATGGTCATACCTATCCTCTGAACCCATCCGTTCAGCCGAGTGTCGCACCTGGAACGAAAGTAGAAGGGGTAGCAATCGTTGCAGATGATTTGGCAAAGAGTAAAGGGATCCCATTCAATTAATATGTAAAAAAGAGCCTGTTCCTCATAAAGAGAAC
Source organism: Halobacillus litoralis (assembly GCF_020524085.2). NCBI lineage: Bacteria > Bacillati > Bacillota > Bacilli > Caryophanales > Bacillaceae > Halobacillus > Halobacillus litoralis. The sequence continues at coordinate 980,253 of NZ_CP129016.1, forward strand.
AGGCTCTTTTTCTATTGGTAGTTCACAATTGCTGGGCTTGGATCGAGTTTTACCACTTCTTCCGGTGTCATCACCGGCTCATCTTTATCATAAAAAACTTTAAACCCACCATACTGGGAAGGCTTGTCACGCACATATTTTTTATACAGCGCCATTTTATCAATGGATGACCCCCAGCCGTCAAAATTAAGCGCCACTTCTACATTGTCCGTGGGTTGGATAGCATCTTTATTCGTCAGCACGTGTTCTGTGAACTGGTGGACAAGGACAAATTTATCAGGAAGATTATTTTTCTCCGTAAGCTTGGATAGGTATTCGACCGCTTTTTGAATTTCAGTTCCATCGACCTGGCCGAGATCTTCACCTGGTACTTCACCTTCATCGACTTGGAATTCTGTGTCGATCGCCAGGTGAACGTTCGGGTGCTTAAGCCACTTCTCAATGCTTTTCACCTGGTTCATGACTGTATCAGTTCCTAGCTGAATATCAAGAAGAACGAGAGCATCATGTTTCTCGGCTAGTTTTACATACTCCTCAATCTTTTCATCCGGGAGCTTGCTAACATATGTACCCTCAGGACCCGGATCGCGTTGAGCCATTGTCGTAATCAGTTCAATGGTTGGGATGGCCGGCCGCGCAGGATCAGCATTTGAGTAGGCCTGTGCCTGCTCCTTGATCTGGTTCATTAGTTCCTCCGGCTTCATTGTACCGAGAATTCCCATGTTTTCCGATTGAGGGGTCCCATAATAAGCGACAAGTCTGTGGTCTTTCAATGGTCCATCAGACTTATCCTTCACCCCCTTGGCGAGCGTTTCACCAGCAGGTACAGAGCGAGCTGGATCACCACCGAGAGCCAGTTCCTGATCTGGCATATTCGTCCGTTCTTCTTTGGACAAGCGTTCCTTGAGGGGAACGGCGTCTTCAGATGGTTCTAACGCTTGATAAGGAGGCTCTGGGTCCTTTTTTTGTTCTGGTGTCGTTTCTTTGTTCGGAGCTTCTTCTGCCTCTTTCGAAGTCTGCTCTGCACAGGCTCCAAGAAAAATAACGAGTAGGACAGCAAGCAGCAGTTGTGTGAATTTTTTCATGGTGTCATACACTTCCTTTTAACAGAAAAGTTTGGTTGTAAAGGTACAATATAGAAGAATGCTAACATATTGTTCATGATCCAAGGCACATGTCATGAGAATGAAAAAGAAATATAATGAAGTGGTCTTATGTTTTGGTGGTAGGGGCATTAAGATGTGCGGAAGTTTGAGAGAGAGGTTTTTTTGAAAGAGTATGATTTAAAGATTGGATACAAAGAGAAAAAGATTTAGTACGTGATGCAGGGGAAATAATTTTATTGCAAAAGTCATGTCCTTTTCATGTAAAAACTAAGGAGCAGGATTTTTGTATGATCTTCACATTCCTATATAATAAAGGAAGTAAACTTCCATCTCACAACTAGAAAGAAGGATCACACGTGTCAAAAGCAGTCACTATCATTCTGCAAATTGTAGGCTTATATATGATCTATCTACTCGGAACACTCATACAAAACACATTCAATCTATTCATTCTAGGCAGTGTCATCGGACTGGTCATCCTTTTCGCACTTTTATCATTAAAAATAGTTCCCGAACACTGGCTCAAACAAGGCGTTGGTTTCATGATCAAACATCTGCCGTTCTTTTTCATTCCGGCAACGGTCGGGGTCATGAGCTATGCGTACGTTTTTGAAGGGAAAGGGGTTCTTTTAATACTGATCGGTCTGTTGAGTACGGCTTTAGTGATGGGGATCTCAGGCTTCGTCGCTCAGTGGATGGCGAGAAGGAGGGAGGCTGCTCATGAATGATCTTCTTCTGGCTTCAGTCCTAATCATTCTGACGATCGTTATCTATCAAGGGGCATTGTTCGCTTATCGCAGGTTTCGCCGCATCTATACGGCGCCGATTATCTTGTCGACGGTGACGATTATCCTTCTTTTACTGTTGTTCGGTTTTTCCTATGATACGTATATGCTTGGCGGCAAGTGGATTGATTATTTACTTGGTCCGGCAGTGGTTGCGCTTGCTTTCCCTCTTTATCAGTACCGTGACCTTTTGAAAAGGATGCTCCTGCCGATTTTGGTAGGGACTTCGGTAGGCGCGTTTATTGGCGTGACCTCTGGACTTCTGCTCAGCAAATGGGCAGGGTTCAGTGAATTAATCATCCACTCGATCGTTCCGAAATCGGTAACCACCCCTGTCGCGATGTCGATTGCAGAATCAAGCGGCGGTGTCATGCCACTCGCAGCGGTGTTTGTCATGATTGCAGGCATTGGTGGGGTGCTGATCCACCCTGTGGTGATGCGCTATGCCCGTTTGACCCACCCTCTTGGAAAAGGCGTCGGTATGGGTAGTGCTTCTCATGCAATTGGGACAGCGACGTCGATGGAACGGGATCCACTTGAAGGTTCAGTGAGTACAATTGCGATGGTGTTAAGTGCTGTCATCGTTTCGGTCCTGGCGCCGGGATTAACATTACTATTCATGTGAAAAAGGTCTGCCTCTTTTTTGAGGCAGACCTTTTTTGACCAGAAGAAGGAAGTCCTTACCCCAGTTCCCTTTTGAACAACACCTTTGGATTTGCTGGATACTGAACAACTCCGAGATTTCTTGAATAGTCTGGTGGAGAAAGTTTTTTATTTTTTAAATCAATGGGAATCATATGGAATTAACGTTGTAAGGGTTACCAAATATTTTAATTTTTCAACAATAGTGATACACTGAACATAGATAAAAATATCTGATAATAGGGAGAATGAAAGGGAAATGAGCAAAAAATACTCGAAGACAGACGTGATTTTAATTGGTGCAGGGATCATGAGTGCGACATTAGGATCTTTGCTTAAAGAATTGGTGCCGGACTGGAACATTCGCGTGTTTGAAAGGCTTGGAAGTGCAGGGGAAGAAAGTTCAAATGTATGGAACAATGCAGGCACAGGCCATGCAGCCCTTTGTGAGCTGAATTACACGAACGAAAAGCCCGACGGCTCGATCGATATGACAAAAGCCATTAAAGTAAATGAACAGTTTCAAGTCTCCAAGCAATTTTGGTCTTATCTCGTGAAAAACAACCGAATTAGTAATCCGAATGACTTTATTATGCCATTGCCTCACATGAGTTTCGTTCAGGGAGAGAGAAACGTTGACTTCCTAAAAAAGCGCTTTAACACCATGGTTGCGAATCCGTTGTTCAAGGACATGGAATTTTCCGATGACCCAGACAAACTGGAAAAGTGGATTCCTCTGATCATGAAGAACCGGACGATTACAGAACCAATTGCAGCAACGAAGATTGATGCAGGAACGGACGTGAACTTCGGTTCGCTGACACGGAAAATGTTCGATTATCTAGAAAAAGAAAATCTCGAAATCAATTATAAGCACAGCGTTGAGGATATCAAACGTGCGGAAGACGGTTCCTGGGAAGTGAAAGTGCGCGATCTTCAGAACAATAAGATGGAATTTCATAAGTCCGATTTTGTCTTCATCGGCGGTGGGGGCGGAAGTCTTCACTTGCTGCAAAAAACGGGTATTCCTGAATCCAAACAAATTGGCGGATTCCCTGTCAGTGGTCTGTTCATGGTGTGCAACAACCCGGAAGTGATTGCCGAACACCGTGCAAAAGTGTACGGCAAAGCGAAAGTCGGTGCCCCACCGATGTCAGTTCCTCACTTGGACACACGTTTTATCGACGGCAAGGAGAGCTTGCTTTTCGGACCTTTCGCCGGCTTCTCACCGAAGTTTTTGAAAACCGGATCGCTGCTTGATTTGATTACATCCGTGCAAAAGGATAACCTTGCGACTATGGTCGCAGCAGGCGTGAAAAACGTTTCTTTGACGAAATATCTGATCGAGCAGGTCATCCAGTCGAAAGAAAAGCGTCTGGAAGAACTACGTGAATTCATCCCTACGGCCAAAGCAGAGGATTGGGATCTCGTCACCGCAGGTCAACGCGTACAGGTCATCAAGGATACCGAGGGTGGAGGGAAAGGGACCCTCCAATTCGGAACCGAAGTTGTCAGTTCTGCAGATGGGTCTATTGCTGCCTTGCTTGGGGCCTCTCCAGGAGCATCGACAGCCGTTTCGGTTATGGTTGAGCTGATGGGGAGATGTTTCCCAGAGCAGCTGAAAGAGTGGGAGCCGAAGCTCAAGGAGATGATTCCTTCTTACGGGAAAGAATTAGTTGAAAATCCAGAATTGATCCGTGAGATTCATGCGACGACCGAAGAGACACTTGGGTTGACCGAGGAGCAGGAAGAGAGCCCTGTGAATATTTAAGAAAATTAAAGTTGCCTCTATCCACAAGGTGGTAGGGCAACTTTTTTATTGTTTTTTCACGTGATGACCTATAACGAGTGTTCATTGCCCTCTCGTTTGAATATCTTCTAACCTTGTTTTAAAGTCCCCTATCGAGGTAGCGCCCATTTTTTCAGTCAAAAGTTGTATGTGTTTTTCATTCTTTTCGCGAATGGCTTTTCCTTCTGACTTGGTTACGATTGATAAAAAGAGGGATTTCGTTACGATGGGCTTTTGAGAAAGCACCCTCTGTATGTGGGAGGAAAACAAGAATGAAGTTTCCAAGGTTTAATGCATCGCAAATAAGAATAGCGAGACCAACGGATCAATTCGAAAACGTGATCGATTTTTATGAGGCAGGACTTGGTTTAGAGAGACTAACAGACTTTGCAGGTCACAGAGGATATGAGGGAGTGGTTTATGGATTACCCGGTCTACCCTACCAACTCGAGTTTACTAGACATGAGTCAGGCAGCCCATGCCCTGCACCCTCCAAGGATAATCTGCTTGTTTTTTATATAGAAAACAGGGGTGAGGTGTTAGATGTAGCTGAAAGACTCCATGATATGGGGTATCAAGAAGTGGAATCTGAAAACCCATATTGGGAAGAAAAGGGGATAACGATAGAAGATCCCGATGGTTGGAGAGTCGTTTTAATGAATACGAAAGGGATTTGATAAAAGGGTTAAAAGAAGAGTATGGTTTTAGAATCTCTGTGCTTCTTTCTTTATTTCTGCCGCCTCCATACCGTTCCTCATTAACGGTTTCATCGAGTCTAATTTATGGCTCACCCTTTTACCTTCAATTATTTGTCTTCGATTGTCCTGGTTTGAAATAATGAAAAAATGTAAGGAGGAGTGTGCATGTTGTTCTTTATTATTCTTGTCTGCATGTTATTAGGTTGGTTGATTATGACGACCGGGCCTTTAATGGGAGGAATCATCACTTTTGGTATTGTCGTTGGCTGCTTATTTAGGGGATTGTTTCTCATCAGTGAAATACATAAACAAATAGTCAAAGGTGAGAAAGGGGCAGACTCAGACATCGATATGGGCAAGGGGGAATTATCATATTGCCGCCTCAGCCCTATTGATAAGTAGTATGAATATAGGAATGGAAAAGCATGGATAAAAAATGACGTCCATGTTTTTTTATGGCTAAAAGCCCCTTTTTAAAAACAGGTGTTGCAAAACGACACCAGTGTCGATATAATAAAGTTAACAAAACGACACACGTGTCGTTTAATTGAGAGGGGCCCAGCCTATGGATCGCTTATGGAAAAACAAAGGGTACGTGACCTTGATGTCTGCGCAAGCCATTTCGAGTATCGGTGACTGGTTAAGTATTGTCGCGATTATTACACTCGTTGGTTTGAAGTGGGATGCATCACCACTTGAAGTATCATTCGTCTTTTTGTGCTTGGCCGTGCCGATGGCCTTGTTTGGACCGGTTGCTGGAATGGTGGCTGATCGATTCAGCAGGAAAACGCTTATGATTGTCTCTGATGTTGTAAGGGCAGCTTTAATACTGATTTTGACGGTCGCTACATCACTTTGGATGGTTTATGCAACGCTACTTACAATTGGAATTTTTTCCGCTGTCTTCATCCCTGCGAAAAACGGAAAATTGAAAGAAGTGGTTGCGGAGGAAGATATGAAAGGGGCGATGTCAATCACCTCGATGATTGACTCCTCAACGAAAATTCTCGGCCCGCTCATTAGTGGGTTGCTTGTCACAGTAGTCGGTGCCCAGCAAGTGTTCATTATCGATTCTGCCACGTTTCTCATGTCTGCGGTCATCCTTTTGTTTGTTCCAAATGCGCGCTCCCTGGAAACGATCGAAGAAGAAAAAGAGGAGGGGGCGTTCAAGAAAGAGTTCGCACTCGGCTTTTCTTTTCTTAAGTCAAACCGCTTTATGATGACGGGTTTGATTTTGGTTGGTCTCAGCCTTTTGATTCTCCAATCGGCCGATTCCCAACTCATCGTCTTAATCCGTGAACTGACGCAGGCTTCACCAGATTTGTTCGGTTATCTTGTGACCGGTTCTGGCCTCGGCATGTTCTTAGCGGGCTTTTTGTTAGCGAAGAAAACGGATTATCAAGCTTATCCGCTCATGCTTCTCGGGGTATGTGGAATCGGAGCGAGCTTTGGTGTTATGGGGATGCTTACCTATTATGACCTTAATTATTCCATCCTGTGGGGACCAGGGCTTGGATTCACGGCGGGTTTTTCAGCAAGCTTGATTTTTATTCCATTCCAGGCGACTGTCCAGGTGAACACGCCTGTTCATATGACCGGGCGCGTGTTTGGGGTCATCAATAGTGTCATGACGACTGCGACGATCATCGGGCCTCTCGTCGGAGGGTGGATCGCAACAATGATCGGCGTCATTCCGACATTTACGATTACAGCAAGTCTTCTCGTCTTCGTATCTATCGTAGGGTTTATTTCGAAGCAAAAAGTAGAGGGAGTGAAGAGAGATGTCTCCACGAGTGAGCAAGGAACACCTGAAGCAACGACGAGCTGACATCATGGAAGCTGCAAGGAACGTATTTATTAAGCATGGATATGAGTACACGACCATGAAGCACGTCATGGAAGCTGCTGGCGTCAGCAGGGGCGGTCTCTATCAATATTTTTCAAATAAAGAAGATCTGTTTGAAGCTTTGCTTGAAGAAGGGCTCACGGACGAAGCGGAAGCGACAGTGGATTCACTGGAAAAAGTAGAATCTTACTGGGCTTTGCTTATGCAGCTTTTGTTCGGAGAAGATGGAAATCCTGATACAGAGATGGACCCACTCGCACCAAGCAAATTAGAATTTTTCATCACGGGTCGGAACGATGAACGAAGACGTGACTATGGAGAAAAGCGTTATGAAATGGGGCTGCGTATTTACGATGAACTCATCAAAAAAGGGCAGGAATCCGGTGAGTTCAGTGACCGCTATGACAGCGAGCTTGTGGCAAGGTCAATCATCACTTTTATCGACGGTCTTGCGCTAGATCATGCGATTTTGCCGGAAGAGAAAGTGAAGATAAAGGAGCAGTCAGCTTTGTTTGTAGAATATTTGAAAATGGCATTGGATGTACCCTCCTCTCGTTGAGGAGGGTTTTCTATATTTGTGCATGTTTGACTTTATAAATAGTTGGATATACAACTATATGATTCGACCAAAGGAGGAATCACACATGAAATCACTGGAGAATGCGTTGAAGCATAGAGTAGGACTAGGAACCGCCCCTTTAGGAAATATGTTCAGGAATGTACCGGAAGAAGAAGCTCGTGACACGATACAAACGGCCTGGGATCAGGGCGTCCGCTATTTTGACACCGCCCCTTTTTATGGCGCTGGTTTAGCGGAAATGCGTGTCGGTGACGTATTATCGAAGTACAACCGCGATGACTATGTGTTAAGCACAAAAGTAGGACGTTATATGACGGATGAGACAGAAGAGAACGAAGGTCTTTTTGAACATGGCCGGAACAATAAAGTCATTACAGATTATACGGAAGACGCAACAAAGAGGTCGATCGAGCAAAGCCTCGAACGACTGAAAACCGATCGTTTAGATATGGTCTTCGTGCACGACGTTTCTCCTGATTTCCACGGTGATGAATGGGTAGCTAAATTTGAAGAAGCGAGGACCGGAGCTTTCCGTGTGTTGTCACGTCTTCGCGAAGAAGGAGTCATCCGTTCGTGGGGCCTTGGTGTCAACACGACAGAACCGATTGAACTTGCGATGGAACTTGAAGAAACAAAACCGGATGTCTGCTTATCCGCAACGCAATATACGCTCCTGCAGCATGACCGCGCACTGCAGCGGATGATGACGATGGCAGAAGAGAAGGGCGTAGATATCGTTATCGGCAGTCCCTATAACTCCGGCGTTTTGTTTGGTGGAGATCACTATAACTATGAAAAAGCTGGAGCGGAGATTATTGGTAGAGTAAATCAATTGAAAGAGATCGGCGACAAGTACAATGTCCCGTTAAAAGCAGCTGCACTCCAATTTTCAACAGCCCATCCAGCCGTGAAATCGGTCATCCAGGTTCAACGCGTCCGGACCGGATTAAGGAAGATTTAGAGATGATTCAGCGTGAGATTCCAAAAGCGTTTTGGGATGAACTTGTGGAGAGAGGGTTTGTCTCGGCGCAGGCTCCTCTGCCTGAATGATTCACTCTATATATGATAGGAAGGAAGCTGCAAGATCTGCTTCCTTCCTTTTTATTTTCTGTGCTTTAAACTAACCCCAATCAAATATTACGATTAAGGTTAAGTGGAAGACATAGATTTGATATTTATTTTAGGTTTTTTTTGAGGACCATGGAGCTGCTTCCTCCAGTTGGGCAGCCAATGATAGGAGTAACCCCTCATTCGAGAAAGCGCTTGCAAATTGCATCCCAATGGGAAGACCTTCTTTACTCCAACCTAAGGGTAAAGAAATGGCGGGAGTTCCGGTAGCATTATACAAATTCGTATAAGGGGCATAGGTGAAAATTTGATTGGTCCAATCTTCAGCCGTCAGGCCTTCTTTGTTACAATTGAGGGTTCCCAGGGGTAAGGGTTTTTGTGCTGTCACAGGGGAGAGTATCACATCGTATTTTGTGAAAAATTCACCGATGACCCTCGAAATCATGGCATTGATATCAATGGCTTGTAGCAATTCTTCTCCCGAAATCTTTCCTCCAAATTCATAACAGGCCCAAATGCCTGATTCAAGATTTTCCTGTGATGGAATGCGGTTCACCATACTGGCAGCTCCATTGATCATATGTCTGATGTTCGTGGTCCAAATTCTGAGAGTTGATAATGAAAGTGCTTCCGCATCAACAGCAGGAGATACTTCTATGACCTCATGACCAAGATCTTCACACAATTTCGCGGTTTTATCCAACTCATTCAAGCAGTCTTCATCTACAGGTACATGGGATAACGGATCCCTCATCAAAGCGATCTTTAGTTTTTGCGGGGCTTTCTTCATTTGAGAAGAAAATGATTCAACAGGGGGCTCAGCCCAACCATAGCAACCGATGTCAGGTCCCGAGACAGCATCCAGGAGTGCCGCTGTATCCCGAACGGTTTTGGTTAAAGCAAATTCAATGGCTATTCCGTTCAATGGTTCGCTATTGTATGGGCCTGCAGGAATACGTCCTCGCGTCGGTTTGAGTCCTACTAATCCATTACAGGACGCCGGTATCCTGATAGATCCGCCTCCGTCATTGGCGTGGGCAACCGGGACAATCCCCGCAGCAATAGATGCCCCTGAACCGCCGCTTGATCCGCCAGGGCTGAGGGAAGAGTCCCATGGATTTCGCGTCGCTCCATAAAAAACAGATTCAGTTGTCGCATTATATCCAAATTCAGGAGTCGTTGTGGTACCGACAGTTAAAAGGCCAGCCTCTTTGTATCTCTTCATAAGTTCACTATCTACAGGGAAAGTGAGTCCTTCAGTTAATTGACTTCCCATATTAACGGGAACGTTTGCTTTGTGTAACACAAGTTCTTTAATTAAGAACGGGACCCCATGAAATGGACCTTTTGGGAGCTCCTTATTTATCTCTTCCTGAGAGTCTTGGTGTAATGTTTGTACGACTGCATTCAACTCGGGATTCAACAATGTGATAGCCTCAAGGGCCAATTCTCTTAACTCTGAAGCTTTGACTTTTTTATCCTTCACTAATCCAGATAGACCTAACCCATCATAGCTTGCATACTCATCTAAGCGCATACTTTCTCCTCCTTTTGTATAGTTTCCCATGTTAGAGGAGAGAGATAAATTACCCGAAAGTATAGTATTTTGAAAATTCTATATATTTAAGGTATAATGAGGACGGCTTAACGCTTCACCATCTAGGACTATGGAGAGGGGTTCTATAATGTTGAGCGAAACTCGTCTAGATCAAACCGATTACGAAAAGATGCTGTCCTTTTATAATATAGTCCTTCAGTGTAACGGTAATCATATAATTATTCAGGAGGCGCTCAAAGAAATCTTCAATTTTAACCAGACCATCCTATGGGATCTTCATCCAAAAAGAACCTTAGCCTTGCCACGTGCTTTCAATCTTCCAAGACAAGCGCTAGATGATTATTTAAGCTATTTTCAACCTTTGGACCTTCTTCACCCTAAAAATCTTTACATATCTAGCAGGAAACAAATATTTTGTTTGAATGAAATACTATCTCAGAACGATTATGAGCAATCCGAATACTATCAAGATTTCATGAAGAAACACGGGTACTACGATGAGATGGGTGTTTATTTCATGTTGGACAATCAAGTCAGAGGGGTTCTTGGATTAGTACGCACCCACGATGAGCCGCCTTTTACAACGAAAGATGTGACTCTTCTAAGCTATCTAATCCCTCCAATGAGCTCGATATTTATGGATAAGAAGAAAGAAAAGTTGAAAGGCATTTTAATTAAGAATGGAATCACAGAGCGAGAGAGCCAGGTAGTTCATCTTGTCATAGAGGGAAAGACGAATAAAGAGATGGCAGAGATATTATTCGTTAGTGAAAATACAATTAAGAAACATTTACAAAACATTTTCCATAAATTTGGTGTTTCTAATAGAACAAGCATCTATCGAGTTTTGCAGATGGAATAAAGTTGCGACTTTCTGTTTGTTGTAGGAAGGTTTCTGGGAGCTAAAAAGGGAAAAGCCTATCTAACATAGCATAAAAAAACGAGGTATAGGTTGGTCCCTATACCTCGTCTATTTGTATTAGTTACGAATCAAGTAATCAAACGCACCAAGCGCCGCGTTCGCACCATCACCCATAGAGATGATGATTTGGTTGTGTGGGCTGTCGGTGACGTCACCAGCCGCAAACAATCCTGGAATGTTTGTAGCGCCGCGCTTGTCTGTGATAATTTCCCCGATACGGTTCATTTCAACAGATTCGTCCATCCATTCGGTGTTTGGTACAAGGCCGATTTGGACGAAGACACCTTCAAGGCCGATGTGCTGTTCTTCACCAGATTCACGGTCGATATATGTGATTCCATTCACATTGTCATCGCCAGTGATTTCTTTGGTTTGGGCATTCGTTTTCACTTCGGCATTCGGAAGGCTGTTCAAGCGTTCTTGTAAGACTTCGTCTGCTTTCAGTGTGTCTGCGAATTCAAGCACGGTTACGTTTTGGACGATACCGGCAAGGTCGATCGCTGCTTCGACACCAGAGTTTCCGCCGCCGATGACAGCAACGTCTTTGCCTTCGAACAATGGTCCGTCACAGTGTGGGCAGTAGGCGACACCTTTGTTCTTGTACTCGTCCTCACCAGGGACGCCGAGCTGACGCCAGCGAGCACCTGTGGAGATGATGACGGTTTTACTTTTCAGCACCCCGCCGTTTTCTAGTTCAAGTTCAAACATATCGTCATCGTTTTTCTGCAAGCTTTTCGCACGTTGAAGGTTCATGATATCGATCTCATAATCTTTGACGTGTTCTTCAAGACTTGCTGCGAACTTCGGTCCTTCTGTGCTCTTCACACTGATGAAGTTTTCAATCGTCATCGTATCTAGGACCTGTCCACCGAATCGTTCTGCGACGATTCCTGTACGGATGCCTTTACGTGCAGAGTAGATCGCTGCACTTGCGCCTGCAGGGCCACCACCGATTACGAGAACTTCATAAGGCTCGCGGTTAGTGAACTCTTCTGGAGAAGGGCCTTCACTAATTTTCGCAACGATTTCTTCAAGCGTCGTGCGTCCACCACTGAAGAATTCTCCGTTAAGGTGGACAGAAGGAACGGCCATGATGTTTTTCTCTTCTGCTTCTTCTTTAAACGCCGCACCATCAATCATTGTGTGCGTAATGTTCGGGTTCAGCACGCTCATGATATTCAGGGCCTGAACAACATCCGGACAGTTGTGGCAGCTTAAGCTGACAAACGTTTCGAAATGAAACTCACCGGAGATGTTTTTGATTTGGTCGATCATCGTATCATCGATTTTCGGAGCTCTACCGCTCACTTGCAGTAAAGCAAGAACCAAGGACGTGAATTCATGACCAAGCGGAACACCGGCAAACGTAACGCCTGTCTCTTCTTGCGGGCGGTTCACGCTGAAGCTTGGTGTGCGTTTCAATTCTGTGTTTTGTGCTGTGATTTTCGGTGACATGGATGCAAGCTCATCCGTGAGAGCCAGCATGTCACGGGAGACTTTGTCGTCTCCCGCGCTGACTTTCAGTTCGATGTCACCTTCTAAAAGCTTTAGATACTCTTCTAATTGTGCTTTTATTTGTGCATCGAGAACCATTTATTTTCCACTCCTTAAATTTTGCCGACTAGGTCAAGGCTTGGTGTTAGTGTTTCTTCGCCTTCTTCCCATTTTGCTGGGCAAACTTCGCCAGGATTGTTACGTACGTATTGAGCAGCTTTGATTTTGCCAATTAGGCTGCTTGCATCGCGGCCGATTCCGCCAGCGTTGATTTCTACAGTCTGAATAACGCCATCTGGATCGATAATGAATGTACCGCGCTCAGCTAGTCCATCTTCTTCGTTCAGTACGTCGAATTGACGGGAGATCTGCTGAGATGGGTCACCGATCATGGAGTAAGTGATTTTGTTGATTTTTTCGGAAGCATCGTGCCAGCCTTTGTGTACGAAGTGAGTATCTGTAGAAACAGAGTATACTTCTGCACCTAGTTCTTTCAGTGCGTCGTAGTTGTTTTGTAGATCTTCAAGTTCTGTAGGGCAAACGAAAGAGAAGTCTGCTGGGTAGAAGCAAACAACGCTCCATTGTCCTTTGAAGTTTTGTTCTGATACGTCAACGAAATCACCGTTTTTGAATGCTTTCGCCCTGGAATGGTTGTACTTCTTTACCGATTAGAGCCATAGTAGAATTCCTCCTGAAAAGTATGTTTGATTAGCTGCTGTGATGTTGCAGCTTTTTATAATAATTCTAATTCAGTAGCTATTATTATATAAAATCGAGTATTTGTCAACAAAGACAAAAATCTGTCGAAATTTAGTTCTCAGCTGGCTGAATGAGAATGATTATACAAAAATTTCTCACGTTTTCTAGTGTAACAAGAAATAGAGAAAGGGTTTAGTAATTAGCCTTCCCGATTTTCATTTAATATAGAATCATATTGAGGAAATAATTTCATGTGAACATCCTTTTTCTTTTGTTCGGGTTTTGTAAAGGCTGGAAGGGAAGTACAGGGGATTGGCGGGTGATGTCGAATAGTATATAAGCAGTTAATAAAGAGGAGGATGAGAATGACTGATGATAAGAAAAATGTAGTGGCTTTTGCGCAGCCATCCAAACAAACGGATCCTTTTCGTCATGGCCAACCGTTATCAGAAGAACTTTAGATAAGATTACTCCTTCATCCTCCTCTTCACTCTGTTTTAGCTAATCGCCCATTCCATTGTCATAGAAGGCTCTCTTCGTGGTAATATTGAAGGAGCAACCATTCGAGCGGAGGAGCTTACTATGCGCATTTTCAAAATCCTGAATAACAATGCCGTCGTTGTGTACGATGGTCCCCAAGAGAAAATCGTCATGGGGAAGGGCGTTGCTTTTCAGAAGAAACGGAACGATATTGTGCCGAAACATAAAATCGAGAAGATCTTCCTCTTACGAGACCAGTCCTCAGAAAAATTCCAACAGTTATTATCCACTTTACCAGAAAAGCATATTGAAGTGGCCGAGCGAATCATCAGTCATGCAGAAGGATATTTGGAAGCCCCCTTGAACGACCATATCCATATTGCGCTTACCGACCACTTATCGTTTGCTTTAGAACGTTTGGAGCAAGGCTTTCCGATCCAAAACAAGTTGACGAATGAAATTAAGTTCCTATATAAGAAGGAATTCGAAGTAGGGATGTGGGCGAAAGAAGAGATCAAACGTGAACTTGGTGTCGAAGTTCCGATGGATGAGGTCGCCCATATCGCCCTTCACGTTCATACCGCGAAAATGGACACGCCGTCGATGAGCGAATCGTTGCAGACGGCGACCATTTTGCGTGACTTTGTTGAGCAGGTTGAAACGATTGTTGGGCTTACTATTGAAGAGACGAGCATCAACTACCAACGCTTGATTACCCATCTTCGCTTTGCATTGAATCGTGTAGAAGAGGGGAGCAATTTCGAACCAATTGATGAAGACATGCTGGATCTAATTCAAACGAAATATAAGGAAGCTTTTGAGACTTCAGAGAAGGTAGCCCTCTATTTGAAGGAAGAATACGGCATTGATTTTCCCGATTCTGAAATCGCCTATATCGCCTTGCACATCCAACGCCTGTTAAAAATAAATTAATTTTATTAAGGGATTGACGATAGCGTTTTCAATAGTTAGAATGAAATTGTTCAAAGTTAAATAGTGCAGGATTGTTACTGTTAAAGCAGGCAAGACCTAAAATGTGTAGAGTTGGATAGGTGACTCGTGTATGCGAATGACCTAACCACACTGTGCGCGTTTTAGGTCTTTTTTATTTTCTATAAAATGACAAGGGGGAAATATCATGAATCATAAAGAAGTAGCTGAACAATTGGTTCCGTTGCTCGGCGGCAAGGATAATGTTGTCAGTGCCACTCACTGTGCCACACGTTTACGTCTCGTCATTGAAGATGAGAGTCAAATCGATAAAGCAGCCATAGAAGAACTCGATGGGGTTAAAGGGGCGTTCTCAAGCTCTGGTCAGTTCCAGATTATCTTCGGAACAGGAACGGTCAACAAAGTGTTCACCCACTTTGGACCAATGGTCGGAGCTTCGGTGGAAGAAGAGGAAAATGACAAGTCCGTCTCTCACAAGGATGCGGCGAAAAGTAAAATGAATCCACTGGCACGTTTTGCCCGGACACTATCGAATATTTTTGTTCCAATCATCCCGGCGATCGTTGCTGCGGGTATGCTGATGGGGCTGCTCGGCCTGATGAACACATACAACTGGGTCGATCCTGAAAGCGGAATATTCGTCATGCTGGATATGTTCTCATCTGCTTCTTTCATCATTCTGCCAATCTTGATTGGTTTTAGTGCCGCGAAGGAATTTGGCGGAAATACGTATTTGGGTGCCGTCATCGGTGGAATCATGACCCACCCGAACCTTTTGAACCCGTGGGGACTTTCTGATGCTCAGCCGGAAACACTGGATTTCCTAGGCTTTGGGGTTGAAATGCTTGGATATCAGGGAACGGTTATCCCTGTGCTATTGACGGTTTATGTGATGTCAAAAATGGAACGAGCCTTCCGTAAGGTTGTTCCGAATGCCATTGATCTATTGGTTACACCGTTCTTGACAGTTATTTTTACAGGTTTTGTTGCTTTGCTTGTCGTTGGACCACTTGGCCGTACGCTAGGTAATGGACTGACTTCCGTGCTTGGTGTTGTGTATGACACAGCTGGTCCAATTGCAGGACTCATTTTCGGTGGCTTGTATTCAACGATTGTACTGACAGGAGTGCACCACAGTTTCCACGCGATTGAAGCGGAACTGTTGAACGTCGGCGGAAACTACTTGCTTCCGATTTGGGCAATGGCGAACGTAGCTCAAGGGGGAGCGACGATTGCGGTATTCTTCAAGACGAAAAACAAGAAAACGAAAGAAATTGCTCTTCCTGCAGGAATCTCTGCTTTCTTAGGAATTACAGAGCCAGCGATTTTCGGTGTCAACTTGAAATACCGTCGTCCGTTTATCGGAGCGGCGATTGGTGGAGCGCTTGGCGGTGCGTACGTCGTGTTCACAAAGGTAATGGCAAATGGAATCGGATTGACTGGTTTACCGATGTTCGCGATAGCTCAGGATCCGATCAACTACGGAATCGGCTGTCTAATCGCGATTGGTGGTTCCATCTTGGCGACGCTTCTGCTTGGATGGAGTGAAGATACGAAATAATAGTGACAAATCCTTACCAGCCCTTCGGCTGGTAGGGATTTGTTTTGTATAGGTGAATGGAAGATAATAAAGCAAAGAACGACTTTTGGAGGAGGATGAACGATGAAAAAAGGTGTCATTTCGCTTGGGGAAGCATTGATTGATTTTATCCCGTTGGATCAGGACAACACGAACTATCAAAAGAGCCCAGGAGGTGCGCCGGCAAACGTTTCTGTCGGTGTTGCGAGACTTGGGGCGACGTCTACGTTTTTAGGGAAAGTCGGCGATGATGTGCTCGGCCGTTTTATGAAAAAAACGCTCACCGATTACGGGGTGCAGACGCATAGCATGTTCCTGACGCCTGAGGTGAGGACAGGCGTTGTTTTTGTAACGAATGCTGAGGATGGGGAACGAAGCTTTGACTTTTATATCCATCCAAGTGCCGATCAGTTCCTTGAAGCAGGGGAGGTCGACGTGTCCGATTTCGATACCCATAAAGTGCTTCACTTCGGTTCGATTTCAATGATTGGTGAGACGGTCAAAGAGGCGACGCGCCATGCGGTTTCTTTGGCGAAGAAAAAAGAGATGATTGTCTCGTATGACCCGAACCTACGCCTACCGCTTTGGGATTCAGAGGAACAGGCAAGGGAAACGATTCAGTCGATGCTGTCAGAAGCAGACCTTTTGAAAATATCGGAGGAAGAATTGGAGTTCATCACAGGCGAAGCGGATATAGAGCGCGGGCTTGAGAAGCTTGCGGGTTACGATATTCCTTTGACACTGATTACAATGGGTGGAGAAGGCAACTATGTGTGCACGTCTGATGGAATACAGCATGTTCCTGCCATGAAAGTGAAAGCCGTCGATACGACAGGTGCAGGCGATGCGTTTGTTTCGGGTATGTTGTACTCCTTGAATGAGTACGAAGGCGATATCACTAGCATCACACTTCCGGAAGCGGTGAAGATGGCGAAGTTTGCAAGTGTATCCGGAGCCCT
The DNA here is from genome assembly GCF_020524085.2 of Halobacillus litoralis. Lineage (NCBI taxonomy): Bacteria > Bacillati > Bacillota > Bacilli > Caryophanales > Bacillaceae > Halobacillus > Halobacillus litoralis. The sequence continues at coordinate 997,409 of NZ_CP129016.1, forward strand.
TGCGGCATCGACAAAAGGTGCGATGACAGCCCTTCCGACGCGGGATGAAGTAATGAAGCATCTCGAAGAGGCAGGCGAGTAATCGATGAGCAAGGATCAGGAATTGCGCCGAACCGCATTTGCAGAAGTGGAAAAGTATCAGGACATTGTAGAAGCGGATCCTTATCGGCTTCATTATCACATTATGCCACCCGTCGGTTTGTTGAATGATCCAAACGGCTGGATCCAGTGGAACGGTACCTATCATTTGTTTTACCAATGGATGCCGTTCAAGACGGGTCATGGTGCGAAATTTTGGGGACATTATTCGTCTCAGGACCTCATCAACTGGACACATGAAGATATTGCTCTTACACCCTCTGAATGGTTTGAGAAAAATGGCTGTTATTCAGGATCTGCGATTGAGCATAACGGCGAGCTTTATGCTTTTTACACAGGGAACGTGAAGGATGAGAAAGGCAATCGTGAGTCGTATCAATGCCTTGCTGTGTCCAAGGATGGCATTCATTTTGATAAAAAAGGTCCGGTCGTACACCTGCCGGAAGGATACACGGCCCATTTCCGCGACCCGAAAGTTTGGGAGCAAGATGGTTCTTACTTTATGGTGGTAGGCGCACAAACGGAAGACTTAAAAGGGGCTGTTGCGTTGCTTCGGAGTGAGGATTTACTTGCTTGGACTCATATTGGTGTCTTAGCTGGAGGGGGAGAAGACCGCTTAGGTGAGTTTGGCTATATGTTTGAATGTCCAGATTTGTTTGAGCTGGACGGCGGGGATGTCCTTGTTTTTTCACCCCAAGGGCTAGAACCTGAAGGGATGAAATATCAGAACGTCTATCAGGCAGGGTATGTGGTCGGAACGTTTGAGTCTCAGAATGGAGCCTATGAGCATGGCGATTTTTATGAGCTGGATCACGGTTTTGACTTTTATGCACCGCAGACGACGGAAGATGAGCACGGCCGCCGGGTTATGTTTGGCTGGATGAGCGTTCCGGACCAGGATGAACAGGAGCACCCAACCATAAAGCATCAGTGGCTGCATAATATGACCCTTCCGCGTGAGATGAAGCTCGTGGATGGAAGAGTCTATCAAACACCAGTGGCGGAGCTTGAGGACTTACGTAAGGATGATGTGGTGGAACGAGAAGTCGAGATTGATCACGAGACACTTGAGGTGGACGGTGTCAAAGGGAAAGCAGTTGAGATGAAGTTTGAAGATATCAACGTTTCTAAAGGTTGGTTCTCGCTTGAGATTGGCGGAGCTGCACGTATCGTTTATTCCAGTGAGCAAAGAACTTTCACATTGGAACGCGAAAGTTACGTAGACGGTGTCGTTGAGAAGCGGCAGACCGAAGTTGCCGAGTTGAAGGACCTGCATATCTTTATCGATACGTCGTCCGTAGAAGTGTTTGTCAATGGAGGCGCACATGTCTTCACAGCCCGTTTCTACCCAGCGCCCAACAACGATAGAATTCAATTTACCGCATCACAGAAAACCTCCCTCAACCTTAAAAAATGGGACTTGAGGAAAGTGTTTTAATTTCCATTATCTGTATGACCTGGTACGTAAAAATATGGTATCTAAAACAGTAAAGGAAGCCGAAGCTCGCTTAGAATGTGTCTAAGTAGGCTTCGGCTTCTTTTTTGTTGGGGAAAATTTTGTTGTGGCCCATTTCGTCCATTCGCTGTTTCAAGTATGGGTACATGTATTCAGCATGTGTGTAGAGAGCGATGGCTGAGGGTTTTTTGGAGGCGACAAGGGTGCGTAGTTCTTCCATTTCCCCTTCTACATCAGGAGTATTGATCTTTTCGCCGTTCATATCAATGAGGATCGTAAATCCTTCAGTCGTGTGCTCCAAGCTCTCTTTAATTGCGTTGCAGTAAATATTGACGTTTTCCTTCGTAATGAGTTCGCGTATTTTAATAAACTGTCTTTGGGTGGCCGGGTCGTAATAGACAATAAATTTCGAATGGTAGTACCAGTCTGTGAGCTCAAACATGATGGAGTGGGCTTCTACTTCCACACGAATGAAGGCTTCATTTTCACGGCCGTCCATAATCATACTTTTGAAGAATTGAAGCTGTGCTTCTTCTTTTCTTAGGTGAAAGATGATGGAAGAACGATTCCCACGCCCGCGTCCAGGAATCCAGGTCAGCCACCTGAGATCTTCCATCTTTTTTATAATGATCCTTAAGTTCCTCAGCGTATAAAAAAGATCATCCGCCAGCTGCTGCATGTTGACTTCCACCTGCTCTTCTTCTCCTACCTTATGAAAATGTGTTCGCAAACGAATATACGTTTCCTCAAGCTTCACAGTCTTCTCATCTCCTAAAAAGCGGAATTTTCAACGCATGACCTCTGCCTCTTTATCTTTCTCTATTCCTGATATGATTGAATTAGAAGTTAAAAACAGTATAACAATTTGCCTTCGGAATAGGGACGTACATTCAGTTCTCTCCATACAATCTCCTGCCTTTTTGTTCAGTAAGTTAACTTGTCTGAAATTAGGGCATGTGAATCATTGCGTTGACTTTGTCGGCACCTTCCCCCGTGAAAGTTTGGAAATGTTGGGTCTTAGTTTTTAAGTGCGAAAATATGGGATAACATGTAAGGGGTAAGATCATGATCAAATTCATATTATTTATACAGAAGGTGGTTGTACGGATATTATCGATGAATGGATGTTTGCAAATTACTACAATGAAGAACGGTCCGCATTTCAGTTTAGAAATCATTCTAACTAAAAAGAAGCGGCTTCCTTTATATCATAAGACCATCCCAATCTTAGAGAGATCAGGAGATGACCTTGAAAAAAGAAAGGTACTTCATAAGTGTGATTAGTAGGGTTTTTAATTCCCATAAAATGTATGACCTCCTGGTACGCCAATATATGGGAAAAGACGGTCCTATCATGGACCGTCTTCTTTGGTTATGGTGTGTAGAGCTTCCCTTTATCATCGATGTAAACGGATTGGATGATGGTCCGTTCGACAGGTGTACCTTCGTAGGTGCCTTTCACGTCAATCGTCATATTGTAGACCCCTTCACCCAGGCTTGGGATGTTAAAGTTATTCCCACTCTTCTTGGCATTCCATTTCTTCTCTTTCAATTTCCCGTTTTTATCATAGTACTCGATCGTCATTTCGGTGGTGACATTCAGTTTTTTGTTTCCTTTCACTTTCATTTGATTACCTTCCACTTCACTACTGAGCATGGCATCGACTGGACTTTCAAAGGTCGTGTTCAGAAGGTAACGTTCTTTTTGGTTAGCTTTCGTTTCCAGTGTCCACTGCCCAGCTTCCGGTTTTTCAAAGGTGATGGTGTGGTGAAAGGCTCCATTGAAAAACTCAGTATTGTCAGCCGTCACATCGAAGTCGGCATACGTTTTTTTACTCGGTGATGTGAGTGTTAAGGAGGTATCTTTTTGATCACTCATCCAGTCGAAGGTGACGGAATCCACTTCTTTTTCTACCGCTACCCTTTCCTTATGTGTCCCGACATATTCCCCACCGTTTACATAATGCCCCGCAGTTGTTTCCGCTTCTTCCGTGACGGCGGCTGCCTCGAAGCTTGCGATAGAAGCCGAATAAGCCATGCTTTCGTTAAGATAATCTTTAAAGAGGTTAAAGGTGGAGGACCCTTCTTTGATCGTCGTATGATTCCATCTTCCTACACTTATTTCAGTAGCGTAAGGAAGGCGGGAACTTTGGACAGTAACAGCGCCGTCATTGCTACCATAGGAGCTTAAATAAAGACCACCCCAGTAGAGAGCGCTTCCAAAACTGCCCCACTTCGTTCCTCCGAATGTGTAAAAAGGGGTATTGTACACATTGGCATGGCTGTCTGTAACGGAGCGGTAATAATCCATGTAGCCGGTTTGGAGGGAGTAGGTGCCATCATTTTTACTTCCTATGATACCGGCAAGCCAGCCCGCCCAGCTGCTGTAGGCTAGGTCTGCGAGTTGTGAGCCGCGATGTGGTGAAGACAATGTAATGACACGTTCAATATACGGATCTGCTCCGTAATGAACGAGAGCGGATTGGGTATCTACACCGCCTTTACTATGGGCGACGACAACAACTTTTTCGCCGAAGTAGTTATAGATTTCCTTTACTTTTTCGGCTAAAAGAGCTCCGTTGTCCCACATGCTCTTACCGGCATTGAGGTCGATGAAAGCTGTTTCATAGCCGTTTTGATAGGCGGTTGTGTACATATTGTTGTTTTCATACCAAGTGTTTGAGGAGCTGTTCAATCCGTGTACAAAAAGAATGGGGTGTGAGTTAGCGGTGATTGTAGAAGGAGTTTCCCCGACATACCATTCGCCAGGGTTACCCGATGCACCATCCTTGATCGATCCAGCCATACTGACGGATGGTACGGTGAGAAAAAAGGCAGTAAAAACGACGAACCACTTCTTAAAGTTAAGCATTTCCTGTCTCCTTTAAAAAAGTTTTTGGAGTCGTGTAGATGGGTTATGTAGGTGTCTCCTTCTATACCATTCGTTGTACAATGCTCATTTCCTCCATTTGGAAAATGGGAAGTTTTGTTGAAATATGTTTCTTAGGCCTTCCGCTTCCAAGGTGGCTCACATAGGATGGATTATGAGCAAATGGGGGAGGAATGAGGATGTCCCACAGAATCACTTCAGGTAATCGTCTTCTTTTCGTCACGGAACCAGGCGGCCAGGTCATTGAGGAAGGACAAACGGTCGATTTGACGGAAGAATATCCGGCGGGCATCGATGTCAGCCCTTTTTATACGATTCGGGTGGCCGGGGGAAACCGGGTGGTCTCAGAAGGCGCCGTCACGTTCAAGTTACTTATGAAAGTCAATCAGGTCAGTTTTTTAACCCTCGATCAGATTACGGTGTATCCGGGAGAACGGTTCAACCGTACCTATAATGTGCCGGGGCTTGGGTTGGGGATTAAAGCGGAAGCAGAAAATGGTTCGGGCGTAGATGCCGTCGATTTAGTTGTGATCGGGTTTAAGTTCTAGAATGGAAATAAGGACATAAAAAAGGACGCCTCCGCTAAAAGACGTCCTTTTGCTTTATTCTTTTTCAATGGTGTAGGTGCCTCGTGCGGTTTCCAGTGTGAAGCGGTCATTCAAGTATTGGTATCGAGTCGAATCTTCCAGGGGAATTTCATAGTAGGCGGATGGCAGCGGCTGGGCGCTTTGTGCATCCGTTTCTGTCTGTCCCTGGCCATGTAAGTAAAGCGCGTGCATCGGTGTGTAATCGTCGAGACGGCGCGTGTGAGTCTCATAAGATATGTGATCAAGGGTCATCGTGATGGTATCCTCATCGCGTAGCTCGTGTTTCTGAATACGAATGTTTTCCCCCTGCCACTGTTGCAGGCGCTGGTTGAATTCTTCAATCGTTAAATCGTTCATGCTGATCCCTCCTGCGTTTATCTTTTCCACAAGGGTCGTAAACATGCAGGTGATGCTTCCCATATCATGGTAAAATGAAGGCGGAACAGTAATTCCAGTGATGATACCGTCCAATGGATGGATATATTTATACGGAGAATATACAAATTAAAGCTAGGATCTATCCATGGAAGGACGATGGCTTACATATAAATCAGATGGAGGAGGGACCATTCTATGAGTAAATTCGGACAAGTTTTCGTAGTGATTTTTATGGTCACTATTTTGACGGCGTGCGTGGAAGGGGACTTGAAACTGAAGATTAATAAAGATGGAAGCGGTGAACATACGATCACGGCAGGCGTTGAAGATGACACGTTGAGTCGCTTCGGAAACCGCGCTGAGAATACGATGAATTCCGTTTCAGAAGAGCTTGAGTCAAAAGGTTACGAAGTGGAATCTTATCATAAGAGCGGCTTTACTGGTTTTCGGGCTAAAAAGAACTTTGAGGATGTGCAGGAGATGGAAATCCTGCCTGTGTCGAGTGGTATGACAGAAGCAGGTGTTGCGCCTGCGATTGGCAACGTTCCAGTCGAGATGACGACAGAAGGGGGTATTTTTACAACGACATACAAAGTGGAAGCAGAACTCGACCTCTCGAATTCAGGGGTCATCGGAGGCATGCAGTCACTTGTTGCGGATCAGTTGGATCTTACGTTTACCCTTGACCTTCCTATAAAACCGAAGTCTCATAATGCTGACCGTGTGGATGGAGATGTATTGCAATGGGACATCCGGGCAGCTGGTGAAACGAACATGATGGTGGAAATGGTTGTACCGAACGTGAAAAACATCATCATTGCAGGGGTGGCAGCAGTAGTTGTATTAGGACTGATCTTCTTCCTTATTCGAAAACGACGCCGGAATTAAAAAACTCCCACATTAACGGGAGTTTTTTTGTGCTTGTTCAAATACTTGTTTCCTTATTCTCATGGATTCATGCAAATCCACAACGGGTAGCGGGTAGTCTTCTCCCAGCCTAACCCCGTACTGCTCTTGCTCGAGCATCCCCATCTCTCTAGGCTGGTGGATCCACGGGGCGGGAAGGTCCCTTAATTCAGGCAGCCAGTAGCGCAAATAAGACCCATCTGGATCATAATCGAGAGCCTGCTTTTCTACATTGAACGCTCGAAAGGGTACAGCATCGTTACCTACGCCTGCGATATAAAGCCAGTTTCCGTAATTGCTGGCAACATCAAAGTCCACCAGTTGTGATTCAAACCAGGCGGCGCCAATGCGCCAATCCAGTCCAAGGTTTTTTGTGAAAAAGCTTGCCACATTCTGCCTGGCACGGTTGGACATAAATCCTGTTTGCTTCAATTCTCTCATGGCGGCGTCGACGAGAGGATAGCCTGTCATCCCATCCATCCAGCAGTGCAGAAGTTCTTGGTCGTCATCCCAAGGGATCCGGTCCCCTTTGATCCCTGCCGGGTAAAAAATTCGATCGCCATATTTACGATGCACCAGATGGAAATAATCGCGCCATAACAATTCAAAATAAAGCATGTATGTGGACTCATTTTTTCCGTGTTTCCTTTCATAGGTGCGAATCTGGTCAAGGACGACCTTAGGGGACAGGCACCCGTTCGCAAGGTAGGGAGAGAATTTAGAGGAGTCATCTTCCTTCAGCATCCCGTTCCTCGTCTCCTTGTACACCTTCAGCCGGTCTGCTTTGAAAATATAATGAAGCAGACGGTCCTTAGCTTTAGACGAACCCCCTGGATAACGCGGCGGCCGATCCAACTCCTCCAAACCAAGCTCCTGCAAAGTAGGGATGTCCCCTTCAGGAACATTCATCGGCAAGTGTGAGCCTCTGATTGATGATGGTATGGATATTTCTGTGAGACCTGGTAAACCATTTTTTCCCAACACCTTGCGGAACTGCGAAAAGGTGTCTGGAAGTTCGCTGATGTTGAATGGGAGGTCTTCTGGTGGATACAGGTTATGGCCGCGGTCAATGGTGAAGGTGGTGTGCGGAAGTCGTTCACGGACCTTTCGCTCGATGGAGCGTTCTTCACTGCCGATTTCTTCATGGAGGAAGATCTCTTGTATAGTAAAGCTCTCCGATATCGAAGTAAATACTTCTTCAGGTGAGCCATGTCTTACGAGAAGGGGTACACCTAATTGCTTTAGGTTCTGTCGCAAATCTGCGACACTTTCCCGAATGAATTGAGTACGATGTTTGCCCGTCTTCGGAAATCCGTAGGAGAGGTTTTGATATTGTCCTGGATCAAATACGTAAACACCGAGGACTGGAAGCCCATGGGATGAAGCGTGTAACAGCGGGCGGTGGTCGTGCACGCGTAAGTCATTCCGGAACCAGACGATAACACAAGAATCCATTTGATCGCCTCCTTTTAGCCTAGTGTACCCTCTCCGTGATGGAGCAATAAACTTTCAATCGGCCGTCACACCTGTTGAAGCGTTTTAGAATAGGCTATCTATAAAGGAGATGACTGCATGGATACTCTCTTAGTGGAAAAGTTGCAACAAGGTGGCTACACGCTGTATGTCCGTCATGGAGAAGCGAATGTCGGAACGGACCAGCCCGATTTCTCATTCGAAGATTGTTCCACACAACGGAATCTTTCAACAAAAGGACAAAATCAGGCAGAACGATTTGGAAACGCGATCCGCAGGCTGAACATCCCTGTCGCAACCCCTGTGATTGCAAGTCCTTTTTGTCGCGCGAAAGAATCCGCCATGCTTGCATTCGGAGCTGAAAATACTCGCATCAATCCTTTCTGGTACAACGTTTATAAGCTGAATACACCCCTATTACCCTACGTGCAGTCTGCCATTCTGACACGTCTTTCTGGTTTTCTCGAACAGCGGCCACCCAAAGGAGCAAACCGGTTCATCATCGCCCATAGCTTTCCGAAAGGTGTTGCGTTTGGCCCCATGCCTAGTATGGGGGCCATAGTCGTGAAACCTTATGGAAAAAGGGAAGGATTTTCTGTTGCCGGTCACTTTACCCTTGATGAACTTGAAGAGTTTGTAAAGGAATAAGTTATTGCTTTCCTTTATTCGACAAGAACAGTTATAGTAAACATAGATATGTGCAACGGTAGACGAAGCCTTCATAGAATCCTGTCACCATCCAGCGTCTACATTGAGAACCCGCAGCAAAACAGTCATGGAGGGTACACAATGTTCAAGTGGTTTAGGAAAAAGAAGAAGGGATCGATGATCATTATGACAGTATTGTCTCTTTTCATTTTAGGGGCTTGTACTGTTGGGACCAGGAGAAACCGAAGCGAAGAGTTGGAAGAATGAACTGAAACAAGCAGAAGGATTGAAGTATTCAAAAGAGCTGACAGAGGAGCTTTATAAGCAATTACGTAAAGAGGAAAAAGGACCGCTTCCTTTTTCAGATGCCTTAGAAGACATTCATTCGTTGAGCAAAGTGGAGACCATGGATTTATACTTAGATCGTAACAACAAAAAAAGTGAAGCCGAAAGAAATCCGCGCCATCGTTGACGGTGTGTACGGCATTGACCTTGAAGCGGTTTCTGAACTTGGTGTTGGGAAACAGACGAGCACCTATTCTGACGACGTAATCCAACGGATAAGACAAGCCCTTGGGGAAGAAGTCAGTGATGAAGCTATCACTAAGATGCCAAAGGTAGAAGTAATGGAGTTATACTGGGAGTCCTTTGATGGGAAAATGTCCGGCGATGATATGAGGAAGATGATCAATGCCATTTTTGGAATTAATTTAGCGGGCATATCCGGACTTGAAGGAACGGGCGTCTCGCTTTTTTCAAAAGATCAGTGGATCTCCCGCTATGATCACGATTTGTTCGTCGTCCATACGGGAGCAGATGATGTAGATGTGTGGATTTACCCGACGGACTATTTCAAAAAACAGACAGGACTGGAGGAGAACCCTCGTGGATTGGAAGTCGCCCTCACCGCTCTAGGCTTTGCATATAATGAGGAGAAAAATGCGTTATATTATGCGAATCCTACAGGGGAATCAGTACCTGACAACTTCAAAGGACAGACTCTCGGAATGATGATCGGTTTTATTAAAGAGAATTATGAGGATTTGAAATAAAGAAAAGCTCTGCGTCTGAACGCAGAGCTTTTTTAAAATGCCTGCCTTTCTTTTAGAAAAGATAAGGAGTCATCCGTTTTTATTTTTTCAGGATATCCACAAAATGGGAAACGATCCTTGCTGTCATCCCCCAGATTACTTTATCTCCATAAATATAGAAGTATTCCTCAAGCTGACGCGTCCGCCAGTTGTATTCTTCCCCCCCTGGAATTAAATCAAAGGGGAAATTCGCTTCCGGCTGAGCTTCAAAGTGGACGTAGTGGATGCGAGGTCCATTTTCCATGAAAAAGGATAGCGGCACTGTAAACACTTCGCGGACCTCATCGGGGTTACGGACGAGTTCTTCTTCGGCTACATCCAAATATCCTGCAAACGTGTAGACGATCATGCCGAAGGGAGAAATCAGGTAGTCGAGTGGATGGACTTCTGTGAACTGCCCTGGTTTGACGCCTAATTCTTCTTCCGTCTCCCGAATGGCGGCTTGTTTTGCGGAAGGGTCCTCAGGGTCAATTTTTCCACCTGGGAAACAAATCTCACCCGGTTGTCTTCTGAGTTGATGAGAACGCACTTCGAAAACGACATGAAGCTCATTGTTTTTTTTAATAATTGGTAAAAGGACAGCGAACTTACGGAACTGTTCGTGACCGAGAACAGAGGGGTCATGTTTTTTCACTGTCTCAAAAATGGTTTTTGCGTCCATAGTTTTCACCTCGTCTTTTTACTATACCAGAACATTTGCCTGAATAGAAAAGAGGCACTCATCAGAGCGCCTCTTTAATGATTTTTTTGTAATAAAGAACAGACAGCATTCCGAAAATCGAATAGAAAGCTGTGTAAAGCCCCATGACGATCAGCATCGGCGTCCATAACTCGGTCCCGAAAAAGAATCAGCCGGACTTTACGGCAAAGTAGCTGTGCAGGAGTCCAATCAGTAACGGAATTCCGAAGTTGAACAACTGCTTTCCTTGAATACCGCGCAAAAGTATAGGTGTTCACGCATTTTATTACGAAAAAGCGGTGGTGTAGTAAAAATATTTTGACCATTCCGTCAAATCCTCTTTAAAAAAGGTGAGGATGAGCGTACAATGGATACTAATATTCAAAGACCACCATAGAAAAGGAGTCATGAAAATGTCAGTGAACATCGTCGAAGCAACCCATAAAAAAGCCAAACCAGAAAGTGAAAAGATTCCTTTTGGACGCACTTTCACGGATCATATGTTTGTGATGGATTATGAAGAGGATAAAGGATGGCACGAACCGCGGATCGTTCCTTATGAACCGCTGACGCTCGATCCGGCTGCGATGATTTTTCATTATGGACAAACCGTTTTTGAAGGATTGAAAGCATACCGCACGGATGATGGACGCGTACTTCTTTTCCGTCCCGAAAAAAACTTCGAGCGACTAAACTTGTCGAGTGACCGATTGAGCATACCGCCGGTCGATGAACAAGAAGTGCTCGGTTACTTGAAAGAATTGGTCCAACTTGAAAAAGACTGGGTGCCTTCTTTTGAAGGAACGTCGCTGTACATACGACCATTTATTATTGCGACAGAACCGAGCCTTGCGGTGGCTCCGTCCAAATCATATAAACTGATGATTATCTTATCACCAGTCGGGCCCTATTTTTCAGGCGGCATCAAACCGGTAACGATAAACGTAGAAGACAAATTTACTCGTGCTGTCAAAGGTGGAACAGGCATGGCGAAAACCGCCGGCAACTACTCTTCCGGATATCAGGCTCAAGCGAAAGCCGTAGAAGAAGGAAACAACGATGTCCTATGGCTCGATGGCGTAGAAAAACGCTACATCGAAGAAGTCGGAAGCATGAATATCTTTTTCAAAATCGATGGAGAAATCGTGACTCCAGCCTTGAGTGGAAGCATTCTGCAGGGGATTACACGTACATCAATCCTTGAGCTTCTACGTAAATGGGAGGTTCCTGTAACCGAGCGCCGGATTTCGATTGATGAACTGTACCAGGCCTATGAAGACGGGAAGCTCGAGGAGGCCTTCGGAACCGGTACCGCCGCCGTCATTTCGCCTGTTGGTGAATTAAACTGGCTCGGCAAGAAGATGGTCATCAACGACCATGAAATCGGTGCTTTATCTCAAGAGCTTTATGATACGATTACGGGGATTCAACGGGGAAGAAAAGAAGATCGCTATGGTTGGACAGTGGAAGTATAGAAGGAAAGCCTCAGGTGTTGGTGCCTGAGGCTTTTTAATGCTCATTTGTTTTTTGATTCAAGAAATTTATCAGGGACATCAGGACAAAGTATAGAATGAAAACAATTGCAAGGCTCACAAACCAACTGAATGTTGAGTGGAGAAAAGGACTTAGCATGATGACGACGAGAAGAAAAAGAAACCGGGCGATGTCTTTCTTCTTTTTCTGTCGCTTGGACATGGTATTCCTCCTTTTTCTATCTTCTAACCGAATATCATACTCCTTAATCTTTTTGAAACCGAAGGGGTTTAGACAATCAGCAGAGAATAAAAATAGAAATACCCATATCTTTTTCGTGGAGTTTTCCGTTATAGCTGTGAGAGGTCGAAAGGAGTGTGAAAAGTGGAACTGAATAGAAGGAATTCCGAGGGCAGGACTGGTCTTAAGGGGATAGAGAAGGACTATGATAAACTTTTACGTTATTGCCTTTTCTTAACGCGCGATGGATGGGACGGAAGAGACCTTGCCCAGGAGTCGGTGGCAAGGGCGTTTGAGCACTATGATGCTGGTGAGATCAGACCGGCTCTTCTCAAAAAGATTGCCTACCATGTGTGGATGGATCAAAAACGCATGGAGAAAAAGACCCCTTTGATGGAGAGAGCGGCTGATGACTTTGTAAAAAATGAAGAGGGTGTCGATGAAACATTAATTCAATTTCTTATAGAAAAATTGACGGTGAAGCAGATGTTTGCATTTATTTTGAAGGAAGCTTTTCATTATAAAATTGCAGAGGTTGCAGAACTGCTTCATATGAAGGAAACAGGAGTCAAGGCGTTATTGAAGCGTTCGCGGGACAATCTGCACAGGTGTGCAGAAGTGGATAGGCTTCATATCATGCGTACCCGCTCAGAGGACGATCTTCTTTACCAAACATTGATCAGAACGCTAACTATACAGGATCCAACGGTATTGATTGAGAAAATTCCTGTCCTCCTCAAACCGGCTTCCAGAAATCAGCTCCCAGATTCACCTTTAAACGATCTCTCCTTAGCAGCATAAAAGGAGGAAAATCCGATGAATACGATTCCTTATGTCATTGAACAGACAAGCAGAGGGGAGAGGTCTTACGATATCTACTCCAGGCTTTTGAAAGACCGGATCGTTATGGTAAGTGAAGAAATCAATGATCACATGGCCAACAGTATTGTTGCCCAACTTTTATACCTTGCAGCGGATGATCCGGAAAAAGACATCTCCTTGTATATCAACAGTCCAGGAGGGTCGACGACGGCAGGGTTTTCCATTCTGGATACGATGCAGTATATCCAGCCTGAAGTTAGAACGATCTGTACGGGAATGGCCGCTTCTTTTGGAGCCATGCTTTTGTTGGCAGGGACAAAAGGGAAGCGGTATGCATTACCGAATAGTGAAATCATGATTCACCAGCCGCTTGGAGGAGCTCGCGGTCAGGCGGCTGACATAGAGATTTCAGCGAAACGAATCATCAAACTGAGGCAGCACATCAATGAAATCATCGCCGAACGGACCGGACAGCCGGTAGAAAAGGTGGCAGAAGATACCGATCGTGATTATTTTATGAGTGCGGAAGAAGCAAAGGAATACGGAATCATCGATGAGATTGTTCACAAAAAATGAAAAACCGCCCATGCCGGGCGGTTTTTCTTATGAAGCTTTGACCGCTTCTTTCGGTTGTACTTTTTCAAGTTCGCCGAGCACCTGCTTTTCTTCTTCTTCTGAAAGCGGCAGAAGGGGAAGACGGACTCCACCGACCTCCACACCTTTAGCATTCAGAGCCGCTTTCACAGGGGACGGGCTTGGTGCAGAGAAGATGGCATGCATAACAGGAACAAGCTTCTGGTGAAGGCGGGCGGCATACGCAAAATCGCCTTCCCGGAAACTCTGGATCATCTGCTGCATTTCATTTCCGATCACATGGGAGGATACGGAGACAATTCCTGTACCTCCGATCGATACGAATGGAAGTGTATTGGAGTCCTCACCACTATATACAGAAAAATCATCGGACGTTTCACGGATGATTTCCGTCGCCGCATCAAGATCGCCGCTTGCTTCCTTGATGGAAACGATATTTTTGATTTGAGATAAGCGAATGACTGTAGCTGGCTCCATATTGATGACGCTTCTGCCTGGAATGTTGTAAAGCATCACGGGAAGCGATGTAGATTTGGCAATCGTAGAGAAGTGCTGGTAAAGGCCTTCTTGAGTTGGTTTATTGTAATAAGGGGACACGAGCATGACGGCGTCGACGCCGACTTCCTCCGCTTTTTCAGTCAACCGGATAGACGCTCTCGTGTTGTTGGATCCGGTACCTGCGATAACAGGAACTCTTCCGTCCACTTCTTCGACAACGAACTTGAAGAGTTCTACTTTCTCTTCTGTGGTCAATGTCGGTGATTCACCGGTCGTGCCTGCAATGACAAGGCCATCCGAACCGTTCTCAATCAAGTGGTTGACTAGCGCTCGTGTTGCATCCAAATCAATGTTTTCTTCACTGTCAAAAGGGGTCACCATCGCTGTTAATACTTGGCCGAAATTCATAACCTCACACACCTTTGTTTAGAATTTTGAATACGTTCGAGGTTGTGAGGGCTACGGCAGTCAAAATAAAAACGGCAACAACGAGGGCGTCGCTGCTGCCGTAGAAACTTTTAACCGTTCCTGCGTAAGATAGCCCTCCATATAGTTTCCTATATGACAGTCCTGTACTTGTTCAGCAGCAGAACCAGCATCAGGGATATGAGATCCCTTTCGCTTCGGCAATTTCCCCTTTCCACTTTCATCTCAGGAGCTCATTCTCCTCCGACAAGTGTACTTATGTCATTGCACCTCTATCCTTACTTCAAAATCATTTGAAATAAGAAAATATTTAGTTAGTTAAAGATTATCAAAAAAGTATCAAACTTACAAGTGGAAAGACAAGGGAACAAACGATTCGACAAAATCTCTGAGATTCTTATCTTAAGCTATCTGGCAGGTTTGTGGAAGGCTCAGTTTTCGAGACTTTTGTTGAGCGGAGGGGGCTACGGGGAATAGCTCGCTTTCCGCGGGAGCGCGGTGAGCCTCCTCGGACTGCGTCCTGTGGGGTCTCACCATGCACTTTTTTCCCACAGGAGTCTCGCCATTCCCCACCGTCCCCTTGCTATATCGGTGTCTCGAAACCACTTATGGAAGACTCAGCTTGTATGATTGTGGAAAGTGGATGTGGGTATTCAGAACGTAAAAGTTTGATACAGGGGGTTTTATGCCTGATTAGGAGGAAGGGTGGGGGACACTTCCTCTCGGTGGTGTAGGGGTTCGTTTCTTCCTTGCATGGAATGGGGTGGTTGGGAAGCTGCGAGACTCCCGTGGGAGAAAGGAGATAGGCAAGATCCCGCAGGGCGGTAGCCCGAGGAAGCTTGACACTCCCCCGCAGGAAAGCGAGTGGCTTCCCAACCACCCCTGACGCTCAACCTAGGTAACGAGCCCCGGTTATCTGGAAACTGAGTCTTCAAGTGAAGGGAGCTTTTTTTGGAAGAGTTGTAGAAATCAGACCTGAGGCGGATGAAGATTCATTCCCGGGAACATCGTGGATAGCATCAACCTTTTATACAATAGAATCAACCAATAACAAACGAAGGTGTGATTCGAATGGCAGTCAATGAAATAGCGTTGCAACAGTCAGAAACAGAACCGAAAGAGATCCCATCCATATTCAAGAATCGAAACTTTTTGCTGCTTTGGGGAGCGGCACTCTTATCAAGCTTTGGCATTTCCTTTTTCCTTTTCTCACAAAGCTGGTACGTCGTTAATGTCTTAGGCTTAGAGGCTTCTCTTGGAATTCTTTATATCGCCGTCAGTATCCCGAGGGTACTTTTTATGATTATCAGTGGAACGGTTGCTGACCGCTTTGATAAAGCGAAAATCATGTTTTTGTCTGATTTTATCCGGGGACTGCTCCTTATCGGTCTTGTCGTTTGGTTTATGTTTGGTGGGATTACGTTATGGACATTTGTGACGTTCGCCTTTTTCTTCGGTATTCTGGATGCCTTTTTCTGGGCGGCGGAAAGTGCCGTCATTCCTTCGATTATTCATAAAGATAATCTTACGAGAGGCAATTCGATTATCCAGATGACCAACCAGACATCGTTCATACTCGCTCCTATGCTTGCCGGGGTCATCATTGCGTTTGGAAACTATGAAATTGTGTTTGCCACAACTGCAATTATGCTCGTTGTGGCGAGTGGTTTAATTTTCTGTATGCGTGTACCAAAAGTGAAAGAAGAGTCAGACGAACAAAAAAAGTTTTGGGATGATTTTAAGGAAGGATTGCTTTATGTAAAAAACTCCCGTGTCATTTCGCTGGTCGTGTTGACGACGATCTTTATGAATCTCTTCTTAGTCGGACCTTTGACAATGGGGCTTCCGTTATTTGTGAAGACTATTTTAGAGGGGACGGCCATGGATTTCAGTTTTCTTGAAGCAGGTTTGGCTGTGGGGATGCTGCTTGGTTCAATTGTGGTGGGTGTGTTGAACGTGAAAAAGAATCGAGGGAAGATTGGTATTCTGGCACTGGTCATTGGTGGGATGGCGTTTACAGGACTCAGCTTCACAACAGAACTTTGGATGAGTATTCTATGCCTTGGGATCTTCGGATTCGCCTTATCAGGTTCTAATATCCCATTCATTGCCGCAATTCAGAGCTTGATTGAAGAGAAGATGCTTGGGCGTGTGATGGGACTCATTTCGCTAGCTTCGATGGGACTGATTCCCGTCAGCTATGCCTTAACATCTGGAGTTTTAGCTTTTGGAGTATCCATCCATCATATTATGGCGGTCGGTGCGATTTTAGTAACTATGTATTCTGTGTTTATTTTCTTTAGGTTTAAAGAACTGAGAGAGATTGAATAAGAAAAAACCCTAGGACATACTAATGTGGGCTTTAGGGAACGCATACTACTTCCAATAAAAAATAAAGGAAAAATACGGAAGAGGAGCATTCTCATGAAAAGTCTTAAAAAAAGGATTTCAGTATCTTTTTCGGTGGTTATAATGTTGACGGTCATTTTAAGCAGCTTCAATTTTTTTGCCACAAAATATACGCCGGTGAGCATGGCAAAGGTTTTGCTGTCGTTGCAGATGAAGTAAGGAAGCTCGCCGAACAAGTCACAAATTCCGTAGGTGATATTACAGAAATAGTGGAAGGCATTCAAAAAGAAACCGGGAGTGTTGTCAGCTCTCTTGAAGCGGGGAATCAAGAAGTGGATCAAGGTTCCATGCAGATGAAAGAGACGGGCGCAATGTTTGAGGGAATTAAGGGTTCCGTTTCAGAAATGGTCGCCAAAATCCTGAGCATCTCTACGCACTTGAAAGAGATTGCAGAAAACAGCCTGCAGATGAACCACTCCATTGAAGAAATTGCTTCGATCACAGAAGAGTCTGCTGCAGGTGTTGAACAGGATGCTGCCTCTGCTCAACAGTCGAACAGTTCTATGGAGGAAGTTTACAGAACAGCTGAAGACTTAAATAACCTTGCTGAACAATTAAATGAACAAGTCCGCCGATTTAAGCTGTAAGTACAGAAACCTCGCTCATGTAATGGGCGAGGTTTTTTCACGTGACTTTAGGGTTAAATGATCTGGATGAAGAGTTTTATATGTCGTAAGTGTGAATGGGTTCTGGGGAACCACTCGCCTCTGGAAAACGAGTGGTTCTCAACGCACCTCATTCTAGTTCGAATTTCTGAGGAGGGTTAGCGGGATTTTTTGTACCAGCCTTTTTCTTTAAATCTAGAAATGGCTTCGATGCGGTTGCTGACCTCTAATTTTTCTAAAATGACAGAAATATAGTTACGAACGGTCCCTGGAGTGATGAACAGTTCTTGGGAAATGTCTTTGGTGTTTTTTCCGTCAGCCATCAGTTGGATGACCTCGCGCTCACGTTCTGTTAAGGGGTTTTGCTGTGTGAATGCCAGGTCGACGAGTTCTGGGTCAAAGATACGCTGCCCGTTGGTGATTTTCCGAATGGCGGTGGCGAGTTCTTCACTCGGGCTGTCTTTCAACAAATAACCACTGACACCCGCACGCCGGGCGCGGTCGAAATATCCGGGCCGGGCGAAGGTTGTCAAAATGATCACTTTGCAAGGCTCTTCATATAATTCTTCAGCGGCATCCAGTCCATCCTTCACAGGCATCTCAATATCCATGATGCAAACATCGGGTTTTAATTTTTTTACAAGTTCACAAGCTTCTTCACCATTTTGAGCCTGGCCCACAACTTCCATGCCGTCCTCTAAATCGAGAAGAGCACCCAGTGCGCCTAGCAGCATGCGCTGATCTTCGGCAATGACAATCCGAATCATGCTCATTCCTCCTTTTCTTTGTTTTTAATGACGTTCGGAACGTGGAATCGTAGTGTCGTTCCATTTTTTGATTCGATTTCAAGCTTTCCGTTCACAAATTCGAGGCGCTCACGCATGCCTTGTAATCCATTTCCGCGAAAAGGATCCAATGAGGTGGGGAGGCCTTTCCCATCATCTTCAACACCGATGAGAATTTCAGTCGGGAATTGTTCGATCGTCACACAGCAGGTGGTTGCTTCACTGTGTTTCACAATATTCGTTGCCGCTTCTTTTAAGCACATGCTGAGCACATTTTCAACAAGCAGGGGAGTATTGGTGACGTGCGGGTCTCCTTCGAATTGAAAGTTCATTTCTGCCGCTTCGATAATCTGCTGGACGCGGACAATTTCATCTTCAAGCTTCGTCCCTTTCATATTCGATACCATCTCCCTGACTTCCTTCAAAGCCGTCCGGGCTGTGTTACGGATATCCTCCACTTCTTTACTGGCCTTTTCCGGTTGAACCGTCATTAACTTGCGGGCGAGATCACTTTTCAAACCGATCATTGAAAGCTTTTGTCCAAGCGTATCATGGAGGTCACGCGCAATCCTTTCACGCTCTTCAATGACCATCAGCTGTGAAATTCGTTCATTCGCATCTTCCAATTCCCCTTCGAGTTTTTGTTGTTGGTTCCGGTAGCGGACAGTAAATGGAAGGAGAATGACCCCGATCACGGTAACGATGATGAAAGGGAGGTTCGGAAAAAGAGAATCAATTTGATAAATGAATGTCGTCGTAATTGCAATTAACGTCGTCGTCAAATGGACGATATATAGAGCTAAAAAGCCGCCAAGGTGTTTGATGTTACCAATAAAATAAGCGATGAAAAGAGCGAAATAAATGTATCCGAACAGAGCCGTCATGACGATACTGATGACCATCTCCACACTGACCCATAAATAGACGAATCGGCTGTTGGATATGAACGACAACCGGTACGCGAGGAAGAAGATCAGCGTCATTAGAATGCCGAACAGCATTTCGTATATGGATGAAGAACGGAAAATGAAGAAAAAGGGCAACAAACAAAAAATGATCCAGACGTAAATGCTGAGTCCTGTATTTTTCGGAATAATTTGATACCAGTTCTGCATGCGGGTCCACCTCCTTTTTCTTAGCATAAAGGAAAAGCCCATTCGAGGGAATGGACTTTCAACTTCTTTATTCATCCTGGAAGCTTGGCTGCCTTTGATCGATCATGGCTACGCGCTTCTTTTTCAGGAGTGGTTTCACTTCCTTGAAGGATATGAATGTTTTATTTTCTGTATCATAGAGGCGGAATCGGATTGATTCAAGGCTCGTGGCCAGTGTAATTGTCGTCGCGTGTTTCAAAGGCGGTGTCTTTTCGTGCGCTTCTTCCAACGCATAGTTCGGAACCCTAGGGGCTAGATGGTGAACATGGTGGAAGCCAATGTTGCCGGATACCCACTGAAGCATTTTAGGAAGCTTGTAATACGAGCTGCCATCGACAGCTGCTTTTACAAAATCCCATTCTGACTCGTCTTCAAAGTAAGAATCTTCGAATTGGTGTTGGACATAAAACAACCAGATGCCTAGGACCCCTGAAACGTACAGGACGGGGATTTGTATGATTAAGAATGCTTCCCAGCCGATCGCCCAAATAATCAAGCTGTAGATGGCGAGAACAGCAATATTTGTCACATACGTATTGGTGCGCTCTTTCTTTTTGGCGCCTTTCCGATTAAAACGGTTGGAGACAAGGAACAAGTAAAGCGGTCCTAAGCCAAACATGACAATTGGGTTACGGTAAAGGCGGTAGGCGAGTCTTTCTTTCCATGACGCTTCTATATACTCGTCCACGGTCATGACCCAAATGTCGCCAGTGCCGCGTTTATCTAAGTTTCCGCTTGTTGCATGGTGAATCGAATGGCTTCGTTTCCACTTATCGAAAGGAAACAACGTTAGAATGCCTGTGATCGTCCCTATGATGCGGTTGGCCTTTTGGCTTTTCAAGAACGACTGGTGTGTACAATCGTGGAAAATGATGAAAAGACGGATGACGAATCCACCAGCAATCATAGCGACAGGAACAGCAAGCCATACAGAGACGGACAGGCTTGCATAGGCCAATACCCATAATAAAACAAATGGAATAATTGTATTGATCAACTGGCGAATGCCCGCTTTTGTATCAGGTTTCGCAAAGGCTGAAACGCTTTTCTTCAGCTCTCGTTGTTTATCCTTGTTCATAATAACGACTCCTTCATATTTCTTCATGTTATATATGATAGGAAAAACCCCTCCATTTTATAAGACACAAACGTCAGGACATATACATGACACTTGTCATGGGTGTTTGTCTATTGTTAGGAGATAAAGTGGGGGATAAAGGAAAAAGCTATTCCTTCTCATTAGCATAAAGATGAGGTCGCTATTAAGATAACGCTTACAATGTGATATAATGGAAGTGTAAATCGATACTCTATTATTGGAGGGTTACCCTATGACCAAACGAATTCTCGTTGCGTACGATGGGAGTGACTTAAGTAGAGAAGCGGTATGGGAAGCAAGGAATCAGGCGTGTGAAACTTCTAATAGAGAAATTCATATTGTATCTGTCGTTAAACCCACAGGTCCAGCAACAAATGCTGCGGTCTCCCATAGTATAGGGGACGAAATGGCAGGGAAGTTGCGTTCAGAAATGGATGGACTGAAAGAAGAATTGGCTTCACCTGATGTGGGTGTCATTACAGAAGTCATCGTTAGTGATGTACAAGAAAACCCTGGTATCGGTATTTGTAAATATGCGGAGGAGCAAGCGGTGGACTTGATCATCGTCGGGAACCGCGGCCTTGGAAAAGTGAAAAAAATGTTATTGGGAAGTGTCAGTAATAACGTCGTCCAACATGCCACCTGCCCCGTATTAGTTATGAAATAAAGGATAAAGAAAGCTTGAAGGACTCCTTCAAGCTTTCTTTTTTTTATGGTCATAAAGACATTGCGGATAGATTCTTGAATCACCCATATTTTGGGTGACCAGGTCATACATATATTTCCATTTAAAAGGGTTGATGAATCAATCATCAACGCCTGAAAGCTGCAACCGCCGAAGTCCTCCTACATCGAGGAGGCTAAATCCAACCTTGGATAGGATGGGGAGGATGATGAATGCTGTGATCTCTGTCGCTTGCTGTGTCCACCCGACTCCAGAAGGGCCAATAATCCAGGCTGTCGGGTAACAGACCCAAAAGATAGTCAGGTAAGCGGCGGTTCGCTGGTAGTGTTTTTTCAGTTCCGTCCCACCTTTGGCAGCAATCTTCCTTAACGGATACCAAACAATATAAAGGATGATGACTAGAGCAACTACACCGAGTACATACCAGATGTATTTGATGGTCTCGGAGGAGAAGTCGGCAATCAAACCAGTCAGAATCATAAATACGTCAGCTGCTACTAAAGCAGCGATTAAGGCTTTGTCTTTTTTCTTCTCATAAAACATGGCGGTCAAAGCGAGTGCGAGCAATAGGAGGGGCGTTGTTACCACCCAGTCTAAGTAACGGGCAAAGTACACAGTTTTGTCAGGCTGTTCGAGCAATCCTTGTCCTAAGGCAATGGATAAGTAAGCGGCTCCCGACCATGAAGGAATAATAATCGCAATCACATACTCATACTTCGGAACACCCCGCGGATTCCGACTTAAATATAGAAACGTCAAAGCCCCAGCCAACATGACGAACGTATAAATCCAATGCAGCGAAACAATATATTCACTCATCGTGTCACCTCAATCTTCTATCTCATTACCTCTCATTCTAGTCAAAAATACGAGGGGCTAGACAGTTACATATTCTGGTGTACCAGGTCTTACATAATTTCCCATACTCTCACATTAAAGGCATCCTGTCTTCCCGCTGAAGTCTTTTTATAAACGGGGGTGAGTCGCTTTTGTGTTTAAACTATAAAACTGGGGGCTTATCTTTGTGTTTGCTACACGTTGCTGAATGTAAGCGCTATTCGTTACAATTTTCTTAACAGTTCAAACATTATTACTTCCATTCCACCTAACGAGCCCACTTGGTGAATCAATAGGAGAATGATGAAAGGGTGTGGTGATCTTGGAAGCCATCAGTAAGAACTTTTTCTTATACCTTTCCAACAATAAGTTGTTAGATCGCTTCGCTAAGCGCTTTGGCAGTAAATTTGGGGCTGACAAGATAGTAGGGGGAGAAACGTTCTCCCAGGCAATTCCATTAATACAGCAATTGAACCATGAGGGTCTGGTCGTTACGGTTGACCATTTAGGAGAGTTTGTAGACTGTGAGGAAGAATCAAGAGACCGCGCAGGTGAATGCATCCGTTGTATTCAACAGATTGCGAGTAACCAGCTGCAGTCGGAAGTATCTCTGAAACTGACATCGCTTGGACTGGACATCAGTCGCGAGCTGGTCATGGAGAATATGGAACTTATTTTGAAAGAAGCCCAGAAACACGACATCACGGTGACCATTGATATGGAAGACTCGTCACGGTGCGGGGCTACTTTAGATATTTATCAGGAGTTGAAAAAGGACTACCCGAATCTGGGTACGGTCGTTCAGTCTTATCTTTATCGAACCGATGAGGATCTTGATCGACTGAATGAGTGCCAACCTTACTTGCGCCTTGTGAAAGGGGCTTATAAGGAATCGGGAAAAGTGGCTTTTCCTGAAAAGCATCTCGTCGACAATAATTTGAAGCATCTGATCAAGAAAAATTTGTTGAACGGCAACTATACAGCCATTGCAAGTCACGACGATGCGATTGTCGATTATACGAAAAAGCTTGTGAAAGAGCACAACATTCCGAAAGACCAGTTTGAATTCCAGATGCTTTACGGAATGAGGAATCAAATGCAGAAAGATCTTCTTGAAGAAGGGTACAAAGTAAGAGTGTATCTTCCTTATGGAGAAGACTGGTATGGGTACTTCATGAGAAGACTCGCCGAAAGACCAGCGAACATCGCCTTTGCATTAAAAGGTGTTTTCAGTAAATAAAACTTCTACACATTAGAAAGGGGAATTTTATCATGGTCCAGCCTTATAAACACGAACCATTCACAGACTTTACAATTGAAGAAAACAAGAAAGCTTTTGAGGAAGCGCTGAAGCAAGTGAAAGAAGAATTAGGGCAGCATCATGATCTTCTCATCGATGGCGACCGTATCCGCACAGACAATACGATTACCTCCACAAACCCTGCGGACACGAAGCAGGTCGTAGGTACCGTATCCAAAGCGAATGAAGACTTAGCGGAAAAAGCCGTCCAGTCAGCAGCGACTGCTTTTGAAGACTGGAGAAAATGGGATCCGCGTGCTCGCGCTGAGTTATTGTTCCGTGCGGCTCACATCATCCGTCGTCGTAAGCATGAATTTTCCGCTTATCTTGTGTATGAAGTAGGAAAGCCTTGGAAAGAAGCTGATGCAGATACGGCAGAAGCGATCGACTTCCTTGAGTATTACGGCCGTCAGATGATCGAATTGAAGGAAGGCAAGCCAGTTGAAAGCCGCCTGGTGAGCAAAACCGTTACATCTATACATCCACTGGCGTTGCGGTTGTTATCCCGCCTTGGAACCTTGCATTTGCCATCATGGCAGGTACAACGGTTGCTCCACTTGTTACAGGAAGCACGGTCGTTATGAAGCCGGCAAGTAACAGCCCTGTCATTGCTGCGAAATTCGTAGAAGTACTTGAAGAAGCAGGTCTACCGAAAGGTGTCTTGAACTTCGTGCCAGGAAGCGGTGGCGAAGTCGGTGACTATCTTGTCGATCACCCTAAAACGGCCCTGATTTCCTTTACAGGTTCCCGTGATGTTGGAACACGTATCATTAAACGTGCGGCAGAAATTCAAGAAGGTCAGAACCACCTTAAGCAAGTGATTGCTGAAATGGGCGGGAAAGACACTGTCGTCGTCGATAAGGAAGCGAATATCGAAACAGCGGTCGATGCCATTATCGTCTCCGCCTTCGGATTCTCCGGTCAAAAATGTTCTTCCGGTTCACGCGCCGTCGTTCACGAAGATGTGTATGATGAAGTGTTGGAAAAAGTAAAAGAACGCGCTGAACAGCTGACCGTCGGAAATGCATCTGAAGAGAACGTCTACATGGGACCCGTTGTCGACCAGGGCGCTTATGATAAGATCATGAGCTACATGGAGATCGGTAAAGAAGAAGGCCGTCTAGTCACAGGTGGTAAAGGGGACGACTCGAAAGGGTACTTTATCGAGCCAACGGTATTTGCGGATCTCGCTCCGGATTCCCGTATGCAACAGGAGGAAATCTTTGGACCGGTCGTCTGCTTCACAAAAGCGAAAAACTTCGATGAAGCCATCGACATTGCCAACAATACAGAATACGGTCTCACAGGTGCGGTCATCTCTGACAACCGTGACCACTTGGAAAAAGCGAAATACGACTTCCACGTAGGGAACTTGTATTTCAACCGTAACTGTACAGGAGCCATCGTCGGTTATCAGCCATTCGGCGGTTTCAAGATGAGTGGAACAGACTCCAAAGCCGGCGGACCTGACTACCTTGCTCTACACATGCAAGCGAAGACGATCTCTGAAATGTTTTAAAAAAAGCCTAAGGCTCTCCCAAACTTGGGAGAGCTTTTTTCATAGGATAACATCGTTCTGTTTACCGTATTTTGCTTGAACGGAAGCAGGAAAGCGAATGATCACCGATTCCTGTATTAAACGAAGGAACAGCATGAAAGTTATTCAAGATGCCTTAGATATATTTCTTTTTCTTTCCATCCACAACCGATATAATGGAGGGTAACGATACATGACATTCAACCTACTCGGAAAGGTCAGGATTCCTATGGAAGTCAAAGAATTGATCCTTCAGGCAGAAGATATTCATAAAGCGACAGAGCTGATCAGTTCGAAGTTGAAGAAGCCTGTCATTATTGAAAATAAAAATTTCGAATTGATTGCCTATAGTTCGGCGTTTGATGATTTCGATCAGACACAGCAGAAAACGATTCTTTCGAAAAAATGTCCGATCTTCATTATCGATCGTTTAAAGAAAGAAGGCATTGTCACTCGTTTGGAAAAACAATCAGATCCTATCCGCGTCCATCCCATGGAGGATCTTGGATTTCAACAGCGTGTCGTCATTGCCGCCAAGCACCTTGGACATACGCTTGGGTACGTGTGGGTTCAGGAATCGGAGCAATCCTTGAACGCAGAGGAAATGGAATTTTTAGAGGAAATCAACGGCCATCTCGGGAAGTTGATCTATGATCAGTTCATGAAAGAGAACGCCAAAGAAGGACGTAAAGAGGAGCTTCTCTGGCAGCTCCTTCATCATGAATACGCCAGTGAAAGCCAGTTTCGTCATGATGCTTCTCTCGCTCAACTTAAGGTCCCGGATCGATTTTCAGTCGTTGTTTTTTCAGTGACTGCTCCTCAGTACAAGTCGATGCTGGATGATTTGGAAAACACGGTGAACCGCTTCCGTACGAACCGCCACCTGTATTACTTGAAAACCGAATTCCAATTGATTCTGTTTATTGAGGGGAGAGAATCCGACCGCTTTTCATCAAGGGATATCGCCCGTGACCTCATTGATGTGGTCAAAGTGGAAACAGGGGAGGAAGATTTTTATCATTTCCTCATTGGTGTCGGGAAAGAATACACGAAAATTTATTACATGCGAAAAAGCTTTCTTGAAGCGTTGGAAGTGATTGAGACCGCGAACTTCATCGGCCCGCGTCCTGAAACGATGCCGCGCGAGTTCTCCAAACTTGGTTTGTACCGCTACTTAGCGGCATTGTACGAAAAAAACAGTTCGGAGGATTACTACAGTGAAGACTTGCTGACGTTGATTAAAAATGACACGACGAAGCAGACGGACCTTCTCTTCACATTAGAAGCGTACCTTGCGAACAACGGGAAAGGAAAGCAGACGGCGAATGAACTGTTCATCCATCCCAATACACTGAATTATCGAATCAAGCAAATCCAGGAGCTTACGAACATCGATTTCTCTGATTTCAATATGAAGGCCTATTTATATACCGAGTTGTTGTTACTGAATAATGTAGACAGCTATTATGAACGATACGAAGCAGCGTTACAAAAATAAATGATATGGGTGCCCGGGATGATAGCGGTCGGTTTTTTGTACTGCTGATTGTTTGTGTATTTGTCGACAATTCCGAACAGTTATCCCGTCCAGAAAAAAACAAAAGGGAGCGCTTTTTTGGGAGGATCCTGGACCTGTAAGCCAGAGCCTGACCATCCGTAGTAACTAAAACGACTAATACCATTGCAAAACCAAAAAAGGAGGGGGCATCCATCATGTCCCCTCCTTTTTCTTATGCCTGAACGGCGCTTTCGTAAGTTTTGTAACCACCACTTAAATTCTTGACTTGATACCCGTTGTGAGTAAGGATCCTTGTCGCCAGATACCCTCTTAAACCGACCTGACAGTGCACATAAATAGGACGATCATTAGGCAGTTCATTCAATCGGTCTCGTAATTCTCCTAAAGGAATATTGATGGATCGTTCAATGGCTCCGTTTTCCCGCTCTTTCGGTTCTCTGACATCCACAATGATTTCCCCTTTTGCAACAAGGTCAGCTACTTCATGGTAGTGAAAAACGGATACTTCACCATCCATCACATTTGAAGCTACGTAACCTGCCATGTTCACAGGATCTTTAGCTGATGAATACGGAGGGGCATAAGCCAACTCCAAATCTGCCAAATCGGTTACTTTCAAGTCCCCTTTGATGGCTGTTGCAATCACATCAATTCTTTTCTCTCCTTTTATGCCGACACCTTGGGCCCCTAGTATGTTCCCTGTGCTAGGATCGAACAGCAACTTTAAGGATACTGGGCTCCCGCCAGGGGTAATAGGACGCGTTTGACGCCGGATGTATATGAATCGCTTCATATTCTTTTTGAAGACTCTTCAAAAGTTTCTCGTTATTCCCGGTAGTTGCGACGGTAAGATTGAAAATTTTTGCGACAGACGTTCCTAATGTACCTGAATAGACGACTGGTTGACCGTGGATGTGGTCGGCAACCAAACGTCCTTGCCGGTTGGCCGGCCAGGCAAGTGGGATCATTGCAGGAGTTTGCTGGATATAATCTTTGACTTCAATGGCATCGCCGATCGCATAAATGTTTTCATCCTTCGTTTGAAGGTGTTCATTTACGAGGATGCCGCCACGGGATCCGATATCGAGATCAGCTTTTTTAGCAAGGTCGCTTTCAGGTTGGACACCAATGGATAAGATCGTTAAATCGCTCGCAATGGAACGGCCGCTCTGTAAAAGGATCATTTTCCCCTGGTCTTCAAAAGCTTTTACCCCGTCATTGAAGATTAAGTTAACCCCGTTGTTTTTCAGCTCTTTATTCACCATGGCTGCCATCTCGTAATCGAGCGGAGCCATCACCTGGCTTCCAAGTTCAACAATCGTCACCTTTACGCCACGGTGAACTAGGTTTTCAGCCATTTCCAAGCCAATAAACCCTCCACCTATAATGACAGCATGTTCAGGCGCTTGATCGTCCACCCACGCCTTAATTTTATCCGTATCAGGGACTGTACGTAGAGTGAAAAGATTTTCAGTTTTTTTTATACCTTTGAAAGGTGGAACAATAGGCTTTGCTCCAGGGGATAAGATGAGTGTATCGTACGTTTCCTTATATGTTTCACCCGTATCCACTTTTCTAATGGTGAGCGTTTTTCTTTCTCGGTCAATTTCTGTGGCTTCACTAAGGTTGCGGATATCGAGATTGAATTTTTTTGACATTCCTTCAACGGTTTGGACAAGGAGCCGGTCCCGGTCGGTGATCACTTCTCCAATATAATAAGGCAAACCACAGTTTGCGAAAGAAATGTACGTTCCTTTTTCAATCAAGATGATTTCATTTTCTTCACTCAGGCGTCTTAGTCTGGCTGCAGCAGTTGCTCCGCCGGCGACACCGCCCACGATAATAATTTTTTTTGACACCGTCATCCTCCCCTTCTCTCCTTAATGTGAAATGATTCACATTAAGTCTTATCTATAGATTACTCCGTGTTTCTCTAAAATACAATATACCCCCTTATGTATATTTTGTGACACTTTCTCTAATAAAAATAGGGATCCGTGCATGACGGGGTTCTGACGTTGTAAGATAAGGATAGTGGAAAAAGGAGATGGTGGTTAATGGTAGATGAAAGAAAACTCATTCAGCAGCATTTAGCCAATGAACGGACATATTTAGCTTGGATTCGGACGAGTATCGCCCTTGTCGGGATCGGGTTTTTAGCTACAACGCTCCATATTTCAGCCCTTCCGACGGCCGGGGATTTCACGAATAATCTGGCGATGCTCGTCAGCATATCCTCCTTGTTTCTTGGCGTAATGACGATTATTGGTGCAACCGTGAATTATTATCATACGCGGAAGAATATCAATGAGGACCGCTTTGTCTCTTCCCACCGGATTATTGTCTATATGACCTCTGTGGCCTTTTTGCTGTTTATATTGGTGACGACGTATCTATTTTTTGTATAATTCCTTTGAATAAAGAAAAGCCTCGCTGTCCTGTCAGCGAGGCTTTCCTTGTGTGAAATTTTCAAGCGTTACTTAATTCACCTTCATCCGAACGGGATTTTTTAATGAAAAATGCCATGATAAAACCGGAAACAGCAAAGATCCCAGCAACAATAAAGGAAACGTTCACTCCATGAATCAGACCGGTCACACCTTCAGAAGGAATGGTTTGACTCGTCATCACAGAAACGAGCATAGCCGTACCGACGGCTCCGGAAACTTGACGCATGGTATTGTTCATGGCCGTTCCATGTGGCATTAAATGCTGTGGCAGCTGGTTAAGTCCTGCTGTAGTCACAGGCATCATCACCATAGCAATCCCGAACATACGGACACAATTGACGAGAGCCAAATACAGAAAGGTCGTCGATGGATCAAGGTTCGTAAACAGGAATGTGGAAACTGTGAGAAGTCCGAGACCAATGATCGCAAGCCAACGCGCACCGAATTTATCAAACAGACGGCCGGTAATTGGATTCATTATGCCCATTAACAATGCTCCTGGCAATAGCATCAAGCCTGACTCAAAGGCTGTAAATCCAAGCATGTCCTGCATGAGAATCGGTAAAATGACCGCCCCACCGATCATGGAGATAAAAACAATCATCCCGAGTGCTGTCGTCAGGGTGAAAATTTTATATTTAAAAATACGGAATTCCAAAATTGGTTTTTCCAATTTCATTTGGCGGGTGATGAAAAGCGTCAACGTAATCGCTCCGACAGCTAGAGAAATGAGCACCTCTTGACTTAAGAAGCTGGCACTACCGGCAACACTGAATCCGTATAAAATTCCGCCAAAACCAAACGTAGATAGGATAATGGATATCGGATCAACTTTAGGGAACGTCTGCTTCGTTACATTTTTCAAAATGAAGTAAGCGACGATCAAGTCGGCAATTGCGATTGGCAAAATGACGAAGAACAGGCTTCTCCATGGGAACTGTTCGACGAGCCAGCCGGATAATGTCGGGCCGATGGCCGGTGCAAAAGCAATGACGAGACCGAACATGCCCATCGCTGACCCTCTTTTTTCAATAGGGAAAACGAGGAACATAATCGTCTGCATTAATGGAAGAATAATACCGGCACCTGAGGCCTGCAACACTCTTCCTGACAAAAGAATTGAAAAATTAGGGGCAATTCCGCAGACAAGTGTTCCGACAGCAAATAATCCAACGGCTGTCATGAACAATCCTCTCGTAGAAAAACGTTCAATTAAAAAAGCTGTGATAGGGATCATGATTCCGTTCACTAACATAAAGATCGACTGCAGCCATTGGGCTGTATTTGCGTCTAAATTCAAATCTGCCATTATGTGAGGCAGGGCCGTAGCTAACAGGGTTTGATTTAATATCGCTACAAAGGCACCTGATATGAGCACGATCATCAAAGGGATACGGTTAATTTCTTGAGATGACATCATTTAACCTTCTTTCTAAAATACTTAGGCAACTAATAAAATATCATATCATAATAAAGAGTATTTGTTCAGTATCCTGCATATATTTCCTGTTAAAAAATTAGGCATCTAAGATTATTACATTGAAAAACAACGCCTGCTATGCGCAGACGTTGTTTTGTTTAGGCTGCTTTTTGTTTTCCGAAGTAAAACAGTCCAAAAAAGATACCAATCGCTGTCATGGCGACGGCTACGATCAGCGTCGGCCATGGCCCGAATTGAGAAATGAACGGAACAGATAAAGCTGTCACAAACCCTCCACCCAAGAAGGGTTCATAAAACAGTTGTTTGTATCCGAATGCTTCAAAAGCGGGGGATTCATTATCAGGATCGACAACGCGCATCAGAAGCAACCCTGTTGCGGTGACACCCATTGATTGTCCAAAGTCTCCAATTCCCCGTTCAAACCAGTATTGTGGAATCATTCGAGGAGCAAGCACAAGGAATCCGAATAAATTCCAAGCGATCCCCGCAGCCGCTAGAATCACAAATGGAACGAGGTATTCGCCAATGACATCTAATGACACAGTGGATATTGCCGTCAGAATAAGGATATCGAGCGCAAGTCCTTGAATTCTGTTAATCATTCTCCGGTCAACGAGGTTGTATTTATCCCATTTACTGAAAAAGATTTGGAGAGCAATTCCACCAATCATTGCTAGCGGGAACAATGGAATATAGCTCATAAAATCAGATCCGATGGTGATAGACTCGAGACCAATCAACCCTTGCAATAATAGCCAGCCGAGCAGAATAGCGATGAAAACGATAGAAAGGTGGAAGGATAACGGTTCGATTGATTCCGGACGTAAGGTCATTTTTCCCGCTGGTTCACGGTTTTGGTACTCCATCACTCCACGTTTTCTTAAATCAGAAAAGTCTTCCACATCTTCAATGACTTTCGTCTTTTTATTTCGAACACCCCAGTTAATGAGGATGATTCCAAAAATAACTCCAGATAATACACCGATTGTTGCAAGGCCGATGGCCAAATCGAAAGCTTCTGCAAAACCAAGCTCTTCAAAAGTACTCGCCATTCCCGCAGCCGTCCCGTGGCCACCCTCAAAAGCAACCTCAACCAAAGCACCTGACATGGCAGGGAGATCAAAGAAAGGAACTAAGATGAGTACCGCCAGTGTAATCCCGACCACATACTGACCCCAGCCCACAGACCATCCAAGCGCCAGCTGCGGACCGGCGTAATACCAAATATCTTTTAATTTTGGTATGGCAGCTCCAAGGAAAAGAGCAGCAAATACCACATTGATCATGAGACCGGGAAGGGCGGACCATACTTCCATAATGGATTCAGTCATGACCCCGTTTGAGAAGAAGCTGTCTTCCGGCATGAACTTTCCGAGTACCTGAGGACCAAGGAAGAGTGCGATAAACCCTCCGATAATGGAGGAGGGTAAGAATAAATTTTGTAGTAATGTCCATTTGACCCGGATAATTTTACCGATCAAAAGGAAGACACCGATGTATAGAAGTGCGAAGCCTATTTCATTCGGAGTCATATGTTCACCTCTTTCTTAAAGGGGATGTTTCCCGTTTGTGTAATTGCAACATTTTCTCACTTTCCCTGTTATTTGTTTTTTTGAAACTACATTTTTTATTAAATCTTTAATGATTTTTAATCGTCTTTCCTTCTTCAACTAAAGCTCACTGTTCTGGAAGACTCCGTTTCGAGATTTTTTGTGTGTTTAGGGGCTCCGGAAAACCGTTCGTCTTGCTCCATCGTCCAGACACTCGCGTCATAAGCAGAACAGCAAAGGAATGAAAGAGCACATTCTTTTGCTGTTCTGCTTATGCCAGTCGTGTCTACCAGGACGATTTCGCATTTGAACACTTTCCATGGGGCGGGCGGTGAGCCCCCATCCACTTAACTAAAGTCTCGAAATCAAGTCTTCAAGAAACCTGCCATATAGTGAAAAAATCCTCCGTCTGTACAGACGGAGGATTTCTGGCTTTAGGATTGGCTTTTTTCTGTTTTGTTAATAAGTGAAGTTCCGACAAGGTCGCCGGTTACGTTTAGGGCTGTGGCCCCCATGCCGATCAGAACGTCTACGGATGCAAGAAGAGCGACAGCTTCCATAGGCAGTCCGACTTGAGAGAACACAGTCGCAATCATGATGATTCCGGCTCCTGGAACTCCAGCTGTCCCAACAGAAGCAAGTGTACCCACAATGACAATTTGAAGGATGGAGACAAAGCTTAATGGATCGCCGATAATGTTGGCAGCGAATACGGCAGATACAGCAATTCGAATAGCTGCTCCGTCCATATTAATTGTCGCTCCTAATGGGAGGCTGAATCCATACAAGCTTTTATTCAATCCCAGGTTCTTTGCAGCATTCAATGTGACAGGAAGCGTACCAGAACTGCTCTGTGTAACAAAGGCGGTCAACATAGGAGTGCGTGCTTCTTTGAAAAAAGCAGTGGGTTTTCGCTTGCTCATAAATAGGAAAAGAATATAAATGGCTAATTGTACAAGTAAACCTACGTAAAGGACGACAATGAAGTTTCCGAGCTCAAATAACGTGTTTGCCCCTTGTGTCCCAACGACTTCAGCGATAATCGCAAAAATCCCGACGGGGACATATTGAAGGATTCCCTTCATGACGATTAAAGTGGCCTCATTTAAAGCATTAATGACTTTGTACAGGTGACCTCCAAGACTTTGATAAGCGTTGGTAGAACGCATGTAAGAGAGTGCCAAACCAAAGACGATTGCAGTAAAAATGATTCCAAGCAAGTTCATTTCGGTGAAGGCTGTAAGAATATTTTCGGGCACGATGTTTAAAAGCACGCTGGTGACGCCAGGGTTTTCAGGGACATCGACGGTTTCATCTCCAAGACTCATCCCTGTACCCGGATTAAACAAAGTGGCAACGGATACGCCCACCAGGATGGCAAGGGCAGAAGTACCGAGGTAATAAAGGAAGACCTTTCCTCCCATGCGTCCCAATGAATGAATGCTTGTCTGATTAATCCCTACAACAAGAGTGAACAGAATCAACGGCACAATGATAAATTTCAAGAGACGGAGCAATAGATCACCAAAAGGGGCTAGAACAGAAGCGTCTTCTCCAAACAGGAGACCAACGGATACACCTAGCACCAAGGCGACGGTGATTTTTTTAATCAATGATGTTTGTGTGTAGATTCTCCACAACTTACTCATGGTGAACCCCTCCTTTTTCTATTTTTAATCAGAATAAAGCTGATTGGTTTACTGAGGTTTACTAGGGTAAGATAAGGCATGTGAACAAGGATGTCAACGGTATTGCTTACCATTTACACAATCTTAATCAAAGTCTTCCTCAATTTTCGTGATATATTTTCCGTATACAGGACTAAGTTGTGATGAGGTGTATCAGTGCGTCGGATTTTTTCAAAGCTATAAACTGACACAAACATCTCGGAATAGAACCTTTTACAATCCTGCCATATAGTCAAGCATTGCTCAAAGGATAGGTGTTACATATGCATAGTCCGAGGGTACTAGGTTTAAAAAACGTAAGGAAGTGATAACTGTGGAAAATAAAACTATCGTTGCTCTTGCGGGGGCAAGTGGATATATAGGCCAAAATTTAATGGAAAAACTGAAAGACCGCTCACACATTATCGCCTTATCCCGAAACGGCGACGAAAAGGAAGACAGTGACCAAGTGACCTGGCGTTCGTGCGATTTATACTCGATGGCTGATGCAGAAAAAGGCCTGGATGGAGCGGATATCGCTGTATATCTAGTGCACTCGATGATGCCTTCAGCTAAGTTGACCCAGGGGTCTTTTGAAGATATGGATGTGATCCTTGCTGATAATTTTGCTCAGGCGGCCAAAAAAGTAGGCGTGAAGCAAATCGTTTATTTGAGTGGCATCATCCCTGAAAACCAACCGGAACTTTCCCGTCATTTGAGCAGTCGGCTTGAAGTGGAAAAGATTCTAGGGGCTTACGGAGTACCTGTGACAACGATCCGGGCAGGGCTTATTGTTGGCCCAAGAGGATCTTCGTTTCCGATATTGAAAAAGTTAGTGAAGCGACTTCCTTTTATGGTTCTCCCGCAATGGACGAAGACCAAGACGCAACCGATTGCCTTACCGGACGTGATCGGTTCCCTCGACCAAAGTATCGGCAAAGATAGCCTAAAGGGGCGTTCGATAGACGTTGGCGGCCCGGATGTGATGACTTATGAAGAAATGATGCAAAAAGTGGCAGGCGTTATGGGCAGGAAACCTTTTATAGTTCATATACCTTTTTTGACCATTGATTTATCTAAGCTCTGGGTAAGGCTTGTAACAGGTGCGTCTAAAGAAATGGTATACCCACTCATTGAAAGCCTTATTCATCCGATGGTTACCCATTCAAAAAATAAAGTGGATGGAATCAGTGAAGGGGAAATCCCTTTCGAGGAAGCGGCCGAATGGGCTTTAAGAGAGGAAGAAAAGCAACCTAAAAGCAAATGGAACAGGCCAGGTCTCCCTTCCATGTAGGATGATGTCCGCTCTGTCCAGCGTATCCCGCTCCCTCAGGGCCATTCTGCAGACTGGATTGGGAAGTATTATGTGAAGTGGCTGGAAACGGTATTGAATCCATGGGTGAAAACGACCGTGGATGAAACCCATTGTTGTCAAATTGGTGTGATTTTTAATGACATACCACTGCTCGAATTCACCTACTCAGCAGAGAGAAGTACGAAGGACCGTGCTTTGTATTATATATCCGGGGGCCGTTTGTCCAATAAAGAGAAAAACGTCAGGGGGAGACTGGAATTCAGGAAAATTCCAGAGAAAAATGAAGCGATTGTAGCCATTCATGACTATATGCCATCATTGCCATGGTTCTTATATAAGTACACACAGGCAAAGGCTCATTTGATTGTCATGGCGTTATTCCGCAGGCATTTGGAGAGATGGGGGACAAACCAACCTTCGTTTCATGTGCATGAATAATTTCAGGATATCGAAACATAATAACCGTGTAAGACATTATGTTTTACACGAGGTGATTAGGATGGGCAACAAGGAAAAAAAACCGGATCGCCAGTTCAAGGAAAGAAAGAGCCATGGCGAGCACCGGAATGGCCGAAAAGCTCAATTCAAAAACCACAGTACACATTTTGGAGAAGTTCCGAATGAGTACGTCGACCGTGAGCGTTTAGGATACAACGCTGACGCGTAACCTAATCCCCCATACGGCATCATGCCGTATGGGGGATTTTCTTCTTCAAAAGCCATGCACTTCAACTAAATGGAAAGATTGTGAGAGGTGTTGCAGGGTTCGTTTGCTGTTTGGAGAGTCAGGGGTGGCTGGGAAGCGGCTCGCTTTCCTGCGGGGATGACGGAGAGCCTCCTCGAGCTAAAGCTCTGCGGGGTCTCTCCAGCCCATCCATTCCTGCGGGAGTCTCGCTGCTTCCCAACCACCCATTCGATGAAAGTGAGAAATGAACCCCTCCCACGTGAGGACTGTCTTTCACCACCACACTGATATAATCATAAAGCGCTCCCGGGAGCTAAATACATGACCTGGGAGTTTAATTCTCGTACTTTCGTCAATTTGGATAAGCTGCTTATTATAGAAGTGGTTTCGAAACACTAACATGGTAGAGGGGCGGAGGGAAACGGTGAGACCCCGGAAGGCGTAGCCTGAGGAGGCTCACCGCCCGCCCCATGGAAAGCGAACCTTTTCCCGGAGCCCCTATATTCACATGAACATCTCGAAACTGAGTCTTTAAGTATAGAGTTCGTTTGGGGAAGAAGTGGAATCTCTTACTTAACTGTTCGCTCGTTAAAGTCGATATTACTAGAAGAGAGAGTCAACTTAAGGGGGAAGAACATGGGTATATTCATGACGAAGAAGAAAGAGGAAGTTCGACCGCTCGGGGAAGGATTTACAGGAGTCATTGACATACAAGAAGGTTCCAATTTACATACACAGTTCGAAATGGTTCATCTTAGTGAACAGGATTTGGCGATTCTGCAATCTTTACAGCCGGTGATCAGCAATCACATCGATCGAATCGTTACCCAATTCTATAAAAACTTGGAAAGTGAACCATCCTTAAAACGGATCATCAAGGACCATAGTTCTGTTGATCGATTAAAACAAACATTGACCGTTCATATTCAGGAAATGTTCAATGGTACAATTGATCACACATTTATTGAAAAAAGAAAAAGGATTGCGACCGTTCATTTGAAAATCGGACTGGAACCGAAATGGTACATGTGTGCTTTCCGGGACCTATTATTATCATTTATGGATATTTATGAAGAGGAACTTCCACATGAACATTATGGCCAGGCGACTCGTGCAACGACCAAAATATTAAATATTGAGCAGCAGCTCGTGCTGGAAATGTTTCAGGAAAAAGCCGAAGATCTCCGTCAGATTGAAGTGGAGCGAAGAGAAGAGGCTTACCGTCGAGTAGATCAAATGTCCGAAGAGGTGGCGGCTGTCTCCCAACAGGCGAGTGCTTCCACAGAGCAATTGACGGAACAGACAGATAAGATTGTCAGTGACTCTAAAAAAGGTTCCCAAGTCGCTCAACAAGTGGAGCAGCAGTCAATGGATGGCAAGCAGCGTTTGGAAATTCAGCAAAAACAAATGAACGAGATCCAAGAAAATATCAATGAAATATCGGGGGACATGGAAAAATTAAAACATGTCGCTGAAGAGATTAGTAAAATCGTAACTATCGTTTCTTCCATTGCTGAACAGACAAATTTACTCTCATTGAATGCATCAATCGAAGCTGCAAGAGCGGGTGAGCACGGTGCAGGTTTTACTGTGGTCGCAAATGAGGTGCGGAAGTTGTCTGAACAGACGCAGAACTCAGTAGCAGAGGTTTCAGACTTAATTTCCACTACAAGTGGTCAGATTCATAATGTTTCAAGTAATGTCGGAAACATCAACACCATGATTTCTGAAGGTGCTGACAGCATGGGTCAAATCAATCAATTTTTTACAGAAATCGTATCCGCGATGGGTCAGAACAAAATGTATAATGCAGGGATTGAAGCAGAGCTCGAACAATTCGCTCAGGTGATCGAGGAAATAAATGGCGCAGTCTATAAGGTGGCAGCTTCTTCTCAACAGTTGACGGAGCTTACAGAATAAACGTGAAGAACCGAATTCTATCTAAATGGAACATTTCAGGTGTTACACGATGAATACGTAACATATCCTCCTTCAGTGGTCGTGAAAAAACAGGAAGCCCTGCACTTTTATGTGCAGGGCTTCTTTCTTGCAGAATAGAATTAGCGTGGAGGATTGACCTCTACGACTTTTTCTTGAGGTAATTTAGCTTCTTCCTCAGCTGAATCTTCTTTAAGCTCGTCCTTCGCTTCTTGGGCTTTATCGCCCACTTCCTGCAAATCTTCTCCGGCCTCTTTTGCTGTGTTTATAATTTCTTCAGACTCTTCTTTAATATCTTTGGCTCTATCGGCAATCTCTTTTCCTTGGTTATTAAATACGTCTTGAACAGTTGCGGCAGCTTCACTTACAATGTTCACCACGTTACGGACGCGTGTAACAAGGTCATCTTTTTTTGCAGATGGATCTTCTTTTACCTCAGAAGCATAGTCAGAAACCGCGTCTTTCGTTGAACGCGTGCCTTCTTTCAGACGCTTTCTTTCTTTAGGGTCTTTAATAAGAATGAAAGCCCCGCCGATTAATGCCCCTGTTAAGATAGCAATCGGCAATTTTTTGTTGCCTCTTTTTTTAGTTGTTTGAGCTTGTGGTTGCTGGTTAACATTTTGATTTACATTTTGGTTTTCCATTAGGAAGTTCCCCTTTCGGTGGTTAAATTTTTTTGCGCTTCCATACGCATTTTTTCTTTTGTCGTTTGGATGTCTTCATATTGATTTCTACCTGCATTATAAAATTCCTCTTTTTTGCGGTCATACTTCATTTTTGAAACAGAAGGTTCCTTGACCCATATCCTTAAAGCTAATCCACTGATGAAACCGGCGACGATTCCAATGATCCACTCGAGAGCCTTCATGAGGAAGTGGTCTCCAACTGAGTGGCTTTCATTGCCTTCCGTTTTTGTGAAAAGTAATACGTCAAAGCTAGAGCACCGTAAACTCCGCGCCAACCTTCTTCGTTAATCTTTTGTTCGCCTTCATGCGTTGTCTGCTTGAGGGAATAGGTCATATCAACAAGAGAGGAAGTAAGTTTCCTGGAAGACTCACCGATATCACCGACGATGTAGAAAAGAGGACTGAGCGCCCGAATTTTTTCATTCACATCAGCTAATGTATCATTACTGTGGTGCAGGACACCTGTCGTTTCTTTCATGACAGAATCCAGTTGCTCTGGCAGTTGATCGACGGTTTTTTTAACTCCGCCAAGGACACCTGCCAAGTTGTTCAATGCTTTAATGAGGAAAATGGAGACAATCGCAAAGGCGATCCCGATAATTAAAACACCGATTCCTAAAAAGTCCATCTGAAAAACCTCTCTTCTTTATTGTACTTTTTTTCTCTTCCATTTCAGATACAGTTCAATTGCTGCATCTCCCCAACGGAGTGCTTTTGTTACTTTTTCATCTCTTTCATGAGAAGCATGCGCGACACTTTCAGAAACGCCCTGAATGGACTGGTTGACATGACCGACCGTGGTACCGACATTGCTGAGGGCGTCCATCAGACCGTCAAGCGTCTTCGTTTTGGTTTCAATATCTGAAGCAATGTGATTCGTTTTCTTTAGTAAGCTTTCTGATTCTGTTGTGATGCCCTGCATCTGTCCTTCGACTTTTTCTAACGTCTGAAACACTCGTCATCGTACTCGATGCAGCTTTCAATGTTTTCACGACGAAGATGGCTATGAATGCAAAGGCAATCGCGATGATGAGTAAACTGATTCCCGCTAATGACATGACTCTTCACCTCTTTTATGTTTTAGGAATTCCTCTATCTGCTTTCTTTTTGCAAAGGAGAGAAAAAGCCACTGGAACATCTGTCTCCAGCTAACCCTTTAATTCTTGTAAAGCTATACCACTAATCTTTTTCAATGAAACACTCTCCAAGCTAGAAGTTTATGTAAATCTAAAAGATCGTCCTTTTTCCTCAAAATCGGCTTTTCTAAAATAGTTGGTTTCATTGGGGGCAGGGAAGTCTCCCTCGATGTAAGAGAAACAA
Source organism: Halobacillus litoralis (assembly GCF_020524085.2). NCBI lineage: Bacteria > Bacillati > Bacillota > Bacilli > Caryophanales > Bacillaceae > Halobacillus > Halobacillus litoralis. The sequence goes on from NZ_CP129016.1 coordinate 1,036,651, forward strand.
CAAGGAGTCAATCTGCTCCTTATGAATTCTTGTCCATTGCCAGTCTATTTTTTGCCCATTAACCAATAAGAATTCACACAGAGTGGTTCATCGTTTTCTTCTATTGTTAAGCTACTATCTTCCGCCTCTTAGATCTTCCAACCTATATTTCTTTAGAGACTGAGCAAAAACAAAAAGCAATTCTTCCAAACGATGAATACCTATATATTCATTACTATAAAAGTCCTATATTTGGAATCTTTTGTATAAGTCATGTTTTTCCATAAAAGGAAGAGGGAAGTACATAATCATGCAAGCGCTTACTTATAAACGTTGTTATCAAAGTAAGCAGAAATAATAATTTTGTATAAAAATTCGTCACGATTCGACAAAACTTTTCAGAAAATTTTTATTAATAGCAATTGTAAAAGAGGTTTTCTGATTTTATGATGAATATAGGCAAAAATAAAACACGTAAATTTTTTGCATGTTCATCAACAGAAACTAAAAATCTACTAGATTTAAGAGGAGTGATGGTGTGGTCCAAGATACAACTTTAGAGCATGATATCTATTTATTCCATGAAGGAAATCTCCGTTACAGTCACAGGCTGCTCGGGGCGCATCCGGAGACGAGAAACGGAGAGAAAGGTGTCCGTTTTGCTGTTTGGGCTCCAAATGCGGTTCAGGTGAGTGTCGTCGGGATGTTTAACGAGTGGGACGGTCGGGAGAATCCCATGGAAAAAATCAATGATAACGGAATTTGGATCGCCTTCATTCCAGGTCTTGATAAAGGCACCATGTACAAATATGAGATTTTAACCACTCACGGTCATCTTCAGCTGAAAGCGGACCCATATGCTATTTCCAGCGAACTTCGTCCTGATACGGCTTCTGTCGTCCATCCTTTGGACAATTACTCCTGGGGTGATGATGAATGGATGAAGCAGAGAAAAGCGAAGAACCCCTATGAATCTCCGATGTCGATCTATGAGCTTCACCTTGGTTCATGGAAAAACATAGAACCTGAGGTTTTTTACAATTACCGAGACTACGCAGAGATGGTCATTCCTTACGTAAAGGACCTCGGATATACCCATATTGAACTCCTTCCATTGACAGAGCACCCTTTTGACCGTTCATGGGGATATCAAGCTACCGGGTACTTCTCTGTCACATCCCGTTATGGAACCCCTGACGATTTCAAATATTTTGTCGACCAGTGTCATAAATATGGAATCGGTGTCATATTGGATTGGGTTCCGGGGCATTTTTGTAAGGATGCCCATGGGTTACGTCGGTTCGATGGAGAAGCTCTCTATGAATATGCAAATCCTAGTAAGGCGGAGAAAACGCAGTGGGGTACGCTTACGTTCGATTTTGCTAGAAACGAAGTTCAGAGTTTCCTGATTTCGAACGCGATTTACTGGCTGAAGGAATACCACCTCGATGGCTTGCGGGTGGATGCCGTTGCTAGCATGTTGTATTTGGATTTCGGCAAGGAAGATGGAGAGTGGGAGCTGAATGAGTACGGCGGGCGTGAAAACTTGGAAGCCGTTTCGTTTATCAAAAAAATGAATGAAGCTATTTTTGAGGAAACACCAGATGTATTGATGATGGCCGAAGAGTCCACCTCATGGCCGCTCGTCAGTGCGCCAACCTATATCGGAGGTCTAGGCTTCAATTATAAATGGAACATGGGCTGGATGAACGACATGCTTAAGTATATGGAGATGGATCCGATTCACCGGAAGTACCACCATAACTTGATTACTTTCTCTTTGTTCTATGCTTTTTCCGAGAATTTTGTATTGCCGATTTCTCATGATGAGGTCGTTCATGGTAAGAAATCGTTACTAAATAAAATGCCGGGTGATTACTGGCAGAAGTTCGCGAACTTGCGAGCCTTTCTCGCCTATATGTATGCCCACCCAGGGAAAAAACTCATGTTCATGGGAGGTGAATTCGGACAGTTCGATGAGTGGAAAGATTTAGAGGATTTGGATTGGGAGCTATTGGACTACGATTCCCACGCCTCCATATTGGATTATACGAAACAGTTGCACCAATTGTATCAAGATATGCCAGCTCTATGGGAACTTGATCATAAAGAAGAAGGCTTCATGTGGATCGATGCCAACAACTATGAGCAGAGCATCATCTCATTTGTCCGCAACAGTCGTACATCGAATGACCAACTGGTGGTCGTCTGCAATTTCACTCCAGAAGTCTACCACGATTACAGAGTAGGAGTACCGAAACATGGCTCATATAAAGAGATTTTCTCGAGCGACGCGGAACATTTCGGAGGTTCTGGGCAGACAAACGGTTTGCCTTTAGAAAGCGTACCTTCCCCATGGCAAGGACAGGATCAGCATATTACCATGACGATTCCCCCGCTCGGTGTGAGCTTCTTGAAAAGAACTTCAGTATCCAAGGAGGAAAATCATGAAAAATAAAGAATGTGTAGCAATGCTTCTGGCTGGCGGACAAGGAACCAGGCTGAAGTCATTGACCAAACAAATCGCAAAGCCTGCCGTCTACTTTGGCGGAAAATATAGAATCATCGACTTTCCATTGAGCAATTGCACAAATTCAGGGATTGACACAGTCGGTGTCCTTACTCAATACGAACCGTTGATATTGAACGACTATATAGGAATTGGAGACACATGGGATCTTGACCGTAAATATGGCGGGGTATCCGTTCTTCCTCCATTCATGCAGGCGGAAGGGGGCGGCTGGTACACAGGAACAGCCAACGCCATTTACCGGAACTTGAAATTTCTGAATCAATACGACCCTGAACACGTACTTGTACTTTCTGGAGACCATATTTATAAAATGGATTACGGTGCGATGCTTGATTATCATAGAGGATCCGGTGCTGATGCAACGATTTCGGTTATTGAAGTGCCGTGGGACGATGCCAGCCGTTTTGGCATCATGAACACGGATGGAGATGGAAGAATTACTGAATTCGATGAAAAACCTGAGAATCCGAAGAGCAACTTGGCATCTATGGGTGTGTATATTTTCCGTTGGGATGTATTGAAACAATACCTGATTGAAGATGCAGAAAAAGAAAATTCCTCCCATGATTTCGGGAAGGATATCATTCCAGCTCTTCTTTATGACTATAAAAAATTGATGGCTTATACGTTTGAAGGTTATTGGAAGGATGTCGGGACGATCGACAGCCTTTGGGAAGCGAACATGGACCTTCTGAAGAGGGAGCCTGAGTTGGATTTGAACGATTCGAAGTGGCGAATTTACTCAAAGAACCCGAACCAGCCGCCACAATATATCGCGCCGACTGCTCATGTGAGAAATGCCTTGATTAATGAGGGGTGCCGCATCAAGGGATCTGTAGATACATCGATCATTTTCTATGGTGTGCACGTAGATGAATCTTCGGTTGTCAAAGACAGTGTCATCATGCCTGATGTGAAAATCGGTAAAAATGTTAAGATTCACCGTGCCATCATTTCAAAAGGCAGCGTCATTGAAGATGGAGCGGTCATCGGCGACCCTTCACCAGACAGTGAAATCACACTCGTGGCAGATGAGGGAAGTGTCCTTGCCACAAGTTATGCTACCAATAGTTAAAGGGAGGATTTTATGGATCGTATAGCAGGAATCATAAACTTAGATCACGAACAAGACATGTTGGATGAGTTGACCTATTTCCGTTGTGGCGCAGCCGTACCGTTTGCGGGGCGTTACCGGATGATCGACTTTGCCATTTCAAATATGACGAATTCCCGGATTGAATCCGTGGCGGTATTCGCTCGCAGAAAGTACCGCTCCCTGATGGACCATTTGGAACAAGGGAAAGCATGGGACTTGGACCGCAAGCGCGGGGGACTGTTCATCCTTCCTCCTGACTGGAATGATCCAACAGACATTTCACGTGGGGACTTGCAGCATTTCCACAACAATATCGATTTCATCAATCGAACGTTAGCCAACTATATCGTCGTCTCGGGCTCTCAGCATATCTGCAACATCAATTATCAAGATGTCCTTCAAGAGCATAAGAGCTCTGGTGCGGATGTTACGGTTATCTACAAAAAAGTCGATGAACTTTACCCCGAGCATCAAAGAGCCCACAAGCTTGACATTAATCAAGACAACCGTGTGACAGCGATCCACAATGATCATAGCAATAACAATGTGTACATGGATATGTACATCATTGAGAAAGACCTCTTGTACTCCTTAATTGAAAAATGCATCGCCCACGGCTGCTCCCACTTTTTCTTGGACGGGATTAAAGCCAAACTTCCTGAAATTAATATTCATGCGTATGAATACCATGGTGGTCATGCTTTGGTGAATTCTGTTGAAAGCTACTACCGTAACAGTGCGAAGCTCTTGAATCCAGAAGAACATGATGAATTGTTTAAGGATGATGCTCCTGTATTCACAAAAGTAAAAAACGAAGCACCTTCCAACTATACCGCGACATCCAACGTGACTAATACGATGGTCGCAAATGGATGTGTCATTGAAGGTCATGTTGAGGACAGCATTCTATTCCGCGGTGTGAAAGTCGCTGAAGGAGCGGTTATTAAAAATTCGATCATTATGCAACGCTGTGAAATTGATAGCAATGCCGTTTTAGAAAACGTCATTCTTGATAAAGATTGCAACATTTCAAATGGAAAGACATTAATTGGTGCTCCAGAGAAGCCGTATGTCGTAGCGAAAAGAAGAACAATGTAATATCCCAATGGAAGGGACTGTCCGGATCTCATCACTCTGACAGTCCTTTTCATGTAATCAGCTTATTCGTGATGTTTTGAACATGTTCGAACTAATATTAAAGGAGTGGGTCAAGCGTGAATGTATTGATGATTGGTTCTGAGTGTACCCCTTTTATAAAAACGGGTGGTCTTGCCGATGTTTTGGGTTCTCTTCCTCATGCCTTGAAAAAGCAGGGCGCGGATGTCAGGGTCGTCCTGCCGAAATATGAAAACATGGATGATCACTGGAAAGAGCAGCTGGAGCATCTGGGTGAGATGAATGTGCAGCTGGGATGGCGCAGCCAATATGCTGGAATCGAATATATCAAATATGAAGGCATTCCTGTTTATTTCATAGATAACGAGTATTATTTCAAGCGTTCCAATCTATACGGATACGATGATGAAGCCGAACGTTTCGTATTCTTTAACCGTGCCGTGATGGATTGGGTCTGTGAGATGGACTGGACGCCTGATGTTTTGCATTGCCACGACTGGCAGACGGGGTTGATTCCGGTTTACTTACATACCCACTACAAGGAAGTTGAGAAACTTCAAGGTATGAAAACAGTTTTTACCATCCATAATTTGAAGTATCAAGGCGTTTTTGCGCAATCTGTGCTTCATGATTTGATGGACTTTGATGAGAACATGATGTCGGAAGATGCGTTTGAATTTTTCGGAGACATCAATTTTATGAAAGGGGCCTTGAATTACGCGGACTTCATTACAACAGTCAGTGAAACTTACGCAAAAGAGATTCAAACGCCTTATTATGGGGAAAACCTAGACGGAGTGTTACGTAAGCGTACTGATGAATTGATCGGGATCGTTAACGGCATCGACGATCAAAACTATAACCCTATGAAAGACGATGCCCTGGCGTTTCCTTATCGCAGTTCTTTGATCAAGAAAGCCCAAAACAAAATGTGGCTGCAGGCGGAACTTGGTTTGCCAGTCAGAAAAGATGTTCCAATGATTGGCATCGTTTCCAGGCTGGTGGAGCAAAAAGGATTCGATTTAATCGGGCGGGTCATCGATGAGTTATTACATGACGATGACGTCCAGATCGTCTTACTTGGTACAGGCGAATACCAATATGAACAGATGCTCCAGTGGGCTCAGCACCGACACCCAGAAAAAATGTCTACGAACATCCGATTTTCAGAACCTTTTTCCAGACAGATTTATGCGGCGAGCGATCTATTCCTCATGCCATCCCGTTTTGAACCATGTGGCATCGGCCAGTTGATCGCTTTGCGATATTTGGCTGCTCCGATTGTAAGAGAAACGGGAGGACTCGCGGACACCGTCCAGCCATATAATGAAGAGACGGGAGAAGGGAACGGATTTACGTTTACGAACTACAATGCGCATGACATGCTGTACACCATTCGCAGAGCGCTCGAATTCTATCAGGAACCTGCTGCTTGGCAGAATCTTGTGAAGAACATTTGCAAGAGTAAGTTCACATGGAAAAACTCTGCTGATCAATATATGGATCTTTATCAATCCATGTTTCGTTAGCAGAGGTGATAGGAGGAACCTTCATGGTGATGTTCAGTGACAAAGAAGAATTCAAGTCAGAGTTCAAAGCGCAGTTGGAAAGTAAGTTTGGTAAGACCATAGACACAGCATCCGAATTTGATACGTACCGGGCACTCGGTGCGCTGATCCGCGAGAAGATCAATAAAGATTGGTTGAAAACGAACCGGGAGTACAAAACGAATAAGACAAAGCAGGTGTATTACTTCTCCATGGAATTTCTAATGGGACGTCTGCTTGGCAATAATTTATTAAATTTGGACGTACTTTCGCTTGTTGAAGAAGGGTTAGCGGATCTGGGGCTTTCTTTATCAGAACTTGAAAAGAAGGAAAGTGATGCTGGACTTGGTAATGGCGGCTTAGGACGATTAGCTGCTTGTTTTCTCGATTCCCTTGCTTCTTTAGAATTAGCTGGACATGGCTATGGTCTACGGTACCGATATGGAATGTTCGATCAGCATATTATCGATGGAAAACAGGTGGAGTTCCCGGATTATTGGCTTTCAAAAGAATTCATCTGGGAAGTGCGCCGTCCTGAAGATGCGATCGAAGTCCGCTTTGGCGGAAATGTATCATCGACAAGAGATAAAGATGGAAAACTCCATTTCAAATATGAAAACTATGAACCAATCCAGGCTGTCCCGTACGATGTACCTGTTGTCGGTTACCACAACGATACGGTAAACACATTGAGGCTTTGGTCCGCTGAACCGACGGTTGAGGATACGATGACAAAAGCGGAAAGAGAAGGGTTATTTGGTCACTTTTTAGATCATAAACGATCTCTCGAATCCATCTCGGATTTCCTTTACCCCGACGATTCTACAGAGGAAGGTAAGAGCCTTCGTTTGAAGCAGGAATACTTCTTGGTGTCTTCTGGAGTGCAATCGGTTGTGCGTTCGTTTGAAAGGCTTGGGCTTCCGTGGTCATCGTTCCCTGACAAGGTAGCCCTTCATATCAATGACACGCACCCAGCTCTCGTCATTCCTGAGCTGATGAGGATTCTTATGGATGAAAAAGGGGTGGGCTGGGAGGAAGCCTGGGAAATTACACAGTCCTCTGTTTCTTATACGAACCACACGACATTAAGCGAAGCTCTCGAGTCGTGGCCGGTGGGACTAGTACGGACATTGCTTCCTCGGATTTTCATGATTATCGACGAGATCAATGAACGTTTTTGTCAGGGTTTATGGAAAACCTATCCTGGTGAATTCGACCGAATTGCGGATTTAGCCATCGTGGCGGATGGACAGGTGAAAATGGCACACTTAAGTATTGTCGGCAGTCACAGTATTAATGGAGTGGCTAAGCTCCACACGGATATATTGAAGGAACGTGAAATGAAACGTTTCTATAATACATTTCCTGAGCGTTTCAATAATAAAACGAACGGCATTACCCATCGTCGCTGGCTGATGCACGCAAACAGTCCATTGACCTCAGTCATTACTGAAGCCATTGGTGATGAGTGGATGAAAGAGCCGAAACAGCTGACCCGTTTGCTTGACCATAAGGATGATCTGGCTTTTCTTGACCAGCTCCATTCAATCAAGCAGGAGAACAAAATCGAGTTCGCTAAATGGGTCAAAAATACACAAGGGATTACGGTCGACCCGAATTCTATCTTTGATGTTCATATCAAGCGCTTGCACGGGTACAAACGCCAACTGCTTAATGCCCTTCATATTATGCATTTATATAATGAATTGAAGTCAGACCCGACGCTCGATATCGTTCCGAGAACCTTCTTCTTCGGAGCAAAAGCAGCGCCAAGCTATCACTTCGCAAAAAAAGTGATTCAACTCATCAACCGCATCGCATCTGTGATCAATAACGATCCTGATGTGAAGGATTATATAAAGGTGGTCTTCCTGCCGAACTACTCGGTTTCCATCGCAGAGAAAATTATTCCGGCGAGCAATGTCAGTGAACAAATTTCAATGGCGACCAAAGAAGCCTCAGGAACAGGCAACATGAAGTTTATGATGAATGGAGCGCTGACTCTTGGAACCATGGATGGAGCGAATGTTGAAATCCATGATCTTGTCGGAGATGATAATATTTACATTTTCGGTTTAACGTCTGATGAAGTGTGGGACTATTACCGAAACGGATCCTATTCTTCCCGATACGTTTATGAAAATGATGAGCGTGTCCGTCACATCATGGATGAACTCATTCACTACAGTCCGTTTTCTAAGGGAGAGACCGTTTTTCAGGAGATTTATGATGCCCTTTTGACCTATAACGATGAATATTTCGTGCTTAAGGATTTCGCGAGCTACGTATTGGCTCAGAAAAAGGTAAGCTAGGATTACCAACGCAAACGTCAGTGGAACTTAAAGAGTCTTGTCAATATCTCTCAATCCGGAGTTTTCTCAAGCGACCGGACCATTCAGGAATATGCCCGCGATATATGGGACATTCAACGTGTGAAGACGTTGAAGTGAGGTACTATTTAGGGGGACGGATGTGTGAGACAAAAGGATATGTATCATAATAGTTTCGAAGAATCTTATCGAGAGCCTTTCGGCGCAGCGCCGAAGGGTTCTCCTGTTACGCTCAAAATTGATCTCAGTGACCGGTACAGGGTTTCCCACGTCATCCTTCATTACATCTTGGACCGCACAGATGACGAGAAAACGAAGGAGATGGACCTCTGCAGTCAGGAACATCAGCAGGTGTCTTATGAAGCTACAATCCGGATGCCTGAGACGCCGCAGCTCATCTGGTACTTTTTCGAAATCACCCTAGAGGACCAGACCCTTTTTTACGGAAGGGAAAAAAGCTATGAAAGTGGGGAGGGGAAAGTGTATGATCACATCCCTCCTTCTTGGCAGATTACGGTGTACGACTCTTCTTATAAAACCCCGGATTGGTGGAAAAACGCAACGATGTATCAAATTTTCCCGGATCGTTTCTACACGGCAGGGGAACTCCAGAGGGAGAAGGCGCCTGAAACAAGTCTGATCCACGCCCATTGGGAAAATGAACCGGTGTATATTCGAAATGAACGAGGAGAAGTTATCCGCTGGGATTTCTTCGGTGGTAACTTGCAAGGAATTACGGAAAAACTCGATTATATTGAAGGTTTAGGGGTATCGGTTATTTATTTGAATCCAATTTTCGAAGCGGAAAGCAACCACCGCTATGATACAGGCGATTACCATAAAATCGATCCTCTGCTCGGTACAAAAGAGGACTTGGAAACATTGATCAAGGAAGCGTCTGGAAGAGGGATTGAAATCATGCTGGACGGAGTGTTCAGTCATACTGGAAGTAACAGCATCTATTTTAATCGAGAAGGAAAATATGATTCGCTCGGCGCGTATCAGTCTAAAAACTCCCCGTACTACAGCTGGTACACCTTTCACCATTATCCAGATGAATACGATGCCTGGTGGGGCGTTGGAACTCTTCCTACATTGAATAAAGAAAATGAAGATTATCAAGACTTCCTCGTCCATGATGAAGAAAGTGTCATTAAAACTTGGCAGCGATCAGGGATGAAGAACTGGCGCCTGGACGTGGCAGATGAGCTGACCGATGACTTGATCAGTCAAATCTATCGGCAGTTGAAGAAGGAAGATGAAACGAGTGTCCTCCTTGGTGAGGTTTGGGAGGATGCTTCAAACAAAACGGCTTACGGAAAACGGCGGGACTATTTCTTGGGTGGTGTTTTGGATTCGGTGATGAACTACCCCATGCGCCGCTTGATGCTTGACTTTATGAAAGGTGAAATGGATGCTTATACCGTTCACCGCCGACTTATGACGTTAAGCGAACATTATCCGAAAGAGTATTTCTATGCCGTCATGAACATGCTTTCAAGTCACGATGTAGAGAGGATCCAAACGATGTTGGAAGACTACCTCCCTGATGACTTTAGTCAAGAGGAAGCAGAGAAACTCATCATCAAGCAAATCAAATCTCTCAGTCTATGGCTTTATGCTTTCCCAGGCGTACCATCCTTGTACTATGGAGATGAAGCGGGAGTGACAGGCGGGGCTGACCCTGATAACCGCAAACCTTACCCTTGGGGGCGGGAGAATGAAGAGTTGCTGGACTGGTATAAAAAAATCGGACAGTGGAGAAAAGAACATACCGCTCTCCGGACAGGTCACTGGAAGTCTTTCACCCTCGACAAAGATGTCATCGGTTTCGAGCGCTGGACAGAAAACGGTGTGGACCACTTCAATGAAGAAACAAGCGATGAACGAATGCTGTATTTATTCAACCGGAATACAAGAAAGAAAATAGAGATCAACTTGCCGATTCAAAAAGGGAAGTGGCAGCACCTGGAAAACAAAAAACGGATATTCAGTTCAAAAAACAATGTGTTAACAATTGAACTAGAACCTTGTGAAGCCATGTTATTACGCTTAATGAAATAGGAGGTGTACGGATGGGATTTTTAGATGGACTGATGGGCAATGCCAGTCAGGTGGATGTCGATAAGATTGAAAGAGAGCTTGAAGGCATTCTTATTGAAGGTGAAAACATTCAAAACGGTTATAAAGTTCTCAGAGATTCTTTCATTTTCACAGACCGACGCCTCCTGCTTATTGATAAGCAGGGCATGACAGGGAAGAAGGTCGAGTACCACTCCATTCCTTACAAAAGCATCACACACTTTAGTGTTGAGACAGCAGGGAGCTTTGATCTCGATTCCGAATTGAAAATCTGGATCTCTGGAACAAATGAACCAATTGGGAAACTCTTCAAGAAAGACAGTCCGATTGAAGAAGTCCAACAAACACTCGCCACTTATGTATTATAAATGTTTCACGTGAAACAATTCTGAAAATAAGCCTGGAAACTAGCTTTCGGGCTTATTTTTTATGTTTATTTTTCACTTATTTAACAGGTTTTTGGAATGCTTGATTACCAGCTTAATGGGGTTCTTTGCAGGGCTTAGCGTCAGAGGTTGCTCGGAAGGAATTGGAATTTTAGATGTAGAAGTAGTAATATAGTCGGGTGTCATTTTTTACATAATAGTTTAGTGAGTTTCACAAAAGGGGGAGTTTAGAATGACAAAATTAAAAGATAAGATCCAAGGCGAAGTCTTGGTACCAGGTGATGACCAGTACGAGGGGACAAGAAAAATTTTTAACGCCGCCATTACAAAAAGACCGTCCGTTATCGTCGTATGTAAGGATGCCCAGGATGTATCAGAAGCAGTGATGTATGCAACGGAAAACGATTTAGAGATTGCGGTCAGAGGGGGAGGTCACCACGTTTCAGGAACATCATTGACAGAAGGTGGTTTACTCATTGATCTTTCCCAGATGACAACCGTCGATGTACATAAAGAATCGCAAATCGTATCTGTCCAAGGTGGGGCTACTCTTGCGGATATCGATGAAGAAACACAAAAACATGGGTTGGCCATGCCAACCGGAACCGTTTCAGAAACTGGGATTGCAGGCCTTGCCTTATCTGGGGGTGTCGGGTACCTCCGCGGGGTGTTAGGCTTATCCTGCGACCAATTGGTAGAAGCGAACGTCGTGACCGCTTCTGGAGAACAAAAAGTGGTGAATAAGGACACAAATGATGATTTATTCTGGGCTATTCGTGGAGGTGGAGGTAACTTTGGTGTAGTGACAGAATTCAAATTCAATCTGCACCTCGTTGGTCCTGAAGTATTAGCATTTAACGTCATGTATGACTTGAAAGATGGCATGAAAGTATTCCGAGGTTTGAACGAATATTTAATGACCGCTCCTGATGAAGTCAGTGTAAACATGACAGTGATGGATCTTCCACCAGCACCCATGCTCCCGGAATTTCTTCATAATAAATCTGTGATGGTCATCGCAGGCATGTATGCGGGTGATGCTGATGAGGGACAGGGTATCATCAATCCATTGAGAAAGTTAGCGGAACCAATCATTGATCAGACGGGGGTCATCCCATATACGGATCTACAGAAAAAGTTGGACCCGATGGTACCGCAAGGCGCTAGTTTCAAAGGAACATCGCTGTTTTTCAAGGATCTTAATGAAGATACATTTAAACAACTACTAGAGGAAAAAGATAAGGCCCCTGGTGGACTTTTGTTCCAACTATGGGAAATGCATGGGCAAGTCAACTCCGTCCCTGCAGATTTTAATGCCTTCTCCGTCCGTGATAGTCAGTATTTACTGCTGCTAGATCTCGTTTATGAACCAGGCAACGATAAAGCTGCGGACGATTGGGCTGAAAAATTCTATGAAACATTCGCTCCCTTTTCATTAAACGGTGCCGCATATTTGAATGGCATCGATCCAGATAAAGACGTCATTGAAAAGACCTACGGTTCCAATTACCAGCGTTTGCAAGAAATTAAAGCAAAATACGACCCTCACAACGTTTTTACACGGAACCACAATATTAAAGCCAATCAAAACGTCTAAAAACTACCAGAATCCACCTTCTACTTTACGTAGAGGGTGGATTATTTTTAGTAACTTTTCAACTATATGGCCGGATTGTTGAAGACTCAGTTTGGAGACTTTCCGGGGTTCATTACCCGGGTTAAGCGCCAGGGGTGGCTGGTAAGCAGCTCGCTTTCCTGCGGGGATGACGGAGAGCCTCCTCTAGCTAAAGCTCTGCGGGGTCTCTCCAGCCCATCCATTCCCGCGGGAGTCTCGCAGCTTCCCAACCTCCCCTTTCAATGTAAGGGAGAAACGAACCCTTGTACCAAGTTGGAGTGTCTTCCGCTATCCAATTGTTAGAGGTATAAAGCGCTGTGGATTAAGCTTTTAAGAGTTATGTAGGTGTTCTATAACCCACTTCCCATAATTATATGAGCTGACCTTTTGGTAGTGGTTTCGAGGATCTTCCTTGGCAAAGGGGCGGAGGGGAATGGCGAGACTCCTGCGGGAAAAAAGTGCAGGGTGAGACCCCACAGGACGCAGTCCGAGGAGGCTCACCGCGCTCCCGCGGAAAGCGAGCTATTCCCTGCAGCCCCCATCCACTCAACAAAAGTCTCGAAACTGAGTCTTCCATAATCGGGAGCGTTAGTGGTAAAACTACTCTAGGAATCTAAAAATTCCATATATATTTGAATTTTTGGTCTGATTAGCCCATCATAAGTAATAGATATATACTGTTAAACAACAATGAAAGCGTTATCAAAAGAGGTGTGGACATGAAGCTTGAATTGACTCATAAGCAAACGACAGGCTTAGTAATGACAACACAAATGCGTCAAGCGATCACGATGCTCCAATGGACCTCTGCTGAATTGTGGGAACATATCCAGCAGGAAATCCATGAGAACCCCATTCTAACGTTAGAAACCTCAAGTATTATCCCTTCCACTCGTCATCATCGAGAGGCCTATCACGATCCCATTGATCAAATCGTACCCGACGAAAAAAACTGGCGTGATGGATTGGTGGAACAAGCAGGCTGGTTGAAGGTTGATCAGTCATTAAAAGAGACGCTTCTTTTTTTAATTGGGAATTTAGATGAACGGGGATTTTGTACAGTTTCTGAAGAAGAAGCGTCACTTGAAACCGGTCACTCCATGAATACGGTAATGCGGGCGAGACGCCTTTTATTACAATTTGAACCGATGGGTGTCGGGTGTTTGGATTTTAAAGAATTTTTACTCTTACAAGTAGAGAAAAAGCATCCGGATTCTTCCGTCTTATCTGTTTTAATTGAAAACCATTTAGATGACTTAGCCACTCAGAACTTCAAAAGGGTGGCTTGTGAACTGGACATAGATGAAAAATGTGTCATTGAAGCTTTAGAAGTAATCCAAGCTTTAGAACCACGTCCTTTAATTTCGGATTATGGACCGAACAATATCCCTTCGATGCCTGATTTGATACTAGAAAGAAAAGATGGGGGTTATGTGCTGCGTGACCCATTTTCTTTCAGTGGTCAAATCCAGTGGGATGATCAGTTGGTTCGTATGTACAAAGAGGGCAAAGAAGCCCATGAATATTTGGATGATTGCTATAAAAAAGCGCGCTGGCTTCTGCAAAGCATAGAGCAACGGCAAAACACCATTTTGAAAGTGGCGGAAATGATTATCAAACACCAGAGAGACTTTTTGAATGGAGGTTCATTGAGGCCTCTCACTTTAAAGAAGGTGGCTAAAAAATTGGGTGTCCATGAGTCGACGATCAGCCGGACCGTTGCCAACAAAGTTTTGCAGACTCCCAAAGGATTGTACGAATTGAAGAGCTTTTTTGTCACTGGTTATCACTCCGCGGATGGAGCAGAAGTTTCTTCTCAGCACATTAAAACTTTAATAAGAGAGATGATAAAAGAGGAAAACCCTCTGAAAGCTTTATCTGATCAAAAGATGGCGACCGAATTAAAAGAAAAGCATAACGTTAAAGTGTCGCGACGAACGGTTGCCAAATATCGAGTCTCTCAATCTGCCATCCTCATCCAAACGAAGAGCGTCGGCACGTGAAGGGGTTTCTCCTATTCTTCTACATTCCTAGGTTAATTCCCTGAAAAAAAGGGGATAGTCTAGTAGAAGATGGATGAGGAGGATTTCCTGGTGAAAAATTTGATATCCTATGTGAAAGATGTGATTGCCGAATTTCAGAAAGACAACATACCTCTGCTAGGCGCAGCACAGGCGTACTATTACTTATTGGCCATCGTTCCACTTTTAATTTTAGTGTTATCCATTCTCCCATATTTAAATATAGACGCTGAAACAGCCATTCAGGCAATGAGCAATGTGATCCCCAGTGATACAGCCCAAGTGTTCAGGGAGAACATCGTCGCTGTTGTGGAACAGCCAAGCGGCGGGCTTTTAACAGTTGGTATTTTAGGGACGCTTTGGTCTGCTTCGAATGGAATTAATGCGTTTATTCAGTCCTCGAACTTGGCTTACAACGTGGAAGAGACAAGGTCATTCATTAAAGTCCGTCTTCTTTCCATCGTGTTGACGATCGGGATGATATTGGCGATTATCGTTGCGCTTGTCCTGCCTGTATTCGGCCAGGTTTTAATTGATATGATTAATCTGCCATCTCAAACAGCCGTTTTATTGCAAGTACTGCGCTGGACGCTGAGTATCGTTGTCATTGGCACCGTTCTCATGGCCCTATATCATTTTGCACCCAATAAGAACATCCCCTTTAAACATATCCTTCATGGTGCTGTAATCACGGCTGTGCTCTGGCAGTTAATTTCTCTTGCTTTCTCTTTCTATGTGAGTAATTTCGGAAATTACTCTGCAACCTATGGAAGTCTTGGAGGAATAATCATTTTAATGCTATGGTTCTTCCTTACAGGGATCATCTTAATGGTAGGAGCAGAAATTAATGTCATATACCACCGTCGTCATGGCGGGGAAAAAAGTAAAGCAGCTTAGTCCTTTGAATTTTTTGGCCTTTTCATGAAGAAAGGTTCCGTACCTGTAAAGAGGTGGTCGGAACCTTTTTCTATTTGTCTAAATCCTTGTGGGCTGAAATCTGATGGGGTAACTTTCAATCAGTTCCGTTAAGGTAGGTCTTTGATGGTTGTCTCTCCCGTTCACTGGTGTCGCTTGAAAAAGGGACTCAAGAATGGATTCCTCGGTAGCTTCCCCGACCGCTCGGAAGGCTTCGTCCATATCTTCTTCATGAATCGATGAAAAAGTCATCACTTCCTCAGATTTTTGGTGAGGGATGGTTGTGGACGTTGAAAATCCGATCACAATATCTCCGCTTCCATTTCCAATCATCGACCCGGTTCTCGACAATCCAGTCACGGTCCTTTTGCAAATTCTCTTTATTTGCCGGTCTGTCACTGGGAGGTCGGTTGCGACTACGATCATGATTGATCCTTTATCCTTTTTTTCTTGGGCTTGAATCCGGCCTTTTAATTTTTGGCCAATCGGTTGACCATCAATCCTAAGATCATTCAGTTTACCAAAATTCGTAAGGGTTAGAACGCCTATCGTATAGCTGCCATGTGCAAGCTGTACCTTCCTTGAAGAAGAACCAATCCCACCTTTCAAAGAATAACAGAGCATCCCCCGCCCTGCTCCAACGCACCCTTCCGTGAAGTGATCTTGGGCATCTGCAATAGCTTGTAAAACATGTTCCTTGGTCACCGTCTGTTCCCTTATATCATTGATAAACATATCGTTGCATTCTCCAATGACAGGATTGACCGTACCCGTCGTACGGCCGATCTCTGGATTTCGCTCAAGAGTATAAGCGACGAGAGCATCAAAAGCGGCTCCCACACCGAACGTGTTCGTTAATACAATGGGTGCTTCCAGCGTCCCGAGTTCTTCAAGCTGAATCGTTCCCGCGGACTTGCCAAACCCATTGATGACATGAGCAGAAGCCACCGATTTATTTTGAAAAAGGTTGCCCTGATGCGGAAGAATGGCGGTAACTCCTGTCTGGACCCTATTCTTGTTTAATGTGTAATGCCCGACGGTCACCCCAGGAACGTCGGTGATCTGATTACGTGGACCGGTAGGCTTGGAACCTATGATGATTCCGTGTTCACGGGTCGTTTTATTCCTAGTCATGGTTACACCTCCACATGCCCTATTCGCAATGCAGCGGACAAATTCCTCCCTTTTGTATGTTCATACAATCCGTGGATTTTATATGCATATCCCAATAGAAATTTCGATTTAATCTTGTATAAAACCAGTATAAGATAAAAAAAATTCTTCGATTTTCTAAGTTTTTTGTTTGCGCTTACATCCTTTTAATATTCGGGTTTCTAATGAAATTGAATTGTCGCATTATCGTGAAAATTCAGCGTTTGAGCGCGTCAAGAGCGTGATTCTCTAAGTGTTTCATGCTATACTAGTAAGAAACTGAAAAGACAGAATTTTTTAATTTTTGCCTGTAACCTACAAGAATATGTCCGCTAGGGGGAAAAAATATGCAAAAACACGGATATCCTGCTCCGCAGGGGCTGTATCATCCGGAAAATGAGCATGAAGCTTGTGGTATCGGAGTGATTGCCAACATCGATGGAACAAAGAGTCACAGTATCGTAGAGAATGCCATCACTATTCTATGTAACTTAGAGCACCGTGGTGGACAATCTGCTGATGTCAGTACAGGAGATGGGGCCGGAATACTGACGCAGATCCCTCATCATTTTTTTGAAGCACAATGTGAGAAGGAAGATATATATTTGCCTGAAGCCGGTAAATACGGCATCGGCATGATTTTCTTCCCGGAAAATCATGAGACTAGAACAGAATGTATGCAGACTTTTGAGCGTATTGTCGCAGAAGAAGGACAAGAATTTTTAGGCTGGCGTACGGTTCCGGTAAATGATTCGTTCGTTGGGGAAGATGCGAAGAAGACCAAACCATTTATTCGTCAGGCTTTCGTTGCTCCATCTGGAAATGTTCAAACACAGATGGACCTGGAGCGCCGCCTGTACATCATTCGTAAGCGAGCGGAAATCGAGATTGCTGGAAAAGACGGGTATGATGACTTTTATATCAGCAGCTTGTCATCGAACACGATTGTCTATAAAGGGATGTTGATTCCGGAACAGCTGGATTCCTTTTATATCGATCTGAACCACCCGGATTTCAAAACGGCCCTCGCTTTAGTACACTCCCGCTTTAGTACGAACACCTTCCCGAGCTGGAAACGTTCGCACCCGAACCGATTCACTATTCATAATGGAGAGTTTAATACATTACGAGGCAATGTGAACTGGATGAGAGCACGCCAGGAGCTTTGCAACTCGGAATATTTCAGTGAAGAAGACTTACAAAAACTTCTTCCTGTCATCGATTCTAACGGTAGTGACTCTTCCATGTTTGATAATGCCTTTGAATTCTTATACTTGTCCGGTCGTTCACTCGCTCACACCGCTATGATGATGGTGCCCGAGCCTTGGTCAAATGATGAAACGATCCAGGAAGACAAGAAGAATTTCTATGAATACCATAGCTGCTTAATGGAGCCTTGGGACGGACCGGCTGCCCTTGCTTACACGAATGGAAAACAAATTGGTGCATGCCTTGACCGTAACGGCTTGCGTCCGGCGCGCTATTACGTAACAAAAGACGGGATGATCGTCCTTGGGTCTGAAGTGGGTGCTCTTGATATTTTCGCTGACGACATTTTGTATAAAGATCGTCTTGCGCCAGTAAAGATGCTTCTCGTCGATCTTGAGGAAGGGAAAATCATTCCTGATGATGAAATTAAATTGCAAATTGCTCGTGAAAAGCCATATAAAGAGTGGATTGAAGAGAACAAGTTTGATTTAGAAGACCTACCTGAACCGATTAGCGAACACCGTCCGGTTGAAAACTTGATCGACCAGCAGCTTGCTTTCGGTTACACGACAGAAGAATTAAACAAAATCCTACTGCCGATGGTCAACGATAAAAAAGATCCCGTCGGTTCAATGGGATACGATTCACCGCTTGCAGTGCTTTCTAAAAAGCCACAATTGCTATACAGCTACTTCAAGCAGTTGTTCGCCCAGGTCACGAACCCGCCAATTGATGCCATTCGTGAAAAATTGATTACGATGGTGGAAACGACAATTGGAGCAGAGGGGAACCTCGTGGATCCAAAACCGGAAAGCTGTCGTCAAATCCGACTGCAGACGCCTATTTTGACTAACCGTGAACTTGAACAGATTCGTCAGCAGGATGTGGAAGGGTTCGCAGCACGTACCCTTTCCATTCTTTTCGATGCCAAAGAAGGCGGTTTGAAACCTGCCCTTGATCGTTTATGTGAAGAAGCGGATGCAGCTGTAGAAGATGGTACGACGCTGATTGTCCTATCTGATCGTGGAATCAGTGAAGAGTATGCAGCCATTCCTTCTCTCCTTGCCGTATCCGGTCTGCACCATCACCTCATCCGTAAAGGGACACGTACGAAAGTGAGCCTGATCATTGAATCTGGAGAGGCGCGCGAAGTGCACCATTTTGCTACACTACTCGGTTATGGAGCGGAGGGAATCAACCCTTATCTTGCTTATGAATCTTTGAGGGATTTGATGGAGCGCGACCTGCTTGAAGCAGAGTCTCATGAAACGGCTGTGCAGACGTATATCCATTCTGCAACGGACGGGATCATTAAAGTCCTTTCTAAAATGGGCATTTCAACCATTCAAAGTTACCGTGGCGCACAAATTTTTGAAGCGGTTGGTATCCATAAAGATGTGATCGACCAGTATTTCACTCGTACAGCTTCCAGACTCGGCGGTATCGGTCTTGATATCATCGAAAAAGAAGTGCTTATGCGTCATGAAGTGGCCTACGGGGAAACGCGTGGGTCAAACCGCACACTGGAAGCTGGTGACGAATACCAGTACCGCCAGAACGGGGAAGATCACCAGTACAATCCGCAGACGATTGCAACATTGCAGCACGCCTGCCGTTCGAACGACTATGATCTTTTCAAGCAATATTCCAAGATGTTGACCGATGAAAAGAACAACCTGCAGTCTCTCCGTGGATTGCTTTCCTTCAAGGATCGCCCATCCATTCCGGTTGAGGAAGTAGAGTCTGTCGAGGATATTTGCAGACGATTCAAAACGGGAGCGATGTCTTTCGGTTCCATCAGTGAAGAGGCTCACGAAGCCTTAGCCATTGCGATGAACCGTATCGGAGGCAGAAGTAATTCCGGTGAAGGTGGAGAAAATCCGAAACGATTCACTCCTGAAGAAAATGGTGACTTGAAACGTAGTGCGATTAAACAGGTAGCGTCTGGCCGTTTCGGAGTGAATAGCCATTACCTTGTCAATGCGGATGAAATCCAAATCAAGGTCGCTCAAGGAGCGAAACCGGGTGAAGGTGGTCACCTTCCTGGCAAAAAAGTATATCCATGGGTAGCAGAAGTCCGTGGTTCCACACCTGGTGTTGAACTCATTTCACCACCACCGCACCACGACATCTATTCCATTGAAGACTTGGCTGAGCTTATTTATAACTTGAAAAATGCCAATCCGAAAGCTCGTGTAAGTGTGAAGCTCGTTTCCGCTGTCGGTGTTGGAACAATTGCTGCAGGGGTAGCGAAAGGACGGGCTGATCTCGTACTCATCAGTGGTTACGATGGAGGAACGGGTGCGGCGCCGAGAACAAGTATTAAGCACACCGGTCTTCCTTGGGAAATCGGTCTTGCTGAAACGCACCAGACGCTGGTCCTTGACCGTCTTCGTGATCGGATTGTCGTTGAAACCGACGGGAAAATGATGACAGGACGTGACGTTGTAGTTGCCTCCTTGCTAGGAGCGGAGGAATACGGATTTTCAACCGCACCACTCGTCGTCCTCGGTTGTATCATGATGCGTGTCTGTCATTTGAATACATGTCCTGTGGGTGTAGCGACCCAGGACCCTGAACTTCGTAAGAAATTTACAGGGGAAGCGGATCACCTTGAGAACTTCATGCGTTTCATCGCACAAGAAGCTCGTGAAATCATGGCAGAGCTCGGTTTCCGTACGATCAATGAAATGATCGGCCGTACCGATGTTCTCCAGACCAACGAAGCGATTGATCACTGGAAAGCTAAAGGTGTTGACTTGTCTGCCTTGCTTTACCAGCCGGATGTTCCTGCCGACTATGGTCGTTTTGCTGTTAGAAAGCAGGACCATGGCCTTGAGAAGACGCTGGATATGGAAGAGTTGATTCCGCTTTGCAAGAAAGCCATTGAAACAGGTGAGCCGGTGGAAGGCACAGGATCCATCCGTAACATCCACCGTGTAACAGGTACGATCCTTGGTAGTGAAATCACACGTCGTTATGGAGCGGAAGGGCTTCCGGAAGACACGATCAAGTTGACCTTCAAAGGTTCTGCAGGTCAAAGTTTCGGTGCCTTCATTCCTAAAGGAGTCACTCTACGCCTTATCGGTGATTCCAATGATTACGTAGGAAAAGGTCTGTCCGGTGGTAAAATCATCGTCCATCCATCACCACGGTCATCTTTCGTACCGGAAGAAAACACGATTATCGGAAACGTATCCTTCTACGGTGCTTCAGCTGGAGAAGCTTACATCAATGGTCTTGCAGGTGAACGTTTCTGCGTCCGGAATAGTGGAGCAGAAGTGGTTGTCGAAGGTGTCGGTGACCATGGGTGCGAATATATGACAGGCGGGAAAGTCGTCGTCCTTGGGGGCACAGGGCGTAACTTCGCGGCAGGAATGTCCGGAGGCGTCGCTTACGTGTTGGATGAGTCTGAACTTCCCTTTGATACAAAATGTAATAAAGAGCTCGTTCATCTGCAGCAGTTGTCAGATGCGAATGAAATTCAAGAACTCTATGACATGATCGACAAACATGTTTCCTATACAAACAGTCCGCGTGGTCAACGGATACTTGCCAATTGGAACGACTATGTATCCAGATTTGTCAAAGTCATTCCGAGAGATTACTTGGCGATGCAAGAACGGATCAAGAATTTGAGAGACAGTGGTCTTGAGAAGTTTGATGCGGAAATGACCGCATTTGAAGAACGCAACAAACCGGTAGAAACAGTCAAATAACGGAGAAGGGGGAGATCTGATGGGTAAGTCTACTGGATTCATGGAATACACACGCCAATCCACACCTGAGCGCGATCCTGAAACAAGAATAAAAGATTGGGAAGATTATAAACTTCCCCTTTCAGATGAAGAAGCACAAAAGCAAGGGGCACGCTGCATGGACTGCGGCGTTCCTACTTGCCATTCTGGAATGGAAATCAACGGCATCACGAGCGGTTGCCCTGTTTACCACCTGATACCCGAATGGAACGACCTTGTCTATCAGGGGAAATGGAAGGAAGCTCTTGCCAAAGAACATGAAATGAATAACTTCCCGGAGTTCACAGGTTTCGCTTGTCCTGCTCCTTGTGAAGGGGCTTGTGTTCTTGGAATCAACGAACCACCGGTTGCCATTCGCAGTGTAGAGAGATCGATTATTGAAAAGGGATTTGAAGAAGGATGGGTCACGCCAGAACCTCCTGCCTATCGTACAGGTAAAAAAGTTGCAGTCGTCGGATCAGGCCCTGCTGGTCTGGCAGCCGCCGCACAGCTGAACAAAGCTGGCCACTGGGTGACGGTTTATGAGCGTAACGACCGTGTCGGTGGATTGCTAACCTATGGAATTCCTGAAATGAAGCTGCCTTATTCTGTGGTTGAACGCCGCGTGAATATTCTAAAAGAAGAAGGCATCCAGTTCATGACGAACACAGAAGTTGGTCGTGACTATCCCGTTTCTCGTTTGAATGAAGAGTATGATACGGTCATTCTTTGTGGCGGAGCGACAACGCCAAGGAACCTGCAAGTAAATGGGCGCAACTTGAAAGGTATCCACTATGCGATGGACTTCCTACACTCCAACACGAAGAGCCTTCTGGATTCCGACCATGAAGACGGAAACTACATCAGTGCGAAAGACAAAAATGTGATCGTCATCGGTGGGGGGGACACAGGAACCGACTGTATGGCGACATCCATGCGTCACGGCTGTAAGAGCCTCACTCAGTTTGATATTTATGATAAAAAGGGTTCTACACGTGACAATGAAGTCAACCCATGGCCACAATACCCGGTCATCCACCGCGTGGAGTATGGACAAAAAGAAGCAGAAGCGACATTCAATAAAGACCCACGTGCCTATGCGGTCATGACGAAGAGATTCGTCGGGGATGAGAACAATCGTATCAAAGAAGTGCACACGATTGACGTCGCTCTTTCTTATGATGAAAATGGAAACAAAGTCCGTACTGAAATCCCGGGAACAGAAAAAGTATGGGAAGCAGACCTTGTCTTGCTTGCGATCGGTTTCAGCGGACCAGAGCAGGACCTTATTGAAAAGCTTGGCATCGAAACGACCGTGCGTTCAAACGTCGCTGCCCAATACGGGAAGTACACGACGAACGTCGAAGGTGTATTCGCTGCTGGAGACATGCGCCGCGGGCAAAGTCTGATTGTTTGGGCTATCAATGAAGGTCGCGAAGTCGCACGCGAATGCGATCGCTACATGATGGGAGCCTCCCAGCTGCCATAGTTGATAGATAACCATTTCAAGCCACCTCTGAAACAGAGGTGGCTTTTTTGTCTAGATGGTGAGTTCACTAAAAGCATACGAATTGATCACAAACCTGTGATAGCTACTAATATTTAGAGCTTCTTCGCTATTTACGAACACCTTCCGACAAACTACTTTTCTAGGAAAGTAATTGTGTGTTTATTCTGTCGAATCGGCGGGTACGTAGATTGTAATGTTTATTTATTACTTACCATTCTAAGGAGTGGTTTCTTAAGGAGGAGCTCAATGAGTAATAAAAGATCAAGTAAAGATGAGCAGTTGGATCAGTTCCGGGTAGATGACTCCGGCAAACATATGACGACAAACCACGGCGTCAAAGTTTCAGAGGACGAATTTTCATTAAAAGCTGGTGTACGGGGTCCTACCCTGCTGGAGGACTTTCATTTTCGTGAAAAAATGACGCACTTTGACCATGAGCGTATTCCTGAGCGTATTGTTCACGCGAGAGGGTTTTCAGCACATGGCGAATTTCAATTATATGAATCACTTGAGAAATATACGAAAGCTGATTTTTTAAATGATACATCAAAAACTACGCCGACGTTTGTAAGGTTTTCCACGGTTGCTGGGTCCAAGGGTTCTGCAGAAACGGTGCGTGATGCACGGGGATTCGCAACGAAATTTTACACAGAAGAAGGAAACTATGATCTAGTCGGAAATAACATACCTGTCTTTTTTATCCAGGATGCTATTAAATTCCCTGACCTTATCCATGCAGTCAAACCTGAACCACATAACGCTATGCCACAGGCAGCATCCGCCCATGATACGTTCTGGGATTTCGTAGGACAAAACCAGGAGTCTGCTCATATGGTCATGTGGACGATGTCTGATCGTGCTATTCCTAGAAGTCTGCGTATGATGGAAGGCTTCGGGGTTCACACGTTCCGTTTAGTATAAAGAAGGTAAGGCGCACTTCGTTAAGTTCCACTGGAAGCCTCTCCTTGGCACACACTCTCTTGTATGGGATGAAGCACAAAAAAATCAATGGTAAAGACCCTGACTTCCACCGAGGGGATCTTTATAACTCCATTGAAAACGGTGATTATCCTGAGTATGAGCTTGGTATTCAGGTCATACCTGAAGAAGATGAATTTAAGTTCGATTTTGATGTTCTTGATCCAACGAAGCTGTGGCCGGAAGAAGACGTTCCCGTTCAAATCGTCGGTAAAATGACGTTAAATCGTAATGTAGATAACGTATTCGCTGAAAACGAACAGGTGGCTTACCATCCAGTAAACGTCGTACCAGGGATCGACTTTACGAATGATCCGTTGTTGCAGGGGCGTTTGTTCTCCTACACGGATACGCAGTTGATCCGGCTAGGTGGACCGAACTACCATGAACTTCCGATCAACCGTCCTGTCTGTCCTTTCTTTAATAATCAGCGTGATGGCTATGGCCGCCAAACGATCAATAAAGGGCAGGTCAGTTATCATAAGAACTCACTTGCAAACAATACACCGACACCGGCAAGTGAAGAAGAGGGCGGCTATTCCCACTACCGGGAAAAAGTGGAAGGTCACAAGATCCGTGCTCGCAGCGATAGCTTTAAAGATCACTTCTCTCAGGCTACCCTGTTTTGGAACAGCATGAGTGATCATGAAAAAGAGCATCTCATCAATGCGTTCAGCTTTGAACTTGGAAAAGTAGAGAGCGAAGCCGTGCGGGAAGAAGTCGTGAAAATGTTTGCGAACGTAAGCTTAGATCTTGCCCAAGGATTTGCTAAGAACATTGGTGTCACTCCTCCGCAGAGCGGCGGCTCAGAGGTGAAGAAATCTTCTCCTGCTCTAAGCCAGGCAAATACCGTTCATAAGCCATCGACTCGTAAAGTGGGAGTCATTTTAGCGAACGGATTCAACGGAAAAGACGTCACCCAAGCTCTCAAAGAGCTGGATTCAGAAGGAATCATGACAGAAATCATTAGTGACAAGCAGGGAATGGTGCAAGGAGATGACAGTTCAGAATTGAAGGTCGATCACACCTTCCTTACTACGGATTCTGTCCTTTATGATGCGCTGTATGCGGTAGGAGGAAGCAATGAGGAAGAGGCGTTCAAAAAGCATGCCTCTCATTTCCTTAATGAAGCATTCTCTCATTATAAACCGCTGGGTGCTACCCACAATGCTGTTCAGTGGTTGAGCGATAACAAGCTTGCTGATCACAGCGGTGTCGTAGCTGGTGATGACATTAAAGGCTTCACAGAAGATTTCGTAAAGGCAGTGGCTGCCCACCGTCACTGGGATCGTCAACTAATTTAACAACAAACCCTGCCACCCTAGGATCACTCAGGGCCGGCGGGGTTTTTAATTTTCTCTCATAGGCGCGAGTCGTAGAGGTTTGTACTGCCTCCAATAACTAAATATAGAGAATTATATTTGTAAAATAATAAGGAATCCATAGACCAAAAGCCATTGGTTCTTCAAAATTGGTATGGCCCGGAAAGGGAAAAAGGGAGGATTTTTCGTATAGTTTGTTTAAATCTCGTGATGATAAGGGAAAGGATGAATAAATACAAAAAGACGAAGAGGTGATTCCATGATTCGTACAATCTTAATGATCATCGGATTAATTGTTGTGATTAGCTTCATTATTTCCCTGCTATAATAATTATTTTAATAAGACCAAACGAAAGTGACCGGTACACCATACCAGGTCACTTTTTCATTTACAAAGCTTTAGCACATTGTGATTTGGGTAAAAATTAAAAAGTTATTAAAGTATATCAGGATTGTGTAAGACTCGATTTCGAGATGTTTGTGTGCGTGTAGGGGCTCCGGGAAACAGTTCGCTTTCCATGGGGCGGGCGGTGAGCCTCCTCGGACTTCGTCCTGCGGGGTCTCACCCTGTCCCACACGCTCACCGTTTCCCTCCGCCCCTTGGCCGTATGAGTGTCTCGAAACCACTTCTAGAATATGCAGTTATTCAGCTTGATGGGAGTATAAGGATAAAAAATCCCATGCCCCGGTATTTGAATCCTGGGAGCTTGATACATTGCGCTTTATGCTTATAACAGTAGTATAGTGGAAGATAATCCAAATTGGTAAAGGGGTGCGTTTCTCACATTCATCGAATGGGGTGGTTGGGATGCTGCGAGACTCCCGCGGGAATGGATTGGCTGGCGAGACCCCACAGAGCGGAGCTCGAGGAGGCTTGCCGTCATCCCCGCAGGAAAGCGAGTTGCTTCCCAACCACCCCTAACGCTCATTATGGCAATGAACCACGGAAACATCTCGAAACTGAGTCTTCAACTGAAGGGAGCTTTTGTGGAATGGAAGAGGTGTCTGTGTTTCAGCCATTGTGGAAAATTCGGTATAATGAGAGCACATGAATATAAGGAGGGCGATAAGGTGAAGGAAGCCATTGAGTTACATAAAGATCAGTTCATCGAAGAATTAAAACAGTATTTAAGCATACCAAGCATTTCTTCCTTGTCTCAACATAAAGAAGACGTTAAAAAGGCAGCGGATTGGACAGCTGGTGCTTTGAAAGAAGCCGGCATGGAGAATGTGGAGGTCATCTCTACAGAAGGACATCCGATCGTTTATGCGGATTGGCTTCATGCAGAAGGAAAGCCGACCGTTCTTGTGTACGGCCACTATGATGTGCAGCCGGAAGATCCCCTCGACCTATGGGAAACCCCACCATTTGAACCGGTCATCGGGGACGGGAAAATTTTCGCCCGGGGAGCTACGGATGATAAAGGCCAGCTGTTCATTCATATTAAAGCTGTTGACCTTCTTATGAAAGAAAAGGGCGATCTTCCGGTCAATGTAAAGTTTGTCATAGAGGGTGAAGAGGAGATCGCAAGCCCGAACCTAGGTCCTTTCATTCAGGAAAATGAGGAAAAGCTTGCTTGTGATGCGGTGGTCATTAGTGATACCTCCTTTAGTGAGGAAGGGCAGCCGGCGATCTGCACATCTTTACGCGGGGCTTTGGCCATGGAAATGACCGTCACAACCGCCAATTCGGATCTACATTCGGGTACCTATGGCGGTGGCGTACCAAATTCGATTCACGCCCTCATCCAACTGTTGGATTCACTGCATGAAGAAAATGGCCGCATTGCCGTTGAAGGTTTTTACAAAGGTGTTCCGGAGCCTACAGAAGCCTTAAGAAAAGAGGTTGCGGAAGTTCCATTCAATGAAGAACGTACAAAGCAGGAACTTGAGCTTGATGAACTTTTCGGAGAGGAAGGGTTCACGTTCCAGGAACGTGTCGGCATCCGGCCAACACTTGAAATCAACGGAATTACGGGAGGTTTCCAAGGTGAAGGATTGAAAACAATTGTCCCTAAAGAAGCGAGTGCGAAAATAAGCTGTCGTCTCGTTGGTGAGCAGGACCCTCAGGCGATTTTTAAGGCGATTCAACACCATGTAGACACCAGCCGACCAGTGGGCGCAAAGGTTGACCTTCATCAGTATATTAAAGCAGACCCCGTGGCCATTGATTCAAAAAATCCTTATATTCAAAAAGCGGCAGATGCGTTTGAGAGTGTGTATGATGTGCGTCCACTCTTTCCGAAAGAGGGCGGATCCATTCCGATTGTCGAAGTTTTCGGTCGTGTGTTAGATGCACCGGTCGTTTTGATGGGATTCGGACTACCGACAGAAAACCTCCATGCACCTAATGAACATTTTCATCTGGAGAATTTCACTAAAGGGATGGAAACGGTTTGTAAGTACCTGCAAGAGTTATAAAGGAAAAAGGCTGAGAATGAAGTTCTCAGCCTTTTTTATAGGCAAGATTAAGAATGGACTCGATGAATGGGCCTTTTTTCTTTGTGTAGACGGATCTTTCTTCTCTATAGGCTTCAGCCAACTGCTTTTTTAGAGATTCATAGGCTTTGGCGGATTCCGGGTTCACTCGTAAGTAGTCTCGAAATGCGATTTTTTCTCCCCATTCAGAGCTGTTCCACTCACAGATGTGAAGATGGAAGGTGCTGTTCGTACCGGTTTCTTTTTTGAAAAAGCGCCTTGTTCTTAATTCAGGCTTAGGAACATATTCATACCCTGCTTGTGAAAGGGGATGAATGTAGTGTGTGAACTCATTAAGGTTCTCCACCCCTAATAATATATCAATAATTGGCTTAGCGTCGAGGTGTGGAACAGAAGTACTTCCGATGTGCTCTATAGGAATGGTCGGATCGCCAAGCTTTTGTAGAAGGGCGTTTTTTTCCTTAGCGAATGTATCAGGCCAATTGGATTGATAAGGAGAAAGCTGTACACGATTGATGTGCTTACGTTCATCACAGGAGAAGCATTTTAGTGTTTGGTTTTCCGATAACACCCCATTCAGGAACCCATTTTCACAATAGATCGTTGTACCGCAAGCATCGCACGTGGCGACATTTTCATGCACGACGGTCACTCCTTTCCTTCGTATATTTTGGATATGTCTGTATTTTTTTGTCAAAACGAAACGCTGAAATGTTAGAATGGTAGAAAGATACTAGTTAGGGGGATGAAGATGGAACAACTCCAGACAAAACCAAAGACGTTTGCCGAAATACTCGATCATACATTCAGTATATCAAAGAAAAACTTCGGTCCTTTATTTCTTACTTTACTCATTATATTTGCGCCACTCTACATATTTGATTATTTATTCATGGTGTTGAGTGGGATCAGCTTGTTCCGCGAGCCTTCAAGTGGAGGGTTTGCAGAAGGCGTTCTGAACAACCTTGATACGGCAGCAGCTACCCAGGAGCTTGTAGCTACAAATCTTGGGATCGGTATGGAAATGTTGTATTTACTTGTTTCTACAATTCTTGCCATTATCATCTATCCGATTGCTCAGGCATCGGTGATCGTGGCGACAAGTAAAGCACTTAAGAATGAAACCTGGTCGAAAGGTCAAGCGATTAAAGGGGCGTTCTCAAGGTTTTGGCCCCTCATTGGGAGCACAGCCTTGATGGGAGTCATATTCGGAGCCGCCGTTTTTATCGGGTTTCTCCTTTTCGGTGTTTTAGGAGGCATTAGCTTTGCGAGGGATGGCTTTGGAGTCGGATTCATCATGTCAATCGTTTTCGGTCTGTTGTTTTTCGCAGCGGTCGCTTTTTTTTGTGACGAAACTGAGCATGTTCTTTGGAGCGATTGTTTTTCAGAAGGTCGCCCCGGGCTTTTCAAAAAGCTGGCAGCTGACGAAAGGGCGTTTCTGGTTCGTTTTCGGATTGTTCGTCGTCTTTTTCATCATTACCATCTTGCTTACATCCGTAATGGAGGGTGTCTCCGCTCTTCTTTTAGGTGGCAGTCTTCTCGGTCGTGTGCTGACGGACCTTGCTTCGATCATTACCACACTGTTTATGATGGTCGGTTATACGGTACTGTTTTTTGACTTGAAAACAAGGAACGAAGCGGATGATTTGAAAGATATGATTGCTTCTTACAAAGAAACATGAACGTAGGTGAATCATGTGAGTGGATCAAATGAAGGAAAAGAACAACTGAAGGAAATACTCGAGCGTCCGGAGTATCAAGCGTACCAGCAGGAATCTCAGACAGCGAGTCAGCGCCTGCTGGATATAATTGCTCAGTGGGTTAAAGGGTTGCTTGAGACTTGGTTTCCTAATTTCCAAGTCTCTGATTCTGCCATCAACGGCTGGATCTATTTTTTTGGTTTCATCGGAATTGGCATCCTTTTGTTGCTTGTTCTCAAGCTTGTGGGGCGGCTCTCAGGTGAGAAAAAACTGTCTGAAAAACGTACATTCAGCATGACTTCAGAGTTGGCATGGTCATCAGAAAAGCATATGGAGGAAGCAGACGCGCGTGCGGCAGATGGTCAATTTTCTGAAGCGGCCCGTCATGTGTTCCTGGGCATGCTGTTGGATTTTGATGCGAGGAATCTTGTTGAGGTGAAAACCTGGAAAACGAACGGCGACTATGAAAAGGATCTGCAGGACTCACATCATAGACTCGTTGCAGATTTTTCTTTTCTTGCGAAGATTTTTGATCAGATCACCTATGGAAACCGGACCCTTCTGAAAGAGGAGTTTGATGAATTTCGTTCCCGAGCCTTTCAATGGATGGATCAAGAAGGGAGGAGAGAAGCGTGACGAATACAAAGAAAACGTGGCTTTGGGCCGCTGTCACCTTTACCCTTCTTGCCGGTGTGCTCTATTGGCTCTCCAGCGGACGTCCAGAACCGTATCCTCCATATTTATCTGAATCCCCTTCCCAGACAGGAATTAAAGCCTTTTACACGCTTCTTGATGAACAAGGTGATGAACCTGCACGCTGGGATAGCAAACCCAACCGGCTTCCGGAGGCAAGTGGCCGACAAACGCTCTTGATGATCGAGCCTTTTTCCACCGTCAGCGGAGATGAGATGCGGCAGTATGAAAAGTGGATGGAAGAGGGGAATACCATCTGGCTGATGAAAAACAATCCTGTCGGCTATTTTGATATCCAGGTAGACTACGGTGTCTTACCTGCAGGTGAAACGAAGCTGGAGGGGGAGGATGGTCGTACATATATTGTAGAGGTTCAACAGGAGCACCGGCTGCAAACGAAGGAGTCGGATGATGTCCTATTGAGTGATCCTCGTGGTGTGCTTGCCTTTGAGCGCTCCTATGGGGATGGTGCACTGATTGTCGGCATGAATCCGGATTGGTTCACAAATGAATGGATTGCGGACCATGAACATTATGAAGTGATTACATCGATATTAGCATCAGAAGCCGAAGACAGCAGGATTTGGTTTGATGAATATATCCACGGACAAGATGGTTTATTTACAGGGTTGGACGTTTACCCGAAGTGGCTGCTTGTCTTTGCTCTTCAGCTTGCTTTGTTCATGCTTTTCTTTTTGTGGATGCAGGGGAAAAGGTTCGGTCCCTCCTTCATGCCGCGAGAAGCGGTTGTACGGTTTGGGGATGAACGCCTGCAGGCTCTTGCTGCCTGATACCGGAAAGGTGAGTTTTACAGAGAGTCGCTGGCCGTCCAAGAATCCTACCTTCGGAAGCTGTTACAGGAGCGATTCGGCGTATCCTCCCAGGCGTCCTGGGAGGAGATTCGTCACACGCTATCGTATCGGTTGAATGAGGAGGATTATCAGGATTGGGAGAAATGGACGAAAACCGTGGAGCCGTTGGAGAACGTAACGGATGTAGATAAAAAGGCATTTTTAGATTGGTCGCATACGTTTGATCAGATGAGGAAAGAGGTGCAAGGGTCATGAATGAAAAATTGACAGAGTTGATACAGGCCTATGAACAAAGAGTTTACGGGCAGTCCGAGAATGTCCGATTGATGCTCGCGTCCGTCCTTGTTGGGGGGCATGTGTTATTAGAAGGTGTTCATGGTACTGGGAAAACAAAAATGGTGCGAACGTTAGCGAACCTCCTTGGAGGCGACTTCAAGCGGATTCAGTTCACCCCGGACCTCTTACCGAGCGATATTACTGGAAGCATGATCTACAACATGAAAACCGGTGAATTTGAGACGATGAAAGGACCTGTGTTTACGAATGTCCTTCTTGCTGATGAAATCAACCGGACACCAGCGAAAACACAAGCCGCTTTACTTGAAGCGATGGAAGAAAAGCAGATGACCATTCAGGGCGAGACGTACACACTTCCTGCTCCTTTCTTCGTTGTCGCGACCCAAAACCCGGTGGAGTTTGAAGGGACTTACCCACTACCAGAAGCTCAGCAAGATCGCTTTTTGTTTAAATTACATATTGATTTTCCCTCTATGGAAGACGAAGTGGCCGTGCTTAAACAGATGCTACTATCTAAACAAGAGGAGACGGCCCAGCCACTGTTGACAGTGGAAGAGTTCAACAGGATCAGTGAAGAGATAGCACGTGTCACGATGACCGACGAAATGTACGGGTACATCATGTCGATCGTTCGCAAGACTCGCGAAACGGAATCCATCCGCCATGGAGCAAGTACGCGTGCAGCGATTGCCATTGCGAAGGCAGCAAAAGCGTGGGCGTACCTCGAAACACGCGATTACGTCACCCCGGACGATGTCAAAAAGGTCGCCCTCGCCTCCTTGAGACATCGGGTGATTTTAGCGCCGCATATGGAACTGGAGGGAGTGACCCATGACCAAATCATTCAAGAACTTGTGGGATCAGTTCCTGTTCCGCGATAAAGGGATTGTTCCAACGAAACGTCTGCTCTTGCTTATCCTTTCCATATCATTCGTATTGCTTTTACTAACATGGACAGGTCTTTCATGGCCATTAATCATCGCCACAAATGGGGCGATTCTATTATTGAGCTTGGTTGATCTTACTTTTTCCCCTAAACGGAAAGATCTTCAAATTCGACGGGATATGGATGAAGAAATGGAGCGCGGGATTGAAAATGAGGGATCTGTGGTGGTCAGGAATGGTTCTGGTAAAGGAATGGCGATGAAAGTCATCGATCACTTTCCGCAATCGTTCAGCCAGCCGTTTCCTCTGAGAAAAGAGATCCAGGGATATGAGCAAGTACGCATCACCTATCCTTTTCACGCCGAACAACGTGGAGAGTACACGCTTCCTCACCTTCATATTCGCTATCGTTCTCGTTTTGGTTTATGGGAAAAACAGATGAGGGTGGATCAAACCGAGAGTGTGCGGATCATTCCTGACCTCACGGAGAGCAGGAACTTCCTTGAGGACGCGCAGCGTTTCCTTCTCTACGAAGGAACACGTTTGAAGAGACGTCAGGTGGGAGCGGGGGAGTTCAGTAAAATTCGTTCCTATGTCGTAGGAGATGATATCCGGAAAATCAATTGGAGACAAACCGCAAAAGTTCAGAACCTGATGACCAACGAATATGAACCTGAGCATGGAAAATTTGTCACCTTATTGATTGACTGTGGACGGATGATGGGCGTGGAACTTGAGGAGAGCAACCGATTGGAGAAGTCCCTCGAGGCTGCGATGACGGTGGCGACCGCTGCCTTGAAGCGCGGCGATTACGTGGCGGTCCTCGCATTTTCAAAACACGTTCATGTGTATGTGCCGCCGGCAAAAGGAATGGCGCATATGCAAACCATTTTAAAAGAAATTTACAACTTGAAAGTCGAAGGATACGAATCCAACTATACGGCTGTGTTCCAACACCTGCAGAAGGTACAAAGCAGGAGGAGCCTTCTTTTATTGTTCAGTGATGTGAGCACGTTTTTATATGAAGAAGCAGCTCTGCATTATTTACAACGGTTACGGCGCTCGCACTTGTTCTTAATGATGGGAATCGAAGACAAAGTCATCGATTCCCAGACGAAGCGGGAGCCTGAAGATGTAAAGACCACATTAGTAAAGACGATGGCTCAAAAGCATGTGTTGGATAAAAAGCAGGAGTTGAAAAAATGGGAACGGCAAGGCCTCCAAATGACTGAGGCACCGGAAGAGGAGCTGGCGACCGCCGCCGTTTCCCACTATATTAACATCATGAACCGTGGACTTCTCTAGTTTTGCTGGCATTGATTTTCCCAATGATTACGTATGCTAAAAGCCCCAGGACAGTAATGAATGCAAATGCATATTTCGCTTCAAGGGATAAGTTGGAAGGGGTGATGTAACCTTCTACAATCCCTGCGATGATAAAGAGTGGAATGGTTCCAATTAACAGCAGGACGGACCGGTAGGCATAGGTTTTTAATTGATAACTACGCGTGCGTTTGCCGGGTACCCAAAGTTTATAACCCATTAAAAGTCCTGCACCGCCCGCAATGAAAATGGCCGTCAGTTCAATAATTCCATGTGGGACGATGTAGGCCCAGAAGTCATAGGCTTTTCCATGAACCATGAACAAAGCGGCTAAGGCACCGACAATGATTCCGTTGTAGATGAGTAGATAAACGGTCAGTAACCCGAAGGTCACCCCTCCGGCAAAAGCAAGAAAAGCTACTTGAATATTATTGGTCATGATTTCCGCTGACATGATAGGAGAATTCACCCCACCCTCCTGGCTGCCGAGGCGGCTCGGATCTACAGCTTGAGCGATGGAATCAGGCAGAATCGTATAAAGGCTCATCGGGTCCTGGTAGACAGCAAGAAAAGCAGCCAACCCACCTAAAAAGAACAACAGCATGCTGATGACCACGAACTTCCATTGTTCACCGATGAGTGTAATGAATGAACTTCCAAACATTTGTTTCAAATGTTTCCAATTGGATGTGCTTTCATGGTAGAGCATGTTATGTGCTTTAGTCACGAGGTCGTTCAAGTAAACGGTCGTTTCTTCTTCTGTAAAGTACGTTTGACTGTAAGAAAGATGTTGGGTGATTTTTTGGTACAGGCGCTGAAACTCTTCTAAGTGTTTCGGAGCCCAGTGGCGTCTGTTCTTATGTAACAACTGAATCAGTTCTTCTAAACGTCTCCACTCTTCACGGTAGCGCTTTACGAAAGATCGATAGTTCATGGTTTCACCTGCAATACGGGAATTTTTTACATTCTACTTCTATTATAGAAAACCGAAAGACATATGGGAACCCATAAGGAAGGAGGAAGAAGATGGAGGAAAGGTGGAGAGTAAAGACACCGGAACACGTGACTTTGAATTTTCAATTGGCAGGCTTAGGGAGCAGGGGAGCGGCTCAAATCGTCGACTCCATTCTATTAGGCTTATTATATAGCGGAATGATTGCGTTTCTCGTTTTTACAGAAAACCATTTGGACTTCATGTTGGAAGGGCGCGGGTGGGTGATCGCTTTTGTTATCCTTGTCTTATTCGGCATCCAGTGGGGGTATTTCTTCTTATTCGAATGGTTCAGTGGGGGGAAAACCCTTGGAAAAATGATGCTTGGTCTCCGAGTCGTCAAAGAAGATGGAGGAAAAGCAACGGTCCTATCCATATTGATTCGAAACTTATTACGAATCATTGATATGCTTCCTTTTTATTATCTGATTGGGATGTTGATGGTTTTCTTCCATCCTCAGCACAAAAGACTGGGTGATCTTGTCGGTGGAACGATCGTCATCCATGAACGGAAAAAAGAACGCGCGAAAAAGAAACAGACGCTCGTGGAGAAAGAGATTGAAAACCGGGGCCTGGAATCGACTCAGCAAGTCGTTGGAGACTGGGAAAGACAAAACCTTACGAAAAAAGATTGGACGCTGTTGAAAACCTATGTTCATCGGTACCCGACCCTAAAACCTGCAGAAAAAAACACCATGACCAGGGAGGTTGCTGAGATCCTTCTTCCCAAACTCGGGTTAGATGATGGAACAAAGAGTGAAGATGAGTTAGCTACTCGACTTTATGCTGCTTATATAGAGATAAAAGAAGAGTGGGAATTCCAGTTATAAAGGAGAAAAGAAAAGCCGGCTTTCCAGGAGGGGAAGCGGCTATTTTTTTTGTCTATAAGAGATTTTCCACGTTGTTGATCTTTATGTATACGTTTGAATTTATAAGTATTTAAGTGAATATAAAAGAATTCACGAAAATATATTTACTTCAGTGTAGAATTTGGTATTATATACTAGGATTTAATCGAATATAGGTGAATAAACGGTCTATCCGTGGGGGAAGGTTATGTTTGTTCCTACCTGAAAATATCAAGAGGAAAGGGGATTATAGCTTATGCTTACATCTCTTTATGTGTTGTCTTTAACCGTTTTGCTTACGTTCCTTGTACTATATGCCATTGATAAAGTTGTTCGTCGTTTTAAGAAGGTTCAAAGCCCTACCATTCACCAAGACCAAGTTCCAGCTGAAGTCGATTTCAGCCACCAGACATTCAAATAAATGCTTCAACAGAAAGTGGACCTGCATAAAAAGGAACCACTTTCTTTTTTTTAGCCCGAACCTTACACATTGCAGATTAGCTCCCTATACTTTAAGGCTCAGTTTCGAGACGTTTGTTGAGTGGATGGGGGCGGAGGGGAATAGCTCGCTTTCCGCGGGGCCCCACACGAAGTGGGGTCGTTCGATGTTGGCACAGGACGTGCCGAACTTAATCGAACTTCCTCTATTCTTTTGAGCCTCCTCGGACTACGTCCTGTGGGGTCTCACCATGCACTTTTTTCCCGCAGGAGTCTCGCCATTCCCCTCCGCCCCATTGCCATATAAGTATCTCGAAACCACTTGCGGAAAAGGGAGCTTTTATCTATTAAGGAAAACCATGCAATATGCATATTTCCACCGCTGTTATGAATAAAAAAGCATGTTATTAAGCGCTTTATGACTATAGATCATGATTTGTTACAGATTCATATACTCGGAAAAGGGTTCGTTTCACGCATATATCGAATGGGGTGGTTGGGAAGCTGCGAGACTCCCGTGGGAGAAAGGAGGTAGGCGAGATCCCGCAGGGCGGTAGCCCGAGGAAGCTCGAGGAAGCTCGCCACTCCCCCACAGGAAAGCGAGTAGCTTCCCAGCCACCCCTGGCGCTCAATCCGTGCAACGAACCCCGGAAAGCCTCGAAACTGAGTCTTCAACAATCCTGCCATTTACTTTAATAACGAAGAGGGTGACTTGGACTAAGGTTGTTTCAGGTAGAGGGGTTTACGTTTTGTTAGGTACCTGTTTGTGGTAAAATAGTTATGTTTACATATAGAAAGAAAACAACCAAAATAAATACGTGTTCTATATATATTTTCAAGTACAATTCAACAGATGGAAAAGGGGATATCTCATGGCGAATAAAGCGGTTGTTCTAGGAGCGAATTATTATATTGGATTGAGTACGATCAGGTGTCTAGGCATTCATGATGTTCATGTTGCAGCGGTGGACTATGCCTGGGAAGGCTCCTACGGACTTGAGTCCAAATATTGTACAGAAGCGTTGATTGGTCCTCACTATAAGGAAGATCCAGAAGGTTTAAAAACTTTCTTGATCGACTATGCCAAAAAGCAGGATCATGCGCCTGTACTTATTCCGACAGCCGATCCATATGTAGAATTCGTGGATGAATATCTGCCGGAATTAAGGGAGTATTTCCTTATTCCTCAAACGGAACAAGGATTATATACTAAGATAATGGACAAAGGTACACTCCACACACTGGCTTCCGAGCATGGAGTAGCTGTTCCGGAAACGGTTCAAGTGGATGATGAGAATCTTGTAAAAAGAGTAGAAGAGGAAATCAAATACCCTTGTCTCGTCAAGCCGGTCGATTCACCAGCTTTTGTTTCTAAGTTCAGAAGGAAGCTTTTCAAAGTCCATAATAAAAAAGAACTAATTGAAAAAGTGGAACAAGCGAAAGAAGCGAATATAGAAGTCATCGTCCAACGAATTATTCCTGACTTTGATGACCATATGTACACATTTGATGCGTACCTGGACCAAAACTCCAAAGTGACGCATTGGGTGACTTGCCAAAAGCTGCGTCAATTCCCTGTCAATTACGGGGCATCTGTTTACACCCAGCAAAAATATGTACCTGAGCTTTATGAGCTAGGTACGAAGTTTTTAGAAGGAATCGGATATAAAGGTTTCGCAGAAATTGAATTTAAAAAGGACGCAGAAACCGGCCAGTACTATTTAATTGAAATCAATGTCCGTATCACGAATTTGAACCATTTATTACAAAAAACAGGCATCAACATCCCTTATATCACTTATAAAGAGTTGATTGGAGACCCGGTGGAGCCAAAAGCGGTAGAAGAGGATCAGAATCTTGTTTTCTGGTATGCCTACGAGGATCTTCTGGCTGTCAGGGAATATATCAAAACGGGACAACTCTCCCCTCAGAAGGTGTTGAAGTCGTATTTCAGACCGAAAGCTCATGCTATCTGGGACCCGAAAGATCCAAAACCAGCATTCTCTTTTGGGAAAAAGTTGGCGAATTTGGTGGTCAATAAAGTAACAAAGAAAAGCAAGTAACTATTGCTCCGACAGGGTCCAAAGAATATAGATGGCGGACCGTAGGAAATGCTAACCAATAATCGAACGTTTTGTACGGTACTCCTATGTTTTCCAATAGAACAGGCAAAAACAATGCAGGGAAGGTAGATAAGAATGGCTAAGTTAAAAGAATTATTATCATTCATCGATGTACTTGAATCATGGAATGATAGAGACCTGGACGTCCGAGGACTCGCATACAATTCAAGAAATGTAGAACAGGGGGACGTGTTTGTCTGCATTAAAGGTTTCAAGACAGATGGACATCGTTATGTAGCAGAAGCTGTAAAAAATGGAGCGTCTGCCATTGTGGTTGAAGATTATCAACCCGGTTGGGATGCCCTTCCGCAATATAAAGTAAATGACAGCCGTCGTGCCCTTGCAGCACTCAGCGATGCTTTTTATAACCATCCTTCAAACGCTATGAAAACGATTGGAATCACAGCGACCAACGGGAAAACGTCCACTTCATTTATGACGAATGCCATTCTCGAAGAGCATGGTCTTAAAACAGGCTTGATCGGAACGGTTGTGGTCAAGTTTGGTGACTACTCCGAACCTACAAAACTTACGACACCGGAGTCGCTCGACCTGCATCATTATTTTGCCCAAATGAGAGATCAGGATGTTTCCCATGTGACGATGGAAGTTTCCTCATCAGCGTTGGATTTAAGCAGAGTGGGGAGTGTAGACTTTGATATTGTTACTTTAAACAATATCAGCCGGGAGCATATTGATCTGCATGGTTCTTTTGAGGAATACTTTAATTGCAAAGCAAGCTTGATCCGTAATGCGGGTGAAGACAAATGGGCGATATTGAATCTTGATGATCCTTATTCCGCGTCCTTAATCGATCAAACAAAAGCCAATGTACTCACATTCAGTGTAGAAACAGGAGATGGCGATTTAGTATGTAAAGACTTGGACCTTACCACAGGCCGGGCGAAATTTACGGTTGAAATCCGGAAGCCTTTTACTGTAGGTGGGACAACCTACGACCCACAGGAGTTTGCCATTGAGCTTTCGACGCCGGGATATCACTCTGTTTATAATTCCATGGTAGCTATTACTGTAGGGTTGTTGAATGAGGTACCGATTCCAACCATCCAATCTGGATTAAAAGGTTTCGGTGGTGTAGAACGACGCTTTGAAATGGTGTTTGAAGACGATATTAAAATTTTGGACGATCACTTCGCCAACTATGGAAATATCAATGTCACCTTGAACACTTTGCAGCAAATGGAATATTCAAAGCTTAAGCTTGTCTATGCAATTCGTGGAAGTCGTGGAATTACAGTCAACAGAGAAAATGCAAAAGCCATTGTAGAATGGGCACCAAAATTGGGTCTTACTGAAGTGATTGCTACCCTCAGCCATTCGCATGTGGATGAAAAAGACCGGGTGACAGAAGAAGAACTGCGTGTCTTCCAGGAAATGATGGAGGAAGCAGGCATCCATGTAGACTTGTATAAAGAGTTGGATGATGCCGTCCACCATGCACTTTCAGAAGCAGAAAAAGACGACGTGGTCTTGTTGGCAGGATGTCAGGGAATGGACCCCTGGAGCGAAAATCGCCCTGGAACAGTTAAACAAGATACGTCCGGAAATGGATGAAGAGAAATTGTTCAAGCCATTGAAAAACAGAGTAGCAGGAATCCTCTGAGTCAATTTTACAGCTAGGTCCCGGTCTTTCGTTAGGAGGCATAACAGTGAATGATAAAATTATCGGCATACTCGGGGGGAATGGGACCTGAGGCAACCGCCGAATGTTATATGAAGATTATACGAGCGACGAATGCAAGCAAAGATCAAGAGCATTACCGAGTCATCATAGACAGCAATGCGAAGATCCCCGACCGTACCGAAGC
Organism: Halobacillus litoralis; assembly: GCF_020524085.2. Taxonomy (NCBI): domain Bacteria; kingdom Bacillati; phylum Bacillota; class Bacilli; order Caryophanales; family Bacillaceae; genus Halobacillus; species Halobacillus litoralis. The sequence goes on from NZ_CP129016.1 coordinate 1,076,557, forward strand.
TATTTCAGGAAAAGGGGAAAACCCGGTTCCTGAAATGGTCCACGCAGCTAAAAATTTAGAAAAGCTTGACGTGGATGTGGCGTGTATACCTTGCATGACCGCCCACTATTTCATTGAAGAGGTTCAAAAGTTTGTGTCGTTCCCATTATTAAATGCTTTCTTGGAATTGAAGAAGTTTATTCAGGACCATTATCCAACCGTCCAAAAAATCGGAGTGCTTGCCACTACCGGAACTTTGGAAACCGGACTCTTCAAAAAGTATTTCGATCACTTGGAAGTGATCAATCCCACACCATACACACAAAATGATAAAGTCATGCGAGCCATTTATGGTGAAAACGGGATTAAAAGCGGGAACACAGATGGAGAACCCCTTCAACTACTGAAAGACGCTTCCCAGGAACTTTTGGATAATGGTGCAGAATTGATTATTTCAGGCTGTACAGAGATTGGTCTTGTGTTGAAGCCCTATCACCTACCCGTTCCTCTGATCGACCCTATGGAAGTCGTCGCCAACGTTGTCGTAAAAGAAACGGTTTATCAAAAGTCATGAAAAGCGTCCCCCCTTCTTATATTTGTAACAAGAACCATTCTTCAGGAGGGGGACAGATCATGACCAAAAGTGAGTTCGAGCAGTTTTTGTCAGAGTCTTTCAAAGAGGGGATTTCTTTCAGGGAATTGAGGCTTTCTGAAAAAGAAGTATCTCATTTGAAGTCCCACTACCCTTCAGCAGTCATCAGAAGGACGAGTGAAGTAAACGATGCGTTGAAAAAGTCATGGTATGAAGTACATTTATCACCTACTCAACGAAATCCAGACAGTCTGGACTCCATACGGCAGGAAAATATCCGGCTCAAGCGCGAGTTGGAGACTTTGAAGAAAATGAAAAATTAAGCTCTTAAGACAATTCCAAAAGAATTGTCTTATTTTTTTGCCTTTTTTAGATGTTTATAATCAACAACACCTCCTTATGGTTGGAAGTTCATCCTTGTAATAGTGTGTATCTGATTCTATTAACCTATGACTTTAATCCTTGTTATAAATCATCTTGAGAGCATAATTTGTCGACGGGAAACGCAAACATACGTGTGTTTTGTTATGATTTGAAACACAAATGTAATAATAATTTGTCTTTATTTAGCGAATATCTTTGATATAATGAGATAGGAAAATGCAACAGACGACTTAAAGTACATACAACAGACAACATAGATTCACAAAATGAGAGTTTAGTAGGAAGTGATATAAATTGTTCGATCTGCATCACCGCAGTCCAGCACCTTATGTTCTGAGGGATTCCGTTCTATACAATGGAGAGGTTGAACGGATGACACGGGGGGACCAATCTTATGAAATTTAAGACATTTGGTCGCCACGGAAAAGAGGGAGTCAAAAGCTTAGCTAGAAACAGGTGGATGTCCATAGCTTCTATTTCAGCTGTGACTGTAACCTTGTTGCTGGTGGGAGTTTTTGCCACATTGTTATTGAATCTAAACGACATTGGTACACAGATCGAAGAAGACGTAGAAGTTCGCGTCTTTATAGATAGAACGGCTGAAAATCAAAGCCGTGAAGATTTAAAGAATCAAATTGAAGAAGTATCGGCTGTTTCTTCTGTAGAGTTTCAATCCAAGGAAGAAGGATTGGATCGCTTGATCGATAGTCTTGGCGATGATGGAGAGGTATTTGAATCCTTGAAGGATGAAAACCCTTTGAATGATGTGTACATCGTCAAAACAGAAAACCCTGAAGATACAATCCCGGTTGCACAGATTATTGAAGATTTTAATAGCGTAGCAAAAGTTGAATATGCCAAAGAAACAGTGCAACGTCTTTTCAATGTCATGGATGTGGCTCGTAATGTAGGTTATGCGGTTATCGCCGGGCTTCTATTCACGGCTATGTTCCTGATTGCGAATACGATTCGAATTACGATCGTTGCTCGTAAGAGAGAGATTGAAATTATGAAAATGGTCGGAGCGACAAACTGGTTTATTCGCTGGCCATTTCTTTTCGAAGGCTTGTTAATTGGTATTCTTGGTTCACTTGTACCCATTGCACTCGTTGTATTCGGGTATGATTATCTTTACACAGAAGTGACCACAAGATACCCTACATTGTTTATTGAATTGCTGCCCGTTTACCCATTCGTCTTAAAAGTATCCGCATTGCTGATCTTAATGGGGGTCGTCATTGGTTTATGGGGAAGTTTCACGTCTATTCGTAAGTATTTGAGAGTTTAAATCTATGGATCTAACAAAAATAAACAGGTAAGGATTCGGGGGAGGAAGAAAGTTTGAAGTTGAGAGTTTTAGTTGCCGCTCTGACCGTCAGTCTTATTCTATCCGGTTTTCCACTCTATTCCCAAACAGTCAACGCAGAAACGAATCAGGATAAATTAGAGGAGAACCGTTCCAAGCAGTCTGAAAAAGAAAAAGAAAAACAAGAAAAACAGAAAGAAATTGAAGAGCTTCAAGAACAACAGGAAGCAGTAAACGCTGAAATCGCACAGTTGGACAAGCAAGTGATGGAAGCGATGGACAAGATCGAAACGAAAGAAAAAGAAATTGCAAAAACAAGAGAAAACATCGAGCAATTAAAAGCGGACATTGCTGAACTTGAAAAAAGAATTGCCGAACGAGATGAACTTTTAAAGGACCGCGTTAAATCCATGCACCAAAACGGTGGAGCGATTGATTACCTGGATGTTCTTATGGGTGCGGAAAGCTTCGGGAACTTCTTAGAGCGTGTCATGAGTTTGAATACGATCGCTACACAGGATAAAGAAATCTTGGAGCAGCATAAAGCTGATAAAGAAGAAGTAGAAAAGAAAAAAGCTCAGGTTGAAGAAGAACTAGCATCTCTTGAGGATAAACTGCAAGAATTAGAAGCTTTGAAACAAGAACTCGATCAGAAAAAAGAAGAGAAAAACGAATTGATGGAGAATCTTGAACAGAAAGAAGAGCTTGCGCACAATCACGTGATGGACATTAAAGAAGAACAGGATACTCTTGCTGCGCAAGAAGCTGCCATTCAGAAGGAAATTGAACGTGAACGTGAAAGACAGCGTAAAGCAGAAGAAGAAGCTAGAAAGAGAGCAGCTGAAAAAGCGGCGGCTGAAAAGAAAGCAACGGCTTCAAACACAAGCAGCAATGATTCCAGCTCAAGTTCAAGCTCAAGCTCAAGCTCAAGCTCGTCCAATGAGTCATCTTCTTCTAATAGTGGAGCATACTTCAGTTGGCCTGCAAGTGCACCTGCTACATCAGAATTTGACCGAAACCGTATCCATCCTATTACAGGAGAACCAAAGTTGCACTCAGGAATTGATTTGGCTGCCGGGGGCACTATTCCGATTCATGCAGCAGCTGACGGAACAGTGATCCGTGCCAATTACTCATCAAGCTACGGGAATGTGGTTATGATCTCTCACCGTATCAATGGCCAAACATTCACGACAGTATATGCTCATATGAGAAGTACGCCTGCCGTCTCTGCAGGACAGTCTGTATCTAGAGGCCAGTTCCTTGGAAACATGGGGACCACAGGGGCGTCTACAGGACAGCACCTTCACTTTGAAATCCATGAAGGAAGCTGGAACGGAGCACGTTCAAACTCTGTAAACCCACGTAAATACTTGCCATAATAGTAAAGCGCAAGAACGAAACCGATGGAAAATCTTTATGATTTTCCATCGGTTTTTTGCTTTGTTCTTCTCTATACGCTTTTTAATGATGTATGAGATTTCATTTTAGGACATCTTGAGAAATTTAAAGATGTCGTGAGTTCTGTATTTTGGCATACAGATAATTATTGTAACCCGCCCATTCGTTTCATCCTGTCTTAACACACCCTAATCAACAGAAGCCACAAAGATTGCGACTGCTAGGAGTTGTCAGGACAATTCGATTTACTCTGTCCCCTCTTAAAGCATCATATTAAGACAAGTAGCCTTCTTTATACACCTCTATGAGCCATGGGGGGTTATTTTTCAAGGTCTAAGAGTATACAGCATTCCAACGCTGCAAACAGCGTTTCTGACATCATCTTTGCAAACATGGGTGGATTCGTAATGGATCTTAGGAATATTAAGAATGGTCATCGCGTGTAGTTCCTGTGGAAATCTTGTTAATAGAAGGGTGGGGAAGATTATTTAATGAGTTATTCACATGTGCATAACTTGGCAGGGTATGATTAGGTAGTGTGTCAGCATCAATTTTCTCCCTTCTTGTCTTGGAGGTAAGAGACAGACTAGCCTTCCATCTGAAGATCTAGAAGGGAACCGTACACGATGAGAAAAATTAGTGAATCACATCATAAGACCGTTTTATTATGGACATAAGCTTGAATTATTTTCTTTTTAGAGGCGTGAAACTTTATAGAATGTATGGGGAGAGGTGCAATATGTGTGAGGTTTTCGTTGCAAATAGGACAATACCAAGGACTGTTATTACTACTACTGTAGGAAGCTCTATAACAACGGGTACACATCTTCTTTATCACGAAAAAACCTCCTCAATTAGGGTTCAATTAGTTCTTTATAAAGAATAGTTACTGAATATTATACCTTATCCATGCTATAAAACAAACATGATTAAGAATAATGATTCATTATATTTCGAAGTTCATCGTATATAAGTCCTCTTTTTCTTAATATTGTGAACGTAACATATGTTCGGTGTTATAATTAAAGGAGAACATTCTTCATGACTAGTCTTCCAGTTTGTAGTTCATATCCGAAGGAGGAAGAGTATGAATCGAATGAAACTTATACCTTACAGAATGGATGCTATTTTGGACACGACGAATGAAATACCCAAAGGTGTCCATATGGTCGAGGCTCAAAGTTTATGGGACGAGACGCGGCAAGGGGAGAGCAGTGTCATAGCTGTTATTGATACAGGGTGTCAGAGTGATCATCCAGACTTACAAGGACAAATTGTAGGTGGACGAAACTTTACTGATGATTATAATGGTGATGCCGAAAATTTCCAAGATAATAACGGGCACGGAACTCACGTAGCCGGTACTATTGCCGCTAAGGAAGATGGTGAAGGTGTAGTTGGTGTAGCACCTCAAGCGAAGCTTCTTATTCTTAAGGTTCTCTCAGAAGAGGGGAGTGGGCAATATCAATGGATTACAGATGCTATTGATTATGCGGTGCAATGGAGAGGGGAGAACAATGAACGTGTTCGTGTGATCTCCATGTCTCTTGGAGGACCAGAAGATACGCCAGAATTAAAAAAATCGATCTTGAATGCCATTTCCGAAGGAGTATCTGTGGTATGTGCGGCAGGGAATGAAGGTGATGGACGGGAAGATACGATGGAGTATGCATATCCCGGAGCTTATAACGAAGTCATCCAAGTAGGGGCTGTGGATGAGCGGAGACGGCTGGCACCATTTACGAACACGAATGATCAAATTGATCTTGTTGCTCCTGGTGTGAATGTCCTCTCCACCTATCTTGAAGGTAAATATGCTCGCTTATCAGGTACTTCTATGGCAACTCCACATGTTTCTGGTGGCCTTGCATTAATCATTCCTTTAGTAGAATCTCAATTTCAGAGGCAAATGTCCGAATCTGAAGTATTTTCACAACTGATCAAGCGTACAACTCCTTTAGGTCACTCTAAAGTAGCCGAAGGAAATGGACTAATGACCTTGGCTCTGACAAAAAAATTAGAAGAATTATTTAGCACCTACATCACATAACTATATATTTAAATGGAGAGGTTGTTACCTCTCTTTTTTTTGTGCAAACCAAGTCCACCGTTTAGAAAACACAATATAAACTCAGACCGTGATTTTGTGTCGAAGATAGTTAAATAATGGTAAATAACCGGTTGCACACATTTTTGAATACAAGTGTACGAAAATGATTACATGTACACAAAAATGTATTCAGTGCGTTTGCAATTACGTTTACATGTGTACGAAACTGTATGCACGTTGATATATAAGGATGTGTGCAAATTTGAATACATGCAAACAATATTGCAAGCAAGTATACAATTATGAACACGTAAAAAGGCGCATTGACTATTTTCAGATTGTTTAATAGATTTAGAGTAAGGTGAGGTCAAATCTAGCAAAAGAAAAGGAGAGCTGTTTAATGACAAACTCTAGAATTGCAGCTGTTGATGTTGGTAATGATGCCGTGAAGGCGAACTTTGGAAAGTTGGAATCTTCTCTATATATTCCTAATGTGGTCGCTAGAGACCTTGAGGACCGTCCGGTTATCGGAATTGAAGATCTAGATGATAAGGATCCACTCGATAATCTACATATTCGAGTGCATTCCCCTGCTTTACGTGAGAACAATGCTATTTATCGTGTAGGGAATTTAGCTACGAAGACTACAAACTCTGCGGAGTTGGATCCTGGGAGTTACAAATCCGAAGAAGATCAAACATTGATCATGCTGTTTGCATCTCTTGCCATGGACGCTGTTACTGGGAAAGATGCACAATCAGCTAAAAACAACGTGATTGAAGCGAACTATACACTTGGTACAGGGTTACCATTACGTGAAGTAAAAGAAGGAAAAGATGTGGGTTACCGCTCCCAGCTTCTAGGTTCTGTACACCAAGTGGAATTCTTGGTTACACCTAAATATCAAGGAATGAAAGTGAACATCAAGTTTGATGAGGTTAAAGTTTATCCAGAAGGCTTTGCTGCTTATGTAAACCTTGTGATGGATAATGATTTGAACATTATTAATAAAGAGTTGGTAGATAAGCAAATCCTGATCCAAGACATCGGTGGTCTTTCTACGGATATCGCTGTTATCAGAAACCGTAATGTGGATGATGACAAGGCTCAGGGATTCAACTTGGGAGTATCTGAGTCATTAGAGATGATTCGTGATGAGATCCTTACGAAGCATGGGGTTGAACTGGACAGTCGTCGTGATGTCGTTGATATCATTACACGTAAAAATGATCGCCATCACATTATGGTCCGAGGAAGCCGTACAAATGTCCACGACATCACGGACCGCATTTTGCTTGAACTTGCGAAGAAACAATACCGTTACTTGAGAAATGTATGGCAGAAGAATTCCCAGTCTGAAATCTGCTATTTCGTAGGTGGCGGATCAGCTGTATTGAAAGATTATATTAAGACATTGAATAATAAACTGGATGGCTTTAACATTGAATTCTTTGAAGATGAAAATGAGAGCATTTGGATGATGGCCAATGCTTATTATAAGCTCATCTCTGACTATATCCGCAAGAATTCGAAGTTAGAAGACAAGTCTAATAAAAAAGTAGAACAAAAAGCCGGATCTTCTAAGTAAGGTGATTGGATGAGTTCTTCTAGAAAAAGTGTGGAGAGGGGACAGTCGATTACGTTCCGGGTCCCCTCGGACACACCGGATCATTTATTAAAACAGCTGTCCCAGTTAAAAGAGAAGGAACGTAGGAATTTTTCAAGTAGAATTGCTCAGTTCGTCCTTGATGGAGTGAACCAGTCCTTTACGAAAGAGAAGGAAACCGTGACGATCCCGCTTCCGAAAGCTCTTACGAAAGAGCAAAAAAGTTGGATTAAACACGAACACTCAGAAGCCCTCATCGGCAGCATCCTTTACCAACTCATGATGGATCCTGTAAGAGCAACGACTTTACTTGCATCGTTGAACAGCAATGCCTATCATATTGATGATGCACTCTACCTTCAAGAAGAGGCGGCCTCAGAGGAAGAAACACAGATTCCAACAGAGATCGAACCTGAGAAGGAGAAAGCTGTCCTGCCTGAGACCCCACTTGAGATAGACGGGGATGATGACTTGGATGATCTGGATTTGGACAATCTTCAAGCTGATTTCCAAGAACAACGAGAAGAAGATGTTCAAGAAGAAGATGACGATGACTTGCTTGGTGACTTTTTATCAAGAATGAATAAATGATTATAAGCCCCTCGTATAAGCGGAGAGGGCTTATTTTTATTGGGCAACTTTTTTAACAGCCATACCATTAGCGAAATCACCTGGATGAAATTTGAAACTATTTTCTGCCTGTACTCGTAAATAAATCAAAATAGGCGGAGGTGTTGGCATGGAAGTGGTATTGGACGTCAAGAATTGCAGTGTCGATATACAAAAAGAAAGAATACTGAAGGATATCAGTTTTCATGTGAAAAGAAATGAAATCATGGCACTGGTCGGTCATAACGGGGCTGGAAAATCAACATTGATGAAGACGATCATCGGCTTGCGGGAAAAAAACAATGGAACATTAACCATTACGGGAAATGATCAGGACAAGCAATATAAAGCGTACAAAAGAAATTTTACATATATACCGGAAGAACCGCTTTTGTTCAACGAATTGACGGTCTATCATCACTTTAAGCTTTATCAGAAGAGTTATTCTGTTCCCGGGGACGTTTTTGAAAGTCGAGTACAAACCTATACCGAAGGGTTTGAATTGAAGGACAAGCTGGATGAATATCCGGAAGCGCTGTCTAAAGGAATGAGGCAGAAAGTCCAAACCATTTGTGCTCTCATCCCTGATGTTCCTGTTTTATTCATAGATGAACCGTTCATGGGACTGGATGTTTATGCAGGTCGATTTCTTGAGGAAGAGTTACAAAGGAAAAAAGCTAATGGGGCCGGTATATTACTGACAACTCACCAACTGGAGAAGGTATCTGAACTTGCCGACCGTTATGTCATGCTCGTAGAGGGGGAAGTCTCTTCCTCGGGAGATGTGTCAGAATTTCACGAGCTGGAAAGAAGGTCGACATGATGGAGCCTAGTACGACATATTCGGTATATAAATGGCTGAGAAAGAAAAGAAGGAAGAAAAAGTTCGATCTTTATAAGCAGACATACCATATGGTTATTGATCCCGTTGTGGCTTTTTATAGCGGTTTGTTCATTATCTTCTGTTTGTTCATCGGTTATGACTGGCTGAAACAGTTGATTACTATTTTAGACGGAAGGGGATCATTCTTAGCTTCTTACGCATTATTTCTCCCTTTTTTGGCAGTCATTAGTGCAGCCGTAACTTCTTTTACAGACCCTGGCATTCGTTTTACATCTTCAGAACTTCAGCTTAGCTTTTTACCTCACCCAAGAAAGCGACTCCTAACCTATTTATTTTTAGAAAAGTACACCCTTCAAATTTTAGTGATCATGGTTGTCCCTCTTCCCTTTGCGCTTGTCTTGATGTCGTGGGAATCAGCCGTTTTATGGGCATCGCTTCTACTCTTTAGTTATCCGTTATCTTTATGGATGCAGTGGAAGTTGTTTTCAATGTCGTCCGTTCATAAATTGAGTGTTTCTTTATTTAGTGGAGCTCTTTCCGTTTTATTTTTTCTTGGATATCCTGTGACACTTCTTTACCTTGGCTTATCCGTGCTGATTCTAGTATATTTCATGCGTAAAGAGGAGGTGGACTGGGGGAGAGTTATCGATATCAATGATGCGCGTGTGTGGAATATGTGGTTGGTCGGCTATTTCACCGAGGTGAATATTAAGCCGCCGAAAAGATTTGGGATTACCCAGTCGATCTGGAAAAAGAAACGAGGCCGTCATTATTCTGTGCGGCATCTTTATGGACGGATATGGACCGGGTATTTTCAAAAGTCAGCGGATGTGATCTGGAAAACGATCCCGACGGTTTGTTTAATTATCCTTGTCATTCCGATGAGGGTCGATTGGATGTTAATGTTCACGCTGCCCATTGCTATTGTTGTTTACTGCGAAGTAGCAGGAGGGCTTTTTTTAGATGTGGAGAAAGTTTTCCATTCCCTGCCGATTCAGGAGGAAAGCTGTAAAAACAGTTATTTGATTTGGGCGTATGTTGGGTTTCTACCTGTGCTCTTCTCCTTCATAAGCATTCAAATCGTACTTGCTGAATCGTTAGCAGCTTTGGGAATGCAATTGATTGCAATCATCTTATTTGTTTATGTTGATCTTGCAAGGGTCATCAGCGAACGCTTGATGATGATCCAAAAGGAAGATTTCTATCGTGAAGAATGGAGAAGAGTCGCAAGTTTGATTCTGCTGGGAGCTGGAGTGTACCATCCTTTGTTCTTATTAGGTGTTCCACTTGTGGTTTTCAAGCTGGGACGATCGGTCAGGAAAGAATTGATTTCATAAAAAAGACCCTCTGGTTCATCACAGAGGATCAGTCTAAGCGATTATGCTCAGCGAAAGCGATAAAAGACTTTTCATCTTCAATTAAACCGCACGCTCCGCATTGGACTTTAATTTGCGGACCCTTGTAGGCCATGTGAAAAGGATCCATATTTTCAGATGAGTAACTTTCATCTGGTTCACCTGTTCTTGGATTCATTTTTACAGCTTTTGCTTCCTGTTCGATTAAATTAAAACGAGAGCGGTTGGTTTTACAGTTGGGACATAGATAAGGTTGCATGTTTGTCCACCTCCATTCTTACGTTCCCCATGTTCCTGAAAATTATGAACGGACTATGAAAATCAGGGAATGCCCTAATATCCGTTCAGTCTTTTTGAAGGTATGATGATAGTAAGATTACGTGTGATCGAGGTGGAATAGGATGAAGGAGAAAACGAAACTTCCAGCGGATGAAATCATCCAAATGTATGAAACGATGTTACATGATTTATCTTATGACCTTCATGAAAGGTATAGTCATCTTTTGACTGGGCTGCTCCATCAAATGGACCAGGAGGGTGATTCATCAAAAGCTGCTCTTTTGTTAACTCATATTATTGATGATATGAGAAGTAAATCGAATGAGTCTACCCCCCTATCCCTTGAAAAAAAGAGGGGTGGTTCCTGCCATAAAGCAATTTAGTAAAGAAATAGAAAATCGGTTCGGCGTAACGGTGCGTATTTCGGATGACGGAGAAACCTTTTTTATAGATCAACAGGTGATATTCCGGTTGATTCAACAAACCATCCTCTTAATCGTAGAGAATGCGGATACCGATGCGATCGATATCCATATGGAGGAGGAATCGATAACGTTTCGATTCCATTCCCCACACGAGCAGATCGATGTAGATAAAAAGGATTTTCTTCGACATATACAGAACAGAACAGGTATGGAACTAAAAATAGAGCAGAGGTCAGGGCTGTGGCTTTGGATCTATATCAAGAAGAGGGGGAATGAGGATGATTTCCATTGTGATCGTCGATGACCACGCCGTTGTTCGTTCTGGATTACGGATGCTCCTAAATGCGGTGGATGATTTTGAAGTCGCAGGTGAAGCCTCAGAAGGGGATGAAGCTTTTGCTCAAGTAGAGGAAAACCGTCCGAACGTCGTTTTGATGGATTTGTCTATGCCCCACGGAAAAGATGGGTTATCCGCTACATCAGAAATAAAGAAACAATTCCCTGACACACATATCCTTATTCTCACTATGCATGATGATGAAGAGTATTTGTTTCGGGCCATTGAACTTGGTGCATCCGGGTGTATTTTAAAAAATGCTCCTCATGAAGAACTTTTAAAAGCCATCCGCCAAGTAGCGGAGGGGGATGCTTATCTGTACCCCTCAGCGACAAAACGGTTAATGGAAGATTATATGAACAAACTGAAAAGCGGCAAGACATCGGATTCTTACCGTTTGCTGACGGACCGGGAACGCGAAGTTCTGGCCTTGGTCGCGAAAGGGTTTGCTAATAAGGATATTGCTGAAAAACTAGTCATCAGTGTTAAAACGGTCGAAGCTCATAAGGCGCATGTGATGGAGAAATTACAGCTTAAAACCCGGCCTGAATTGGTGGAGTATGCATGGAAGAAAGGATTGCTTGGATATTCTCTATAAAGGGGCTGAACGCGTGAGGCGATCGTTAGAAGAATTTTGTGCAAAAGTCGCTGCAGATACAGATGCATCCTTAGTTGCTATTGCGGAGTTTCACTCCCCATCCAAGGGAATCAGGTGGACGTATGCCGATCGCCCATTGAATGAACGGTATAAGCGAATGAGTGTCATGTACGGAAAAGGGGTAGCAGGAAGGGTTTTACAAACAGGAACAGATTTCAGATGTGAGAATGTTGCACATTTACCCTTGCCAATCAGAGAGTATCCCATTGTATTATCCGAAAAAATACAGGCTTTTGCAGCGGTCCCAATCGTCACGTCATCTCTTTTCGGTGCTGTTCTTCTGATCGCTTACCGTTCATCCCATGCCTTGCCAGACAAGGAGTTGTGTGATCGATTGGCATCTTATATACAAGCATATTTTCAAGAAAGGGAGGCGGTGGAATGAAGAAAGAAACACTTTCACCTATTCTTCCCGCCCGAAGGGAAGGATTTTTGATTGTAAGAGAAGACGGCGTGGTTACGTGCTTTAATGGTCGGGCAGAAGAGTTATTTCAACGAAATCGAGAGGAAGCAGTGCTGGAAGATCTGTTTCTTCACCTGTCTCTCGACGATCTACATAGCTGTGAAAAAGGTGTCCTTCTGGAGCATTATATTACCCCGCAGGGAGAGAGCCCCTCTCCGGTTTTCTTAGTTGTTCACGATTCAGTCGTCTCAAGTATCCGCTACTTTTATGTTACGATTCAAAATCTTGCCGAAAGAAGCACCCTTGATCGCGAAAGCTATGAACCATTTAAAGAGCTTCTAGATATTAAGTATGCGTTGGATGAGTCCTCGATTGTCGCTCTCACAGACAAAAGGGGGAGAATAAGGTACGTAAACAAAAAATTTTCAGAGATATCGAAGTACGACGTTGAGGAATTGATTGGGCAGGACCACCGAATATTAAACTCCGGATCCCACTCGAAAGAATTTTTCAAGGAGCTGTGGCGTACGATTGGCACCGGCCGCGTATGGAAAGGAGAAATCCGTAACAAAGCAAAGGACGGATCCTTTTATTGGGTAGATACAACGATTGTCCCGTTTCTAGATGAAAACGGTAAACCCTATCAATATTTGGCCATACGAAATGAAATCACGGAACGTAAGCGTGTGGAACAAGAGCTCCAACATATGATGACAAGAATCATCGATGTACAGGAGAATGAACGGAAACATGTATCGAGAGAACTTCATGACGGCATCGGCCAAGAGTTATACAGCCTGCTCATAACCGTTCAAAGGCTCGAAAAAGAATACACGCATCCATTGATTGACCAGATGACTACAGACATCAGCCACTTGATTCAAAGTGTAAGGGATATGTCCTGGGAACTCAGACCGTCTGCGTTAGATGAACTCGGACTAATGCCTGCCTTACGCTCGTTTATTAATCGATTAGAAAAATCATATGGATTGAATGTAACGTTTCAATCAGACGTCCGCTGCCGCTTATCTCCTAATGTTGAAACAAACATTTACCGCATCACCCAGGAAGCGCTGACTAATGTAAGAAAATACGCCGGTGTAGAGGAAGCGCAGGTCCTGATAAAAGAAGAAGAGAGCGGCCTTTTTATTGAGATATCGGATAAAGGAAACGGGTTCCCCGTTGGTCCATCCAATAAAGGTGTAGGATTGTTCAGCATGGAAGAAAGGGCACGTGCCGTAGGTGGATCCCTCTCCATCACATCGGCCGAAAACAAAGGAACCACAATCCAAGTGAATATCCCCTTAGAAGTCTGAGAATAAATCAGGCTTCTTTTTTTATGTGAGATTTAGAAATACTGTCCCTTTAGAAAAGTTATTAAACTATATGGCAGGATTGTGTAAGACTCAGTTTCGAGATGTGTCCAGAGTTCGTTACCTTGTTGGGCGATAGGGGTGGTCGGGAAGCTACTCGCTTTCCTGCGGGGATGACGGCAAGTCTCCTCGTGCTACGCACTGCGGGGTCTCGCCAGCCGATCCATTCCCGCGGGAGTCTCGCAGCTTCCCGACCACCCCATTCGATATAGGAGAGAAACGATCCTCTTCACTGTGGGGGGGCTCTCCACTAACGTGATGTTATAAGCATAAAGCGCTATATAACAAGCTTTACGCATGCAGAATAGCTTTCTGGGGAGTTGATTCCCCTCCAATTATCATGTGGATAAAACAACTTATTTCGGGAGGGTTTCGAGATACTTATATGGCAGGGGGCGTAGGGGAATGGCGAGACTCCTGCGGGAAAAAAGTGCATGGTGAGACCCCACAGGACGTAGTCCGAGGAGGCTCACCGCGCTCCCGCGGAAAGCGAGCTATTCCCCGCAGCCCCTTCCACTCAACAAAATTCTCGAAACTGAGTCTTCCACAATAGGGAGCTCTTGTTGGATAAGGTTGTTAAGTGATTTTTTTGAGCTTAAAAAGAGGAATAGGGGATTTTGCTTTTTAAGATGAGGGGATTCCCCAATATTTTATTTCCCGTACCCTCGATACAATAGAACTAGATCAAATGAAGGAAAGAGGGGGCGGAATGGTTATGAAAAAACAGGAGGATCATACAGAGCTAAAGGGGACCCTTGTGAGTGTTCTGGCCGTTGGGGCCATCATTATAGTCATGTGGGTGAGCATTTACTTTTTATATATCCAGAGGTTATAGGAGGGGAAGGGCATGCATTTACACAAATACGAAAAAATCTGGCTTATTTTCGGAATCATGGCACTTATTATCTTTTTATCTGTCGTTGGCGTCAGTGCCTTCCATCAGGGTCATACACCTTCGGGGGGACATATGAAAATTGATCCAGATAAGGTTTTTGAAACGGCCCCTTTCGATCAGCCGGGGGTGTATGAAAACGAGGATGGCACCTATGAAGTGGTTATGGTGGGCAAAGCTTTCGGGTACGATCCTGGAAAGATTCAAGTACCTGCAGGGAAAGAGATCACGTTTACGGTTACAAGTGCAGATGTCGTTCACAGTTTTTCCGTCGTCGGGACAAACGTGAATATGATGGTCGTGCCGGGGGAGATCAACCATAAAAAGCATACGTTCCAAGAGGCTGGTACGTATCTTGTCATTTGTAATGAGTATTGTGGATCCGGCCACCATTTTATGAGTACAGAAATCGAGGTGGTTGAACAATGAAAATCGGACAAATAGAAAAGGGAGAACGAAAACTTGCCCTCGCGAACTTAGGTTTTGCGTATGCCGCTTTCTTGATAGGGACACTTTGTGGTCTGCTTCAGGTCTTCATAAGGAATGACGCTCTTACGTTACCGGGGTGGCTTGATTATTACCAAGTGTTAACAGCTCACGGCCTATTACTAGCGATCGTCTTTACGACATTTTTCATTTTCGCCTTTTTCCAGGCAGGGATGAGTCGGACGCTTGGGTCATTCGGACATAAGGTGCTTTTGTGGAATTGGATTGGTTTTATTGTAACTTCCTTAGGAACTCTTTTAGTTGTCATCATGGTGATCGGAGGCCAGGCTTCTGTCCTTTATACCTTTTATGCTCCTTTACAAGCTCACGGCCTGTTCTATGTTGGCCTCGCCTTATTTGTCATTGGTACATGGATACAAGGCTTTGCTTTGATCGGCCATTATCGGGCTTGGAGGAAACAGCACAAAGGGGAATTCAGCCCTTTATTCGCTTTTATGACAGTCGCTACTCTTATCATGTGGGTCATCGCCTGTCTTGGGGTTGTAGCTGCTGTGCTGTTTCAGTTTATCCCTTGGGCATTCGGATGGGTGGACGGAATTAATGTTGAATTGAGTCGTTCACTGTTCTGGTATTTCGGTCATCCACTCGTATATTTCTGGTTATTGCCTGCCTATATGGCATGGTATGTGATTGTACCAAAAATTATTGGTGCGAAAGTTTTTAGTGATTCGCTGGCACGCCTATCGTTCGTTCTGTTTATTCTTTTCTCGATTCCTGTCGGTTTTCACCATCAGTTGACAGAGCCAGGGATCGCAAGTTTCTGGAAGTTTCTACAAACGGTTTTGACGTTTATGGTTATTATTCCATCTCTCATGACAGCTTTCTCCATGTTTGCCACGTTTGAGTTGCGGGGCAGAGAACTCGGTGGAAAAGGTTTGTTTGGGTGGTTCCGGAAGTTACCATGGAAAGATGTTCGATTTACTTCTATCTTTATCGCCATGGCTTTCTTCATTCCAGGGGGTGCAGGTGGAATTATCAATGCAAGTTTCCAAATGAATGAAGTGATCCACAACACACTATGGGTCGTGGGCCACTTTCATATCACGGTCGGAACACCGGTAGCTATGACCTTCTTCGGCCTGACGTTCTGGTTGATCCCTTACTTGACCGGACGACGTTTTACGAAGGCCTTACAAAAGCTCGCTTTTATTCAAATCATTTCATGGTCGGTGGGGATGCTTCTCATGAGTACGGCCCAGCATGTACTGGGATTGATGGGGGCACCAAGGCGTACCGCTTATACAGGATATGCACATGATGATGCACTGGCGTGGTTTGATGGAATTTTATCCAATCATGTGACGATGGCTGTCGGAGGATCTATTCTCTTTCTGTCGGCCTCATTACTGATATACATTGTCATTCAATTGTGGTGGATAGCGCCTAAAGCAGATGTTCATCAAGCCGAGTCGTTTCCGATTGCCTCCAGTGATGTTTCTGCTACACCAAGGTTTTTGGAAAATTGGAAGTTGTGGATTGGGATTGCCTTTGTACTCATCGCTGTTGCTTACACGATTCCTTTATCAGACCTGATCCAACATGCACCACCAGGGTCTGGAAGGTTCCAAACATGGTAGGAGAGGGGGGAGACCATGTCATTCGCATTTGCATTCACCGTCGCGTGCATTCCGCTTTTCCTTATTGTTAGTACGATTCTTGTAGATCTACAAACAGAAGAATAAAAAAAGAACGTCGTGACTAATCACGGCGTTCTTTTCATTTCCTGGGAAATATGCGGTTACGAAGCTGCTGGTTGGGGATCTTCTTTAATATATCTTGCCTGAATCAGTCGTTTTCTGACGATAATGCCAATCCAGCTGGCAAGGAAAGCTTTAATGAGTCCAACAGCGATAAAAGGATAGACACCAGCGGCGAGGGCCTGGTTCCAAGTCATATCGAGGACGAACTTCAACTGAATCGTTCCACAAATTAATGTAATGATCATACCAGTCACATTTGCAACAATTGCCATGGGCAAATGAAAGGATGTTTTCTCTAAAATATAGCCAGTAATGAATGCTGTTAAAATGAAGCCGAATATGTACCCCCCGGTAGGGCCGGCTAAAACTTGGGCTCCTCCACTGAATCCTGCGAAAACAGGGAGACCAACGGCCCCTAAAGCCGCGTACCCAATCATCGCAACAGCCCCCTGCCTGCTTCCTAATATAGTAGCTGTGAGACCCACGGCTAAGGTTTGTCCACTGATCGGTACAATGGGAAGCGGAATTTCAATTTGGGCCATAATTGCTGTCAGTGCGGCAAACAATGCTCCGTTTACAATAAACCTCAATTTTTTACTCTGTGGTGACATACCTAACACCTCTTTCGTTAACCTTTTATAAATATAAGTTAACATATAAAGAGGAGAAGTGTTAGGAGATTCGTGATTTTTTCCTTTAATAGGAAAAATGACGGAAGTATAGGTATTGAGCTTCATTTTTTCTATCTAATCATTGATATAAACGGTGCAAATGTGTCAGAGTTTTTAAACTATCTATAAGGTGGTACAAAAAAGATTTGAGATGAGGTAAAATAGGGTAATGTAAAATTAACGGAGGTTTTACAATGTTTACAAACAATAAATATATCAATAAAAAAACTGGTTTAAAACTACTAGTCTACCTATTGGTTATCGGACTATTTTGGTTGAAAATGAATTATATACAGACAAGTATCTTTTCACTGAATGTGGAAAATTCCAATGAAGCAAACATACTGGCATTTAATCCACTGAGCAGTATTTTTCTCATATTCGGATTGGGGATTCTGCTGGCTGGACGTCGGGGAATGTTCGTTTCCTATATCTTAGGCTCCATTCTTTTATACGTAAATGTTCTCTTTTATAGAGAATACAATGATTTCATTACGATCCCGATGTTAAACCAGGTGGCGAACCTTGCAGACTTGGGAGGCAGTATCACAACGATTATGAGTCCTGTTGATGCCTTGCTGTTTGTAGATGTTCTCATTGCTGCTTTTCTCTTATTCTACTTGAAACCTTCACGCTTCCAGGCTTTTAAGCCAAAGCGCTGGGAGGGAATCGTTCTTGCTATCGTTGCTATTCCTTTGTTCATGATCAACTTGCAGTGGGCAGAACAAGAGCGGACGGACCTTCTAGAGCGTACGTTTGACCGCAATATGCTCGTTAAGTACATCGGTGTCATCAATTATCATGTCTATGATGTGGTGTTGCAGGGGAAAACCGAGATGAAAAAGACGTTGGCAGATAGTAACGAACTTGTACCGGTCATCAACTACTTGAACGAAAATAAATCGGAAGACAGCAATCGTTTAGAAGGTGTCGCAGAAGGTAAAAACGTCATTTTACTTTCTCTGGAAAGTACACAGACATTCGTTGTCGACAATACGTTGCACGGCGAAGAATTGACTCCTTACTTCAATGACCTGAAAGAAGAAGGAATCTATTTTGATAATTTCTATCACCAAGTAAAACAGGGACGTACGTCAGACTCAGAGTTTTTACTTGCGAACTCCATGTATCCATTGAACCGTGGCGCTGTTTTCTTCACTCATTCATCGAATGAATATGAAGGACTGCCAAGTTTACTTGGAGAGAATGGCTATTTTACCAGCTCCATGCACGCGAATGATAAAACATTCTGGAACCGTAATGTGATGTACGACTCTCTAGGCTTTGACGAATATTTTTCCAAGGAAGATTACGATGTCACACCGGAAAAATCTCACGGCTGGGGGTATTTGGATGAATATTTCTTCGAGGATTCATTGAACATGATGAAAGAAATGGATAAACCTTTCTACTCGAAGTTGATTACGTTGACGAACCATTATCCATTCACACTTCCTGAAGAGCAAAAGTTCATTGAGGAAGGGGAAACGGGCAGTGGTACGTTGAACCGTTATTTCCAGACGATCCGTTATCAGGATGAAGCCTTGAAGAAATTCGTTGAAGACTTTAAAAATTCGGAGCTTTATGATGATACCATCCTCGTCATGTATGGTGATCATTTCGGAATATCTGAAAACCACCAAAAAGCGATGGGCGAATATTTAGATAAAGAAATCAACGATTTTGAGCAGTTCCAGTTGCAGCGTGTTCCAATGTTGATTTACGGAAAAGGAATTGACGCTGAGAAAAACCATACCGTTGGTGGACAAGTTGACCTTCGTCCGACTTTGACGAACTTGTTGGGCATTCAAGATGATAATCCGATTCAATTCGGGCACGACCTGCTTGATGAAGACCGTCGTCAATTAATGATCACTCGTGATGGTAATTTTGCCAGCGAAGAATATGTTGGTATTCAAGGGACCTGTTATGATCGAGAGACAGGGGCAGAGCTAGAATCTGATCTTTGTAATGAAGGGTTCCAGAAGGCTCAAGAGGAATTGGAGATGTCTGATTCAATCATCTATGGTGACTTGCTACGCTACTTGGATGAAACGGAAATGGTTCAAAGCGAGAGCAATGAACCGAATCAAAATAAACAAGAACAATAATTGAAACCCTCTCTCCATTTAAATGGAGAGAGGGTTTTCTATGTGGTGATACCTATCATGGAGGACGGAGGCGCTCCACAAGCCCCAGCTGATTTAATCCAGCTCACTTTCTTTATTCTTAGAGAAAAACGTGTAGAGAATGTAAATCACAAATAAGATGACCACGGCTAATTTTCCCGTTCTGTAGCCAATATCCCCTGATATGAAGTCATAAATGAAAAAACCAATTAAAATAAACCCTGCCATGATGAAAATGAATACCTTCCATCTTGAGCTCATTTTTTCCCTCCTATCTCTTCATCCTTTACCCCTTCCTCTGGTAATTAACCCATTTTATGTAAGGGGAGGCATTAAAAAAATAAAGCTTGGAGAGAGTGTGGTAATGGGAAGGTTCCGGAATTTCAGCATAGAGAAAGAGCAGACACTTCATAGTGTTCTGCTCTTTTTGAATGCCAGTATTAAAAGATATCCATCCAAACTTTGATTGTTGTCCCTAAGATCAATAGGGCTAGGACGGTTTGTAGAATCTTGGTGTTTACTTTCTTACCAGCCATCGCTCCAAGTGGTGCAGCAATTAAGCTTGCCACAACCATGATGGCTGCTGG
Organism: Halobacillus litoralis; assembly: GCF_020524085.2. Classification (NCBI taxonomy): domain Bacteria; kingdom Bacillati; phylum Bacillota; class Bacilli; order Caryophanales; family Bacillaceae; genus Halobacillus; species Halobacillus litoralis. The sequence continues at coordinate 1,096,644 of NZ_CP129016.1, forward strand.
GAAGTATTCGACCTGACCTGTGGTCACTTTTCCGATTGTAGCTCCGATGGATGAAATCAAAGTAATAGCAAGAGAAGATGCAATCGTCATCCGTGTTGGGATCTTAAGCACAACAAGCATAATCGGTACTAATAAGAAAGCTCCTGCGGCACCGACAATCCCTGCTCCTATTCCTACAATTAGTGCGAGAATGGCAGCCAGTGGTTTGTTAAAGGTGACCTCATCCAATGGCTTGTCATCAATACCTTTTTTCGGTACGAACATCATAACGGTCGCAATTAAAGCAAGAACACCGTACACAATGTTAATGCCGTCTTCAGCCATGAACCTTGATCCATATCCACCTATGAAGCTCCCGATCAAAATACTGACACCCATATATATAATAAGCGTTTTGTTCAGGAAACCGCCTTTACGGTAGGCCCATACACCACCGATTGTTGCGAAAAAGACCTGCACGGCACTGATGCCGGAAACTTCATGGGCGGTGAAAGCGGTAAAGCCTACAAGTGGTGGAATATAGAGCAGCATCGGGTATTTGATGATGGATCCACCAATACCGAGCATTCCAGATATATAAGAACCTATGAAGCCGATAAGAAAGATCGTGATGATTAATCCGAATTCCATAGTCTGTCTACCTCCTATAAAAAAGGGAACCGTTACAGGCTCCCTTTATTCCATAATGGGGCAATCAGGTGATCGCTGATTATTCTCCCTTTTTAATCCAGAACTTGAATACACCATTGTCTTCTTCTGTTTGTAGAAGTTCGTGACCACCGGACTTCGCCCATGCAGTCAAGTCTGCTTTTGCACCCTGGTCTGTTGCGTGGATTTCAAGTACTTCTCCAGCTTCGATGTCTTTCATCGCTTTCTTTGTTTTCACGATAGGCATTGGGCAAGCTAGTCCTGTTGCATCGAGTGTTTTTGTTACGTTCATAATTGAATACCTCCAAATAGTTGAATCATTGATTAAGGGTGAGCCCGGATAACCAGGCTCAACAGTTTTTTTATCTTACGGCACAACGGTTCGGGCCGATTTCCATTTCCCGTTGTTCTTCATTGTCCGGGCTGATTTTACCCATGTTAGTTTCACGGATTTCTTGATAAGCATTCGGTTGAGGCGGCAGATTCTCTGTGACCATTTTTCTGAACTCCTCTTGATCATCAATGTTCAAGCCGTGGTTCTTTTCAAAAAGGGTACCTAGTTTTTCAGCGACGGTACCGTCTTCGTTCAACTCATCCATAATCATGAAGTGAGCAGGTAGGACGATCAGCTCGTCAGAAAGCTCTTTATACCGTGTATAAAGGGTTTCTCTCAAATCCATCACCCAGTCATCGGCCTTACCAGCAAGGTCTGGACGTCCGATAGAGTCGATGAACAGGATGTCGCCTGTCATCAAGTATTGATCATCCACAACGAAAGAAGTAGAGCCTTTCGTGTGGCCTGGAGAATACAACGCATGAATATCGATGTTTGTATTTCCTACCGTGACATGGTCTCCATCACGAAGTGGTTGGTAATCGAATGTCACTTCACCAGCATCTTCGGGAGGCAGCCAATATGTGGCACCTGTTTGTTCAGCAATTTTGCGTCCACCAGAAATGTGATCGGCGTGCAAGTGCGTATCAAAGACGTTCGTGATTTTCACACCAAGTTCTTTAGCGAAATCAACATACACATCTGTCATTCTTGTTGAGTCGATAATCGCTGCTTCTCCGTTAGATACAACCATGTAAGAAAGGCAGCCTTTCCCGATACGTACGAACTGATAAAGTTCGCCGCCATCTTTCAGGTCATTGACTTTGACAGGCTCCAGATGCTCACTCCAGGCTTTCATGCCGCCTTCTACGGAGTAAACATTTTCGAATCCTTCTTCCACAAGCATTTCAGCAACCATTTGAGAAGATCCGCCTTTGGCACAAACGACTGCAATCTCTTTATCTTTTGGCAGCTGATCTACAATCTCTTCGACACCATCAAGGAGATCGAAATAAGGAACGTTCAAGTATGAAAAGTTTTCGCCTTCGATTTTCCAGTCCTGATAGGCATCTTCTGTGCGTACATCAAGAAGGAATAGCTCTTCATTATTCAACACTTTATTAGTAATTTCTTTTACCGTCATGTTTTTAACAGTCATCTCATTACCTCCCAGGGTATTAATTTTAATAAAAAAATATAGAATTAAAGCTTCGTCGTTTCGCCATCCCAGCCACTCATGCCTGGAACAACATTGTAAACATTCTCAAAACCTTTTTCTGTCAGTTTCTGTGCAGCAAGATCACTTCTGCTTCCTGTACGGCAGATGATATAAACATTTTTCGTGCGATCCAGTTCATCTACACGTGTGTCAAGTTCCCCAAGCGGAATAGACGCTGCTTCAGGGATATGCTCAAAAGCATATTCGGCAGACTCGCGCACGTCTAATACTAGGACGTCTTCGTTTTTGCGAAGAGCATCCAATTCTTCATTGTTTACGACATGGGGGTGCTTTTTCTCTTGCTCTTCTTCACCGCTTGATTTGCGGACATAGTGCTTGAGTACGTCTCCCTCTTCGATCGTACCCAAGTACTGATGACCTGCACTTTTCGCCCATGCTTCAAGGTCTGCTTTAGATCCTTTATCTGTCGCTTGAATTTCAAGGACTTGACCAGCTTCAATGTCCTTCATTGTTTTCTTTGTCTTCACAATTGGCATAGGACATGCTAATCCTTTGGCATCTAACGTAAGATCTGTTTTCAGTTCCATTTTTACATTCCTCCTCTACCCTTATAGGGGGATTTATTTCGTTGGACCTTCCCAGCTCATCATGCCGCCTTCCATGTTCGTCACATCGAATCCTTTATCCTCAAGAATTTGTGATGCGCGACCACTGCGACCACCGGAACGACAGACCATTATATATGATTTATCCTTATCTAATTCATCTGTGCGTTCTTCGACAGTACCTAGAGCGATGTGTTTCGCACCAGGGATCATTCCCTCTGCTACTTCTTCATCTTCGCGGACATCGATAATGTTTAGTTCTTTACCTTCAGATAGTTTTTGTTCGACTTCTTTAGCCGTCATGGTTTTCATAAATGATACCTCCTAATTAGATAAACAGGTTAACATTGCCGTCTTCTGCATCTCCAAGGTAAGCAGCAACGCCTGCATATTGAATGTCATCAAGCAATTCTTCTTTTTGTAATCCTAGTAAATCCATCGTCATTGTACATGCGACCAAGTTGATTTCCTGCTCTTGAGCCATATCAATAAGATCCGGCAATGGCATCGCATTGTGTTTTTTCATGACATCTTTGATCATCTTAGGACCAAATCCTGCGAAATTCATTTTTGAGATGCCCATCTTATCTGCTCCACGCGGCATCATTTTACCGAACATTTTTTCCATGAAGCCTTTCTTCACTTGAATGTTTTCATCCTTACGGAGAGCATTCAGTCCCCAAAATGTGTGGAAAATCGTAACTTCGTGATCGTAAGCGGCTGCTCCGTTTGCAATAATATAGGCTGCCATTGCTTTATCATAATCCCCGCTGAATAAAATAATATTCGTCTTTTTTGTTTCAGACATGTTCCATCCTCCTAATTTTTGTATATATACGTGTGTGGGTATATTTTATTGTAAAAAAAATTTATCTGCTTTTAACAAGCAACTGAACAGCTTCATTGATTGAAGCTTCTTTGTTTTCTTGATCATCAGCGTCCTGGATACACTCCACAAGGTTGGAGGCTTACCACGAGCCCGATCGCGCGGTCAATCGCACTTCTGGAAGCGGAAAGCTGCGTAATGACATCTTTGCAGTCTTTATTTTCTTCCATCATTTTTAAAACGCCTCGCAACTGACCTTCTAGACGTTTCACTCTGTTCTTCATTGCGTCATTGTATTCCATCGAATTGACCTCCCTTGTGAAGTTTTTTCTGTCGCTGTTGAACAGTACATGACTAATAATATACCCCATTAGGTATAATGTCAACACCCCGGTACGTATTTTTATGGATAAGGAATCCTGCCCCGTGTAAAGCTAAGGTAGAGGTGAAGCACATGGATATATGGATGGATACACTTAAAGTGGTCGGAAGAATATTGACCATTTTGCCATTACTTCTAGGGGTATGGCTATTTATGGGGAAAAGGTCGGTTGGAGAATTGCCCGTCTTCGATTTTTTAGTGGTGCTTGTGCTGGGTTCCGTCGTGGGGGCGGATATTGCTGATCCCAAAATTGATCATATACATACTGTAACGGCGATTATAGTCATTGCGCTTTTACAAAAATTTATCGTATGGCTGAAGTTGCGGAACAGGAAGATCGGAAAAATTCTCACGTTTGAGCCGACCATCGTTGTATTTCAGGGAGAAATGGTAGAAGAGAATATCTCCCGTATCCATTATTCTCTGGATAACATTACGCACATGCTCAGAGAACAGAAAGTATTTGCTTTGAGTAGTGTCGAACTTGGAATCATCGAACCGAATGGCCAACTATCCGTTAAACTGAAAAACGCGAACGAAGCCGTGACTCGCGAAGATATGAAGATTCCATATAGGGGTGGGGGTTATGATATCCCCCTGATTATGGACGGTCAACTACAACCAGATCTTTTAACTCGCGCAGGGCGGGATATGGAGTGGTTACGTACGAACCTGGGTACCCACGACGTATCAGATGTCTTTTATGGTGCGCTTACCAGCCAAGGGGAATTCCATTTCACATTAAAGGGCAAACAGACAGAGTCTTTACCTCCTATTGAACATTGATAGATTTTGGAGAAGAAGGTTAAATATGATCCTATTCATTAAATATAAAAGAGCCGCTAAAATTAGCAGCTCTTTTATAATCAAACGCTTTGATCCATGCATTTCTTCAGACGGTCTTCAATATCACTTGCCATCTCTTGGATATTGTCATCTTCAACCATTTGAGTGAGAGAGGTAGGTTTAGGCATACCGATTTTCGTCTTGCTTCCATCCTCATAGACAACCATCTTACATGGAAGGAAATAGCCAGCCATAATGTTTTCATTTAACACGCGCTGCGCCTCTTTAGGGTTACAGACTTCCAAGACTTTAAATTCTTTTTCAAATTCCAGTCCTTTTTCATGAAGCTTATCTTTGATGTCAAAGTTCCATAATACGCCAAACTTTGCTTCCTTAAGATTAGCCTCAAGACTTTCAATCGCTTCATCCATACCTTTGTCCGTTTCAACCGTATAGTGAAACATGAAATACCTCCTTGAAAATAAGTTCTTCTTATCCATACCCATTAAGGTATAAAAGTAATCATCTAATCGGACGGATCTTTTAAGCCCCCCTTTTGAGGAAGGGGCAGATTCTTGAATGTAAAAAATACTCGAACCTCCACAGGTTGTCTTTTGAATTGTGTATGGAAGTTCCTTATATTAAAATGGGTACATTAGAGAGAGGACGTGAATCACATGACAAAAGACATCAAATTGATTGCTCTGGACTTAGATGGCACCACCGTCAATCATGAAGGAGTAGTTTCCGAGGCAAATAAAGAAGCTATAAAAAAAGCAAAGGAAAAAGGCATCCACGTTGTATTAAGTACAGGAAGATCATTATCCCGATGCCGGAACATTGCAGATGATCTCGGCCGCTCTTCCTATATCGTTACGATCAATGGTGGAGAGATTTATGATCATGAGTTTAACCTGGTCGAACGAAATAAGCTCGAACATCAACATGTGGAGCGTCTGTGGGAATTGAAAAAGGAGCATGGTCTCTATTTTTGGTCCTCCACCGTGCAAGGCTTGTACAACAGCCAAAATCCATTCGATCAAGAGATTGTAGATTACGATTGGTTGAAGTTCGGTTTTGATATACAAGATGACGAAGTAAGACAAGTCATTCTCGATGAAGTTAATGCGAATCCAAACCTGGAAGTAACCAACTCCAGTCCGACAAACATTGAAATTAATCCTGAGGGTGTAAATAAAGCAGCGGCTCTCATGAAAGTTTGCCAGTGGCTTGATTTAGAAATGGATCAGGTGATGGCTGTTGGCGACAGCATGAACGATATCGCAATGATTCGCGAAGCAGGTTTCGGCGTCGCGATGGGGAATGCCCAGGAGCCAGTGAAAAAAGAAGCAGACTTTGTAACAGCGTCCAATAAGGAAGACGGCGTCGCTTTTGCCATTGAAAAAGTCATAGACTAACTCCAAAAAACCAGCCCAAACCAGGCTGGTTTTTTTGCATCTACTGGGGAACACTCGCTTTTCGTAAATACTGATAAAATCACTGAAGTCACTGATAAAAGTTTTGTATTGTGATTGAAAGTGACTTCCTAACCAACCCTCATTCCTGCCACGAAAATAAACCCCAGTGATAGTCTTCAAATCCCTACGATATCGTTTATTATCTACTTTTAGCGCTATAATGAATTGTGCCAGTAAGAGAGTATGTCGAAATCCTTCTAAATACATAAAAATGTAAGCGTTTTCTGTTTGTGGCAGGAAAGGGAGGAATAAAGAGAGAATTACATCCATTAGCGAAGAATGTTCAGGGAGGAAGATTATGAAGGCATCATACATAACAGAAGAACATGAAATACTCCGTCAGTCTTTACAAAAGTTTTTAGAAAAAGAAGCTTATCCCTATTACGATGATTGGGAAAAGGCAGGGGAAGTTCCCCGGGATTTCTGGAGAAAGCTTGGAGAACAGGGATATCTATGTCCTTGGCTCGACGAGGAATATGGCGGTTTTGGAGCAGACTTCGGCTATTCCGTTGTCATCAACGAAGAGATGGAGAAGGTAGGGACGGGATTGATTGGAGTTGGTTTACACAACGATATAGTCGTTCCTTATTTGGAAGCTTATGGAACAGAAGAACAGAAGAAAAAATGGCTGCCAAAATGTACAACAGGAGAATGTATTACCGCAATCGCGATGACAGAACCGGGGGCAGGATCGGACCTTGCTTCAATAAAGACGACAGCTATAGAAGGCGACAAGGGGTTTACGATGAATGGAGAAAAAACGTTCATTACGAATGGAATTCACGCGGATTTGGTAGTGGTGGTGTGTAAAACGGATCCCCATGCATCTCCAGCGTATAAGGGAATCAGTCTGATGGTCGTTGAGAGAGGCACTTCCGGTTTTTCCCGAGGGAGGAAGCTGGACAAGATCGGCCTGAACAGCCAGGATACTTCAGAATTGATTTTTGAAGATGCAGCCGTCTCCAAGGATAACCTTCTGGGTAAAAAAGGCGAAGGTTTCTATTATTTAATGAACCAGCTGCAACAGGAGCGCTTGATCGTAGGTATTGGTGCCATTGCGGCATGTGAACGGATGCTTGAGTTGACGGTTGATTATGTGAAGGAGCGCAAAGCTTTTGGGAAGTCCATTGCCTCTTTTCAAAATACTCAGTTCAAACTAGCTGAACTACAAACGGAAGTTGAGATTGGAAGGACATTTCTGGATCGGACAATCGAGGCGCATATGAACAGAGAGGACGTTGTCAAAGAGGTGTCGATGTCCAAGTGGTGGACGACCGACCTGGTGAAAAAGGTAGCAATGGAATGTATGCACCTTCACGGTGGATATGGATATATGGAAGAGTATGAAATTGCGAGAAGGTTCCGTGATGCACCGGTCACTGCGATTTATGCGGGATCCAATGAAATTATGAAAACAATCATTGCCAAAAAGATGGGCTTAGTATAGGAGGAAGAAGAAATGAATGAAGTCGTCATAGTAGAAGCGGTAAGAACCCCTGTGGGTAAAAGGAATGGGGGACTCAGTGAGATCAGGCCGGATATTCTTTTCGCAGATGTACTCAAGGAATTGGTTGAACGGGCTTCTCTTGACCCTATAGAGGTGGAAGATGTTATTGCCGGCTGTGTGAGTCAGGTGGGAGAACAGGCGGGGGATATTGCTAGGATTTCTGCCCTGACTGCTGGGTTTCCGATGGAAGTCCCTGGAGTAACGCTCGATCGGCAATGTGGATCGAGTCAACAGGCGATCCATTTCGCTTCACAGGCTATTGCGTGTGGGGACATGGATGTCATCATTGCAGGCGGTGTGGAAAGCATGTCACGAGTGCCGATGTTCTCAAACATGCAAGGGGCATCTTTTAACGAACGGTTGACGTCAAAATACGAGATGATTAATCAAGGCCATTCAGCAGAAAGAATTGCAGACAAGTGGCAATTGAGTAAGGAAGAGCTGGATGCTTATGCAGCGGAAAGTCATCGAAGGGCGTTAATGGCCATTGATAAAGGCCGGTTTGAAAAAGAAATCATGCCTGTGACCACAGGTGATTCCAATGTGATAAAAACAGATGAAGGTCCAAGAGCGGGTACCTCTGTTGAAACCCTCGCCACTCTGAAAACCGTTTTTCAGGAAAACGGAAAAATCACCGCAGGAAATGCCAGTCAAATTAGTGATGGAGCTGCAGCAGTGCTTTTAATGTCACGGAAGAAAGCAGAAGAACTGGGGTTGAAGCCTCGCTTTCGTATTGTCTCGAGAGCTGTCGTCGGTTCCGACCCGACATTGATGCTGACAGGTCCGGTTCCTGCTACATATAAAGCTTTACAAAAAGCCGGACTGAGTCTTGAAGATATTGATCTTTTTGAAGTGAATGAAGCCTTTGCCCCTGTTCCTATGTTTTGGATGAAAGAGACTGGTGTGCCACATGAAAAGCTGAATGTGAATGGTGGAGCCATTGCGCTTGGTCACCCGTTAGGTGCTACCGGAGCGAAGCTGATGACCACCCTCGTTCATGAATTAGAAAGAACAGCAGGTAAGTACGGGCTGCTTGCCATCTGTGAAGGACATGGAATGGCGAACGGTACGGTCATTGAAAGGCTGGAGGGATAGCGATGGATTCTAAAAATGTGGTAGCCATTGTGACAGGCGGGGCATCAGGCCTCGGAGAAGCGACGGTAAGGAAGATTGCAAGAAATGGCGGGAAAGTGGTGATTGCAGACCAAAACACAGACAAAGGCGAGGCACTTGCAGAAGAATTAGGATCTTCTGTGCTCTTTGTCAAAGTGGATGTTACTTCCGCTGATGAAATTGAGCGCATGCTCCAAATGGCTGCTGAAACCTTTGGTCAGGTAAACACCGTCATCAACTGTGCTGGCATCGTAACAGGTGAAAAAGTGGTTGGAAGAAATGGCCCGCACCGCCTGGAGTCTTTTTCTAAAATCATTGAAGTGAACCTGATTGGTACATTCAATGTCATCCGTCTGGCTACTGAAAAAATGCAGCAAAATGAGCCAAATGAATATGGGGAGCGGGGAGTCATCATTAACACAGCTTCGATTGCAGCCTATGAAGGGCAGATCGGTCAGGCGGCTTATAGTGCGTCTAAAGGTGGCGTCGCCGCGATGACGATGCCGCTCTCAAGGGAACTCGCCCGTCACGGCATCCGTGTAATGGCAATTGCACCAGGGTTGTTCGAAACTCCAATGTTTGAACAGCTCCCTGAAGAAGCAAGGGATGCTCTGGGTAAAGCTACACCGTTCCCCTCTCGATTAGGAAAGCCTTATGAGTATGCGAAGTTAGCTTTAAGCATTTTAGATAATCCGATGCTTAATGGGGAGGTGATCCGTCTAGACGGAGCGATTCGATTACAACCCAAGTAAATGTTGCCCAGGCAGGTATTGATCCCCGTACTTAGAAGGTAAGGAAAGTACGCTTTATTTTTCACACAGAATAATCTGGCTGAAGCACTCCAATATTTGATCGTTCAGTAAGCTTGGCGGATCGAGCACGTTGGCAAATAGGATTTTATAAAAAAATCAAAAGGAGTCGATGAGGAATGGGACCAACACTTAGGAGTATGTTTGAGCATACGGTGGCGAAGTACGCTGATAAAGAAGGATTGGTGGATCTCCGGCTTGGTACACGCTGGACATACGGAGAATGGGACCAGGAAGTCAACCGCACTGCGAACGCGCTGAAGGCCTCAGGGGTGGAAAAAGGGGATAAAGTATCGACGGTCCTTTTTAACACAGCTGAATATGCGACGGTGCTGTTTGCCTGCATGAAGATTGGAGCGGTATTTAATCCGGTCAACTTCCGTCTCATGGAAAAAGAAATCGGGTTCATTTTAAAAGACGCTGATCCAAAGGTGGTTGTGTTTGAAAAAGCGACGGCTGCTCAAATCGCTCCAGTTGCAAAAGAGATGCCAAGTATTGAGTTCTGGTCCATTGACGAAGAAAATCTGCCTTATGCGATGAACTATTATGAACGAATCGATGGAGTGACGACCGAACGGCCAGTGTGTGAACTGGACGAGAACGACCCTTATGCCATCATGTACACTTCCGGAACGACGGGGCTTCCGAAAGGGGTCATCCATACGCATAGAGATATGGTCGATCAAGCGCTCATCATGACCGCTTGTTTGAGGCTGACAGAAGAAGACCGTGGATTGACTGTCGCGCCGATTTTCCATTGTGCAGAGCTGCATTGTGCGTTCTTCCCGAGAGTGATGATTGGGGCGACAAACGTTCTGCTTCACCACTTCGATGCACCTGAAGTGATCAGAACGGTCAGGGAGGAGCAGGTTACGTCCTTCTTTGCAGCTCCAACGATGTGGAACATGATGCTGCAAGAAGAATTCACAAAAGAGGATTTCCAGACGTTGAGGCAAGGTCTCTATGGAGGAGCACCAATGGCCCCTGCTTTAACGATGAAGTTGCATGAATCCTTAGGTGTCCAACTTTTACAGGCCTATGGTATGACGGAGATGGGACCGGCCATTACCGCACTTACAGAAGAAGAACAGGTCACGAAAGCAGGGTCGGCAGGAAGGGCGTTGCTGAACCATGAAGTGCGAGTGGTGAGAACGAATGAGCATGGTCCTGCCGAGCCCGAAGAGATTTGTAAACCTCGAGAACTCGGGGAAATTATTGTACGAGGGCCCAGCATGATGAAGGGATATTACAATAGGCCGGAAGCGACAGAAGAAGCCATGTACAAAGGGTGGTATCATACAGGTGACATTGGATCGTTCGATGAAGATGGATACCTCTGGGTCAGTGACCGTGTGAAAGACATGATCATATCCGGCGGTGAAAATATCTACTCAAGAGAAGTCGAAGATGCTTTGTTCGATCATCCTGCAGTCATGGATGCAGCCGTTGTTGGTGAACCAGATGACTTGTGGGGAGAAAGGGTGGTCGCCTACATTGTCAAAAAGGACAGTAGCGTCACCGAACAAGAACTGGATGAGTTCTGTACTTCAGGAAACAGGCTTGCCCGCTACAAACGGCCGAGACGTTATGAATTTGTAGATGAACTCCCTCGTAACGCGAGTGGGAAATTACAAAAGTTCAAACTGCGTGAGCGAAATAAAACATTATCAGAATAAAAATATTATGAAAGGCTGCTGGTGACGACCGGCAGCCTTTTCTATGCATTTAACTGGCTATTTATTAAAATATTTCTTCAATTTCCCGGGCAATATTCGACAAGTTATCGAAGCAATTGTCTCAATTTTTGAATGGGCTGCTCGTCTCTGGCCTCTTCATACATAGAAAAAGGGCACCCATATTCAGCTATTCGGTCAGGTACAGTATGAATGGTCAACGACTCCGGGCGCAAATCTTCCGTCACCTCTTCCCAATGAAGCGGCGTAGCGACGGTTGCCGCTTCTGTCGCTCTTGTTGAATACGGAGCAATAATCGTTTTGCCTTCTGCATGTTGAACATAGTCAATATACAAACGATCTCCACGCTTTTTCTTCAACCGTTCTATTGTAAAGAGTTCAGGTTCTTCATTAACGAGGAGTGTGGCTAACGTTTCTGTGATTTTCCTCGTCTCATCATAGCTTAAATCTCCCTCGCGGATAGGGATGTGGATCTGCATGCCTTTATTTCCGGAAGTTTTGACAAAGCTTTTGACTTCAAGTTCGTCTAGAAGATGCTTTAATAATTGGGCAGCCGTAATGGCCTTACTGAAATGACTTCGATCTTTCGGATCCAAATCCAGAACTATTTCATCGGGCTTTTGACCACCAGCCTTCTCAAAGGGGATATGGTATTCCAATGCACCCTGGTTGGCAAGCCAAAGAAGAGAGTGAAGTTGATCGCAAATGATAAACGGCTCCCCATCCTCCATCCACATTTTTAGGAAATCCGGGGCATGGTCGGGATAATGTTTTTGGTAAAAGGATTCTTCGTAAATCCCATCAGGGTAACGGATCAATGTTAACTTCTTTTCCTCTAGGAACGGGATCATGTGAGGTGCTAATTGACGGATGTAAACGAGAAAGTCCTGTTTAGCAATACCCTTCCATAAAGGTTTATCCACATTGGTCGGCTCAAAATCATCAGGAAACAAGGAAAGATCCCACTGTTTCTTAGATTCTGTGCAATCTTCAGGAGTAAGATCAAACCGGAATTGGTGGAAAAGGGGTTCACGAAGTTCCCCTTTCTCTGCATTTAGACAATGAACATCTACACACGTGCCGGGGTCTAAATGCCATGTGTCTTTTTTCTTTCTTCCATGTTCTTTGAAAAAGGTACGGAGTGTCTCACTCTCTTCATCTGTCAATCCATGTTTGAACTTTCCAAGAGGGAGAGGGCTGTCGTCTTTATATAATCCTATATCGTAATATCCATTCTCAGAGTTGTACGTCTGTAAAAAGCCGGAGACTGTCCTCCATTGTTTCCATTTTAACCACTGTCTTCCGCGGTCCCCAGGCTGATACTTGCTCTTTTTCATTTTTGCAATGATCCCCTCAGCTAAGTGCAGCTCAGCGATAGTTAGGATGTCCTCTATTTCCTCATATACATCAATACATTTAATTTGGGGGTGCCTTAGCTTTCCGGAAAGCTTTTTCAAGTTTTCTTTTCTTTTTACTAGAGGAGTAGCACCTTTTTCGATTATGTCAAAAGCTATGAAGGTAGCGGGCCTTCGTATAGAAGAAGCTTTTATTTTTTCTTTACTTCGCATTCTTCCTCTTGTTTGTAAAGCTTCAAAGTTTGCCTGATATGGAGTGTTCAATAGGACCAGTTCGCCATCAAGTGTAAAAGGAAGGAGGCTTTTAGGAATGTCCACCTGAACAATTTCAGGAAAACGTTCGCTCATATCTTTTCCATTCCGGCTCCAAAGCTTGATCCCTTCTACACCTGCTTCGAGAATAGCCCTGAAACCATCATACTTCACTTCATATACCCACTCATCCCCTTCCGGGAGTTCCGTGGTCCCTGTCAAAAGCATCGGCTTCATTTCCTCATCTCCTTTCTATCAGCTTTCTTCCACAAAAGCTCCTTTTTCTTGAAGACTCATTTTCGAGACGAATGTAAGGTTCTTGGGGCTACGGGAAAAGGTTCGTCTTGCTCCATCGTCCAGACACTCGCGTCATAAGCAGAACAGCAAAGGAATGAAAAACACATTCCGTTGCTGTTCTGTTTATGCCAGTCGTGTCTACCAGGACGATTCCGCATTTGAACACTTTCCATGGGGCGGGCGGTGAGCCTCCTCAGGCTACGCCTTCCGGGGTCTCACCTGTCCCACACGTCCCATAGGAGTCTCACCGTTTCCCTCCGCCCCTTTGCCATGGGAGATTCTCGAAACCACTCTTAAAAGGTCAGATCGTATGATTGTGGGGAGTGGATGATCAGACCACCACCACAATACGTAAAAGTTTGATCCAGAGAGCTTTACACCTCTTACCGTTGGATAGTGGAAGACCATCCTACTTGGTACAGGGGTTCGTTTACCCCCTCTTAAGAATGGGGTGGTTGGGAAGCTACGAGACTCCCGCGGGAATGGCTTGCCGTCATCCCCGCAGGAAAGCGAGTAGCTTCCCAGCCATCCCTTACGCTCAACCTGGGTAACGAATCCCGGAAAACATCTTGAAACGGAGTCTTACACAATCCTGCCATTTAGTTGAATAGGTTAGGCTTTTTTTATGTAGTTTATCCATAGAGAAGAAACATATTTTTCGTGGATATCGTGAAACCTATAGGAAAAAGGAGTGATCGGGATGCACACCATGTGGAAAGGGACCATCAGTTTCGGACTAGTGAATATTCCGGTGAAACTGCATGCAGCAACAGAGAATAAGGACATTAAACTGCGTCAGCTTCATGAAGAATGTAAATCACCAGTCGAATATGAGAAACGCTGCCCGGTATGTGATCGGGATATTGAGAGTGAAGAGATTGTCAAAGCTTATGAATATGCGAAGAACAAGTTTGTCGTTTTAGATAAAGAAGACTTGGAACAGTTGAAGAAAGAACAGGAAGATAAAGCAGTTGAAATCATCGATTTTGTAAAATTAGAAGAAATTGACCCGATATATTTTGAGCGGAGTTATTTTATTTCTCCAAGCGAAGGAGGATCGAAAGCATACAGTCTCCTTCGTCAGGCGCTTGGAGATACGGAGAAGATCGGGATTGCTAAAATCATCATCCGCTCCAAGGAACAACTGGCGATTGTCCGGGTGTATGAGAATACGCTTGTCATGGAAACCATCCATTATCCTGATGAGGTCAGGTCCGTCCAGGATGTGCCGAATGTTCCTGAAGAAACAGAGTTAAGTAAGAAAGAATTGAGTACGGCTGTTACGTTGATCGATCAGTTGACGGCGGAATTCGATCCTGAAAAATATAAAGATGAATACCGAACGGCGCTGATGGAACTGATTGAAGCGAAGAAAAACAATGAGGAAGTCACAACGGCTAAAGATAAGCCGAAGCCGGATAACGTAACGAATTTAATGGATGCTTTGGAAAAATCGTTAGAGAAAACAAAAGGGCCCAAGAAGAAGAAAACAACGAAGAAAAAGACGACGACATCTGGCAAGAAAAAGACTTCCTGACAGGGTTTCATCGTCTATAAAACCTCCATCTGTAGTATAATGTAGAGAGTATGATTAAAGTTCGGAGGGATTTGATGACCGTACGTTCCGAGGAAGAAGTGGAATTACTTATGCGTCCGGCCTTGGCTTCTCTTGCTGTCGAGGGAGACCGCTTGAGCAAGAAGCAGAAATTGCTTGTGAAACAGTGCCTGACAGGGGAGATCTCTCATGAGGAGTTCGTCACACGGGCGTTGGAACTGGCTCGTCATGCCTAACACTAGGTACGGGAATGAAAAGTCGAAGTATTGTTATCCAGGATCCAATGTATTAATCAACCATTATGACATTAAAGATGAGAAACAACTGACAGCCCTGGAGACGATGTTTACGGCACAAAGGCTTGCTGAGCTTCAATCCACGCCGATTGAAGGGGATTTCGACTTGCGTCATTTACAGAAGATCCATGCGCGCCTTTTTTCAGATCTTTATCCTTTTGCTGGAGAAATTCGAACAGAGAACATTACCAAAGATGGGTTCTCTTTTGCTCAGGCCAGGTTCATTCACGATGCAGCTGAGCCCATATTTCAACAGCTGATGAGAGAAGATTGGAAAAGTATGAGCAGGGTCATGGTTGTAGAGAAATTGGTTTACTACATGTCAGAAATTAATGTTCTCCATCCGTTCAGAGAAGGAAATGGGAGAAGTTTACGAGAGTTCATTCGCATCTTAGCATTGGAAGCAGGATATCATCTGGATTGGTCAGCGGTACCTCCTGAGGAAATCTTTCAGGCAAGTGTTCACTCTGTCAAAGATGTGCGTCCGCTTGCTCAAGTGATCAGTCATTCCTTATCTACCTATCAAAAACCTTCAGCATAAAACCAGGCTGGAGGTTTTTTGCATGTATGAAGAGGATTCTATCTGAATGAAGGTCCATTCCGCGAATGTCTATTCTATGTGACTCCTTTTTCTGGATTTCGCTTGTTTTGCTTACATTTGCTTACAAACCCGATTTGATGAACAATCAAAAAGGGCGTAGCCTGAGTCGTATGCAAATCATGCATGCAAACTTAGGAGGTCTTTATAACTTATGTGTGGAATTTTCGTGACCCAAGGGAAGATGAGTGAAAAACAAATGAATGAGGTGCTGGATCTGCTTTACCATCGTGGTCCAGATGAAGGGAAATCAGTGGTTACCGATCGTGTTCGTCTTGGACACCGCCGCTTATCAATCATCGGTCTTGAAGATGGCATCCAGCCGATTCATAACGAAGATAAAAAACGTTGGATCGTGTGTAATGGTGAGATTTACAATTATGCAGCCATTAAAGAATCCTTAGCGAAAGATGTCTCTTTTCTTACAAAGTCAGACAGTGAAGTAGCTCTGAAATTAGTCGAAAAGCAAGGACCGGAAGCCATCCATCAGCTTGATGGAATGTTCGCGTTTTTCATCGCAGATGAGGAAAATGATTCGTTTGTTGTGGCTCGGGATACACTTGGGATCAAGCCGCTTTATTACGGGAAGGACCACGACGGTCAGTATGTCTTTTCATCTGAATTGAAAGCAATCGAATCTTTTGTGGATGAGGCGAAGGAATTTCCTCATGGACACTACTTTACTCCGGAAAACGGCTTTGTCTGCTATAGGGAGATTCAATCTCCGCAAGAATCTTACACGGAACATGAAATGAATGAAGTATTCACTTCTATAAAAGAAACCATGAACGAAGCGGTACGAAAAAGACTGATGGCAGATGTTGAAGTAGGCGTACTGCTGAGTGGTGGGTTGGACAGTAGTTTGATTGCCGCCATCGCTGACCAGCAGAAACAAGGGGGCAAGCCTTTAAAATCGTTCTGTGTCGGGTCGGAAGGCAGTGCAGATATCATCAACGCTCGCACGGTTGCCAGAGCGCTTGGAACCGAGCATTATGAATATATTTATACGGAAGAAGAATTAATTGAGGCTGTCTCGGATGTCATCTATCATCTGGAGTCTTACGAGCCTTCCCTTGTCCGTAGTGCTATCCCAAATTACTTCGTGTCAAAGCTCGCATCCGAACACGTAAAAGTGATTTTATCTGGAGAAGGAGCCGATGAATTATTCGCTGGATATGCATATATGGAAAAATACCAGGATACTACATCCATGAACAAGGAGATCATTCGTGTGTTGAATACTCTTCACCACGTTAACCTACAGCGCGCGGATCGTATGAGCATGGCGCATTCGCTTGAACTTCGCGTGCCATTTCTCGATTTGGATGTTGTGGAGAATGCCCTGCAGATCCCTGCCGGTTTGAAAGTTCACAAAAAAGACCGCATGGAAAAATGGCTGCTTCGAAAAGCATTCGACGGCATCATTCCTGATGAAGTATTATGGCGTAAGAAAGCAGAGTTCTCAGAAGGAAGCGGCGCATTGGACTTGCTTGACCTTCATGCAGAAAGAACCATTACAGATGAAACTTTTGAAAAGGTGCAAACGGAGGCACCAGTTGATATAAGATCCAAGCAGGAAATGTTCTATTATCAAATGTTCAGAGATCATTTCCCAGAAGAAAAAATGCTCCATACCGTAGGCAAATGGGCTACGGCTTAACCAAAAGGGCAGATGCCAAGCGCATCTGTCCTTTTTGATGCTTTATTTTCGATTGAAACGCGCCAAGGGAAGAGCGAATCGCGTCAAAGGAAAACCGCATACCATCAAAGGGTGAAAGTCTCACACCAAAGAACACCGCTTGACCCGAGTGAAAATATAGAGGTTAACTCTTTAAACATAAGAGCTTGTTCCACTATAATAAAAATAACTGAATATTCTAAACTCAAGACCACAGATTTTATAGAAGGAGGACGTTATGAATGAGCAGCCTTTCCTTCAGAGATGTTTGGGAAGCGAGGAAGCGCATATCTTCGTTTGTCCATCCCACTCCTATCCTGTATTCAGAACCTCTCTCTGAGCACATAGAGGGGCACGTTCACTTGAAGCTGGAGCATTCCCACCCGACGGGTTCATTTAAGCTCCGAGGGGCAGCAAACAAAATCTTATCTTTGGAAGATAAGGATTTAAAAAAAGGTGTGACCACTTTTTCAACAGGAAATCACGGGATTTCTGTTGCGTATGTAGCAGCAGAGTTAGGAATTCCTTGTACGGTGTGTATATCGAATCGTGTTCCGAAGGCGAAGGTGAACCGTCTGAAAAAATTGAACGCTTCGGTGGAAGTCGTCGGAAGCAGTCAAGATGAAGCAGAAGCACGGTGTACTGAATTGGAAAGAGAGGAAGGGATGACAGTTATCAAGCCTTTTGATGATCGGAAAATCATTGCCGGTCAGGGTACAATCGCGCTTGAAATTATGGAACAGTGTCCTGAGGTGGATGAAGTGATTATTCCTTTGTCTGGAGGTGGATTGTTGTCCGGTATTGCTTTTGTAATGAAGTCGATTGAACGTTCTATACAAGTAACAGGAGTGACGATGAAGAAGGGGGCCGTCATGCAGGAAAGTCTGACGAAGGGTAAACCTGTGATTCTTGAGGAGTCTTATACCTTGGCAGACAGCCTGCTTGGAGGAATCGGGACAGAGAACCGTTACACATTTCCAATGACGAAAGCTTATATGGATAAGGGAGTGCTTGTGGAAGAGGCACACATTGAAGAAGGACTGATCTTCATCCTTGAGCACCATAAGATGGTCGTGGAAGGAGCGGCCGCAACGGGAATCGGGCACGTCCTTCATTGTAATGAGCTACGAGGGGAAAATGTGGTTGTGGTCATGAGTGGAAACAATATCGACCATGATGTGGTTACAGATCTTTTGGCTAAATCGTAAGTGGGGGAGGAGTGGAGATGGGGGTTGCGGTGGAGGCAGTCTTAAAACTTCCAGTTCTTGAAAAAGCAAAAGTGCAGACAGATGTGTACAATCGCCAGGTGGACTGGATCTCGGTGATTGAAACACCTGTGGAGAACTTTGTGAGGAATAATGAATTTGTACTAAGTACAGGGGTTGGTTGTGGGGACGATGTATTGGCACTGGAAGGGTATGTAGAGGATGTCATCCGATCGGAGGCTTCTGTGCTGGCTTTTGCCACTGGGCGTCATTTGTACAAAATTCCCGACCGTGTGTTAAAGCTTGCGGAGAAACACGAGTTGATCGTGATGGAAATTCCATGGGAGGTCCGGTTCGGAGATATTTTACAGGACGTTTTAAGGTTGATCAGTGAGGAAAACCGCCAGGAGCAACAACGGACGGAAGAGATTCGACAGGAGTTGATCAACTGTGTCCTGAATGGAAAAGGGCTGCAGGAGATCACATCAATCATCTACCAGAACACAGGCATTCCGACGGCCATCAGTGATCATAACAAACAGATCCGGGCGAACCAGTACTTTGACCGTTATTATATCGATGTCTTAAATGGGCATGAACTTTCCCAGGAAGGGATCCTTGTGGAAACAAAAATGGACAGTGATCACCCGCTCCGCCATTACATTGAAACCTACGAAATAGGAGATCAGAAATGCTATCAGCTTACCATTTTATCGAACTATAAGAAACAGGGATATATCCTGTTTAAGCCCAAGGACGAAAAGGATCTAACATGGGTGAACCTTCACATTTTGGAGCATGCGCTGACAGCTTGTGCCTTATATTTCGTAAAAGAGAACGCCATTGAAATGACTGAAATAAGGCTTAAGGATAACTTTTTGCTTGATTTAGCCAAGCGGGAGAGGGAAATGGACAGAGCTCTGTTATCAAAAGCACAGCTGCTTGGCTATGACCTGGAGAAGCCCTATATTTGTCTTGTCGGCCACATCCGTTTCGTACAGCCGGAGGAGGAACGCTCCTCTTCAACGATGCCTCAAGTCAAATCGTCATCGATCAACAGTCGGAATTATTACATTCAGAAGGAAGTCACCCATGCAGGGGATGCGCTGCACAGGAGGACGATGACCACTTTTGATGAAGGGGAGGTGATCGTATATTTGGAAACGGATCGCCTGGATTACGGCGAAACCGCGAATCAGTTTCTCGATCTGATTGAGCGGAGGCTTCATGAGTTATTGAAAGGGATTACGATTAGCTGGGGTATTTCCTGTCATAAAGGTGGGTATCAGTTTTTTCATAAAAGCTATGAAGAGGCGGAAACGGCTTTGAAAATCGGTCAGCAGCATGAAGAAGGGGAGCGGACGTTTTTCAGTGATACAAGAATGAATCGCCTGCTCA
Organism: Halobacillus litoralis; assembly: GCF_020524085.2. Lineage (NCBI taxonomy): Bacteria > Bacillati > Bacillota > Bacilli > Caryophanales > Bacillaceae > Halobacillus > Halobacillus litoralis. The sequence continues at coordinate 1,116,640 of NZ_CP129016.1, forward strand.
TGGCGCTGTCCCACGAAGAAGAAATCGGAGCGATTGTTTCAGATACATTAGAAAAGCTGATAGATTATGATCAGAAACGGCAGACAGAACTGATTCATACGTTTATGGTCTACAATAAATACAACAGCAATGTCAGCCAGACGGCCCGTGCGCTGAATTTGCACCGGCAATCTTTGCTGCACAGATTGAGAAACATTGAACATTTGACCGGACTATCTCTTCTCAATGCTGATGACCTCTTTTTGCTGGAGCTTAGCGTAAGGTTATGGCTTTTGAAAAAAGTGGATGCATAGAGCGCTCCCTCAGGATAGCGCTCTATTTTTCATCTTTGACGGTCGTTTTCCATTCGCCCTGATTTGTCCCACGTCGGTCCAATTTGACAGTCCACTGGTCGGATTCTTCATCAAAAGAAAGCAGAGAAACGATCAGCACATCTGTCTGTTCTGGTTCTGTCTCGGATAAAGCTGTAGAAAGAGCCTCGGAAGCTTTTAAATCCGCTCCCTGCACTTCACTCATTTCGAGCTCCTGGACTTTTTCAGCAGTGGCTTTTTCGGGATAGGATTCAGCGATATCTCCGTCCACCCAGACTTCGACCTGTTTGCCGACCCACAAGCCTTCAGGAGCTCCAGATACCCACATGGCACGTCCTTCCTCCCCTGATCCATCATCCATCGGGGTGACAACCAGGATGCTATCCTCCTCTTGATCCATCACAAATCCACTCATGTCCGGATCGGAGACTTCTGCTTCCACTTCATTCTGGTCTACTTCTTCTGTCTTTGAGAGTCCACATGCACTAAGGGATAAAAAGAAAACCATGAATATACCAAGCATCCATCTCATTTTCATCATTCCCACACTCCTTATCTTCTTTTGTTGACGTTTGATCGGGAGGAAAAGTTTCACATGACAGAAACATCCAACTTTGTTATGATGAAAATCACCAAGCGAATAAGTTTATGAAACTACTAGGGGAGCCTGAATGGGCTGAGAGGAAAGCGAGCAAGCTTTCTGACTCTTACGAACCTGATCTGGTTAATGCCAGCGGAGGGAAGTAGTCTGACGATACGTGTATCGACTTACTGCATACCAGGCCAGGTCCTCTAAGGATCTGGCTTTTTTATTTGTTTCCATTCAACTCCCATACGGAAAGGTGGTGGAATATGAAAAACACAAAGTTACTCACAACGATGGCTGTACTTGTTGCCATTGGAACGCTCGGGGCTCAATTTCTCTGGTTCCCGGCTGGAATTGCAAAAGCTTATCCTGTCCAACATGCGGTTAATGTGGTCGCGGCGGTGGTGCTTGGACCCGTCCCGGCGGTCATGATTGCTTTTGTCATCGGGCTCTTACGTTTTTTATTAGGGCTCGGCACCTTTCTTGCTTTTCCGGGCGGAATGTTTGGTGCATTGTTGGCAGGGCTTTGTTACCGGATGTTTGAAAGAAAAAGTTCTGCGGTGATTGGTGAAGTGCTGGGCACTGGAGTCATCGGGGCTTTGGCATCTGTCCCGATTGCAAATGTCTTGATGGGAAGTTCAGCTGGTGTTTTTGCGTTTGTTCCTTCTTTTGTCGTAAGCAGTGTCTCGGGAGCATTGATTGCTGCCTTCATTTTATCACGAGTGAAAGTTGAAAAGATGATCTTACAACCATAATACACGGAAACTGCTAGGGGCGCGAGTATTCGCTGAGATAAGGACATATTCCTTGGTCCCTCAATACCTGATCCGGGTCATGCCGGCGGAGGGAAGTAGTAACAATCCCCTTCTGTCCTCTAGTAGCTTCCGAGAATAATAGGAGGCTCTATCATGTCTTTTTCCAATCAATTAAGAAAAGAAAATCAGGATATCTATCAAAGAATCTTCTCCCATCCTTTTATCCAAGGCATCGGAAAAGGGGAGGTTCCAAAAGAAGCCCTCATTCACTATATCAAGGCTGATTATGAGTATTTGAATGCCTTTATGCACGTCTATGGAATCGCGATTTCCAAGTCTCCTTGCAGGGAAGACATTCAATTGTTTAATGAACAAATCGATTTTGTATTAAACAGTGAAGTTCACCCTCACAACAATTTTTGTGAACAAATTGGCGTTCCCTATGAAAAACTGCAAGGGTATCCATTGCCGCCGACCGCTGATCACTATATTAAACATATGCTTTTTCATGCCCATCATGGAAACTTGGGTGAAATAGTAGCAGCTTTGCTCCCGTGCCCTTGGACCTATTATGAAATCGGGATGGAGCTGATGAACACCTATCATCCAGAACCTGATCACCCCTTCCTCCCGTGGATTGAGTTTTATGCCAATACGGAAGTGAAGAGTCTGACGGCAGTGTTATGTGAACGGCTTGATCAGTGTGCTGAACGTGCGTCTGAACTGGAAAAGCACCGGATGAGAGAAGCCTTCCGAAAAAGTTGTCAGCTGGAATACGCCTTTTGGGATATGGCTTACACACAAGAGCAATGGCCTTGTGAAAAGGAGGGTGTGAGATGACGAAAGTATCATGTGCGTTGACGATCGCCGGAACAGATCCGAGCGGAGGAGCGGGTATTCAAGCAGACTTGAAAACGTTCCAGGAGCTGAAGAGTTACGGCATGAGTGTTGTGACCTCAGTTGTTTCTCAAAATACGACAGGTGTGAAGGATGTCCACCACCTCCCGGAAAACTTTATTATGAGTCAACTGAAAGCTATTTCTGAAGACATGCCTGTTCATGCATTGAAAACAGGAATGATTGCAAACAAGAATATGATGAGAGTCATTAGTGAATGGTTGGATGAGGTAGAGGCTCCTTACGTCATGGACCCTGTCATGGTTGCCCAGAGTGGGGACCCGTTGATTGAAAAAGAAGACCAGCGCTATTTGAAAGAATATCTTGTACCAAAGACATCGCTTGTCACTCCCAACATTCCGGAAACGGAAGTGCTTGTTGGAGGGAAAATTGAAACTGAAGCAGATATGAAAGAAGCGGCTGAAGCAATCGTGAAAGACTTAGGTGCGGATGCGGCCCTTGTGAAAGGGGGCCATCTTAATGGAAGAGCGGTTGATTTTTTATATGATGACGGGCGTGTCTATGAATTTGAATCCGAACGTATTGATTCTTCAAATACGCACGGCACAGGGTGTACGTATTCAGCAGCCATTACGGCTTACCTGAGCTAGGGGCACGCTTTGCCACAAGCTGTCAAAGAAGCCAAATACTTTGTAACAGAAGCGATTCGCCACTCTTTCAACTTAGGAAAAGGAAGCGGACCGACCAATCATTTTGCTTTACGTGAGGAGGTTTTCAACAAATGGCTGTAAGTGTTATCGATAGAGTAAGAGAAAAACGGCCACTGATCCATCACATTACGAATTCGGTCGTCATGAATTTTACAGCGAACGGACTTCTTGCTTTCGGCGGATCCCCGATTATGGCTACTGCTAAACAGGAGGTTGAAGATGTCACCCGATTGTCTCAAGGGCTTTTATTGAATATCGGGACGCTTCATGAAAACAAGGTGGAAGCGATGATTCTTGCAGGGAAAGCAGCGAATGAGATCGGCATTCCGATCGTCCTCGATCCTGTCGGCGCCCCTGCAACCCGCTATCGTTCAGAGGCATGCCAGCGAATCTTGCAGGAGGTGAAGCCGACCGTCATTAAAGGGAATGCCGGGGAACTCGCCCATCTCGTCGGTCAGGATGTGGAAACGAAAGGGGTAGACTCAACAGGGAAAGCTGACCTTGAATCCATCGTTCGCCTGGTAGCAGAAAAATACCAAACTGGAGCCGTCTGTACAGGTGAAAGGGATCTCGGATGCATGAGAGGAGAGGTTTTTGTCAACGAAACGGGTCACCCGCTTCTTGCTCAAATTACAGGATCCGGCTGTTTGTTAGGTTCCTTGCTTGCAGCAGGCTTATCTGTAAAAGGTGAGCCTAAAGTGAAGGTTTTGGGAACATTAAGCCATTATGGCCGGGCGGCCGAACATGCTGCGGCTCATCCTGATGTGAAAGGACCAGGGACATTCATTCCGAGGTTTGTCGATGCTTTATCCATGGGGGATAAAACATGAAAGCTTCTATTCTTAGAAAATACTTCGTTATGGGCAGTCAAAACTGTAACAAAGATCCATTGAGCATTTTGGATGAAGCGATCCAAGCCGGAATTACATGCTTTCAGTATAGAGAAAAAGGGGAAGGGGCACGAACTGGAGAAGCGAAGTACAGTCTCGGCCATAAGATCCGCCAACGTTGTGCTGAAGCAGACATTCCATTTATCGTCAACGATGACGTTGAACTTTTTGATGTGCTTAAAGCCGATGGAATCCACGTGGGACAGAGTGATCGAAGTGTGAAAGAGATTCGTTCAAAATATCCAGATGCAATCATTGGATTATCAGTATCCGATCGGAGAGAATTAGAGCAAAGTCCTGTCCACCTTGTCGACTATTTAGGTGTGGGGCCGATGTACAGGACAACCACGAAGAAAGACGCCAACCCTGTAGCAGGGCCTGAATGGGTGAAGGTCGTCAAAAAAGCGTTTCCTGACATGCCCGTAGTAGGTATTGGAGGCATTCAACCTGAAAATGCTGATAAAGTGATGGAAGCAGGAGCAGACGGAGTCGCTGTCATTTCAGCCATTACACACGCGACGGATATACCGGCAGTTGTACAAGCGATATAGCAAAAAGGAACTCATGCCGAAGCATGAGTTCCTTTTATGCTGTGAAGTAGGATGAGTCCCACTTCACACACAAACCTTTTTACTCCCAGGTTTTTGATGACTATTAAACCTAAGTCTTCCACCAATCAAATTCTAATAGCTGTATAGCTGAAGATATGTTGGACTTAGTATCTGAAACGACTGACTTGTTCCTGAAGATTGCCAGCTTCTTGAGCTAATGTTTCACTCGCAGATGTAATCTCCTGGATGGATGCATTTTGCTGCTCTGTCGTAGCGGCCACGTGCTGGGATTGTTCCGAAGCCTGGACAGCAAAGTTCTTAACCGCTTCAAAAGACTCTACGAGACTTTGAATATGATGAGTCATCGATTGGATGGATCCTGTGATATCGTTCATCCCTCCAGACAGATCATGGACATCTGCCGTAATCGTTTTAAACGTTTGTTCAGCTTCTCCGACCACATTCACCCCGGATTTGACAGCATCATCACTTTTATTCATAAACTGGACGGCTTCATGGGTTTTTTGTTGGATATCATGTACCAGCTCCATGATGTGATTCGCCGATTGACTGGACTGCTCGGCCAGTTTCCTCACTTCCTCGGCTACTACAGCAAAGCCCTTTCCATGTTCACCTGCCCGAGCTGCTTCAATGGCTGCATTCAACGCGAGCAAGTTCGTCTGTTCAGAGATATCTGTAATCAGAGATACGATTTTGCCAATTTCATTGGATTTTTTCTCGAGAACCTGAATTGTACCACTTGTGGTATTGGTATGATCATTGATTTCATGCATTTGCTGTAGGGCAGTATGAATAAGATTCTCTCCTGATCCGGATGTTTCAGCGGTCTGATTCGACTTTGCTGAGAGGTCGATCATTTGTGTGGAAATGGCTTGAATATTTGATGATATATCATGAATCCATTCGGAAGATTCATTGGCATTGTCCATCTGTTGATCAGATCCTGCTGCTACTTCTTGAATAGCTGTGGTTACTTGTTCTGCCGCAAGTGAGTTTTCTTCCGCGTTGGCATTCAATTGTTGGGAAGCGGCTGCCACTTGTTCTGAAGAAGCAGAAACAGACTGGATCAGCGCCTTCAGGTTGTTTTTCATTATATTAAAATTTTCCACGAGCACGCCTATTTCGTCCTTGTTCGACACTTGAAGGTCGGCTGCGGTGAAATCTCCTTCAGCAATCCTTGTAGAGTGGTCAGATAACTGTTTGATCGGTTTTGTTAAGCGATTGGAGAAGAACCATATGATGATGGCACCTAAAATCAACGATACTCCAAGCGTGATTAATAATGTGTTTAAGATCTGACTGGCTCCGCTGTTGAAATCCATCATGTATGTGCCTGAGACGATAATCCAGCCCCAAGATGGTTCGTAAAGGGAGTAGGATACTTTAGGGGCAACGGTGTCAGGATCCCCCGGCAACGGCCATTCAAAATAGGTGAAACCGCCTCCGTTGGTTCCATTTGCGATAAGCTCCTGTGCGACCATGACTCCATTTGAGTCTTGGGATTCCCATATATTTTCCCCTTCAAGGGAAGGGTGGGCTAATTCGGTTCCCTTTTCATCCAACACGAAAAAGTAACCGTTTTCACCAAGGTCAATAGTTGAACTGATCGGACGAGTTCCATCTTCCTGCATGGGTCCGAGGAGTTGTTCTTTTACTGTTTCTTGTGCTTCTTCCAGGGAGAGGTTCCCTGCCTGAACCGATTGATTTGCAATTTCAATCATGTCCACCGCTTGTTCTACACTGTTTTTCAGGTTTGTCTTTCCAAGTTCATCAAGACTTCCTTTACTGGACTGGTAGCCGATCAATCCAATAATTAATGACGGGATAGCCAAAAGCAACAATCCCATAATGAATACCTTTGCCCGGATTGTCCGGTTCATTTTCCAAAAGCTTCTCATACTCCAAACCCCTTCTTCTGTGTCTTTTCTCTCTTTTCCTTAATATCGGAAGAAGGGGATGGATTTATATACGTGGCACAAAATTTGTAAATGTTTCGTGTGGAAAGTTTAAACCTTGCTTTGCAGACTGTCCCCAGGGTGAAGAACAGGTATATCGATATGAACCGTATCTGGATACTTAATTCCTGCCCCTGTATTGAGTACGACCACTTCATCCTCTGCAGAAATCCAGTTTTCTACTCTTAACTTTCTGGCAGCAGCAAATGCTGCAGCTCCTTCTGGACAGACAAAGGCCCCTTCTTTTTGTGCGATTCTTTTTTGCTCTTCCAACAGTTCCTGATCGCTGACGGATACAGCACATCCATTCGTCTCATATAGAGCGTCAAGAACGAGGAAATCCCCAATAGCTTTTGGTACATTGATGCCGAACGCAATCGTTTCAGAATCTTCCCAGAATGATGATTCCCTACGCCCTTGCTGCCATGCTTCCACGATCGGAGCACAGCCTTCAGATTGGACAGCTACGAGCCTTGGCATCCGGTCTTCAGCAATCCAACCAAGCTCCTGTAATTCTCTCAATGCTTTATGAATGCCAATTAATCCGACGCCACCACCTGTTGGATAGAGGATGACATCTGGAACGTTCCATCCTAATTGTTCGGCAATTTCCAGCCCCATTGTTTTCTTTCCTTCGATTCTGTATGGCTCTTTTAGTGTGGATACATCGTAGAGCCCGGATTTTTCTACAGCTTCTGCTACGATTTTACCAGCATCGCTGATGAGTCCGTCCACGAGAAAAAGGTTCGCCCCTGATAGCGCACATTCGTTACGAGTGATTTTCGGTGCGTCGACGGGCATGACGATGGTCGAATCCATAGATGCTCTTGAAGCATATAAGGACCAGGCGGCTCCGGCATTCCCATTCGTCGGCATAGCGAGTTCTTTCACTCCCAGTTCTTTCGCTTTCGATACGCCTACCGCAGCACCTCTTGCTTTGAACGATCCAGTAGGGATAATGCCTTCATCTTTCATATGCAGTGTACGGATATTCATGTCTGCTTGAAGAGTGGGGAGAGGGATCAACGGACTCATGCCTTCTCCTAAAGTAGTTTTGTATGTAGGGTCCAGGAGTGGTAAAAGTTCATGGTAACGCCAAAGGTCGGGGCTTCTCTCTTTCAGTTGCGCAGGAGTCCACGCCTCTTTCAGTGTGTCTATATCATAGCTTACGAGTAAAGGAGATCCGCATGTACATAGATGCTGAGGTTCGTTTACTTTAAAGGTTTCCTCACATTTCGGGCAGTACAAATGAGATAAGTAACTGTATGTCATCATTATCCTCCTTCTATCCGGTTATTCGTATCTTAACATAAGAAGTTGATGGAAAGGTTTGTGACGACATTGTACTAAGGACATCCTCAAAACTTCATACACTTTTTACATTACAAGAAAAAATATCTTTGAATACAATGAAAGTACAGTAGTTTAAAAATTCAGAAAAATAGCGCGGAGGGGATGAGATGGTTCTTCCTTTTGACATTTTAGAGTATCACCAGCGTTTGGAAAAGACGAAGAAACGTATGGCTGATCAAGGAATTGACGTGCTTTTGATTACAGACCCGGCAAACATGAATTACCTTTCTGGTTATGATGCCTGGTCTTTTTATGTACACCAAATGCTTGTGATTATCATTGATGAACCACAGCCGCTATGGATTGGCCGTTATCAGGATGCGAACGGTGCACGGGTGACGACGTGGATCTATGATGAAAATGTCATTGCTTATCCGGACTACTATGTTCACTCAGATGTTTATCATCCGATGGATTTCATCTCAGATATTCTGCTTCAGATCGGTCAAGGGAAGAGGAAAATCGGGGTTGAGAAGGATCATTACTACTTTACCGCCAAAGCTATGGAAAGGTTGAAAAGGGGCCTGCCGAACGCCACCTTCCAAGATGCTGACCTGCTTGTGAATGGTGTCCGGATCGTTAAGTCTGATCAGGAAATCGAGTATATGAGACGGGCAGCGCAAATTGCGGACTTAGCGATGACCAAAGGGGTGGAAAGCATTTATCCAGGCGTACGGGAATGTGATACTGCCGCTGAAATTTACTACCACATCGTCAAAGGGACTCCGGAGTTTGGTGGAGAATATCCAGCGATTGTACCACTGCTCCCGACAGGGGATCATACTTCTATACCTCACCTGACCTGGTCAGACAGGCCTTTTGTGAAAGGCAATGCTGTCATTGTCGAACTGGCTGGGTGTTATAAGCGCTACCATGTCCCTCTTGCCCGTACCGTTTCCATCGGGGAACCGAATGAAAAGATGAAACAAGTGGCTCCAGTCGTTTTGGAAGGTATTCAGAATGTACTCAACACGGCAAAGCCTGGGGTAACCTGTGGAGAACTTGAAGAAGTGTGGAGAAAGAGTATTAAAAAGCATGGCTATGAAAAGGAGGCCCGTTTAGGTTATTCCGTAGGTCTCAATTATCCACCAGATTGGGGAGAGCATACAGCGAGTATTCGAAAAGGGGACTCGACTGTCCTGCAGCCCAATATGACGTTTCATCTGATTCCGGCTCTATGGTTCGATACGGACGGAATTGAAATCAGTGAAACCTTCAGAGTTACAGAGTCTGGCAGTGAGCGTTTCACCACTTATCCGCAGGAGTTAATCATCCGTGATCGTATGGATTTAAGCGGACAAATCAGCTGAAGGGGGTAGGGGAAATTAGACTTTTTGAGCGAAAAGATATTGAAAAGGTCATTCGTCTCGACACAGATCTTATTAAAAAAATGGAAACAGCCTTCACCTCATTAGTGGAGAAAGAAACAACGATGCCACCGATCATGCGAGTGGATGTGCCTGATCATAATGGTGAAGTGGATATCAAGTCCGCCTACATCAAAGGTGAAGACAGTTTTGCTGTGAAGCTTTCTTCTGGATTTTTTAATAACCCAGCTCTAGGGCTTCCGAGCGCAAACGGGCTTATGATCCTTATTAATAGTCTTACGGGGGAGCCACTCGCGGTGTTGGCCGATGAAGGACGGCTGACAGATTTGAGAACGGCAGCTGCGGGAGCTGTGGCTGCACAATATGGAAGCAGGGAAAACAGCCGGATTGCAGGCATCCTTGGTACCGGGTCTCAAGCGCGTCTTCAGCTTCAAGCGCTTACGTTGGTTCGTCCTATTGAGCAGGTGTTCGTTTATGGGAGAAAACGTGAGAAAGCTTTGGAGTATAAACAAGAGATGGAGCAGGAATTGGGGCTTCAGCTGACCGTTTGTGATTCCGTACAACAAGTCGTAGGACAAAGCGATCTTATTGTGACCACGACACCATCCAAGGAACCGTTCATCTATGGAGATTGGATGAGACCGGGACTTCACATCACGGCTATGGGGTCAGACGCAGAGCATAAGCAAGAATTGGACGCCTCTGTTATGGAGAAAGCGGATGTCATCGTCTGTGATGTGAAAGCTCAGTCCGTCCGTTTGGGAGAGTTGCGTTCGTCACTAAAGGAGCAGGACCGTGCGATAGAGCTCGGGGAAGTGACGAGTGGAAGGCAGTTGTTCCGACAATCAGATAAAGAGATTACGATCTGTGATTTAACTGGAACAGGTGTGCAGGATACAGCGATTGCAAGACATGTGTACCATCGACTATTAGCTTGGGAGGGCGTTACGGATGAAAGACGCGAAGTTTAGCACAAAATCAATTTGGGCCGGTGAAAAAGAACAGCTTGCTTTCGGAGCGACACAAGTGCCTGTCGTTCACAGTGTTTCTTTTGGTTATGACGACATGGATGAATGGTATGAAGTAGCAGTCGGCAATAAGCCCGGACACATTTATGGAAGGAATACAAACCCGACTGTTCAGGCTTTCGAAGAAAAAATCCGCATTTTAGAAAATGCAGAAGCGGCTACAAGCTTTTCCACAGGGATGGCCGCGATTAGTAATACGCTTGGCACACTACTTTTCCCTGGAGATCGTGTGGTATCCATCAAAGATACGTACGGAGGAACGAATAAAATTTTTACAGAATTTCTCCCAAAACAGCAAGTGGAAGTCGTCCTGTGTGAAACAGGAGATCATGATGCATTGGAAGCTGAAGTGGCGAAAGGGTGCAAGGTGCTCTATTTAGAAAGCCCGACGAATCCGACAGTGAAAATTACCGATATCAAACGGATGGCTGCAGCCGGCAAGGCCGTAGGAGCAACCGTTGTTGTAGACAATACCTTTGCTACACCTGTGAATCAAAACCCTCTTGATCTTGGAGCCGACCTTGTCATCCATAGTGCGACGAAGTTTTTAGGCGGGCATGCCGATGCTTTAGGAGGAGCCGTATGTGGCAGGAAGAGCTTAGTCGAAGCGATTTATCACTACAGGGAAATTAACGGAGCTACCCTTGATCCAATGGCGGCTTATTTGCTTTTGAGAGGCATGAAGACACTGAAACTTCGAGTGGAGCAGCAAAATAAAAATGCCGCAGCAATTGCGGAACATTTAAAAACTTTCGACCTGGTTGAAGACGTTTTTTATCCCGGCCTCGCTTCTCACCCGAATCATCAGATTGCAAAACAACAAATGAAAGGGTATGGCGGGATGCTCAGCTTTGCTGTGAAAGGCGGGGTAGCCACTGTGCGAGATCTGTTACCTAAGCTGCAATTCGCCAACCGTGCTGCAAACCTAGGTTCAGTAGAAACCGTTGTTGGGCCTTCGAGAACGACAAGTCATGTGGAATGCACTCCTGCAGAGCGTGCAGCTATGGGTATTCCAGAAGGTTTGATTCGTTACTCCGCTGGCATTGAAGATATTGAAGACTTGAAAAATGACCTTTCACAGGCTTTCCAATCGTTACACACTTATGTGAAGAAGTGAGGAGGGAAGATGTGAAGACCGAAAATTCGGATCTCACTTTGCGCTCAGACCAGATTTTGGATGACTTAGTGGGGTGGCGGAGGGACTTCCACCGCTTCCCTGAACTAAGCTTTCAGGAAAAGCGAACAAGTGAAAAGTTAGGAGAAATATTAGAAAGCTTCCGGGCATTTGAAATCGAAAAGAATGTCGGAGGCTATGGAATCATTGCCACCGTCAGCCATGGGGAGGGCCCTGTTGTTGGGATTCGTGCGGATATGGACGCCTTACCCATCACGGAAACGGCGGACGTTCCCTGGGCTTCACAATATCCAGGCGTGATGCATGCGTGTGGGCATGATGCGCATATGGCCATTTTGCTCGGCATCGCACAGCTGTTGGCGGAAGATGCAAAGGCCGGACGTTTTCAAGGAACGATCCAACTGATTTTTCAGCCAGCTGAAGAAAGTTGTGATGCAAAAGGGGAAACCGGTGCGATGAAAATGTTGGAATCTGGAAAGCTTCATCACCTGGATGCCATTTTATCCCTACACATGTGCCCTTGGAGAAAATCCGGTGAAATCCAATGGAATGATGGACCGAGCATGGCAAACAATGACGAATTTCATCTGAGTATTCAAGGAATCGGCGGCCATGCAGGATATCCGCAGCATGTGAAAGACCCTATATGGATGGCGACTTATGTGTTGCAGGCGTTATACAGTCTGAATGGTCGAAAGGTAGATCCGCAAGATGTAGGGACAATCAGCGTCGGACAGGTGCACGGGGGTGACGCCAACAACGTCATTCCAGGCATGGTAGAAATTAAAGGCACTCTAAGATCTTATAAAGATGATGTCCGAGAAACGTTAGGCAAGGAAATTCATCAAGCCGCCAATCTCATCTCAGCGCTCGGAGGAGAATATTCTCTTCATATCCATCGCGGGGAACCCTCTTTAATCAACGATTCAAGAATCAACCGGATCATTAAGGAAGCGGCATACGGCCTGGAAATGTATGAAGAACCCTTTGGTATGGGGAGTGAAGACTTCAGTCATTTCACTAGAAAAATACCGGGAGCGATGTTTTTCCTTGGTTGCGGTCTAGAAAATGAACGGAGTCTCCATCAATCAGATTTTGATATTGATGAACATTCATTGCCGATTGGTGTAAGAGTGCTTTTGGAGAGTGCTTATTTAATACTTGAGCGGGGAGGAGTCCATTCGAGATGAAAATAGCCATGATCGGATTTGGAGGCGTAGGCCAGGCATTTGCGGAAATTGTGGAGGAAAAACACCGGGAACTACAGCAAAGTTACGGACTCGATGTGGAAATCGTGGCCATATCAGATGTCATGAAAGGCTCCATTTTCCAACCAGATGGGTTAAATGTTTCGAAGGTATTGGAGTGTGTAAAACGAACGGGATCTGTAGAATCCTATCCGTCATCCAGTCGGACGATTAAAGGATGGAACAGTGTAGAAACGATAGAGAAATCACAGGCGGATATCATCATAGAAGTAACCTACACCGATGTCAAAACCGGTGAGCCTGCGCTCACTCACTGCCATCGTGCTTTTGAGACAGGAAAAAGTGTCATAACAACAAACAAAGGTCCGGTCGCTCTCGCCTATCAAGAATTAACTGAAAAGGCGAATCAACATGACGTGTTTTTCGGTTTCGAAGGAACAGTCATGAGTGGTACGCCGGCGCTAAGGCTTCCGCTAGAAACTTTAGCTGGCAATGAAATTAAAGAAATCAGAGGGATATTGAATGGAACGACCAATTATATTCTTACCGCTATGGAAAGTGGAATGACATTGAATCAAGCATTAGAAAAAGCCCAAGCCCTTGGTTATGCAGAGGCCGATCCGACGAGTGATCTTGAGGCTTACGATGTGAGGTATAAAGCAGCTATCTTATCGAACCATGTGTATGGAGTTCATCTCGACCCGGATGAAATTTTCTGCACTGGGATTACTGGTTTATCAGTAGAAGATATCCAGGAAGCGGAACGGGCCGGAGAAAAATGGAAGCTGCTCGCACGTATTTCTCAAAACAAAGGCACAGTGAAGGCAACTGTACAACCGGAGCGCATAAAAAAGGATGATCTATTAGCTCGTGTTAGTGGTGCAACCAATGCGATCGTCTATGAATGTGATTTGTCTGGTCCGATCATGCTTACAGGCGCAGGGGCAGGGTTAAAGGAAACGGGGTTTTCCTTGTTGATCGACCTGATTCATTGCCATAAACAGAAGCAGGGAATCATAATCGGAGGAGGGAGTCACTCATGACGACGAAGGTGAAGAGTTATAAAATGCTTATCGGGGGAGAGTGGCGGGAAGGGTTACACAGTTTTGATGTAAGCAACCCGCAGAATAATGAAGTGCTGGCCACTGTTCCCTCTGCGACGAAGGAGGATATGGTTGAAGCTATTGAAACCGCCGATCGCACTTTTCGAATGAGAGATCCCATTCCTACACATGAACGGATCCGCATACTAAGTAAAGTTTCTGATTACATGGAGAGGGATCACGAAGCGTTTGCTGCAATCATTGCAAGTGAAGGCAGTAAAACGATTACCGAAGCTCGTTCAGAGGTCTCACGGGCCATTCAAACGATCCGGATCAGCGCAGAGGAAGCGAGAAGGTTGAAAGGAGAGACCATTAACTTCGATCAAAATCCGGGCAGCGAACAAAGAGTCGGGTATTATCAACGTTTTCCTATGGGAGTGGTAGGAGCCATCACTCCATTTAATGACCCGCTCAATTTAGTTGCACATAAAATAGGGCCAGCTTTAGCTTCAGGGAACGCGATTGTCCTCAAACCTGCATCAGCCACACCTCTAAGTGCACTGAAATTAGCAGAGGTATTCGAAGAAGCTGGACTTCCTGAAGGGTACCTTTCTGTTATTACTGGGTCAGGAAAGGAACTCGGCGATGTACTAGTTACACACCCGGCCGTCAAAATGGTTTCCTTTACGGGGGGATCGGATGCCGGAGAAGCCATTACAAGCAAAGCAGGAACGAAAAAAATAAGCATGGAACTAGGATCAAACTCGCCGGTCATTGTCTTAAGTGATGCAGACCTTTCAAAGGCTGTTCATGCTTGTTGCTCGGGTGCTTTTTCAGCGGCAGGGCAAAATTGTATCGGTGTTCAAAGGATCTTTGTGGCTAGAGAACTTTATCCAGCTTTTATCGATGGACTGGTGGAAGCTGCCGAAGCACTGAAGGTCGGCGATAAAATGGATGAAAGAACAGATGTAGGACCGATGATTAATGAAAAAGAAGCAGTCCGTGTGTCCGAATGGGTCGATGAAGCGTTAGGGATGGGAGCACAAATAGAAGCAGGTGGGGTCCGAGACGGAGCGTACTATTCTCCTACCATTCTGAGCCATGTGCCTTCAGATGCGAAAGTCATGGCTGAAGAAATCTTTGGACCTGTGGTTATTGTAAACCCTGTCACTGATTTAGATGAAGCCATTGAAAAATCCAACGCCGTGAATTATGGACTGCACGCTGGAATCTTCACAAACGATATTAACCAAGCTTTTAAAGCCATAAGGAAAATGGACGTAGGTGGACTCATGATTAATGACAGCAGCGATTATCGAATTGATGAAATGCCGTTCGGAGGTACGAAAGGATCCGGCATCGGTCGTGAAGGTGTACGTTTTAGCATAGAATCCATGACGGAACAAAAAGTCGTTTGTTTCCATCTTGATGAGTAGAAAGGCAGCCTAGTCCGTACGTTTGTGTTTGTTATCTCTTTGGTAGGGGAATGCCTCCACAAAAGGAGGTAATGAAATGGCACAATTTTATGTGAACCAGAACCAGCAGACAGGTGGCGAACACGAAGTGCATGTGGAAGGTTGTGATTTTATGCCTTTTGAGCAGAACTTATTGGAATTAGGCGGTCACGATGATTGCGCAAACGCACTTGAAGTTGCCAGAAATACTTACGAAGACGTCAACGGCTGCAAACACTGCTGCCCCGATTGCCACACTAAATAACATTCCCAAAAACCTGAACGTCCATAAAAGGAACCGTTCAGGTTTTTTTATTTGTTTCACTATATGGCAGGTTTGTGGAAGACTCAGTTTCGAGACGTTTCTGGGTTCGTTGCTGTATTGTGCGTTAGGGGTGGCTGGGAAGCTGCTCGCTTTCCTGTGGGGGAGTGCCGAGCTTCCTCGGGCTAACGCCCTGCGGGATCTCGCCGATCTCCTTTCTCCCACGGGAGTCTCGCAGCTTCCCAACCACCCCTTTCGATGTAAGGGATAAACGAACCCTTATACCAAGTTGGATGGTTCTTCCGCTATACAACTGTTAGAGGTGTAAAGCGCTGTGGATCAAGCTTTAACGTACTGTTGAGATGTTCTAGTCATCCACTTCCCATAATCATACGAGCTGACCTTTTAGGAGTGGTTTCGAGAATCTTCCTTGGCAAAGGGGCGGAGGGAAACGGTGAGACTCCTATGGGACGTGTGGGACAGGTGAGACCCCGGAAGGCGGAGCTTGAGGAGGCTCACCGCCCGCCCCATGGAAAGCGAACTGTTTCCCGGAGCCACGAAACTCACACAAACATCTCGAAACTGAGTCTTCAAGAAAAGGGAGTGTATATGGAATAGAAAGGAATTGGTGTGCTGAACTGGTACTTCTTCTCAGGGATATTGTTTGCTCTGATGCAAATAGTAAACGTGAAGATTAATCCTGAGGAGGATGTAAGATGAAGAAAAAATGGTTTATTCTATTCGCAGCACTCATGATGATTGCCATGTTGGCTGCTTGTAATACATCAGAAGAGCGCGCGCGTGAAAGTCAGCGGAACAACTTAAATCAAGTCAGTTTTGGTCCGGAAGATCAAGGAATGCAAAGGGACGGAAATCAACCAAGAGGAATGGATCCAGGGGCATACGGCCAGAACCGCTTTGATGCCAATATTCCTTTTGAAGGGATGAATCCAAATGGTACGAACGGATCCATCCAAGGTCCATACTTTTTTGACCAAGATGGCCGGTACACACAAGATTCTCAAGGTAGAGATCAGGCGCAAAGACAAGCCCCTGATCAAGCTGAACAAAATCGTGATAATACAGCACGAGAGAGCGATGAGGCAACGGGTGATTTTCAACAGCAGGTCATTGATTTAACGAACAAAGCTCGTGAAAAAAATGGCCTGAAACCTCTTAAGAATAGCAATGATGTAGAAGAAGTCGCTCAAACGAAATCTGAAGATATGGCGAAGAATGATTATTTCTCCCATACGTCCCCGACTTACGGAAGTCCTTTTGATATGCTGAGGGAATTCGGAGTCGATTATTCAACAGCAGCTGAGAACATTGCTGCAGGACAGCAGTCTCCGCAATCCGTTGTCGATGGCTGGTTAAACAGTTCAGGTCACCGTAAAAACATTATGAACAAAAATGTCACGCACATTGGTGTCGGATATGCGAAAGACGGCAATTACTGGGTGCAAATGTTTATAGCAAAATAAGTAGATGTGACGCTTGGTTATCATCAGGCGTCATGTTTTACATACAAATCAAGGCAGGGGTAGAGAATGAAGAAGATATGGATCCTGGTCATGGTGTTCGCTGTCATTCTGGCACCTTCTGACCTAGCAGCTTTTAAAGAAAATAGATTGGTCGCCATCGGGGATTCCATTCCATTTGGTTATAATTTGGATAAAGAAAATAAAAAACCTCCAAAAGGATCATTTCCATCTTTGATTGGAATGAAAAAAGATATAGAAGTTACGAATTTAAGTATTCCCGGTCTGACATCTGCCGAATTGTTAACAGCGGTACGGTCCAATGAAATCTTCAGAGAGAGTCTTAAGGATGCCGATTATGTCATTGTGTATATCGGTGGAAACGATTTATTAAATGTTGTCAAAAAGAATGGAGGACTGGATGGTTTGAAAATGGAGGATGCTGCCCCTGTCATTCGAGATCTCATTTATAATGTCTATTCGACCATTCTAGAGATTGACGAATTAACGAACGGGAAGGTACTCGTCTACAACATATACAATCCTTATCCTGCTGCGGGAGACCAATTGAACACGCCGCTCGCTTATATTAACCAGCAGTATGCTTCCTTAATCAAGCTGCTGAAACATTTTGCATCCGTTACACTAGTCGATGCGTATAAAGCCTATCATGGTCACCCTGAATACATCATCAAAGGGGATGTTCATCCAACGGCAAAAGGGCAGAAGGTATTGGCGAAGATTGCATTAAAACACATGGACTAAGTCAAGCTTGGTGGTGGGTGTCTCTTTCATGTTTCATGTATAATGGGGATACGGTTATTTTGGAGGTGTTTGACATGGTGAGATTTGGAATTATAGGAACCAATACCATTACAGAAAAATTTATTGAGGCAGCGAAACAGCATGCTCAATTCACATTGCAGGCGGTGTATTCTCGTACAGAAGAGAAAGCAGCCACCTTTGCATCCAAACATGGTGCACTTGAGACATACACAGATATAGAAGAGATGGCCGCCAGTTCGAATGTGGATGCGGTTTATATTGCAAGTCCTAATGCTTTCCATTCAGAACAGGCGAAAACGATCATGCGGAAAGGGACGCATGTCTTATGTGAAAAACCAATGGCTTCTAATCAACAGGAGATCGCTTCCATGATCGAAGTAGCCAAAGAAGAAGGCGTTTTGTTAATGGAAGCAGTGAAGTCTACACTCATGCCGGGTTTTCTAAGCATGCAGGAACATCTACATAAAATCGGGGAAGTGAGACGCTTTGTCGGGAACTTCAGCAAGTATTCCTCTCGTTATGATGCATATAAAAGAGGAGAAGTCCTGAACGCATTCAAGCCTGAATTATCGAATGGTTCTTTGATGGACCTTGGTATTTATGGGATTTATCCGATGGTCGTATTATTCGGTGCGCCCAATCATGTCCAGGCTAATGCCGTGTTTTTGGATTCTGGTGTTGACGGTCAAGGGAGTGTGGTTGCAGCGTATGATGGGATGGAAGGAGTGGTGATGCACTCCAAAATCGTGGACTCCCATGCTCCTTCTGAAATTCAAGGGGAAGAAGGCACCATGCTTATTCCGAATATTTCTGAACCTAAAGGTATAAAGATCATTTATAGAGATGGATCTGTGGAAGAGCTTTCTTTTGAAGATGAATTTTCACCTATGTATTATGAAGCGGCTGAATTTATCAGTCTGGTGGAGAAAGAAAAAGATCGGTCAGAGAATAATTCGTTGGAGCATACGCTGATCACAGCGAAAGTCATGGAGGAAGCCCGCCGCCAAATCGGCCTGGTTTATCCGAACGACCGCTCTTAGGGTCCTGCAAAAAGAGGCACTCACTTGCGGATGTGCCTCTTTTTTCTATTGTTCTTTCAGTTGATTCGATACGTCCGTGAGGCTTTCTTGCTGGTCCGCCCTTCGCTTATGGTGGATGCCCCAGTCGTTCATTTTCTCCAAGAATGAGGCCGTTGTTCGCCCGTAAGGCGTCACTCGATACTCCACTCTGGGAGGCACGGTTTCATAATCGATTCGTTCAACTAAACCGTCCTGGATGAGTTTTTTCAGTTCTCTGGCAAGGATTCGGGAGGAGATGTTTCCATCAAGGGACCGGCGTAGTGCATTAAACCGCAGATGATTTTCGTGAATGAGTTTCCAAAGAATTAACCCTTTCCACTTTCCGCACACGACTTCAAGAGTGACATCAAGGCCGATCCCTTCTTCCTTCATCTGCTTTCACCTCGCGTTATTTTTTTGTGGTCTGTCCTTGTTTTTGCATGGCTTTTTCATAGCCTTCCAATACTCCCTGGGCATAGACTTTGTTCAAGACAGTCATGGTCTGAGGGATGACTTTTTCTTCTTCCGATTCCGAGACTTGGTTTAATAAGTCTACGAGTTCCAACAATTCTTCAGAAACGGGAAAAATCGGTTTTATGTTGTCCATAAAAAGGATCACCTTCCTGTTTGTTCGGGAAAATACTATTAATATAATTCTATTTGCTTTTTATCCGGGTAACAAGTACTTACATAAATGTGCGTGTTCCTTTGACTATTATGACTTAAACTAGTGTAAATAATCAACAAATAAGTCCGTGGTTTTGGCTCAGTGGCGCGCATTTTCAGAAGGTTCCTTGTTGTACAAAAGTTATACTGAAATACCTGGTCTTGCTGTTTTTGTATAACGGGATGATACCAGAATCTCAAATCATGCAGGAACACTATCTTTTTATCAATGAAGATATTTCCTATCTGTATAACGGGTCTTTAGATTGACACATGTTTGGAGGATTTTGTATGCGTACGATTTTTTCTTATACTTTTCCTTATAAAAAGTCTGCATTGATCGCCCTTTTTCTTATGTTCATAGAATTATTGGTGGAGTTAGCCCAGCCCATACTCATGGCCAAAATCATAGATGATGGAATCATAGCTGAAGACTTTAACGCCGTTTTGTTATGGGGAGGCGTACTTTTAGGCTTATCATTGCTCGCTTTTACCGCAGGTGTGACCAACTCTTTCTTTGCTGCAGACCTGAGTCAGGGGGTCGGTTATGACCTGAGAAAAGATTTATTTTCAAAAGTACAGAAATTTTCAGCGGGTCATTTCCAAAACGTCACGACGCCAAGCTTGGTCACAAGGATTACTAATGATGTGATCCAAATTCAAAACTTACTATTCATGTTTGTAAGAATTGGCCTCAGAGCTCCACTTTTTATTATCTTTGCTTTAGTGATGGTTTTTACGATTGACGTTGAACTGGCCCTTCTTCTCCTGGGTAGTGTACCTGTATTTTTATTGTTTTTATTCTTCCTTCTTACAAGAGGAATCAAGTGGTTTAAGAAGGTTCAGCATAAACTCGATGGACTCAATACCATCATTCGAGAAAATATAGCCGGAATTCGCTTAATTAAAGGCTTTAATAGAAAAGAGCATGAAGAGAAGAGATTTCAACAAGCGAATGAATCGTTGGTTCTTCAGAATAAAAAAGCGTTATGGCTCATGGAAGTAGCTATGCCTGTCGTCATGTTTGGGATGAACATCGTCATCCTCATCCTCCTTTTTGTTGGAGCACAAATATTAAGCAATGCAGGCGTGGAAGCTGGAGAACTGGTTGCCATCATCAACTACGCGACTAGGATTTTATTCACTTTTTCTGTTTTTACATTTCTGATCATGGTCATTTCACGAGGGCAGGCCTCGGCTGAGAGGATTGCCGACGTACTCCATCAAACCATAGATGAGAATCCATCAGGGGGAGGACAAAGAACTGGACGGAGCTGTCCGCTTCCGCAATGTTTCTTTTCATAGGGATGGTCACCATGTGCTGAAAAACCTGAACTTCCATGCTCTGCCAGGAAACACTGTCGGGATTATTGGGGAAACAGGTTCTGGGAAAACATCTTTGCTTCATTTAATACCCCGATTGTATGAAAAGAATGCGGGCCAACTCTTTTTGGATGGGGTGGAAATCGAAAATCTCGATGTGAAAAATATAAGAAAACAAATCAGCCTCGTCCCTCAAGAGGTTCATTTGTTTTCAGGTACAGTAAGTGAAAACATTGCCTGGGGAAAGAAGGAGGCGACACGGGAAGAGATTGTGGAAGCGGCTAAGAAGTCGCAGATTCATGATTTTATTACCGCCTTGCCAAATGGTTATGAGACACAGATCGGTCAGAAAGGGATCGTCTTCTCTGGCGGACAGAAGCAGCGCCTCTCGATAGCGCGAGCCCTTGTGCGCCAACCCCGGATTTTGATTTTAGATGACAGTACGAGTGCGCTGGATGCCCATACCGAAAAGAGACTTTTACGGACGCTCGACGAACAACCATCTACCGTGTTTCTCGTTGCTCAAAAGGTCAGTTCAATCCAAAATGCAGACCTCATTCTGATTCTGCACCAAGGAGAGATCATCGCTCAGGGTACCCATAACGAATTGCTTCAGGAGAGTGAGTATTACGCTGAGATCCATCAATCTCAACAAGAGGGGGTGACGTCATGAGTGGAAATTCTAAACCGAAAATGGGGCACCCTCATGGGATTGGTTCAAAACCTCCGAAAGTTGAGAATATCGGAGGTACGCTCCGGTGGATTTGGCGTTACATGGCAGAGGAAAGGGTAAGGTTTATAACTGTTTTGGCTGCGATCCTGATCAGTTCCGCTTTATCTTTACTGGGTCCTTATCTTCTGGGACTCACGGTCGACATGGTAATAGAGAGTCCTGAATCAGATACCCTCGTTACTATGCTGGGCAGCTTGTGTCTTGTCTATTTGTTCCATTCACTTTTTCTATGGCTGCAAAATTATTGGATGATCGGCATTGCTCAAAATGCGGTCCGATCGATGAGGTCCCATCTATTTTCACACGTCCAGTTACTGCCTGTTCTCTTTTTCCAAAAAATGCAGCAGGGGGAGTTGATGAGCAGGCTTACGAATGATATTGAAAACGTAAGCCGGACATTAAATACAGCAGTCGTACAATTTTTCACAAGTTTATTGACGATCCTAGGCACGTTAATCATTATGTTCTGGTTAAGTCCAATGCTGACCCTGCTGACATTGACCATCATTCCTGTCATGTACTTTGGGATGAAATGGATCACAAACCGCACGGGTCCGTATTTTAAAAAGCAGCAAAAAGACCTTGGTGAAGTGAATGGATATGTAGAGGAAATGTTCTCTGGTCAGCCCATCATCAAAATGTTTTCCAAAGAGGAAGATGTCATTGGTGAGTTTAGAGAAAAAAATAAAGCATTAAGAAAGTCCGGATACTTTGCGCAAGTGTACACAGGTTTTATTCCAAAACTGATGAACATGTTGAACAATGTAAGCTTCGCGATTATTGTCGGAGCAGGTGGGCTGCTTGCTCTTAACGGATCGATTTCAATAGGGATCATCGTCACGTTTACGACATATTCCCGCCAATTCACTCGCCCGTTGAACGACCTAGCCAATCAATTCAATATGATTTTATCAGCCGTGGCCGGCGCAGACAGGGTTTTCCAAGTGATTGACGAAAAAGAAGAGAGGCTGGACGAAAAGAACGCGCAGGACATTTCAGAAACCCAGGGAAATATCCGATTTGAGGATGTCGGTTTCTCTTATGAAAAAGGTCAGCAGACACTCTCTGATATCACCTTTGAAGCAAATGCCGGAGAAACGGTGGCGCTTGTTGGTCCTACAGGTGCCGGGAAAACGACAATCATCTCTTTGTTGTCTCGATTCTATGACCCGGACTCAGGTCGTATCCTGTTAGATGGCGTCGACCTAAAAGGTGTGACAAGAGACAGTTTGAGGAGACAGATGGGAGTCGTCCTCCAGGATGCTACGATGTTCCATACGACCATACGGGAAAACATCCGGTACGGCCGGCTGGATGCCACAGATACTGAGGTTGAACAGGCCGCAAGATCAGCTATGGCCCATGATTTCATTACCCGACTGCCGGAAGGGTACGATACGGTTCTTGATTCAGATGGTAAAGGGGTGAGTCATGGACAAAGACAGCTTTTGTCCATAGCGCGGGCAATGATTGCCGATCCATCATTGCTCATTTTAGATGAAGCGACAAGCAGCATCGATACGGTAACAGAAATGAAAATTAATGCCGGTCTCATCAATTTAATGAAAAGGCGGACAAGTTTTGTCATCGCTCATCGCCTGCATACGATACGCTCAGCCGATGTCATCCTGGTGCTCAAGAATGGGAAGATTGTTGAAAAAGGAAACCACCGGACGCTTATGGAAAAAGGTGGGGACTATGCAGCTCTCATTCAAGCTCAAACATCGGAGAGGACAGAAAGAGGATACGGATAAGTCTCACACCTCCGCCCATCTTCCCGCATAAGATGAGGAAAAGGGAGGGGTGACCATGTCACTAAATCAACCGTATCCTTACTGGACCGATTTGCCTTATGCCGGCGAAAGCCGACCACCATCAACGAACGAAGGGGTGGAGTTTGAAGCAGGGAAATGGAAAACTTATTTTATTGAACACAGCCGGAGGCACGGGTTTATAACGTTGGATGGAAGCCCGATACGATTAGCCATCAAAGATCCAAAAAACATTGATTGGCATAGGGAACTGAAAGTAGTCAAAGAAACCTTAGCGCATTTGACAAAGGATCAAAGGACAATTGCCGCTTACTGGGGAGAGGGGGCAGCGTCAAAGCAATGGGTCCCCATCGTTGATCGTCTAATTGATACTTATGGTGTGGAAGCCCCAAGAGCCGCTCGTATTTTAGGGGCTGTTTTCAGTGGAATGAATGATGCCTTTGTCGTGTGCTGGTCGTTGAAATACCGCTGGCTGGTACCTCGCCCCAACCAATTGGATCCTCAATTACGGACAGTGATTTGTACACCAAAACATCCTTCCTATCCATCCGGACACGCAACGATTTCCGGAGCTGCAGAAGTCATCCTCAGTTATTTCTTCCCTGCTGAACGAAGGAAGCTGAGGGAGTTGGCTGAAGAAGATGCTCGCTCAAGACTGTACGCTGGCGTGCATTTCCCCGTGGATAATGACGAAGGGTTGCGCCTTGGCAGACAAATCGGCCGTATCGTTGTAGAGGAGTTAAAGAAAGATTATGTCGATGGTCGGCCGCTTGATCGACCATTTACTGTTTATCGAAATGCCGATCTCCACCCTTCCGAATATAGGCAGGCCATTCCTTTCCCATTTGACCAAAAGTGCGGTTCCTTACTCCTTGAATCCACGGATAATGAAGAATCTTCTCCTTATACCAATTGGATCGATCCAAAAATATTCTATTAACCAAAAGAACCACGCCCGGTGTGGTTCTTTTTATTCTGTATAATAGCAGGATTGTGTAAGACTCGATTTCGAGATGTTTCCGGGGTTCGTTCCCTGGTTGAGCGTCAGTGGTGGTTGGGAAGCTACTCGCTTCCCCCCCCCCTTTTAATGTAGGAGAAAAACGACCCCTTTCACTATTCTGGTGTTTATAATCTTAAAACGCTCTATAATAAGCTTTTCGAATACAGAATAGATTCATTGGAGTTGATTCCCATCTACTCCCCAAAAGTCTCGAAACTGAGTCTTCAACAAAGGGGATCTTTACTTTCAAAAAAAGTAGACAAGTTTTCGGTGTCTCTATGCATATAAATGAACTAACGAAACAATAGGAGGGGTACGGCATGGATGCGTGGATCTTATCTGCACGGAAAGTCGGTCTACTTTTAGGTGCCATTATTATCGCTTTTGCGGCTTACTTTATCGGGAGCTTTTTCTGGAAAGGAGCCATATCGACCTCAACAGAGCCTGTAAATGGAGAACCCCGGGTTATTAATCTGGTTACAGGTGAATTCAAAGCAGAAACGGCAGATGGAAAAGAAATTGAAGCTTACCGTTGGGATCCGGGAACGATCTTTGTGGAAAAAGGTGAACCCTTTAAACTGAGTATTTACGGAGTTAATGGAAAAGAGCACCCTTTTTACATTGAAGGTACGGATGTCAAAGGCGTGGTAGAGCAAGGGAAAGAGACGGTACTAGATCTTCAATTCAAAAAGGAAGGCATTTATCGTCTGATCTGCACAACCCATGCTGAGATTGCTTCGGATGGTCCGATGATTGCTTACATCATTGTTGATTAATGACACAGAGGGACGGGCTCATCGTTCCTCTTTTTTTCAATCTTTCTATAAAAAGGGGGGAGGATGTGGTTGTCTTAATTGTAAGCTCTATTGTACTCGGTTTATCCATTGCTGCACCTGTTGGACCGATAAATATAGAAATCATGAGAAGAGGTCTTACTTATGGGTTTTGGTCTGCTTTTTGTGTAGGGCTTGGAGGAATGTCTTCCGATTTGTTACTGATGGCGGCTATGTTTTTTGGAGCGGGTGTTTTTTTGACGTGGACATGGGTACAGGTCACATTGATGTTCGTTGGATGTGTCGTCTTGGTCCACGCGGGTTGGACGAGCCTCCGATCCAAAGAGGAATGGAGGGTGGTGGAGGAAGGATATGAACGGCACCGTAAAGGACAAGCTTTACTCTCTTACATAAGAGGTGTGGTTATTGCAGGGACGAACCCAATGAATCTATTGTTTTGGATCAGCATTTATGGATCCGTGTTGAGTGGTGCTCTACAAGAAGAGAATATGTTTCGATCGTTCATCATCAGTTCCATGGTTTTTCTTGGAATTGGTTTGTGGAATGCGAATTTAGCATTTTTCGTTCATTTTGGAAGATACCTCGTAAACTCTTCTCTATTAAAGTGGGTCCAAGGTACAGCAAGTCTAATCCTTATCTATTACGGTTTCAAATTCGGATGGATTGGAATAAGTGTCCTTTTTAAGAGCTTTGCTATGTGATAGACACAGGACTCACCGCTGAGTTATAAAACTAAATGGCAGGATTGTGGAAGACTCAGTTTCGAGGTGTTCTTGGGGTTCGTTGCCTGGTTGAGCGTCAGGGGTGGTTGGGAAGCCACTCGCTTTCCTGTGGGGGAGTGGCAAGCTTCCTCGGGCGTTTTGCCGCACTAAGGGATCTCGCCTATCTCCTTTCGGGGGGTCTCGCAGCATCCCAACGGGGTTTCGAGATACTTATATGGCAAAAGGGCGGAGGGGAATGGCGAGACTCCTGCGGGAAAAAAGTGCAGGGTGAGACCCCACAGGACGCAGTCCGAGGAGGCTCACCGCGCTCCCGCGGAAAGCGAGCTATTCCCCGCATTCCCCATCCACTCAACAAAAGTCTCGAAACTGAGTCTCCAAGTAAAGGGAGCTTATCTGAAAAAGGGGATATGTAAGGTGAAAAAAGGAGTCCCTGCTAGCAGGGACTCCTTTTTTGGTGGATGCAAATCTACTTATATCGTTTGAACCATTCGTTTATCAATGAAAGATCACGATCTAAGATGCATTGGACTCTTTTATAATTTTGTTGATTTCATTTTTGTAAAGGTCCGAACGCCCACCGAAGATGGCTTGAATATTGTGGTCGACTTTAACGACACCTGCGGCGCCAAGTTCTTTTAAGCGATCTTCATTGATTTGACCTACTTCAGAAACTTCGACACGTAATCTTGTAAAGCAAGCGTCGACGTGCTTCAAGTTCGATTCTCCACCGAGAGCTTCCATGATAGCAGCAGCTGTCTCTTTCGTTTGACCACCTTTGCCGCCTTTCTTCTGCTCGTTGAAGTCTTTTCGTGTGTAAAGCTTGTTCTCTTGTCCTCCACGACCTGGGGTGGCAAGGTCCCACTTTTTGATAGCAAAGGAGAAAGAGAAATAATAGATGACGAAGAATACAGCACCTGCGACAAGGTTTACCCACCAGTTTCCTGTTCCAGGCAAAGCGTTGACGAGGATGAAGTCGATCAACCCGGAACCGCCTGCCCAGCCAAGATGAACATCAAGCATGTACATGACGGCAAATGAAAGACCGGCAAGAAATGCGTGGAAGACGAACAGCAGTGGAGCAACAAATAAGAATGTGAATTCGATTGGTTCTGTGATTCCTGTTAAAAAGGCTGTACCTGCAGCCGCAATGAGCATTCCTTTTACGACAGGCTGATTCTTCTTATCTGCGCGGCGGTACATCGCAAGCGCAGCCCCTAATAGTCCGAACATGATGACAGGGAATTTACCTGCCATGAAGCGGCCGGCAGTAACTTCGACACCTTCTGCAATCTGTGCGAGGAAGATGTACTGGTCTCCGGAAACGGCACTGCCAGCTACTTCAGCCGTCCCGCCTAGAGAGGTCCATAGGAATGGAGCATACCAGATGTGGTGAAGACCTGTTGGAATCAACGCACGTTCTAAGAAGCCGTAAAGTCCGATGTACAACGGGTTTGTTGCACCGTTCGCAATGACGTTTGCAACCGCGTTGATGCCCCCTTGAATCGGTGGCCATACGACCATCATAGCAAGAGCAAGAAAAATAGACGAGAAGACCATGGCTATCCCGACAGAACGATCGCCGGCAAAGAAGCCGAGCACTTCTGGAGGATCGAACTCATGGAACTTGTTATAAATCCAAACGGCTAAGAGTCCGACGACAATTCCGCCAAGAACCCCTGTTTCCAGGGTAGGAATGCCGAGGGCCATGCCGTATTCTCCGCTTTCACTAACCATTTCAGGAGTGATCTCTAAGGCGAAGGAGATGGTTTTATTCATAATGATGTAACCGAGCAAGGCTGCTAGGGCGGCAATCCCCGATCCACCTGTTAATCCGATGGCAACACCGATGGCGAAGATGACAGCCAGGTTGTTAAAGATGCTGATTCCGATATCAGACATACCGTTACCGATGAGTTGAATGATGTCATTTTGTAGAAAGGTGAGTGTATCAGCGAGAGGTCCTGTCAACGCAGCTCCAAGCCCGAGCAAAATACCGGCAGCAGGGAGCAATGCGACGGGAACCATCAGTGACTTTCCGAACTTCTGTAAGCTTCCAAAGTATTTCTTCACTTCTGATCCTCCTTTATAGGGAAACGCTTTCTTGTTTGAGATAGAGGAGACCCCGGAATGGGCCGGGGTTCCATTTGTTTATCTTGATGTCACAAGCTGTTTGTTGGCATGTAATTCAGGCCAGTACTGCTGGTTCGCTTCAATCATGTCATCTAAGATTTTGCGGGCACGAGGTGCGTCTACGACCGTACGGTTCAACGTCAAGGCCTGGAGTGCTTTTTCGTAACTGTTTTCATAATACGCATCGACGACAAGCTTCTCATACGCAAGCTGTCCTTCAATCAATCCTTTATAGAATGTAGAAATGTTTCCGACGGCAAATGGCTTCGGTCCGCGGTTTGTAATCATCGCTGGCACTTCAACCATCGCATCATCTGGAAGGTTGGCAATCGTCCCATTGTTTTCAACCATGACGATGAAAATGTCACCATTATTGTAAGCCATGGATGCGGCGACGCGGATCATGTAACGACCGTGGATGTCTACTTCAAGTTCTACATTTTCGGTTGTACCATCTGCAATAATTTGATCTGCCAATGTGTGGACACGTTTTTCACGGCCATTGATGACTTGACGCGCACGTGTATTGGCCACGTCTTCTTTTTCTACCATTTGAGAAGGATAGAGGTAGTATTGCAAGTACGTATTCGGCAGGTATTCAGGGAAGTCTGTCACCATTTGCTCCACCTGTTTGAACGTTTTGATCCAGGAAGGGTCGTTGGCGATCTCTGCATCTTCAGGAATAAATCCGTCTTCTGTGATGGCGCGCTTGATCGTGTCCGTGTGATCGTTTCCATCCTTATCGAGAATTTTCGTGAACCAGCCGAAGTGATTCAGGCCGAAGTATTCAGGGACAAGGTCGAAGACGTCTTTTCCAAGGATCCCTGCGTAACTGACCATGATTGCAGCCGGCATATCGCAAATGTTCAATAGCTTTTTATCTTCTGGGAACTCACGTCGAAGTGCTTCTGCAACAATCGCTGCCGGGTTCGTGTAGTTTAGAATCCAAGCATCAGGAGAATAATGACGGATGTCGTTGACAAGGTCGATCATATCTCCGATGGAACGCAGTCCATAAGCCATTCCACTGGTCCGCACGTTTCCTGGCCAACAGCTCCGTGGTTCAGAGGAATTTGCTCATCCTGCTCACGCATGGCAAGACCGCCTGTCCGAATTTGAACGAAAACAAAATCAGCATTTGTCAGGGCTTCTTCTTTATCTGTCGTGTAATGGAAACTCTCCAGTTCCGGATACTTTTCACGAAGGATGATTTCTGTTGCCTTCGCAATTTTCTCCTGACGTTCTGCGTTCGTGTCATAAAAGGTAATCGTTTTCAAAGGAAACTGCTCTTTTTCTGCTACAAGACTCATAATCATACCGATCGTATACGTGCTGCCCCCACCTACGACGACAAGGTTTTGCTTTTTCATATTTAAGACCTCCAATAAAGGTATTAGATTTGTTTTATTTTTAACTTAATATGAATATAATACATATTGGTGAAATCGTCAACATTTGTATCGTATTTTTTAAAACATTTCGTTATAATGATGGGTAGAGATAGGTTTTGACTTGGTTGGAAATACGGGAATGGGACGCCGCATCCCCGCATCACACAAGTCATTAGTAATGGGAGGAATCAAAAATGGCTGCGCCTTTGTATCGTAGAATTGCTCAACAAATTAAAGAGGAAATCCAATCGGGAATATGGAAAGAAGGGGAAGCGATCCCGACAGAAATGCATCTGTCAGAAAGGTATGGAGCATCCCGGGTGACGGTAAGACAGGCAATCAAAGGTCTTGTCGAAGAGGGGCTTCTTGAGAAAATACAGGGGAGCGGTACGTATGTGAAAGAGCAGAAGATTGAACACAACATTTTCGAACTACTGAGTTTCACTGAAGAAATGAGACGTTTAAACAAAGAACCTGTGAATAAAGTCCTCCACTTTGAATTGAAAGAAGCAGAGGACCATGTGAAACGCATGTTAAAACTTGCCGATGGGGAGAAGGTTTTTTACGTCCGACGACAAAGACTTGTCGATGATATTCCCTATGTTGTCGAGGATACGTATCTGCCGGTTTCCATGTTTCCAAATCTTTCCTATGGGATTATGACCGGTTCGAAATATGATTATATTGAAAAAGAAGTGGGGATGAAAATCAAAGACAGCTTTCAGGAAGTCATCCCGGTGCTGCCTTCAACGGATATTGCAGAAGCACTTACGGTCGAGGAATCCATGCCGATTTTGAAAATTCAATTGTATAGTGTTTTTGTTGATGGGTCGATCTTTGAATATAGTGAAAACTATTTCAAAAGTGATGAATACAAGTTTACCCTCAGGGCTTCCGGGCCCTGAGCGGATGCCATTTCTTGACGAAAAGCACAGGCGAAGGTGCCTGTGCTTTTTCTGATGGTCCACGAAATGAGAGAATTCGGAGCTGCTGAGAGAGTGTTCAGGGGAGCGGCTTTCGGTTCCAGATCCAGACGTTTTGACTATGAGGGTGAGGAAGGAGGTTGTTGGGTTTTATTTTGTTTTTTCGCTTTGAAAAGCAAGCCCGTCCAAACAATTAAAGGAATGATTAGACCGTGCGTAATGGCAAACGGAAACCATGTTTCATTGATGAAAGTCTCAAAATAAGCGACATCCGGGTATGCGATAATGGATAATACGACCATTCCCATTCCCAAGGGGAGCAATAAAGGGCGGTGGTCTTCCATGGTCAGAAATTGGGCGATGCCTACAGAGGTTGAATAATAAAGGATGACCATTTTAAAGAAAATTGTAATCATCCAAATGATAGCGATGATAATCTCCAAACCTTCTAAAAAACCGGCGATATTGATTTTTTGAGCTAATTTGTAGCTTGGATAGGTGTTCAACGCAGTTAAATCGCTGCCTAAAATCAGGACGCATAAAAGAGTAATTAACGTTAAGACAGCGCCACCAATGAAAGTTCCTAACAGCCAGGCTCTTTTTTTTGTTTTCCCATCTTTGACATAAGGAATGATCATAAGAAAAGTGACCATTTCTAATAATGGTGTACCGATCACGAATGTAGAAGTGTCCAGGACAGGAACGATTCCATTGCTAAGAACCGGTTGTAAATTCTCCATTTTTATTTGCGGAGATAATGTGATGGTGAAAAAGACCAACAGGAGGACAACCCAGGGCATAAACATTTCTGAAGATCGTCCGATGGCTTCTAGTCCAAGGTAAGTTCCCCATATGACAACGATCAAAAAAAGGATATGAGTAAACTGCAAGGGTGTTTCTGGAATGATTTGGGTGGTCATGAAGTCACCGATGTTTCTTAAAACAAGGGAAGCAAGAATATAAAGGAAAGAAAGATAGAAAAAAAGCAGCACTCTGCCCAGCCAGTTCCCAAAAACAGAAATCGTAGCCTGGACGAATGTTTGTCCTTTCATCAGTGTAGCAATGTGATTGTATAGAACAACAAGAAGCAATCCAACAGCAATGGAAATGGAAATGGACATCCAGGCATCCTGTTTTGCGTGGGCCGTAAGCGGGGTAGGGACGATCAAAATGGAACTTCCCACAGAAAACAAGATGACTAGAAACATAAACTGCCGGGGGCTGATCGTCTGATTATCCATATCTACACCTCTTATCGTTTAGAATCCAATCATTTTATAGAAACTTTGAATGAGGTCGAGTGGGTTTGTAAGCTCAACCTCCAAGCTTTCCAACACACTAATGATCGTGAAGGAAAGAAGGAAAATCGTGAAAAACCATGCCTCTTTTTTTCTGTTTTTCTTGTGCAGCCTTGGGAATTCAAGTAAGAAAATACCTAGGGCGAGAATGATGATGGAGACCATAGACCACATGTGGATCACACCTATTCTTCTTTTGTAATGGGTTGGGTGGAATTTCCTTTTCTTCGAATTTGAGCTTTGACTTGAATGTCGATCTTTAATTCTTTGAACTTGCTATTCCAATTGTTTTCTATCGTCTTCCAATAGGCAGGATTTTTTCGGTGGATGAGATTACCGAACCCGAAAATATCACTTCCGAAGTCTTCTTGCGCAGCTTTGATTGCAGCTTGCATCTTCTGCTTGACCCTATTTTCAACTTCTCCATTAATGGTTTCAATGGATTCTGCCTTCGTAAGGTCGATGGGACAGTCTAATTCTCCTACATTACCTTCCAATTCTAATTCAATGGATATGGTGGGGTTCCCATCGTCGAACTTCGCCTTTAAACTGTTGTCTGTCCGAAGCACTTCTACACTAATAAGTCCTTTATCTTCGCAAGGGTATGAAACGGTTGTACTTTCCATGTCACCTGTAATATAGTTCAAGCCTTTGCTTTCCTCAGGTTTTAACCAGCCGATCAATCGATCCTCTTCCATAACGGCAAGGTTATCAATTCGTAATTGTGTAGGGGCATCAATTTTTTCTATATTCTCAATCGATGTACCAACTTCAGCATTGCCATCAATGAGCAGGCCTGGGAGCACTGGGTTTTGCCCTTTACTACGGATTTGAGCAATCAGTTCATCAATGACAACCCCTCTTGAACTTCCTAGACTTCTCTGCACGGCTTCCATCGAATGCATGAGTTTGTTGGCAGGAATTTTTTCATACGGAGTGAGGACATTCAAAAGATCTTTAACTCCTGTATCCTTCGCAATGGTCACAAAAAATGCGGTCCGGAATTCATGGTCTCTATAAAAAGCATCAAGAGATGGGAGGATGCCTTCCTCTGCCAATTTTCTTCCGATCACAAGCAGGCGTAGTTGTGACAGATACATTTTCCTCGGAGACTTTTCTGTCATATTCCGAAAAGCTTCGAAGAGGGAATCTCCTGTTGATTCATAAATGGAAACAGGCGGCCTTGTAGTTGGTGCATCTGTCGCTATTTCTGACGGGTTGATGACTTGAGTGATCAATAGGAACTGGTTGTCTTCTGTTTTATCGATTCCGACAGCTACGACAATTCCAAGGTCATCTAACTCTTTACTATTCCAACATCCGGAAAGAAGTAGCAGGCAAATCGCCAGGAAGATCGCTTTATTATATAGGTTCATCTACATCCCTACCTCTCTTTTGAAGTGGAATCGACACGTTTTTGGTCGCTTTTCGTAAAGAAACTAGGCCGGGAAAGAAGGCCCCAATGGGGTAAACGGATCAAGACATCTTTTTGGTCTTTCCCTATCATAGGTGCGAGAGGGGCCATATAAGGCTTTCCGAACGAATTTAAGCTGCTTAAATGAAAAACGATAGCAATCATACCTAAAATGATACCGAATAGCCCAAAAGTGGCCGCCAGAATCATCATTGGAAAACGGAGAATTCTAATGGAGATCGCCATATTGTAAGTAGGAAACACGAAACTGCTGATTGCCGTAATGGCTACTACGATGACCATGGCGGGAGAAACAAGGCCCGCTTGGACAGCTGATTGACCGAGTACGAGCGCCCCAACAATGGAGACAGCTGAACCGACGGGTTTTGGTAGACGGACCCCGGCTTCCCGTAGGACTTCAAAGGTCAACTCCATCATTAAAGCTTCCACAAAGGCTGGGAAAGGAACCCCGTCCCTTTGAGAAGCAAGACTGATCAAAAGTGGAGGGGGAATCATTTCATGGTGGAACGTTGTAAAAGCGATATATAATGATGGCATAAACAAGGCTACCGAAAAACAAAACAATCGAAGTAATCTCACCAGTGTTCCGATGTCTGCTCTTTGGTAATAGTCTTCACTGGACTGCATGAAATTCACAAATAGAGCAGGCACTAAAAGGACATTCGGCGTACCATCAATCAGGATGGCAACCCTGCCTTCCAAGATTCCCCCAGCAATGGCATCCGGCTTTTCTGAATTATAAACCGTAGGGAACGGGGAATACTGAGCATCCTGAATGAATTCCTCAATATATCCACTTTCTAACACGGCATCGATATCGATTTGGTCCAGTCTTTCCATCACTTGATCAAGGACTTCTTTTTCAGCTGTGCCCTCTAAATAAACAACGGCAACGTCCGTACAAGTTTTCCTTCCGATGGTTTTCGCTTCTACTCTGAGGTTAGGATCTTTAATTTTCCGTCTTAATAGAGCGGTGTTTGTTCTGATCGTTTCAGTGAAAGCTTCTTTTGGCCCGCGGATGACGCTTTCTGATGTAGTTTCTTGGACGCCTCTGTCGCGCCAGCCTTTTGTACTTGCTGATAAAGCTTTCGTTTGCTTGTCTAGGAGTAAAATGGTTTCACCAGAAAGTAATTTCTTCAGTAGGTCCTGTTTATCTTTCACTTCCGCCATTTCACCAATGGGGAGATTGGCCTCTTTAATGGATGTATATAGATGGTGAGTCAAATGCCTTTTTTCTGGAACCTCAAGCATTAAAGCTTCCAAAATGAAGTTTTGTACCGTGTTCTTATCTACAAGTCCATCCATGTAAAGGACAGCAGCGGATGTCTTATGAATGGAAAAGGGACGTGTCACAAGGTCCGAGCTATTTCCGAGTGTTGTGCGGATATCGTTCAAATTTTCATCTAATGATGGTGAGAGAGGCTGAGTGTTAGGGGAAGTCTTTTCATTCGTCGTATTATCCTTCACAAACTCCCACCTCCGCTGTTTTTCATTAGCATGTTCATCTATTGGGAATTTATGAAAGGGGTATCCTTCTTTTTAACGGTGTTTGATTACAGGTGCAAAAAAGAGGTTCTTAAACAAAGGTTCAATCATAGGGATTGATGGTTGGGTGATAGTAATCTAACGAAAAAAAGACTGCTCCTCAGAGGAGCAGTCTTTTTGCTATGGGTTATTCTTTTACAGATCCGGATACGATCCTTCGTTGAATAGTAAAACCATGATGACAAGAGGGACTGTAAAAATGATGGTAGGTGCTGAGATTTCCTCCTATGGAATGGTGTACTGGCTTTGGAACATTGCAATCTCGACAGATTACGGGCTTTCATATCAAGGGGTTAGAGGTCTACGGAAATAAATCATGTCCATCCCTCTTATACCATTTTCATAAAAAGGATTCGAGTATTGAAGGAAGAAATCATGATGAATTTTATAAAACCGAAAACCAGCTTTTTGATAAAAGGCTAAGTTTTCTATACTAGAATTAGAAGTTCCGACGAGCATTTCTTTGTACCCGTTTTATGAAAAAGTGAACAGGATGCGTCAATTACTCGTTTTCCAAATCCTTTTCCTCGATAGGCTTCTTGTAAGGCGATGTTCTTGATTTCGACCGTGTTCTCTTCAGGAAACACGAACAAACAGACACCAATATGTCCATCCTTCAGATAAATGGTATAGAACACACCATCATCAATATAGCTTTCAACAATGGTTTCAGATTCATCAGCCAGCAGAAGGTCTGCCATGAAAAGGCGGCGGTCTTTCGTTTCCACTAAATGAATACGGCTCATAAGTTCCTCCTCCTTCATGTTCGGCTATTATCGTAAGGATGTGGTTATGATAACATAAGGGTAGTACATCTTTTTCAGAAATCGGAAATTTTTCTGAAAAGACATCATCTATGGAGTGCAAAAGCTCAGGGTGATTTTTTGCGGGAATAGAGAAGATTTCCCTAAACATTTGAGGAATGTAACATAAAGGAGTCGTCGATGATGGAACAACGAGAAAAGATCTATGATTTGATCGGAGTAGGTGTAGGACCTTTCAATTTAAGTCTGGCTGCTTTGCTGGATGAGATAGACGAAGTCGAACCCCTCTTTTTTGAACAGAATGAAGCTTTTGACTGGCATCCGGGAATGTTAATTGAAGGGACAAAAATGCAAGTCCCTTTTATTGCTGATTTGGTGACAATGGCAGATCCGACGAACAAATACAGCTTTTTGAACTATATCAGCAAAAATGAGCGGATGTATCAGTTTTACTTTTTGCAGCGGCTCGACATCCCGAGAAGAGAATACAATGACTACTGCCAATGGGTTGCTCGACAGCTCGACAGCTGCCGATTTGGGAGAAGAGTTACGAATATAAAGCATTACAAGGATAATGACGAGCTTTTCGAAGTAGAAGTGACGAATGTAGAAAGTGGAGAAACCGAGGTGTACCGCACGAAGAATTTAGTCATGGGTACAGGAAGCGTGCCGGTCATGCCGCGCTCTTTCCAAGATGCTTCTTCAGAAGACGTTTTCCATACAGCAGACTTCCTGCCGAATCAGGACCGCTGTCGTAAGGCGGAGTCCATCACAGTTGTCGGTTCAGGACAAAGTGCGGCTGAGACCTTTCGCGAACTGCTGAAAGAGCAGCGTGATTGTGGCTATCGTCTCGATTGGATTACGCGATCGGCGAGTTTTGAGTCGATGGAAGAATCAAAGCTAAGCCTCGAGCATTTTTCACCGGATTACGTGAATTATTTTTACCAGCTTCCACAAAAGCAGAAAGATGAGATCTTCGCTAATCAAGGACTATATTATAAAGGAATCAGCAATCATACGATCAATGACATCTACAATCTCTTATATGAGTATTCGGTCGGTCGGGAAGAGCTGGATGTCGGATTGCAGGTACTTAGTGAAGTGAAGGATGTTCGTCCAAAAGCAGGTGGTGGCTATGAACTCGAATGCTATCACTATCAGAAAAAGGAGACGTTCACCCATGAAACGGATCTCGTGATTGCAGCAACGGGTTACAAGCCTTTGGTTCCAGACTTTATCCACCACTTGGAGGATTTCCTTGATTGGGATGAAGAAGGAAGATACAAAGTGACCGCGGATTATCGACTTGTAACTACGGAAGAGACAGCGAACGAAATTTATGTCCACAGTGGGATATCGCATACCCATGGTGTAGGTTCGACCAACCTGGGATTATCTATCCACCGGAATAAAGTCATCATCAACCACCTCGTGGGACGCGAAGTTTTCCCTACGAACGAAAAAAATATTTTCCAGTCCTTCACGGTCTAATTATTATCACCCCAGCCATTCATGGCTGGGGTTTTTTGCATGATTTATTAAAGAATATGGCAGGAGGATAGCGTAAGACTTAGGTTCGAGAGTTTGACACGATGTGGGGGGCGTTCGATGTTGGCACAGGACGTGCCGTACTTAATCGAACTTCCTCTATCCTTTTGCCCCTCCTCGGACTTCGTTTTGCGAGGTCTTACCGTTTCCCAACCCCCCCTGACTACTAATGAGGCAAACGAACCCCGGTTATCTCGAAAATGAGTCTTCAACAAACGGGAGCTTTTATAGGCGGTAATAGAGTACGGGGTACTGTTGATAATGTGTATAAAATTGTGCATATGTGAATAAGGGGAGAATTTACGAGAAGAAATCACTACTTATCCACATGTGTATAGAGGGTGATCTTTTTTTACTTTATCCAATCCTATCTCGTTAGGAATTGTTGAGATTATGCAGTGTTTCCATTAAGAATCTGTAAAACTAGCAAATTGTGATGGTAATCTATTGACATCTGGTCCTTAAGGGTTAATAATATTGTAAATATACAGATGAAATAATAAATATACATAGAGGTGGATTCAGAGTGAAAGCAGGGATCGTAGGTGCGACCGGGTACGGCGGAATAGAATTGCTCCGCTTATTAACAAATCATCCACAAGTTAAAACGATAACCTTATATTCATCTTCCCAGGCAGGGGAGAAATTTGAAGACATTTACCCTCAATTCCATGGGGGAGAATCTTATGTGTTACAAGATTTAGTACCGGAGAAGATGAAGGAAGATTTGGACGTCATTTTCCTTGCGACTCCGTCTGGGGTTTCAAGTAAATTGACTCCTCAGCTGCAGGGCGGCCATGCAAAGGTCATTGATCTTTCTGGAGATTTGAGGTTAAAAGAGCCCACATCTTATGAACAGTGGTATAAAAAAGAAGCAGCTCCTGATGATACGCTGGAAAATGCCATCTATGGGCTCCCAGAGTGGAATCAAGAGCGAATACAGGAAGCCGACATTATTGCCAATCCAGGGTGCTATCCAACCGCGACATTACTTGGTTTGGGCCCCGTAGTCAAAGAAGGTTTGGTGAAGCCTGACTCTGTCGTGATTGATGCGAAATCAGGGGTCTCAGGTGCGGGGAAAAATCCAAATCCGATCACCCATTTTGCTCATGCCCAGGAAAATTTTCAAATTTATAAAGTGAATCAACATCAACACATCCCGGAAATTGAACAACAATTGTCCATATGGGACGACCAAATAGAGCCTGTCACCTTTTCGACACACCTCGTTCCGATGACTAGAGGAATCATGGCGACCATCTATCTTCAGTTAAAAGAAGAGGTAAGTGAAGAGGACTTGCGGCAGAAGTTTAAGAGCTACTATGAGTCACAGCCTTTCGTCAGAGTACGTGAATCGGGCGGATTTCCATGCACGAAAGATGTGTACGGATCTAATTTTTGTGACATCGGTCTTACCATTGATGCCCGGACCAAGCGGGTCACCATCGTAAGTGTCATCGATAACTTAATGAAAGGGGCGGCCAGTCAGGCGGTCCAAAATATGAATCTTGTATTTCGATATGACGAGAAAACAGGGCTTGCACCACTGCCTGTTTATCCTTAATGAAGAGAGGGAGAGATGGTTTGATACAAGCGAAGAACACCCAAACAATTGAAAAAGTAGCGGATGGTTCCATTCTTACGCCGAAAGGATACAAGGCAGGTGGGATTCATAGCGGATTAAGATACAGAAAAAAGGACTTCGCTCTTCTTATGAGTGATCGACCGGCTTCTGCAGCGGCTGTGTACACTCAAAGCCATTTCCAGGCCCCACCTCTTAAGGTGACGCAGGAAAGCATTGCGGAACAGGGGAAAATTCAAAGTGTCGTGATCAATAGTGCAGTCGCCAATGCCTGCACAGGAGAAGAAGGTCTGGCCAATGCATACGAGATGCGCCGTATGATTGCAAAGAGGTTTGAGATTCCGGATGAATACGTAGCCGTTGCCTCTACAGGAGTCATTGGACAACAGCTTCCAATGGAAAAGATCGCTCACGGCTGTGAGAATGTAGAGCCTTCAGAAGAAGGATATAAAGATTTTCAGCAAGCAATTCTTACGACAGATACTTGTCAAAAGCATGCGTGCTACCAGGTACAGGTGGAGGGGAAAACTGTCACCATTGGTGGAGCAGCTAAAGGATCAGGGATGATTCATCCAAATATGGCGACAATGCTTGGTTTTATTACGACAGATGCAACCATAGAGCCTGGTGATTTAAAACATGCGTTAAGCCCTTCTGTTGATAATTCTTTCAATCAAATTACCGTTGATGGAGAGACTTCAACCAATGATATGGTCCTGACGCTTGCGAATGGAGAAATAGATCATAAACCGCTGACAGAAAATCACCCGGATTGGGAAGCTTTTCAAACTGCCCTTCAGCTTGTTTGCGAAGATCTTGCTAAACAAATCGCCAAAGATGGAGAAGGGGCCACCAAGCTGATTGAAGTGGAGGTCACCGGTGCCCGCTCAAACGAAGAAGCGCGCGTCATTGGGAAAAAAGTGGTCGGTTCGAGCCTGGTGAAGACAGCTGTTTATGGGTTGGATGCCAACTGGGGAAGGATTGTAGGCGCTATCGGACATAGCGATGCGGTGGTAGACCCAAATCAATGCGATATCTACATTGAAGAACAACTGGTGTTTAGTAACGGAACCCCTTGTCCATTTTCAGAAGAGCAGGCAACGGAAGATTTGGATAATGAGAAAGTGAAAATGACGATTCGTCTTAACGAAGGAGATGGAGAAGGGACGGCGTGGGGGTGTGATTTGACTTATGACTATGTCAAAATCAATGCAAGCTACCGAACATAAGCCTGCTGTCGTAATAAAGCTCGGTGGAAGTATGCTCGATCAATTAACCGATGATTTTTATAATAGCTTCAAGGACCTGCAGAAACATTATCATTGTATTATTGTTCACGGTGGAGGTCCTGCGATTACAAAATTATTAGATCAGTTGAATATAGAAGGTGAGTTTTTTGACGGGCTGCGGAAAACCACCCCGGAGACGCTCGAGGTTGTAGAAATGGTCCTCGGGGGTTCGGTGAATAGCAAGATCACGGGTCACCTGATGAAAAAAGGGATGAAGGCTGTAGGAGTCAAAGGTTCTGAAACCTCGTTGTTGCAAGCGGATTACTTAGATAAAGAAAACTTAGGCCTTGTAGGAAAGATAAGAGATGTGAATCCAATGTTTCTAAAAAAGCTTCTGGATGAAGGGTACCTCCCAGTGGTTGCACCTTTTGGGAGGACTGATGATCATCAAACGGTGAATATTAACGCCGACGTGGCTGCAGGAGCTATTGCTACAGCTGTCAGCGCTGAAAAGCTTCTTTATGTTACGGATGTTCCGGGCATACTCGTCGATGATGAAATATTGGCGAGCACAACCCCTGAAGAAATTGATGGAATGATCGATCAAGGAATCATCTATGGCGGAATGATCCCTAAAGTTCATTCCGCAACGGAAGCTTTATCCGACCATTTAGAAGAAGTTAGGATTGTAAGTGGAGAAAAAGCCTTGATGGAAGGCGATTTGTTGAATGGTACATCCATCAGAACGAAAAGAAAGGAGATGGTGGAGTGAGTTTATTTCCTACGTATAACCGCTTTCCTTTAACTATTGTATCTGGAAAGGGAACGACGGTGACCGATGATGAAGGGAAAGATTATTTAGACTTTGTATCAGGGATTGCTGTATGTAATCTGGGTCATCGACCTCCAGAAGTTCAGGAAGCGCTGGAAAAACAGTTGAATCAGGTATGGCATGTATCAAACCTTTACCAAATTCCCGTGCAGGAAGAGGCGGCCCAATTGTTGTGTGAAGCGTCTGAGCTGGATTATGCTTTTTTCTGCAACAGTGGGGCAGAAGCGAATGAAGCGGCCATCAAGCTTGCCCGTAAACATACAGGGAGAGAGAAGATTATTACATTCAAGCAATCTTTCCACGGACGGACATTTGCTACGATGAGTGCAACCGGGCAGGAAAAGATTCATGATGGATTCGGTTCTCTACTTCCCACTTTTGAATACTACCCTTATAACGATGTACAGAAAATAGAGGAAGTGCATGACGGCCATGTAGCTGCGATCATGGTCGAAGTCATCCAGGGAGAGGGAGGAGTCGTACCGGGGACCAAAGAGTTTTTGAAAACGGTCGAAGATAAATGCCGGGAATTAGGTGCCCTTTTGATCATTGATGAAGTTCAAACCGGAATCGGACGTA
This sequence comes from Halobacillus litoralis, assembly GCF_020524085.2. Lineage (NCBI taxonomy): Bacteria > Bacillati > Bacillota > Bacilli > Caryophanales > Bacillaceae > Halobacillus > Halobacillus litoralis. The sequence goes on from NZ_CP129016.1 coordinate 1,157,679, forward strand.
CAGGAAAAGCTTTCGCCTATCAACACCATGGACTGGACCCTGACATCGTGACAGCTGCCAAAGGATTGGGAAGCGGATTTCCTGTCGGGGCTATGATAGGAAAAGCTGAATTAAAAGATTCCTTCACAGCTGGATCTCACGGTTCAACGTTCGGTGGGAATCCGTTAGCTTCAGCGGCAGTGAAAGCGACGCTTGAAAAAATCTTTGTTCCTGACTTCCTTGCTTCTGTTACGGAGAAAGGGACGGTATTCAAAGATAAGCTTGAAGATTCATTGGCGCGCTTTAAAAGTGTGAAAGAAGTACGTGGTGAAGGTTTGATGTTGGGGATTTCCATATCCAGTGAAGCGATTCAAATTGTTCACTCATTAAGGGGAAAAGGACTTCTAGCTGTGGTAGCTGGTCCGAATGTTTTGAGGCTGCTCCCTCCATTGACTGTGGAATATGAGGAAATGGACCAAGCTGTTGCTTTAATTACCGAAGCGATTCAACAGTACGAAGACAGTCTTCAAAAAGCATAAAAAATGTATAGACGGTGATGTTCACAGTCGTGTTCAGCACCGTCTTTCTCAAAAGTTTAATGTATAAAAATACGCAATATATAATAAATATTCATTTTATGGGGTGATGAAATGAAAGGGTACTTATGTTTACAAGACGGAACATCATTTGAAGGGAAGGTTTCACAGCACTTTGATCGAAGCGTCCAAGGGGAGGTGGTCTTCTTCACCGGCATGACGGGATACCAGGAAGTTCTCACCGATCCTTCTTATAAAGGTCAAATTGTCGTATTTACGTATCCATTGATAGGAAATTACGGGATTAACGAGGAGGATGGAGAAAGCCAAGAGATTCAAGTAAGTGGTGTGGTCATGTTCCAATGTGCGGAAACTCCATCACATTTTCAGACAAAGAAGTCATTAGGAACTTATCTGGACGAACAAAATATTCCATACATGACAGAAGTAGATACGAGAGAAGTGACCAAGGCCATTCGCGTAGAAGGAACCCAGCAAGCCGCCCTTTCTCTCGAGACAGATTATCTATTCAAGCCGACAAAGACCCATCAGATTCAGCAGGTAAGTGGTGAAACAATTGATACTTATGGAGAAGCAGGGATGCATGTGGCGCTCATCGACTTCGGTTGGAAGAAATCGATTTTGAATGCTCTTCTTGGAAGAGGTGTCCGCGTCTCAGTTCTTCCTTTCTCCAAAATCGGAATGCTGGATACGCTTCAACCAGACGCTATTGTACTATCGAATGGACCAGGGGATCCAAAGGATACTGTCGACTTTTTACCGCATTTGAAAAAAGCTTTGGAGAAATTTCCGGCTTTTGGAATTTGTATGGGACATCAGGTCATTGCTCTTGCTTTTGGAGGGGATACGACGAAGCTGACATTCGGTCATCGCGGCGCGAACCATCCAGTCAAAGACGTGGTATCAGGAAAAGTGTTTCTATCCTCACAGAATCATAACTATGTGGTCAAAGAAGACAGCCTGAATGGGACGCCGCTCGTAACAAGGTTTTATAACGTTAATGACGGTTCCATCGAAGGATTGATGCATGATAAGAAGCTAATTATGTCCGCACAATTCCATCCGGAAGCCCACCCCGGGCCGAAAGATGCGGAATGGTTGTTTGATCACTTTCTTACACTTGTAAAGAACAAAGGAGTGAAGACACATGTCTCGTAAAATATTAGTCATTGGTTCAGGTCCCATCATGATCGGGCAGGCGGCCGAGTTTGATTATTCCGGAACACAGGGATGTCTTGCGCTGAAAGAAGAAGGGTGTGAAGTTATCCTCGTGAACAATAATCCAGCCACCATCATGACAGACCATGACGTGGCAGATGTCGTTTATTGTGAACCCTTGACGGTTGAAAGCTTAACGAAAATTATTGATCTAGAAAAACCGGATGCGCTCCTTGCTGGATTGGGGGGGCAGACAGCGCTTAATCTAGCCGTTGAACTGGAAAGGGAAGGCGTTTTGCAGGACTATGACCTCGAGTTGTTAGGAACCAGTGTCCATTCCATTCAAAAAGGGGAGGACAGAGAATTGTTCCGCGGGTTGATGCATGAATTATCCCAACCCGTTCCCGAGAGTGAAGTAATTACGACGATCGAGCAGGCGGAAGCTTTTGCAGAAGAGGTCGGTTACCCAATTATCAGTCGTCCAGCTTATACGCTTGGAGGACGTGGTGGTGGAATCGTTCACAGACCGGAAGACCTGGAAGAGTTGATTGCGACGGGGCTCAAAGCGAGTCCGATCCACCAAGTCATCGTCGAGAAAAGTATCGCAGGTTTCAAGGAAGTTGAGTATGAAATCATGCGGGATCACAATGGGACGTGTATTTCAGTTTGTAATATGGAAAACTTCGACCCAGTGGGCGTTCATACGGGCGACTCCATTGTTGTCGCTCCCTCCCAGACATTGTCGGATAACGATTACCAAATGCTCCGAACCGCGGCGTTCAAGATTGTTTCTGAACTCGATGTGATCGGTGGTTGCAATGTTCAATTCGCGCTTGATACAGAAAGTCGTCAATACTATGTGATTGAGATTAATCCGCGTGTTAGTCGTTCATCAGCCCTGGCTTCGAAAGCCACGGGGTATCCAATTGCAAAAATGGCGACCAAGGTGGCTTTAGGGTACACGCTTGACCAGCTTGAAAATCCACTTACCGGCAATACGTTCGCAAGCTTTGAGCCGGCTCTTGACTATGTCGTCGTTAAATTCCCGCGCTGGCCGTTCGATAAGTTTTCAGAGGCCGATCGTAAGCTGGGGACGAAGATGCGGGCGACAGGGGAAGTCATGGCCATCGACCGGACATTGGAAGGGGCATTTCAAAAGGCCGTTCAATCCCTGGATACGAACATCCCCATCATTCAGAACCCATGGGATCACTTGGAGAAACCAACAGACTTGCGCTACTTCGCTATTCTTCACCTCCTAAGACAAGGAGAAAGTTTGGAGACGATACACGAAAATACGAAGATTGATCGCTTCTTTTTACAGGTGCTGAAAAACCTTGTCGATTTAGAAAAGTGCCTGCAGCAGGAGACATTAGATGAAGGACTTCTGAGAAAAGTGAAAGTTTGTGGTTTTTCAGATAAGGAGATTGCTCACCTTGTTGGGATATCTGAAAAAGAAGTGCAAAAAAAGAGAGAAGCTTTCGGGATTCTTCGTCAATTCAAGCTCGTCGATACATGTGCAGCGGAATTTGAAGCAGCTACGAACTATGTATACAGCACATTTGCAGGTGTAAATGAAATTCCCCCACTTTCTGGGAAGAAAAAAGCATTGATTCTCGGATCCGGACCGATTCGAATCGGGCAGGGAGTTGAATTTGATTATAGTGCTGTGAAAGCCATTCAAAGTCTGCAAACGCAAGGGTGGACGACAATTATGGTGAACAACAATCCGGAAACCGTCAGTACGGATTATGAAACAGCGGATCGCCTTTACTTTGAACCGATTCAAAAAGAAATCATAACATCCATCGTTGATCACGAAGACATTGACCTTGTATTCACATCATTTGGCGGGCAGACAGCCATCAATTTAGCTGCGGAGCTAGAGGCGGAAGGGGTGCCGCTTGCTGGAGTTGAGACAGACGTTTTAGATGCGCTCGAGGATAGAGATAAATTCTATGCGGCTTTAAATGATTTGAACATCCCATATGTGTCAGGAACCACTTGTCATACAAAAAATGAAGCTCTAAAAGCGGCAGAACATTACACTTTTCCGATACTTTGCCGCCCGTCCTATGTCATCGGCGGTCAGGGGATGGTCATAGTCAAAGATATGAGCGAATTGAAACAGTCGCTTCAAGAAGCGGATGATCGCCATTACCCGATTGTTCTAGACACCTTTATGCAAGGAAAGGAAGTAGAGGTGGACCTCGTGGCGGACGGTGAAAACCTCTATCTTCCTGAGGTCATTGAACACCTGGAGCCGGGAGGTGTGCATTCCGGAGACAGTATGGCCCTTTTTCCATCTAAGCTTGGTGATGAAGTCAAGAAGACCATTGAGTCCTACAGCCATAAAATCGTACGCCATTTTAATTACAAAGGAATCATGAACATCCAGTTTTTACTGAGTGGAGAAAACGTGTATGTGCTGGAAGTGAATCCGAGAGCGAGTCGGACGGTCCCGATTGTAAGCAAGGTGGCAGACGTTCCCCTTGTTGATTTAGCTGTACGTGTATTGGCATCCGGTGAAGTCGATTTGATGTCCATTCCAACACCGGTGTTTGAGCAAACAGCCGTGAAATATCCTGTCTTTTCTTCCTATGCCTTGACTGAAGTCGACCATAAGCTTGGTCCGAATATGAAATCAACGGGTGAGGGGATGTGCCTTGGAAAGACCACAGAAGAAGCACTGCGAAAAGTGTTCTCCCATTTACCGAATGCGCTAGAAGTAAGAGATTCCTGCTTTGTCGAAGGGGATTCTACTTTTTCATTCAAGGACTTTGACGAGTGGCTCAAGGTTGAGGAAGCATCCATTTATCTCAATGATGGATCAAGTTCACAGGATAGCGAACGCAGAATACAGGCTGTGAAAAATGGAATGACAGTTTTCAGTGAGAAAGCAACGTTCGATGCCTATCTTCAATCATTGGCTTGTAAAGATTTTGACCCTGCCCCTCTGCCGGGTAATAAACGTGAAGGAGTGCGATCGTAATGAATTTGATGGAACAAATGTACACAACAGATGGTTCAATGCATGGGAAAAACGTTCTGACTTGGCTTGATTATAATCAAGCCGAGGTTTCCCAATTGTTAGCGCAGGCTCAACACTTAAAAGAAAACCCATATTCCCAATCTTTAAAAGGGAAGAACCTGGCGATGATTTTTGAAAAATCTTCGACACGGACACGTGTTTCGTTTGAAGTCGGAATGGTTCAAATGGGCGGTCATGCCCTTTATTTAAACACAAGAGACATTCAGATCGGCCGCGGTGAAACGATTGCTGATACGGCTCGTGTGCTCTCTGGATACATTGACGCCATCATGTTCAGAACGACCTCCCATGGAAGATTGAAAGAGCTTGCTGAACACGCCTCTGTACCTGTCATTAACGGCTTATGTGATATCTATCACCCGTGTCAGGCTTTAGCTGATATCTTCACCATTTTAGAACTGAAAGGTCGTCTGTGCGGAGTGAAGGTTGTTTACATCGGTGACGGAAACAATGTCGCTCATTCACTCATGATTTTAGCGGCTATGATGGGGATGGAAATGGTCGTCTCAGCCCCGGACGGATATCAGCCTGATCCTTTGATTACCGAGAAATCACAAACGCTGGCAAAGAGGTATGGCGGATCCGTTGTACTGGAAAAAAACCCAGAAAAGGCCGTGAAGCAAGCGGACGTCATTTACACAGATGTGTGGACAAGTATGGGACAGGAAGAGGAGAGTGAAAAACGCTTGTTGGATTTCAAAGACTATCAAGTAAATGAAGCATTAATCAACAAAGCTAAATCGGATGTCTCATTCTTGCATTGCCTTCCTGCCCATCGAGGGGAAGAAGTAACAGCAAGCGTCATTGACGGGAGCCAGTCGGCAGTCTTTCAGCAGGCTGAAAATCGGATGCATGTCCAAAAGGCCATATTACAAGCGGTCGTCGGATGGAAGTGAATTTATGAGCATAATTCAGACCGAACCAACAATAGGATATAGGAATAGGACCTCATAAATAAAATCATGGAAAAAGAAGGTCGAAAGGCTACGAATTTCATCGAACACACAAATTTTACAAGGAAATCTAGGATCGATGTGGAAGTAGTTAGGGAGAATATTCAAAACCAAAAGGAGTGGCCATGCAATGAGTAAGCAAATGACAACCGCTGTGGAACCCCAGGTTGTTCGTAGGTCCAATATCAAGGTCGTGGGTGTCTCTTGTCAAACCATGATGGATGAGCGGGAATATAAAATTCCGCGATTGATGGAGCAGTTCCATACGACCAATTTGCCTAAAGTAAGAAACAGAGTCAACGCGCCACGGTCTATCGGAATGTTCGTCGATCCGCCAAATTGGAATGAGATGACCGATGCCTTTTATTGGATTGCTGCTGTAGAGGTCGATAGCTTCGAGAAAATTCCGCCAAACATGATTACAAAGACGATCCCTGCTCATACGTATGCCATGCTTGAATATGATCCTTCCGTTCATGATTTTGATCCTTACGCTTATTTGCATAAGTGGATGAAGGATGAAGGTTATCAACAGGTCGAAGGATTCGGCTTTGAGGAATACAAACCTTATACAGGTGCTGAAACCAGTTACCGCTTATTCCTACCAATTAAATAGTGAAAAGGAAAGCAAGGATGCACTTCAGAGTGTATCCTTGCTTTTTAGTGTCTTCAAATATGAGTTTTTTTCTTTTTGTTGCCAGGCGGCGACGAATCGGCTCGGCTGAATGTACTGGACGTTCTGCTCATAACTTCCCAATCATCCATTACTTTTGATTACGCCTATCTTCCAATCGAATCAGTTGATTGGAAATAAGAATTAAAAGAGCAATCACAGGTATGGCAAAAGCCCCTGTTCCTACTAAAGGAAATAGCCCCCAAACTAACATTGAACTGAGAAACACCGTTGACCAAAGGTAAATCGTATAGTCTTTCATTGTGGAACCCTCCGACAAACGTATCATAATTTTTGGCATGGAAGAAGGTGTGGATGAAATAAAAAGCACTCCCTGACAATTAAGGGAGTGCTTCCTTCTATCTATGCGACATCTGCATTACTGTTTTTTTCGGTTGTTTTTGATTTGCGGCCGAATAAAAAAGGGAGGGCTAGGAGAAGAATGATCACTGCGAAAATGGCAATGTTGGAATCAATGAGATTAATCATATTTCCTAAAATGACTCCGATCACACTAAAGTCAGCATCTCCAAACGTTGTTCCTTGGAATCCTAAAGATCCTAGTACCGGTAGTAATAGAGCCGGCAGGAAGCTGATCATGACACCGTTGGCCATTGAACCGATTACCGCTCCTCTTCGACCGCCAGTAGCATTACCGAAGACTCCGGCAGCGGCACCAGTGAAGAAGTGTGGAACCAATCCTGGAACGATGACTTTCAAACCTAGTAAAGGTAAGAATAACATGCTTACAAGGCCCGCAATGAAGCTGGATAGAAATCCGATGATGACAGCGTTCCCTGCGAAAGGGAAGATGGCTGGAGCATCAAGAGCGGGTTTAGCGTTAGGGACGACTTTATCCGCAATACCTTTGAAAGCAGGAACGATTTCACCAAGGAGCATACGCACACCGGCTAAAATAATATAGACCCCGGCTGCGAATGTAAGTCCTTGCATGAATGCGAAGACTAGAAAGTTCTGTCCTGCGCTCAATTCGCCTTCAACAAAAGCGGGACCCGCTGCACCTGCAACAACGAAGAACAGAATGATCATGGTTAAAGATACAGAAACTGATGTGTCTCTTAGGAAACCTAGTGACTTTGGCACTTTGATTTCTTCCGTTGATTTTGATCCTTTTCCGACGCGCTTTCCTACAAAAGAAGCGACAAGATAGCCGATCGACCCGAAGTGCCCGATGGCAAAATCATCAGAACCCGTAACTTTTCGTGTGAAAGGCTGAAGCATGGCAGGGAAAAGGACCATCAATGCTCCAAGGATAATAGACCCTAGGATAATCAGGGTGATGCCTGAAAAACCACCAGTGGATAAAATGACAGAAATCAGGCAGGCCATGAACATCGTATGGTGGCCGGTCAGAAAGATATATTTAAAAGGGCTGATTCTTGCAAGAATAATATTGACGACCATTCCGAATAACATGATCATCGCCGTTTCTGTCCCGAAGCTTTCATGGGCAAGGGCAACAATCGCTTCATTGTTTGGGATGACTCCGTCTACAGCAAAGGCTTCATTGAACATACTGCTGAATTGTCCCAGGGACTGTACGAGAACATTCGCACCAGCCCCGAGGATGACAAAGCCCATGACCGTCTTAAGCGTTCCGGAGACAACATCCCCTGTATTTTTGCGCTGTACCAGGAGTCCAATCAGGGCAAATAAACCGACAAGGATCGCAGGTGTACCTAAGATGTCTTTCATTATTAAATCAATCATGGGAGACGCTCCTTTGTAGTTTAATAGGGTTATGGGACTTTATAGATTCTGCGCTTCCAATGCTTCACGAAGCTCGTTCTTATCCATAAGGTTTCTTAATTTCACGACATTTTTTTGTCCGTCTTCCAGACTTTCTACGATATCTTCAGAACCTAAAAAGACATCCGCTTGTTCCGTTTTGGCTGTTGTTAAATCGGTGTGAGAAACTTCTGCTTCTTTCCCCATTTCGTTCAACGCTGCTTTAATATTCATCTCCACAATCATACTGCTTCCTAAACCGTTTCCACATACAACTAATACTTTTTTCATGACAAATTCCTCCTCTATGAATTTAAACTTCTACCGTTTGGTTGATTAGATCTATGACCTGATCTGGGTGATCGGCCTCTATTAAACGCTCTACCTGGCTGTCATCAGACAGCAGTTCTGTAAGCTGCGCTAATGCTTTTAAATGGGTTTGATTATCAATGGCTGCCAGTACGATGACAAGCTGTGCCCTGTGCTTATCTTTGTCAGAAAAGTAAACCGGGTCTTTTAGTCTTAATAAACTCATCCCCAATTGTTCAACGCCTGCTTCCGGACGTGCGTGGGGAATAGCGATTCATGGCGCAATGACAATATAAGGACCTAGTTCATTCACGTTATCGATCATCGCCTGGACGTATTCCGGACGGATGTACTGCTGATCAAGCAATGGCTTGGAGGCCACTTGAATCGCTTCTTCCCAATTGGAGATTTGGTCTCTGAACTGTATCGTTTGTGCTGTCAATAATTCATTGAGCATGGGCTTTTTCAGCTCCTTTGTCTGCGGGGTATTTTTTTCTAAAAGGTAAGACAATTCTTTTTTTAGTTCGTCCTTTCGATGAACCGTCGCATGGCGTTCGATGACATCCATCAAGTCGTCCGCCGTATCGTTCTCTGTCGAACTTGAACCGAAAAGTTCATTCATCCGCTGAATGACTCGTTCTTTCTCAACATTGGTTAATATTGCGGGAACATGGACCACAGGGATGTCTTTCGTTTTTATGAACTTTGTTGAAAAAATGACATCCGCCTGATGAGTGTTTCTTTGATACTCTCTCATGGATAAGGTATCGGTAATGTTCAATCCGGCAATTAAATTTTCAAGTTGAGTTCGTAACATATTGGATGTACCGATGCCGTTTTCGCAAACGATGATGGCTGTATGCTTTGTCTCCACCTGCTTCTTTTCTTTTGTCAGCCACCCTCCGAAGTGTAAAGTGATATAGGCAGCTTCCTCATCCGGAATCACCTTCCCGACATACATCTCTAAGTGCTTCATCACCCGTTTTGTCAGATGGAAGATATCAGGGTATGTCTCTTGGATGGTGTCTGCCAAATCATTGGCGATTTTTACGCCGTATTTCAATCGGTAATAGGTGGGCTTGATGTGAGAAATCAGGTTTTCTGCAAGCCCTTCCTTATCATCGAACACCACGCAGGAATACAGTTGGAAATCGTGGATCATCTGGTAAACGACTTCTTTCAACCCGGATAATTCCCGTTCGGAATATCGGCTGAAGTCATCATGTTGAACTTTTGAACCTAATAGATTCATAGTAATGAAACAAACTTCATCCTCAGGAAAATCGATTTCCCACCATCCTTCAAGGGCGTTTGTAATGAGTAAAGCCCCCTGGTGAGCTTTGGTCTGTTTGAGGACTTGCTTTTCTTCTGTTTGTACGGTGATATACTTCTCATCATCAATTCGCTTTTTTATCATCAATAATTGGAAGCAAAGGATTTCTACCATTTCATCTGTAAGTGTCAATCCCAATTCCTTTTCGGCTTCAAAAAGGATCCTTTTCACTTTGCGCCTCTGTTCTGTTTCATGGGACCAAGTGTCGGATTCCGGCTGAATCATCTGATGAACCTTATTTCTGACGTTTTGCCAGTCGGGTTGTGAGAATATGGTAGCGAGAATATTGGAAAGCACCGTTCTCTTTATATCCTCAGGGCCATTCAATCGGTAACCGATGTTTCTTTTGTAATAAAGATCGAGGCCTACATCTGTAAAGTCCTGCCGGATGGTTTTAATCATTTTGGCGATGGTCCCCCGGCTCATGCTGGTCAGGTCCATAAAATGCTGCATCGTTGCTTCGTGTTCTTCCAGTAGGATTTTTGCTTTGATGAGAATCTCGCGTTCCTGCCTGGATAGTTGGTACTGCCAGTCATCAAAGCTCTCCTCCTGATTGTCCTTCAGGTGGGCTTTCGATGAATGAGGTAAAAACAATCCCTTTCCATGCTTGCTTTGAATCGGATCCAGGTTCTGGGCAAGCAGCCAACTATTGATTTGATCAATATCATAGTAGATGGTCCGCTGGGACACTTTCATTTTTTCGACTAGATCCTTTGTGGGAATGGGATTGGTTGTTTGTTGAATCATAGATAGTAAGTGCGCGCGTCTTTTATCCAATACCATGGGGATCCCCCTTGTTCGAACTTATTGGTGCATTTTTGCAAAAATATAAACTTTGGTTTGTTTTGATGATCATCTTGTGAGTTTAGTATAACCGCTTTCACTTGGTTATGTAAGGGGTTTCAGTGTGTGGTTTTTGTATTTGTTATTTTTGCAAAAATGAACAGTGGGGAAATGAGTGTATGGATGGGGGCTTTTTTAGATTGGGCAAGTACCGGAAGGGAAGGGTTCTTAAATTGAAAAAAGTCCTTTTTCGGAAGGACTTTTTTCAATTTCTATTATAAAAAGAAAGACAAACCAAAATAGAGGACAGAAGCGAATCCGGCCGCAATGAGAGCCGGCTTCAGCTTGAATTTTGCATATTTAATCGGATTCAAATTCAAAATTCCAGCTGTCGTATTCGTATCATCACTTAAAGGAGATGCGAAAGCTCCGAATGTTCCACTGGCAAAGACAGCTCCGATGACAATGGGCAGTGAACTTCCGGCTACAGTGGCGATCGATATTCCAACAGGCATAAGAATTCCCCACGTGCCCCAGGAAGACCCGATGAAATAAGATAGCCCGCAGCCGACTACAAATAGGATAACGGCTACAAATCCTGCGGGGATCCAATCAAAGGACTTAGAAATGGTATCTGCAAATTTTAATGCTTCGGATCCGCTGCTTAACCCCCATACCATGGCAAGAAGAACGATGACGCTCATCATTTCGTTTCCTCCATCGACGAGGGTATTCATCATTTTCCTAAGCTTCTCGTTACGAAATTTTAAATAAACGACAAATCCAATTAAGGTAAGGACAACAGCCAGCACCATAGCATCAAGAACGTTGGCATTGATCAGAGCACCAAACCCTGATTTTCCATCTCTGATTCCGACCATATACATAAGAAAGAACGTCAGGACGATGACACTGATCAACGGAACAATTAAATGCCATGGTTGAGCAGGAAGGTTTTTTGTAACCGCTGGGTGGCAGTCTTCCCACTGATCATCATCTTCCTTTTTTTCCTGATCCATGTTTTCTGCATCGGTTGCAGGCTTTTTGTTTTTATGGAAAAAACTCATGTAGAAACCGACAGCCAACATGGAAAAGGCGAAGAAATTGAACGGGATGCTGCTTATATATAAGGAATAAGCGTCTCCTTCCGTGTTCGCTTGCTGCAAGGATAGTTCAATAACTGAAGTCATATATCCAACAAATGCTGTGGCAATTGGAATTAAGACAACGAGGGGAGAGGCTGTCGTTTCAATGACGAAACCAAGCTCTTGTTTTGTCATCGGAATGTTCTTTCTCAATGCCTTCATCACAGGTCCGATCGTAACGATCCGGAAGCTTGGAGCACTGAAGGTTCCTAAAGAAGACAACCAGGTGAGGATAAATGCGCCTTTCTTATGGTCGATTCTCTCTGTTGCTTCTTTGACGAACCCTTTGATCCCGCCTGACATTTTTACAAGTCCGATTAAAGCGGAGAAGGCATATAGAAAAAGGATGATCTTCAAGTTGGCTTCATCTCTCAATCCTTCAATGATGAACCCTAAGGCCGTCATCATTCCGCCCAGCCAGTGCGGGTCGATAATGTAACCAGCCACGACAACAGCGAATAATAGACTGGGAATGACTTGTTTGGTCCATATAGCCGCAATGATGACCACAATAAAAGGAATGACAGAAATCCAACCCATAAACATATCCCTCGCTTTTCTAGAGTGCTTCCTTTAGCTTGTGTGTGTTTTGCCAGGATATTCTTGTGTCGTAAAAAAGGAGTCGGAGCGTGGAAAGCGAATATAGGGGGTAGAGCTTTTTACAGAGGAGGATACCTATGGCTTTTATGAATCAATCTGTGATCATTGGAAAATCTGTAGAAGAAGTTTTTTCGATGGCGACGGATTTCAACAACAGCCCTAAAATTATGGATACAGTCATCGATGTACAACTATTGAGTGAAGGACCTGTCAAAGAAGGATACAGGTTCCCCAGGAAACTCGAGAAATCAGAGGGAGAAAAGCTCGTTCTATCATTGAGGTCACCGACTTTGATCCCAATCGTAAATACTCTGTCCGCAGTCATCAGCATGGATTGGATTTACGGTATCATTATGAGTTCGTACAAACTTCGGAAGGAACAAGGGTAGACTTCCAAGGGGAGCTTTACACGGAAGGCTTACGAAACAAATTGATGAAACCGCTCATCAAGCAGATTATCAAAAAAGAAGATCAAGACCATCTTCAGCATTTGAAGAAGTTTATCGAATCTTCTTCTTATGGTGGTATAATAAGAATAAGCTATGGATCATGTATGAAAGGCCTCTCCATTATCCAATATGGAAAGAGGTCTATTTTTTATATACAAAACTCCCTCTTCAACTAAATGATTGTAGAAGACTCGATCACAAGAAGTTTCGGGGTTCGTTGCTTTGTTGAGCGTCAGGGGTGGCTGGGAAGCAACTCGCTTTCCTGTGGGGGAGAGCCGATCTTCCTCGGGCTACCGCCCTGCGGGATCTCGCCTATCTCCTTTCTCCCACGGGAGTCTCGCAGCTTCCCAGCCACCCCATTCCAAGAAGGTGAGAAACGAACCCCTCTACTGTGGAAGGGTGCCTTCCACTATCCTGGTGTTATAAGCGTAAAGCGCTCTATAGCAAGATTTTCACATTCAAAGTAGCGCCCTTAGGAGTTCATTCTCCTCCAATTACCAAGTGGATAAAAAGCCGATTATTCCGAAAGTGGTTTCGAAATATTGATATGGCAAAGGGGCGGAGGGGAATGGCGAGACTCCTGCGGGAAAAAAGTGTATGGTGAGACCCCACAGGACGCAGTCCGAGGAGGCTCACCGCACTCCCGCGGAAAGCGAGCTATTCCCCGCAGCCCCCACCCACTCAACAAAAGTCTCGAAACTGAGTCTTCCACAATCAGGAGCTTTAGTTGAAGGGCGGGGTGGGTAATAGAAGGGTATAGTAGGAATTTAAAGATATATGGAAAGGAAAGATTATAGATGACAGAGATCAATCAATCGTGGTTTGAGGAATTATCCCCATCTACGAAAGAGGCTTGGCAGGTTTCAGGATATGAGAGCTTAACGAAAGTTCAGGAACAGGCCATTCCTTTCATTTTACAAGGAACAGATGTGGTAGCTGAAGCTCCTACGGGCAGTGGGAAAACTCTGGCTTATTTACTCCCACTCATTGAAAAAGTAGATCCCGGACAGAAGCATACACAAGTGTTGATTATGGCTTCTTCTCATGAATTAGTTATGCAGATTCATCAGGAAGTCCAGACTTGGACGAAAGGAAGCGGCATCACCAGCATGACGATGATTGGTGGAGCGAATATCAAGAGGCAGATGGACAAGCTGAAGAAAAAGCCGCACATCGTAGTCGGTACACCAGGTCGTGTGTATGAATTGATACAGAAGAAAAAACTGAAGGCGCATGAAATCAAAGCCGTCATTATGGACGAAGCAGATCAACTACTTGTTCCAGAACACATCCATACAGTGGAAGATGTGTTGAAAAGTACGATGCGTGATACGCAAACGTTGCTGTTTTCCGCAACATTGCCTGATGAGGTCATTGAAATAGCTCAAACTTTCATGGATGAAGAGGCAGAAGTGATCCGGGTTACAGAAGAACTAAAAAAACCGGATGTGACTCATACCTATATTGTTTGTGAAGACAGAGATAAAATCGAGACACTGAGAAAACTGGCGCGTATGGAAGCATTCAAAGGTCTTGCGTTCATGCAGGATATTGCCAAGTTGAACGTCATGGCAGAGAAGCTTACGTACAAACACCTGGATATTGGTTTGTTGCACAGTGATGCCAAAAAAGAACAACGGGCGAAGGCGATTAAGGAATTCCGAAAAGGGGAATATCCATTACTACTTGCAACAGATGTGGCTGCAAGAGGGCTGGATATTATAGAAATCAACCATATCATTAACCTTGATGTTCCTAAAGATGTGACTTCCTATATTCACCGTGCAGGCCGGACCGGTCGAATTGGTTCTCAAGAAGGAACGGTGGTTTCCCTAGTGAACCCTGTCGAAGAGAAACGTTTGAAGAAGTTTGCGCGTGATTTGGAGCTGCCCCTCCATAAAGCAGAGATTTACAAAGGGAAATTAAGATTAAGATTCTCCCAACGTTAAATATTGCCGTTTGCCTTCGGAGCGATGCCATGGAATACTGGAAGAGAGTACTTCTAGCGTGAAGTGAGGAGAGAATCGATATGATTAAAAAGTTCTTTCTCTTTCTTGTGGCCTTGTTTGTTATCATCGTCATTGCGACACCAGTGTCTGCCCAGGACTTTTGGAAAGAAGGCCCGCGGGCTTCCTATGAGAGAGTATCGCAACATGTGCAGGGCTTAGTAGAGAATACAGATATAAAAAACGAGTTTCAAAATTTTGCAGTAGATGTCCAGTCGTTCTTTAAGTTCCTTGAAGATGTGGAATGGAAATACCCCGATGCACCTCCTGAAGAGCAAGCAGCTTCAGATTCCCCGACTGAACGGGTATCAGAGGACTCGCTCTCTGGATATGAATTGAAAGAATTCGAACAAGAGGTTGTTGCCTTGGTCAATAAAGAGCGGGAAGAGCGGGGACTCGAGCCATTACAAACGCATAATCGTTTGAGCGCATTAGCCAATGTGAAGTCACAGGATATGGCGGACAAACGGTATTTCAGCCATACCTCACCGACCTACGGCTCGCCATTTGATATGATGGACGAGTTTGATTTCCGTTACCAGGCAGCAGGAGAAAACATTGCCGCCGGTCAACGAACCCCCGAAGAAGTCGTTGAAGGTTGGATGAACAGTGACGGGCATAGAGCCAACATCCTACATGAAGACTTCACCCATATAGGTGTAGGATACATGGAGGGGGGCAGGACCTTATAAAAGATACTGGACACAATTATTCATGACCCCTCGTTAATTAATGGAAAAGCCGGATTCCCCATCACAGGAATCCGGCTTTTTTATCTTTTTCCTGCAGGTCAGAAATGGTTGGAGTTTAGTTTTTGGAGACGGATTTGAAGTATCCTTTGACGTTTAAAGGGTCAGTATCTTTCTCGGCATCGGCCCACTCCATGATTAAGGAAAACAACTGGATGAGCATGATCATCACCCCTGTGTATAAAAAGCCCTCAGACTGTTCCCTTCCGCTGAAGTAGAAAGAAGCTTCATGATAAAGCACAAATAATAAAGATGTCAGCAATAAATAAAGAAAGCGTCTCATGTAGTTTTGAAGCTGTATGAAAGAGCATTGCAGCAAGAGGGGTGCCCAGTAAATGATAGATCCGAAACCTAAAAGGAGCAGATGAACAATCCCGCTTAGTGGAAGGTGAAAAGCCAAATCGAAGCTTGCAAGTGCACCCACTACGAAGATGGTTGAACTTAAAACCGGGCGGCGACTTACTTTTATGACCCAGCGGAGACTGGAACGGAACCAAAGTTGCTTAAAATTTGCATAAAGGATTAAAGCAGGGGCTAATCCAAAGCAAATGATACTCCTGACATATTGAAAAGGGGTGGGCGATAAAAGGTAATGGATCGCCAGAGCAGCGAGGATAAATAGGGAATAAAGAAGGAATGTAAGAACGAAATTTTTATAAACCTTCATTTGGGGCTCATCTCCTGAAAGTTTTCGATTCATTTACCCTCCCCATCTTTTAATAAACCTATGTAGAAAAAAATTTCCATCAGAGTACATAAAATTAAAATCTGGAAGTTTGCTTTGTTGATCGATGAGAGTATGGTGAATGATTAAGAAAAATTTAAAAAATCTGTCTACAAATGGAAGAGAGTGATGAACTAGTGTTATAATTTTTAAGTTAAACATTAGTTTCTAGTTCTTTTCACCTTTATTATTAACAGGAAAGAAGTGCTTATATATGAATGCTATCCATTCCTTGATTAACCAACCAGCGATTCTTAAAAACTTATTTCATCATCTTAGTGACGCGGTAGCCATCATTCAAAAGGCAAAAGGGAAGGTGATCTTCACCTACATCAATGCAACGATGAAGCGGGCATATGGAGACCTGGAAGGGTGTGCTCTAGATGACCTTTATTGTGAGGCAAAACGAAACCATATTGAGGAAACGATGGAAAGGGCAGAGAATTGTCGTGATACTTTAGTTGAGAGCTCTAACCTTTATCCTAATCCGTTTCAAATCCCGTATGCTATACAATCTGTAGAACTTCAGGATACTTACTTTTTATACATAAAAATGGGGTCTACCCAAACGATGAAGCTGATTGAAGAAAAAGAACGTCAACGCGTAGAAAGTGAAAGCCGTTATGAATCGGTAGTTGAAACTTCTCCGGACTCAATTTTTCTGCATGATGAAGAAGATCGGATCATTTATGTGAATCAAGCAGGATTGGATTTGCTGGGAGCGGAAAAAGCCGTAGAGTTAATAGGGCGGGATATAAAAAAATTCCTCTACAATGAACCGTATGAAGATGCACGCGAACGTCTGAATACGTTATTGTCGGGCGGATATGTAAAAGGTCCGATTGAACGCCAAATTCAAAAATTGGATGGATCGATCATGGATGTCGAGTTGCATGGAGGTCTTGTGGAATATCATCAAATCAAAGCCGTCCAGACGATTTGCCGCAACATTTCAGAACGAAGAAAACAGCAGCATCAATTAAAAGAGATGGCATATCATGACCAATTGACAAACATTCCGAACAGGCGGTACTTTTTTAAAAAGTTGGAGGATGAGCTGAAGCGGGTAGATCAACAAGCATCGATTTTTGCCTTATTGTTCTTTGACCTGGATAATTTCAAACAAATCAACGATCGCTATGGACATCAAATCGGCGATGAATTACTTGTCATCTTTACTAAGCGTCTCAGTCAGGGGTTAAGGAAAACGGATACGCTCTCTCGTCTGGGTGGCGATGAATTTGTTATTCTTTTATCAGACCTAGCTGACACCAATCATCCTCGTAAAGTGGCGGATCGAATGCTGGAGCGTGTGCTCCAACCGATCCAACTGCAAGGGTGTGAGGTCGAAATCAGTGTGTCGATTGGAGTTTCCATTTATCCTGAACATGGGATGGATCAGGGAGAACTTCTTACCAAAGCAGATCGAGCACTATACAAGGCGAAAGAAAATGGGAGAAGTTGTGTTTCGGTTTATACTTATGGTTCATGAAAGGAGAATCAGCCTTGGAAATTCAAGAGCTTCATCAGTTTGATGCCATTGCATTAAAAGCGAAACTAGAAAGCAGAGAATTGAACATATCGGAAGTCATTCATCACTATAAAGCAGTCATGGAACGTAAGAATCCTGAATTAAATGCTGTTGTCCACTACATAAATGAACCTGTCAATACAGACGGATATTTTCGGGGGCTTCCTTTTCTTATCAAAGATTTGAATGCTGTGGAAGGCCATCCGTTGTCCTACGGTTCTAAGATGATGGAAGGTTTTGAGGCGAGTGGGGATGATGAAATCGTCAAACGCTTCAGAAGGGGAGGGCTTACCTTTATTGGGAAAAGCAATACACCTGAGTTCGGCTTCACGCCTGCTACGGAATCTGTCCATTTAGGGTTTACGAAAAACCCGTGGAACAAGAAGTATTCACCTGGAGGTTCAAGTGGAGGAGCAGCAGCTGCTGTTGCATCCGGTATGGTTCCTTTTGCACATGCCAGCGACGGAGGAGGGTCGATTCGAATCCCTGCTTCCAACTGTGGTTTGTTCGGGTTGAAACCGACGAGGGGAAGGACACCGTTTTCCATGCATTTGAACAGTCTTGCCGTCAGCCATGGGGTAACAAAATCAGTAAGAGACAGCGCTGCACTTCTTGATCTACTGGAAGGACCGCAAACAGGTGATCTGTTTGCAACCCCAGCAAAAGAGGACCCTTATGCCGGAATCTCTCATGAGGATCTCGGCTCATTGAAAATTGCTTATATGGCAGACTTCGGAGAACGGATGCCTATCCAAGAAGGTGTGCAATATGCCATTCGTAATACGGCGGAGCTTTGTGAATCGCTCGGCCATGAAGTAGAAGTTGCTTATCCGGATTTTGACCTCCATCGCTTCATGGATGCGTTCGTTACCGTATGGGTCGTTGGTGGCGCATTGGCTGTCAAAGGGGCAGCAAAAATGAATGGGATCAAGCCTAATGATCAGAATTTGGAGAAATTGCTTTCGACCTTGATCAAAAAAGCGGAAGGCTACACCGCAATGGAATACGAGCAAGCGCGTATGTTCCTAGCTACTGAAAGTGTGAAATTCCACTCGTTCTTTGATCAGTATGATGTGCTCTTACATCCCGTCAATTCCAAGTCCGCTTTACCTCTAGGTTGTTACAATGGAGAAGAAAAAACGATCGATGAGATATTGGCTGTGTCTGCTGACTATGCCCATCTTTCACCTGTAGCAAACGTAACAGGACAGCCGGCGATGAGTGTTCCTCTCTATTGGAATGAAGAAAATGTTCCCATTGGTTCTCATTTCACCGGAAGATTTGGTGATGAACGAACCCTGTTGAAGTTGGCCTCCCAGCTTGAAGAAGCACGCCCCTGGTGGCACAAGTATAACGAAATCATCTAAAAGAACCAGAAGTCCCTGCAAGGGGATTTCTGGTTCTTTACTTTTGTCCCTTATTAAATAATTAGGCAGGATTGTGGAAGACTCAGTTTCGAGACGTTTCTGGGGTCGTTGCTGTGTGTAGCGTTAGGGGTGGATGGGAAGCTACTCGCTTTCCTGTGGGGGGAGTGCCGAGCTTCCTCGGGCTAACGCCCTGCGGGATCTCGCCTATCTCCTTTCTCCCACGGGAGTCTCGCAGCTTCCCATCCACCCCATTCGATGAAGGGATAACGAACCCCTGTACCAAGTTGGAAGGTTTCCCGTTATCCCGGTTGTTGTAAGCATAAAACGCTCTGTATCAAGCTTTCAGGATTAAATATCTCGGTGTGGGAGTATTATACTTATACTCCCATCAAACTGAATAGCTGATTATTCAGTAAGTGGTTTCGAGATACTTATATAGCAAAGGGGCGGAGGGGAATGGCGAGACTCCTGCGGGAAAAAAGTGCAGGGCGAGACCCCACAGGATGAAGTCCGAGGAGGCTCACCGCGCTCCCGCGGAAAGCGAGCTATTCCCCTCCGCCCCCATCCACTCAACAAAAGTCTCGAAACTGAGTCTTCAAGAATAGGGAGTGTTCGTTAGAAATGTTTGTGGAGCCAGTTGATCGCTGCTTTTTCAACCTGGTCCAGGTAACCTTCGAAGCTGTGGGGGGCTCCTTCAATGATCGTCAACTGCGAGGAAGGCGGGAGCCATTTCATTCCTTTTTGGGTCAAAGGCAGCAAAATTTCTTCTTCTCCCTGATCCCCATGCACAATCAGGACAGGGCATTTGATGGAGGACAACAGCACCTCCTGATCTACTTGTTCAAAGTCTGCTAACATCTGTTTTGATATGACAATCTCTTCACGATAAGGGTCTTGCACGGGTTGTTTCAAATAACCAGTTTCTTTTAGTTCCTCTAGTTGAGAGGAAGTGAATTCTTCTGTCCAATCGTATGTAACGGGACCGGTCCCTGCTCCTGTAAGAATCATAGTTTTAATATAAGTAGGTTGATAGCTTTCCAGGCAGACGCGTGCTCCTAAACTGTGACCGTAAAGAGCGATTTCAGTAAATTCCCTGGAAACGGCATCATCAATGGCAGCTGTAAGATCGCTGATCTCAGCTTCAAGGCTTAACGGGCGGTCTTCACTTTCTCCACAACCACCAAAATCGAAGCGCATCACATGGTACCCGAGGTGTTGGAAATGTTCTGCAAAGCGATCAAATCGACCGCGTGATGAGCGATTGGAACGAAATCCGTGGCACATGATGATCAGTTTGTCATTTGTCCCCTTTTGAATAACCCCTCTTAGTTTCAATCCTTGGTTATTCCGAAAAGTAATCTTCTCCATTTCCTTACCTCCAAAGCTTCCTTAACAGTTTACCATAAAATGGTGAATGCAAGTTTTAAATTTGAAAGTAATTAAAATTTCTTTTTAAAGTAAAAGTTATTGCTTTTAAAGGTAATTTTCATTACTGTATAAAGTAACAAAGGAGGTAAATGATGGAATCTATTCACTTGAATGTTGCGCTTTTAAGAAGACGAGTGCCGAACTTAACGAAAGCGGCAAGGTCTGTGGGGTTAAGGCCTGCAACAGTTTCGAATCTTTGTACAGGTAAAATTGCGTTGGGAAGAACCGAAGTACGAACATTGGTTGCTTTGGCAAGCTTAGCGGAATGCAGTGTGGATGAATTGATTATCAGAGGGGAGAAATTCGAAATGATCGAAACGGGAATCAAGACGATCGACTTGTTCGCGCCATTGGCTAAAGGGGGAACCGCTGGTTTAGTAGCCAGACCGGGTATGGGGCAGCTGGTGGTTTTAGCGGAAATCTTTCATCGGTTGAAGAAAGAAGGATACTCTATCGTTATGCTTCAGCCGGAAGGAGATCATCCGGAGGTTTCGGACATTACGGCTGATGTAGATTCCATCCACCTCTCCATAGACGAAGCGGAGAAGGCAGTTGTTCAAGCGTCCAAAACTCATGAAGTTATTTTCGTATCCGATCGTTCTCATGTGCAGAAGGGAAGTATTTATCGACTTCAGGAAAAATGGGCAGGGGAGGCGTCCGTTACTACATTTCTCGTGGATTTGAAAGGAGAAGCTGTGGATGAAGATTTGCCTTATGGGCCTCTTGAGACCTTATGGCAATTTGATATGGATCTATCTGCACGGCATATGTATCCCGCGATCCATCCGATCTACTCCACCTCTTCCGTTTTGGAAGGTGCCAACTTGGATCAGGAACATTTTTCAATCCAACAAAAAGCTCAAAAACTGTTGCGGCGGTACCGTGAATTGAAATCTATCGTCCGTGCGAGCGGCATGGATCCTTTGTCAGATGCAGATACTCAGCTGTTTAAGCGTGGAGAGAAATTGGAGTCTTACCTAACGCAGCCATTTTTTGTAGCTGAGACATTTACAGGTGTGAAAGGGGCTCATGTCCCAATTAAAAAGATGCTTGCAGACGTAAGGAAAATTACGGATGGGGGCTACGATCACAAAGGAGTCGACGAATTCTCTATGATCGGCAGCATTGATTAAAATTGAAATATTTGGAGGATAAGACAGTAGTACACAGGAGAATATAGAGAAGAAAAAAATTTTCATAAAAAAACGTTTACATGAAAAAAGACAGTTTCAGCTATAAATCACCGGGGAATCTCCTGAAAACGTTCGAAATAAAAACAACTTTTCAGGAGGTACCCACATGACAAAGGGAAAAAGTATACATGCACTAATTATTCTTATGTTTACCCAATTTATTTCGGGTGGTGTAACCAATACAAAAGGAATAGTACTGGATCAAGTAGAAAAGGACCTGGGCCTCGATATGAGCCAATTCGGTCTGGTCGTTTTCATTTTCCAACTTGGATTTACGCTTGCGAGTGTCCTCATCGGTTACTATACCGATAAGAAAGGCTTACGGACGATGACCATCATTGGATCCATTATTATGGGCCTTGGCTTTCTTGGTACGGGACTTGCGCCTAATATTATGTTCTTCTTAGGTTTCTATATGATTGTCGGGTTTGGTTTAGGGGCTCTTGGTGTTGCTTCTAACGCAATCGTTCCTGCAGCTTACCCGAAGAAGCAAAATCAGATGTTCAACTTTGCGATGGGTGTTTACGGATTAGGTATGGTGCTATTTCCGCAGTTCCTAAACTATATGTTCCAATTTGCATCGTGGCGCTATTTTTATATAGGAATTGCAGTCAGTTTAGTAGCTGTGATCATCTATATAACCAGCGTAGCTTTTCCATCAGGGAAAGCAGAAAAAATCGACTTGAAAGCATTCATCCCTATGTTGAAAGACGCTCAATTTGTTTTTCTCATGATTTTTCTTGTCTTCCAAGTATCTGCGGAAGTATCGTTCATGAATTTCTTCCCGACGTACTTGAAGTCGCTTGATCTGGGCGGCATGTCAACGGCTGATAAAGAGGACATGGTAGCCACCATCTTGTCTGTCTTCTCCATCTTCTTCATGGCAGGACGTCTTGGTATCGCCTATTTGACCAATTGGATTAATGAGCGCATCATTTTAATTACGTTTTCTGCCGGCGCTTTGTTGATGGTCGGTGCTAGTTTCCTAGTTGCTGAGAATTTCCCTTACTTGTTCGCTGGGGCAGGGCTGTTCTTCTCGACATTGTTCCCGACTGCAACAGCATTTGGTACCCAGCTATCAAAAACAGGTGGATCAGCGCTTGGACTCATATATATCTCTGCAGGAATCGGTGGTGGTCTTGCGGGGTACATTGTCGGACTAGCTTCTGAAGCTTTCGGAATGGCCGGTGGTTTTAGTATCGTCATTGTTTTCCTTGCTCTTATGTTCATAACAACGTTCTTCCTGAATAATAAGAAATCAAGTCAGGCTCAAGCCTAGATGTAAGCATTCCGTCTCTATTGGCGGAGTGTTTTTGTGAAGAGCGATTATCCAAAACAAATAAAATGGTTTGCTTTCATCTTGTTATAAATTTCCTTCATCTCTTGTAAAATGGTAGATATGAGGGAGGATGACGATGAAGAAGCTATTTTTAATAGGCCTTGTACTTTTTATAATGACCGGCTGCAACGAGAAAAATGAGGAAGCTGAAGGACAGACAAATAAACAGTTGGAAGGTCACTGGGAGGGGGAAATTCAAATCCCCAACCAACCCTTGAACATTTTGATCGATTTTAAGTCTGGAGAAGATTGGAAAGGGACAATCACTATTCCTGCACAGAACGTTACAGATTTTTCATTAACTGAAATAGCTGCCAATGAAGGAAGTGTCTCTTTTCAGATGCCGCTTCCTGGTCAGTCCGTTCAGTTTGATGGAAAACTAGATGGAGAGCAACTGAGTGGGACTTTTACACAGAACGGACAAACTTTTCCATTTGCACTGACGAAAGGTGAAAAAGAAGGGGAAGAAGAAGAGGGGGAGTTCTTATCTATTGAAACTTCTACAGGACAATTATATGGCGAGTTATTGTTGCCTGATCATGAAGGTCCTTACCCTGTTGCTTTAATTATCCCAGGTTCAGGACCCACGGATCGGAATGGAAATTCTCAAGGTGCAGGAAGCAATAATAGTCTCAAACTTTTGGCAGAATCCTTAGCAGAGAAAGGGATTGCTTCCTTAAGATATGATAAAAGAGGCGCAGGCAAAAATATGAATGTCGTAACAGGCAACAGTGAAATGAGATTCGAAATTTTCATTGATGATGCTAAACAGTGGCTGGAAACGTTAGAAGATGATAAACGCTTCACAAATATAGCAGTGATTGGGCACAGTCAAGGTTCCCTTGTCGGAATGATGGCGGCAGGTGCTGAAACGACAGAAGCATTCATTTCCTTAGCAGGTGCCGGTCAAACTATTGATCATGTATTAGAAAAACAACTCGATGACAGTTTACCGGAGGACTTGTTCAAAGAAAGTCAAACGATCCTTGGGGAAATGCGGGAAGGGAAGACGGTTGCTGATGTCAGCCAGTCTCTGCAAGGGGTGTTTGCTCCTGATGTCCAACCTTTTCTCCTTTCATGGATGGCATACGATCCTGCTGAGCAATTGGCTGAATTGGATGTTCCGACATTAATTGTGAATGGCACGAACGATATTCAAGTACCGGAATCAGAAGCGCAACTCTTGAAAAAAGCAGAGCCCGAGGCGGAACTCATGCTTGTGGAAGGGATGAATCATGTGCTGAAGGAAGCCCCTGAGAATAGAGATGAGAACTTAGCGACCTACACAAACCCTGACCTGCCTCTTGCGGATGGACTTGTAGAGGGCATCATCGATTTCCTGAACCAACACGGCTTTGGCCAGTAAGGGACTCATCTTAAAGCGGAGTCTTCGAGATACAGGAGTTTGAATTAACAAGAAAAGAGAGGGACCGCCTATTTAGGTAGTCCCTCTCTTTTTGAACGCTCAGCGTCTAAGTTTTTGAAGAAGGCGGAGAATTTCAATGTATAACCAGACAAGGGTTACGATTAAGCCGAACGCTCCGTACCATTCCATGTGCTTGGGCGCACCCCGGTTGACGCCTTTTTCAATAAAATCAAAATCAAGAACGAGATTCAAAGCAGCGATGGCCACAATGAAGAGGCTGATGCCGATCCCAATAGGGCCGCTGGAATGAAGATAGGGGACGGTCATGCCGAAAAAGTTCAGGATGAAATTGACTAGATAAACGAGAAAAATACCTAACGTGGCGGAAACGACCATCAGCCGAAAGTTTCTGGTGACCTTTATGACTCTTGTTGCATAAAGAATCAATAAAGCTCCCATCACGGCTAGTGTTAAGCTGACTGCTTGAATGACAATTCCGGAATAAGCTCCCTCGACAAAGGCGGAAATACCGCCGATAAAAAAGCCTTCAAGGGCTGCGTATATAGGGGCAGTGACGGGCGCAGCTTTAGGGAAGAAGGCAGTAATCAAAGCGAAAATAAGCCCTCCAATGGCACCAATGACCATCATGAGTGTTACATCGACTCCAAGTGAGTACTGGTACCATGTGTACGCCGCTGTACCTACCAAAAATATAAACAGGAGGGCTATTTTTGCTGTCGTACCGCCCAAGGTCATCGTCTTACCTGATGTTGCAGAACGCTGAAATGTATCGTCTTTTAAAACGGGATTTCCCGATCTCATTTTACCACTCCTTCTCTATGCATCTCCTATGTGATGTACCCTTCATGGACATGAGAAACACTTAATGGGCATACCACTTGTAAAGCTTTTTCGGTCGTCCGATTTTCTGATGGCTGACCACTTGCTTGACTTTGCCTTCCTCTAGCAAATGCATGAGGTACCGGTATACGGTCGGGTAGGCAAGGCCGATGTCCTTTGAGATGACGTCCACAGGATAGGCCTCACGATTTTTCTGCAAGTAGTTTGAAATGGAACTTAAAGTTCCTTTGCTGATTCCTTTGGCGGTAAATACATCATCATTATCTTCCTGCTTGTTTTTCATATTAGCAATTTGTGCATGTAGCTTGATTCTCGAAATTAGATCAGGAGCTTTTACTGGTTTTAAGGCAAAGTCGGTGGCGCCTTCTTCCAGTAAACGATCAGCCACTTCTTGTCGTTCATCTACCGTCAGCACGAGAATAGGGACGACGGAATTGTGTTTTCGAATTTCCCTGACGGTTTGAAGGCCATCCATTTCCGGCATATGATAATCGACAAGTATGACGTCATACGTTCCTTTTAAAAACATATCGACACCTTCGCGTCCATTCATTGCTGTGTCTGATTCCCACCCGGCATGTTTACAAAACTCTGTAAGCATGTAACGTAAGGATTCGTCATTATCCATGATCAGTATTTTCATCTCGTACTCTCTCCTTCGGTAAATGGATCCAGAATGTCGTTCCTACCCCTTGTTTGCTTTCAATGGATAGCTCCGCCCCGTGTTCTTGTACGACATTTTTAACGAATGTCAGCCCTACACCAGGATGGGATTTCGTACTGTATCCTGCATTCCAAATTTTATTGATATTGGATTGGCTAATGCCATGTCCATTGTCTTTTACACCAATCAGTATGCCTGATTGTTCTACTTTAGTAGCGATGGTCACTTTGGCATCATTTTTTCCCTCGACGGCATCACTGGCATTATCAATTAAATTGACAAGCGCTCGTGTCATTCTGATTTTATTAATATAGATTTCAATATTTTCATCGGCGGCCAAATCGAACGCATAGATGGTAGCTGAATCTGAAAGTTTGTTCGCGCGTACATATTCGATGAATGTTTTCAATGTGCACCAATTTTTCTTCTCGTGATATAAGATTTCAGAAACCATATCACTGGTCGCTTGAATAGAAGAGGATATTTTGTTGGTGTATTGAAGGATTTCTTCGTCCTTTGTTTTCATTTGAATGAGGCTGTTCAGTCCCTCCATCAGGGATAATGGAGTTTTCAAGTCATGAACGAGATGGAGCGCTTCTCTACCAGAACGTGACTCCACCATGTCGAGCCGGGCGATATCCAAGTCTTGTCTCATTTTTGCTTTTTGTTCTGCAACAGTTAAGTACACGGCAAGGAAGGTTGCATTTACGATGAATACCGCGAAAAAGACGAGACTGTAAAAACTTAACGTACTGCCGAACCCTAACTCCGCAGCCATTCTTTTCACTTCCATGGAAATTTCCCCACCGCCAAAGCCGAAAGCGCTTAGGAAAAGTACCGTATCCAGCCATTGAAAACCGAATAGCAATTGGGCGAGAATGAAAGCTTTGAATACAGGGCGTAATTGACCATTTCCTAAAAAATGAAGGACGGCGATCGATAATAAAAGGAAAATGGCAGGCCCGCCAAAATGATAGTTGATTGAATTGTACCCGTTAATCATGGCGTAAACCAATGGGATGATCACTACAGGGACGGCAACTTTCAACCATGGCCGGTTCAACTTCACTCCGAGCTCATCTCCGAGAAGAAGGGCCCCAATATAGTGGGGGAGCGCTCGTACCGTGTTTAACATGACGAGTCCGAATGCAGCCATCATTAGTGTGGCCCCTGATGGAGCGGCTTGGAGTCTCTCGATGACAGCGGCTAGACCCGACCTCTCAACGCTCAGCCAGAGCGGCATCGTCACCCCGGTCAATATGAGAACGATTTTAATCCATATACTCTTCGACTTTAGCAATTCCGATATCATGGCAGTCACCCTAACGACGAGATCTTTCTATATATTCTAATATATGAGACTGATATTTTCGATTCTTTTTTCCTTTGAAGCACTACAAAGTGATGTTTTTCCATTCTTATCTTCTATGGAAAACCTGGCAGGCGGTAGTATAATAGACATATATATTCAAGGATGAAAGGTGTCCGCAACTATGATCATAATCATTGATAACTATGATTCATTCACATATAACTTAGCCCAATATTTTAAACAGATGGATTCAGAAGTAATCGTAAAAAGAAACGATGAATGGCAGATCGAAGAGATCCGTTCGCTCGAACCGAGTCTTATTGTCCTTTCCCCCGGACCGGGGAGGCCGGAAGAATCAGGGATTTGCAAGGAAGTTTTGCATCATTTTGGTGGAGAAATTCCCTTATTAGGCATTTGCCTAGGCCACCAACTGATGGTTGAACATTTTGGGGGGATCGTCGTCAAAGGAAATCAACCGATGCACGGCAAAGTAACGACAATTACGAATGATGGCCGGACCATGTTTCACAAGCTCCCCGGATCTTTCCGAGTCACCCGTTACCATTCTCTTCAGGCAGATTTACCTTCATTACCGGAAAAGCTCGAAGTTACGGCCCTTTCTGAAGATGGTGTCATTATGGGGGTACGCCACCGGTACAAGATGATGGAAGGCATACAATTCCACCCCGAGTCGATATTGACGGAGTATGGGTATGACCTGCTTCGAAACTTTCATGTCCGGGCTGTTCGCTACAAGGCAAGTAGAAGAGAGGAGGTAGGCGTATGACAACCTCACCTTTTTTGCAGTTTGAATTCTCAAATGCCCAGGGGGACCCGGACCATAAAGTGTTTCAACAACCGGTTGAGGTCCTCACGACCGATGATGTGAGCGAGGTGAAATCAGTCTTCAAGCGGGTGGAAGAAAGGCTCGACGAGGGTTACTATGTAGCTGGCTATGTATCCTATGAAGCTGCCCCTGCTTTTGATCAGGCCTTTCGCGTTCATCCTCATCCGGAATGGCCGCTTGTGTGGTTCGGAGTGTTCGATCGATTTGAAACAGATTGGAAGGATGCAGGTTCCAGGCTGTTTCATGTATCAGACTGGGAGTTGCGTGGGAATTATGCTTCCTATCAAAAAGGAATAGAAGAAGTGAAAGCGGGGATTGAACGGGGGGATACGTATCAGGTGAACTTTACAACCAGAATGGAAGCCTCTTTCTCTGGGGATGATTATACGTTTTATAGAAGACTTGTGAGAAATCAGCAGTCTTCCTATAGTGCCTACCTAAACATGGGGGAAAAGCGGATTCTGTCTGCTTCTCCGGAGTTGTTTTTCCGAGTCGATGGAAACCAATTAAAAACAAAGCCAATGAAAGGAACGGCATCAAGAGGAAGGGATTCCAAAGAGGATGAGTCTAAGCGGGGGGGAACTTCAGACATCACATAAGGAGCGATCCGAGAACCTTATGATTGTTGATTTGTTGAGAAATGATCTAGGTAGAATCGCTGTACCTGGTAGTGTTCATGTCCCTAACCTGTTCGAAGTGGAAACCTATCCGACCGTCCATCAGATGACTTCAACGGTGGTAGGCCGTTTGTCTGAAGATTACACCATGTACGAATTATTTCAGGCTTTGTTTCCGTGTGGCTCGATTACAGGAGCTCCAAAAGTGAGGACCATGGAATACATTCAAAGATTAGAAGACTCGCCACGCGAGGTATATTGCGGCGCCATCGGTTATATGACGCCTGAGAAAGAAGCCGTTTTCAATGTCCCTATTCGTACAGTTATGATTGATCAGAAGCAAGAAAGAGCTGTTTATGGTACAGGTGGAGGTATTACTTGGGAATCAACTTCAGAGGGGGAGTATGAGGAGTTGAAGACGAAGGCGCGTCTCCTCACAGAAGATCGGCCAAGATTTCAACTTTTGGAGACGATGAAGTTGGAAAATGGCGTGATTGATTTACTTGACGATCACCTGGACCGAATCACGGCAACGGCTTCGTATTTCGCTTACCCTATTAAAAGAAGTGATTTAGAGAACAAATGCTCTCAAGTAACCACCGCTTATCCAAATGGTCTCTATAAAACTCGCATGCTTGTTGATGAAGAAGGGAAAGCTGAAATAGAAGTCCATGGTTTAACGCCACCCGCTTCTTGTGTGACCGGCACCTTATCTGAAGAACCTGTAAACGAAGAGGATCCATTTCTGTTTCATAAAACCACTCACCGGTGTGTATATCAACGTCATCGATCTGACGAAGCGGAAGCGACGTTGCTTTGGAATCGCAGAGGTGAATTAACGGAATTTACAATAGCTAATCTTGTCGTAAACATCGACGGTCAATACTATACCCCTCCTGTTAGTTGTGGATTACTGGCAGGAACTTATAGGAAAGACTTATTAAGAAGTGGAAAACTGAAAGAAAAGGTTCTCTATAAAAAGGATATCCACATGTTCGATGAAGTATGGATGATTAACGCTGTTAGAGGCTGGGTGAAGGTTGAACTACAGGAGAAGGCTCAATAATCCAAAGGAGTGCTTCGTTTAATGAAAAAACATATCGTTTTTTATGACGCACAGTGTCCGTTTTGTTTTTATGTGAAGAAAACATTCCGAACGTTCGATTGGTTTCATCAAATTAAATGGGTAGCTGTCCAGGAGACAGAAGAGATGGGGAAGTACCCTTACTTGGAAGGCAGGAATACGCTGGATGAGATTCATATGCTGACAAAAGAAGGAGAAGTGAAACAAGGTTTTGAAACCATTCGTAAACTTCTGCTTTCTCTGCCTTTATTCACTGTGATCGGCATTCTTCTTTCTTTTCCGGGTATCGACCGGGTGGGTTCTCCATTATACCGCTGGTTTTCTGATCACAGACACCAATGGTTCGGCCGCTACGACCTTCCCAGATACGCATAAAAACCCTCATCAACGAGGGTTTTTATTATGGTAAATGGCAGGATTGTGGGAGACTTGATTTCGATATGTTTGTGTGAGTTTAGGGGCTGCGGGAAAAGGTTCGTCTTGCTCCATCGTCCAGACACTCGCGTCATAAGCAGAACAGCAAAGGAATGAAAAACACATTCCTTTGCTGTTCTGTTTATGCCAGTCGTGTCTACCAGGACGATTCCGCATTTGAACACTTTCCATGGGGCGGGCGGTGAGCCTCCTCAGGCTGCTCCGGGGTCTCACCTGTCCCACACGTCCCATAGGAGTCTCACCGTTTCCCTCCGCCCCTTTGCCATATGAGGTTCTCGAAATCATGATAGGTATAATCAGCATCCACACTTAAGGAAAGTGGGTAAATAATTGTCATCATAGCAAGCATTTTACGCCTGAAATCTGGTGTAGTGCGCTTTATACATAAATTTTAGTTATCGTGGAAGACAATCCTGCGCGGTAGAGGGATTCGTTTCTCTCTTACTTCAAATGGGGTGGTTGGGAAGCTGCGAGACTCCCGCGGGAATGGATTGGCTGGAGAGACCCCGCAGAGCTTTAGCTCGAGGAGGCTCTCCGTCATCCCCGCAGGAAAGCGAGTAGTTTCCCAACCACCCCATTACGCTCAATCTGGAAAACGACTCCCGGTGATCTCGAAACTGAGTCTTCCACAATCGGGAGCTGTTGTGGGGAAGGGTTATTTGTGTTTTTTTCTTAGCATGCTGTATGAACCGAGAGCGATGACGATAATGGCGAAGGTTAGGGATGTCCATTGGCCGTTCGAGATGCCTTGATAAAGACCATGCGAAAGAAACAATAAACATAAAATAAGGAACAATACCAACGATACTTTATTCATAATGTCCTCCTATGCGTAAACTTCCTTTATCATACCGGAGGATGTTCGTTTTATCTAGTGTTCTGTGTTACATTATTATTGGATAATAATTTGAGCTGAGGGGTTTCCAAGATGAGAGAAGAAATTACATATATCGGTGAAAAAATTGAGAAATGCTCGGAACAATTGGCTAATCGGGTGCGAGAGTTGAAAACAGAAGAGTTCGGGGCAGCTACCATTCGAACAGCAAATTGGGAAGAACTCTTCTCCTATATCGGTGAAGTGATCATCGGGGATGGTGCTTCTTCCATGCAGCACATTGAAATGTGGGCGGATCGCGAAGGAGAGCAGAAGGTAGAGGCGGAAGTCGAGCTGGATCAATCCCTGCGGACGATGAACTTTGTTCGTCGAGCGATTTGGGGAATATTTTCTGAAGAGTTATCCAATGATGAGTTTTCTTCTTCCACGGTGGTACACGTCTGCAAAACCATTAATGAAGTATTAGATGAAATTACGAAACACTTCAGTCAAACGTACTCCAGAAACATTCGTATGGAGTGGGAAAGAAAAGAAATGCGGATGGCTGAACTGTCTGTGCCCGTTGTACCGATTACAAAGGGAGTAGCTGTGCTGCCATTGATTGGAGAAGTGGATACCAATCGTGCTCAGTCAATCATGGAAACCTCCTTAAATAAGAGTTCTGAATTTGAATTGGATTACCTTTTTATTGATGTATCTGGTGTTCCGGTGATCGACACGGTCATTGCTAATTACATTTATCAGGTCGTTCATGCTCTTGAACTTGTTGGTGTTCATGCGACTCTAACAGGATTAAGGCCGGAAACAGCGAAATCTCTTGTAGATATGGGTGTAAACTTCACTAAAGTCCATACAAAGGCGGGTTTGCATCAGGCTCTAGAAGAGATCGGCATTTACATACATCATGGTGATTCATAATAGGATACAGAAAAGGACTGAGAAATAACATTTCTCAGTCCTTTTTTCGGTTGATTTTTTATCGACCGTCACTTTTGAGTGGGTTCTGCAACTTTGACAAGTTGTTTACCAAGGTTCGCTCCTTCAAATAACCCGAAGAATGCATCTGGGATATTTTCAAACCCTTCTGTAATCGTTTCTTCATATTTCAAACGGCCTTCCTGAAGCCATTGAGCTAAGTGGGAGAACCCTTCTTTAAATCGATCCTGATAATCACCGACTGTGAACCCTTTAATGAGCGCACTGGATTTAATCAAGTGCATCTGCATCCGCGGCCCTTGATCATTCGGAACATTGTAGGATGCGATGGCTCCACACTGGGCGATGCGTGCGAATTTGTTTAATAATGGATAGACAGCATCTGAAATATCGCCACCGACATTATCAAAATAAACATCTACGCCATTTGGACAAGCTTCTTCTAGACGTTCAGGTACACTCTCTGACTTGTAGTTGATGACTTCGTCAACGCCGAGTTCATTTTTCAAGTACGCTAATTTTTCATCTGAACCGGCAATACCGACCACATGGCAGCCTGATATTTTACCGATTTGGACAACAGCAGAGCCAACTGCTCCGGCAGCTCCTGAAACCACTAATGTTTCGCCTTCTTTTGGCTTCCCGATATCCATCAGTCCGAAATATGCAGTTAATCCAGGCATACCAAGGATTCCGAGAGATGTAGTAACGGGTCCAAGACTTGGATCTACTTTTCTGAGCGTGTCTGCCGGAGCTGCTGCATATTCTTTCCACGGAAGCATCCCTGTGACAATATCACCCTCTTGTAGAGCATCCGCTTTCGATTCCACAACTTCCCCGACGACCCCACCTTCCATAGGTTCGTTCAGTTGGAAGGGAGCAATATACGATTTAGCGGCGCTCATACGGCCTCTCATGTAAGGATCTACGGAGACATAAAGCAGTTTGACCAGTACTTCCCCTTGAGAAGGAACAGGGCGCTCAGTTTCTGCCATTTTAATATGTTCATGTGTAGGAGCGGCTTCTGGACGTTTGACTAATTGAATTTCTTTGTTCATTTTTATCACTCTCCTTGCTTGTATCATAACGGGTCTAATCCTTGATTGGGAAATGATATGTTTGAAGATGTAAGGTAGGTTAGACAAAAGGAGGCGGAAGTATGCAGGATAGACTTTATGAAAAGGTGAAATTTGTCGAAGGGGAAAACTTCGTAACCATTGAAGATACACGGGATCTCACAGATGAAGAACTGCAATCATTGGCTTTCAAATTTGTAAAAGATCCAACGTATGATGGAGTTGAAAACCGGACAATCCTTGTTCCCTCCACCTTCAAAGAAGAGACTACAGGTTACATAAAAGGTCTTGGATTCAAGCAACATGATGAGGTTTATTTTTTTCGGTGTGACTTGGGTGAGGTAGGTGAAATGGTCGGAGAAGCACAATGTTTTGAATTCAGATCGCTAAGAAAGGAAGAAGAGGTCTCATTTAAAGAGACGTGGCGCTGATCGATGGAAGGGTCCCTAAACGCTCCCCAGTCCTTGAACATGGAGGAACAAATGAAAAGCGTGAAGAAAGAACTTGGTCCGGGTTATGTGGATACTTGTATGACCGCTTATGAAAATGGCACCCCTATAGGTGTGGTCATGCCGCACATTGAACCGGGTACAAAGGAAGAAGGAAGGATTTTTTACTTCGGCTTGGTTCCGGAAGAACGAGGAAAGAACAAAGCGGCTGCTTTGTATAAAGAGGGATTGAACCTACTTAGAAATCATTTCAAAGCTTCATATAGTACTGGTGCGACAAGTGTTCATAATAGCCCGATGTTGAAAGTTTTCGAGAGGTGCGGGTGTACGATAACAGAGAGGGTTGGCGTATACAAGTACTCCAAGTGAGTGAAAAAACTGGCTTATTTCATTGAGGAATAGATAACGAATACAAAGAGTAGGTAAGGGTTTTGGTTGGGAATAAGAAAACGCCCAGGAATCCCCTGGACGTTTTTCTTTACGACTCTATACTTTCTTTCAGTTCTTTGTACTCCTCATCCGTAAAGGCGCGTGAGCGTGTAAGGAACCTTTTGCCTTCGACTCCTTCCAGAGAAAACATTCCTCCGCGGCCCTCAACAACATCAATGATCAGTTGGGTATGCTTCCAATAATCATACTGCTTTTTGTTGATGTAAAAAGGAGTTTCACCGATCTTTCCAAGTAACACATCTTGACTGCCGATCATAAGGTCGCCTTCTTCGTAACACATCGGGGAGCTGCCGTCACAGCACCCGCCCGATTGGTGGAAAAGAAGAGGGCCGTGTTTATCCTTCAGCATTTTAATCAATTCAAGAGCATCGTCCGTCGCTTTTACGCGTTCCACCATTTTTTCAGCTCCTTTCATATGCCGAAAATCAAGGAGTTTAGATTCCCATTTTAAAAGAATCCAAGCTTCTGTGGGCTGTAGCTGACGAGCATATTCTTCGTTTGTTGATAATGGCTGAGCATCATCTTATGGTTCTCCCGGCCAACCCCGGACATTTTGTATCCGCCGAAAGCTGCATGTGCAGGGTAGGCGTGGTAACAGTTGGTCCAAACGCGTCCGGCTTCAATTCCGCGGCCGAAACGGTAAGCTGTATTCATATCACGTGTCCACACACCGGCACCCAAGCCGTAAAGCGTGTCATTGGCGATCTTCATGGCTTCTTCTTTATCTTTGAACGTCGTCACAGATAGGACTGGACCGAAGATTTCTTCATGGAAGATTCTCATACTGTTATCGCCTTTGAATACTGTCGGCTGTACGTAGTACCCGTCTTTGAAGTCGCCTTCCATTTGATTACGAGCTCCACCAGTCAGGCACTCGGCCCCTTCTTCCTTACCGACCTCAAGGTAAGACAAGATTTTCTCTAGTTGTTCGGAGGAAGCTTGAGCACCCATCATTACTTCAGGGTCAAGTGGGTTTCCTGTCTTAATTTCTTTGACGCGTTTGATGGCACGTTCCATAAATTCGTCATAGATTGACTCCTGGATGAGGGCACGAGAAGGACATGTACATACTTCACCTTGATTCAAAGCAAACATGACCATCCCTTCAATTGTTTTATCCAGTAAATCGTCATCTTCACGCATGACATCCTCAAAAATGATGTTTGGTGATTTTCCACCAAGCTCTAAAGTAACAGGAATGATGTTTTGAGAGGCATATTGCATGATCATTCGTCCGGTTGTCGTTTCTCCTGTAAAAGCGATTTTACTGATGCGAGGGCTTTGGGCTAACGGCTTACCAGCTTCTAACCCGAAACCGTTGACGACATTCAATACCCCTGCAGGCAGCAAGTCTTCTATTAATTCCAGCAGATACATGATAGATGCCGGTGTCTGTTCTGCAGGCTTCAGAACAATCGCATTTCCGGCAGCGAGAGCGGGAGCTATTTTCCACGTCGCCATCAACAGTGGGAAGTTCCATGGAATGATTTGACCAACGACTCCTAGTGGCTCGTTGAAATGGTAAGCAATCGTATCGTTATCGATTTCGCCGATGGATCCTTCTTGGGAACGAATGACTGAAGCAAAATAACGGAAGTGATCAACGGCAAGCGGAAGGTCAGCATTCAGAGTTTCACGGACAGCTTTCCCGTTCTCCCACGTCTCCGCAATGGCCAAATTCTCGAGGTTTTCCTCCATTCGGTCTGCAATGCGGTTTAGGACCAAAGAACGCTCCGCCACGGACGTTTTCCCCCAAGCATCCTTCGCTTTGTGTGCAGCATCAAGGGCAAGCTCAATATCTTCCTCCGTCGAACGTGCGACCTGACAAAAAGTTTGTCCTGTTACAGGGGTGACATTATCAAAATATTGTCCTTTGACAGGAGCTGTCCATTCTCCGCCAATGAAGTTGTCATAGCGTTTCTTGAACTGAACTTTAGATCCTTCTGTATTAGGAAAAGCATATACCATAAAAACATCCTCCTAGTGATTTACTTTGCAACCGCTTACAAAAAATTTTATGTAAGTAGGCGCGCTTACTTTTTAAATTATCACTTGTACAGAATATTGTCAATTTACAGACAAATATGTGAAAATTTCTAGTACGAACAAAGGACAAAGATTGTTATAATGAAACTATTCATAGGAAAAAGGAGTTATTAAAGAATGACAACAACCAATCGAGTGATGCTCGTTGATGGCATGGCGCTGCTTTTTCGTGCGTTTTATGCCACGGCAATGAGCAATTATTATATGATCAACAGTAAAGGTGTGCCGACCAATGGGGTCTACGGCATGATGAAACACATGTTTACAGCAATAGAAACCTACCAGCCTACCCACGTGATTTGCTGTTGGGATATGGGGAGTAAGACGTTCCGTAATGATCTTTTTCCTGACTACAAAGCGAATCGGGGAGCGCCTCCAGAAGAATTGATTCCACAATTTGATCTAGCCAAAGAAGTCGTAGAGGCTCTCGATATACCTAACGTTGGTCAAGTTGGGTATGAAGCGGATGATTGCATGGGAACGCTGAGTCGGGCGTACAGTGAACATTCCCAAGTCTTCCTATTAACAGGGGACCAGGACCTTCTTCAATTGTTGGAGCCGAACGTGCATGTCGTCTTATTAAAGAAGGGATATGGCAATTATGCGGAGTATCAAGAGGACACCTTTACAGAAGAAAAAGGAATTACGCCGCAACAAATGGTTGATTTGAAAGCCCTCATGGGTGATTCCAGTGACAACTATCCTGGTGTGAAAGGAATTGGGGAGAAAACCGCACTTAAGCTTCTCCTTAAATACGGATCCATCGAGGGAATCTTAGAGAATATCGAGGAACTGACAAAGGGTCAGCGGACGAAAATTGAAGACAGTCTGGATATGCTGCATCTATCTAGAAAGCTTGCTGCCATCCATTGTGAAGCGGATGTGGATTGTTCGTTAGAAGAGGCGCTATTCTATATTGATGATAAAAAGATGGGCGCAAAATTTGATGAACTTGAATTTAAAAATTGGGAAAAGAATATCGTGCGAATGTAAAAAGGTCGGAGGCGTGTAACCTCCGACCTTTTTATAATAATAAATCTTTTTTTTGTGTTTTCCGGTAATTGTTAACCTCTTTAAAATACATGGCTGCTTTTTTGTACATTCGCTTCTCATAATAAAGGTTACCTAACATTTCACAATAATTCTTGTAACTTCCATATTCATTATTCTCTCTAAAATACGGAATGATTTCATTTTCCAGCTTGTCCATAAAAAAGTCTTCCATTGTTTTTTCTAAAGCTGTGCTTCTAAGTACAAAAAATTTATACTTAAAGAATGTAATGTCATATTCCTCTGCGCTTTTTTCACCTTTCTCAATAAGCACCCATGCTTTCTCTATATTTCCTGCATAGAAGTGAGTGGAGGCAAGAGAATAAATGGTGTTCACGTAAAAATAATCATCTTTCATTTCAAGCGTCATATTATAAGCTTTTTCTAAATAATCAATTGCATCTTCATATTTTTCCTGATTAGCATATATATACCCAAGATTATGGTAAACTCTTCTTTCATCAATGGACTTCAAATGATATTTGGATATCCTTTTTAACTTTAAGAAATACTCTTCTGCGATGGAGTAGATCTCTAAAGCTCTATAATTTAGGGCAATGATCATGTAGGTGTCAACAATTCGTTCATAATCAAAATCTTTAATATATCCTTCCAAGGCTGTATGAGCGTAAAAATTTGACTCTACTGATGCTCTTATTTGAGAATAAGTCAGAGCTAAATGAAAATAGGTTTCACTGTCTGTAAATGGGAGTTTATTTAAAAGCTCTTCGGTTTTGTGGAAATGATGAAGGGCATTTTTTAGTTGGTGGTTTTTCAAAAGATAATGAATTCCGACCGTTTTATGGTAGAAGAATTTATATTCATCATTCGTATATGGATATAAATCATCAATCTCTTTTAAATCTTCATCGGATAGCGGTCCTTCATTCAACTTCATGGTGTGGCGAGCTTTAACAATGGTATATAAATGATTGAGTTCAGTATTTTGGTTGGACTCTAGTGCTTCTGTACATTTTTGAAAGTACTCTTCCATTAATGGGAGGTCTCGACGTTGAATAATTTCATGCCATTCTAGAAGTTGCTGATGAATGGATTCGTCGAATTCCTGGTTTATATCAGTCAACTTGATATTCAACCGCTCTCCTAACAGACGGTAAATTTCATCACTGGCGTTAATGGTATCGTGTTCAATTTTACTCAAATAGGATACCGAGCAAATTCCTGATGCAAGTTCTTCTAGTGTTAAATTCTTAAATTTGCGGTGTTGTTTAATTAACGAACCTTTCATATTCACTACTCCTTTAAAGCGCCAATTACTTACATTATAGCAAAATACCTTCATGTTCAATGTATATAATTTCCTTTTAAGGGTTTTATAGGAGTGTAAGGGAGGGGGATATGTAAAAAGCTCAACCACTTGATGTGGTTGAGCAGTCTGATCATGATAGTGTCTTCAGTGCTTGTTCGATTTGAGTATCTCCTGAAATCATCTCAAATGTTTTATGGTAAGCGTTTGGTTCCTGTAGGGCTGCAATCATTGTCTTAGCTACGTCTGCGCGAGGAATTGTTCCTCTTTCAACGGTTTCGCCGACTTGTATTTTGCTGGTCCCTTCATCGTTCGTCAAACCGCCTGGTCGTACGATGGTGTAATCAAGTTCTGTGGACTTCAGGTAATCATCCGCTTCTCCTTTCATTTCGAGATAGTGCTTCAATTCTTCGGGGCCTCGTTCTGGATCACCAGCCCCCATGCCGCTCAACATAATGAATTTCTTTATACCTAGGTTTTCTGTTGCTTTAGCAAGGTTAATGGCTCCGTCACGATCTACGGCTTCTGTTTGCTCAGCACCTGTACTGGAGCCTGACCCAGCGGCGAACATGACAGCGTCCATACCTTTGACCGCATAACCGACGTCTTTCGTCAGATCAGCAAGTACTGGAGTACCGCCCAATTTTTCAACCGTCGCTTTTTGTTCTTCTTTACGGATCATGCCGTACGGCTCATGACCATCGGCTTTTAAATTTTGAATAAGTAGTCGTCCTGTATGTCCGTTTGCTCCTGCTACGAGTACCTTCATTTATAATCACGACTCCTTCTGGCAAATAAGATTACAATACTTATTTAGCCCGTTTCCGAATCGGGTAAACATACGGACCTGCCATCAAGAAGGGAAGCAAAGCTCCTGGTAGTTACAACGAGCGCAGACTCTGGGATCATCCTGCATAGGAAATTGATCGATAGGAAGGGGTTCATTATTTCCTGCATCTTCTAAATAGAGTTTCATCTGCTCCATACTAATCTGGTATAGGTGTTGGACATTGATGAGGTCCTGTTCTGTTAATTGATGTTCGACATGTGTACCATCCACTAAATATTCGTTTCGAATGATGATATCATCAAGGGATTCGATTTCGTGCTTGTTTTGTAAATAAAGGGCATAAAGGGCCAGCTGGTTCCGGTCCTCATCGGATGCTTTTCCCGTTTTCCAATCGACAATAATCCACTTGTCATGATCGAGATCTTTGTACACAAGATCCATCACAATAAAAACCTTCGCTTCGTCTGTCTTGAGGAAACGGAAAGTTTCCGATTCCATAAACTTCATTTGTTCTTTGTTACGTACATCAGTGAAAGTTTTACTGGAGTAAAAATTGGTGACCGTTTTCTGGAGGCGGTCCGTTATTTTGCGCACTTTCGCTTCAGGGAGAGTGTCTTTCTGACTGTAATAAATTTCGTGAAGCATCGTATAGTGCTTCGGTCGGTTTATCCACAAATGCTCTTTCTTCGTTGATTCAATGAATCCACGGTTTAAATGGTGGCGGACTTCATCCATGAAATCTTGTTCCGTCATGACCGGCTGGTTCTTTAATACGCGTTGAATGGTTTGATAGATCAAATCGTGGACCACACTTCCAAAGTGCATTTCCAAGTTGGTCATTTTTTTCAAACGGTACGCTTGCTTGGCTAGGGTATCAGCCGAACGGAGCCATCCATTATGGGATACATAATAATCGTACGCATATTTCCTTAGGCAGGATAGCATCGTTTTATGCCTGGACAGAGACCAGGATAGTTCCGGGTAGGGTTTCACTTCAAACATGAGTAACATCCTTCGTTAGTTTCATAGATTTAGTGTTCCAATTCTATTCTTCAAAACAGAGAGGAGTATCGTGTTGGTATTCTCTCATTGATATTTTATCATGAATGACAACAACGCCTTCCATTTCTAAAAGTTGACGTTGTCTGGAGGGGTCCTTCACAGCAATTTCTCCTTTTGCATTGACTACACGATGCCACGGGAGCTCATGTTTCTCACTCATACTGTGAAGCGCACGAGCGACTTGTCTTGCCGCCCGGGGGTTTCCAGCGCATGCCGCAATTTGTCCGTATGACATGACACGACCTTTTGGAATACTATGGATGATTTGAATGATGCGTTGTGTGAATGGTTTCATAGTCGGCCTCCTTACTTAAATTTTACAAGATGGCAGGTTTGTGTGAATAGAAGCCTTCCTCTATTACTGATACAATCTCTATAGAAGACAGAGAGGAGAAGACTAAGATGAGCATACCAAAAGTATTAACAATCGCCGGTTCTGCTGCACAGGGGAGTGCCGGGATTCAAGCAGATCTTAAGACATTCCAGTAATTCAATGTTTACGGCATGAGTGCAGTTACTGCCATTGTAGCGAATAATAAACAAACAGAACGAGGGATTTTCACGCAGCCAATCGATGCCATAGAAGCCCAAATCTATGCTTCATTCGAACATGTGGGAGTCGATGCCCTTAAAACGGGCATGCTGTTCACCGACGACATTATAAAAAATGTGGCTGGTCTTATAAAAGCGTCTGAAGTCACGAATGTAGTGATAGATCCTGTGATGATTGGAAAGATGGGATCTCAGTTATTAAAAGATGAGGCGATTGAAACTCTGACAAAAGAACTTGTCCCTCTGGCAAAAGTCGTCACTCCAAATTTACATGAAGCGGCAAGAATGCTTCAATGTGAAGTTCCTGAGACTCCTGAAGATATGAAGGTTGTGGCAAGGGACCTTTATCATCTTGGAGCGGAGTATGTGCTTGTAAAAGGAGGCGGTTTAAAAGGATACCCAGCGGTAGACATGCTCTATGACGGTTCAAGTATTACCGAGCTTGAAACCAAAAGAGTGGAAACCATTCATACGAGCGGGGCAGGGTGTACGTATTCCGCCGCCATCACAGCAGAACTTGCCAATGGATATTCTGTCGAAGATGCGGTCAGACGGGCGAAGTCCTTCGTAACAAGCGCCATTCGCCACGCTTTATCCTTCGACCGCGGCATAGGCTCCACCTACCACGCCGCTCATAGAATGATCAGTGATTAAAGCATATGGCAGTATGCTTGAAGGGTTAGTTTCGAGATGTTTGTGTGAGTCTCGGGGCTACGGGAAACCGTTCGCTTTCCATGAGGTGGGCGCTGAGCCTCCTCAGGCTACGCCTTCCGGGGTCGTCTCAGCTGTCCCGCACACCCCTGACGCTCAACCAGGCAAACGAAACCCGAAAATATCTCGAATAGTCTTCAAGAATAGGAAGCATATGTATGATATAAGAAATCCCCTCTTCACAAATGGTGAGAGAGGGGATGGGAATTAACCGTTGATGCGGTCGTATTTATCAATTTGTTTCTTGCGGTCAACATCCCAGCGGTTTTCTGGGTGTTCTTTACAATCTGCTGTACATGCGGCATGTTGCTCTTCTTCACATTCTTTACAGCATACATATTGACGGTTACATACCGGGTTACTGCAGTTAATCATACGATCTTCTGCTTTCCCGCAATGTTCGCACTCTGCGATGACCTTTTCTTCTACTTGGTTGATTGGAACAGAGATACGCTCGTCGAATACATACATTTTTCCATCGAAGAGCTCACCTTTGACTTCTGGGTCTTTGCCGTAAGTGGTAATTCCGCCTTCAAGCTGATAGACATCTTCGACTCCGTTTTTCTTAAGAATCCCTGTCAGTTTCTCGCAGCGAATTCCGCCTGTGCAGTAGGTAAGGACTTTCTTATCCTTCCACTGGTCAGCATTTTCGGCAATCCATTCAGGGAACTCTCGGGAATGGTTGACGTCCGGTTGAATCGCGTTGCGGAAGTGACCGATGCGGTATTCATATTCATTACGGCCGTCAATGACGATGGTATCATCATCTTTCAGCATTTCATTGAATTCTTTTGGTTTCAAATGTTTACCACCGAACGTTTTTGGATCGATATCGTCTTCTTCAATACTCCAGTTGACCAGCTCAGGCTTCACGCGGCAATGCATTTTCTTGAAAGCGTGCCCTTCATGCTCATCGATTTTGAAGTGGATATTTGCAAAACGCTCATCAGAACGTACAAAGTTCATATATTCTTCCACTTGTTCAACGGTACCTGAAACCGTTCCGTTAATCCCTTCGTGAGAAACGATGATACGTCCCTTCAAACCAAGGTCTTTACAGAATTCCAGGTGGTTTTGGCAATATTCTTCATAGTCAGGAAGGTCGACATACTTATAATACAGCAGAACTCGATAATCTTTTGAGCTCATAAGTGATTCCTCCTATATTTATATCTATACAGTATTAAATAACAGAAATGTCCATACTCCATCATATTCGATTTATATCCGGATTTCAAATGTCAGTTTTTTGAACAAATTCCATGCGTCTGATCTTGTATGAATAAAGCCACAGAACCAAGGTGGAAGCCGCCATTAATACGATCAGTGAACTGAACGGCAGGATGAAGTTTTCGGCGGTATAAGGTTGTGAACTAACCTCTAATAATATACCGGCAAGAACAGAACCTGTCGCACTTCCGATGAATTGCATCTGTTGTTTGAGACCGATTCCGGCACCGATCTGCTCTTTAGGGAGTATTCGAGAAACTTCATTGGTCGAACTTGAAGATAAACTAGAGAACCCGAAACTCGTAAACATATAAGCGATCATAATCATATACGGACTTTTTCCAGCGAGGAAAAAGAAGATTAGGGCTGATATCATCAGTAAAACTTGAGATAAAAATAGAATTTTGATGTTTCCGTAAGCATCAATCAGGCGTCCGACGTAAATCGCGGCTGCGGCTGATAGCATAGCCCCAGGGGAAAATAATAAATCCGATGGCGGCTGCCCCACGCCCATACACTTGCTCAAGCATGATCGGCATTAAAAACAGCACAGCGAAGTGTAAAGTGAAACCAATGTAGCTTGTAAAGACAATCCGGCGGTAATGGCTGTTTTTTACAAGTTCAGGCTGGATAAAAGGAGCTTTCGTCCGATTCACTCTCCACCAAAGGAGAGAGGCAGCCAGGAGCCCACCCAGCAAGTAGTAGGGGGGTTAATGTCGAAATGTATAGTAAAAACATGGTGGCGGTGATTCCGGACAGCAACGCCCCTATGACATCAAAACGCCCTTTCTCAGCTTTTTCAACAGGCATAAACTTGTAAAGGACCGGGATGACGAGGAAAACCATGATGGTGACGATGAACAAGAAGTTCCAATCAAGGTAGTCTGTGATTAAACCGCCGATGACAGGACCAAGGCCAAAACCCAAGGATGTCGCAGAGGCAATCAATGCATAGGCGCTTCCTCGTCTAGTCATAGGGATGTACCTTCCGGCGAAGACCATGGATAAACCTGGGATCGCTGCCGCTCCTGCCGCCTGGCATAACCGAGCGATCAACAACCAGACATAACTCTCCGCGAAAAATCCGATGATGGAGGAAAG
This sequence comes from Halobacillus litoralis, assembly GCF_020524085.2. Classification (NCBI taxonomy): domain Bacteria; kingdom Bacillati; phylum Bacillota; class Bacilli; order Caryophanales; family Bacillaceae; genus Halobacillus; species Halobacillus litoralis. Next base: position 1,201,497 of record NZ_CP129016.1, read on the forward strand.
GCTGAAAATACAGATCCCTATCGTTAATAATGTCCGAATCGGCATATAGTCAGACAAGCGTGTAAAGGTAATCGTGAAAATCGCTAACACAATCGAATACCCCGAAACGATCCATGCGCCTTCTGAAGGCATGAGCGAGAAATCTTTTAATATATTCGGTAACGCGATGTTGAACATCGTTGTGTTCATCACAACAATTAAAATCGTAGCTGCTAAAATGAATACTGTACGAAAATGTTCATGGGAAGGACGAGAGGTCAGTGGCATATCGTCTCTTCTTCCTTTCTATTATTTCATTAGACACTCGAAATACTATACCACAAGTTTCCTAGAGAGAAAAATGACAAGCGTAAAAACTCCCGTTGACGGCAGCAACGGGAGTTTATTTATGGTCCAGGGAATAGTTGGAATTTTTTAATTTCTTAAGGTGGGACACCCAGCCAGAGCCTTTGGTTTTATAAGATTTTTGCACCCAGAGTGGACTCGAAATGTGATAAAGCCCAGGTGTGGCCAGCTTCATTAAAGCTTGCAACGCCATCCTTGTGTACATGAATGTTGTAGCTGAGATTATAAGCATCGATAGCTGTATGGAGTACACAGATATCTGTACAGACTCCGACAAGGTGGATATCTGTGATTCCGCGTTCTCTCAGCTTCACGTCCAAGTCTGTCCCTGCGAAAGCACTATAACGGCTTTTATCCATGTAAAGGGTGTTCCGCTTTTGCTTATTTTCTTCATAGATTTTTTTTAGTGATCCGTACAACTCCCGTCCTTTTGTTCCTCGAATGTTATGAGGAGGGAAAAGGTCTGTCTCCGGATGGTAAGGGTCACCTTCTTCGTGAACGTCTATCCCGAACACGACAAGGTCTTCCTCATTCATAAATGTCTCCGTTACATCATGAATGTACTTTTCAAGAGCTTGAGCGGGTGGTCCGCAGGTCAATGCTCCATCACTTTCTACAAAGTCGTTCGTATAATCGATGATGATTAAAGCGCGTTTCATTCTATCCACTCCTAGTGTCTTTACACTTATCTTAACAGACGTGGAATGTAAAAGTGCACTTAATATCCGGGAATATGCTTCGCGGAGGTCACACTTCTATTCATAGCTATGAATAGTAGCGCCCCAGAGATAACAAGCAGGGTACTTGTAACGAAAAATACCATAGAAAAGCCATAAACCCCTGCAATCATTCCGCCCATGGACGGACCGATGATATTCCCAAGGAAACGGATGCTTGTGTTGTAACCTAATACCTCACCCTGCATAGCGACTGGAGCCTCTTGGCGGATGTAAGCGGTCCGGACAGGAATAATGCCGCCAATGGATACACCTAACAAAAAGCGAAGGACAACCAGCTGCCAAATGTTCGTTACGAAAGCTGCAGGGAGGTAAACGATTCCTGCCATGAACAAAAGGAAGACGAGGATTTTTACATATCCGATCCGATCGGCGATTTTTCCCCATTGTTTGGCCATCATTAAGTTCCCAAGCCCTGCAGCTGAAAAAGCGATTCCTGAGAACAAAGCTAAGTTTTCAGGGCCATGTAAATCACCGACGAATAATGAAAGAATCGGTTGAATACTGAAGTGGGCGATTTGCACAAATAAAGAAACAATCATGACCATTAATAGGACAGGGTGCTTGAAAATGTGCGCCAGCACTTCTCTGGATTGATAACTTGTTTTCTCATGGTCTCCTTCTTTTTTTATTCGCTGTTCATGAATGCCAAAGAAAACGATGAGAGCAGATAGGGCAACTGTAATGGATACATATTGAAAAGTGGTCGCATAACCAATCGAATCTGCAATCCAACCTCCGAGCATTGGCCCCATTAAACTTCCGGTAATACTCCCCGTCTGCAAAGAACCTAGAACTTGACCGGCGATATTTTTAGGCGTCTGGGTAGAAATCAAAGCTTGTGACATGGGAATAAATCCCGTGAAGACTCCCATGAACAAACGTAGAAGAAAGAGCTGCCAAACGGATGAAACGAACCCCATAAGAAATACGGAGGCCGCAAGACCTGTAGCGGAGATGATCAAAATATTCTTTCTTCCATATTTATCGCCAATCTTCCCCCAAATTGGCGAACATAGAAAAGCAGACACGAATGTGATACCGAATATCCATCCAGACCAGGTTTGGACATAAGCATCTGTGTAATTTCCGAGTTCTTCTATATATAAAGATAAAAACGGCAGGACCATTGTAATACTGCCGGCTATAAAGAAATTGGCAGTCCACATGATCCACAGGTTTCGTTTCGCCTGAGATTTGTTAGTAAGGATAATATCCCTTCTTCCTATTATTTCGACACCCTAAATATATAACACACTTCTATATAAAGGGGAACCATGAATGACTCGGTTCCAGCAATTTTTAACAATTATAAGTTTTTTATTAGTAAGGAAGGGAATTCCAATTATATCGCCTCGTTGTTAACGGTTGCAAAACTTGTATATACAAATTATAATCATAGTTAATTGATGTATATACAAGTTTTGAGTGCTTTGATGAAAGCGTTTGAGGAGGAGAACGATATGTTTAAGAAGTTGTTTGGAAATAAAGAGACAGAATTGAAAGTGGCTTCACCATTAACTGGAAAGAAAGTGGCTTTGGAGGAAGTTCCGGACCCCGTATTTTCTCAGAAGATGATGGGGGAAGGAATTGCAGTGGAACCAAAGGACGGCGAGGTGCTTAGCCCTGTAGAAGGTAAGATTGTTCAACTATTCCCAACGAAGCATGCGGTAGGTTTGGAAACGAAAAGTGGTGCAGAAATTCTGATCCACATTGGTCTTGAAACCGTAGCAATGGATGGAGAAGGTTTTGAAGCTTTTGTGTCTCAAGGGGACAAGGTGAAGGTAGGAGATCCATTGATTTCCTTCGATTTGGACCTCGTGAAAGAAAAGGCGAAGAGTACAGTAACACCAATCATTGTCACGAACAGTGATGACTTTGATGTGCAAGTGGCTGACGATGTCGAAATGAGCGCTGGATCAACATCATTATTGACTGTAAAGAAAAAATAAACCACGCCGGGAGGTAGAAAAAAATGAATCACAAAAAACAGGCTGAGCAGATTCTGGAAGCCATCGGCGGAAAGGAAAACTTGTCTGCTGCAACCCACTGTGTCACACGTCTGCGTTTGGCGTTACATGATGAAGGTATAGTCGATCAGGAAAAACTGAACAATATTGATGCTGTGAAAGGATCTTTTTCAACGAACGGTCAGTTTCAAATTGTTGTCGGACAAGGAACTGTCGATAAGGTTTATAAAGAATTGGTAGCTCTTGCTGGTGTCGGTGAATCTTCTAAAGAAGAAGTGAAAGAGGCTTCCAAAGGAAATATGAATCCTCTTCAAAGAGCAATTAAAACACTTGCTGACATTTTCATTCCCATTCTACCAGCGATTGTAACCGCTGGTTTGCTGCTGGGTATCAATAATATCTTGACAGCACAGGGGATCTTCTGGGACGACCAGTCCATTATTGATGTCTATCCACAGTGGTCAGGCATAGCGAACATGATCATAATCATAGCCAATACCGCCTTTGTGTTCTTACCCGGACTCATCGGTTGGTCTGCGGTCAAGAAATTTGGCGGTAGTCCAATCTTAGGTATTGTCATAGGACTCGTGCTTGTCCACCCTGATTTATTGAATGCTTGGTCTTATGGTGATGCCGTGGCTGAAGGATCTGTACCAACCTGGGATTTATTTGGATTAACCGTTGAGAAAATTGGTTACCAGGGACAAGTCCTGCCTGTTCTTGTCGCATCTTATTTATTGACCAAGATCGAACTATTTTTACGTAACCGTATCCCTGATAACATACAATTATTGTTCGTCGGACCGATTTCCTTGTTAGTGACTGGTTTCTTGACGTTCATCATCATTGGACCGATTACATTTGCTATCGGTAACTGGATCACAGACGGTCTTGTTGCTACCTTTGATACTTTCGCATGGTTAGGCGGTCTTATTTACGGCGGTTTATACGGCGTGCTCGTGATTACCGGAATGCACCATACATTCATGGCTGTGGACATTCAGTTGGTGGGAAGCACGGGAACTACATTCTTGTGGCCGATGCTTGCTCTATCCAACATTGCGCAAGGTTCTGCCGCATTTGCCATCTGGCTGGTTTCAAAAGACGATAAACTTAAAGGTTTAAGTGTATCTTCAGGTATTTCTGCATGGCTTGGAATTACAGAACCAGCTTTATTCGGAGTGAATTTGCGCTTTAAGTATCCATTTATTATTGCCATTACTTCCTCTGCTATTGCCGGCCTTTATATTTCTGCACAAGGTGTATTGGCAAGCTCTATCGGAGTCGGTGGTGTGCCAGGGATCTTCTCAATCGTTGCGGAGTACTGGCTGGACTTTGCTATCGGAATGGTCATCGTCATTGTCCTTCCGCTGGTAGGAACGTATCTCTATGCGAAGCGTAAAAAAGACGTATAAAAAATTTAAAAACGGTGGTGCTACAATGATTGAACAACCTTGGTGGAAAAAAGCTGTCGTTTATCAAATTTATCCAAAAAGCTTCAATGACACGACAGGAAACGGTGTCGGTGATATTCAGGGGATTATTGAAAAATTAGATTACTTGCATAAACTCGGGGTCGATGTCCTTTGGCTGACCCCGATGTACAAGTCTCCTCAAAATGATAATGGATATGATATCAGTGACTATTACGACATTCACGATGAATACGGGACAATGCAGGACTTTGAAAGACTGCTTGAAGAAACGCACAACCGTGGGATGAAACTCATCATGGACATCGTCGTTAACCACACGTCTACGGAGCACCAATGGTTCCAAGAGGCTAAAAAGTCAAAAGACAATCCTTATCGTGACTATTATATCTGGCGTGACCCTGTGAATGGGGAAGAGCCGACGAATTGGCAGTCTAAATTCGGGGGCAATGCGTGGGAGTATGATGAACAAACAGGTCAGTATTACTTGCACTTGTTCGATGTCACTCAAGCCGATTTAAACTGGGAAAACGAACAGATGCGTGAAGATATCTATGAAATGATGCGTTTTTGGGGTGAAAAGGGAGTGGATGGCTTCCGTTTGGATGTCATCAACTTGATCTCCAAAAATCAGGAGTTCCCAAATGATGATGGTAGTGTCGCGCCAGGAGATGGTCGTAAATACTATACAGATGGCCCGCGTGTCCATGAATTCATGCAGGAAATGAACCGTGAAGTTTTCAAACCCTATGACCTGATGACAGTTGGAGAGATGTCTTCGACGAGCATTGAGCACTGCATTAAATACACGGCTCCTGAACGCGATGAACTGAGTATGACGTTCAACTTCCACCATCTCAAGGTGGATTATCCGAACGGTGAAAAATGGACGGTCGCTGATTTCGATTTCCATGAGTTGAAGCAGATCCTTTCGAAGTGGCAGCGCGAAATGAACAAAGGAAACGGCTGGAACGCTTTATTCTGGTGTAACCACGACCAGCCTCGTGTATTGTCAAGGTTCGGGGATGATGAGACTTATCCTGAAGAATCTGGAAAAATGCTTGCCACCACCATCCATATGATGCAAGGAACGCCTTACATTTACCAAGGAGAAGAATTTGGGATGACCAACCCTAAATTCGAAAGCATTGAACGTTACCGGGATGTTGAATCGCTGAATATGTATGAAGAGTTCAAAGCAAAAGGATTCAGTGAAAAGGAAATCATTGAGATTTTAAAACAGAAGTCTCGTGATAACTCTCGTACTCCTGTACAATGGAATAGAGAAGAAAATGCCGGCTTTACTGAAGGAACCCCATGGATTGATGTAGCAGATAACTATAAAGAAATCAATGCAGAAGTGGTGATGAACAAAGAAGATTCCATCTTCAATCACTATCAAAAATTGATCGAATTACGTAAGTCTCATGATATCATTACACATGGCGATTATCGTTTGTTGAACTCAGACCACAATCACGTATTTGCTTATCTTCGTGAATGGAATGGAGAACAGTTGCTTGTTGTGAATAACTTCTACGGCGAAGAAACGTCATTCACATTACCAGAAGATGTTCAGGTATCTGGTGAGGCGGACATCCTTCTGAGCAACTATGATGATTCTACAAAAGATTACCGTGAAATCAGCCTTCGCCCATACGAGTCGGTCGTATATCATCTTACCGATAAATAGGTGAGGGGGCGCAAAATGAAAAACAAATATGTCGAGATTTATCATAAACTCGTGAAAGATATTCAGAAGGGAGAGTACACAGCAGGTGATACTCTCCCTTCTGAACACGATTTGTGTGCAAGATTCGAGACATCGAGAGAAACGATTCGTAAAGCTTTGAACCTGCTTTCGCAGAATGGGTACATTCAGAAAGTGCGTGGTAAGGGATCCGTTGTTCTTGACCGTGATAAATTCGAGTTTCCGGTTTCAGGTTTGACAAGCTTCAAAGAGCTCTCGGAGCGATTGGGGCAAAGTTTTCAAACGCATGTGCATGAGCTCACCCTTGTTAAAGATGCGGAAGTATGCCGTCAACTCAATTGCAAGGAAGGTTCTCATCTTTGGAAAGTTGTACGTTCAAGGGAAATTGGCGGTGAACGTATCATTTTAGATAGAGATTTTATAAGACATGACCTTGTACATGACCTTACTAAGGAAATCGCTCAAACGTCGCTTTATCATTATATTGAAAATGAACTGGGTCTTGATATCAGCTTTGCGAAGAAGGAGATCGTGGTCGAGCCTGTGACGGCTGAAGATGAAGAGTTTCTGGACTTGAATGGACATGACCAAGTCGTTGTTATTCGCAGTTATGTCTATTTAGGAGATACAACCGCCTTTCAGTTTACAGAATCCAGACACAGACCAGATAAATTTCAATTCGTCGATTTTGCACGAAGAACAAAGGTGTAAGGGAAGAGGGACCAGTTTTTGGTCCCTCTTTGTTTTTTTATGGTTACACGTTAAAATAGGAATATCGAATAGTAAGGACGAGGTGGGCAAATTGTTCGTAATTGGAGCAACAAAAAAGTTACAAAACGAAATCAATCAACCGATTGAAGAGATAGAAGAATATACGGATGTACCAGAAATATACAAGTGGCATGCAAATGTCGTTACAATTAATCGAAGAAAATGTCTTCTTATAATGAATAATGCAACAGGTTTGAACCTGACGTTGTTCGGTTTGAGAAAACAGCAATTTGAACATCTTGACAGTGTCATAAAAGGCTCACTAAAGCAATTGTTTCAACTGTTAGGGATCGAGAAAAGAATTGCCGACCAAATGCTGGGGGCTGCCGATGAAATCGTTTATACGAAAACGAACAATCGGAAAGTTCTTGGTATGCTGAATGAAATTAAATTCTTCTCTGAGGATATGGCAGCAGGAACAGCGTACGAAGATTTAGATGCTGTGGAGGTTAATAAATATAATAATATAAAGCTTGTATTTTCTAATTTGGATCAGATTACTCCTTATGAAGAATTTATTCGTTACTTTGAAAAGCAGTAGTGCCAAGGCACTGCTGCTTTTTATTTTTACCTTTGCCTGCTAACTTGCTTACGTTTTCTTTAAGAAGGATTTTCTAGCACAGGTGGATAATAATAATAAATGGTTATGTTTCTTTGATACACATGAGGGTATATTACATAACAAGGACTTCTTAAAAATGGAGGGTTATTGAATGTTTTTCAAATCTTATTTTGATGAAGAGCTAGCACAAATGTCTTACATGATCGGTTGTCAGAAGACAGGGGAGGCCATAGTCATTGATCCTGCAAGGGATTTATCACCTTATTATGAAACAGCCAAAAAAGAAGGATTCGATCTTTCCGCCGCTGCAGAAACCCATATCCACGCAGACTTTCTTTCAGGTGCGAGGGAACTGGCAAATGAGAAGGATCTGAAACTATACCTATCCGATGAAGGAGATGATGATTGGAAGTATCAGTACCTTGATGAAATCAATCATACACTCGTAAAAGATGGCGATGAAATTCATGTAGGGAATGTCAGACTCGATGTGATCCATACCCCTGACCACACACCTGAAAGTCTTTCTTTCTTATTGACTGATGAAGGGGGAGGTTCCTCGGTACCTATGGGAATCTTTACAGGTGATTTTGTCTTCGTTGGTGATGTGGGGCGACCAGATTTGCTCGAAAAAGCAGCCGGAGCAGAAGGGACGGCAAGCAAAGGAGCGGCAGATATGTATCAATCCGTCCAACGCTTCAAAGAACTTCCTGATTACGTACAAGTTTGGCCCGGGCACGGAGCGGGAAGTGCTTGCGGGAAATCATTAGGAGCCGTCCCTTCTTCAACGGTGGGATATGAAAAAGAAAACAACTGGGCGTTAAAACACACCGATGAAAAAGCATTCACTGAAGAATTACTGGATGGTCAACCTGAACCGCCGAAATATTTTGCCATGATGAAAAAACTAAATAAAGAAGGTCCGTCTCTTGAAAAGGAAAGAGAGGTGGAGGGGGTTTCCGTATCAGATGTGGATCGCTACATGTCTGATGAGTACATGGTGGTGGATACTAGATCATCATCTGAATTCTCGAACGGCCATTTAAAAGGAACAATCAACATCCCTTATAATCGATCATTTACAAATTGGGCAGGTTGGTTGATTGAATATGATCAAAAGATCATAGTTATTTCTTCTAAAGATACCATTCCGGCGATTAAACGTTCTTTAGAGTCCATAGGGCTGGATGACCTTGTTGGTTATGTGGATGAATCAGAAGTCAATGACTATGGTGGATTAGAAACGTATGCAAGCATTACAGCGGAAGAGCTTGAAAACAAATTCAGAGGACATGAAGATTATGTCATCATCGATGTAAGAAATGATAGTGAATGGGACGATGACCATATAGAGGAAGCCCGGCATATAATGCTTGGGAAGCTGAAAGAGAGTATGGAAGATATACCTTCCAATAAAACGCCGATTGTCCATTGTCAGTCAGGTATGAGATCGGCGATTGCCGCAAGTTTATTGCAGGCCTATGGATATAAGGATGTATTGAATTTGAAAGGCGGATTTTCAGCCTGGAAAAAGCATAAAGGAAAAGTGAACTCGTAACCAGTTAAAAGCCTGCCTCATCAAGGGCAGGCTTTTTTATGCAAAAAAAGACCTCTACCATAAAGATAGAGGCAAAAGTTTGTATAGGTATAGGATTAGGGGAGGTGTTAATTATATAAAAATTGAATTAACACACAAAATTAAAACTAAAATCAATGTTACAAAATTAAATTTGATCCACAACTAGTGGTCTTGGGTGGAGTTCGTCAGCTGTTTCAACATTGTTAACTCCAGCTGAAATTGAAACTGCAAGTCCCAATACTGCGATTAGAGCAAATAGCTTTTTCATAAAGCAATACCTCCTAAGTTGGAATATTTATTTAACAAATCAATTGCTAACCTTAGGTATTTAGTAGATTTTTTGTAACTTCTTTCTGCTTCAAGTAGATCTGATACAATCATGCAATAACGAATAACAAATCGGTGTTGTTTTTTCTCAAGAAAGTGGGGGATAGCCTCACTTTCTAAGTATTGAGCTTTTTTTGTCGTTATTAATGAGCATAGTATAAATCTTTAAATGAATTTGAGCAGTTGTAGTATCCTCTTTAGATGACTCTAGGTAGGAAAAGCCCTTGTTTATCCACTCTTTACAATCTTCAAGGTTCCCTACTTTATAATTTTCAAATATTAGGCAATAAATAGTCTCAAAAATCTCATGATCTGAAGCTTTTTCCACCCGATAGAAAAGACTTTTTTTTATAGTTCATTAGTGCTGACTCGTAATTGCCTAGTCTTGATTCAATTACACCAATATTGTGATAAATGACTCCTAATTGGTAGTAATTTTTGGTTTGTGTAGCAACTTTACTAACTAGGTGGTAATTTTCTAAAGCCTTGCCATAATTTTTTAATCTTCCATAATTTATCCCTAGTAAGATATGGCAATCAGCACTTTTGAATAAATTGTACTGCTTCTGGAAGATTGCTAGAGCATGTTCAGCATTAAAGATTGATGCTGAAATGTTGTTTGCTTGGCTGGCACTTAGAGCGAGAAGATAGTATAAATCACTTTCTTCCCAACCTTCTAAATCAATTGAAGCACTGTAATTCTTAGCTTCCATCAATTTAAGATAGGAGTCTTCAAAATCTCCACGATAATAACTGACCAGGCCTGAACTTAAATGGAAATAATACTCCATCTCTTCATCAAATGTATCCTCGTGCTGACGGATATTTTTCCATGCTACATAAGCCTCCTCCACCTCGTTTTCTAACAGCAGATGGCGAATGCGGAACAACTCGAAAAATATATACAAATGATGATTATTCAGCGTATCTTTTTGTTGTTTGAGTTCTTCCTTTAATTCCCCTGGCCTCTTCAATCCGTTTAAAAACAATCATCTCATACCATTCCTTCAATTTTTCCTTGGAAGGGTGGTGATAAGAAGAGTCGTGGAAATCAAGTCCTAGACGTTCGTAGAGGTGTTCAAGTACCTCGAACGCGGGAACGGTTTGGTCGTTCTCAATCTTAGACAAATACGCCGGCGAGATAATCCCATCTGCAAGCTGGTTCTGTGTTAAACCCTGCTTCACGCGATGGAATCGAAGCACTTTACCATATTCCATTTTTCTCACACCTAGTTGATCAACTGTTGATTTTTCAGAGTGTTTGCTCTTTCAAATCTATATTTAGAATACATGTTCGTTCTGGGATTTTCAACAAAATTCACTAGTTTCCCAAGTCGGGAAAATTTTGTGGCTTTAAGGGGACTTTGGAAGGGGGACTTTCATAGATTCCCATTTTATGGTTCTGCACGCCTTGGAAGAGGAACTTTTTGGAACCTATGAGTAATCATACAACATTACGGGTATAAAAGGTATAGGAATTTTATAAAAAGTTTCATCAAGACCGTCATCAACTACAAGTGAGAAGGAGGAATAGATGTGGGATATAACGTCACACAAAAATTGATTAAGGATCACTTGGTAGAGGGGGAGATGAATCCCGGATCGGAGATTGGATTGAAAATTGATCAAACGCTTACACAGGATGCGACCGGGACGATGGTTATGCTTGAACTGGAAGCGATGGGCATTGATCAGGCAAAAACGGAAGCATCCGCGCAATATGTCGATCATAACTTAATCCAGGAAGATAGTAAAAACCCGGATGATCACCTTTTCCTTGAGAGTGCCGCGAAGCGTTTCGGACTCCATTTCAGTAGACCGGGAAATGGTGTGAGCCACCCCGTGCACATGCAGCGGCTTGCGAAACCTGGAAAGACGCTGCTGGGTTCGGACAGTCATACATGTGCGAACGGTTGTATGGGAATGCTTGCGATGGGAGCTGGCGGAATTGACGTAGCCATGGCCATTGCCGGTGAACCTTTTTTACGTGAAAATGCCGAAAATCTGGGGAGTGAAAGTGACTGGAGAACTTCCAGACTGGGTCAGTGCAAAAGATGCCATCTTAGAAATGCTTAAAAGGCATGGCGTCAAAGGCGGAGTCAACCACGTTTTTGAATATTATGGTCCTGGTTTGAAAAACTTAACAGCCATGGATCGTCATGTGATAGCCAACATGGGGGCTGAGCTTGGGGCCACAGGTACGGTCTTTCCATCAGACGAAGAAACGAAGCGCTTCATGAAGCTTCAAGGGAGAGAAGATGAGTGGATGGAACTAGTCGCAGATGATGATGCGACGTATGATGTTCATGATGAGCTGGATCTTTCTTCATTAGGTCCGATGGTAGCCAAACCCTCAAGCCCGGGAAATGTCGTTCCAGTAGAAGAAGTGGAAGGAGAGTCCATCTACCAGTCCTATATAGGTTCATCAGCGAACCCTGGGTATAGAGACTTTGCGATTGCTTCGAAAATCGTAGAAGGTCGTCACATTGCAGATGGCGTATCCTTTGATTTGAATCCTACATCACGTCAAATGTTGATTGACTTGTCTCAAGAAGGTCATATTGCTAACTTCCTTCAAGCGGGGGGAAGATTGCACTCCAGGCCGGCTGTAATGGATGTATTGGAATGGGACAGGCACCAGCGACGGGCAGGAACAGTTTGCGTACCACCCCACGGAACTTCCCGGGACGCTCCGGGACAAAAGAGGATAGTGTTTTCTTATGCAGTCCTGAAACGGCTGCTGTCTCAGCTCTGACAGGAAAGATTACGGATCCGAGAAAATCAGACTTCAATTTTCCAAAAGTGAAGGATTTAGACAAACCAACGGTGGACACACGGTTACTTGATGAACCTTTACCTTTTGAGGAAGCGAAGGATGTAGAGTTAGTCAAAGGTCCAAATGTGGCCTCCATCCCCGAGATGGGTGAACTTCCAGATGAGATGGAACTCCCTATTTTACTCAAAATGGGAAATGATATTTCCACGGATGAAATTCTAGCAGGTGGAGCCCGTGTTCTCCCTTATCGAAGCAACTTACCGGAAATCAGTAAATTCACGTTCGAAATTGTTGACGAAACGTATTACGATCGCGCAATGGAAGCGAGAGAGGACGGTGGTCACGCTGTAGTCGCCGGAGCGAACTATGGGCAAGGATCCAGTCGTGAGCATGCAGCTCTTGCACCGAAATACCTCGGTCTTAAGGTTGCCATTGTGGAGGACTTTGCACGGATTCATTGGCAGAACCTTGCTAACTTTGGAGTGTTGCCATTGACCTTTACCGACCCATCCGATCTCAATGAGTTGGAGCAAGGGGACGTCCTTGTATTCAAAGGTCTGAGAGATAAGATTAAGCAGTCTCCTCAAGTGGAAGTTGAAGTAAAAGGAAAAGATAAAACCCTCAAACTTGAGCATGCCCTTTCTGATCGGCAGATTGAAATCATGCAAATGGGTGGCTTGATCAACTGGGTGAAAAATAGATTGGAATCATAAAGAAACTCCGGCTGGGTTTATCCCGCCGGAGTCTTTAGTTTAGAGCCCTTTATGGTCTTGATGTGTCCAGTGGAGTCAAGCTTCCTTCAATTTCCTTCCGTTTGTGCTCTAAAAACGGGGGAAGAGCAAGACTTTCTCCAAGATGATCCACGTCCTCATCTGTAGCGAACCCAGGTCCATCCGTAGCCAGTTCAAAAAGGATGTGGTTGGCCTCCCGGAAATACAGGGACTTGAAATAGTAGCGATCGACAAGGCCGGAGTTAGGATAACCTGAGGCTTGGATGATTTCCTGCCATTTCTTGAGTTCATCCTCATCATTTACACGGAAGGCCACATGGTGAACGCTTCCGCGGCCTGGTTTTTCGGGCTGTCCTTCGGGGTCTTCTTCCACATGAACTTCTGACCCGGTTCCTCCCTCGCCGGTTTCATAAACGGCCCATTGCTCATAAGCTCCTTTTTTTCGAAATCCTAAGAGCTCAGTAAGAACTTTTTCTGTTTTAGCTGCATCGTTTACGGTGAGGTGAACGGGGCCAAGACCGGTAATTCCATATTGCTCAGGTACAGTAGAATGTTCCCATGCTTTTCCGGCTTCTACACCGCTATTGTTTTCATCAGATACGAGAATGAGTCGTTGTCCTTCGGGATCACGGAAGGAGAGCGTTTTTCGACCGTGTCTTTCTTTAATCTCATCTTGTTCAACAGAATGTTCTTTGAAGCGTTGTTCCCAATACTTCAGTGCTTCATCGCTTTTTACACGAAGTGATGTGGTAGAGATGCTTCTCGTTCCAGGGTACGTATGTCCTGCTCGGTGAATTTCGAAAAAGGTTAAGTCTGTTCCGGGTCGTCCTTTCTCATCCGCATAGAATAGGTGGTACATGGATGGAGCATCCTGATTGACTGTTTTTTTGACTAAGCGCATGCCCATAACTTTTGTATAGAAATCATAATTGCTTCTTGCATTGGCGGTTATTGCTGAAACGTGATGAATGCCCTTGAGTTGCATGGTCATTCCTCCTTGTTTTCAATAATCTTGAATTCGAGATAATTATATTATTTATATATATCACTGTCAAAGCTTCTGTTTCAGCCTTTTCTTTCAAAAGGAAAGATTCTCGTGTGCAGTGACTTGGAGAAATATGTGATAGGCTTTGTTTGAAATATAGAAGGGGGAAGGAAATCCACAAGTTGGTTCATTTGGATATCAGCCTCCGCCTTTTGCAGCCTCCAGTTCTTATGGAGGATAGGGCCTTTGTAAATCTTAGAACGTTTCACCACCCATAAGGCATACCTTTCTGTTAACCAATAAATGAGGGACCCTGGCTGAGCATGTACAGGGTTCGATACCGTATGGAAGTTTGCGTGCAAATGAGAAGCAGGGTAGTTTTTATGAACTCGTCTGCTCGTAAACTGGTAGCCCGTCTCGGTTTGGTCCATTCTCATTTTCGCATGGACATAAGGAAGTCCAAACAGCGTACGGGCTAAAAACACACCAAGGGGATGGTTCGCATCAAGAGTAATGAAATAGACACCTGGTTCACCATTGAACGTAACGTATGTACGAACATTTAATTCAAGCAGGTGATTTCCAAATGGGAGAGAGGGGAGAGCGCGGAAGCGGATATTTTGCATGCGGAAGGGAACGATGGCAATCCAGGCTGAATTGTCATATTCATCAATAGTCAAGGCAGATGGAATGAAAGGTCGTAATGCTTCTGCAGGGACAGGCCAATGCATAAATATTAAGTCATTCCACTCTTGATGCATAATCCAATGATTTCGGTCCATGATTATCACCTCTATCATGGTTTACCCTGAGGATCATTGACTCATACATCTAGATGCTTTCATTGTGAAGATGTATGAAAAGTTATCGTTTTTTTACCAAGTTTTCTTCATTTTCTCTTTTTGATATTTCCTCTTTCAGCAAATAAATGAAATCGTCTTCAAGTTTTAAGTCTATAGCTCTTAGGAGTGTATTTTATAATAACCTTGAAGAGAGTTGTTCAATGATCATTTTATGGCCCCTATATGTGTGGTTTCATCAAATCCATTGAAACACTTGCCGTTCCTACAATATTGCCCTTGGAATCAAGGATGGGGAAGTATCTTCATTTATTCTCTACTTAGCGCTAGCATTCTATTAAAAATATATAAAAACGACTATTTTATCGCTAAGAATTTGTTATAATCAATCAGTCTGAAATAAACGGAAAGCATATTAAAGAAATGGATCATCAGGGAGGGGAAGACGATGACATGGGAAATATTGAACATACTAGCCGTGTCGGCGTTTGCTTTTAGTGGTGCGATTGTAGCATTAAATGAAAGATACGATATATTTGGCACATTTATTCTTGGTATTGCGACACCATTTGCGGGAGGAATCATCAGGAATATTGCCCTTGATGTACCGGTCGTCCATGTTTGGGAACAAGGTTACCTGTTTTATGTAGCCCTCGGTACCATTGCCATTGTCTATTTCTTCCCTAAGACGTGGGTCATGACCTGGGATCGTTGGAATATCTACCCCGATGCGGTCGGTTTATCTGCATTTGCGCTTCAAGGAGCGTCTTTTGCTATAGAAAATGATTTTCCTCTTGGAGGGATTATTTTTGCTGCTATTCTGACAGGTGTCGGAGGAGGGGTAACGAGGGATGTCCTTGCTCAGCGCCGCCCCATGGTCATGCACCAGGAGATATACGCTGTCTGGGCATTGATGGCGGGGCTCCTTATAGGAATAGGTTGGATTGATATCGAAAGCGCCTGGCAGACCTATATGATCTTCCTTCTCGTCATCATCTGCCGTGTCGCTTCCTTCCACCTAGGCTGGCATTTACGTTTCAGAGACCTATACCGCCTGTAAATCACTGAAGGTTATCTTGTAGTATATGGCAGGATTGTGTAAGACTCAGTTTCAAGATGTGTCCAGAGTTCGTTACCTTGTTGGGGGTTAGGGGTGGTCGGGAAGCCACTCGCTTTCCTGCGGGGATGACGGCAAGCCTCCTCGTGCTACGCACTGCGGGGTCTCGCCAGCCAATCCATTCCCGCGGGAGTCTCGCAGCTTCCCGACCACCCCATTCGATGTAGGAGAGAAACGAACCCTTGTACCAAATTGGATGGTTCTTTCACTATCCAACTGTTAGAGGTGTAAAGCACTGTGGATCAAGTTTTAACGTACTGTTGAGGTGTTCTAGTCATCCACCTCCCATAATCATACGAGCTGACCTTTTAGGAGTGGTTTCGAGAATCTTTCATGGCAAAGGGGCGGAGGGAAACGGTGAGACTCCTATGGGATGTGTGGGACAGGTGAGACCCCGGAAGGCGTAGCCTGAGGAGGCTCACCGCCCGCCCCATGGAAAGCGAACCTTTTCCCGGAGCCCCTAGAACCACTTAATTGTCTCGAAACTGAGTCTTCAACAATCGGGAGCTTTAGTGGAAGAAGGGATATAAAAAGCACTCAGAGGTTTAGGTCTCTGAGTGCTTCGTTATTTTTAATAGCGGAATAAGTCTCCTGAGAGGTATCGTTCTCCGGTGTCTGGTGCGATACATACGATCACTTCTCCCGGTTTTTTCTTTTTGGCGACCTGAATGGCTGCCCAGCAGGCGGCACCACAGGAAGTCCCAAGAAGCAAGCCTTCTTCACGAGCAAGTCTGCGGGTGATGTCGTAGGCATCTTCATCTGTCACTTGGAAAATTTCATCATACACTTCATGGTTCAAGATGGAAGGAACGAAACCTGGGCTCGTCCCAACAAGCTTATGCTTTCCGGGCTTTCCACCGGAAAGTACAGGGGAGCCTGCGGGTTCTGCTACATGGATGGTCAAATCTTCGTAACGTTTTTTCAGCTCTTCACCTGTTCCTGTGATGGTACCGCCTGTTCCAGCAGTAGAAACAAAACCGGATAGAGGTTTGCCGAGCTCACCCATAGCTTCAATAATTTCTGCAGCCGTTGTATGGCGGTGGGCATCTGGATTGGCCATGTTTTCAAATTGCATGGGCATAAAGCTTCCTTCAATTTCATCGACCAGTTCTTTGGCTTTTGCGATGGCTCCTGGCATTTTTTCGTCTCCAGGTGTCAGAACAATCTCGGCACCATATGCCTTCAAAAGGTTAATCCGTTCTTGAGTCATTGTATCCGGCATGACAAGAATGGCTTTGTATCCTCTTGCAGCGGCGTTCATAGCAATGCCGATCCCTGTGTTCCCACTGGTCGGTTCGATGATCGTTGCTCCTTTTTTAAGGTGTCCATCCTTCTCCGCCTGTTCCATCATGTTGAAAGCGGCACGGTCTTTGACACTTCCGCTTGGGTTGTATTTTTCCAACTTCATATAAATATCGGCTCCGCCTTCTGGCGCAATACGATTCAGCTTAACTAAAGGTGTATCTCCAATTAAATCAGCAATATTGTTTACCACGCGCATATCTGTCACTTCCTTATCATTGGGAATGGTAGTCCAATTTTATCATAGTTGAATGGAGACGTTCATCTGCTTTGCTTGTCACTCCATATGCTCATTTACAACTCGTTGTGCAAATTGGAAAGTGTTGCTCGGTACAGCAATTTTGAACGCAAGCTGGTTGGAGTTCAAGTTGAACCGGTCGACTTTCACATTGAAATTACTTGCCGTGTCCATTTGTGTGACTGCAACATAGATATTTTCTTCATTTGGATTTACGATGACCCATTCAGGTAAGTTATAGTTGTCTTTCACGAATTCCAATACCTTTTTATTAGGAAGGGGAAGCTTTCCTAAAGAAATTTTCTCTTGTCTTAGAATAAGATCTCCATTTTCCTGCACTTCAGGGTGTAACTCTACGTTAATGGGGATGACCTGATCAAAGGCCTTGATGTTCCCTGATAATGTTACATTTCGGTCTAAGGTGATCGAGTAGTCGAAAACTGTCTGGGTTGAAAGTTCTGAGAGGTATTCATTAGCGAGTTGCTCCATGTTCTCTTTTGTAGAAACGATGGTGAATTCGGCATCAGGGCTTTCTTTCTTTTGATCCACATTAACAATGGTATAAGAACTTGGTAAGAAAACTAAAGCAACAAGCCAAATGATAACTCCCACATTAATCAGAGCTAATAGCCAAAAGGACGTTCTCCATTTATTATTTAACAATAATCGTTTCATCTTATACATTCCACCTGTTATTGTTCGATGTCTTCTCTAATGTATTGTAACACGCGCTCAGCCATCTTTTTATAACCTCTTTCATTGGGATGGAAAAGGTCTTCTTCCCAAAGGAGCTCTTCTTCGTTTCCTTCAAACAAGTCCCGAATCGGGATGAAGGCGGCCTGTTCGTAGTCGTCGGTGACACGACGACTGATGGCATTCCAATCTCCCATAATTTGTCCAAGTTCAGGAATGTTAGTGAAGTATTGGTTAAAAGGATTATAGAGACCCAGCAGATACACAGGGGCATCAGGATTCAACTCCTGAACCCGGTTGAAAATGTTACGCATCCGGTCTTCGTACCCTTTTTGTTCCTCAACAAAATCCTGATAATTCAAGCTTGTAAAATTATTTTTCACTACTTTCATAACATCGTTGGCGCCGATGGTAATCAAAATCAGGTCCGCTTCTTGCAGGGAATCGGCAATTTCTTCATCTTCCATCCGTGCCAGCATTTGGTCTGTCCGGTTTCCCCGTTTTCCATAGTTTGTTATATTCAGGGTCGCTGTATCCGGGTTGGCATTGAAAGTTTCTTCAAGAATTCCAATATAGCCGCCATTTTCTGTAGAATCTCCGACACCTTGTGTCAAAGAGTCACCAATAGCGACGATATTTAGATCTTCTTTAATAAACACATCCCGGGCACTTTCAATCACACTTGTAAAGACCTCACGTAACCCTTCACTCAGCTTACCCTCATTGTCTTCACTTTCTTCTTCATCCTCTTCGGGTTCTTCATTTTCCATCTCATGTTCTTGAGCGGGAGTAGTTTCCGCTGTCTGCTGTGAATCTTTTGGTTCAGTCGACGGTTTTTCTTCCGGGGTATATATAAAAGCTGCTACCATAAAAAAGGCAATCAAGAAGGAGAGTGCGACGGCTGCCATCCATCTCCATTTTTTCAAGGCTGAATCCCTCCTGAAGGGTAATCTCATTTCTATTATATGTTCTTCCCATCCAATGGGAAATGAAAAGTTTTAACCACAATTATATCATGGTCCTATACAATAGACATACGGAAAAGAGTGTAAGAAGATGAGGGTAAGAAAATAAAACCAATAAGAAGGGAGGAAAATCGATGGACACAAAAATGACGATTTCCGTTCGAGACCTTGTTTCCTATGTGTACAGGACGGGAAGCATTGACGAACGTTTTCAAACGAATACATCCCTCGTGGAAGGAACGGCCATTCATCAAGAAGTGCAAAAGAAATACAAAGAAAAGGACGAATCGGAAGTATTCATGGAATATGAATTTCATCAGGAAGGGTTTAGCCTAATGGTCCAAGGCCGGTGCGATGGTTTATTGGACACGGAGGAGGGGCCGGTGATTGACGAAATCAAATCTACTGCAAGAGATCTTGAGGAAATTGATGATACCACTTATCCCCTTTACTGGGCCCAGGCCAAAGGGTATGCCTTTATCTATGCAACCCAAGAAGAGCTGCAGAACATCCGGGTGCAGTTGACGTATGTCCAGAAAAAAACAAAAGAAAAAAAGCGGATCCTACGTACATTTACATACGAGGAATTGCATCAATTCATGAAAGATACAGTCAGCGAATACGCATCTTATGCGCGAATCCTTCTTCATATACGAGAGCAAAAAGAAAAAACAGTCCCTGATTTAAACTTTCCATTTCCGAGTTATCGTGACGGTCAGCGGAAACTGGCAGGAAGTGTTTACCGCACGATTGAAGAAAAGAGGAATCTGTTTGCTCAAGCGCCCACAGGGATTGGAAAGACGATATCCACCCTGTTTCCAGCTATTAAAGCATTGCAATTGGATGATATGGAAAGGATTTATTACTTAACGGCAAAGACGATTACAAGAGCCACGGCTGAAGAAGCTCTACTGAAAATGGGAGAGACGGGACTCAGGCTCCGGTCGGTTACCTTGACGGCCAAAGATAAAATCTGTTTCCAGGAAGAGACGATTTGTCAGCCGGAATACTGTGAATTTGCCGACGGTTACTATGACCGAATTAATGGAGCTATCGTCGATATTCTCCTTCATGAAACACAAATGACACGTTCGATTATTGAATCCTATGCAAGGAAACATAAAGTTTGCCCCTTCGAATTTTCATTAGACCTTACAGATGTGTGTGATGTGATCATTGGTGACTATAATTACATCTTTGACCCTCGGGTTTCTCTGAAACGCCTGATGCCAGATCGGAAGAAAAAAACAGCGCTGCTCGTGGATGAAAGTCATAACCTTGTAGAGCGTGCTCGTGAGATGTATTCAGCTTCCGTTACCAAGCAATCTTATGAAAGTGTTGCAGCTGAATGGGAAGGCGAGGAAGAGAACTTAGTTAAAGTGGCTGACGCAATCGGAAAAGATTTGGATCGTTTTTATTCTCCCAAGGAGGAGTTCATCCAACTGGAACAGGTGCCTGGAGAGTTGGAAGAAAACATAGAACGCTTCCTGGCAGAAGCGGAGGCGCTTTTTACAGGAGAATACGGAAGGGGAAAGGTCTGAACAGCTGCTGGATGTATATTTTCAATCGCAGAGATTTTTGAAAATCCTCGAATATGTAGATGAACACTATCGCTTGTTGGGGGAGAGTACGAGCGAGGGAGACTTTATATTCAAGCTGTTTTGTCTCGATCCTTCACACGTCCTGCGGGAAACGACGAAAACCTTCAGGTCGGGAGTGTTTTTTTCAGCGACTCTTTCACCATTTGCTTATTATAAAGAGATGCTTGGGGGAACCAAAGAGGATTATATCTTACAATTGCCGTCGCCGTATGACTCATCGCAAATTGATGTGATGATCACTCCTTTGTCGACGAGGTATAAGAGCAGGGAGAAGACGGTTGGCGAACTGACCAAACGCCTGAATGATCAGGTGGATCACCACGAGGGGAATCACCTATTCTTCTTCCCTTCCTATCATTACATGGAAATGGTTTATCGTGAATTCAAAGACTACTCTTCTGTGAATGCGGTCATGCAGGAGCGGGGGATGGATGAAGAAAGAAGAGAAGACTTTCTTGCTCAATTTGAGGAAGGAGGTCGACTCGTCGGTTTCGCAGTGTTGGGAGGTATATTTTCTGAAGGTGTAGACCTGCGAGGAGATCGGCTAAATGGCGTAGCCGTAGTAGGTATCGGACTTGCTCCCAGAAGTTTCGAAAAGGAGTTAATCAAAGATTACTTTAATCAAAAAGGAAGAAACGGCTATGATTACGCTTATGTTTATCCAGGTATGAACAAGGTGCTGCAGGCGGGCGGGCGGTTGATCCGTTCAGAAGAAGATCACGGGTCGATTCAGCTTGTCGATGACCGCTTTCTTTCGCGCAAATATTTGCAACTTCTACCTGATGATTGGGGAAATTATCGAATTCTTAAATGATTTGATTTCCCAGGAAATATTGTGACGGAAAAGGAGAGGAGAGGTGGAGAAGAGTCAAATCTTCTCCATAATATCATGGCAGAAATCATGGACTTTGGAACGACTGGAACTCGAAATTCCATAGATTTCATAAACGGTTTGATCCACCAGCGACTGCCATTCATCCGTTTGAAAAGATGGATCCTCTTTTTTCTTATCAACGATACTCCGAGCAGTTTCAATCATTACCTGCTTTTGCAGAGGGGCAGGTTCTATGTACGGAATCTTCTTGATGTAGCCAGACGTGATCATGTTTGTACGGTTGAGGACTTTTCTTACCATATATTTAATCAACTTGCTGTTTAACAGACTGAGAAAGTAGTACAGATCCTCCTCATGTTCTGGGAAGAGGTTGGCGTTCACTCCGAACAAGGATCCTTCTGGGAGTAAGGCAGCGGAGAAATCCACCCCCATGGACGAGCAGGTGATGCCTCTCTGGTAGAAATAGGAGCGGTTCCGTACCGTGAAACTTGTATTTCTCTCGACATAGTCCGGCCAATTTTTGTGGATGTAGTATTTCGGTTCATAATACCAGGCATCCTTCCTTCCGCCATTTTTATAAAAAGGAATCCATTCGGGTGGCACATGTCCATCCTTGAATGACCGTAAGAAAAAACGATCGTCTCCGGTAGATATGCCTGTCCCACCTTTAAGGACACTTCCCAGGGTTCGGTGTGGGGTTTCGAAATGTTTCAAGATATCTTCAGGTACATTGATTGTAAAGTTATTAGCGGGCATCTGCTCAAACGTTCGTTGTGATAGATACTGGATGAGATGCTCAGGAGGATGGTCATAATCTTGCTCCTTCAGACGGTCTACCAGCCTCATTTCTGTGGAGGGAACGGCTTCCATGCCTCTTTTCTTTAGAGTAATGATGGCTGTACGTACATCGGCTTTCCCTTTATGGAAAAGGCGTCTTGGAGCAAGAACGATTTCTTTGATTTCGGTCTCTTTTAGTAGAAATTCACGAAAGCTTTTGTAGTAAATATTTGTAAGGAATGAATCTTGTACAATCATTGTCATCACCCCGCCGGGCTTCAAGCATTGTATGCCTTTGTGAATGAAGAGGGAATATAAGTTATGAATACCAACCTTTCCAAAATCACGTTGAATTCTTTCTCGGTTTTCGGAAAAGTAAGGACTTTGCCGTTTAGATTTGTAGGGAGGATTGCCTATGATTGCGTCATATTTCCCTGGTTGATCAACCTTTAGAAAATCTTCATAGTAAAAATGAATATCAGGATGAGGAGCCGCTGTTTTTCGGTCGATATCAAAAGCATAGAGATTTTCTGTTGAAAGGCCTTCTTCCAACAATGTATGGATGAAAATGCCGTCCCCGGTCGCCGGGTCAAGAATCTTCATGTTGCTCTTTGTAGGAAGTTCTGATAAAAGCTTCCGAGTCATATAATGCACCGTTTCTTTCGGGGTTGTATATTGCCCCATCGTCCTTTGAGGAGAAAACATATACTCCCCCTCCTACTTTTTGAGTCTATATTACTATATAGGGAGGAAGAAGTCACCATTTAATAGGTTATTAATTCCTAGTTAAAAAGAATGATAGAGGAGTGGTGTAGCAATGCCATGGATTAAACCTGTAAAACAAAAAGAAATGAAGGAACTCAACGCACAAAAAAATATTCCCAATCCAGCCCCTTTGTTTGATCGGTTGCTGGCGAATAATGAAGCACTATATGAAGCTTTTCTCCCCTTGCAGAAAGCGATTAAGGAGACAGACTTTCCAGACGACTTGCGAGAAGCGGTCATCACGTTCGTTTCCATGAAGAATGGATGCAAATACTGCACGGATAGTCATTCCAAATTACTTGAAGAGCTGGTAGATCAGGAGGATGTGTTGGACTGGCTTAGCCATTATGAGGAATCTGACATGAGTGAGGAATGGAAAGCTGTACTTACGTATGCGAACCACATAATTGCTAAACCAGTAGAAGTGACGAAAGAAGATGTGGAACGGTTGAAGGAGCATGGTTATGATGCTCGGAAAATATCAGCGTTAAATCAAACGGTTGCTTATACAAGTTATACGAATCAACTTTCAATGGGGTTGGGATTATAAAGACAAAAAGGGTGCCGATTCAAACGGCACCCTTTTTTGTTAACTATAAAAAAACTAAGTTGACATTATGAGGTGATTTCTCGTATCTTAATAATAGTTAAAGAGATTTTATATGTAGGAGGACACCGTAATGAAATCATCTCGTTTATCGGCTTACGACATTACCTTGGGAAGCTTGTTCGTTGCTCTCATGGCGATCGGAGCCAACATCACCGCATTCATGCCATTTTTACAAGTCATGGGCGTACCGCTGACACTTCAAACATTCTTCGCTATTCTCGCAGGGCTCGTCCTGGGGAGCAGGTTAGGCTCATTCTCTGTTCTTGTTTATGCGCTTCTAGGGTTGGTGGGTGCGCCAATTTTTGCTGGATTTAAAGGGGGAATATCCACCCTTATCTCCCCAACATTTGGATTTATTTTATCTTTTATTGTCGTCGCTTATGCTGTTGGGAAAATTGCAGAGTCTAAGCGGAACCTTCCGACCTATATTACCGCAGCCCTTGTCGGCATTGTAGTGAACTATTTTATTGGTGTGAATCTATTCTATCTTGCTATGAACTTCTGGGTTGGAGGAGATGGTATAGGTTTTGTTGTGGCATGGTCAAGTATGGTGCCATTTTTAATTAAAGATATTGGCTTAGCCATTGTGTCCGCGTTCTTTGCTATCCGACTAGAAAAGACACTGTTACAACGGACGCCGTTAAGGCAGGCCGCCTAATAAAAAGAGATCCGCTTCTGGGAGCGGATCTCTTTTTTATGCGTTTTCGGAAATTTGTTTTCCATGAACGAAAGTCATAATCGCAAATAAGACGAAAGCGATAAGAAGGACGGTTCCTCCAACGATGAAGAAAATCGTGTTGAACGTGCTCATACCTGGAAGTGGCTGGGTATAATAAAGCCACATACCAACGGTTAAGCCGAACACACCGAAGAAAGATGTCCATACGTGCGCTGTTGCGAGCTTAGAATCCTTGGGTATGGAGAACACTCTATAATAAACACCGAAAGCAAAAAGAGAAAGCCATCCAACAACGAGGATGTGAGCGTGAATTGCGCTTAGTTGCAATCCCCCTCCGCCGGCCATATGAGAACCCATAAATGCGCCAATTAATGCGTAAATGGCAGCAACCCGCACAAAAAAACGAGTACGGTCCATATCAGTTCACCTCCTAAATTTTAATCACCTTTCGCCATTATATCGAATGCGCCCCCTATTGAGAATGAAAAAGGTGAAAGTGTCGCCAAACGTTCACTCCCGTTTTCGGACTTTTGTGTGATTTGGATTGCTTTAAAGATTGAGCTATGATTAAAAAAGAAGCAAAGAGGAGTGATGAATGTTGGAACATCGATTGGAACAATTTTCTCAATACTTAAAAGACACAAACGTTGATGCAGCGTTTATTAATTCAACAGAAAACTTTTTTTATCTGACTGGATTCCATACAGATCCACACGAAAGGCTGCTCGGATTGCTCGTCTTCCCAGAAGCGGCTCCGATTGCTGTACTGCCCGGTATGGAAAAAGGTCAAATCCGTGATGCTGGATGGACGAAGGAAGTGATTGGTTATGCCGATCACGAAAACCCATGGCAGTTGATGGCCGACAAGATGAAAGAAAACGGCATTGCCAACGTGAAAACGGTAGGGATAGAAAAACAAGTTCTTTCCTACGGGCGCAGTGAATCCTTTTTTGAGCTCTTTGAAGATGTGAAGGTTGAAGATATTGAAGGACAATTGAACGACATGCGTGTCGTCAAAGATGA
Organism: Halobacillus litoralis; assembly: GCF_020524085.2. Lineage (NCBI taxonomy): Bacteria > Bacillati > Bacillota > Bacilli > Caryophanales > Bacillaceae > Halobacillus > Halobacillus litoralis. The sequence goes on from NZ_CP129016.1 coordinate 1,226,829, forward strand.
TCATGAAATCAGCATTATGAAAGAAGCGGCGGAGCTTGCAGACTTCGGAGTGAGTGTCGGGGTTGAAGCACTTGAAGAGGGAATCACCGAAATGGAAGTTCTCGCTAAGATTGAATATGAATTGAAGAAAAAAGGCGTTGCGGAAATGTCCTTCTCTACGATGGTCCTGTTCGGTGAAAAATCAGGTCAGCCCCACGGAAATCCTGGTGACCGTCGTCTGAAGCCAGGAGACTTTGTTTTATTCGACCTTGGTGTTGTATGGAAAGGATACACATCCGATATTACCCGTACCTTTGCTTATCGATCGGTGAATGAGGAGCAAAAGGCGATTTACAATAAAGTAAAGGAAGCCCTGGACGCTTCACTTGCCATCAGTAAACCGGGAACACGAATTGGTGATCTTGACCAAGTCGCACGTGACATCATTTCAGATGCCGGTTACGGAGACAAGTTCCCGCACCGCATTGGTCACGGTCTTGGAATCAACGTGCACGAATTCCCTTCCATGAGTCATTTGAATGAAGGCGTCTTAAAAGAAGGTATGACATACACGATTGAGCCTGGTATCTATGATCCGGAAGTCGGCGGGGTGCGTTTGGAAGACGATGTACTCGTTACAGCAGACGGATATGTGACATTGACAAAAACACCGAAAGAACTGCGTATTATTGAATAAAAGAAAGGCCGCTCTTTTTTGGGCGGCCTTTTTGTGTGCTTTGTGTTCTCTCTCCGCAATTCTCTATCCTGCTATACGCCTCTGGTCTTAGATGAAAATATGTCTGTGGCTCATTACGACACGATTCTATTCTCGATATGATAAAGACAAGAAATCAGCAAGGAGGGAAAAACGATGAAGAAATTTTTACTATTCCTGGCTGGATTAGTCGCTCTTACTGTATTGCTCGCCAATTTAGGGCCGATGATCCTCCTAGGTGTAAGTGTCTGGCTGCTGTATGTCGTGTTCAAGCAGTTCATGAAAAGTGATTCTACGGCCGGAAAGATCGGCTGGGTCGTTCTTGGATTGATCATTCTCAGTGTAGCCGTCTCAAATATCTATGCAGTGATCGGTGTAGCAGCTGCTTTTGCACTTTATTGGGTCTATAAAAATTGGACAAGCAAAAGCGAAGAGGTACGTTCAACCAAGTCTGATGATCCTTTTACCAACTTTGAACGTCAATGGGCAGAAATGAACAAATAAACTAAAGGAGAGATACACAGTATGGCTAACTTATTTACGAGATTGAAAGATTCCATTACAGCAGACTTGCACGAGGCGTTGGACCAAAAAGAACAAAAGAATCCAATCGCCATGTTAAATCAGTATTTGCGAGAAAGTGAAAAAGAAACGGAGAAGGTAAGAAAGCTTGTGGAGCGACAGTACCGATTGAAAGATGAATTTTCCCGTGAGTTACAGAAAGCACAGGATATGGCGGACAAGCGCAGACGCCAGGCTGAAGTTGCTGAAAAAGCAGGGGAATCCACAATGTATGAATTCGCCGTCAAAGAGCAGGAAGAATATGAGGCAAGAGCTGACCGTCTTCAAGCATCAAGAAGGGACAGCATCGAACAGCTGGAGGCTCTTGAGCGCAAATATGAAGAAATGAAACACAAACTGAAGGATATGCATTTAAAACGGATGGACTTGATGGGGCGTGAAAACATTGCCCGTGCTCATCATCGCATGAATCGTGTAATGGAGGGCACAGCGGACAAGCCTTACTCCAGATTTTCAGAAATTGACCGCTACATTGAAGACCTCGAGTACAAAGTGAACAGCGCCTATTATCATAGTACGTTTGACAGTAAGATGGCCCAACTGGAAAAAGAAATGGAGAAACGGGAAGAAGTACCCGCTAAATAGAAAACATGGTATGATGAAGGCGCAGATTTCTGCGTCTTTATCGATTTAAGAGAGGAGGATGACCTTTATGCTTAAAAAGCTTTCGACAGATACAATCAACACGATTTTAATCATAGGGGTGATTCTCCTCGTTGTAGAAATTGTCTTTTTCAATGGGGGACTTGTATTTTCTGTCCTTTTCTCCGGGGTTCTTATCTATATCGGATGGAAGAACTACCGGCCTTTGTGGAGAAAAATCCTTTTTTGGATTGGTTTAATCAGTTTAATTTTTACAATCTTAAGTATGATTGCTGTAAGATTCCTCGTCATTGCATTGATTCTCATGTTCCTACGGGATTACTTCAAAACAAGGGAGAAGCCGGAACACATCCAGCCTGAGATCATTGATTATCATCAGGAGATCCCAGATCAGGAACCATTGTTAAAGCAGAAGTTCTTTGGTGATGACGCTACACCGAAAACTTCATATGAATGGATGGATATCAACATACAAGGTGGATTCGGGGATAGGATTGTCGATTTGAGCCAGACGGTTCTCCCTCACGATGAGGCCGTCATTTCTATACGACAATGGATGGGTAACCTGACCGTTTATGTTCCTTATGAAGTAGAGGTAAGCATCCATCATAGTGCGCTCATTGGACGTGCTTCCATCTTTCAATATAAGAAGTCGAAAGTGCTCAACCAGGTCCTCTCCTATCAAACCGAAGGGTATCGCAAAGAAAAGCCACGCGTGAAGATCATTACGTCTATGGTTTCCGGAGAGCTTGAGGTGAAGCGTGTATGAACGTATGGCATAGACAATTGTTGTCCGGCATCCTGACTTTTTTCGGGTTTACCATTCTTTTGATGACCATAACGTTCTATGCCTTTCCCTTTGGATCGTGGGGAGAGCTTATAGAAAGGGAAGTATTTGATCTTCCTTATATTTTCTTTGTTTTGTTTATTTCTTTATCTTTTGGATTTGTAGTCGGCATCATCCAGGGATGGTTTTGGAGAAGACAGCTCTTCACTATCGAGCATCGTGTGTCTGAATTGACCAAGGGAAATGAGCTCTCGGAAGAAGAGGTTGATTTGAAAGAGATGGAGCAGATTGACCTCGCGCTTAAACAACTGGAAGAAAAAATGACAAAACAAACAGAGCTTGCTCAACGCATGGTTACTGAGAGAGCCGAAGAACGGGAGAAGAGTCTGCAGGAAGTGGTGGTTCAGGAAAGGAACCGGCTTGCGAGAGAATTGCATGATTCCGTCAGTCAGCAACTATTTGCAGCTTCCATGATGATGTCTGCCATTAATGAGACCGATTCAGATGATTGGCAGGCAACGAAAAAACAAATGCAGATGGTCGAACGCATGATTCATCAGTCCCAGCTTGAAATGAGAGCGCTGCTGCTTCATTTAAGACCAGTAGCACTCAAAGATAAGTCCCTGGCTGAAGGGGCTGAAGAACTGCTTTATGAACTCACACAAAAAGTACCGATGGAAATTGAATGGTCCGTTGAACCGTTGAATCTTGAAAAAGGCATTGAAGATCAGCTTTTCCGAATTCTTCAAGAATCAGTTTCAAATACATTAAGGCATGCGAAAGCTCATTCACTGAGCGTCATGCTGATTGAACGAGATCATAACGTCATACTGCGTATCGTAGACGACGGGATAGGTTTTGATGTGGAAGAGGCGAAGACGAGTTCATATGGCCTGCAAAACATGCAGGAAAGAGCATTTGAACTTGGAGGGTCATTAAAGATTGTAAGCGTGAAGGAACAGGGCACCCGGTTAGAGGTGAAAGTTCCTCATCGGATAAAAGGAGGCGAGGAAGAATGATTACCGTGTTATTTGCTGATGATCATGAAATGGTCCGCATCGGAGTATCGGCATACTTATCTGCACAACCAGATATCGAAGTTATTGCCGAAGCGGACGATGGAAAGGCAGCCGTGGACCTTGCATTGAAACATCGCCCTGATATCATCCTGATGGACTTGGTCATGGACGAGATGGATGGCATCGAAGCGACGGAGCGTATAACCGGACAATGGCCGGAAGCAAAAGTCATTATCGTCACGAGTTTTCTCGATGATGAAAAAGTGTACCCGGCACTCGAAGCAGGAGCGACAAGTTATATGCTCAAAACATCAAAAGCAGAAGAAATCGCCAAAGCCATTCGTTCTACATACGCAGGCCAGTCCATTTTAGAACCTGAAGTGACAGGTAAAATCATGACAAAAATGCGTACGCCAGATGGAGTAGAACTTCACGATCAACTCACAGCAAGAGAGAAAGAAGTTCTTCTCTTAATGGCTGAAGGGAAAAACAACTAGGAAATTTCACAGCAATTGTTCATCGCCTTGAAAACTGTAAAAGTACACGTGAGCAATATCCTCGGAAAACTCCAAGTCTCTGATCGTACCCAGGCTGTCATTTATGCCTTCAAACACGATTTAATCAAGTAAAACCTCGACCATGAAGCGGTCGAGGTTTTTTTGGATCTATAAATGACTCCACATTAATTAAACGCTTGTTCAACAATATGGCAGGTTTCTTAAAGACTCAATTTCGAGACTTTCCGGGGTTCGTTGCCCGGGTTGAGCGCTAGGGGTGGCTGGTAAGCTACTCGCTTTCCTGTGGGGGAGTGGCGAGCTTCCTCGGGCTACCGCCCTGCGGGATCTCGCCTGTCTCCTTCTCCCACGGGAGTCTCGCAGCTTCCCAACCACCCCATTCCATGAATGTGAGAAACAAACCCCTTTACAGTGGGAATGTGCCTTCCACTATCCTGGTGTTATAAGCATAAAGCGCTCTACAACAAGCTTTTCGCATGCAGAATAGCGTCCTTAGGAGTTCATTACTGTCTAATTACCATGTGCATAAAAACAGTTTTTTTCATAAGTGGTTTCGAGATACTTATTTGGCAAAGGGGCGGAGGGGAATGGCGAGACTCCTGCGGGAAAAAAGTGCATGGTGAGACCCCACAGGACGCAGTCCGAGGAGGCTCACCGCGCTCCCGCGGAAAGCGAGCTATTCCCCGCAGCCCCACCCACTCAACAAAAGTCTCGAAACTGAGTCTTCAACAATCGGGGGCATTTATGGAGGAGTATCTTTGGGGTTATTGATTTAATGTGACGAGTACGATGGCGGCGATGAGAATGAGATAGAAGATGAACAACTTCCAGTACACTCGTTTCAATTCCATCCCCTTCTTTCTATAGAACAATGGATTACCTTATATTTATGTGAAGACAACGTTAAGAATGACAAAGTTTTGTTGTTGAAAAGGGAAGCAGCTCCTATATCTGCTACACTTTCTTTACCACCCATGCTTGTTTTCCAAGTCATTCGGGAATACCAAAGAAAGAGGTGATACCTGTGAAATGGAAGAATAATCTAGCTGATCAGCTGGTCTGGTCAGGGGAGATTTCAAATCGTGATCGAAAAGAAAAAGTCGCCCAGCAAGTGAGCCGGTTTGTTAAGGATGGAGATGTCGTCGGCATCGGCTCAGGATCGACATCATTTCTTGCTCTCGAAAAGATTGCTAAAAGAGTGGCGGAGGAAAAGCTGGATATATTAGCTGTTCCTACTTCTAAGGAGGCAGAAATGAACTGCAGTTATTATGGACTGACGACGACTTCTCTTCTCAATCACCGGCCGGATTGGGGATTTGATGGCGCGGACGAGGTAGATGGAGAACACCGTCTCATCAAAGGAAGAGGGGGCGCCCTTTTTGCAGAGAAGCTTGTAATGGCAAGCGCTGAAAAAACGTATATTTTAGTAGATGAAAGCAAGCATGTTGAAAAGCTTGGGGAGAAGTTTGCGGTTCCATTAGAAGTGGATCCACGAGCGGTTCATCTTGTAGAAACAGCCCTTCAGACTTTTACGTGTGATCACATTCAGCTGCGTATGGCGACAGCGAAGGATGGTCCGGTTATGACCGAAGCCGGCAATGTGATTATCGACGTCAGGTTTGCTGATATACACGATACGCTGGAAAAAGAGTTGAGCGCGATCCCAGGTGTTATAGAAACGGGGCTTTTCATTGGGTATTCCGTGGAAATTTTAACAGTATGACGCCCATTTTACTTATATTTATTGGTACATCGTAATACTTTTTCTATAATAGTAGTAAATCCTTATTCAAAGGGGAATCATTATGGGACTGCCAAACAGGATTGCTTACCAGGATCAACGATACCCGTATGTAGTACTTGCACCGATCGGAAAGAAGAACAAACAAATCCGGTCGATTGGACATAAATTTGAACGGGGGTTACTATCCAGGCTTAACGACGCAATCGTGGATCAAATCAACGACAAAGCTCTTGATGTTGCAAACATTCGCCCCTACCTAGGGTTGTCAGGGAAAGCTGTCCTACCGGTTTCTTTTGAAAAAGAAGAGACGATCCATCCACACTTGTTGCGCCCAGAATTGTTTTTATGGAGGTCCTTGTCGGAAGAACATGGACTACCTTTAAAAGAGGAGTTTTTATACAGTACAGATTTTACCCAGCTCTCCTCGGAACAACTTTATGAACACGTAGGGGAAGTGCTTGAGGACTATCTGTTTTTATCACATATAAGTGAATACGACCGCAAGGATTGGATTGATAAAATATCTGCTGCTTTTCACAATCACCCGATCGTACGATTGTTCCATGAGAAAAGGGATGTCATTGATGCAGTTGAAGTCATGAATCAATCTGCTCTCCTATCGGTTCTTAATTACCCGGAGGATGTGGCCTACTGGCGTCACAGAGTCAACATCGTTATGCGTCCTTTCCGCACTTTACCAGCAGATTGGTTGGAAGGAAGGGAAGGGAGTTGTCCGCATAATAAATCGCTCGCCTTTCTCTCAAAGGAGCGGTGCATCTGTTGCACTTGTGAAAGATGTGATTATACCCTTCTTTATTACATTGATGAAGACAGAGTTGCTCTTGAAGAAGAATTCGATGTGGAACGAGCGACGAAACGAGTCATTACCATTGAGAAACAATTCAATGAAATCGCTGTACAAAACCAGCGCCTCCTTGAACAACTGATTCAATTAAGGGGGTTGAAAAAACAGTTGACTGTCGCCAGAAAAACGCTCGATGAAAGTTTAGATGTTGTCAGACAGATTCAACGTTATCAGCGTAAAACAGAAGGTATGGAATCGCATCCACTCCTCTACATGTATGATAAATTAAACCGGAGTCGAATCCCTGAACGTATAACGGAATCTGAGCTGATATGGCTTTCCGGAATAGAGCTCGACGACGTAAGAATGTTGAAAGAACTCCGGGATTGGCAGAAGATTGTTCCGGAAAATGTATATCCGATGACCAGCCACGTCTTAGAAGAGTTGAAAAATAAATTGAGTGAGGTTCGCTATGAAGAGAATGATGTAATCATTACCGTCAAAGGAAGATCGCTGACCTATGCAGAAACTCAACAAGTGCTGGACTTGATCTACTATTACGGAACCGATTACCCGGCCCATACCTTAGTACAAGTGCTTGCTGGAAAAGCAACCAACAAACTTAGGCAACTCCACCTGCATGAAACACGATGGTTTGGCATCCTTTCCAGTTGGCCTGAAAAACATATTCAAAAACTTTTCAACCAGCTTGAAAAACAAGGATGGCTTATGAAACAACAAAAAGGCTATTCCATCAGCGACTACGCAGAAGAGGTCATGTAATTCTGTTTTGTGAAGGGTAGAGCTTCAGGTCGGCATGCATATTCTTGAGTTTGTTTGTGCACCTTAGCGGTTAATGTCACGAAGGTCTCTGCCCCCAGGTACAACATCAGATGAATACCGTAAACGGTTTTTAGCTTCTTCACTAATCACAAATACAAGCATAAAGACCTGCTGAAAGGCAGGTCTTATTTAATCGCAGGTGTAATGGAAAGCGGTTACTTATGCTATAATGCCATTACATCCATTAAAGAAAATAGGTTTCTAAATAAAACCATATTCTGTTTTGAATCCGTTCATACCTTTTTTATTAACCCTTTTTAAATAGGGACATTACATAAGCGGCACGGGGCAAACATGATAGAACCATCCATAAAAAACATGGATGGAAACTTGTTTTGGGAGGAGTTTTTTTCCATGAAATCGATTTTTCATCGAGCACTGGGTGAGCAATTCCATAATCTTCATCCAGAGCTTCAAAAGAAGTACGGATTAACGAGTAAACAAAATCTAATGATCCTTGGACAAGGGAGAATGACTGAAATCAGAGGGACACATCCATTACTGCGACCTTTCCTTCAGGTGGGAACAAAAGATCATCTTGTGTTTGCAGAACGAGGGAAAGATGTGCCATTCACCCTTGAGAATTATATCTATGTAGATGAAAGAGGACGAGAGACGATCAGTTGGATTCGAAGGTTTTTCTTCCCTTACTCTATTCGAGGTTTTGATGCAGCAATGCGATTCGATGAAGAGAAAGGTTGTATCGTTGATGATCTCGGAAAGACAGGGCTTCTACAAACAGAGCTCGACATCCATGTCACTGCAGAAGGCGGACTTTATATGGAGTCTAAAGCAATGAATCTAGATGGACTCATGTCTATGGCCAATCCGACGACCAGTGTATACGAGCATTATGATGAAGAGGAAGGAGCTTTTCGGGTGCATGTACACACGGAGCACCCGCTCTTAGGAACGCTTCTCATGTATGAAGGGACAGTCCATACGGAATTTTTACCAATGACTTTTAACAATATACCTGAACGCGGCGTCTTAGACTGAAGGAGGGACAGCAGTGACAAATCATAAAAATGATGGAAACGAGAACATTCATACTGATTTTTCAAGCCGGATGACCTATGGTGAATACTTGAATTTGAATGAACTGCTATCTGCCCAAAATCGGCTATCCTCCCATCATGATGAGATGCTCTTTATTATCATTCATCAAGTCAGTGAACTATGGATGAAGTTGACGTTACATGAACTTCAAGCAGCTATAGAAGCCATCAGGGAAGACCAAATGCAGGCGGCTTTTAAGATGCTGGCACGCGTATCCAGCATTCAGAAACAGATTATTCAAGCGTGGGATGTACTTTCGACATTGACCCCGTCAGAATATATGGAGTTCCGTGATCATCTTGGACAGGCTTCCGGATTCCAATCCTATCAGTACAGAATGATTGAATTTGCACTGGGGTATAAAACCCCTCACGTATTAAAGATCTACGCAAAAGATCCTGATCTGCATCATCGACTTGATGGGGCTTATCGTGCACCAAGCCTTTACGATGCTGCCATTGAGAAGTTATCGGATTCTGGTTTTCCGATTTCAGAGAAATTGTTGGACCGCGATTACACACAGCTTTATGAAAAGGACTCGAGCGTAGAAGTTGCCTGGACGAATGTCTATAAAGATGTGGAGCAATATTGGGACTTGTACCAATTAGGGGAGAAGCTTGTTGACATTGAAGACAGTCTCCAGCAATGGCGTTTCCGTCATATGAAAACCGTCGAACGGATCATCGGTCACAAAAAAGGCACGGGCGGATCTTCGGGTGTCGGCTACTTAAAGAAAGTCCTCGACCACCGCTTCTTTCCCGAACTATGGGACGTCCGCACCAACATCTAGAACTTTCCTTTTGGGAGAGTTCTTTTTTTTATGCCGTTTTATGGCAGGATTCTTGAAGGCTCAGTTTCGAGATGTTCTCGGGAATCGCTGCCTGGGTTAAGCGTCAGTGGAGGCTGGGAAGCTACTGAATTCCTGCGGGGATGACGGAGAGCCTCCTATGGGGTGTGCGGGAAAGTTGAGAACCCGGAAGGCTGAGCCTGAGGAGGCTCAGGGCCCGCCCCATGGAAGCGAACCTTTTCCCGAATTGCCTAAAATCACACAGACGCCTCGATACTGAGTATTCCACAATTGGGAGCGTTCAAGAAATAGGGGGGTTGTTGAATTAACTTAATTTACTGAATATATCGAAGTAATTAAGTCATTGTTACATTTGTGTTACAATAGATTGTGTGACTATGAGATAAAGAGGGAAAATCATGAGACAACCGATTATATATACCATTTTGTTTGTTTTGTTGACGGCGTCCGGCTGTTCTTTCATTGCAAATGCTAATGAAGAGTCGGGAGAGAAGACGGGTAATCAGGAAATGTATAAAGTGAGTATAGAAACAGATATCAATGAATACGAAGAGTATCACATGACTGCGCATTATCCACAAACACCGAATAACCAAATTGACCAAACTATTATAGATTATGTGAATCAGCAGAAAGCTTTGTTTAAACAAGAAAGCTATAAAAGTAAGCAAAAAAATGATGGAAGCCAGTCGCATGAACTGCACATTGATTTTGAAGTCATTCATCAAAACCAACGTTTTTTTGTTGTGAGGTTTATAGAAACCATGGACCTTGGTGAAGACGGCGTCATGACCAACCAAACCATCATGAATTTCGATAAGAAAAATGGCAAAGCTTTGTCGCTGGAAGAATTATTCAAAGAAGACATCTATTATGTTGATCGTCTTCACTCCTGGACGAAAGAGAAATTGATAGATGCCGGTGAAGAACACTCGAAGATTCTGGATAAGCTTGAGGCTAAACCTGAATTCTACGAAAATATCGCTATGACGGGTGAAGGAGTCCTTGTATTTTTAGATGATCCAGCTAATGGGGAACCATTTCGTGTGATGATCGAAAAGGATAAAGTATCTAAACTTCTTCGTTCAGAGTACAAAGATGCCATTAAAGAGACGCCTGAAGCAACGTCTGATCCCACTACCGAGGATCAGGGAAGCGATATGAAATACCAGGATTTTTCTTTAGAAAACCATCTGCATGAGGAAGGGAAAGAAGTGGCATTAACCTTCGATGATGGTCCTCATCCGGAAGTGACTAGAAAAATCCTTGATGTACTGGACAAGTATGAAGCGAAAGCCTCTTTCTTCATGATCGGAAAACGTGTGGGTTACTATCCCGAAGTGACTCAGGAAGTGAGTGAACGCGGGCACGAAATTGGCAACCATACGTGGAATCACCCCCGTTTGAGTCGCTTGTCTGATGACCAAATCCATCAGCAGATCTCATCGACTCAAACGATTTTGGAACAAGTGACCGGACAGAAGGTAGATTTACTGCGATTACCTTTTGGAAACATGCCTTCTGCCAGCTATCAAGGAGAAGGTAATGTTGTTCCGTGGACCATCTATTCTGAAAAATGGGAAGACCTAAAACCGGAAGCGGTAGCTGAAGATATTCTTTCTGAAGTAGAAGATGGTTCCATTATTTTGCTTCATGACCTTCAACTTTCTACAGTGGAAACCGTAGATCTTTTATTGGAAAAACTGACAGCTAAAGGATATAAAGTCGTTCCTGTCAGTCATTTTAGTGATAAACAAGAAAACCGTTCCGTTTTGGATTAAAAACGGAACGGTTTTTATTTTGCTTATACGGGTGGAAGTGTCATCGACAGGGAATTATTTTAATTGTTCTTCCACCCATTTGCCCCAACGGTCGAACTCTACGAGAAATCCATCATGACCATAGTCGGTGGATATGTGATGGTGCTTCCCTTTATTGCAGGAGATAGAGAAGGGGTGGATCAAGGCTTCCGGATAAAGAAGGTCGTGTTCAAAGCTGAAGGTATGAACCTCTGCTTTGTATTGCTTAGCTGCTTGTGCCCACCCATTTCTTCCTCGTCCGATGTCATGGTTGTTCATCGCCTCTAGAAGATAAAGATAGCTGTTGGCATCAAAGCGTTCTTTGATCTTATCGCCTTGATAATCCAAATAAGATTGGATTTCATAAGAGGTATCGGCGTGATAGGACCGGTCGAACCTTTTTTCAAATAAGGTACTGCTTCTGTACGTGACCATCCCTGTCATCCGGGCAATTTCGAATCCCTTTAGATCTTCATTGGAATGATAGTCTCCATTTCGGAAGTGGGGGTCACTCTTGATGGCACGAGCACCGATATGATTAAAAGCGATGCCGTAATCACTTAAATAAGGAGTCGCTGCGAGAATGAATAGTTTTTTCATAAAATCAGGGTAAAGCAGACCCCATTCGTACGTCTGCATACCTCCAAGCGATCCGCCTGCTATCGCATGGACATGAGTGATGTCTAAGCGATGTAAAGCTTTATATTGAGCGTGGACCATGTCCCGAATGGTAACTGTCGGAAAGGTTTGACGGTATGGTTCGCCTGTGTCTGGATTCATGCTCGCAGGCCCTGTAGATCCGTGACATCCACCAAGAACATTGAAGGTGATCACTTGATAGCGATTGGTGTCGATGGGACAATCTTCACCGATTAAACCGGCCCACCAGCCACGTTCATCCCTTGAACCGACGGCGAGCTGGTTGCCCGTTAATGCGTGGCATACGAGGATGACGGGAGCATTTGTCGGCCCGTATCTTTCGTAGGCAAGTTCGACATTCGAAAGTTTCTCACCAGACTCGAAGGTGAAAGCGCCGATCGATATCGATTGATTGGTTCTTGGGTGGCTGGTGGGGTTTTGTAATGACATGCTTTTCATGCTCCTTTCTTTCACTAGACTGATACGAGGGAAGTGGAAAAATCTTTCCCTGACCGGATATTCACAACAGCCTCATAAAGGCTTACCCCTGAAATGATGGCTGCATCTTCGTGAGTGATTGGTTTACGTGACCATAGAAGGGTTGGTTTAACTTCCTTCGCTATGTTCAAGACATCCTCATTTGCTTCCTCCACATAGACAATATCCCAGTTGACATTCGTTACTTTTTGAAGATCTTCAATGTGAGAGAAGGTAACAACTTCGAATCCCAGTCTTTCCAGCTTGCTCTGCTCTACAAGAAGAGCACTTGAGCCAACAATTCCGATTACTCTTTTTCTCAATTCCCCGTTCGAACGATCCAGGGAGGAAGATAAAACAGGCTCTGCCACATGCTTGCCTTTCCCGTAGGGTTTCTTATATCCAGTGGCGTGGAAAATGGCGTTGTCCAGGTCCTGAATTAAATCTTCTACAGACTCTAACCCGACAGACAAGCGGACAAGTTCTTCTGTTACACCTGATTTACTCAAGTTTTCATCGCTTAATTGCTGGTGGGTTGTAGAGGCCGGGTGGATGATTAAAGATTTAGCATCTCCGACGTTTGCTACATGCGACCAGATGGTGCTTTGATCAATTAGTTTGCGTCCTGCTTCACGCCCTCCTTTAATTCCGAAAACAACGATCGATCCATGACCGTAGTGGAAATATTTTTTTGCCAGGGAATAAGTGGGGTGATCCTTCAAGCCTGGATAATTCACCCATTCAACCCCTTCGTGATGGTTCAAATATTCGGCAATTTCCAAAGCCTGATCGGCATGTGTTTTCACTCGCAAGTGTAAAGTTTCCAAACCCTGCAAAAGTAAGAAAGCGTTTTGTGGGCTGAGACATGCCCCTATGTCTCGAAGCAGCTGTACGCGTAATTTTATGGCGAAAGCAGCGGGACCTACATCGATCCCGAATCGGATGCCGTTATAGCTTTCATCAGGCTCCGTAAATCCTGGGAATTTTTCATGATTCCAGTTGAAACGTCCACTATCAACGACAACACCTCCAATAGCCGTGCCATGTCCGCCAATCCATTTAGTGGCCGAGTGCACTACGATGTCAGCACCCCAATCAATCGGTCTACAGACATATGGGGTAGCGAATGTATTATCAATGATGAGAGGGATGTGGTGGTCATGAGCGACATCTGCAATCGCTTCAATGTCCAATACATTCAAGCTCGGATTACCGATCGTTTCAGCAAAAATCGCTTTTGTATGAGGAGTAATCGCCTTGGCGAATGATTCCGGATCATCTTCTTCAACAAAATGGACATTGATCCCATAGCGGGGGAGGGTGTGGACAAACAAATTGTAGGTCCCTCCATAGAGGTTTGTTGAAGTCACAATATCATCACCGGCTTTAGCGACATTCAGAATAGCCATCGTGATCGCAGACATACCTGATGCTGTCGCCACCGCCGCGGCCCCGTCCTCAAGAAGAGCGAGTCGTTGTTCAAATACATCGACGGTCGGGTTTCCGATGCGTGAATAAATGTTTCCAGGTTCCGCAAGCGAAAAAAGATTTTGAGCATGTTCCGTATCATTGAAAACATACGATGTCGTCTGATAAATCGGTACAGCGCGGGACCCTGTAGCTGGATCCGGTTCTTGACCGCCGTGAAGCAAATTCGTTTCAGGACCGAACGTATGGAATGGTGTACTCATGAAAAGTTCCTCCTCTGCTTTTTTCTAGGGCATCCACTTTGTAGAAGAGGGAAAACGAAAAGCCCTCTTCTGTAAGTAAGAAGAGGGCTTTATGTATCTCATACCTCCCCTTATCTTTCAGATCATGTGATCTGTAGGATGTAGCACCTTTTCAAGGTAATACCTTGAAGGTTGCCGGGCGTCGTAGGGCCTAGTCCCTCTGCCGCTCTCGATAAGAGTTGTTTTTATTCAATTTTTCTGACTTGTTTGAAATTATAAAGGCGTCTTTTCTCATTGTCAAACAATTTTGATACGTTTGAACCCTCCTAGCTGTGGGAATGGATAATTAAGTCTATGAGATAGGAGTGAAGTTCATGAAACAATATAGTGTTGTACCTAATAAAGATGTAACCGGCTGGTTTGTAAAAATTGAAGATGTCGCTCCGACAGATCTTTATGATGAGCGTGATACTGCGGTTGCTAAAGCAGAAGAAATCGCAAAGGAAAACAAACCGAGCAAACTTCAAATCTTGGATCAAAACCATGAAGTTGAAGAAGAGCGCACCTACTAACTAAAACTCCCCACCGCGGGAGTTTTTTTATGTGCAATTATCTATAATCAGTTATTAAAGTATATGGCAGGATTGTTGAAGGCTCAGTTTCGAGATGTTTGTGTGCGTTTAGGGGCTCCGGGAAACCGTTCGCTTTCCATGGGGCGGGCGGTGAGCCTCCTCGGACTTCGTCCTGCGGGGTCTCACCTGTCCCACACGTCCCATAGGAGTCTCACCGTTTCCCTCCGCCCCTTGGCCGTATGAGTGTCTCGAAACCACTTCTAGAATATGCAGTTATTTAGCTTGATACAGGGCGCTTTATGCTTATAACAGTAGTATAGTGGAAGACAATCCAAATGGGTAAAGGGGTTCGTTTCTCACATTCATCGAATGGGGTGGTTGGGAAGCTGCGAGACTCCCGCGGGAATGGATTGGCTGGCTAGACCCCACAGAGCGGAGCTGGAGGAGGCTTGCCGTCATCCCCGCAGGAAAGCGAGCGGCTTCCCAACCACCCCTAGCGCTTATTATGGCAACGAACCACGGAAACATCTCGAACTGAGTCTCCAACTGAAGGGAGCTTATCTACAACTGACCACTCTAGAGTTTTCGTGGTACTCCAGTTATGATGGAGGTAAACGATACGTGAAGGTGTGTGCAATCATGAATGCTCATTATGATGTCATTATCGTCGGTGCACGTGTAGCCGGCGCAAGTTTAGCTATATTGTTAGGAGAAATGGGGAAGAAGGTCCTCCTTGTTGATAAAGCCAGTTTTCCAAGTAATACATTATCCACTCATTTTATGTCCCACACAGGATTCTTAGAAAAATTAGGCGTGCTTAAGCAACTCGAAGAGTCGGGTTTGAGAAAAGTAACGAGAATGAGGACCTATATTGGGAGCAGTTTCGTAGAAGGACCAAGGACGTCCTATACCATCATTCCAAGAAGAGACAAGCTCGACTCCATGCTGATTGATCGAGCGGTCACTTTCCCATCCGTCCATTTCAAACCCGATACCGCGGCACGAGAATTGATCTGGGAAGAGGAGAAGGTCGTTGGCGTCAGTCTAATAGAAAAAGGGAGCCCACAAGATTTCTATGCTGATTTGATCGTTGGGGCTGATGGGAAAAACTCGAACATTGCTCATTGGACAGGTGCAGAGAAGTATGAAGAAACCAAGCCTTTGCGCCCGGTCGTCTACGGGTATTTTGAGGGGGTAGAGCCTTTACCGGAACCTGCTACAGAGATCTTTCTTCATGAAGGTCGAATTGGCTTTGTTTTTCCAATGGAGCCCAACCGAGACTGCCTGGGCATAGAAATCCATCCAGAAGAATTCAAATCGATGATGAAAAACCCGGAAGAATCGTTTAAACAAACGTTTGATCAAATGTACGGAATGAAGGAAAGAATGAAAGGTGCCAAGCTTCAAGGGAAGATCATTGGAACACCAGGCATGCCGAACTTTTTCCGAACGGCGTATGGTGATGGCTGGGCATTGATCGGAGATGCTGGCCACAGCAAAGACCCGAGTACAGGGTTAGGGATCAATGATGCATTTATGCAGTCATTCTTATTGGCCGATGCCTGCTTGAAGATCGATGAAGGAGTAACGGTGGATGAAGCAATGGAGGAGTTCGCAAGGAAGAGGGACGAGCAGCTTTTCCCTGGTTTCCAAATGACCCTTCATTACATCCAGTCCTTAAGAAAATGGACAGATAATGAATTGGCTTTGTTTCAATCGATGGCAGCAAATCCAATGGTATGGAACAAACTGGTCCCCAATTTATCCCGTCATTTAGAAAATGATGCTGCAGATTTTCCTCTTCTTCATACAGCGATGCAAATGGAAGCAGAACAGTTCGGATTTAAAAAGGAATCCTAGCGATAAAAGTAGAATGTAGGTAATGAGGTGATCAAGATGGAATGGACGAAAGAAACCGCATTTACAAAATTGCAGGAAATCTATAATGATAAAGTCATGCAGGATGAAAAACGGAGAGTTTTCCAACAGGTGCACAACCATTTGCAACAACATCTCGATGATTTGGCTGTCCAATCGGGTTTGAAGGAAAAAGCGCAGGAACAGCTGAAGTTCTTTAAGGAATATACGTTCATGCCAGGAGACAACTTGTTTCAGTCGATGCGCTACGTGTTCTTAATTGCCCGTGGTGAAAAAGAAAGAGATCCTGAAGAGACACGTCAGCATTTGAACCGCATCTACCGTTCACTTTACCAGCCGGCAGGGCTTAAAAACCCTTATATTCCTGATTCCTTTTGGGAAACCCCGCTTGGTGTAGCTTGTTTAGTCGCAGAAGAAGGCGTAGAAGCTGTCTATCCAATTCTCGATGAAGTACTAGAAGCAGAACGTGTATAACAAAAAGCTCAGGCCAGATGCCTGAGCTTTTTATATAACCATAGAATTGGGAGACTCTTTTTATAATTGATAGTATTTTTTGATGCTGGCGATCGTTTCGGTGTAAAGTGAGGAACCTTCGAGGTTTGCCATCATTCCCTTTAAAATGGCAGATCGAGGCTGTTCCTTCTTCATCTCTTCAGTCAGGACATGCACCGTATCTTTAATCTCCTGGTCTCCTTCGTTGGCTAGTTCCTCTAAACTAGATAGCAATCGCTCTTTTTCTTTTCCATAGAAGGTAGCAGGTAAGAGCTGGCGCATGGTTCCTTCCGTTATGACTGGTTGGTCACCACTCTTTTCAAAACCTTCGACAATGTAGTCTGTTCTGCGTAACATCGCTTCCGTTAGGGCCTCGAGGTCTAAATCAGCCCCTTCAATAATGATTAGATCCATATACCCTTTGAACATTCCCTGCAGGATCAGGCTGACCTCCCATCCGGTTTCACTCACCCGCTCCTGATAGATGTTTTGCAAGTGGGTTTTGTAGAAAAGATAGGAGTTCACACGCATCTGAGTGAGGAATTGTTCAATGTTTTCATTAAAGGGAATGGCTTGTTCACGGATTTGCATAATGATGAATTCACGGTGATCGGCTAGTTCTTCGAATGTGACCTGCAATTGTTTCTTAAACTTAGTACGATCATCAGCATCGAGCTTTTGAATTTCGTCAATGCGCGTCTGAATCCGTTGATAATAATAATTGAAAATGTCGAGCAGCAAAGCATCTTTCGATTTGAAATGGAGATAGAATGCTCCTTTGGATATTCCGCATGCACTTGCGATTTCCTGAACGGAAGTAGAGCTGAATCCTTTTTTGGCAAACAGTTTGATGGACTGTTCGATAATATATATTGATTTTTGTTCCATGGTTGTCGCTCCTTCAAACTTGGAGAAGTTGATGTTTTCTCTTGACCTCTGACCAGTTGGTCATTTATATTTTATAGTGTTATGACTAACTGGTCAATAAAGGGGAGAGTTGAGTATGAAACGAATCATCGATTTTTCGATGAACAACAAATTTGCAATTTGGCTGATGACAATCCTCATTACCGCTGCAGGTTTATATGCTGGATTGAATATGAAGCTTGAAACGATACCAGATATCGAGCCACCGATCATTACGGTGACAACGACGTATCCAGGGGCTACACCAGAAGAGGTGGCTGATCAAATATCAGAACCACTTGAACAGCAAGTGAGCAATTTAAGTGGAGTGAAGACAGTCAGTTCTTCATCTTTTCAAAATGCTTCTTCGCTTCAGTTGGAATATAGCTTTGATAAAAGTTTAGATGAAGCAGAGGATGAATTGCAAGAAGCCGTCAATCAAGTGACTTTGCCGGAAGGAGCAGAAGAGCCTTCCGTATCTCGTCTGAACTTCAACGCTTTTCCTGTCGTGAGCTTGAGTGCCATCAATGGAGATGGGTCTCTTGAACAATTGACGACAACAGTAGAAGAAGAGATTGTGCCTTCTCTTGAGGGGCTTGAAGGTGTTGCGGATGTGCAGGTTTCCGGGCAGCAGCTTGAAGAAGTCCGGATTGATTTGAATGAAGAAGTATTGAATGAACGGGGTCTCGACCAAGAAACCATTACAAGTTTCATTCAAGGGTCGGATGTTTCCTTCCCGCTAGGTTTGTACACGTTTGATGATACTCAGAAATCTGTCGTCATTGATGGAAACCTTACAAGTGTAGAAGAATTGAAAGAATTGAAGATCCCTGCTATTCCTTCTGCAGGAGGGGCTCAGCAAGGTCAACAAATGCCTTCGCAAGGAGCAGAGCAAATTCCTCCAGAAGCACAGCAAGGAGGTCAGGGACAGGGAGCGACGACCGGTGACATGCCAGCAATGGATGGCATTCCGACGGTCACCCTGGGCGAAATTGCTGATGTAGAGGTCGTTGGAGAGGCTGAATCCATTTCCCGTACGAATGGAGAAGATTCCATTTCCTTGCAGATTGTCAAATCACAAGAAGCGAATACGGTTGATGTCGTAAACCTTGTAAAAGAAGAAACAGAATCTTTCCAGTAAGAGCTGGATGGGGTAGAGTTTGTGTACTCCTTTGACCAGGGCGAGCCGATTGAAGAGTCTGTCAGTACCATGCTTAATAAGGCATTGTTTGGTGGAATATTTGCTGTCCTCGTCATCTTATTGTTCTTACGCAACATCAAGACGACACTGATCTCTGTCATTTCCATTCCGCTATCCTTATTGATTGCCATTCTATTCTTGAACTGGATGGACATCACTTTGAATATCATGACCCTCGGAGCCATGACGGTTGCGATCGGACGTGTGGTGGATGACTCGATTGTTGTTGTTGAGAACATATACAGACGGATGTCGTTATCGGAAGAGAAGTTAAAAGGAAAAGCACTGATTCGTGAATCGACGAAAGAGATGTTCATGCCGATCCTTTCATCGACGCTTGTAACGATCGCTGTGTTCCTGCCGCTGGGCCTTGTGGAAGGTACAGTCGGTCAAATATTCTTACCGTTTGCACTAACCGTAGTTTTTGCCTTGTTAGCCTCTTTGCTTGTGGCTGTTACCATTGTCCCGATGCTGTCTCATTCTCTATTAAAAGAATCGAAGATAAAGGGACGTACACATGAAGAAGGGGCAGGAAAACTCGCTCTTTTCTATAAAAAGGTCCTGAATAGTACGCTGAACCATAAAATCATTTCCAGCATCATCGCTGTCTTGGTTCTTGTCGGAAGTATCGCTCTTCTTCCACTTGTGGGAACAAGTTTTCTTCCTGAACAAGAACAGAAAATGGTCGTTGCAACCTTCAGTCCTGAACCGGGGCAGACATCAGACGATGTGGAACGTATCGCTGAAGATGCACAGCAATTCTTTATGGACCGTGATGGAGCGGAAACGGTTCAATACTCTGTCGGTGGCGAAAACCCGATGAACCCTGGCGCTTCCAATCAAGCCATGTTTTACGTGGAATATGCCGATGATACCGAAGAATTTTTGGAAGAAACGCAAGCCGTCATAGACAGCTTGAATGAACAAACCGAAAACGGCGAATGGATGAGTCAGGATTTCTCTGGAGCAGGATCAAGCAGTGGACTTGAACTGCGTGTGTACGGAGATAATACAGAAGAAATCAAACCAGTCGTAACTGAAGTTGAAGAACTTCTTGCAGAAGAAGAGAATTTGAGAAACGTCGATTCCAGCCTTTCAGAGTCCTACGAGGAATATACGCTTGTAGCCGACCATGAACGTCTTAGTGAATTAGGTCTTACAGCTGCCCAAATCGGCATGGAGCTCGGGCAAAATCGTCAGGAGCCCGTAATCACGACGATTGAACGGGATGGAGAGGAACTGAATGTCTATCTCGAAGTTGAAAAAGAAGACATTACTGGAATTGAAGACTTAACTGAGAAAGAAATCACATCTCCAACGGGTCAGACAGTCGCCATCAGTGAACTTGTCGAAATCGAAGAGGGGACAACAGCTGATACAATTACACGGAGAAATGGACGTGTGTATGCAAGTGTCAGTGCGGAAATTACAGTAGATGACGTGGGTGCCGTTTCTCAAGATGTCAATGAAAAAGTACAGGACATTGACACGCCATCCGGTGTTGAAATTACTCAAGGCGGGGTAGCGGAAGATATTAATGAATCGTTCTCCCAATTAGGTATAGCCATGCTTGCGGCTATCGCAATCGTGTACTTGATCCTTGTTGTTTTCTTTGGCGGAGGACTTGCGCCACTAGCAATTCTATTCTCTTTACCGTTTACCATTATCGGAGCGGTTCTTGGATTATTGATCAGTGGAGAAACGCTTAGTATTTCTGCCATGATCGGTGCATTGATGCTGATCGGAATTGTTGTGACCAATGCGATCGTTCTCGTCGACCGTGTCATTTATAAAGAAAAAGAAGGCTTCTCTACACGCGAAGCGCTGCTCGATGCTGGAATGACTAGACTCCGCCCGATCTTGATGACAGCTCTTGCCACAATCGGAGCCCTGCTTCCGCTGGCGCTTGGATTTGAAGGTGGTTCAATCATCAGTAAAGGTCTTGGAGTTACGGTTATCGGAGGGTTAGCGAGTTCCACACTCCTAACACTACTCATCGTACCGCTGGCGTACGAAACATTAATGAAGTTCCGTAGACAGAAAAAGACAGAAACTGCGAAATAGATTTTGGTAGAATAAGAACATCCTCACATGATGAGGGTGTTCTTTTTTTCTAAACATGTAAGAAGATATCGTTTTATTTATATGGCAGTGGGAATGGACTATAAATCGTTGAATGGAGGGGTTCGGATGGATCATTATGAAATTACGATCATAGGTGCGGGACTGGCCGGCATTACAGCAGCACGGAGATTAAAGAAACAAGGCAGAAGTAATCTCTTGTTAACAGATAAAAGTAAAAGTGTCGGTGGACGACTCGCCACAAGAAGAGTAGCAGATGGAAGGGCCGATCACGGAGCACAATTTTTCACCGTACGAACAGATGAATTAGAAGAAGAGGTGCAGGGTTGGCTCGATCAAGGATGGATTAAACAATGGTTTGGAGAGAAATACCCTCGCTACACCGCTGTACAGGGCATGAACGGCCTTGCGAAGCAGTTAGCTTCAGGTCTTCCCACTTCCCTACATACGAAAGTAGTCAAACTGCTTGAAGTAGAGGGAGGATATCGCCTTTATAGTGAAGACGGAAAAGAGTGGCAATCAGATAAAGTACTTCTGACAATGCCATCACCTCAGATCACTGAATTATTGAAGAATAGTGAAGTGGAGGTTGAAGAAGAAGAACTGAAGCAACTTAGGGGCATTTATTTCGAACCAACGTATGTTGGCATTTTCCATTTCAAAGAAGAGACGGAACTACCGGAAGATGGCCATGTAGATGTGGGCCTGCCTGAAGGGATGGAACGGATGGTCGATCATCGAAAAAAAGGGATATCAGATGATACGATTGTGAGCGTCTATATGGAAGCGGACTGGTCACGGAAACATTATGGTGAAGATTACGTGATGTCATTAATTAAAGAAAAGGCAGCGGGTTATCTGAACTGGAAACAGCTGGAGTCCGAACAGTTGAAACGTTGGAGGTACGCCCAGGCCAAAAAAGTGATGCGGCAGCCTTATGTCGATCTCTCAGGAGATGGACGTCTCGTAGTCGCCGGTGATGCATTTTTGAGACTAAATGATGAAGCCGGACGCACGAGGTTTGAAAGTGCTTATCTCTCAGGGAAAGATGCGGCAGCTTATTTGAGTTGGTGAGCTTATGTTAGGCGGTCTGCCTAACAAAGCGAAAGGTCATCCGTTTTGAGGATGACCTTTCGCGCCAAAGGAGCCAGTAAAAAGGTTGGGGGCCATGCATGGCCCCCAACCTTTTTTAACTTGCTTTCGCTTCATATTTTTTCAATCGTTTCATTCTTGTGACGGTATAAACCGCGAGTCCTGCCCATATGAGGGTGAAGGATACAGCGTGAACATCCGTGAAAGGCTCATCATATAGGAAGATACCTATAATCAGCATGATGGTGGGAGCGAAATACTGAAGGAACCCCACCATTGATAAGGGAATTCTTTTTGCCCCTGCCGAGAACAAGAGGAGGGGGATCGCTGTGACGATTCCGGCGCCGAAAACGATGGCCGTCGTCCACGACCAAAAATCTATCGTGGACCATTGGCCGGTCTGTTGTTGGAGAAGAAAGACCAGAGCGATTGGAGTGACAATCAACGTTTCAATCGTCAAACCGAACATGGCATTCAAAGGGACAAGTTTTTTCAAAAGTCCGTATGATCCAAAGCTGAAGGCGAGCAGCAAAGCAAGCCACGGGACGGAACCGAAGTTGACTGTCATATACATAACCCCTAACCCTGCTAGTAAGAAGGCGAGCCATTGGGCTTTTGAGAATTTTTCTTTTAACACAATCATGCCGAGCAGAATACTGACGAGCGGGTTGATGTAATAACCGAGACTTGCTTCAACGACGTGACCCGTGTTGACCGCAAGTATATATGTAACCCAGTTGATGCTGATTGTGATGGAGGCAAGGGTGATGCCAATCAACTGTTTCTTATTTTTTACGATTTGCCGGCATTCCCGCATAAACTCTTTCTGTTTCCTTGCCATTAAGATTACGAGTCCCATGAAGAGGAAGGACCAGACGATGCGGTGAGCCAGGATTTCAAAAGCGGGAATCTCTTGAATCATCTTCCAGTAAATGGGGAGCACACCCCACAGGATGTAAGCACCGGCCGTATAGATAACACCTAGTTTGTGTTCATTGATCATGGTGAGGACCCTTTCGTATGTCGGGATATTTGTTCATCCGATTCATTATATCACCGTTCGAAAGGCGAAGCTTGAAAAATGCATGGCCCATAAGACGGGCCATGCACATTAAGGTTGTTCACCGTGTTCTTCTGCGTTACTTTCTCCTAGTGGAGCGTGGTGATCCGGTTGCCCTTCTAATGCAATTTTCATCAGAGGCTTGTCAGCAGGGCCTTCGACAACCGCCCCATCATAGGAAAAACGGGACCCGTGACATGGACAATCCCACGTATGTTCACCACTATTCCATTCGACTTCACACCCCATATGTGTGCAGGTCGTGTCGAGGACATGCAGTTTGCCTTCGTCATCTCTGTACGCACCGGCTCTTTCTCCGCGCCACTGGACGACCATCCCTTCCCCCTTTTTTGAGAGAGTTCGGGCGTTCGGCTACAAGTTCCAGTTTCCCTTCGACCAGGTGTACAGCGACATCAAAATTCTGGGATAAAAATTGCTTCATGCTAGGGTCTGACTTGAAGCGTGTAGGTTTGAATAGTTCGTGAAAAAGAGATTCCTCACCAAGGACATAATCACTAATCAGTTTAGCTGCGAGCGTCCCGTTCGTCATGCCCCATTTACGGAAACCTGTAGCGATGAATACGCGATCGTTGTTTCGTGTGATTGGGCCGATATACGGTACTTTATCAAGTGTGGTGAGATCTTGTGCTGACCATTGGAACAGTTTCTCTTTTATGCCGAACGTCTGGGCAGCGAATTCTTCCAGCGCATTGTAATGGAACGATGTATCCAACCCTTGACCTGTCTTGTGACTTTCCCCACCGATCAACAACACAGGTTTTCCATTGTATTCAGCCGTGCGGATGGAACGTTTCGGCTCATCGATCGACAAATACATCCCTTCAGGTACTTCTTTTTCAGGTTCAATGGCAAGGAGGTAGGAACGCTCGGCATACATGCGGCTGAAATAAAATCCTTTTCCATCATAAAAAGGGAAATGGCTGCATGAAACCAACTTCTCGCAGGCAAGCATATGCCCATCTCCTGTTTGGATTTCAATGCGGTCCTTTTCTTTTACATCTGTGGCTTTCGTGTGTTCAAAAATCTCTCCACCCAGAGTCACGAATTCTTCAATGAGTGCAGCTAAGTATTTGAGGGGGTGGAAGCGCGCTTGATTCTTCATGCTGAGTGCTTTCGTTGCTTCCATGTCAAAAGGGAGGGCATCAACCGTGCCACCTGGAATGCCGAGCTTTTGATAGGCCTCATATTCATTTTTCAGTTTATGCGCACCCTTTTTCGTAGTAGCGAAGAGGTAAGCATCCTCTTTCACCCAGTCGCAATCGATTTGATACTTGTCAATCCATTCCTCCATGGACTGCAGGGCACTCATTTGGGCCTGATAGTATAGTGAAGCTTCCTCTTCACCAAAGTGTTTTAATAATTCATGGTAGATCAATCCGTGTTGAGCCGTTACTTTTGCCGTCGTATGACCTGTCGTACCATTCAACAGTTCATCCGCTTCCATAAGGGTAACTTTTTTTCCTGCTTTTGCTAAAAGGTAAGCGGTCGTAATCCCGGTGATTCCGCCACCGACAACAGCCACCTCTGTCGTTGTATCCTCTTTCATAGCTTCAAAAGTCGGCAATGACATATTTTCTCGCCATAAAGGTTCTGGTTGAGTCCAATTCTCGTGTTGTTCCATGAGTTTCCCTCCTGAAATGACTCGTTTCTTTCAGTCTTTCCCTCTACAAAGGTTTCATGTATTTTTCCATGGAAAAATTAACAACATTTAGGCTTTGTAGTATACTTGAACAAGATGGTAAGAAACGCATGAAGGTGGTAAGCAGGATGGAAGTATTCGTGGCGCGGCAGCCGATTTTGACAGTCGAGAATGATGTATATGCCTATGAACTACTGTATCGGAACAGTGAAGAAAATCGGTTCGTACCGATGGATGGGAGCCAGGCAACCTCAGAAGTTTTGATGAACAGTTTTGTTACGATCGGCTTAGAGCGCTTGTCACACAACAAGCCATGTTTTATCAATTTCACGGAAGATCTTCTGCTCGAACAAGTCCCTGAATACTTCAATTCTGAACAGCTGGTCGTTGAGATCCTTGAACACGTGTCGTTCAGCCTCGACCTCATTAGAGTTTGCAGAACCTTGAAGGAAAAAGGATATCTGATTGCTCTTGATGATGTTATTGATATCGATCGCCCGTCCGTATATGAACTTCTTCATTATGTGGATATTTTAAAAGTGGATATTCGGGAAGTGACGGATGAGAATCGGACGAAAATCATTCAGTTAGGGGAAGAGTATGGGGTGACGTTGTTAGCTGAAAAAGTGGAAACCCACGAAGAGCATCAACGTTGCATAGAGGAAGGATTTTCGCTCTTTCAGGGGTTTTATTTCAGTAAGCCGGTAATCGTGAAAGGAATGGATATCCCATTTCTTTCCTCGACCTATTTTCAAATGATTAAAGAGCTTACAGCTACGGATGAAGAGATTAATATTGAAAAAGTAACGGAAATCATGGAACAGGATTTAGCCCTTACTTACAAATTGCTGCGTTTGATCAACTCCTCTCAGCAACGGACAAAAGTACCGATTCAATCGATCAGACAAGCCGTCATGCTGTTAGGTACTGAGGGCCTGAAAAAGTGGTTATACGTATTATCGGTTGAACAAACGACTTCGGTCACCTCGACACAATCGCAACTTGTCATAAAAACAAGTCTTGTTCGTGCCAAATTGTGTGAACAGATGGCCGTCAGAATCAGAGCAGAAAAAAAGGCGGACGGATATTTCCTGACCGGATTCATGTCGTTAATCGATGTAATCACTCAACGACCTGCCCATGAAGTCATTGATTCATTGCCTCTCGACGAAGAGATAAAGAAAGCTTTAGAAGGGCAGCAGAATACGTATCGACTCGTTTTGGATATGGCTGTTGCGATGGAAAAAGCGGATTTTGAGTGGTTGGAAACTCACTTGGCTGAGTGGGGCTTGTCCTATTCGGAAGTGTTTGAAGTATACGGCCAAGCCATCGCGTGGTCCGAACAGCTCTATCATGAACACTTTACCAATAAGGTGACAAAATAGTATAAATGGAACCATGTATGTTATGATCTTTTAAGATGCTCTCGTAAAGAGAGCCCTTTTTTTGTTAAGAATGTTACCTAGGTAACGAAAGGAAGTGTCCATCATGAGTTTGCTTTTTCACCATATTCAACAATTATCGAGAAATGTAAACCAATTTTTGAATGAAGGATTGCAGGACGAAGATATTTATATGTCTCACTGGGCGGTATTATTTCAATTGCACAGCCATGGAGGATCGATGACACAGGCAGAGCTTAAAGACCGCTTGAATATTGAAGCACCCCCATTATCAAGGGTCATTGCTAAACTGGAGGCTCTTGGGTATATCGAAAAAAACAAGAGCACTGATCAGCGCACGAATGATATCACGTTGTCGAAAGCAGGAAGAGAACGTTATCCGATTTGGCAGCAGGCCATACAAAATGCAGAAGCGCGTTTACTGGAACGTTTAGGCGAGCGAAGGGAAACCGTATTGGAAGAGCATGTACTTACGCTCTCCAACCTGATTGAAGAAGAAAGGGGGTGAAGCTGATGGAGAGACAACCACGTTTATGGACGGGTAGTTTTCTTAATGTATGTGCGAGCAACTTCCTCGTATTTTTAGTCTTTTATCTTCTGTTCGTCACTATGCCGATCTATACGATGGAATCCATCGGAGTGGCCGAAGGGGAAGCAGGACTGATTATTACGGTCTTCTTGCTTGCAGCCATTCTTATACGCCCACTCTCAGGGCAGTGGGTGGAATCCTTTGGACGGAAGCCTGTGGTTGTGATTGCTTTAAGCATATTTTTAGGGAGTTCTTTTTTGTATCTATGGTTTGACTCCTTTTCTACGCTTCTCATCATTCGCTTTATACAAGGAATCGGTTTCGGGATGGGCACGACAGCTCTAGGGGCTATTGCTGCAGACGTTATTCCGGATCAAAGAAAAGGGGAGGGACTCGGTTATTTTGCGATGTCGATGAACTTCGCGATGGTCATTGGTCCTTTTCTGGGTCTTACTTTGATACAGAATGCAGGCTTCACCGTAATGTTCTACGTATGTGTCGCTCTTGCTGTTTTGGCTTTGCTTACAGGACTTGTCATTCGCGTAGATGCCCTTGCCGCACCCGCAAAGAAAAGCTTAGTCCCAAGCATGCACAACCTTTTAGAAAAACCTGTAATCCCTATAGCTTTAACCGGTGCCGTCATGGCGCTTGCCTACGCGGGGGGTTTTATCTTTTGTTTCCGTCTATGCAAACCAGCTCGGCCTTGCCCAGGCGGCTAGTTACTTCTTCGTTGTTTATGCTCTTGTGCTACTTGTCTCCCGGCCATTTACAGGAAGGTGGTTTGATCAATATGGAGAAAATGTGATTGTCATTCCATCTATCCTTACCTTTGGTGCAGGGATGCTGATCCTCAGCTTTGCCAACACGGCTTTTGTTCTATTGTTGGCTGGTGGGTTGATTGGGCTTGGGTGGGGCACCCTCGTTCCAAGTATGCAGACCATCGCTTTGAAAAAAAGTACCAGATCGAGCAGGCTCAGCTACAGCCACTTTCTTTACAATTTTTGATATAGGAATTGGAGTAGGATCCTATGTTGTGGGAGCGATTGCTACAGGCATCGGATTTTCCTCTTTATATTTTAACAGTTCTTTTGTCGTATTCGGTGCGGTCTTCCTTTATATTCTCTTGCATGGAAGAAAGGTCCGCTCGAACGCCAAGCAGAGGATTGAATATAGTAGTTAAGAAGGAGGTCTTTTTCTCCTTCTTTTGTTACAATTAATTGAAAACGCTTACAAAGTGAGGGGGAAGGCCGTTTTGAAAAACAAAGAGAAACGGATTGAAACAGCAATGATCCATAATCATGAAAAAGCAGAGAAATATGATGGAAGCTTGACGACACCAATCTTTCAAACTTCTACTTTTTCTTTTTCTTCTGCCGCTGAGGGCGAACGGAGATTTGCGGGGGAAGAGGAAGGATACATTTATACGAGACTTGGTAACCCGACGGTACGAACATTAGAAGAGCGTATTGCCACTCTGGAGGGTGGAGAACGGGGGCTTGCTTTCGCCTCAGGTATGGCTGCTGTATCGGCGGTTTTAATAGCACTCACAAAAGCTGGTGATCATGTTTTGTGCTCAAATGGTCTTTACGGCTGTACTTATGGTTTACTGCAGATGTTTGAAGAAAAATATGCAATCACCCATGATTTCAGCTATATGGAAACAGAGGAGGATGTGAGGGAGAAGATCACTCCTGAAACCCGCTGTATCTTTATTGAAACCCCCATTAATCCGACAATGAAAATCATTGACCTGGCTATGGTGGCACGGGTGGCGAAAGAACATGACATCCCCGTCGTTGTCGATAACACTTTTTGCACCCCTTATCTTCAGCGCCCGTTGGATCTTGGGTGTGATATTGTTCTGCATAGTGCCACCAAATACATCGGTGGACACGGCGATGTCATTGCTGGACTTGTCGTAGGGAACAAAGAATTCATGGATGAGTTAGCCATGTCTCAACAGAAAGATATCGGTGGTGTCCTATCACCATTTGATGCCTGGCTTTTACTGAGAGGTTTAAAGACCCTCCATGTACGTATGGACCGCCACAGCATAAACGCTTATGATCTGGCGAAAAGGCTGGATCACCATCCCAAAGTCAAACAAGTGTATTACCCAGGGATGGAAGGAAACGAGCAATATCATATTGTTCAAAAGCAAATGAGAACAGGTGGAGGCGTGCTTGCCTTTGAAATAGAAGGGGATAAAAAAGAGGCGCAGCAATTCATGGACCGGCTGAAGCTGATTCAAATTGCCGTCAGCCTCGGAGATGCAGAAACACTGATCCAGCATCCGGCTACCATGACTCACGCAGTCGTCCCCGAAGAAAAGAGGCAGGAAATGGGGATTACGGATACACTCATCCGGCTATCCGCCGGGCTGGAATCCGTTGAAGATCTTTGGGAAGATCTCCATCAGTCTTTGAAAAAAGTATGATACACAATCAAGAGCTCTATGCAAAAGCATAGAGCTCTTTTCATATTCACAAGAGAGTCTTCAATAATCGTTAACTTATATGTGTTTATCCATCATCACATGGGGAAAAGTATTACCAGTGTGAAGAGAAATAAAAGTTCAAGCTTGTCGCATAAAAAAAACATAGAAGGGACGATGGAGTTATGTTGAAAAAACTGTTTGGTAACAATAAGAGTGTGGAGGAACAGATTGTCGCTCCGGTAAATGGAAAAGTGGTTCCTCTGGATGATGTGGACGACCCTGTATTTAGTCAGCGGATGATGGGGGACGGCGTAGCTATTGAACCGACTGATGGAAAAGTAGTGAGCCCTGTATCCGGAGAAATCGTCCAACTTTTCCCTACTAACCACGCCGTAGGAATTAAAACGAAGTCAGGTGTGGAAGTTCTTGTACACATTGGCCTTGAAACGGTTTCTATGGAAGGGGAAGGTTTTGAAGGGCATGTCACCACTGGAGATAAAGTAAATGCCGGCGATCATTTGATTACGTTTGACATGGACCTCGTTAAAGAAAAAGCGAAAAGCACGATCACGCCTGTAGTCATTACAAACTATGATGATATAGTCGAAAACTTCGATCCATCCTATAGCGACGGCGCCAACGCCGGCGAATCTACCATCGCTACACTGAAAACGAAATAATTAAACCCAGAAAGCCTGAGGTACCCTAGTACTTCAGGCTTTTTCTTAACGTATGATCCAAAAAGAGAATATTTATAAGACGTTAATAAGATTTATCAGTGGGTTTTAAGCATATATCGGTGGGTGGCTGGTACTTATCAGTGACTTCCGGCCTTTTATCGGTGCCTTTCACACATTTATCAGTGACTTCAATGATTTAACCAGTATCAGCAACCAGTCCCTAAATGGTCACCATGCGCCCGTGGAAAGCGAGTGATTGCTCCGATCTTTAAAAGCTAGCAAATATAATGGAAACTCTCTGGATATCTCGAGACTTAGTCTTCAAGAAGAGATCTTTCATGGCGGAGGACGGTGGGATGTTTTATAATGGGGCAAGAAAGAAGACGGATAAGGAAGAAAAAGGAGGAGAAGCGTTATGTCTAAGCGTGATTCAGAGCTGCGTAAGAAAGTGGAAACAGAAATACAAGAACATAAGCAAACTGTAGAAGCGGACACGTATCGTCAGCATTACCATCACATGCCGCCTGTCGGTTTGATGAACGACCCGAATGGATTCATACAATGGAATGGGACGTACCATCTTTTTTATCAATGGATGCCATTCTCTACAGCTCATGGGGCAAAATACTGGGGACACTACACATCTGAAGATCTTGTGAATTGGAAGCATGAGTCTGTCGCTTTGACTCCATCTGATTGGTATGACAAGGACGGTGTTTATTCGGGCAGCGCTGTTGTTCATAATGATCAATTGCACCTTTTCTACACGGGGAACATTGAAGGTGAAGATGGACCAGAGGCAGAATATCAATGTCTTGCTGTATCTCGGGATGGGTTACAGTTTGAGAAAAAAGGCGTCATCATTGAAACACCCAAAGGTTATACGGGTCATTTTAGAGACCCGAAAGTATGGAAAAAGGGTGACCAATGGTACATGGTGGTTGGAGCACAAACAGAAGACAAGCAAGGGAAGGCTGTATTGTTCCGTTCGACGGACCTTCACACATGGGAGCACGTTGGTCCCATCGCTGGGAGTAAAGAAGGGAAGCTGGGCGAGTTCGGTTACATGTGGGAATGTCCGGATTTATTCGAGTTAAATAATGCAGACGTGCTCATGGTCTGTCCACAGGGGCTTGAGGCTGATGGAATGGACTATGCGAATACATATCAGAGTGGGTATTTTATCGGGCAATGGAACGAGACCGGTGAAACGTTCCAACATGGAGAATTTCGCGAGTTGGATCGAGGCTTTGAGTTTTATGCTCCTCAAACCACCCAGGATGAAAAAGGAAGAAGGATACTCGTCGGCTGGATGGGTGTTCCGGAGCAATATGAACAAGCACACCCGACTGTTGAACATGGGTGGGTTCATTGCTTGACGATTCCGCGTGAATTGAAGTGGGATGGTGAAAGAATCATTCAAGCTCCCCTTCCTGAGCTAGCCGACATGCGTGGACCCGTTTTAATGCATTCATCGATTACGATTGAAAATGATCAAAAAGCGGTGAGAGGGGTGCAGGGGAGATCGATTGAGTTGAACCTCGATTTTGAATCACTGGAAGACATGTTCGCCATCGAGCTTTTTCAGTATGCCTCATTAAGTTACAAAGACCATGTCGTCACATTATCCAGACCGCACTTAGAAGACCGTTCCAAAACGGAGTTCCGTCGAGTGAAATTGGACGAGGAGTTGAAGGACCTTCGTTTGTTTATCGATCAGTCATCAGTTGAAATTTTCATTAATGGTGGGAAAGAAGTATTTACTTCTAGGATTTATCCTCAAGCGGAAGAAGAACATATCCTCTTTACGTCTTTAGGATCCACAACTTTCTCCATTGAAAAATGGGACTTGAAAGGTTATGAGTACTCTTAATGGGGAGTGGGGCTCGCTTTCTGAAAACCTTATTGTTGTGGTAAGATAATTTTATGTAAATTGCACGGAGGGGTCATGTCTATGAGTCAATCTTCAAAGAAAATGAAAGCGAATGAACGAAGAGAGTTTATCCTTGCTTTATTAAAACAAAAAGGTGCTCCTGTGACAGGTAGTTCTCTTGCGGAGGAAATGAACGTGACCCGGCAAGTCATTGTCGGTGATGTCTCCCTGCTGAAAGCAAAGAATGAACCGATCGTCGCCACAAGCCAAGGGTATATGTACATGATGGATGGAAAAGAAGAATTGCCCTATCAACGTACGATTGTATGCAAGCACCAGGGGGACGAAACAGAACAGGAACTCAATATTCTGGTTGATCATGGTGTTCATGTCCAGGATGTCGTTGTCGAACACCCTATTTATGGTGATTTAACGGCCAGACTTACCATTTCGAATCGCCGTGATGTAAAGAAATTCATCGAGAAAGTGAACAGCACCAAAGCCTCTTACTTACTCGAATTGACAGGCGGCATCCATACGCATACCATTGCGGCGGACAGCTAGGAAGCCCTCGACGAGGCGGAGACGGCATTGGAAGAAGCAGGTATATTGATGACGAAATAACCATGATATCTTGAAAAGAGATAGGCATTCTTTAAAGGAGGGCTTATCTCTTTTTACTTTTTTCATAGAAAGACGACAGGCCAGGCATGTCGTAATCAACGAATGGAAGGAATATGATATATTTATATCATGATTTCTTGTTAGAAAAAGGAAGGTGGCCACGTTGAACATCCTGCCGATTTTTGTGAGTATCATTCTGACCTTGAACGTGTTGCTTGCTTTAGCCATCATCTTCCTTGAGCGAAGAGATGCCAGTGCAACATGGGCGTGGTTGATGGTTTTACTATTTATCCCTGTCGCAGGTTTCTTTCTTTATCTGATCTTCGGACGCCGACTCAGCAATAAAGAAATATTCACCTGGGACAAAAAGAGTCGTCTTGGACTTCTTGCTGCGGTCCAAGAACAATTGACAGCCATCAAGAATAACGAATTGAAAGTCCAACATGAAGATATCATTCCATATGAAGATTTAATTTATATGCATCTGAAAAACAATGATGCGCTATTATCGCAAAATAACCAAGTTGAAATATTTACGGATGGGCAAAAGAAGTTTCATGCACTTATTGAAGATCTTGAAAAAGCAGAAAATCATATTCACTTGCTTTATTATATTTTAAGAGACGATAACCTGGGGCACCGTCTTGCTGATGTACTGAAAAGGAAAGCGATGGAAGGTGTGGAAGTCAAACTCTTGTATGATGACATGGGTTCAAGATTATTGAAGCGTTCCTATAAGCGGAGCCTGAAAGAAGCTGGCGTGCAAGTCGAGTCGTTTTTCCCTTCCTTTATCCCTAAAGTAAATATGAAGATTAACTACCGGAACCATAGAAAGCTTGCGATTATTGACGGTGAAATCGGGTACATCGGAGGTTTCAACATCGGTGACGAATATTTGGGCTTTAATAAAAGGTTTGGATATTGGCGGGATACCCATTTACGCGTGGAAGGAGAAGCGGTGAGCAACATGCAAACACGCTTCATCCTTGATTGGAACCATGCTTCACGCAGAGATATTGTCTATGAGCAGAGGTATTACCAGGCTAAACCGAAAGGCGATGTCGGCATGCAGATCGTCTCCAGTGGTCCTGATTCGGAATGGGAACAAATCAAGCATGGCTATTTGAAAATGATCCTGTCCGCTAAAGAGTATGTGTACATTCAAACTCCATACTTCATTCCTGATGACAGCTTGCTTGATGCGCTTCGCGTAGCGGTCCTGTCAGGAGTGGACGTGCGTATCATGATTCCTAATAAACCGGACCATCCATTTGTGTACTGGGCAACATTTTCAAACATTGGAGATATGTTAAAAGCAGGTGCCAGCATTTATGTGTATCAAAAAGGTTTCTTACACGCCAAAACCATTGTCGTTGATGGCAAAATCGCTTCCGTAGGTACAGCCAATATTGATGTCCGAAGCTTCCGGCTGAACTTTGAAGTGAACGCCTTTTTGTATCATCCACAAGTCGCGCAGTCATTAGCCGATCGTTTCCATGAGGACATTGTAGAGTCGACAGAGCTGACATTCAAACTCTATCAATCCAGAACAAAATGGATCCGTTTCAAAGAAGCCATCTCAAGGCTATTATCACCAATCCTATAATTATTTTACTCTTCAAGATTGTAGAAGACCCAGTTTCGAGACTTTTGTTGAGTGGATGGGGGCTGCGGGGAATAGCTCGCTTTCCGCGGGAGCGCGGTGAGCCTCCTCGGACTGCGTCCTGTGGGGTCTCACCATGCACTTTTTTCCCGCAGGAGTCTCGCCATTCCCCTCCGCCCCTTTGCCAAATAAGTATCTCGAAACCACTTATGAAAAAAACTGTTTTTATGCACATGGTAATTAGACAGTAATGAACTCCTAAGGACGCTATTCTGCATGCGAAAAGCTTGTTGTAGAGCGCTTTATGCTTATAACACCAGGATAGTGGAAGGCACATTCCCACTGTAAAGGGGTTTGTTTCTCACATTCATGGAATGGGGTGGTTGGGAAGCTGCGAGACTCCCGTGGGAGAAGGAGACAGGCGAGATCCCGCAGGGCGGTAGCCCGAGGAAGCTCGGCGCTCCCCCACAGGAAAGCGAGTTGCTTCCCGACCAACCCTGATACTTAACTCAGCAACGAACCCCAAAGCACCTTGAATTCGATTCTTCCAAAATCTTGCCAAATAGTTGAATAGATTAAAAAGCCCTGCGCATCTTGCGCAGGGCTTTTTGAGAGAGGTTGTTTTGGTATTGGTTTTCCTTTGTAACACGAGAAAGGCTGAAGGGAATTGTTTAATCTAATAGCTATTTGGAGGGGGGATCGATCGTATCTATTGGATGTCGAATCCCCATCAGCGTTTCCACTTTACAATCTTTCTTCATCACGTATTCTTCATATCTGTTCAATTATCGAGAGGTTAGCGTAATTTGGACGGTGGTTGGTTTGCCGTCACGGTAAACTTCAAGCTCGGCTGTATCTCCGTCTTGTGCTTGGTTGTAGAGATACTGTCGCAAGCTGATGAGTGACTCGATTTCATTTCCGTCGATGGCGGTGATGACATCGTACTTTTCAAGTCCTGCTTCATCAGCAGGGGAGCCTTTTTCGACGCCTTGGACGAGGACGCCTTCAGTCACTTTTTCTGGCAACCCTAGTTCACGTTGTAACACAGGGTTAGGGATTTGGTTCAAGTCTTGCAGGGAAACTCCCATGTAAGGACGCTCAACTTCGCCGTTCGTCTCTAAATCTTCAATGACAGGTTTAGCAACGTCCATTGGGATAGAGAATCCTATTCCTTCAACTTCGGCTTTTGCGATTTTCATAGAGTTGATTCCGATGACTTCGCCTTGCAGATTGATGAGCGCACCGCCACTGTTACCTGGGTTGATGGCTGCATCGGTTTGAAGGACTTCGGTTTGCCAATCTGGCTGTTGATCACCGTTAATATCGACTGGAATATTACGGTTCAAACCACTGACAATTCCTTTCGTTACGGATCCTGCGAATTCCATGCCCAGCGGGTTACCGATGGCAATGGCTGTTTGCCCGACCTCTACGTCACTGGCTTTACCTAATTCAGCAACCTTTTGCACATGTTCGCTATCTATTTGTAAAACGGCTCCAGGTCTGTTAAAGGGTCACTGCCTTTTAGTTCGGCTTTCACTTTTGTTCCATCACTCAGAATAACTTCAAGTTCAGAAGCATTCTCGATGACGTGATGGTTGGTGGCAACAAAAGCTTTTCCGCCTTCTTCCTTATAAATGACCCCGGAACCTGTACCGGCTTTTTTAGCACCTTGTCCTGTATTTTGGACATTACTAATTCCTACAACCGCTTCGGAAGCTTCGTTGACTGCTTGAGTCACTTCCTCCTGGTTTTTCCCGAGATTCAGTTCGTTGGCTTGTGCTGTCGGCTTTTCAGTATTGATATCTATTGAAATGCCCTGCCACTGAAAAACGGTGGTAACTAGAAAAACAGCTGCAATGGCTCCTAAAACACTAAAAGCTATACCGGAACGTTTGTATTGTTTCTTATCATTTCGCTTCTGCTCATCAAACATTAGAGAAACGACGCCCCTTTCATTATAATTCGCTGTTGATCTGTGGTGTTTCCCTCTGACAATTCTTATTCTACGACAGAGATATGGAATGACTTTGGTGTAATTGTGGAAAAAGTGTGGAATGTAGGAGTAATCCATAAAAATATGAGAGAATAAAACAAAAGCAGATGTGGATAGAGGAGGAGACCATCTATGAATCAGATGATTGGACTTGTAGAAGATGATCCGAATATTCGAGATATTGTAGAAGGTTATTTAAATAAAGAAGGGTACCAGGTTATAGCTGTCGATACGGCAGAAAAGGCCTGGGATATTTTTCAGGAACAGACCCCTGACCTTTGGGTGCTGGACATCATGCTTCATGGAATGGATGGGTATGAGTTTTGTAAAAAAATACGCCAGACTTCAGAAGTTCCGATTATTATTATATCAGCCAAAGATGAAGAGGTAGATAAAATACTGGGTTTGGAACTCGGTGGGGACGATTACTTAACCAAACCTTTCAGCCCAAGAGAGTTGGTGGCCAGGGCAAAGCGTCACTTGAAGCGTTGGCAGGCCATGAAGCCGACTGCTGACGAGGAGCAGGACACCATCGTAGCTGGTGAATTGGAACTGAATGATGCGGAGAGACAAGCTTACTTCCAGGGGGAAGAGATTGAAGTGACAACGAAAGAATTTGAAATGCTGAAGATCTTAGCTTCTCAAGAGAACCGTGCCTTTGCGCGTGAAGAACTGCTGATCAAGGTAGGGGGAGAAGATTATTACGGGAGTGATCGTGCGGTCGACGACCTGATCAAGCGACTACGCAAAAAGATGAAAGATCTTCCGATAGAAACGGTTTGGGGACACGGATATCGATTGAAGGAGAAGCGTACATGAAGCTTTTGTATCAATTGAATGCCGCGTTTGCAACATTAATTATCGTCATCATGTCCATCACTGCATTTTTTATCTACTCGCTCCTCATGGACATGCTGATACAGGATGAACAGCGCCAGCTAGAGGGGAGAGCAGATCTTCTTGTGGATATTATCAGTGACCAAGACCCAGAGCGCAGCCCTGAACTTTCCCAGCTATTGCAGGACCGTAATTACCCGATCGTATTATTTGATCGGGAAAGCAACGAAATTTTATTCCGTACCATGCCTGCGGTCGTTGCGTATTCATGGGTGGAGCGTTATGAAGAGGAACTCATCGATCAGGAAGTTTGGGAAACGATGGGGGAAAAATACGTTGC
The DNA here is from genome assembly GCF_020524085.2 of Halobacillus litoralis. Classification (NCBI taxonomy): domain Bacteria; kingdom Bacillati; phylum Bacillota; class Bacilli; order Caryophanales; family Bacillaceae; genus Halobacillus; species Halobacillus litoralis. Next base: position 1,264,138 of record NZ_CP129016.1, read on the forward strand.
TTACGATTTTCCTGTGAGTAGAGACGAGAATCAAGTCCTTGTCATGGCGACCCCTCTTAATGACTTGCAGGCCGTCCAATCCGTTTTTGCTTCACGGATGATTGTCGTATTTCTCATTGGTCTATTGCTTGCCATCGTCCTCAGTTATGTATTGACGTGGCGTCTCGTAACCCCTCTTACCAAACTGAAAGAAGAAGTGAAGAAAATAGAGAAGCGTCAGTTTTCTGATGTGAAAAAAGTGCAGGCTGCCGGTGAGATTGGAGAAGTTGAACAAAGCCTCAGGCATATGGCTGCAGAGCTATCGAGGTACATACACTCCCAAAAGCAGTTCTTTCAAAATGCTTCCCATGAACTTAAAACCCCGTTGATGTCCATTCAGGGATACGCGGAGGGAATCAGGGATGGAATCTTTGAAGGAGAAGCGGCAGAAAAGGGTTTGAATGTGATGGTAAGCGAGACCGAGCGTTTGAAAAAGATTGTCAATGAAATGATTCTGTTAGCCAAGCTCGACAGCAGTGAAGACGTGTATAACCCCGAGGGAACGGAGATATCCGAAGTGATAAGTCAGGCGAGGGATCGGTTGTATCCACTTGCAAAGGAAAAGAGAATTGAATTGAGAACGGAAGATATACATCCGTATCATGCATTCGTTGACAGGGAAAGAGTGCTCCAGGCGATGATCAATATTTTAAGCAATGCGGTCAGACATGCGGAGAGTACAGTAACCGTGACAACGGAAAGAGAGAGGGATCTATATAGAGTGAAAGTAATCGATGATGGTCCTGGCATTCCAGAAGAGCTTCTTCCTCAACTTTTCGAACGTTTCATTAAAGGAAAAGAAGGGGAAACAGGGCTTGGGCTTGCTATATCCAGGGCAATCATTGAACGGAGTGGCGGGGAAATCCATGCCTATAATCGGAAAGACACGTCGGGTGCAGTTTTTGAAATTGTGTTAAGTGAAAAAGAGTGAGATATACCAAACATGGTATAATAGAAGGCAGAGAACGATTCCATAAAGAAGTGAGGGAATACAGCATGGAAGCAAAACCTTGTATCGATTCATTAACGGTAAAAAGTTCACACGTTTTACCACCGGATACCAATAGTCATGGTACGTTATTTGGTGGGAAACTAATGGCTCACATTGATGATGTAGCAGCGATTGCAGCTGTCAGACATGCCAGAAAGCCGGTTGTGACGGCATCTACTGATTCTGTCGATTTCTTACAGCCTGTTTTTGAGGGAGACACCATTTGCCTGGAGGCATTCGTAACATGGACACATAACACGTCCATGGAAGTGTTCGTCAAAGCAACGACTGAAAACCTTTTGACTGGAGAAAGAAAGGTTTGTACAACAGCTTTTCTATCTATGGTAGCTGTGGACGAAAAGAATGAACCTTCACCTGTGCCAGGGGTGTATCCTGAATCAGACGAAGAAAAGTGGCTGCATGAGAACGCGCAGAAGCGTCATGAACATCGGAAGAATAGAAGGAAAGAATCCAAGGAACTTGCGGAGAAGTTTGGTACCAGCCTTCCTTGGAAACGCGATTGCTAAAAAAGCTTGGCTGCCATTATAGGTAGCCAAGCTTTTTTCTATTTGAGCCGGACGAGCTCAGGTTGACGCACCTCTTCTTCAGCACGGGTTGTTGTACAAAGGGAGTCCCAATCGTGGGCAGCTCCGTCTCTCATTGTAATAATACGATCAGCAATGGCTCTCGAGTCTTCACGGTCGTGAGTGACGAAAATAGAGGTCGTACCTGTTTGTTTTATGATTTCTTTCAATTCACTTCTAATTTTGATTTGAAGGTCTGCATCTAAATTACTGAACGGTTCATCCAAAAGAAGAAGGGAAGGCTCAGGTGCAAGGGAACGAGCCAGAGCGATTCTCTGCTGCTGTCCGCCACTTAATTCGTGAGGGTATCTCTTTGCATAGCTACTCATGTTTACCAATTCAAGCACTTCGTGTACGCGATTCTTTCTATCTTTTCGTTTCCAATGCTTTAAACCGAATTGAACATTTTCGTAAACCGTCATGTGGGGGAACAGGGCATAGTCTTGAAAGACCATGCCAATCCCTCTTTTTTCGGGAAGGACAAAGGTCCGTTCATCAGTCATTGTCTCACTGCCGATTTTTATGGTTCCTTTGGATGGCGTCTCAAGACCACACAATAGTCGGAGCACGGTACTTTTCCCACTGCCACTTTCACCAAGAATGGAGATGATTTCTCCTTGTTGAATATCGAGGTTGAAATGGTGAATCGTTAAATTTTTTGCGTTTTTATAACCGAAACAGAGATCTTTGATTTGAACGTACATATCAATTCGACTCCTTTTCTAAAACTTGATGAAAAACAAAAACGGCAATGGCACTGATGACAACGATAATGATGGAGGCGAGAGCAGCCTCATGGATTTGCTCATCACTAGCGTATTTAAAGGCATTCGTGGAAAGTGTTCCAAAGTTAAAGGGCCTTAATATTAAGGTGAGCGGCAATTCTTTAATGATTTCGATAAAAGCGAGCAGGAACCCACTGATGAGCGGAGCTTTTATCATTTTCAGATCGACTTTGAAAAAGGTGCGTGTCATATTCATGCCGAGCATCCTTGAAGCTTCCGTGTATTTATTGCCGATTTTATCAAAACCAGATTCGATGGAATTGTATCCGATGGCAAGGAAGCGAATGATGTAGGCAGAGATTAAGATGACCAAACTCGTACTCAAAAATAGGCGGCTTTCCAAACCAGTAGATTCATAAAAGCTTGAAAGACCACTATCCAAACCAATAAAGACGGTACTGATTCCGACCGCGATGACGGCTCCCGGAATGGAATATCCTAAGATGGTCACTTTTGCTGCCGACTTTGATAAAGCGCTCTGATGCATTCTGGAAAAGTTAGCGATAATTACAGCAAACAAGACAATTAGTAAGGCACCCACGAAAGAGACAAGAAGTGAATTCCATATGAGTGTCGTAAATTCGGGAGATGCAATTTTTTCAAAAGTTAATAACATCCAGTCGACGAGTTGCACGAATGGAATGAGAAATCCTAATAAGAAAATAAACAGACAGTATCCAAAAGCCCCCCATGCTTTCCATCCTTTTAACTGGGTAGGGTGGAGGGGACGAGCTTTAGCTGTTGTCGATGCATATTTTTTACGGCCTCGGAGCACTTTTTCTAAAGTAAGGATGGCAAACACAATAAACATGAGCGTCGCCGATAGTTTGATGGCTGAATTGAGATCATTCATCCCAAACCATGTTTGAAAAATCGCTGTACTGAAAGTTGGTACACCGAAATATTGAACCACCCCATAATCATTTAATACTTCCAAAAGCACAAGACTCACGCCACCGACAATCGCTCCACGGGAGATAGGGAGTACCACTCTGAAAAAGATATCTACTGGAGAGCGGCCGAGGAGTCTGGCATTTTCTATGAGTGATGCGGACTGGTTAGCTAGAAAAGCTCTTGTGATCGTGTATACATAGGGAAAGAGAAAGAGCGTGAATATAAAGACGGCCCCCGGCAGGTTGAGAATATTGAAGTAGACTTGATCCACCTCAATGTCCCAGTTGTTCCTTAATGTCGTTTGAAGGACGCCTGTATAATTCAAGATCCCATTGTATGTGTAACCCGCAATATAAGGGGGGATGGCCAGTGGCAGAATCAGCCCCCATTTAAAGAACTTTTTCATAGGAAACTCATAGGCTGACACGATCCATGCTAAACTCGTACCGATGATGATGGTTAAAAATCCTGTGAAAACAATAAGCAAGCCTGTATTTTTTAATAAATCCGGCAAGATGTATTCATGGATGTGATTCCAGTTTTCAGCCTTTTGTGTAAAAAAGTTGAAGAGGATCGTTATGTTGGGAATGAGAATCAGAATGACAATCACCAGGCTGAGGATCGACCAAATATTCATGTACCCAGGAAGCTTACGTAACAAATTCAAGCGTGACACGTCCTTTATCCTACCAATCGCTCAGCCTTGAATGAAAAAAGCCGGAAAACTTTCTTCATTCAAGGTTGAGTCCGCTTTAATGATAACAGTTCTCAACTGTTTTGTATAGAAAAAAACCGCATCATGGAAGGCCATGATGCGGTTACTAAACGTATTATTTCCAACCGACTTCATTCATGATTTGAATCGCACGGTCGTTATTCTCACCAAGTTCATTCAGACGAATGTCTTGTTCTTTGAACTCTCCCCAGCTTTGTAGAAGCTCAGAAGGCTCTACATTAGGGTTGACCGGGTATTCATAGTTTGCTTCAGCAAATTGTTTTTGTGCTTCCTCTTTAGAAAGGAACTCAATGAACTTCTTCGCGTTTTCCGTGTTTTGGCTGCTGGCTGTTACACCAACACCACTGATGTTTACGTGAGTACCTGTTGTATCCTGGTTGGGGAACATGATTTCTAACTGTTCAGCAACTTTAACTTCTTCTTCATCTTCAGAATTCAACATTTTACCCATGTAGTAGGTATTCATAACGGCTACATCACCTTCACCGGCAGCTACCGCTTTCGCCTGGTCACGATCTCCGCCTTGAGGATCACGGGCCATGTTGTCCACGATGCCTTGTGCCCATTCTTTCGCAGCTTCTTCACCTTCAGTAGCGATCATAGAAGCGACAAGGGACTGGTTGTAGATGTTAGAAGATGAACGGATCAAGACTTTGTCCTGCAACTCATCTTTTGTTAGATCCATATAAGTTTGAACGTCTTCTTCATTTACACGTTCTTTGTGATAAGCAATAATACGAGCGCGTTTCGTCAATCCGAACCAGTTGTTGTCTTCATCACGGAATTTCTCCGGAATGTTTTCACTTAATACATCACTTTCAATCGGCTGCAGAAGCTCTTGGGACTTCGCACGGTGCAGACGACCAGCATCCGCTGTAATCAGAAGGTCAGCTTCAGAAGCTTCGCCCTCACGGTCAAGACGTGCAATCAACTCATCGTCTTTACCTTCAATGACGTTGACTTTAATACCTGTTTCTTCTTCGAACTTGTCATAAAGTTCTTGGTCAGTGTCATAGTGACGGCCTGTGTAAAGGTTAACCTCTCCACCCGTTTCTTCTGACGCGTTTTCTTCGCTGTTTTCTTCTGTGTTCGTTGTTTCTTCTTCATTCGATTCCGATGTTTCTTCCTGATCGTCTCCGCCGCAAGCTGCGAGAACGAACATAGAAAGGATAAGGATGAAGCTCATTAAAAACCATTTGTTGTTTCTCATGTTCTTTCCACCTCTTATGTATAATTTTATCAACCATTGATAATGATTTTCATTCCAGATTCAATTTTAATAGAATCAGCATAGAAGTCAAGTGAATATTGAGAATTTTTTTCATTTAGACATAATTGGCTTTCATACATGATTACACCATGGGGTAGGAGGGGGGGACTTGATTCCGAGATGTGTTAGGGTCATACCTGCGTTGGCCGTTAAGGTTGTTTAGGAAGCGATTCATCCCCCGTGCCGCGATCTGTTCATCAAAAGTCCGGAAACTAAGTCTTACATAATATGGAACGATAGCATAGTAGAGGTTTCATTAAATGGAAGTAGAGGGTAGAGTTGCAGATGTGGTAAAATAGTTGAGTTCTTGTAGTTGTGTGTTTGTTAGCAAGCGATTATGGGAAAAGACTTAAAATGGAAAATATTACTTAAAAGAGGTGAAGGTTATGGTGGAAGATATACTTACTTTTCTGAACGATTGGATGTGGGGGGACCATTCTCGTTGCCGCCTTGCTTGGCTTAGGGTTATGGTTTTCGATTAAACTGAATTTTGCCCAGTTCACATACATACCAGAAATGTTCCGCGTTCTTTTTGATAAGCGATCGATTTCTGCAGAGGGCAAAAAGGGAACCTCTCCCTTCCAGGCATTTGCCATCAGTACCGCATCCCGTGTCGGTACAGGAAACCTGGCAGGTGTAGCCGCCGCAATTACGGTTGGTGGTCCCGGCGCTGTTTTCTGGATGTGGATTGTAGCTGTTCTAGGCGGAGCTTCAAGCTTTATCGAAAGTACGCTGGCACAAATCTACAAAGTTCCTGAAAAGAATCAGTATCGAGGCGGTCCGGCCTATTATATTGAAAAAGGGTTGAAGAACAGAGGACTGGGAATTGTTTTTGCAATAACCATTACATTTACGTATGGGTTGGTTTTCAGCTCCGTGCAATCCAATACCATCCGTCTAGCTTTTGAAAATTCCTTTAATATGGATAAATGGTTGCTTGGTGGAATTCTTACTTTTATTGTAGCTCTTATTATTTTTGGTGGGTTAAAACGAATTGCTCAAGTAACTCAGTTCATCATTCCGATTATGGCTATTTTCTATATCATCCTTGCAGCCTACGTATTGGTTGTGAATCTCGGACAGGTGCCAACGATGTTTGGACAGATCTTCGCTGGTGCTTTCGGTTTTCGTGAAGTTGCTGGAGGTACTTTCGGAGGTATGATTCTAATTGGAATTAAACGTGGGTTATTCTCCAATGAAGCAGGTATGGGTAGTGCGCCAAACGCTGCTGCTACATCTGAAGTTACGCACCCGGTCAAACAAGGTTTGATTCAAACATTGGGTGTATTCACAGATACGTTGCTTATTTGTAGTGCTACTGCCGTCATTATTCTCTTTGCTGGCGATTATGTAGGCACAGACCTTGACGGGATCCAACTGACCCAGGAAGCGTTTGAGTCCGAACTTGGCTCATGGGCGGCCATTTTCATTGCGATAGCGATCTTTCTTTTCGCATTCAGTTCGATCATCGGAAACTATTACTATGGAGAGACGAACATCGAATTCATCAAAACAAGCAAACCAGCGATCTTTATTTACCGCTTAGCTGTGTTGTTTATGGTTATGTTCGGTGCGATTGCTGAGTTTGGTCTTGTATGGTCACTGGCTGATTTGACGATGGGGATCATGGCATTAATTAACTTGTACGCGATTTTCCGATTGTCATCTGTGGCCTATGCTGCTTTGCAAGACTACCGTAAGCAAAAGAAAGCAGGAAAAGATCCGGTCTTTTATCAAGATCATCTCCCTGGCGTCGAAGGGATGGAATACTGGAGAAGAGATCAATCCTCAGAGAAAGAACAAGGGTAACAAACATAAACAGCCTCAGGATTTCTTTCCAGAGGCTGTTTTTATTATTGCGCGAACGGGCATCCATTTATAGGATGCCCGTTCGCGCCAAACGAGGCCTGAATCGCGCCAAACGAGGCCTGAATCGCGCCAAACGAGGCCTGAATCGCGCCAAACGAGGCCTGAATCGCGCCAAACGAGGCCTGAATCGCGCCAAACGAGGCCTGAATCGCGCCAAACGAGGCCTGAATCGCGCCAAACGAGGCCTGAATCGCGCCAAACGAGGCCTGAATCGCGCCAAACGAGGCCTGAATCGCGCCAAACGAGGCCTGAATCGCGCCAAACGAGGCCTGAATCGCGCCAAACGAGGCCTGAATCGCGCCAAACGAGAGCCGAGACGCTACATCGCTCTACACCTTCTCAGATGTGATATGATGGACAGAGATATTCAGTAAAAGGAATGAGCGGAATGAGTTTACTATCAGTCAATCAATTGAGTAAAAGTTATGGAGATAAAGATCTTTTTGATGACCTTACTTTCACAATATCCAATCAACAGCGAATCGGCCTTATTGGAGTGAATGGTACGGGGAAATCCACACTTATGAAGATTCTCGCAGGCTTAGAGAGTGGAGATTCAGGAGAGATGGATCATGCGAAGGACTTTACCGTGGAATATTTGCCTCAGGAACCGGTATTAGATGAGAACAATACCGTTCTTGAACAAATCTATCATGGAGATGCGGAGATCATGGTCGTCATGAGAGCCTATGAAAAAGTTCTACTGGAGTTAGCAGCTCACCCCGAGGATCCGCTTGTCCAAGAACGTATGTTGGACCTTCAGCAGAAGATGGATGAGAAGGGGGCCTGGGAAGCCAACACGGTGGCCAAAACGGTTCTGTCCAAGTTGGGAATCGAGTTTTTTGACAAGAAAGTCAGCGAACTTTCCGGGGGACAGAAAAAAAGGGTCGCTATTGCGAAAGCTCTGATTCAGCCGGCTGACTTGCTTTTGCTCGATGAGCCTACAAACCATCTTGATAATGAAACCATCGAGTGGCTGGAAGAGTATCTAGCTTCCTATAAAGGATCACTCGTCGTCGTCACCCACGACAGGTACTTCTTGAATCGTGTGACGAATTTGATCTATGAGCTGGATAAAAGCCGCTTGTATATCTATGAAGGAAACTATGAAACATTCCTCGAGAAAAAAGCGGAAAGAGAAGAGTGGGAGCGTCAGGCAGAACAAAAACACCAAAATACACTCCGTAGAGAGCTTGCCTGGTTGAAAGCTGGTGTGAAAGCGAGAACCACAAAGCAAAAGGCTCGTAAACAACGTGTGGAGGCCATGAAGGAAGAAACCTTTGATACGAAGAAGGAAAACGTGGATATGGCGATCGGTTCCACGAGATTAGGAAATCAGGTCATAGAGTTAGAGGGAATCACCCACAGCTTTGGGAGTAAACCGCTCATCGATGATTTGGATTACCTTGTCGTGCCGGGAGAAAGACTCGGCATCATCGGTCCGAATGGGTCCGGAAAAACGACATTGCTTAATATCATGGCTGAGCGCATCCAACCGGATACCGGGAGTGTCCATATTGGTTCGACCGTGAAAATAGGCTATTATACGCAGGATCACGGAGAGCTTGATGAAAGTCTGAAAGTCATTGAATATATCAAAGAAGTAGCGGAAGTCATCACGACAGCCGATGGAGATGAAATTACAGCGGAACAGATGCTTGAGCGTTTCTTATTCCCACGCCCGCAGCAGTGGACGTATATTAAGCGTCTTTCTGGAGGAGAGCGCCGTCGTTTGTATTTGCTTAGAGTTCTAATGAGCGAACCGAATGTTCTGTTCTTAGACGAACCGACCAACGACCTCGACACGGAGACGCTGAGTGTGTTGGAAGACTATTTGGAACAGTTCCCAGGTGTCGTCATCACGGTTTCACACGACCGTTATTTCATGGATCGTGTCGTTGACCGCCTTTTAGCTTTTGAAGGAGATGGCGGCGTCCGGAAGTTTTACGGCAATTACACGGAATATCTTGAAAAGAGAAAAGATGAGAAGAAAGTGGCACAGGTAAGCAAAAAGCCTTCTACTCAGGAAGATACACGACGAGCAAATCGAAAGCGTAAGTTATCCTATCGAGAAAAGCAGGAGTGGGAAACGATTGAAGACGAAATCGCCGCTTTGGAGGAGAAGGTTGAGCTTCTTGATGAAAAACTCGCAGCAGAAGCGACGAACTATGATCGTGTCCAGGAACTTTCGAAGGAAAAAGATGAAACTGAATCTGAATTGGAAGCGAAAATGGAACGGTGGGAAGAGCTTTCCTTGATTGTTGAAGGGGTAGAAGATGAATGACTGAACGGAGAGTGGAGACCCTTAGTGCTCCGCTCTCTTTTTTTATCATGATGTTGGGCTTATTTTTGTAGTTCTGTGCGTTTTATGGAATAATGAATACGGATACAAGCATTGACAGGAGGAATGTAATCATGAAAATGCCAAGCAAAGAAAACTTGGAAAAATATGCGGAATTAGCCTTGCGCACAGGTGTCAATTTGCAAAAGGATCAATTGCTAATGATTAATTCTACGATTGCAGGAGCGGACTTCACACGCATCGTCGCACGCAAAGCTTTCGAAATGGGAGCGAAAGATGTACATATTAACTGGGGTGACGATGAACTGACGCGTATGAAATATGAACATGCTGACCAGGAGACGTTATCAGACGTTCCAGAATGGCAGAAGCAGCAATACACGTACTTTGCGGAGCAGGGGAGCGGCCATACTATCCATTCGCTCTACAGACCCTGATCTCCTTAAAGGGATTGACGCGAGCAAAGTGGCAGCTGCTACAAAAGCGCGGTCAGAAGCGATGTCCAAGTTCCGTGATTATACAATGAATGACCGGATCCAATGGTCGATCGTCAGTATTCCGATTCCTAAGTGGGCACAAAAGATCTTCCCCTGGAGAAGACGAAGATACAGCGGTGGAAAAGCTTTGGGAGCAGATCTTCAACATTGTCCGTGTCGACCGTGAAGATCCAGTAGCCGCATGGGAAGAGCATAACCAAACATTGATTAAAGCTCGGGAATACTTGAATAAGAAACAGTACCAGAAGTTGATTTATAAAGCTCCAGGTACGGACCTAGAAGTAGCTCTGCCTGAAGGACACATTTGGAAGGGCGGACCTTCAAAGACCGTGGAAGGCAATGTCCAATTTAACCCGAATATGCCGACAGAAGAAGTATTTACAGCTCCTCATAAATATGGAGTAGATGGGAAAGTTTCCAGCACGAAACCATTGAACTATGGTGGGAATGTCATCGACAATTTCACTTTGACGTTCAAAGAGGGGAAAGTTGTTGACTTCACAGCGGAAGAAGGCGAAGAAACACTCAAGCACCTTTTGGAAACCGATGAAGGTTCACGTAGACTTGGTGAACTGGCGCTTGTGCCGCATGAATCACCGATTTCTCAATCTGGTCTGATTTTCTATAACACACTTTATGATGAGAATGCTTCTTGTCACCTTGCCCTCGGAAAAGCTTATCCGAACAACATGACAGGCGGGTCAGATATGAGCGCAGAAGAACTTGATCAGAATGGTGTGAATGATAGTTTATCTCACGTTGATTTCATGATGGGATCCGGTGAGCTTGATATTGATGGTGTACGAGTAGACGGAACGACAGAACCCGTCATGCGTAAAGGAAGCTGGGCCATTTCATTTGAATAATACAACGGAAACCGGCAGCGTATAAGACGCTGCCGGTTTTGTTATGCATAAGTAAAGTGAGTTTTTTCTTCGTGGTATGCCCTCTTTTCCTCCAAGTTTTTCTCTGCTTACGTGAAGAACATTAGATACGCCTAAAACTTTGGAGATGGGGGAAAAGAAGGGGAGGGAGGTGTGCGGATGATTTATGATGTTGGAGTTGTTGGTGCGGGTTTTGGTGGGCTGGCAGCTGCCGCTTCTCTCACCAAAAGAGGAATGAAGGTTGCCGTCTTTGAAGCCTCCAACGAACTTGGAGGTAGTGCGGGAAAATTTGAACGAAATGGATACCGTTTTCAGTCAGGGGCTACCCTCGGAATGGGGTTTGAAGATGGAGGGGTTCTCCGTCGACTCTTTGATCAGTTAGAAATCGATCCTCCTCCCATGACCTTGCTGGATACCATCATGGATATCCACATGCCGGATCGAACCATCCATTATTTCCGTAAGCGAAGCCGCTGGTATGAAGAAATTCAACGAGTGTTTCCAACACAATCCGCTGCTATACAATCGTTCTATGATGAAGTGTATAGAGTGGGGGCGATCGTAGATCGTTTAACGGAAGAACTTCCTGTATTTCCTCCACGAACCTTAAAAGATTTCATGCATGTCGCCCCTTTAGTAAACAAAGATGCTTTGAAGCTTCTCCCTTTCATGAACAAGACGGTAGAAGATCGGCTGAAAAAGTATGGCCTTCATAACAATCGTCTTTTCCTCGTGTTTTTGAATGGCGAGTTAATGGATAGTGTACAGACAAGCGTTGATTATTGCCCTGCGTTTCTGGGGTATGCCGCGTTACAAACATTCCATAAAGGCGCTTACGCTGTACATGGGGGGCTTGCGGCAGTTGCCGAACGTTTGGCATCTTTCATTAAGGATTCAGGGAGTGACCTTTATTTGCGGCATCCTATTCATAAAGTAGAGAAAAACGGCCAGCATTTCGAGTTTCATACGAAACGTGATCGAGTATTTCGAGCACATAAGGTTCTGCTGAACAATTCTGTTCACAACTTCCATGATACGGTATCAAAAGATATGGGTAAACAATCCTATATTAAAGCGTTAAAAGAAGAAAAAAGGGATTCATGGGGAGCGTTTATCATTCATGGAGGCGTGGACGGGGCAGTTTTTGAGGGAGAAGACGCCGTGTATCATCAGTTTGACCCGCAAAAACCGGACGACCTCCATGATGGGGGGGCAGTTTTTACTGTCATTATCTGACCCTCATGACCCGACGATGGCGCCTGCGGGAAAGCGTTCAATGACGATTTCTACTCACACATCCATTTCAAAGTGGTGGAATGCGGAAGAATATGAAGCGGATAAGGAACATATGAAGAACCGACTTCTGAATACGGTGGACTTCTACTTCCCAAGTTTTAAAGAAAAGTTAGACATCGTTCTTCCCGGAACGCCGATTACTTTTCAAAAGTGGTTGAGAAGGCAAAAGGGAAAAGTGGGTGGCTATACTCCAACTGGAAAATACAGCTGGCTCAACAGTTATTCCATTCGGACCGGGATTCCGGACGTTTATCAGTGTGGGGATACGGTCTTTCCTGGAGCGGGAACACTTGGGGTAACATTGTCAGGAATGACAGCCGCAAAGGAAATCATGCGATGATTAACGAAAAGCGATTAGGGAATAAGAAAAGAAAAGGTGAAAGACAAAGGAGCTGAACTTGTATGTATAACGATGGAAGTAATGAAATGCCGGGATTTCAAACAAATCCGAACAACTATGATGAGTGCCAGCGTTGTGGCAAACCGCTTCAGATAAAAGAAGAGAGGGAAATCAATCTTTGTAAGGAATGTCAAAACAAGCAGGAAGATCATAAGGTGGAGTCCACAGAAGATTAATGAGAAGCGATCTCTTGCAAGGGATCGCCTTTTTCATGCCATTCTATATAAAAATCAATTCTCAATGGGATAAAGGATATAGCTTTACACCATAATAATAAGAGTGATAAAGTTGTACATTGTGCATTCCAACACATTATGAAATTAAAGGAGACAACTATGGAAAATAAGAACACAGGCCGTATTGACTGGCCGGTATTTGTAATAAGTGGAGGATTATTAGTCCTTTTCGTTATTCTTGCACTCATTAATATTGATTTGGTTGAAATGATCGTTAGCGATAGTTTCGCATGGTCAGCTAAGTACTTCGGTGCTTTTTGGCAAGTGCTTATGCTTGCTACATTCTTTGTTGGGTTATATTTAGCTTTTTCGCGATATGGAAAAATCAGAATGGGAGATATGGAGAAGCCTGAAATAGGATTATACAAATGGTTATCCATTATAATGGCCACTCTATTGGCCGGCGGAGGTGTTTTCTGGGCTGCCGCTGAACCAATGTGGCATTTCTTGACTGTGCCCCCATCACAGTCAGGTGGAATTGAAGCTGGAACAGAAGCAGCGGTTAACCCGGCATTGGCACAAAGCTTTATGCACTGGGGATTCCTTGCATGGGCCATTCTTGGTACGATCAGTGCGGTCGTTATGATGTATGGTCACTATCATAAAGGGATGCCAATGAAACCTAGAACGTTGCTTTATCCGATTTTTGGTGAAAAATTACGCCACAGCTGGTTAGGTACGATTATTGATGCCTTCTCCGTCATTGCTGTAGCGGCAGGAACAATCGGCCCAATCGGTTTCCTAGGTCTGCAAGCGAGTTACGGCCTTCAGGAAATCTTCGGTATTCCTAATCAGTTCAGCACACAGTTTTCCATTATTTTTGCCGTTGTTATCATCTCGACGATTTCAGCAGTTACTGGTTTGTATAAAGGTATCCAATTTTTAAGTAGCTTCAACGTCCGTATGGCCATTGCTTTAATGGCGTTCATCGTTATATTTGGACCTGGTGGTTTCATCATTGATCACTTCTTAGCAGGCTTCGGGTATTATGTGGATCAATTCATTCCGATGAGTACGTATCGAGGAGATGAAGGTTGGCTATCTCTATGGACTGTATTCTTCTGGGGATGGTTCATCGGGTATGGACCAATGATGGCGATCCTCGTCAGCCGTATCTCAAGAGGCCGGACAATCAGGGAGATCATCATTGCCGTATCTGTCTTTGCTCCTGTTATTTCTACGTTCTGGTTTACGGTGCTTGGCGGATCAGGAATCTTCTTTGAATTGAACAATCCTGGATCTGTATCCAACGCACTGAATGAAGCAGGGAACCCGGCAGCCATGTTTGCTATAACTGAACAGTTCCCGTTAGCAAGCATAGTTTCTCCATTGTTCTTGTTATTAACGATTCTTTTCGTCGTAACAACAAGTGACTCCATGTCCTACACGATTGCCATGGCGGTTACAGGAGAAGGAAACCCACAAAGCTGGCTTAGAGTGTTCTGGGCCGTATTGATGGGCGCGATCGCTGTGATTCTGTTAATCACAGGAGACAGTGGGATTACTCAGTTGCAAAACTTTATTGTTGTCACAGCCGTTCCAGTATCCATCCTTCTGCTGCCAATGATTTGGCTGGCACCGAAAGTAGCGAAGAAGATGGCTATTGACCAACGAATCACAAAAAAATAAAACACTCATAAAAAATGCCCAGGAAAGCCTCCTGGGCATTTTTTTATATCATCCTTTCCCTTTCCTGATAACGACGTCGTTATCAGGAATTTCAACCATACATTAGGGAAATGATTTGGCTGAAGCTGACTAGCATGCATCAGTGCTGCGTAAGACGGCACGGACGGGGCTGCCGTCGGCTTGTTCCATTTTTAGTGGGAATGCAAAAAGCTCATAAATTCCTTGGGGTACTTGAGAAAGATCAATTCCTTCAAGAATCAAGATGTCATTCTGATACAGGGTGTGGTGTCCTTTTAACTCTTTACTCGTTTCTGGATCCACAGAAGGAGTATCGATGCCGATGAGGTCGATGCCCTGCTGTTTTAAAAATGGGCCTACGTCATCACCGATGACTGTGTATTGATCAGGGAAGCGGGTACGGTCTTTCCAACTCTCCGTATGGAACAAAATTTTACTTACCTTACTCAAATCTACGTCTTCCAAAAGCTTTTTAGTGATAACCGGTTCATCTTTTACGGACACAATTAGAGCCTGGCCGGAAAATCGATCGACGGGAAGGTCTGCAATTTTTAAGCCGGCCGAATCATAGTGGTAAGGGGCATCTACGTGGGTCCCGATGTGATTGCTCCCTTTGAATTGGCCGACATTGACCGATCCCGTATCCTCCATGGACCAGGTCAGTTTGTATTCAAATGGCTCGTCTCCTGGACAGGGAGGCGTATCATTGTTCAGTTTCATCGTAATATCAATGAATTTCATCATCATAGACCTCCTTAAGCGATGGTGTCTCTTTCATTTTTGAACTGCTTTTGTTTGTCATTCTCCATGATGTCTTTCAAGCGTAATACGACGTCATACACATCTTCGTAAGACGTATAAAAAGCGATCGGGGCAAGGCGGATGACGTTTGGTGAGCGGAAGTCAGGAATGATGGCTTCTTGTTTTAGAGCTTTACAGATGCTTGCGGCCTCGTCATGGATTAGACACACATGACTTCCTCGGCGTTCATCATTCAAAGGGTTGCCGATTTTGAACCCGTACCCCGATAGTTCCTGATGAATGAGATCCATTAGTAAACGAGTGAGCTTCAATGATTTGTTTCTAATCTGTTGAATGCCTGCTTCTTCAAAAAGTTCCAGTGATCCTAGGAGAGGCGCTGAACTGAGCACATGAGGGGTTCCGATTTGAAAAGCTCCTGCGGATTCTGCAGGAGTTAGTTCGTGACTCATGTCGAACTGCTTGTCTTTATCTGAACTGAACCAACCTGCAAGTCCCGGGCTTTTTCCAAGATGCTTTTCATTCACATACAGCCCGCCAACCCCGCCAGGCCCACTATTCAAATACTTATACGTACACCAGACAGCAAAGTCGACGCCCCATTCGTTCAAGCGGTGAGGAAGGGCTCCGATCGAGTGGGCAAGATCAAAGCCGACAATGATCCCATATTCATGAGCCGCCTTTGTTATTTTTTCAATATCGAGCAGTTGACCACTACGATATAAAACGGAAGGCAGGAGAAGAACAGCAATGTCTTCGTCCATTTCTTTCATAATGGTATCTTCAGATAACGTGTAGCCATCCTCGCTTTGCACACGGATCAAGTGCTCTTCCGGAGCTAACCCGTGCCATTTGATTTGGCTCTTCATGGCGTGAATGTCAGACGGAAAGTTCAGTTCATCAGCCAGGATTTTCGTCCGTTTTCCTTCCGGCTTATAAAAGGTCGCCAGCAACTGATGAATATTCGATGTAATGGAACCGGTATTGATGACTTCTTTCGGTTTTGCACCGATAAGAGGCGCGGTCAGAGCCCCGATCTTCTCTGACATGTAAAACCACGGTTCTTCTCCTTCCGTCCATCCCCCGATGGCATGTTTCTTCCAATCATTTAGTGAGGTGGAGAGGGTTTCTTCAGAACGTTTCGAAAGTAAACCAAGGGAATTCCCATCCATATAATAAAAACCTTCCTGGTAAAATTCACGTTTGAATGGTTTTAGCGGGTCTTGTTGGTCCAATGCTTTTATATCTTCTCTTGAGATTAAAGGTTTAGTCATAAATCTTCCTCCTCAACGATCATTCATTAATCAAGTTATGCTTTACAAGGACAGCCTTGATCATAGAGTAGGAATACCCTTCAGGCAGAGACTCTTTCAAGGGCTTCAATTTTTGATCCTCCATTTGATCATAGGCTTGCAAAATGTGACGTTCTTGTTCCTCATCAAACCATCGGTCCCAATCAATTTCATGCCCTTCTTCTCCTGCTCGGAAAATATGGTTCTCAATCGTTTGTTTGCCTATACCTCTTTCTTTTGCTATCTCTTTCACATCATTTCCCTGTTCCCAAAGCTCGTAAGAAATGATGTGACTGGGACGATCATCAAATGGATCTTTCTTTTGAACAGAAGGTTCGGTCGAGCGAGCCGGGGTGGATTTTGTCTCTGTCGCTTCGCCCCACGGGCGAGTTTTCTCTAGGAACTGTTCTCCATACTTCTCGAACTTTTGCTCCCCGATCCCTTTGATGTTCATCATCTCTTCTTTGCTTTCCGGGAGATAGATGCTCAAGTCCTTAAGGGTGGCATCAGAGAAGATGACGTAAGGGGGGAGGTTGCTTTCATCTGCAATCGACTTACGTAACTGTCGCAACTCTTCGAAGTATTCTTCATTGTATTCTGTTTTCTGTTTCTTCGTTGTGGATTCAACAAGCATAAGGACAGGTTGATTTCCTTTGATGACAGAAACAGCTTCATTTGTCAGTTTTAGTGAAGGGTAACGTCCTTCGCCTGTTGATAGATAGCCTTCCGCCGTTAAAAACTGAATGAATCGAGTCAGTTCTTTTTCTGTATAATTCGGCATGATGCCATAGGTCGATAACTGTTGGAAGCGGAACTGCTTCACTTTTTGGTCGGAAGAACCTTTGAGAACCTTTGCTGTCAGGCCTGCTCCGAACCTTTCGCCCATGCGTTTCACACAGGATAATACCATTTGCGCTTCTTTTGTCATATCCTGCTCTTCACCATCATGGGTGCAATTCGTACATTTACCACAAGGTTCGGAGTCTGTCGGATCATCAAAATAGTCGAGAATGTATTGCTGCAAACAGGAGTGGGTATGGCAATAGTTCACCATCGCCTGAAGTTTCGTGTACTCATCCTTTTTCTTTTCTTCATTGGGGGACTGATCGATCAAAAAACGCTGCAGGTTGATATCCTGGCTGGAGAAAAGCAATACACAATCCCCAGGCTCACCATCACGGCCGGCACGTCCTGCTTCCTGATAATAAGATTCAATATTCATCGGCATGGAATAGTGAATGACATACCGGACGTTTGATTTATCGATGCCCATCCCGAAAGCATTGGTTGCAATCATTGTGGTCACCTCATCTTGAACGAAATCCATCTGTGCTTGCTTTCTTTGATGTTCTGTCATTCCTGCGTGATATTTTCCAGCGGCAAATCCTTTTTTTCGTTAAAAGGTAATGAAGCTGGTCAGCATCTTTTCGTGTGGCCGTATAGATGATACCGGATTCATTAGGAATTTGAGTCAAGTATTCGCTGATGAATTCACGTTTGTCACGGCCTTTGATAATACGGAAGGATAAGTTGTCCCTGGCGAATCCCGTATTGATTACATTCGTATCCTCGACATCGATTAATTCTTTGATGTCTTTGATTACTTCCTGTGTTGCTGTAGCTGTGAGCGCCATAAGGACAGGAAGGTTTGCGACCTTTTTCAAAGTAGGGACAATGGATCGGTAGCTTGGGCGGAAGTCGTGTCCCCATTGGGAAATACAGTGCGCTTCATCAAAGGCAATCAATGAAAGGGAAATGCTGTTGATAGCAGCCAAAAAGTTAGGGGAGTCAAACCGCTCAGGAGCGACGTATACAAAGGAATAGCGGCCTTTTTCCATATCCCTAAGCCTTTGTTGCTGCTCTGTATGAGAAAGGGAACTGTTTATATATGTAGCAGCTACCCCATAAGAGTGGAGAGCATCCACTTGGTCTTTCATCAAAGAAATCAATGGAGATATGATGATTGCAGTTCCTTGCAAAGTGAGTCCGGGGATTTGATAGCAGAGGGATTTCCCGCCTCCTGTCGGCATGACAGCCAAAGTGTTTTTTTGATCTAAAACATGAGTAATGGCCTCTTTTTGACCGGGGCGGAACGAGGAATAACCGTAGTATTGTTGGAGAATTTTCTCGGCCTGTTGAATCATCGTGATCATCCTTTTATACATAATCTTCTTTCTTCCACATCTTATCATGTTTCACGTGAAAACTGTGGGGAAAACTATAGAGGTCATACCTCTAAAAAGGAGCTATTTTTATATGAAGGCAATTGTTATTGAGCAATATGGAGATCGAGAGCAATTAAAAGAAAAAGACGTGGAGCGCCCGGTTCCAAATGAAAACCAGGTCATCGTGGAATTGCACGCTACATCCATCAACCCTATCGACTGGAAGCTTCGTGAAGGTTACTTGAAAGAGATGCTGGACTTTAAATTTCCTATCATTTTAGGGTGGGATGCTGCAGGAATCGTTGCGGAGGTTGGTTCCGCAGTAGATAACTTTAAGGTAGGCGATCGTGTTTTCGCTCGTCCGGATACAACGCGAAACGGAACGTATGCAGAGTACACAGCAGTGGATGAACATCTTTTAGCCCATCTTCCGGAGAATGTCTCTTTTGAAGAAGCGGCAGCGGTGCCACTGGCCGGTCTTACCGCTTGGCAATGCTTAGTGGATTTTGGTGACATTCAAGAGGGAGACCATGTACTCATCCACGCAGGATCAGGAGGCGTTGGCCACTATGCCATTCAAATTGCGAAGCAAAAAGGGGCATATGTAGCAGCGACAGCAAGCGGAAAGAATCAGGAGTGGGTAGAAAAACTGGGTGTCGATCGTTTTATTAATTATAAAGAAGAGGACTTCTCAGAAGTATTGAGTGATTACGATATTGTCCTCGATACCCTCGGTGGAGAAATTCAGGAAAAAAGCTTTTCTGTCCTGAAAGAAGGAGGCCGTCTTCCATCCATTGTCCAGCCGCCTGATGAAGACCTCGCTGCCAAACATGGAGTGAAAGCAGGATTTGTCTGGCTTGAGCCGAGCGGAGAGAAATTGTCCAAACTTGCTTCCATGATGGAAGAAGGAGATTTAGTATCCGTCATCGGACACCGCTTTGACCTTAGTGAGGAAGGTTTAAAAGAAGCCCATAGCGTAAGCGAAACCCACCATGCCAAAGGAAAAATCGTTATCAACATTAAGTAGGACCTCTCCCTTCGCACCGGACCAGGTCATCCCCCAAACGGATGACCTGGTCCGGTTTTTTTATCCAAATATGAACTTCGCATAAGCTCCCTAATGTGGCAGATTCAGTTTGGAGACTCTTGTTGAGTGGATGGGGGCTGCAGGGAATAGCTCGCTTTCCGCGGGGCCCCACACGAAGTGGGGTCGTTCGATGTTGGCACAGGACGTGCCGAACTTAATCGAACTTCCTCTATTCTTTTGAGCCTCCTCGGACTGCGTCCTGTGGGGTCTCACCAAGCACTTTTTTCCCGCAGGAGTCTCGCCATTCCCCTCCGCCCCTTTACCATATAATATTCTCCAAACCACTTCTGGAATAAGCTGCTTTCATTCACATGGTAATAAAAAAGGGAATCAACTCCCAATGAAGCTATTATGTATGGGGAAGGATTATTATAGAGCGTTTTATGCTTACAAACACCAGGATAGTGAAAGGCACCATCTCCCACGGTGAAGGGGTTCGTTTCTCTCCTTCTGAAAGGGGTGGTTGGGAAGCTGCGAGACTCCCGTGGGAGAAAGGAGCTCGGCACTCCCCCACAGGAAAGCGAGTAGCTTCCCAGCCACCCCTGGCGCTCATCACGATAACGAACCCCGAAACATCTCGAAACTGAGTCTTCCATAATCCTTCCAGTTACTTTAAGAACTCTCATAAGAAACGACAATTGTTGTGTAAATTTTCTTACAATTTGTGAGTGAGTAGAGTAAACTAAGGGTAAAGGATATGTAGTATGTAGAAATGGAGGAGATGTCGTGCTCACAAATTATCAAACGGGAGTTTATTTTGATGAAATGATGAAACAGGATGGTGCGCCAAAAAGGCATTACCAATGGTTTTATCAACTGGTCAATCAATTTACAGAACGAGATTTGATGAAAAAGCATGAAACAGCTCAGCTTAACTTTCTTAGACAAGGCATTACATTTACCGTGTATAACCACACGGGAGGCACAGAAAGAACGATGCCGTTCGACTTTGTTCCGATTATCATTCCGAGACAAGATTGGGAAGAGATTGAAAAAGGGATGAAGCAGCGGATGACCGCGCTCAATCATTTTTTGGAAGATATTTATCATGATCAGGAAATTATAGAAGCGGGAGTCATCCCGAGAGAGTTGATTGAGAACAATCCATATTACTACAACAAGCAAGTCAGTGGCATAGATATCCCTTTAAGGAACCATATATTCCTTGCCGGAGTAGATTTAATTAGAGATGAGAAGGGGCAGTACCGGGTATTGGAAGATAATTTGCGGAACCCTTCAGGGATGTCTTATGTGTTCCAAAATCGTTATGTCATGAGACAAGTCTATCCTGAATTGTTCTTCCAACATTCCATTGAAACATTGGAGCATCAGTTGTCAGAACTTCACCAGGCGGTAACAAGCCATTTACCGGCCAATGCGAATCCTACTAAAGCGGCGACCGCCGTTTTATTAACGCCGGGGATATACAATTCTGCCTATTATGATCATGTCTTTCTTGCTCAACAGATGGGAATTGAACTGGTAGAAGGAAGAGATTTGATTGTCAAAGATGATGTTGTCTACATGAAGACCATTAAAGGTTTGAAACGTGTCGATATCATTTATAGAAGAATCGACGATGATTTCCTTGATCCAGAAGCCTTCCGTCCTGACTCTGCTCTCGGAGTTTCAGGATTGCTCAGAGCTTATCAAAAAGGGAATGTATCGATACTTAACGGGATAGGTAATGGCGTTGCGGATGATAAAGCGATGTATGTTTATGTTCCTGATATGATTCGCTTCTACCTCGGGGAAGATCCAATTATCCCGAACGTGGAAACTTATTTCCTCAGTGATCCTGAACGTCTGGATTATGTTCTGGACCACATCCATGAACTGGTTGTGAAAAATGTAGGGGCTTCAGGCGGGTATGACATGTTGATTGGTCCGCAGTCGGAAGAAAGTGAACGTGAAGAATTTAAGAAGAAAATTATTGAAAATCCTCATCAGTATATCGCCCAACCGACCATTAAATTATCAAGGGCTCCTGCGTATCAGGAAGGTAGATTTTATCCATGTCATGTAGATTTGCGCGTGTTTGTCATGAATGGAGAAAAGACGAATGTACTTCATGGAGGGTTATCACGAGTAGCTCTCAAAGAAGGCTCTCTTGTTGTGAACTCCTCACAAGGTGGGGGAGGAAAAGATACTTGGATCTTGACAGAAAGTGGTGATCAACATGCTTAGTCGTGTAGCAGATTCTCTATACTGGATGTCGCGCAACATAGAACGATCCGAAAACAATGCAAGGGTACTCAGTGTACAGCTCATTCATATGTTGGAGGCACAAAATCAAGAGGCCTCAGATCGCGACTGGGAAGAGATTGTGGAAGTCTGTGCTTCCGCGAAAGATTATTACAGTCTGTATGATCGTTTAGACAGGGAAACATTGATCCAGTACTTGACCATCAGTCCATTTAACGTCAACTCTCTTATGAATTGTATGAATTATGCCCGAGAGAATGCTCGTTCAACAAGGGATATCCTTCCTGAAGAACTTTGGGAAGTTTTAAACGCATTTCATTTGGACCAAAAAGAGTGGCAGGAGCTGCCGAATACGAGGCAGCATACCCAGGATTACCTGGATCGTGTAATTAAAACTTCCATGACATCACAAGGTGTTATTGAGTCCAGTATGAGCCGTGGCACTCCTTATACTTTTATTAAAGTAGGGAAATGGCTGGAGCGCGCTGAGAAAACGGCAAGAATATTGAATGTGACCTGTGAAAAAAACAGAAAAGAAGCCGATGTTCCGACGGACCACTACTATTACTGGCTGACAGCTCTGCAGTTTTTGAATGGTTATGATGCGTATATTAAAGAACATCCACCTACAATGGAGTCGAAGCACGTCCTTAGTTTTTTAATTAAAGAAGGGACGTTCCCTCGGTCGATTCGTTATTGCATGGACCATGTCTTTGAAGCCGTCAACAAGCTTGAAGATGGGAAAATCTCTCATTATTCCGAGGACCTTTTTCAAATGCTCGAGCTCATTCAAGATGAAATTACCAGGACAAACATAGAGGAAATGGATATGAATGAGCTGATGTCATTTCTTGATCATTTCCAGGATCGGTGCATGACGCTCAGTCGAATGTTCTCACAAACCTATTATTTAATTGAACCCGTTCACGTCAAGTAAAGGCTATCCAGGAGGAATACACAGTGAAGTTCCAAATTGAGCATACGAACACCTTTTATTATGATAATTTTGTCGATCAGAGCATGAATCATATCCGCTTGAAACCAAGGACGGATGAATGTCAGAGGCTATTGGCTTACCGGACTGAAATCACTCCAGGTTCGATGACGAAGGAACATATTGACCTCTGGGGAAACCATGTGGAAACATTCTTTATTCCCGAGAAGCATGAACACTTAACGTTGAAGACGACGTCAACGGTCAGTATCCAAAAAAGCCCATTCATCCGAATGATTGAATGTTCGGATGAGATGCAGACTATTTTTCATTCAGAGCTTTTTCGTCACCACTATCTGGCTTACTTGAACGAAACACCTTATACTTTCCTGTATAAAGAACAACACGAAGAGATTATCAATGAAGTCGGAGACGCAAAGGACCCTATACGCTTTTCTTTAAGGTTAATGGAGTATATCCACCAATTGATCAGATATGATACAACGACGACTCAGGTCAATACCAAGGCCTACGAATCATGGCCATTAAGGTCTGGGGTGTGCCAGGATTTTGCCCACATTATGATTGGTGTCTTAAGGGCCCAGGGTGTACCTGCCCGCTATGTGAGTGGTTACCTTTATGTTGGAGAAGATTCAGCGCTTGTGGGGGATGCAGCCACACATGCGTGGGTGGAAGTGATGGTGCCTGGAATCGGATGGATCGGTTTGGATCCTACCAACAATGTCGAAGCATTAGAACAGCACATTAGAATTGGTACAGGAAGAGATTATGCTGATGTCAGCCCACTTCAAGGAGTATATCGAGGCGGCGGCCAGAACCTTGATGTGAAAGTCAGCGTGACACTTCTAGACCATTAAAAAAATCCCTCTCCATAATGGAGAGGGATTTTCATACGTCATCCGTTCTGGAAGCTTTCTTTATGACGTGGTTGTCCTTTGAAGTAATCGATCATTAATCCGATGATTCCACCAACAATCGCCGGGAAGACCCAACTTAGGTTCAGTTCAAACAATGGCAGTTGACTGATTAATGGTTCGATGGCTGATACATCTGCGCCAAAAGCTACGAGCCCATCGTAAACCCCAATGAACGCAGTCAATAGAATGGCTCCTCTGTACACATAAGGTGAGTGATTGAAGAGGGGGCTCATGAATGTTAGGGCGACCAGAACGATGGTGATCGGATAGACGAACACAAGAACTGGAACAGAATAAGCGATGATTTGGTTTAATCCGATATTAGATATCGCCAAACTAATCAAAGTTACTATGATAATGACATGGTGATAAGTCAGCCCAGGAACACGCTTTGAAAAGAATTGGCCACAAGCAACCGTTAGACCTATGCATGTTGTTAAACAGGCTAGTCCTACAATGACACCAAGCAATAGTGTCCCTACATCCCCATACATGATTTGTGCAGCACCAGCAAGGATGGCACTTCCATTATCAAAGGAGCCTTCTGTAGCCATTCTAGCTCCGATCCACCCAATGGCCACATAGACAGTGGTTAGTCCAATGGCTGTTACTAAACCTGCTTTCAATGTCCGGCGGGTTAATACTTTCGGATCGGTGACTCCGCGATCACGGAAGGAAGAAACAACGATAATACCGAAAGCTAGAGAAGCGATAGCATCCATGGTCAAATAACCTTCAATAAATCCAGTGAAGAAAGGTTGGGACTGATATTTCTCACCCGCTGGTTGGATCTGTCCATCCAGCATGAAAAAGCTTCCAATGACGAGGCCTAGAATAGCTAAAAACAATGTAGGGGTTAAGATTTGTCCCACACGATCCACTAGTTTAGATGGATTACGGCTGAGCCAATAAACAAGTACAAAGAATAAGACCGTAAAAATGAATAACGTCAAAGACTTACCGTTTGTAAAGGGAACGATGCCTGTTTCAAAGGCGACGTTTGCAGCCCTTGGAATGGCAAAGAAAGGTCCAATCACAAGATAAACCATCGCCGTAAATAATAATCCGAACATCGGGTGTACACGTCCAGCTAATTGTACAGCGCCGTTACGTACAAGCGATATAGCCGCTACCGTTATAATAGGTAATCCTACACCAGTAATTACAAAACCGAAAATAGCCGGAAAATAGGATGTTCCTGATTCAATACCGAGGGAAACAGGATAGATCAAATTTCCAGCACCGAAAAACAAAGCGAACAACGTGAATCCGATAAAAATTGTGTCTCTTGCTTTCATACTGGCTCCTCCTCATAGATGTCTGTATATTTTGCGTAAAAAAAGCGCTCTTATCCAAAAGATGAGCGGCAATAATCAAGACTTCTGCATGATTTTCCTTATTAAAACGTGAATGAGATTAACGCACCGCCGTAATACTATCAATGTCACACCTTTCTGTCAATTATTTTTTTAGAAAATTTAAAAGGTTATGATTACCATACCATTTTTTGTGTGATTCCCTTACAAAATAAGGGTTTATTCAACACACCCACTCAACAAAAGTTTCGAAACTGAGTCTTTCACAATCGGAAACTATATTGGAAGAAGGTTTGATGTGAAAGGGAAGTTTTTACAGACAATTTAGTTTACAGATGAGGGAGAGGCATATAGAATATGTCTATATTACTTGAGGTTCGTACATACACCTTACAGAAGGAGACTGTTTAATGATAGATTCGTTACTATTGCAACTGATGTTAGTGGGGTTTCTCGGCGTAGGTTCGCAATGGGTGGCCTGGCGCTTTCGGTTGCCTGCTATTGTAGTCATGTCCATCGCCGGTCTCTTAGCCGGTCCTGTACTAGGCCTCATGAACCCTGAGCAGGACTTCGGAGAACTTTATAAACCAATCATATCCTTGGCCGTCGCCGTCATCCTTTTCGAAGGAAGTTTGAACCTTGATATGAAGGAAGTGAAAGGTTTAGGTCGCCCTGTGTTCAGGATCGTAACTTTCGGTGCGTTTCTAAGCTGGATATTAGGTTCATTAGCGGCTCATTATGTGGCTGGTTTGTCCTGGGCGGTCGCCTTTACGATCGGGGGCTTGTTCATTGTTACTGGACCGACTGTAATCCTTCCTTTATTACGTCAGGCCAAGTTAAAACCTCGGCCAGCTAAAATTCTGAAATGGGAAGGTATCATTGTCGACCCGATTGGCGCTTTACTAGCGGTATTTGCGTTCGAAATTATCCTTTTTCTGACCAACAATGATCCTTCTGCATTATTGATGTTCTTTGCAGCTTCCGCCTTTGCTGTCTTTCTTGGCTGGGTTTGCGGAAAAGGTGTTGGCTGGATGTTCGAAACAGGATATATCCCTGAGTTCCTTAAATCCCCAGCCGTCTTTGCAGTTGTTATTGCTTGTTTTACGATTGCTGATGAAATCATGCATGAAACGGGTCTATTATCTGTAACAGCTATGGGGATGACCCTTGCAAATATGCACATCTCCTCAATCGCAGATATGCGACACTTTAAAGAGAATATATCCTTATTATTAATCTCTACCATCTTCGTCATGCTGACCGCTTCCCTGACGGTCGACACTTTGGTGGAAATCTTCAACATACAAATTATCGGGTTCGTAGCATTAATGTTGTTTATCGTCCGCCCACTTTCGATTTTTATATCCACTATGGGGACGGATTTATCTAAATCAGAGAAGCTTCTGGTCGGTTGGATTGCACCAAGAGGGATTGTCGCACTAACTGTTGCCAGTTATTTTGCGAGTGTCCTTTTGGAGGAAGGATTTGAGGATGCGTCGATTCTCATATCATTGACCTTTGCCTTAGTATTTACAACCGTTGTCGCCCATGGATTTTCTATTGGCTGGCTTGCGAAAAAGTTAGGTTTATCAATGGAGGGGCCGCCAGTGGAGTGCTCATCGCAGGAGGAAGTGCATTTACAACAGGTCTTGCCAAGACACTGGAGGATCTTAAAATCCCCGTTCTTCTTACGGACTCTTCATGGCAGAGGCTTTCCCGTGCACGTTCTCGAGGGATTGAATCCTATCATGGAGAAATTTTATCTGAGCAGACCGAGTATTATTTAGATATGACACCATATGAGTATCTCGTTGCCGCTACGGAACTGGATTCTTACAATGCCCTCGTCTGTACGACCTTCGTACCTGAGTTCGGTCGTAACAACTCTTTCCAACTTAGTTTAAGTAATAAAGAGGGGGACGATTTGGAAGACCTTGTGCATACAATTGGAGGGAGAGTCCTATTTGAAGAAGGGGCTTCATGGGAAGAATTGAATGCTCGAGTGGAAAACGGCTACGTATTCCGCAAAACGACAATCACAGAACAATATACTTTCAAAGACTATATGAAGAATATGGATCAACACGCCATGCTTCTATTTGCGAAAAGAGCCTCAGGAAAAGTTGAGTTCTTTACCCCGGATATGGAGTATAGGGCAGAGAATGGTGATGTCATCGTTTCCTTAATGCCTCCGAGTAAAGAGTTTGAGAAAATCCAGGAAAAACTTGAGGGGCAGCGAAAAGATAAAGAAAATCAAAAGAAATCTTAAACATAAAAAGACGGAGGAAATCAGTTTCCTCCGTCTTTTATTATTGCTCTGTCTGAGCTAACTGCTTATTTAGTTCTTTTAACTCTTCTTCCATCCGAGCCAGTTGTTTTTCGGCATTTTGAATATTGCCACCGGCGGCTTCAAGCTTATCTAAATCTCCTTGAATACGAATATAATCAGCTTTTAAGAAAGTAATTTGGTCTTGGATTTCTTTTTTTGTCATGGTTTATTCTTCCTTTCTTTATGTTGTTCTCCATGTCATTGAGACGTATAATGGAAAGAAAAATTCATCTTATTCAGAATTTTATCAAAAAAATGGTTTAAAGCAAAAAGAAAAGGGGTACTCCTAGATGACTATAATTTATGAGCGTGATCCAATCAAGTTCTATGAACGAGTAGAACCATTGCTGCTGAATAAGGAAGCGGAAAATAATCTGCCTTTGGGGATTTTAGAACGTCTGAAAAATTCTCAAGGTAAAGAGGCTTGTCACTTAATCAGATTCCAGGAAAATGGAAGAACTACGTTCATGACAATGAGAACACCCCCACATTTATGGATCATTCCTTCGTTTGATCATTGGGATGCCGCACATATTCGTGCATTTATCCAATATTTAATTAAG
Organism: Halobacillus litoralis; assembly: GCF_020524085.2. NCBI lineage: Bacteria > Bacillati > Bacillota > Bacilli > Caryophanales > Bacillaceae > Halobacillus > Halobacillus litoralis. The sequence continues at coordinate 1,292,156 of NZ_CP129016.1, forward strand.
GAAGATTTTGATGTCCCTGGGATACTTGGGGAACGGAAAGCGGTGGAATGTTTCTTGGATGAATGGATAAACCATACAGGACAGAAAGCAGAGGTGCATATGGAGCAAGGAATATTCAGACTGAATCAATTGAAAACGATCCGAAACCAAAAGGGTCAGTTAATTGAAGCGGATGCTTCCCATCAATTCATGGTCGAGAATTGGTTGGAACAGTATGGAAAAGAAACAGGAGAGGACCATGTTGCTGGACGCGCAAAGGAATTGGCTGAAAGTCTGATCAAGGATCAGCGCCTTCACTTATGGATCGTCGAAGGAACAGCCGTTTCCATGGCGAGTCGGGCACGAACAACGAAAAATGGAGCGACAATCAATGCTGTGTACACACCTGATCAATATAAAAGAAAAGGATATGCCTCTCAAGCGGTGTGGCATCTAACAGATAAACTGCTCAAGAGTGGTTACTCTTTTTGCTCTCTATACACAGACCTTGGCAATCCTACATCGAACTCAATCTATAAAAAAATTGGATATGAAAGAATCGGGGATTCAATCGTATATCATTTTACAAAATAAGGAATGCGTAATGGTAAAATTGGAGCATTCAGCACCTATGATGAGCTATGTGGAATATATAAGCATCCAACTATTACAAGTTTCTTACAAGGTAAAATTTACATAAAATAGACGAAAAATTCTGTTTAAACTGATTTGAGTGAAAGACAACTATTTCGGTATTATGTTTAGTAATTGACCCAAAAACTACTACACCAATCATTTAGGGGGATTACATAGTTGAATGTATTAAAGGTAGTAGACAAAATCATTCTGAAGATCGAAGAGTTCATATTAAGTTACGCTGTCATCATTATTGCTTTGATGGTTGTAGGTAAGGCGCTGAGCAGGGCGCTATTCAGCTATTCGCCACCCTTTGCAGACGAAGTGAGTCAAATAGCGATTGTGGTAGCCACATTCATGGGGATTAGTTACGCTGCAAGGAAAGGACGCCATATAAGCATGTCTGCTTTTTATGACCTGGCTCCTTTCAAAGTGAGAAAGGTATTATCTGTATTCATTCCTTTAGTGACCGCTACTGTATTATTTGTCCTTGCCTATTATTCAGGGTTTTACGTCCTCGATGTCTATGAATCTGGAAGAGTGACATCCGCATTGGAGATGCCTGCGTACTATTTGTATCTTTTCATCCCCATCGGATTTTTACTTGGTGGCATTCAGTTTCTGAGAAATGCATGGATCAATATTAAACACCGGGACGAAGTGTACTTAGGAACGGATGCAAAGGATTATAACGATGAAAAAACAAATGAACTAGAAGGAACGCACTTGTAAAAAAATTATGATGAAGAAAGGGTAACGATATGATAGCGACAATGCTCATAATTATGGTGATCCTTCTTTTATTGAACTTCCCAATGATGATTCCACTGATGGTGGCACCATTGGTCATAATGTTCATATACTTTCCGAATTTGGATCCTATGATTTTAATGCAACAGTTTTCTACAGGTATAGAACCTTATGTACTTCTTGCTGTACCGTTGTTCATTTTTGCAGCGGATATTATGACGACAGGAAAAACATCAAATCGATTGTTAGATTTTATTGGATCTTTTATTGGCCATATACGAGGAGGTTATGCCGTTACAACTGCAGCTGCATGTACCCTGTTCGGTGCGATATCCGGGTCTACGCAGGCGACTGTCGTAGCCATAGGTAAACCGATGAGAGAGCGCTTGTTGAAGATCGGCTACAAAGACCCGACAGCGATGGCCTTGATCATCAATTCCAGTGATGTAGCTTTACTAGTCCCGCCAAGTATAGGGATGATCATATACGGGTTGGTATCTGGAACATCCGTAGGTGATTTGTTTATCGCAGGAATTATTCCAGGCGTTATTGTCTTCCTGTGCTTTTCCATCTACAGCGTCATCTACGCAAAAATGGCGGACATTCCATTAGCGAATAAAGCGTCATGGAAAGAAAGACTGCAGATGACTAAAAAAGCCCTGCTTCCATTGGGATTCCCGGTTTTAATTATTGGGGGAATTTACACTGGGCTGTTTAGTCCGACTGAGGCAGCAGGTATGTCTGTGCTTTATGCATTTGTTCTGGAAGTGCTGGTTTACCGGTCTGTACATATTAAAGAACTACCGAAAATTGCACGGTCTACCGGTTTAGTGACATCTGCCGTCTTCGTTCTTGTGGCTGGTGGACAAGCTTTCACATGGGTCATATCATTCGCTCGTATACCACAGATGATTACAGAAACCGTTCTTGGCTCAGATCCTAGTGCTGTTTATGTGCTCTTGATGGTGACGATCTTTTTCTTCATTGGATGTATGTTTGTGGATCCAATCGTGGTTATCTTGATATTAACTCCGATTTTCTACCCTGCAGCGATGAGCGCAGGAGTAGACCCTATCCATTTAGGTGTTGTGATCACATTCCAAGCGGCCTTAGGCTCAGCTACGCCTCCATTCGGAGTGGATATATTTACAGCCAGTGCGGTATTCAACAAGCCGTATTTAGAGGTCATCAAAGGAACACCACCATATATTCTGATGATGTTTGCCATTTCAGTTTTACTAATATTCTTTGAGGAACTTTCACTCTTCCTTCTTTGATTGAGAGTGTGAGCTGATATACAAAATATAGGGAGGTCATTGTTATCTTTAAAAAAAATAGTTTATTAACATTCATGTCGTTGGTCATGCTCAGCATGGTTCTTGCTGCCTGTGGGGGAAGTGACGATGGGGACGGCAATGCCAGTGGCGATGGTGGAGAAACCTACAATTGGAAGTTCGTAACGGAAGAAGTGGATGGACAGGTCCAATATGAATACGCAGAAGAATTCGCTAAACGGATGAACGAAAAATCTGATGGTGCCGTAAACATTGATGTTTATGAATTTGGCGGACTCGGAAGTGAAACAGACCAAGTAGAGCAGCTTCAAAACGGAACCGTACAGATGGCGATCATGTCTCCTGGTTTTACGGGGAATATGGTAAAAGAGGGACAAATCTTTGCTCTGCATTTCCTTTTTCCTGATAGTGTTGAAAAAACACAACAAATCTTGAATGATAGCGAAGCATTGAACACAGATCTACGTGAACTGTATGAAGAACACAGCATTTCTCCATTAGCTTACTGGACAGAAGGTGCGATGCAGTGGACGTCCAGTAAGACAATTGAAAAACCTGCCGACTTTGAAAACTTTAAGATGCGTACACAAACGTCTCCATTGATTCTAAAATCATATGAGGCGTACGGAGCAGACCCTACTCCAATGAGTTGGTCAGAGCTTTATACAGCATTGGATAGAGGTACAGTGGAAGGGCAGGAGAATCCTATCTTCTTCATTGGAGACGCTTCTTTCAATGAAGTACAGGATTACATGACATTATCCAACCACAACAACTATGTAGCCATGACGACAGTCAACACAGACTGGTATGCAGGTCTTGATGAAGAAATGAAGACAATGGTTGATGAAACCGTTAAAGAAATGCAGGACTGGGTATACGAAGAGCAGAAGAAGCAGAATGAAGAGTATCTAGAAACGATTAAAAACGATACAGAAAATCCAACAGAAATTATCGAATTGACAGAGGAACAACGCAAAGCTTTCAAAGAAAAAGCGCTTCCTGTCCGTGACTTCTACCGTAGTGATGTTTCTACTGTAGACGGAAAAGTCCTCGATAAGCTTCTTGAAGAAATTGAAGCATCAGGCGAATAAAGCATAAAAAATGTCCAGAGCTCACCAGCTCTGGACATTTTTTATGCTAACTTTACTTCCACTAAAGCTCCTTTTACTTGGAGACTAAGTTTCGAGATGTTTTCGGGCTTCGTTGCCCTGGTTGAGCGTTAGGGGTGGTTGGGAAGCTACTCGTCTAGCTCCATCGCCCAGACACTCGCGTCATAAGCAGAACAGCAAAGGAATAAAAAAGCACATCCCGTTGTTGTTCTGCTTATGCCAGTCGTGTCTACCAGGGCGATTCCGCATTTGAAGACTTTCCTGTGGGGAGTGGCGAGCTTCCTCGGGCAAACGCCCTGCGGGATCTCGCCTATCTCCTTCTCCCGCGGGAGTCTCGCAGCTTCCCAACCACCCTGTTCAATGTATGTGAGAAACGCCCCCCTTCACCAAGTGAGGTTGTCTTCCGCTATCCCGATTGTTAAAAGTAAAAAACGCTCTGTATCAAGCTTGCAGGATTCTAATACCTGAGCATCGGAGTTTTATCCTTATACCATCAAACTAATAGCTGATTTTTTAGGAAGTGGTTTCGAGACACTGATATAGAAAAGGGGCGGAGGGGAATGGTGAGACTCCTGCGGGAAAAAAGTGCAGGGTGAGACCCCACAGGACGAAGTCCGAGGAGGCTCACCGCGCTCCCGCGGAAAGCGAGCTATTCCCCGCAGCCCCTATCCACTCAACAACAGTCTCGAAACTGAGTCTCCAAGAAACCTGCCATATTGTTCAATAATTGGGTATGAAAAATTCTATTCTGGAGCTACCCATGGTTCGGTTTGTTTTCTGTAGTCCAAAATCGTGAGCAGTAAGACGAGAAGGAAAAGGAAGCTGGACAGTTTGAATAGCGTAGCGGTTTCAACGAACTGATAAATAAACCCTAGAATGAATGCACTTGAGCCGATTCCGAGATCAATCGATGAATAGTACATCCCGTTAGCAATCCCGCTTCGCTCTGTCGTCGTTTTGGAAATGACCCATGCTTGAAGAGCAGGCATCATGGACCCGAACCCAATCCCGAATATAGCTCCTGCAATGACTAAGTGGATGTTTGAACTAGCTAGAGCGAGCACCCACATGGCGCTAAACGAAAGAATAGAGCAAATCATGATTAATTTCCACGGGCCGTTTTTATCAAAGTAGCGACCTGTGATTGGTCTCGTTATGGTCGCAAATACAGCATTAAAGAAATAGAAGAGAAAAGTCCCGGAAAGTCCTTGTTCGTTGCCGAAAATCACGATATAGGTAACAACAGAGCCATAGCCGAAGGTATTCAAGATTGTAACGAGTGCCGGATACCAGCTTCTTTTTTCAATGAGGGAGCCAGTAAAAGAAAAGCGTGGAGGATTTTCTTGATTCTTATATACCTGCTCAGGTGTTACAAATCTGGTAACAGAGAAAAGAACAATGGCAATAATACCTAAGGCAACAGCAATACCAACGAGTAGGTCGAAGGAATAATTCTGGTAAAGGTAGATACCCAGGCTCGGAGCCATAATCATCCCTACCGTTACGGAAAGCCCGAAATACCCCATGCCCTCTCCTACACGTCTTCTTGGAACAAGATCGACAGCGGCGGTCCCGTTTACTGTTGTAGACCACCCCCAGGCAATTCCGTGAATGAAACGAATGATTAAAAGAATCACAACCACTTGGGTAATCGGGTAAAGTGCGGTCATGATTAGTAGGGAAGTGGCTCCAATCAAAACAAGGATTTTACGTGGCCGCGTCATCAGCAGGTGGCCGATGAAAGGACGAATGATGATTGCGGCAAAAGCGAACGTCGTTGTGATCAGTCCTACTTGTAAACTCGAGCCTCCAATGGATTCAATATAGGGAGGCAGATTTGGAAGAAGCATTTGAAAGCTCATAAATGTGAATAGGTTGGCTAAGATTAAAAATATGAACGGCCATGTCCAAAGTTTAGGTTGTGGCATTTCTTTTCCTCGCTTTCCGTGTAGTTCGCCTTGTTTGCAAAAAATGAAACCCACTATAAATAGCGGGCTTCAGCAGATATTATTCTGGATTCGTTGTTTCTCTTCTTTCCAGCCATACTTCGTAAAAATGACTGATGATGGCTTTCAGTACCGCGTAGGTCGGGATCGCGAACAACAATCCCAGGAATCCGGCGAGACTTCCTGCTGCCAGAATCAATGTGATGATGGTCAGTGGGTGGATACTGAGCGCTTTTCCCATGACGTTTGGAGATACAAAGTTTCCTTCCAGCTGTTGGGCAATAATTGTAATAACGGCCACCCAGACAGCAAGGATCGGATCCTGGAACAGTCCAACAAGTAAGGCTGGAATCACTGCTAAAAATGGTCCAACGAAAGGAATGACATTCATAACCATGGCAAACAAAGCTAGGGTGAGGGCATACTTCAAGTCTATGATCATGTATCCGATCAAAAGCAGCAGGCCAACGACGATACTTACCGTCATTTGTCCCAGGATGAAAGCGTTCAGCGTGTAATCGACGGAACCGGCCAGCTTTTCAAAGCTTTTTGCAGCACGGTCACTTAAAAACTTCTTAATGAAGGGCACAAGCTTATCTCCATCTTTCAACATGAAGAATAGGAAGAAAGGGATAAGCACGAGGGCGAAGACAAATCCGATCAGCTGGCTGACGACGTTGATAATGACCGTCGGTGCTCCCTGTAGATATGTTTCTAAGTTATTGACTACATTATCAATGGTACTGTTGAATTCACTTGGAATAATATCCTGATTTTGCTGCCAGTACGTAACGGTTTCACTTAGCATATCAGCCATATCAGGAATATTGTCCACAAGTTTTGTGAATTGCTCCTGGGCGATTGGAGCAATGAAACGAGTGATCAAGAATCCGATGAATATGTAGAAAAGAAAGATGATCAGAATCCCTAGTATACGTGGGACCCGGTATTTTTCTAATAGCTGCAGCATCGGACGAGAAATATAAAAAAGAATCCCTCCGCCAATGAGAGGAACAGCGATGGCTGCAATATAGGTCAGAATGGGTTCAAAGAAAAAATGAATTTGGTTTAATAATAAAACCAACAAGGAGAGAAGGATAGCGGTAACAATGACTTGGAACCAACGTTTATGAATCAAAAGCGGACACACCTTTTTATAAGAGTTTAATCACTATGTTAAGAATACCAAAGTTTGCCGGTGAAGCAATACATTTACTTTTAATCTTAGTAAGAATAAACTGAAAAAAGAAGCATGAATTTGGAGGAGGAACTTGAATGAAGAATGAATTACTAGAACGCTTTACTTCTTACGTGAAAATCGACACACAATCGAATGAAAACAGCCCGGCCACTCCTTCGACCGAAAAACAATGGGAGCTCGCCAATAAACTGGTGAATGAATTGAAGGAGATGGGAATGGAGGAGGTCACAGTCGATGACCACGCCTATGTGATGGCGACCCTTCCAGCCAATACGGAGAAAGAAGTTCCTGTGATCGGTTTTCTTGCACACATCGATACAGCGACAGACTTTACTGGGGCAGGAGTGAACCCGCAGGTGATAGAGGACTATGACGGCGGTGCTATTCAATTGAACAAGGAGGTTGTGCTGTCACCAGAAGAATTTCCGGAACTTCCTACATATAAAGGGCAGACATTGATTACGACAGATGGTACGACACTTCTCGGAGCGGACAACAAAGCGGGAATTACGGAAATTATGACAGCCCTCCATCATTTGATTAAGAACCCTGATATCAAACATGGAAAGATTCGGGTAGCTTTCACTCCGGATGAGGAGATTGGAAGAGGTCCGCACAAATTTGACGTGGAACGGTTTGGTGCGTCTTATGCTTATACGGTCGACGGTGGTCCGCTTGGAGAACTCCAATATGAGAGCTTTAATGCGGCAACAGCTAAAGTGGTCTTCCATGGCCATAGCGTGCACCCCGGCACAGCCAAGAATAAAATGGTGAACGCGGCGAAGTTGGCGGTGATGTTTCAAGAATTGTTACCTGAACAAGAAGCTCCTGAGCATACAGAAGAGTATGAAGGCTTTTTCCATCTTCACTCGATTCAGGGAGACGTAGAGAAAGCTGAATTGACTTATTTGATTCGGGACCACGACAAAGAAGCGTTTCATCAGAAGAAAGAGAAGATGAAGCATATGGCAGAAACCATCCGTGAAAAATATGGTATGAAACGAGTGGAACTGACAGTTGAAGATCAGTATTACAACATGGGGGACAAGATCAAACCTGTGAAACATATTGTAGATATCGCTCATGCTGCTATGGTGAATAAAGAAGTAACTCCGCTTGTGAAGCCGATCAGGGGAGGGACCGATGGGTCTCAGCTTTCCTATATGGGGCTCCCTACTCCAAACTTATTCACAGGTGGAGAGAATTTTCACGGAAAGTATGAGTATGTTTCGCTTGAAAGTATGGAAAAAGCGACCCAGGTCATTGTTGAGATTGCCCGGTTATTCGAAGAAAAAGCAGAAAAATAACAGAAGACGCGAATAGCTCAAACGTTCGTTCAATGTTGCATAAGGAAACCTTCCTGTCCTCATACTAGAATTATTCTATAATGTGGGCAGGAAGGCGTTGACAAAACACCGTTGCGTGCTATGATGAAGGATAGAAGTAGCATTCCTAAAGGGGAGTAGCTGGGACAATAAAGTCGTCATTTCGGGAAACATTCCCCGGCTTTATTGGCAACGGAAGTTGTTAGCGAGACCTTTACCCGCTGTGGTAAAGGTCTATTGTTTTGGTCCTTACCATAGTGGTGGGGACCATTTTTTATGGAAAAGGAGAGAATAGAATTGGATGCTCAATTATTGATTGAATACGGTTGGGTTTTGATCGTGCTTGTCGGTCTGGAAGGAATTCTTGCCGCGGACAACGCTCTTGTACTAGCGATCATGGTCAAACACCTGCCGGAGGAAAAAAGGAAAAAGGCGTTATTTTACGGTTTAGCGGGTGCATTTATACTTAGATTTGGATCTCTGTTTATCATTTCCTTCCTTGTAGACGTATGGCAGGTTCAAGCATTGGGTGCCGCTTACTTGCTATTCATTTCAGGAAAACACCTCTTTGATCGGTGGCGGACCAAAGGGGATGATTATGAAGAAGAAATGGAAGAAGATGCAGGGGATCAGCGTGGTAAAGGCTTTTGGGCGACTGTCCTTAAAGTAGAGCTTGCCGACCTGGCTTTCGCCGTGGACTCTATATTGGCTGCCGTTGCTCTTGCTGTCGCTTTGCCTGAAACAGACTTACCGGAAGTCGGAAGCTTGGATGGTGCCCAGTTCGCCGTCATTCTCGCCGGTGGTATGATCGGAATCATCATCATGCGATTTGCAGCCAATGTTTTTGTGAAACTGTTAAAGTCCCGTCCTGGATTGGAAGTGGCAGCTTTTGTCATTGTCGGCTGGGTAGGAATTAAGCTTGTCGTTTCAACGCTGGCTCATCCGAATATACAAATGATCGATGAACACTTTGCTCATTCAGCTTTATGGAAAATCATCTTCTATTCTGTCCTTGTCCTTATTGCAGTACTTGGATGGTTCTTATCAGAAAAAAGAGAAGTGGAAGAAGAATAACAAAAAAGCTGTGGCCTTTGCCACAGCTTTTCTTATGGGCAAAATCTTTTACTTTCCTTATGAGCAAGTTAAGATAAAAGGAGAGGAAAACAAAGGAGGGCTTACTAATGGGTAAGGCAGCTCAACATCCTTCACAACAGTTTCATTATATAAAGAATAGAATTCAAATGCTCAACCAAGTCGTGTCCAGCATGGATGCAGAAGATGTGGATATCAAAGATTTCAATCGTGTTTTGGAAATGATTGAACAGCTGCAGGTGAAAATGTCCCGCTTTAAAAAAGATTGGGAGCAGGAATCTTGAAGGTTCAATGGACACCAGCTACTCAACAAGAAGCAGAAAAAATTGCAGCCTGGAAGTATCCTGCCCCCTATGATTTTTATGATATGACGGCTGACGAAGAAGATTTGGAGTTATTCATAAATCCAGAGAAGCGGAGTCCCCATACGTACATTGCACATCAAGGTGGGGAGTTGATCGGCTTTCTGACCGTAGATGTGAAAGATCATCCTACCGTTGATCTTGGATTAGGTATGCACCCTGATGAAGCAGGAAAAGGGCAGGGGGAAAGTTTCGTACACTCGTGTCTCTGTTTTGTGAGAGAAAGGTATCAAGCAGATTCTTTTACACTTTCCGTTGCTACTTTCAATGAGCGTGCAATTGCTGTTTACGAGCGTGTAGGTTTCAAAAGGACGCACACGTTTACGCAGGCAACAAATGGGGGACATTATGAGTTCCTATCTATGGAAAAATAAAAGAAGGAGAGTGACATCATGGCTTTGCATCATTTTCATTTAAAAGCCGACTGGCCAGGCGGAAGGAATGAAGTCGGCTACATTGAATCAGAAAAACTGAAAACAAAAATATCGATTCCGAAAGAGATGGATGGCCCAGACGTAGGGACCAATCCAGACGAGATGCTTCTCGGAGCGGCGGCCACCTGTTATATCATCAGCCTCGCAGCTATGATTGAAAGGGCGGAATTGCCGTTGAAAGAAATGGACATGCAGTCAGAAGGAATCGTTGATGTGACCGATGGAGTCTTCACCTATCAAAAAATCATTCACAAACCGAGAGTCGTCCTACGCGCAGAAGCGGACGAAAAAGATTTATCCAAACTGAACCGTCTCATTGAAAAGGCGGAAAAGAGCTGCATGATCTCAAAAGCCATTCAGGGTAATGTTGAACTTGAAATGGAAGCAGACACAAGCATTGCTGAATGACAAAAAAGGACGGCCACCTTAGGAGGCCGTCCTTTTTTAGTTTTCATCGAATAGGTGGTAAAAGGTTATTGGTTTAGTAAATAAACACGTGCTTCAAAAGGTTTAAGTGTAAAACTCGTTTCATCCACATGTTTATCTACAATTAGGTTTGATAGAATTAAATCCTTCGAGTTCAGAGTATAAGAGGACTTAAATGCTGCTGTATTTTTCGTCAAGTTTGCAATCACTAAAGCGGTTTTACCATCAAGTGTTCTTGTATAAGCATAAATCTGTTTGTCGTCCGGAAGAATTAACTCATACGTCCCATATGTGAACAGATCATGTTGCTTCTTCAGCTGAATCATTTCTTTATAATGATTCAGAATCGAATGAGGATCATCCTGCTGGTCTGCGACATTGATGGCCTTGTAGTTCGGGTTGATTTTCATCCATGGCGTACCGCTTGTGAATCCGGCGTTTTCTTCGTGGCTCCATTGCATAGGTGTACGGCTGTTATCCCTGGAGGTATTCCAAAGAATCTCCATGATATCCTCATGGGACATGCCTTGTTCTTTTTTCGTTTTATATAAATTCTTTGCCGCGACATCATCATAATCTTCAATAGAAGGGAAGGCCACATTTGTCATGCCGATTTCCTGTCCCTGATAGATGTATGGAGTTCCTTGCATGAAGAAATACATCGTGGCAATGGATGTTGCACTTTCGCGCCAGTAGACTTCATCGTCGCCCCACGTAGAAACAACACGGGCTTTATCGTGGTTTTCTACGAATAGAGCATTCCATCCGTCACCCTCCAGAGCTTTCTGCCAGCGTGTAAGGACTTTTTTCAATCCTGGGATATCCAGTTGCTGCTCTGCACCTTGATCCCAAAGATCCAGGTGTTCAAATTGGAAGATCATGTCCATTTTTCCGTTATCGCCGACCCAGAGGTCTGCCTCATCGGCACTGACACCATTGGCTTCGCCGACGGTCATGACGTCATAATTGCTGTACGTTTCGTCTTTGAATTCTTGTAAGAATTTATGGATGCCTTCCTGATTCATATGCATATCGAAGGAAGAAACGTATTTCTCTTTCCTTGGATTTGGCATATCAGGGAAGTTCGGGCGTTTTTTAATGTGACTGATGGCATCAATGCGGAAGCCATCAATACCTTTTTCCAGCCACCAGTTGACTGTATCATATAATGCTTCACGAACTTCAGGGTTTTCCCAGTTCAGATCCGGCTGTTTAGTGGAGAACACGTGCAAATAATATTGATCTGTTTTTTCATCGTACTGCCAGGCGGAACCATCAAAGATACTTTCCCAATTGTTTGGCTCAGCACCATTTTTTCCGTCCCGCCAAATGTACCAGTCACGCTTCGGGTTGTCTTTAGAGCTTCTTGATTCAATGAACCATGGGTGTTCATCACTCGTATGGTTGAGAACAAGGTCAATGATCAGTTTCATACCACGATTGTGTACCTCTTGTAACAATCGATTGAAATCTTCCATCGTACCGAATTCTTCTAAGATGTCCTGGTAATCGGAAATATCATACCCATTGTCGTCTTTAGGAGACTTGTACATTGGGCAGATCCAAATAAAATCGATGCCCATTTCTTTTAAATAATCAAGCCTGTCGATCATTCCTTGCAAATCCCCGATTCCGTCACCGTTCGAATCTTGAAAACTGCGAGGATAGACTTGATACCCAACCGCTTCCTTCCACCATACACGTTCCATAGTATTCCCCTCATTTCATTACAGTTATAGTTGCCTATCCCAGTTACATGCAACCGATTGCGCATATTGTGAAAAATAAAAACCTGATTACTTTCCAAGCTTTTACTAAATAGATGTTTTTATAAATACTTCTCAGTTCTGTGCAAACGTTTTCCTGATGTAATCTATCTTAGCGGATTTTATCTGGTTTTACAATAGGGGCTGGGGTGAAAAATGAAAATAGAGGAGTTCATTTGAATTGCACTTCCTAAACAAATCCGATATGATTTATAGTGTAACGAATAATTGAATAACGTAAACCTTCGGGGTCGGGTGAAAATCCCAGCCGGCGGTAATGAGCATGTGCTCCGAGCCCGCGACGGAGAATCAGTGTTAGACACGGTTCTCCCTGATTTGGTGAAACTCCAAAGCCGACAGTTAAAGTCTGGATGGGAGAAGGTTGTAGAAACGTAAAGGTACAAAAACTAAAGCATTACGTGTACCCTTTTTTAAGTGTATGCGATTTACGTTCAATGACCCTAGGGAAGTCTGTCTTCTTCAGGGTTTTTTATTTTTTCGGCCATGCATGCTGATTGGAAAAGGTGGTGAAGGTCTTGGATCGGGATGAAAGATACATGAGAATTGCTATTGACATGGCGCGGGAAACGGTAGGCCAAACAAGCCCGAACCCTTCAGTCGCTGCCATTGTCGTTAACCATAATCAGATCGTGGGAGTAGGGGTTCACGTCAAGGCGGGCGAACCTCATGCCGAAGTCCATGCGCTCCGTATGGCAGGGGAGAAGGCAAAAGGGGCAGAAATTTATGTCACGCTCGAACCGTGCAGTCACCATGGGCAGACCCCCCCATGTGCAGAAGCCGTCATTGAAGCTGGCATTCAAAGAGTAGTGATTGCATCCAATGACCCTAATCCTAAAGTGTCCGGCAGAGGGATTCGAATGATGAGAGAACGCGGTCTTGATGTGAAGACAGAGGTGTTGAAAAAAGAAGCAGACGACATCAATACTTCCTTTTTTCACTTCATCCAAAAGAAAGAACCCTATGTCCGGTTGAAGTCAGCTATGAGCCTGGATGGGAAGATTGCCACTTCTACAGGTGAAAGTCAGTGGATTACAGGTGAGGAAGCGCGCCTGGATGGTCATCATTATAGACATCTTTCCGATGCGATCCTAGTCGGAATCAATACAGTGCTGATGGATAACCCTAAGCTGACAACGCGAATAGAGGGGGATGGACGGCACCCGATTAGGGTGGTCCTCGATACTCACCTCAGAATACCGCCTTCCTCTCAGTTAATCCAGGATGATTCGGCACCAACATGGATTTTCGTAGGGAATCATGTGAAGAAAGAAGAGGTGGCCCCTTATGAAACTCATGAGCATGTCACCATCATCCCTCTTCATGGGGAACAGGTTTCCATAGAAGAAGTTCTCCGGTATTTGGGAGAACAAAAAGTCACTTCTTTGCTTGTTGAAGGAGGAGCGACGATTGCCGATGCGTTCGTACGCGCCGGAAAAGTGGATGAAACGATAACGTATATGGCTCCGAAGTTAATCGGAGGAAAAGAAGCTTTGACGCCTGTGGGCGGTAAAGGAATAGAGCAATTAAAGAATGTAAGCTCCTATGAAATCGTCTCGACTGAAAAAATAGGGGACGACATTAAAATTGTTTCCGTTAGAAAAGGAGAATCTTAATGTTTACTGGGATTGTTGAAGAAATAGGAACATTAAAATCAGTAAAAAATAAAACAGAAGCACTCGAAGTGAACATTTCAGCCAAAGAAATAGTAACAGACGTTAAATTAGGAGACAGTATTTCCGTCAATGGCGTTTGTTTGACTGTAACAAACTTTACGGAGCAGACCGTCTCTTTTGACGTTATGCCTGAAACTTACAGAGCTACGAACATTCATGAACTGCAGCAAGGAGACCCGGTTAATTTAGAACGTGCGATGGCTGCAGGCGGGCGTTTCGGGGGGGCATTTAGTTTCCGGCCATATTGATGGAACGGGAAAAATCGTTTCAAAAAAACCTGAATCCAATGCCGTTTATTATGAAATTGAACTATCTGAAGAACTTATCCAATATTTCGTTTTTAAAGGATCCATCGCTGTGGACGGCACTTCATTGACGGTGTTTGGTGTCGATGACTCCAGAGTGACGATTTCTCTTATTCCTCATACGATGGAGCACACGGTGCTCGGTGGAAAAGGACCAGGAGACAGTGTCAATATTGAGTGCGACATGATCGGGAAATACGTAGCTCATTTTTTGAGCGGACAAAATAAAGAAGAGCCGAAGGCAAGACTGTCTAAACAGTTTCTTTCCGACAACGGCTTTGCATAAGAGGGTGAAATGATGTTTGATTCAGTAGAAAAAGCGATTGAAGATTTAAAGCAGGGGAAACTTGTCATTGTTTGTGATGACGAGGATCGTGAAAACGAAGGAGATTTAATAGGAATTGCGGAGTATGCTTCTTCTGAAATGATCAATTTCATGATCAAACATGGTCGCGGACTTGTCTGCGCACCAATTACCAATGACCTGGCTCAGGACTTAGAATTAGTACCTATGGTCGATAACAATTCAGACCCCAACCAAACGGCCTTTACTGTAAGTATTGATCATAAAGATACAACGACGGGAATTTCTGCAGATGAACGCGCATTGACAATCAAGGAAATGTTGAATCCAGAAACGACGGCAGCGGACTTCCAGAAGCCTGGACATATCTTTCCTTTAATTGCGAAAGAAGGCGGAGTCCTGCGTCGAGCGGGGCATACGGAAGCTTCCGTTGACCTTGCCAAGCTTGCTGGAGCACGTCCGGCCGGGGTCATTTGTGAGATCATTAAAGACGATGGAACAATGGCACGTGTGCCTGATCTTAGAAAAATGGCGGATGAGTTTGATCTTCCAATGATCACGATTGCAGACCTTATCCAATACCGTCATAAAAAAGAGAACCATGTCAAGCGTGAAGTGGAAGTGAAAATGCCGACAGAATATGGGGATTTCCGTGCCATCGGTTTTTCTAACGATATTGATTTCAAAGATCATATCGCGCTGGTTAAAGGCGAAATCAATCCGGAAGAGCCAACGCTTGTCCGCGTCCACTCTGAATGTTTGACAGGAGATGTGTTTGGTTCCTACCGCTGTGACTGTGGTCCGCAGCTGCACAATGCACTTAGGCAGATCTCAGAAAACGGAAGCGGCGTCCTTTTATATATGAGACAGGAAGGCCGCGGCATTGGACTAATGAATAAACTCCAAGCTTATAAACTTCAAGAAGAAGGTTTGGATACGGTAGAAGCGAATGAGAAGCTGGGGTTCGGCCCGGATTTAAGAGATTATGGTGTCGGTGCACAAATTCTCAAAGATCTCGGAATTACAAAGCTTCGACTTCTTACGAACAATCCGAAAAAGATTTCAGGCCTGGGAGGTTTCGGATTGGAAGTTGTGGACCGCGTTCCAATCCAAATGGAATCCAGAGAAGAAAATGAAAGATATCTAAAAACGAAGCAATCCAAGATGGGACACTTATTTCACTACTAGAAGGGATGAAGGAAACATGGTAAAAACAATAGAAGGTAACCTCGTAGGCACAGGATTAAAAGTCGGGATCGTTGTCGGTCGTTTCAACGATTTCATTACAGGAAAGTTATATGAAGGCGCGGTTGATGCGTTCAAGCGGCATGGGATTGAATTAAATGACGTTGAAGTGGCTTATGTACCAGGAGCTTTCGAAATCCCACTGGTAGCAAGTAAAATGGCGAACTCAGGAAAATACGATGCTGTCGTTACACTTGGAGCGGTGATTCGCGGCTCTACCCCACACTTCGATTATGTATGTAATGAAGCAGCTAAAGGCGTATCTCAGGCCTCAAAGCAAAGTGGCATTCCGGTCATCTTCGGAGTCATCACGACAGACACGATCGAGCAAGCGATTGAACGCGCGGGTACGAAGGCAGGAAATAAGGGATGGGAAGCAGCTACTGCAGCTATTGAAATGGCAACCCTACTCAAAAACTTCGAATAAATGATGAGGAGCTGACTAGTGAGCTGGTCAGCTCTTTTTTTGTGAAGGGGGATCCGGTTTGAGGATGCCCTTTTTCTGATAAAAGAGTAAAAGGCTGTCCACATGTGGATAAGTGGTTATCTGTAGTTTATATCCACAAGTAAAAAGGAAGGGTAAAGAAGGAAGGAGGGGAAGGATGACAAGAAGAGCTGTATGGTTTAGACGAGATTTAAGGTTAAACGACCACACCGCTTTAGCCAAAGCGTTGGAACATACAAAAGGCGACGATCAAATCGTTCTGTTTTTTCATATCCATCCATCATTAAATCAATCATTTACTCCGAGGCATGATTACTTTTTCCAAACATTGAAGAGTGTCGTAGACAGGGCCGATGAACGAAAGGCTCCTTTTCATTTCATTTACGGGGAAACGGAAAAAGCGTTCCGACACCTCATCAAGGATTTGAAAGTGGAGATGGTTTATTTCAATAAAGATGAAGTCGGATTTGGGAAAGACCGTGATGAATCGATTACCCAATATTTAAGTGAGCGTGATGTGGAAGTGTATGCTTACAATGATCATCATCTTCACGGAGCCGATGAAGTGAAGAAAAACGATGGAGGTTTTTACAAAGTTTTCTCTCCTTATCTTAAAAAGTGGAAGCAGCTTCAGAAGCCTGCCATCCAAAAAGTTGATTTTGATCAGTTATCTTCTTCCGCTCTTGATGAGAGGGAGGCATTTTCTGAAGGCCGGCGTGCATATGATGATTTGATCAAAAAAAACACGAGGCGCTTATGAGAGCGTCGGTGAAGAAGATGCGCTCGAACGACTGGAACATTTTCTGGATGAGGACATTTACGACTATGATGAGCGGCGGGATTTCCCTGCTCTCGATGGGACGAGTCTGATGTCTCGTTTTCTTCGTACCGGGGCGATATCCATCAGAACCATCTACCATAAAATCGAAGAGGATGTAGATTTCAGAAAAAACACATCCGGAGTCGATACGTACATTTCTGAACTTGCCTGGCGGGATTTTTATAACATGATCTACCATTACTATCCTGATGCTAATTCTAAAGAAATGGTGGAAAAATACAGAGGGATACCGTGGAATAATGATGATGAACTGCTTGAAAAATGGAAACAAGGTCAGACAGGATTTCCGCTTATTGATGCAGCGATGCGTCAATTAAATGAAATAGGTTGGATGCATAACCGTTTGCGAATGGCTGTCGCTTCATTTTTGACGAAAGACCTTCTTATGGATTGGCGTGAAGGGGAGCAATACTTTTCAGAGAGGCTGGTGGATTACGATCCTGCTTCGAATATAGGGGGGTGGCAATGGGCTGCCTCTACAGGCACGGATCCTGTACCGTACTTTCGTGTTTTCAATCCGACACGGCAATCCGAGCGATTCGATCCCCATGGCCGATTCATAAAAGAGTGGCTGCCTGAACTTGAAAACGTGAAAAAGAAACATATCCATCAACCAGCTAACATGACAAAAGAAGAGCAGAAGGAAGCGGGATGTATCATAGGGGAAGACTATCCAGCACCGATCGTCGACCATAAAACGAGGAGAGAACGAGCGATAGAATTGTTCAAAGATAAAACATAGAGGCGTTCGTTCTAGGAAACAAGGCAGGGATATGAAATAATAGACAGAGAATGAAGAAGTTGGAGGGTTAGATATTGAGTAAACATCAGAAACAATTAGAAAAGTATGCAGATCTTGCTTTGAAAAAAGGTGTGAACCTACAAAGAGGACAAGGATTGATCATCAATGCTCCAATCGAAGCTGCTGAGCTCGTCCGCACGATCTCAGCGAAAGCTTATGGCAGAGGTGCAAAGAATGTTCATTTGGAATGGAATGATGAAGTTCTCAGTTTTATGAAAATGAAGAATGCTCCTATGGAAGTGCTTGAGAATTTCCCTAAATGGAAAGCGGAAGGCTTGGAAGAGATGGTCAAGGACGGCTATGCGCTTTTATCCATTTACGGACCGAATCCTGATTTATTCAAGGGCATCGATTCGGAGCGGATTGCTAAGGCAAATAAAGCTAGTGGAGAAGCTCTCACGAAGTATAGAGACTATATTATGAACGATAAAACCACATGGTCGATCATTGCCTATCCCCAGGAAGCCTGGGCTCAAAAGGTATTCCCGGATGATTCGCCTGAAAAAGCGCAGGACAAGTTGTGGGAACAAATCTTCCACATTACACGGATTGATCAGGAAGATCCGATTCAAGCATGGGAAGAGCATAACGAGAAGCTTCGTCAGGCTCGCGAATACTTGAATCAGAAGCAATACAAGAAGCTTCACTATAAGGGACCAGGCACGGAGTTGTCGATTGAGCTCGTTCAGAACCACATTTGGCATGGCGGTTCGACAACTTCAGAAAAAGGCACGGAATTCAACCCGAACATCCCGACAGAAGAAGTGTTCACCATGCCTCATAAAACAGGCGTTCAAGGAAAGGTCACAAGTACGAAGCCTCTCAATTATGGAGGGAATCTGATTGAGAACTTTACGCTGACGTTCGAGAATGGAAAAGTTGTCGACTATCAAGCGGAATCTGGAGAAGAGACATTAAAACATCTCCTTGAAAGTGATGATGGAGCGAAACGTCTTGGAGAGGTTGCCCTTGTTCCTAATGAATCTCCAATTTCTAAATCAGGTCACATTTTCTACAACACCCTTTATGATGAAAATGCTTCCTGTCATCTGGCTTTAGGAAAAGCTTACCCGACCAATATCCGCGGAGGATCATCCTTCAATAAAGAACAAATGGATTCTCATGGGGTCAATGACAGCTTGATCCATGAAGATTTTATGATGGGTTCTAAGGAGTTGGACATTGACGGTGAAACCAAAGAAGGTGAATTCGAAGCGATTTTCCGTAAAGGATCATGGGCCATCGAATTCGAATGATTTCAGAGAGACATCCGTAGGGGATGTCTCTTTTTTAGACATAACAATTCATAACAGAAGATAACAATTGGTTTACATATGGTTTAAAAATGAATAAAAGTGCCTTAAAAAGCACAGGAATGTGGTAAACAATAGGTAGAGGATTAATCGATAAATGAAGGGTGAGACAACATGAAACGTGATGCCTTTTTTGATAATGCCAAACTCGTTTTAATTTTTCTCGTCGTCTTTGGTCACATCATTCAACCGTTTACAGACGGATCGAGACCAATGTACACATTATATACATGGATTTATACGTTCCACATGCCTGCATTCATTTTTCTTGCTGGGTTCTTTGCCAAAGGATCCGGGGAAAAAGACTACATTTTACAATTAGCAAAAAAATTAATCTTGCCTTATCTCATTTTTCAACTTGTTTATACAGGGTACTATTTCTTTATTGGAAAAGGAGCCACGTTAAGTGGGATTTTCTATCCTCACTGGTCTCTATGGTTCCTGTTCAGTTTGTTCTGCTGGCACATCCTGCTTTATTGGTTCAAAAAGATTCCTCCATTTCTAGGAGTGGCGATTGCTGTGCAAATCGGAGTGCTCGTTGGGTACTTCAGTGACATTGGGCATCATTTCAGCCTGTCCCGGACATTCGTTTTCTTCCCTTTCTTCCTTGTAGGGTATTGGATGACGAAAGAACATGTCCACAAATGGAGAACTCGCCGCGTAAAAGAAGCAAGCCTTGTCGTGATGGCCATTGTTGCTTCCGTCATCGCACTATTTCCGGAATTCAGCTCAGGCTGGCTGCTCGGCTCTAAATCGTATGAAGTGCTGGGAAGCCCCGAAATGGGAGGCGTGTTCCGCTTAGGTGTCTATGTTCTTGCTGCCGTTATGACCATCAGTGTCTTTGCGTGGGTTCCGAATACGCAATATCGGCTGACTTACCTGGGTGGAAGGACGTTATACGTTTACCTGCTGCACGGGTTCTTCATTCAATTTTTCCGTCAAGCCGATTGGTTCAAAGTTGATCATGTATTTGACGTCTTAGGTCTTGCTATCGTAGCTGCAGCGATTGTGTATATTTTATCGAGCAGAATTATCCGCACCCTGACTCAGCCATTTATAGAAGGACGCATACAACTCTTGAAAAAATGGTGGCACAAGGTCAATCATAAAGATTCTTCCTTTCAGTCCTAAGAAGGGATTTCCTCCTTTGTAAAGAATGTTATGAAAGATAAGGGAGGGAATTGTAATGAAAATTGTGCCCATGGAGAACTGTTCGTTCAAGGATGCCTTAACATGCTTAAACGAAGGTTTTCAAGATTATCAAGTCAACATGCAGTTTGATTTGGATGGTTTGATTCAAATGATGAGTTCAAAACGGTTATCTCCTGCTTTTTCATTTCTCGCTTATGATGGGGAGAAGCCTGTGGGAATCGTTTTAAATGGTGTTCAAGAAGTAGACGGTATAAAAACAGCCTATAACGGAGGGACGGCTGTACACCCTTCGTATCGTAAAAGAGGAGTGGGACGCTTACTGGTTCACTCCTCTTTATCTATGTATAAAAAGGAAAACGCATCTGTAGCTACATTAGAAGCGATATCAGATAACCAATCTGCCATCGCATTATACGAAGGGTATGGATATCAGGTTGTTGATCATTTACATATCATGAGATCCACACTTGGAGGGAAGACTGGAGAATCCCTGAGCCGTTTAGAATCCGTGGATGAACGCAAATGGAAAGAGCAAATATCCAAAGAGAAATATCCATGGCAGAACCAACCCTTCTCCTTACAAAAGGGGGAGTTTTTCAATGTCACGGATGGTGAAGCGACCTTGGGAGGATTGCTTTTGACTCGGAATGATAAAGGACACATCACATTATTTCAGCTACAGTCTAAGAACAAGGGGAAAGAATGTCTGAAAACCCTTCGTTCAAGTTATCCAAATGCCATCATTACTGCTTTCAATATACCTGAAGGAAGCTCTGCCTATAAAGCATTGAAGGAAGAAGGGTTCGAAACACAATTGCAGCAGGTTTGGATGAAAAAAGTATTGTGATTGAAATGGTTCCATTTGTAAATAATAGGAGGGAGATGTACAAGGAGGTTGCTGATCATGGATCAAAAGATATTAATGATTGTGACGAATGCGGACCAATTGGACGGAAAACATGAAACAGGATTGTGGCTTCAGGAATTTGTCGAGCCTGCAACAGAATTTCAGGAAGCGGGTTATGAAGTCACAGCAGCTAGCCCTAAAGGGGGGCGTCCTCCCATCGATCCGAACAGCTACAGCAATAAACTGCCAAAGGTTTGGGATGGCGTCATGGAACCAATCAATAAAACAGTTCCTCTAGCAGAAGTAGACCCAACTGAATTTGCAGGAATTTTTCTTTGCGGAGGACACGGGACGATGATCGACTTCCCGGAAAATGATGAGCTTGAAGAATTGCTTCGACACTTTTTAACAGAGAATAAAGTCATTGGTGCTGTATGTCACGGACCTGCTGGCTTTGTAGGCGTTGAAGACCATAATGGCCAGCCACTTGTTGAAGGGAAAAAGATCACCGGCTTTACGAATGAGGAAGAAAAAGATACCGGGCTCGATTCTGTTGTTTCCTTTATGCTGGAAGATCGTTTGAAGGAAGCTGGGGCGGAGTTTGATTCTGGTGAAGCCTACTCTGATCACGTCGTCAGTGACGATCCCTTCGTCACCGGACAGAACCCACAGTCCAGTCTCTCAACCGCACAAAAAATGCTCGAACTCCTAAAAAACCGCTAAGCCCCCAAATAGCTTAGCGGTTTTTTCCATATAAGTTCCCTATACTAGAAGACTCAGTTTCGAGATGTTTGCGTGAGTTTCGGGGCTACGGGAAACAGTTCGCTTTCCATGGGGCGGGCGGTGAGCCTCCTCAGGCTACGCCTTCCGGGGTCTCACCTGTCCCACACGTCCCATAGGAGTCTCACCGTTTCCCTCCGCCCCTTGACCATATAAGCGTCTCGAAACCACTTCTGGAATAAGCAGCATTTCCTGATTGATGGAAGTATGAGAATTAATCTCCCAAGCCATGTTTTTGAATCCTATCAGCTTGACACAGAGCGCTTTATGCTTTAATAGTGGAAGGCGGTCTCCCTGAGCAACGAGGTTCGTTTCACTCATACATCGAATGGGGTGGTTGGGAAGCTGCGAGACTCCCGCGGGAATGGATGGGCTGGAGAGACCCCACAGAGCTTTAGCTCGAGGAGGCTCTCCGTCATCCCCGCAGGAAAGCGAGTAGCTTCCCAACCAACCCTGTCGCTCAACACCGCAAACGAACCCAGGGAATTCTCGAAATTGAGCCTTCCACAACCCTGCTATTTAAAAAAAGCACTTCCTCGTTGGAGGAAGTGCTTTTGCTTTAGAACAATAGATGTGCGATTAGAGTGATAATCGGCAGTGTAATGATTGTTCTTAGAAGGAAGATGATGAATAGGTCCTTAATATTGACCGGAACTTTAGAGCCCAGCAATAGCCCACCAACTTCAGACATATAAATTAACTGCGTCACAGATAGAGATGCAATGATGAAACGGGTCATTTCACTTTCGATAGAAGAGCCGATGATCGCAGGAAGGAACATGTCGGCGAAACCAACAAGGATGGTTTCGGATGCTTCCTGTGCATAAGGAACCTGCATCAGTTCAAGAAGTGGAATGAACGGCATTCCGATCCATGTGAAAAATGGAGTGAATTCAGCAATGACGAGCGCGATGGTACCCAGCGCCATAACAATCGGTGCTACACCCATCCACATATCCAGGATATTCTGGGTTCCTTGTTTCAGGAAGTTCCCGATTCCACTTGCCTTGCTGCCACGTTCTACAGCTTTAGTATAGCCATAGGTGATCAAGTTGTGATTTTCTGGCACTTCTTCTTTTTGATCGCTTGGTTCTTCGGTTACATACGTATCTGCTTTTCTAGAAAGAGGTGGAATTCTCGGCATGATCAAAGCGGCGATGAAACCTGCGATCGCTACAGTTAAGTAAAACTGACCGAACATATCGCCAAGACCGACCTCTTGAATGACGACAAGGCTGAAGGTGATGGATACGACGGAGAAGGTTGTCCCGATGACAGCCGCTTCCCGCTTCGTATAATAACCTTCTTCGTACTGTTTACTTGTAAGAAGGACACCGATGGTTCCATCTCCTAACCAGGAGGCTAAGGAATCGATGGAAGAACGTCCCGGTAATCGGAAAAGGGGACGCATGATTTTTGTTAAGACGACCCCGAACATTTCAAGCAGTCCGTAGTTCAGAAGCAGCGGTAAAAACAGTCCTGCAAATAGAAAAACGGCAAAGAGAACGTGCAGTAGGGAATCAAGAAGCAAGCCGCCTGTATTTGGACTTGTGATCGCTTCAGGTCCGATTTGGAAGTAAACCATGATGGCAAAAATCATACCTAAAAGGCGAGTAACCATCCATACTGGTGGCACATTAAATAGAGATTGGAAAAATGGTGATCCACTCAGAGCTTCTTTGCCAGCTGCCTTTGCTATAACCGTTCCAATGGCTGTAATGGTAATAATGATCGTCATGATCAAGGATAAATAATCGGCAAGCCATGTTTCCACCCAACCTGCAAGAATAGCGATTGGAATGGTTACGGCCCCGTCATCCCCGAAGATCGGAAACATAAATAGGAAAATTCCGATCAAGGATGGAATTATGAACTTTAAGTGTGATGATGCATTGAAGTCTTTCGCTCTCATCCAAAATCTCTCCTGACGTTGTCTGATTTTTTTATTTATAAATGCTTGAGAATAATTATGCAACACTATTTATTCTATTACGTTTTCGATCAAAAACCAATAGGAAATTTGTAGATGATCAGTGATTGGTGTTTATGAAAGTAGAAATTGAGGAACGTTTGCTAGTACTTGCATTTGTCAGAAAGGGGAGAAGGAAATGCGGCAATTCCCTACACCGAAAGTCGTTGTCAGTCGTTGTCTTGAATTTGCAGAAGTCCGTTATAATGGAGCCGTGATTCCAGACAAGGCCGTACAGCGTATGCAGTCCCATGTGGAATTTATACCCGTTTGTCCAGAGGTTGAAATCGGGCTGGGTGTACCACGTGAAGTCATTCGTATTGTGGATGGCGAAGAAGAACAACTCGTGCAGCCAAAAACAGGGGAGAACCTTACGGATGCAATGAGAGAGTTCTCTGAAGGGTTTCTGGACCATTTGGACGATGTGGATGGTTTTTTATTGAAAAACCGCTCACCCACGTGCGGCATGCATGATGTGAAAGTTTATCATAGTGAAGGGAACTCTCAAGTGGTCGGGAAGACATCGGGTTTTTTTGCTAAAGAAATCCTTGATCGCCATGGAGGACTTGCCATCGAAGAAGAAGGAAGACTGAAAAACTTTACGTTGAGGCACCATTTTTTAACGAAGCTGTTTACTTTAGCTGACTTCCGCGAGGTGAAGAAGGAACAGGGAATGAAGGGCTTGCAGCAATTTCATGCCCGTAACAAATATCTATTCATGGCTTATCATCCTGGTACGCTAAAGAAAATGGGGCAAACAGTCGCGAATCATGATCATCTTGATTTCGAACAAGTCATAGAAAGCTATGAACCCTTGCTTCATGAACTTATGGAAAGCCCAGCAAAACCGAGTGCTCATGTGAACGTATGTCAGCATATTGCAGGATACTTCAAAAAGGATTTGTCTAAAGAGGAAAAAGAAAGCTTTCAAACCCTCTTGGAACAATACAAAGAAGAGAAAGTTCCTTTGAGTGCTGTGCTGAGTGTGTTGAATTGTTGGATCGCTCGTTTCCAAAGTGATTACCTCAAGCAGCAGACCTATTTTGAACCCTATCCGCTGGAGCTTGTAGAAATATCGGATTCAGGAAAGGGGAGGGCCTATTCCTGAATCATCCGACATAGTTCTTCAAAATCCGGTCCACCTGTGAACCATACATTTCACCAAACATATTAAGGTGCGCGAGCAAATAGAAAAGCTGGTAGATGGGTTTGGTATCTTGATAGTCATCGGGAAGCTGAAAATATGTGTTGTACTGATCGAAGAAGTTTGATGGGAACCCTCCAAACAGTTCGGTCAAGGCAAGTTCAAACGCATGGTCTCCGTAAAGGACGGACGGGTCGATTAAAACTGGTTCACCGTCACGGGTGCTCATCCAATTCCCGCCCCATAAATCACCGTGCAGGAGAGAGGCTTTTGGTTTTCGTGGAATAAATTCTTCGATCCGGTCCATCAGTCTTTTCAACCGTTCTTCGCGGAGACCTGAAATCGTACCTTCTGCCATTCCAATTTCCAACTGTCCTCCTAAACGGTAACGGCGGTAATACTCTGTCCAAGCTGTGCACCACTCATTTGTTTGATCCAGTTCACCCACAAATGTCGGCTTTCCATAACCGTATTTCTCCGATGTATGATGATGCATATGAGCTAAACTCTTTCCGAGAGAGTGGGAAGCATTTAATGAACCTTTTTCGATCCATTCCATGACAAGCGAGGCTTTTTCATCACCATCAGGGCAATCGTAATGATAGACGTCAGGCACTCGGATAGCTCCCGTTTCCTTGATTAGGCGTAAGCCCTCTGCTTCTGCCTGGAAAAAGTGGCTCGCGACATTTTCGTTGAATTTTATGAAATAAGGACGCCGGTCTGTTTCTACATAAAACGATTGATTGATGTCTCCTCCGCTTATGGGTTTGATGGAACGTACAGTCGAGGTGTCATTGACTTTTTCTAATGTCTCACGTATGAAAAGTTCCATGGAATCCCTCCTACTTAATGGATAGTTGTGGTAAGTGGCGGTTCTGGTTTCATTTCTTTTTGATACGCATAGATGGTATGAATTTCTTGAAATCCGAATTGTTTATATAAGGCTTCTGCCTGCTGGTTCTCTGTTCTGACCGAAATTGTGACAACATCCAATTCGAGGGCAAAGAACGCATACTGTAACGCATGATGAATGAGTTCTGAACCGACACCGCTGCTTCGGTAGTCAGCGGCTACATTCACAAAGCAAATTTCCCCTTCATGACCGGAAATGATGGTTTCGAAGTAAATGTATCCGATCAGATTTCCGTTTTGCTGGCAGCCCCAGAGGTAATTGCCCTCATCCCCGGACAGATGCAGCATTTCCTTGGTCGTGTAGTAAGCAGCTGAAGGGTGGATATGATCTAAAGCCTCATAGTCTTCATGGCTAAGCCCGACGATTGAGGTATTCTTGGTTTCATTGGCTTCATATGACGATTTATGGACAGCTAACGTCCGTTCTACATTGTACATCTGAAACTGATGTCTCTCTGTAAAGGAAACGAGTGCTTGATTTGCAGAGAAACAGGCAACCTTCACAACATCAAAGTGCAGCTGTGCCGTTAAAGAAGCTTTGTCCCATAAACGCTCGATGACCTCTTCTTTGTCCTTGGTAGCGAACGGTCCTAACAGGCGGCATAATTTCTGTTCAAAGAAAGGCAGGATACCAAGAAAACCGACGATCTCTTCTCCTTCCCAGGCCACATAGGCAAGGGGTTCTTTGAACTGGGTCAACGTCCAGATCTGTTCGAATATTTCGTTTTGTTCTGAAGCCATCCAGGCAACGTAATGGTGATCTTGTTCGTTCACTTTGAACAACCATTCGGCAACGGTATGTAACTCTTTTACTTCCAATTCACGAATATGCATCAGCAACACTCCTTTGTATAATAAATTTTCACACAGTTGGTATAGAAGGCGCAACTGTTAGGGGGAAGGGGCGAGGGGAATCTCTCAAATGGCATAAGTTATCCTCAAAAGCTGAAAAGAATCAATCAAACTTCAAAAAATCCTACGATTAAAGAAACCCCCAATCATCCGATTGGGGGGAGAGGACTTACTTATTCTTTTCCGGACCGTTTTCTTTGTAGTCCACTTCATATTCAAATTCAACAGGGTTCAAGCTATCCTGTGGAGCCGCATAATAAGTCGTCATGTACGTCTTACCAGGGCGGAACACTTGTTGAAGCTCTAACGCATCTTCTTCCGTAACATTGAATGGGTCGACTTCAACCACTTGATACTTTCCGTTGTTCTTCTCTTTAATGAACGTAACCCCATAGTCAACATAATTTCCTAGAAGTTCCGCTTTAGACATGAACGGTTCTTTTGTACTGCCATCATAGCTAATCCCGACTTCCGGAACTTCGATGTTATCGATGAACCATCCGGTGTCATTGTAACCCCAGTCCGTCAAGTAACGGAATGAGATGTGGACTTCCTGTCCTGCATACTCAGAAAGATCGAATGTCTCTGACTGGTAATCTTCAAAGTGTCCTGTGAAACCAGGAACATTTTCTTTAATCTTCGGATACCCTTCGTCCACGACATCTGAACGAGTGTTTTCGTTTTCAAGGGATGTCCATGTCTGTCCATTGTCTGTGGAGACTTGAACGACACCATAGTCCCAGCTCTCTTCGATGTCCACAAAGTGGTCGAAGTTCAATGTTGCATTTTCAACATCTGTTAAGTCCGCTTTGAAAATCAAATTGTTGTCCAACTCGTCTCCGGTGCCGGCAGAAAGCACTTCGTTATCGCTTCCTAAAGGATCCGATACGCTTTCCCACGTGTTACCTTCAAAATCTACACCATTAAACTTGAAGGACTCTACGTTTTGTCCAGGTGCGAAGTTGAACTCTTTAAAGTCTGTACCCCAGGCAGGGACACCCTCTTTTTCATAGTCTTTCGCTTTTTCAAAATTGACGGTTTTCCCGCGTGTTTCGCCATCTTCGACAGGAAGGTCGCGCAGATCGATGTTTTCAAAACCGTACTTTCCGCCTTTGAATTTTGGATCATCCACAACTAAAGCTGTGGAGAAGTCTTGGTAAACTTCATTGAATGTAACGTTCAAGCCGAACTCGTCATACGCTTGTTGATAGCTTTCAATACTGTTCAATTCATTAGTCGCCACATAGCGGATGAACTCTTGGCCGAACCTTTCATAGTTATAAAGAGTGAATAATTGTACTAAACCATAGTCAGCAATCGTCTCCGGTCCCGTTTCAGCAGATACATGCTCGTCCCAGCTTGTCAACGAGTTTTCAGGGTGATCAAGAAGGAAGTTGATAGATCCGGAATCCAGTCCGTATCCACCTAAGTATTCAGAGAAAGTGGACATTCCTTCATTAACCCAGGATGTTTCATCTCCGTCGTTATCTGAGTGAATCAAGTGCTGCAATTCATGGATCGTCGTTCCAAAGAATGTGCTTTCCAGACGTTTATCCCAATCTCTTGAATCAATAGTCACGATATTACGATCCATATAGTTTTCTAATGTTTGCCAGAAGAAGCCTGCGACAAAGAATGGATAAGAAGGATCAGCGTAGTTATCATCCTTTACGTTATCGATAAGGAGAATTACGTTATCTCCATCCCCTTCATAGTAACCTTCAGGCACTATTCCGAGTTCCTCCAGTTGAGCATTCGTTCCGTCCAGTGAGTCAGGCTTACCGAAGAAATCCGTGGCTACGGGGTACATGTTGGCATCAAATTCTGCAGCTAATTGATCGACTTGTTCCTGATTCACTATATGCGGATCACGAGGATCGCCTTCAGGGAAAGATAAATCATTAGCTACCCAAACCTCCACGTTTTCCCCAACAGCTCTTTGAGTGAAGGACTTAAATTTCAAATCACGATTAAGGAATTGTTTCGTTCCACCATCGTAAGTGAAATTGGCATCGGCTTGTCCATTAGAAGCAGCGGCCTCTTCACCGTCAAAATTCACTTTCGAAGCATTTTCTTTAATCGTTTGCTTCGCTTCTCGCTGGAAGCTTTCGCTTTGGTCCAAGCGCTGCAATTGACCATCAATATCTATTTTTTCACTATACCGTTCGACATTCCAATTTTCCTGTACTTTGCTTGCGCTTACTTCTGTCACTGCAGCTGGAGAGAGCAATGACAGGGTCAAAGCACCCGCTGACAGTAAAGCTGTTAGTTTCTTATTCTTCAAAATAAGATCCCCCTAATGAAAAATTTGTAAAAACATCTATTTTTAATTATGAAGAATATTCTAAAAAATTAGAATAGTTATTTTGTATTGAATTTCGTAACACGAAACAAATCTGATGAGATTAAAGTTTTAGGTCTATATTCTCCTTCAGGTGTGAGAATTTTTATGATTGATGAGAATAAGAGAAGGGAAGAATGAAATACAGAAGTACAGAGGGGGAGGCAAATGGGAAAACGTTTGAAATACATATCCATATACAGAATTACCATCATCGTCTGGATGGCGTTGAAATTTCTTATCCAAATCTTCTGGTTTGAAAAAAAGACACCGGATCTGGGACCAGGATACAAAACGAAAATGGGAGGAAATGCTGGCAAAGCAAGCGGAAGAATACCGTCGCAAGGCTGTGTTGTTAGGTGGCCTGCTCATTAAATTCGGTCAGTTCTTAAGTTCCAGGGGAGATCTATTACCCCAGTCATTCATTAAAGAATTAGAGGGGCTCGTCGACAGAGTCGAACCGATTCCATTTAAGTATTCGAAGCAGACCATTGAAGAAGATTGGAATGCACCTCTGGATGAATACCTTTCAAACATCAAGGAAGATTCCATTGCATCTGCTTCAATCGGTGAGGTCTATAAAGCTAATTTGAAAGACGGTACGCCTGTTGCGGTTAAGGTCCAACGATACCGGGTCAGGGACACGTTCAGGATGGACTTTAAAGCATTGAAAATCGTTTTCTGGATGCTCAATAAATTTACCGTTTACGGGAAGAAAGCGGATCTGCCGGCTTTGTATCGAGAAGTCGTCCGGGTGATCAGCAACGAATTGGATTTCACCATGGAACTTCAGAACGGTAATCATTTCAAAAAGAGATTTGCAGATTTTGAAGATGTTTATATCCCTGATTATTATTCAGATCTATCGACGAAGCGTGTACTTGTTATGGAATGGATTGAAGGAACAAAAATTACGGACTTATCTTATATTAAGAAAAATAACATCGACAGGGAAAAAATTGCCCGTACGCTGTTCGATTTGTGTGTGGAACAGTTTCTGTATGCGGGGATGTTCCACTCCGACCCTCACCCCGGCAACTTGATGTTAAGAGAAGATGGTACAGTGGTGGTCATCGACTTCGGGATGGTCGGGGAGATCAGAAACGAAGATGCGAATTCCATTCGTAAAATGATTCAAGGTTTCATATTAGACGACTACGACAGAGTCATTGAATCATTGCAGGAAATGGATTTCCTACTTCCTGATGCGGATACAGAAAAAGTAAAGAAACTCTTGAAGCAGACGACAGACATGTACTTGGATGGGAACTTTGACAAGTTGGATGCGCATATGATGAATGATATGCTGGGCGATTTACAAGAGTTTGTGAAAGAGCAGCCGATTCAGCTTCCTGCCGATTATGCCTTTTTGGGACGTGCGACTTCCATTATCGTAGGGGTTCTCACAAGCGTTTACCCTCAAATTGATTTAATCAAGTGGGGCAGACCAGTGATTAAGGAATGGATGTCGGGAGAAGCTTCCAGTTTTTCTCTCTATAAAGAAATCGCGAAAGAGACAGCCAGACCGCTTCTTTCCCTGCCGCGGGCTCTGGTGGAGTATCTCGAAGACGGGGATAAAGAAAGGGAATGGAAAAGTTATCATCAAAAAAACCATTTATTCCATCAATACTATTTATTCTATACATTCTTTTCGCTCGTCATCGCAGGAATCGGTGCTGCCGCTTTATATTACACATTCATTGTTCCTGTGCTCCCGACTGTTTGGATCGGGGGGAATCCTATCAGGAGTAGGTGTACTTGGATTTCTCGTAAGTTCGTTCAATCATTTGAGGATGTTGAAACGCATCCATCACAATAGGAGGAATGAAGGATGAGTGATTTGTTGAAAAAAAGGATTCCATCTTGGATTAGGCGCTGCCATCAGTGGCAAGGAACGTTTTGAAAAAATGGTCAATGAAATGGTGAAGCGTGGAGAAATCAGCCCATCACAAGCAAAGACAATGGTAAACAATTGGATGACCCATTGGATTTCAAAAGGACAAAGCAAAGATAAAGAATGGAATGAACAAGCGAAAGCCAGATTCCAGGATCAAATGAAGGAACTAGGCTTCGTTTCAAGAGAAGAGTATGAAAAATTAGAGGCCCGCATCGAAAGGCTTGAAAATCTACATGGAAGATAACAAAAAAGCCCCCGTATCTGACTCCCATCAGAAACGGGGGCTTTTCTTTACTATATTATTGAAGAAAACGTATATAGACAGGGTTTATATTGAATGGTGGGGGACTATCTAGTTTTTTTGATGAGCTTGTAAAGGAAATACATAAGGGAAAAAACAAAGAATGCAGTTAAAACTAAACTGATATAATACATGACCCCTTTTCCCATCCAATCAAGAGGGGTTCCGGCAATGGGAGGCCCATTCAAATATAAATAATTGGTTTGAAAGAAAGCATTGAAAATGAAGATGAACACACTGTAAATGATTAAATAGAAGAAGGTTTCCAACAAGTCTTTTCCTCTAATCGTGACTTTCGTCGATACAATCAAAAAAAGGCTGGTCCAGGAGATGGCCATGTGATGCACAAAAAACTTCCAAAAGCGGAAGTGCTCATATCCATGAGGGATGTCAGGGGTGATCAAGGCAATGGCTGCTGGCAGAATACCTATGAAAAAAGTGATCTTAATCAGCTTTGGATTGTAGGTAAGGAGTGCGACCACACCTAATAAAGAAGCAACCCCGCATAAATGGAGGGGGAGATGGCTCCCTTCCATCCAGAGACCGTGCATGATTGTCCATGTTTGATAACTGATTTCAGATATAATTAATAAAAATAAAAGACTGAAGCGCACCATGTTATGCAGGACGCTGGAACTTTTCAAGGTTTGATGCATCAATAGAATCGCTAAAGAAACAACCAAGTAAATGGAGAGCATCCATGTATGGCTGGTCCCAAATGTAGTAAAGGTTTGGTCAATTTGTTCACTGAACCATGCTTCCATAATAGCCTCCTAGAGAACGGGCTTTAGCTGTGCTATGATTCTACCATATCATTTGGCAGAAGAGAGGGTCGATATGAAAAAGATCAACTGCTTCCGTTGCAAGCATTTTCGTACCACATGGAACCCAGCTTTTCCGAGAGCGTGTGAGGCTTACGGGTTCAAAACGAAAGAAATGCCTTCTGCATACGTTTTGAAATCGACAGGCACAGAATGCTTGCAATTTGCTGAAAAGAATCAAAAAAAGAAGAATGATCAAGGTGGAAACCCTTCCATGATCGATTATCGACTGTAAATTAAATGAAATTTCAGAATATGTATGTACACTCGCTCATTCTATGGTATGCTGATGAATATTTCACTTAGCCGAAAAATAGAGAGCGGCTGAAAATGGTGAATGAGTGAGAGGAGTGTAGTGAGTATGGCGAGAGAACAGTGGGGGACGAAGCTGGGCTTTATGCTTGCCGCAATGGGTTCAGCTGTCGGACTCGGAAATATATGGAGATTCTCCTTCGTAGCAGGTAATAATGGTGGAGGCGCCTTTTTAATCTTGTATTTATTATTCGTACTTTTAATCGGTGTGCCATTATTATTGACTGAAGTAAGTATAGGGAGGAAAGCGGAAAGCGACGTTGTCGGTGCATTCCAGAAGCTTGCTCCTAAGACCCCTTGGTATTTGACAGGTTTCTTTGGTATTGCCAGTGCTTTCTTGATTTTAGGGTTTTATGCAGTAGTAGCCGGATGGGCGATCTTTTATTTCTGGAATTATATCAATGGTTCATTCTTTACTTCGCCTGAAGTCGGCTATGATGGTGCATTTGGACAATTTATCAGCCACTCCTGGCATCCGATTGCCTGGACGGCATTATTCATGATTCTTACTATTGTCATTGTATTGAGCGGTGTTAAGAAAGGGATCGAAGCGGCAAACAAAATTTTCATGCCATTGCTGGCCATCATTTTAATTGGTCTTGCGGTCTTTAGCCTTTCTTTAGATGGTGCTTCAGAAGGTTTGAAATTCTTGTTCCAACCAGACTGGACGGCGTTTAGTAATCCTTCCATTTATATAGCAGCTTTGGGGCAGGCCTTTTTCTCCTTGAGCCTTGGAATGGGAGCCATGCTGACGTACGGCAGTTATTTGAAAAAAGAAAACAAGTTACCGAGTGCAACACTTGGTATCGGGATTATGGATACATTTTTCGCTGTCATCTCAGGTGTTGTCATCTTCCCAGCTGTATTTGCATTTGGAATTGATCCAAGTTCAGGCCCGCCTCTTGTATTTATTACACTTCCAAGTATTTTTGAACAGATGCCATTTGGCGGAATCATTGGATTGGTGTTCTTCTTCGCCTTAATTTTGGCATCCTTATCATCATCTGTATCTATACTGGAAGTACCGACCGCGTACTTTATGAGAGCTTTCGGTTGGACGCGTTTTGCTACGAGTGTGTTGGTAGGGTCCATTATGTTCGTACTCGGAATTGGCGTTTCCCTTGGCTTTGGCTTATGGTCCGGCGTCACCCCGATAGGAGATTTGAATATCCTTGATTCGATGGACTATATCGCCTCTAACATCTTGCTTCCTCTTGGAGGTCTATCCATGGCGCTTCTTGTAGGCTGGTACTTCAAGAAGTCCGAAGCATTGGAAGCTACCGATATGAAAAACGGGCTGCTTGGCAACGTATGGTTTATAATCGTCAAGTTCATTGCTCCAATCATGATCATTGTAATCTTCTTAAACCAAATCGGAGTCATTTCCCTATAAAAATTCAGAATCCAAGAACCTCGACTATTCGTCGGGGTTCTTTTTTGCATGTTGGAAACTTGGGAGCTACTTATTAAAGAATATTGAAGGATTGTTGAAGACTTGATTTCGAAATGTTTTTCGGGGTTCGTTGCTTTGTTGAGCGTGAGGGGTGGTCGGGAAGCTACTCGCTTTCCTGTGGGGATGACGGCAAGCCTCCTCGGACTTCGTCCTGTGGGGTCTCGCCAGCCAATCCATTCCCACGGGAGTCTCGCAGCTTCCCGACCACCCCTTTCGATGTATGCGTAAACGAACCCCTTTGCTCAAAGGGACTGCCTTCCACTTTCCCGCTTTAATAAGCATAAAGCCTTCTCTTTCAGAATCCAAATACACATAGGGTAGAAGTTTACCGCCCACAATGCTATCAAGCTTGAAAGCTTCTTATTACAGCAGTGGTTTCGAGACGCTTATAAAATCAAGGGGCGGAGGGAAACGGTGAGACTCCTATGGGACGTGTGGGACAGGTGAGACCCCGGAAGGCGTAGCCTGAGGAGGCTCACCGCCCGCCCCATGGAAAGCGAACTGTTTCCCGCAGCCCCACTCAACAAAAGTCTCGAAACTGAGTCTTCCAGAATAGGGAGCTTAACTGGAATATCGAATACTATAGCAGGGTAACTTTTTAAACATTTGATGAAACTGCTGGAGAGAAAAGGACAGGGGGGGAGGGGAACATGTTAAACTACGACAGAGAACCATCTTTTATGGAAAAGGAGAAAATGATTTATGGCAATCACCAACAAAACGGTCTTAAAAAAGATGTCCAGTGAGATACAGGAAGCTATGCTGCAGCATGGGGATGAGCAAAAAGTGAGGGAGCATGTGCGTTCAGTTAAATTGCTTGCTGACTTACTGTTGGAAGAGGGGACAAGTACGCAAAGTTCACCGGCTGCGGTCCAAGAACCAACAGTAGAAGAAATCCGCAAGATGATGGGAGCACGCACCTCAGAGCCCGTCCAGAAAGAGAATAAAGAAACAAAAATCGACCATGAGGAGGCCAATGGGTCTTCCATTTTTGACTTTTAAGGGGGAGAAGTAATGAAGCTCTTTTTGATTTTAGCCGTAATAAATGGATTCTTATCCGTCGCTTTAGGTGCCTTCGGGGCTCATGGACTGGAAGGGAAAGTCTCAGATAAAGGATTGGATCAATGGGGGAAAGCCGTTGATTATCAAATGTTCCATACGATGGCTTTGTTCGTCACAGCTCTATTGATGAGCAAAATCCAGGCCGGTACCATGACAGGTGCAGGTTGGTTTTTCTTAATCGGAATCCTGCTCTTTTCCGGAAGTCTTTATATCTATGCGACGTCTGGAATTAAAGTATTTGCTATGATAACTCCGTTTGGTGGTTTGTCATTTTTGATCGGCTGGATTTTGCTGGGTTACGCAATCATTAAGAATCTTTAATATTAGAAGTAGAGGATTGTTGTAAAAAACAGAAGAATGACCGCTCTCAAAAGTTGAATGATGGCATTTACTTTTTGCTGTCTTTTCATTTCGAGCATCCCTTCCAGGGCAAAGCTCGCCGCTAACACATAGAACATGAGTAAGATGATCCATTGGTGTTCAAGCTGAAATAAACCGACCACGGCGAGAATTACAGCTAACAAAAGGGCACCCAACTGGGCTCTTTGGTAACTTTCATATGGAGGTCGCATCTCTGTACACCCTTTTCTTTTGGCGTTTAGCCAGTAGTTTTGAATATGGAAATGAAAAACTCGCTACCGAAATAGCGAGTTTTTTGCTTCATTAACGAGGTTGCATTCCCTGGCCGGTGCCATACGGGTAGTTGTAGTTGATTTCTTCGTCGAATGTAATGTAATCAAGATAAACCATCAAGAGTAAATAACGTTTCCCTGTTTGGGGGTCGCTGAGTATAATGTGGTCTCTTCCTGCGGCTTCAATGATGCCTTTGAAAACCTTGGCGTTCCACTGATCGTTGTTTTCAAAAGTCATATACACGGTGGCCGGCTTCCCGGAATTCAGTCGTAAAATATTTTCGATGTATGATTCTTCGGAAGGGAGCATATTCGGAGGATTGACGCCTCCTTTATTTTGTCCTTGTTGCATTTGCGGAACTTGAAAGCCGCCTTGTTGCCCCGGAGGCTGGGTTCCCTGGCCTTGCATGGGTGAAACTGGATAGTAATTCATATACGGGTTTTGGCCGTAATATGGGGAGGATTGGCCGCCGTACATCGGCTGTCCCTGACCTTGCCCCTGACCCTGTCCGCCCATTTGCGGTTTCTTTTGTGCCAATTCAATCACTCCTTATTGGAATTAATAAACACTAGGACGGTCAGACCGAGTCGGAGAATAGAAGCAGCGGGATTTGAATCTGCCTGTATTCCATTGGCCGAACCACTGAGCTGGACAGTTCTCCAGAAGATTTGAAAAACCAAAGTAAGTTCGTGGGAGGGTGGAGCTGCTCACCGTTATTCGACGTCCTTGCAGTCCGTCTGTCTTTTCCCGTGCCCTTTGGTAGAACTATCCCTTTTGAGTAGCCTCAAAGCTTGCGTGACTATGGAACACCATCTTACGAACGATGTCCGAACAATTGATGCCATCCCCTCGCACATGGTTGACTCCTCTATTTCCGACCATAAGCATGCCTCGTATACCTTCGCATTCAGCCTCTGCTCTTGTAAGTATTGTTGATTATTAATGTGACATTGGCCTGTTCGAAGGGGACAACAGCCATGCGGTCACCTCACTTTAATAAAGGCATGATTGCATGTTCTTTAACACTATATGTTGGACGCCCATGGAGATATGATTAAAAATATTTTCTGATGGACAACAAAAAGGACCTCCCAAGAAGGGATGGTCCTTTTGCTGTTCTTCAACAATATGGCAGGTTTCTTGAAGACTAGATTTCGAGATGTTTTTCGGGGTTCGTTGCTTTGTTGAGCGTCAGGGGTGGTCGGGAAGCTACTCGCTTTCCTGCGGGGATGACGGCAAGCCTCCTCGTGCTTCGCACTGTGGGGTCTCGCCAGCCCATCCTATCAACAAGAGTCTCGAAACTGAGTCTTCCAGAATAGGGAGCGTTAGTGGAGGATATTGGGTATAAAAAAAGCTGCCAGATGAGCTGGCAGCTTTCTTCTTTATACTTGTAAAAATTGTTCGACAGCGTCTGGCTTGAGGATGTTTCCGATATAGAAAGATCCGAAATCACCATAACGTGAAGTTACTTCATCAAAGCGCATTTCATAAACGAGCTTTTTGAATTGAAGCACATCATGAGCAAATAGCGTAACGCCCCATTCCCAGTCATCAAAACCGATGGATCCGGTAATGATCTGACGGATTTTGCCGGCATACTGACGGCCTGTCATTCCATGGGCATACATAAGTTTGGCACGTTCATCTTTTTCAAGGACATACCAGTTATCATTGCCTTGTCGACGCTTGTCCATCGGGTAGAAGCAAATATGGTTCCACTTTGGAAGGGTAGGGCGCAAACGTGCCTGAATTTCAGGATCATCCTCATTCGCACTCCCCATATAATTGGAAAGCTCTACGACAGATACATACGAATAAGAAGGCTTTGTGAATTCTGCCAGTTTGGATTTATTGAAGGTCGTTTCGATTTCGTTCAGCTCTTCCATTGTCGGACGTAGAATCATCATCATGAAATCTGCTTTTTGACCGACAATTGTATATAAAGCATGACTACCTTCTTTGTTGCGTTCTGTTTCTTCCCATTGACCGATCAATTCTTTGAATTCATTGATCGCTTCTTCACGGTCTTCGTTTGATGCATACTTCCATGCTGTCCAGTCGACAGAACGAAAATCATGCAAACAATACCAACCGTCCATGGTAACTACTGCTTCTGGCATGGGATCGATCGCTCCTTTTACATTGAAGTATTGTACTAATAAAACATCCTCCATAAATATAACACATTTATATTTGGATAGATAACGATGCGGGCATGACAAAAGAGTGAACAGTTCGAGAAGTATCATCTTTAAGGAAATAGGGTAAAGTTATAAAATGAAATCGCTTCAAACGGAAAACTTGATTCGAACCACTTTCATTTGAACACAAAAGGTCTTATCATGTATAACAGAATGAAAAAATGGAGGGTTAATCATGAGTAACCTATTTGATACTTTGAAGTCTAAAATTGATGGAAAAGGCAAGAAAGTCGTATTTCCTGAAGCATTAGATGAGAGAATCCTAACAGCAGTGAGTCAATTGGGTGCTGACGGAATGTTGACACCTGTATTAGTCGGTAATAAAGAAAAAGTAGAACAGAAAGCATCTGAATTGAATGTGGATATTTCTGCTGCGGAAATTCTTGATCCTGCCAACTACGATGAATTTGATGAAATGGTCGCAAGCTTTGTGGAGCGCCGTAAAGGAAAAGCGACAGAAGAAAAAGCACGTGAAATCCTTCAAGGTGGAAACTACTTTGGTACCATGCTTGTCTACATGGGCAAAGCAGACGGACTTGTGAGTGGTGCCGCTCACTCTACAGCTGATACTGTACGTCCAGCTCTTCAAATCATTAAAACGAAGCCTGGCATTAAGAAAACTTCCGGTGTATTCATCATGGTCCGTGAGGAAGAGAAGTATGTCTTCGCTGATTGTGCCATCAACATCAACCCTGACAGTCAGGATTTAGCAGAAATCGCTTTGGCAAGTGCAGAAACAGCTCAGCTATTCGACATCCATCCAAAAGTTGCTATGTTAAGTTTCTCAACGAAAGGATCTGCTCAGTCCCCTGAAACGGAGAAAGTGACACAAGCGCTTGAGATCGCCAAAGAACAAAACAATGACCTATTAATTGATGGTGAATTCCAATTTGATGCGGCGTTCGTTCCATCGGTAGCAGAGAAAAAAGCGCCGGATTCTCCACTAATGGGTGAAGCGAACACGTTTGTATTCCCAAGCCTTGAAGCAGGAAATATCGGTTACAAAATTGCCCAGCGCCTGGGTAACTTTGATGCCGTTGGTCCGATTCTACAAGGCTTGAACCAGCCGGTAAACGATCTATCCCGTGGCTGTAATTCTGATGATGTGTATAAGCTCGCCATCATTACTGCTGCTCAAGCTCTATAAGGAAGAGTAAAAGCTCGCGGACAACGTCCAGCGAGCTTTTTTGCTCAACCCGGGAGAAGAAATAGAAAAGCGCTCGACATCCTTATTCCAGGTTGTCGAGCGCTTTTTCGTTTCGTTTGATCATTTGCTCAAACCGCTTATGAAACCAGTCGATTTCGTCTCCTTCTAAAGCATGGGTGACAAGGTGACCTGAGAGTTCATGTAATTTCATCAAGATACGGTCACGTACGTCGGCAACGGTGAGATTAGCGCCTAATAACTCATTTAAAGACGCCATCACATGTGGATCGATATCAGGATAGCTGAAGCGGGTTTCTTCATTGCGTTTGCCCAGTTCATAGAACCGCTTCAAAAGAGCTGCCCGTTCTGCACCGCTGCCACTTACGTCAAGATAAATCTGGACAGCGGAACCGTTTTTTACCCTGCGCTGGGAAATACCTGCGAATTTTTTACCATCAATACTCAAATCATAGGTTCCTGGACAATAGGATTGCGTGATTTCATAAGCTTCAATCCCGTCCGTCAAATCGGAAAAGAGTTGGCGGATAAACGAAACCATCGCTTCATAGCCGTCATGGATATTTACCTGTTTAGAATCAGGGAAGATGAGGGAAAGGTTCAAAACGCCTTCATCCAACACAACGGCGAGCCCCCCGGAATTACGGACGATCACATCATAGCCGTTCGACTTCAAATGTTGGATGGCTTCTTTTATATAAGGAAGGCGGGCATCGGGAATTCCGAGTACGATTGTATCGTGGTGGACCCAGAGCCTTGCCGTTGTCGGGCTTATGCGTTCACCGACACTGATCGATAACGCATCGTCCATAGCAAAAGACTGTAAAGCCGAAAAACCGGGGCCTAAATTGCTTTGATCGATGAAGCGATACGTATCTGGTTTTAATAATGGATGTAGTTCACTCATAGCATTCGTTCTCCTTTTTATTAGCAACGTCCATTATACCAAAAGTCGCCTCTTGCATGAATGGAAGATCGATTGTAAAATTCTTTGTTGGATAAAAAATTCATATCAAATGTTAGAGCGCTTATAGACAGGGTTCAAGGTGAATACCTGTCAATTTCTGTCTGTCAAGATGTTTTTTTGTCGGAATTTAAGGTATATAATAGATAAAAATGTCGTGTAGAAAGGACAAAATGATGGCCTATCGTGATGAAAAGTTAAGTGAAGAAAAGGTTTTTAAAGACCCCGTACATCGTTATGTCCACGTTCGTGAACGGGTGATTTGGGATTTGATCGGGACGTCTGAATTTCAGCGGCTCCGTAGAATCAAACAGCTCGGCACCTCTTATTTGACGTTCCATGGAGCTGAACACAGCCGTTTCAACCACTCCTTAGGTGTTTATGAAATCGTAAGAAGAATCATCGAGAACTTCAAAGACCGTCCGAACTGGAATCAGGAGGAGCGGTTGCTTTGTCTTTGTGCTGCTCTTTTGCATGATCTTGGTCATGGACCTTTTTCGCATTCCTTTGAAAAAGTATACAAGCTTGATCATGAAGATTTCACTCAGGCGATTTTACTTGGAGATACCGATGTGAATAAGGTCCTCAGTAATGTGGAAAAAGGCTTTCCTAAAAAAGTAGCCGACGTCATCAATAAGACGTACGAAAACAAGCTCGTCGTAAGCTTAATATCTAGTCAAATTGATGCGGATCGAATGGATTATTTGCAGCGGGATGCTTATTTTACAGGAGTCAGCTATGGTCATTTCGACATGGAGCGGATTCTTCGA
This sequence comes from Halobacillus litoralis, assembly GCF_020524085.2. Lineage (NCBI taxonomy): Bacteria > Bacillati > Bacillota > Bacilli > Caryophanales > Bacillaceae > Halobacillus > Halobacillus litoralis. The sequence continues at coordinate 1,333,005 of NZ_CP129016.1, forward strand.
GTCATGCGGCCGATGGAAGATCAGGTTGTCGTTAAAGAGAGCGGCATGCATGCAGTAGAAGATTATATTATGAGTCGCTATCAAATGTACTGGCAGGTGTATTTCCACCCTGTAACGCGAAGTGCGGAAGTCATTTTAACTAAAATTCTTCACCGTGCGAAGGAACTGTACGAAGAAGGATACAATTTCAAGTTAGAACCGGTGCATTTCCTTTCCTTCTTTTCTGGTGAGCCTTCACTAGAAGAATATTTGGCGCTGGATGAGGCGGTCGTCCTTTATTATTTCCAGACGTGGATGAAAGAAGAAGATGCGGTATTGAGTGATCTTTGCCATCGTTTCGTGAACCGTAAACTTTTTAAGTATATAGAGTTCAATCCGAATTCCCAGATGAACGAATGGATGGAACTATATAAACTGTTCGCAAAAGCCGGACTGAATCCTGACTATTATTTAGTCGTCGACTCAAGTTCAGACCTTCCGTATGACTTTTACCGCCCGGGTGAAGAAGGGGAGAGGCTGCCCATTCACCTTCTGCAGCCAAATGACGAGTTGAAGGAACTGTCCAGGCTTTCTGATATTGTCGAATCGATTTCGGGTAAAAAACGGACGGACCATAAATTATATATTCCTCTCGATCGTCTTGAGGAAATGTCGAATCGAAGTAAAACGAAGAAGCGGATTATGGAAATATTGTTTGGATAAGGAGTGAACCTCCATGTTGGAGAATCATGCGAAGTTGATGCAGTTTTTCTCAAGCACTCATGAAATTGTAGGTCGAAAAAAGTTACAAAAGATGATTTACATACTGAAAAAGTGTGAAATCCCTTTTGAAGAGCGCTATCAGTTCCATTTCTACGGCCCTTATTCGGAGGAACTGACACTAAGAGTTGAAGAAATGTGCAATCTTGGTTTTATTAGTGAAACGAAAGAAGAAAAGAAGAATTATTATCAATACCGTTATCAACTGACCGATAGCGGGAGAAATTTTCTGACCCATTATGAGATGGACCTACCGCCATTGAATGAACATATTGAAGAAATGAATGGACGCAGTTCGCGTTTCCTTGAGCTTGTTTCCACCATGCTGTTCTTCGAGCACCTACCGAAAGCTGAAATTGCCGAAAAAGTGTTTACAGTGAAGAGTGCTCAAAATTACACACAAGAAGATATTGATGAAGGATGGAAATTTATTGAACATTTGCGTTCCATTCATTAAGATAAAATGTAGGTGTACGATGATGTACACCTTTTTTATTGGGGTGTAATGTCAGATAATTGAAAAAATATAATCCGAAAGTAGAGTGGAGGTCTACGGACATGAGGGTCATTAAATTTGCTGCGTATTATATATTCGGTATAGTCGGAATTCTATTGATCAGCACTTCTCCCGCGTTGTTCAGGGGAGGAGCGTTTTTAGATGTAGGAAATTACATAATAGAATTGAATCAACTGCTTGGCTCTGTCCTGAACCCGGGAGATTGGAACTATTTATTCAAAGGACGTCCTGTGCCGATTTTTGAACATTTGTGGGACCCTTATCAATACTCCATGACAGTTTTCTTCGGTGGCATTCTATTAGGTTTTGTTCTCGCATTCGCAGGTGCTTTCTTTACCGTATTTTTACCGAAATGGCTGCGTTCCGTCGTCGATCGCATCCTTGGTTTGCTTGAGAGTGTACCTGATTTATTGTTGGCTTTCTCCATTCAGTTGTTCATTGTTTGGTTCTATAAACAAACGGAAATTCTGCTGATTTCTTTTGCTTCCCTTGGACAGGGAGGGCAAGTCTACCTGCTTCCGATGATTGCGATTGCCGTCCTGCCTATGGTGACCATGTATAAAATCACCCTCGCATTGATCGAAGAAGAATGGACGAAATCTTATGTGCAGATGGCCAGGGGAAAAGGGTTGGAGAAAGCCGGCATTTTGTGTGTACATATCTTTCGGAACATCGGAAAAAGCACGTTCTACCACTCGAAAATCATTGTATGGGGGGCGTTGTCGAGTCTGTTGATTATTGAATATATTTTCAATATGAACGGGATTACGACCGCATTTCTGAATGATTTTCGGCCGATTGTTTCAAGCTTTATCCTTCTCATGCTGTTTACACCTTTTTATATCATCTATCAAGGCACAGAACTGTTCCTTTTTAAAGATGAGAAGAAGTCGGAAGAAACCGCTACACGCATGAACAGTTTTATCGGATCTACCTCCTTTAAAGGGGGTGGAGGGTGGCTTGCTCATGCATTATCAGAAGTCGGAGCTCATTTTAAAAATATCAAGTTCCTCTTAGGCTTTACGGTCATTGCGGGAGCCCTCACCGTAAGTATCGTTTATACCATCACCGCAGAGCCGCTGATAGATCAGTTCCGACTGATCTATGATGATGAAGGGACACTAGTCAGTTCGATGCCACATACACCGGAATATGTATTTTTGGGTACTGATGCTCTCGGTTTTAGCGTGCTCGACCAAATCTTGGTCGGAGCGAAATACACAATCATTTTCGGTCTTGTGATAGCTTTCTTACGAATGGCCATTGGGTTCCTTTTAGCTATTCCTTATGCTTTCTTTCTACCTAAAAAGGTGCAGCTTGTTTTTGAAAAACTAGTGGACAGCATGCACTTTTTACCGATGACGATCATCGCCTTTTTGCTGTTGAGGCCTGTGTTATGGATGCCTCCTGGCGGGTTTACGACGACAGAAACAGAGAGGATCATTTATCAGGGGATCATTTTGACACTTTTAGCTGTTCCGCTTGTCATAACGTTGTTCGGCAATGAAATGAAGTTGATTATGAAAGAAGAGTTCGTAACGAGTACAAAGGTGCTTGGCGGCAGTTCCGTTCATCTGTTGTGGAAGCACTTAATGCCGCACTTGAGTGCCCGTATGGGGATCATCTTCGGTCAGCAGTTCATCCAAACGTTGCTTATTTTCATCCACCTGGGCGTATTTGATATTTATTTTGGCGGGACGAAAGTAAGCTATGATTTTGTGGCGGACCCGCCAACAAGTACCACCTATGAATGGTCCGGGATGATCGGAGCAGCCAAAGATTCGTTGATGACAGGGCGCTGGTGGCTCATCATCCCTACGCTCCTATGTTTCATGGCAATGATTGTAGCCATGCAGTTGATTGTACAGGGAATCAAGGAAGTGCAGCAGCGTCGTGTCGGCGTACCTGTAGAGCAGAATACATGGTTCAAGAAAATTTTCCGTAGAAAAGAAACACGTGGTGGAAAAGCTGATTATCTCAAGGAAGCGGATTTTGAGTTTGTGTCTGAACAGAAGAGAGCTGATGAATCTCGGGATGACCATGGATATAGGAGAAAGTCGATATGAATCATATTCCTGTCTTTGAAATGGAAAAGATAAGGTTGCGAGGGCTGAAAATGACGGATCACGAAAGCTCTTGAATAAATTTAGCTTCCGCGAAGAGGGGGTATTAAGGGAAACAGATTTTGATGGAGAGAGATTTCAGGATACGGTGGTGTTTTCCATGCTGAAAAAGGAATACGAGCGCATTAAACAAACGTTTGACCAATAATTCATGAAGCGTCTGTTCTAACAAGAACTGTTTTGTATGTTAAAATGGGACAAAATAAGAGGACGATTGAAGAGGAGGATCGCTTTATGAAAGAGTTTGATCAATTTAAAAACAATGGTGAAAACAGCGATAAAAAAAAGAACCAATTCACAATTATTAAAGATGATTCAACGGATGGACATGGAGGATATGGTGTCGGTTCCATCAGTTTGGAGAATATGACCCCGGTTATTGTGGACCCTAATGAAGACGAAGCCTATGTTGATATGGGAGCTCTTCATGCGCGTAGTAAAGTAGAAAAACGCATCAAATTCATTACCGATCGTGAAGTCGTTAAAAACGGACTGAAATATTGGATCGCTTGGGTGACGGTCGATCATCAGGAAGGAAAACCGTGTTACCACGGTGTAGCGGCCAGTGAGATTGTCGTAGACAGGTCTATCAAGCGCGGATACAAATTGATGCCTGAACACGTGAATCATATGGATAAATCCTTGAAAGGGCGCTTTGTGGTCGATCATCTTGATGAGAAGTCGAAGAAGCTGCTCGGCGGTTATTTGCGTGACTTTAAACCAGAATTATGGGAGAACACGGCGCAGGAACTCAAAGATTCTCTAGGTGTACAATAAATCATAACTGTAAGGTCATAGCATCGATACGTAGAGAGGGGAATCTGTAGGATTTCCCTCTTTCTCATTAGATCTTATGGTGAAAGAAAGGAGTGGATTTTTTGAAAAGGATTTTAGAAGATGATGTTGTGTTTCACTTTGTGATTGCTCTTGTGGGATTGATCTCGGGAATCCTTCACTTCCTGTTTAAATGGTCTTTTTATGCAGATCATGAGTATTTAACATCAGGGTTATGGTTTATTTCAGGTGCTTTCGTGATCTATGTGAGTTGCATATTCGTGTTCGGGTATCAGAAAAAGGCGAACGCAGGAAACAAAGAGATGGATTAGGACGAGTAATTTCCTTTTCCAATTTTAAAAAAGAGACACATGGGACATAGGACTGTGTGGCTAAGTATGAAAATTCCAGTTTACGATTCCTTCTTTTATGGTAGAATAAGAACAAACGTTCGTGTTGGAGGGAGCCAATGATGGATAACCGGAATCGTGATCGCGGGACGATCAAGTGGACATCGCTCATGCTGCCGGAGCATGTAGAGATGGTAAAAAAACTTTGGAAAGAAGATCAGCGTGTAGAAAAAGGCATCATGGATGAACAGAAAGCTGTCGAAATTGACTTTCTTTTGCAGCGGGCACTAACGGACAATCTTACTGTCCAGGTTAGAGTGCACAATGGTTTCGAGTATGAAGATATAAGGATGAAGGTGACCAATGTAAACCGTAACAACCACGCAGTAGTAGGGGTTGATGGCCAGACGAAAGAGAAGGTCCGCATCTCTCTAGATGATATCGCTGACCTCGCTATTTTGTAAGGTGTTCACGATTTGTTCACAAAATGTTCATGAAAAAAGTGTAAGAATTCAGACGCCCAATCTTGACGAATCAGCGATAAGGGTAATATATTAAGTAACACATGGGTTATACATGTTTACTAGGACAGAGAAAGCGACCGGTTCCCCGGTCGTTTTCTCTGTCTTTTTTTATTTTGTGATGAACGTGGAGTCATTGTTTTTTAAAGAAAAAAAGCGAAAGGTCATCCGTTGGGAGGATGACCTTTCGCGCCAAAGGAGTCAAAGCGAACCAGAACGCTTAAAAGAACCAGTCCACCACATCTTTAAACCATGGATCATCTTTGAATTCATCATCCACATCTTTACTTTCGTCTCCGCCACATACTTCCTTAGGAATATCGGACTCTTCCATGTACACTAACCGTTCCTGCGGACAGTTGGGGCCAGCGACATAGCCGGTTTCAGGATCGATGTAGACTCCTTTCACCCCTGGTGGTGGAATGAAGGCTGCTGTAGGCTCATTCTCATGTATTTTCTCCATCGTATCCGCCCAGATGGCTTTGGCATATCGATGGTCGTTGAAGTCTTCGAGCGGCTTACTGCCTTCATCATAACCGACCCATACACCGGAGACGTATTGAGGGCTGAAGCCGATCATCCAGCTGTCGTTGTCGGTGGTTCCAGATTTCCCTCCATACATGCGTGTCAGCTTCCCTTTGATTGGAGTGCCTGTGACAGATGCATAATCGGCATCTAAGACAGGATCGAACATTCCTGTCATCATGTGGGTGACAGTGAACGCCCGTACTCGATCGACAGCATCGTCTTTATTGTAAGTTGGTTTGTATTCATAAAGAACATTCCCGTGCCGGTCCGTAATTTTAGCGATCGTATGACCTTCAATGGATTCCGTTCCTTTCACCATTTTTCCATAGGCACTGACCATATCAAAAAGGGAGATGGAGGAGTATCCTAAGGCAAGCGCAGGGTGTGGCTTGAATGTTCCCTCAACACCGAATGTCTTCATCGTTTTTCCTAGTTTTTCTGGTCCGATATCCATGTGGGTTTTCACGGCATAAATATTATCGGAAACGGCAAGCGCTTGAGCCATGGAAATTGGTTCTTCTGCATATTGGTCGTTGAAGTTGGATGGAATATAAGGGTCGGTTTTACCTTCTACTTCAATCTCAACAGGCTGCGTCTCTTTCATCGTGACAGGGGAGTACCCTTCCGCGAGCGCTGCATAATAGAGAAAAGGTTTGATAGTCGAACCGACGGACCGTTTCGCCTGAGTGGCTCTGTTGAACGGACTCTCTCCATAATCTTTACCACCGACAAGGGCCGTGATCGATCCAGAATGGCCATCCATCACAGCAGATGCGACTTGGATTTCTTCACTTCATGGGATGTTTCTTTTCACCTGTTCTTCCAAAATCCGTTGATGTTCTTCAATTAAAGTGGTGTATATATGATAGCCGCCTGTCTGCACACTTTCTCTGTCTACATCAAGTAGATGAGCCGCTTCTGTAACGACTTGATCCTGGAAATAGGGGGCAATCTCCTGGATCTCTTCTTCTTCATCGTCTGCATAGGAGATGCTCGCTTCTACAGCTGCTCTTTTTTCAGAGGAAGTGATATAGCCGTTCTGTTCCATTTCAGCTAAGATTTGCTGCTGTCTTGCTTCTGCTCGTTCCGCGTTTGCGAGTGGCGAGTAATAGGTCGGACCTTTAGGGATTCCAGCTAACATGGAGGCTTCTGTCAAAGTAAGGTCCTCTGCATGTTTATTGAAATACTGCCGGCTCGCCGCTTCAATTCCATAAGCCCCATGGCCGTAATAGATCGTGTTCAGGTAACCTTCTAGTATTTCATCCTTGTTATAAAAAATTTCTAATCGTAGGGCATAGAGAGCCTCGTTTAGTTTCCGCTTCCATGTTTTATCATGGGACAGGTATAGGTTTCTTGCGTATTGCTGGGTGATGGTGCTGGCCCCCTCGGCCATTCTCATTTGCTTAAGGTCCGTAAGAGCAGCTGCCGCAATACGCTTCAAGTCGAAACCGAAGTGGTTATAGAAACGCCGGTCTTCAATGGCAAGTGTCGCGTCTTTGATAGATTCGGGCATTTCCTCTATATTAATCCAGTAACGTTCTTCGGCGCCCTGCTCTTCTCCTATGATTTCCCCGTCCGTCCCATAGAAGACGGTATTCTGTTCAGTCATCAATGATGGAGGTCCCTGGGTGATGGCGTAGATCAGTACGCCGATGATTCCAACAATCCCTATGATTGTGCCAAATACGGTGAGTTTCACTCCTCGAATCGCCCATCTATAAGTTGTTCTGAAAAATGATCGCATTCTTTTATACTCCTAACTGTTACGAATGTATAAAGACTGCTATTATTATGTGAGAATACGTAGTAAAATAAACTTCTTGAGTGAAACAAACGCATAGGCGATGAAAGATATTTCATAGATGAAAAAGGAGAAATGCAACATGGGTACATGGTTTACTGAGAAACAGACCGATCATTTCGGGATTACAGCGAAGGTCAATCGCTCCCTGCACAGTGAGAAGACAGACTTTCAAGATTTAGAGATGTTGGAAACAGCGGAGTGGGGGAATATGCTCGTTCTTGATGACATGGTCATGACGACAGAGAAGGATGAATTCGTCTATCACGAAATGGTTGCCCATGTTCCATTGTTTACCCACCCGGACCCCAAAAACGTTCTTGTTGTGGGTGGCGGAGATGGTGGCGTCATCCGTGAAGTTTTGAAACATGAGAGTGTAGAAAAAGCAACTCTTGTTGAAATTGATGGGAAAGTCATCGAGTATTCGAAAAAGTATCTGCCTTCCATTGCAGGAGCGCTAGAGGATGAGCGAGTGGAAGTGAAGGTGGATGACGGCTTCATGCACATCGCCAAAAGTGAAAATGAGTATGATGTCATTATGGTCGATTCCACCGAACCTGTAGGACCGGCCGTTAATCTTTTTTCCAAAGGGTTCTATGAGGGGATTGCCAAAGCATTGAAAGAAGATGGCATTTTCGTCGCACAAACGGATAACCCATGGTTTAAAGCGGATCTGATCCGCCAGGTGTATAGCGACGTGAAAGAAACATTCCCGATCACAAAAGTGTACACAGCGAACATCCCTACCTATCCAAGTGGACTGTGGACATTTACGATGGGAAGTAAAGTGCATGATCCCCAGCAAGTCACAGAGGAGCGCTTTGCAGATATCGATACGAAATATTACACCGACGAAATTCATCGCGCATGTTTTGCACTGCCGAAGTTCGTCAAAGATCTTACGAAGGAGTGACTCCCATGCGTTTTGATGAATCCTACTCTGGAAAAGTATTTATCATGAGCCGGGCGACGGAGGAAGAAGCGGACGCTGTCATTTACGGCATGCCGATGGACTGGACCGTCAGTTTCCGTCCTGGATCACGCTTCGGTCCGAACCGTATTCGTGAGGCTTCCATTGGGCTGGAAGAATACAGCCCGTACCTTGATCGTCACCTGGAAGAAGTGGATTATCATGATGCCGGCGATTTGATGCTGCCATTCGGAAATGCAGCGCGGAGCCTGGATATTATTGAAGGGTATATCGATGAATTACTTGAAAAAGGTAAATTCCCCCTCGGTCTTGGGGGGAGAGCACCTCGTTACATGGCCTGTCATTCAAGCGATGTATAAAAAACATCCGGACCTCGCCATCATTCATATCGATGCCCATGCGGACCTTCGTGAAGAGTATGAAGGGGAAGTGTTGTCCCACTCGACGCCGATTCGCAAGTCGTGTGAGCTGATGGGAGCAGAGAATGTCTATTCATTCGGCATCCGCTCCGGCATGCGTGAAGAGTTCCAATATGCCGAAGAATCTGGTATGCATATGGCTAGGTTTGAAGTGTTGGAACCTTTGAAAAAAGTGCTGCCTGAACTTGCCGGCCGTCCGGTATATGTCACGATTGATATCGATGTGCTCGATCCTGCCTTTGCCCCTGGAACAGGGACGGCAGAAGCGGGCGGGATCTCGTCGAAAGAACTGCTTGCAAGCATCCATGCCATAGCGGGCAGCGATTTGAACATCGTAGGAGCGGACCTCGTTGAAGTCGCTCCCGCTTATGACCCGACAGAGAAGACGCAGATTGCTGCGAGCAAGTTCATCCGCGAAATGCTTTTAGGGTTCGTCAAATAAATGATAGAATGGAACAAGCCACTGTGAGAGGTCTTCATAGTGGCTTTTCTATATGATTCGACCTATGTAAAAAGACAAGATACAAAGGAGCTTTTGTTTTGGATAAAAAGACGATAGGAGTAGCGGGGATTTATGTATTGATTATGCTACCCTTGTTGCTTCTCACTTACGGAGCAAACTGGAACCCATCCAATATCTCGTATGAGTTGAATGGAGATACACTTGTAATCCTTGAAGGAATAGGGAAAGAAGAGGTGGCTGAAGTGAACGTAGAAGATCGTATGAACGACCTTTTGCAGTTCACATTGGCTGTTTCTGTGGAAAATAAACAGTGGAGTACAGATGTATGGGTGATCGGTCTCTTGCTTCCATTTTTACTTTTCGCGATTGTTCCGGACCGCCGACCGTTTAAAAAAAAATCTATCATTCAAGTGGTACTTGACGATTGTTTTGGCTATCCTAGTTCTATATGCGGCTTATTCCATTCCGAATCATGTCGCTCAGTTGAAGGAAGTGCATGAGTACGTCAACCTTCTACTACAATGATGCTTGCGTTTTTCTGTTCGAATTCTTATAATATATTAGTTATATCTTGTACGTAAAAAATGGCGATAGAAAAGGTGGAGGGAAGATGCCAAGTAACGCAAAAGATGTCCAGGTGCAGCTTGTAACGGAAATACAGGATGGGGATCGTAAAGAGACGATGAAGATCCAGGAACCGGGACAGTTTTTCAAACGAGGCGATACGCAAGTGCTCACCTTTATCGAGCACCCGGAAGATGGAGAACCGGTCAGTACGATGGTGACGGTCAAACCAGAACATGTCAGCATCAAACGGAGCGGTGGCGTGGAGATGCGCCAGGTTTTCCAGACATCCACGGAGACGGAAAATTTGTATCATCATACCTATGGTGATTTTCATATGAAGACCTATACAGATAAAGTGGAATTCCGATCATTGGAAGAATCCACACAAGGCCGACTGTATTTAAGCTATACCATGACTTTAAACCATGAAGTGACTCAAGCCCACCGCTTGACGTTGACGTTTGAGGAGGAGAGCGATTCATGAATATCGTTGAACAAATGGAACAAAAACTGAAGGATGAAATCGTACGCTCAGTCCTTGCTGCTGAATTGGCTTCAGAGGAAGAGATACCTGAAGTGATTCTGGAGCAGCCGAAAGACAAAGCGCACGGAGATTATGCTACAAACATGGCAATGCAGCTCGCACGCGTTGCTAAAAAAAATCCGCGTGCCATCGCGACTGATCTCGTGGAGCAGTTCGACAAGTCTAAAGCATCGATTGAAAAAATTGAAATTGCTGGACTAGGGTTCATCAACTTTTACATGAACAATCAATATTTGACGGAATTAGTATCTACAATTTTAAATGCTGATGAGGAATATGGCCGCAGCAATAGTGGCGAAGGGCATAAAATCCAGGTGGAGTTTGTTTCTGCCAACCCAACAGGAACGCTTCACTTAGGTCATGCACGTGGAGCGGCCGTGGGTGATTCCCTATGCAACGTATTGGATGCTGCAGGATACGATGTCTCCCGTGAGTACTACATTAATGATGCAGGAAACCAAATGGCTAACCTGGCAAAATCTTTGGAAGCTCGCTATATGCAGAATCTTGGAAAAGAGTGGAGCATGCCAGAAGATGGCTACCATGGTCAGGATATCGTTGGTTTAGCTGAAAAGCTCGTGAGTGAAGATGGCGAGAAATGGGTTGATGTTGCGGAAGAAGAGCGCCTTCAGTTCTTCCGTGAGTATGGATTGAAGTTCCTTTTGGATAAAATCAAAACAGACCTGGAAGAATTCCGCGTTCCATTTGATGAATGGTTCTCTGAAACTTCTCTGTACAACGACGATCAGATCACAGATGCCCTTGCCGTATTAAAAGGCCAAGGCTATGTGTTCGAAAAAGATGATGCGACATGGTTTGAAACGACGAAGTTCGGAGATGACAAGGATCGTGTCCTAATTAAGAATGATGGAACATACACGTACTTGACTCCGGATATTGCCTATCATAAAAACAAATTGGATCGTGGATTTGATACACTGATCAACATTTGGGGAGCCGATCACCATGGCTACATTCCACGAATGAAAGCGGCCATCCAGGCGCTTGGTTACGAGAAAGATACGCTGGAAGTAGAAATCATCCAAATGGTGAATCTTTTCCAAGACGGCGAAAAGGTAAAAATGAGTAAGCGTACAGGAAAAGCGGTCACCCTTCGTGAACTGATGGAAGAGGTAGGGATAGACGCCATGCGTTACTTCTTCTCCATGCGTTCCAGTGATTCTCACCTCGACTTTGACATGGACCTTGCCCGTTCAGAGTCGAATGAAAACCCTGTGTATTACGTACAATATGCCCATGCCCGCATTTGTACGATGCTTAAACAGGCAGAAGAAAAGGGTCTAGCCAAAGATTCTTATGACGAAAGCTACCTTACAGCTGAGAAAGAAGAAGACCTTCTCAAACGTCTGGGAGAATTCCCGCAAGTGGTAGCGGATGCAGCAGAAAAACGCACGCCACACCGCGTGACTCAATATGCGTTCGATCTCGCATCGAACCTACACAGCTTTTACAATGCCGTCAAAGTGCTCGACGATGAAAATCCAGAGCTGACAGCAGCAAGAATCGCGTTAATGAAAGCTGTACGGACAACGCTGAACAATGCACTTCGATTAATCGGAGTTTCTGCACCAAACCAAATGTAATTCCATATACTAGGAAAAGGGCGTCTTTGCTAATAGAGCAGGGGTGCTCTTTTTCTATATTCACACAAAAGGATATTATATTATTGAAGTAAATGGCAGGTTTGTGGAAGACTCAGTTTCGAGACTTTTGTTGAGTGGAAGGGGGCTGCGGGGAATAGCTCGCTTTCCGCGGGGCCCCACACGAGGTGGGGGCGTTCGATGTTGGCACAGGACGTGCCGAACTTAATCGAACTTCCTCTATTCTTTTGAGCCTCTTCGGACTGCGTCCTGTGGGGTCTCACCCTGCACTTTTTCCCGCAGGAGTCTTGCCATTCCCCTCCGCCCCTTTTCTATATCAGTGTCTCGAAACCACTTTCCGAATAATCAGCTATTCAGTTTGATGGGAGTATAAGGATAAAACTCCAATGCTCAGGTATTAAAATCCTGAAAGCTTGATACTATGCGTTTTATGCCACTAACAATCAGGATAAAGGAAGACAATCTGATTTGGTAAAGGGGTTCGTTTCTCACATACCTCGAATGGGGTGGTTGGGAAGCTGCGAGACTCCCGTGTGAGAAAGGAGATAGGCGAGATCCCACAGGGCTTTAGCCCGAGGAAGCTCGCCACTCCCCCACAGGAAAGCGAGTAGCTTCGCAGCCACCCCTGACGCTCAACCCCAGCAACGAACCCTGAAACATCTCGAAACTGAGTCTTCCACTATAGGGAGCTTATATAAGAATCCGTTGGCTTTTTTGGTGAATCAATAGAGGAGGGGTTTCGTAACATAAAAAGAAGCTTGCATGACAAGACGCATGCAAGCAAAAACTATTTCTGTATCTTACATATCGAAAGGTTGTGGAAAAGGTGAAAGAAGTCATCATCGCATTGATTACAGGATTTATCGTAGGACTCGTTTTTGCAGGATTCAAATTACCAATCCCAGCACCGCCTGCATTTGCTGGAGTTGCAGGAATCATTGGGATCTATCTCGGCTTTAAAGTTATGGCATGGGCAGGACCAATGTTTGCTGAATTTTTCAAGTAAAAGAATTACAAGAAAGGTCTCAACAATACAGCGATTCTCTGGTTCAGTCGTGTGGTGAATGAACGGCGCTTGAGCCAGTGTTCATCAAAAGGTATGGCATCAGCGGCATCCTCAAAGTAAGCAGCTCTCAAGTCACTGATGAAGTCTTCATCATACACATAGGTGTTGACTTCCTTGTTTAAAAAGAAGCTCCGTCGGTCGAAGTTGGCCGTTCCAATATCGGCGAATGTTCCATCTACCATGACGACTTTCGAATGGTAAAAACCCGCATCAAACAAGCGGATCGAAGCTCCCAGGTCGTATAACTCTTTTAAATATGGGATTGCTGCCGGTTTTACAAATGGGTGGTCGGCCTTCATTGGTATCATAATGTGAAGCTCGACCCCTCTGGATATCGCCTGTTTTAAGCCTGTTTGTAATTTTTCTGTCGGGATGAAATAAGGTGTTCCGATCAGGATTTCTTTTTGTGCAGAATCGATCATCTTCGCAAATTCTTTTTCAAGCTCAACCCCGTCAGTCGCCATAATATTCATTTTGTGATGTCCGTCATCAGAAGGCTCACAGGGGGACACTTTTTCTCCTGAAGCCAGGTACCAATCATCCAGCATGACCTTGTGGATTTCGGAAACGACGGGGCCAGTTAAGCGTAGGTGATAGTCTCTCCAGTCTCCGAATTTCGCAGATTCTCCAATATAATTCTTTCCAATATTGAACCCACCCAAATATCCTACTTTTCCGTCAATAACCGTTATTTTTCTATGATTTCTCCTATTTAATCGATAAAAAAAGAAGGGGAACCCAGGGGTTTCGGCGAAGTAGAAGACAACCCCTGCGTCTTTTAGTTTTTTTCTAGCTGACTTATTGATTTTGTATCCTCCGAGCCTGTCGACAAGTAGACGGACAGGAACACCGTTTCGAGCCTTGTTTTTCAGAACATCTAAGAAATTCTCACTAATATAATCGTTATCGATCAAGTAGAAGTAGACGTCGACTTGTTTTTTTGCTTCGGAAATTTCATGGAACATCTGCTCATAAAGGACCGAACCGTTTTTATACAGTTTATAGTTCCCGCGGGTTTCAGGAAGCGGGAGGGGCCGTGGTTTTTTTCTATGTTCTGCCCGTCCCATTTTGAAGTCAATGAATAGTAATAAAACAAATAAAATGATGAATAGAATGATTGTGACGAGCATCTTTCGTCCCTCCTTAAAAAATACCTTCCTGATAGTTTCCCCGATTTTAAAGGTTTCAAAAGGAAAAACGAGAAAATATGTTGACTGAATGCTCATTCATAATTTATAGTAAAGCTATAAGATTCAGAAAATTATAAGATTACTTGTCGATTTTCTGATCGGAGAAAAGGGAAGTCGCCATCGCGCGACAACAACAAAGAGGGGGAGAACCAATGAATCCGTTGTTGGTGGCAAACTGGGTTTTATTCCTTGGCGTCCTTGTCTACGGCCTGTACTTGTTCGTCCGTGTCGTTCAGACCCGCGTCGCTTACATTAAACTGGGGAAAAAATTCGAGTATGACAGACAGCTGAAGAGGCGTTTGCAGAAGATTTGGATTTACGTATTCGGACAAAAGAAGTTATTGAAAGATAAAAAGTCGGGCATCATCCACGTCATGATGTTTTATGGATTCATCCTCGTTCAATTCGGGGCGATCGACTTTATTTGGAAGGGACTAGCTCCAGATTCTCATCTGCCTTTAGGACCTTTCTATCCAGGATTTACATTCTTCCGGGAAATCGTGACACTGACGATCCTAGTCGCTGTTATTTGGGCGTTCTACCGCCGTTATATTGAAAAATTAGTTCGCTTGAAGCGCGGCTTTAAAGCGGGGCTTGTCCTTATTTTTATCGGAACATTGATGGTCACCGTTCTTGTAGGAAATGGCATGGGGCTTATCTGGCATGGCCATGAAGGGGCATGGACAGAACCTGTTGCGTCTGGAATTGCAAGCGCTTTCGGATGGCTGCCTCCGGTTGCAGCTGCGACTGTGTTCTTCATTATGTGGTGGATTCACCTGCTCATCCTTCTGACATTCATGATTTACGTGCCTCAATCGAAACACGCACACTTAATTGCAGCACCCGTGAACGTGTTTTTGAGCCGTGAAGAACCACCAGGAAAACTGAAATCCATTGATTTTGAGATCGACGAAGATGCGGATGAAGAGGACGTGTCCTTCGGGGTTGGGAAAATCGAAGACTTCAATCAGCTGCAAATGATCGATTTTTATGCCTGTGTGGAATGTGGACGCTGTACCAATGTTTGTCCAGCTTCTGGGTCCGGGAAAATGCTTTCCCCGATGGATCTGATCGTGAAATTGAGAGATCATCTGACAGAAAAAGGAGCGGCTGTTACCGGCCAATCTCCATGGGTGCCTGCGTATGCGTTTTCCGGAACAGAAGGAAATACGCTCGCACAAATGTCCCGCTCTCAAGGATCAGATGAAGCAGCAGCTACGCTTGACGCAGTGAATAATAAGAGTTTGATCGGAGATGTCATCACAGAAGAAGAGCTATGGGCTTGTACGACTTGCCGAAACTGTGAAGATGCCTGCCCGGTCATGAACGAACACGTCGATAAAATCATTGATCTTCGCCGTTACTTAGTTTTGACAGAAGGAAAAATGGATGCCGATGGACAGCGTGCGATGATGAATATCGAACGTCAAGGAAATCCATGGGGACTTTCTAAGAAAGAACGTGAAGACTGGAGACAGTTGGATGAGGACGTTCAAATCCCTACTGTGAAAGAATTGAAGAAATCAGGAGAAGAATTCGAATACTTATTCTGGGTCAGCTCGATGGGCTCTTACGATAACCGCAGCCAAAAAATCGCGATGGCTTTTGCCAAACTGATGAATGCAGCGGATATCAAGTTCGCAATTCTTGGTAATAAAGAGCAAAACTCCGGAGATACAGCCCGCCGTATGGGGAACGAATTCCTTTTCCAGGAGCTTGCTGAAAAGAATATGAAAGAATTTGAAAAACATAATGTGAAGAAAATTATTACGATCGATCCACACGCCTATAACATTTTCAAAAACGAGTACCCGGACTTCGGACTTGAAGCTGAAGTTTATCACCATACGGAAATGCTTGCCGAATGGTTGAAAGAGGGACGCTTGAAACCGGAAGGAGTCGTGAAAGAGAAGATCACTTATCACGACAGCTGTTACCTTGGCCGCTACAACGAAGTGTATCAGCCGCCGCGTGAAGTGCTTGAAATGATACCTGGAGTCGAAGTGGTGGAAATGAAGCGTAACCGTTCCAACGGCATGTGCTGTGGAGCTGGAGGCGGGATGATGTGGATGGAAGAGAAATCCGGAAACCGTGTCAACGTCGCCCGTACCGAGCAGGCGCTTGAAGTCGAACCGACGATGATCTCGAGTGGCTGTCCATTCTGTCTGACGATGCTATCCGATGGAACGAAAGCGAAAGAAGTGGAAGAGGAAGTCAGCACGATGGATATTGCCGAGATCCTAGCGAAATCCATGTTTGAAAAAACAGAAGAAAAGACCGCTTAATCAAACGTTTGACCAATATTTTTTCCGTCGAACAATCCCGTTAAAAGAAAAAATAGTATGAAAATTGTGGAAAGTGTACAGTGTTTTATGTACACTTTCCTTATGGGGCGATTTTGAGCGAGCGTTCAATCGTCATTTTTGAAAGCGTTATCAATAAGAGGAGGAATAAACATGCGTAAAACTGTAATTGTTGCTGGAGCCCGTACCCCTTTTGGAAAATTCGGAGGATCACTTGCACCTTTGACAGCTGCACAGCTTGGAGGTATCGCCATTAAAGCAGCTTTGGAACGTGCGAACGTGAAAGCAGAAGATGTGGATGAAGTCATTATGGGGACTGTCCTTCAGGGCGGTCAGGGACAGCTGCCTTCCCGCCAGGCTTCAAGAGAAGCTGGCATTCCTTGGGATGTAAAAACAGAAACCGTAAACAAAGTTTGTGCCTCTGGTATGCGAAGTGTGACGATGGGAGATCAGTTCATCCGTTTAGGGGAAGAGGACATCATTGTTGCTGGTGGTATGGAGAGCATGAGCAATGCGCCTTACTTTATGCCGAAAGCCCGCTGGGGGTTCCGTATGGGCGACGGTGCCGTCAAAGATATGATGGTGCATGATGGATTGACATGTTCCTTTGAGAATGTCCATATGGGCAACTACGGAAACCGGACAGCTGAAGAATTTGAATTAACAAGAGAAGCGCAGGATGAATGGGCGTATAGAAGTCATCAAAGAGCTGTGAAAGCCATAGAAGAAGGAACGTTAAGCGAAGAAATCACAGCAGTTGAAGTCCCTCAAAGAAAAGGTGATCCGAAAGTCGTCGATACAGATGAGGCACCAAGAAAAGATACGACAGTCGAAGCTCTGGCTAAACTTCGTCCTGTATTTGATAAAACGGGAACGATCACGGCAGGAAATGCCCCTGGGGTCAACGACGGAGCTTGTGCCATGCTGCTCATGTCTGATGAAAAAGCGGAAGAATTGGGTGCGGAGACATTGGCTACGATTCTCGCTCATGATGAAATTGCTGTTGAAGCTCAGGACTTCCCACAGACGCCAGGGCTTGTCATTAATAAATTGTTGAAAAAAGCTGGAAAATCCATTGAAGATATCGATCTGTTTGAAGTGAACGAAGCCTTTGCTGCCGTTTCTCTAGCGAGTGGCAAGATCGCAGGACTGGATCACGAGAAAGTGAACGTTAACGGCGGGGCTGTTGCGCTTGGACACCCGATTGGAGCGAGTGGTGCGCGTATTCTTCTCACCCTTGCTCACGAATTGAAACGCCGCGGCGGTGGACTTGGAATCGCAGCTATTTGTTCAGGTGGAGGTCAAGGAGACGCCGTATTGATCGAAGTACCGAAACAATAAGGAGGAATACGGGATGACAATCAATCAAGTCATGGTCATAGGAGCAGGCCAGATGGGTGCGGGGATTGCCCAGGTTTTTGCTCAGGCCGGATTAAACGTAAAAATGAACGACATGAGCCAGGGTGCACTGGATCAAGGACTGGCGGGTATTGAGAAGCGCCTGAAGCGGGCGGTTGAAAAAGGAAGAATGAGCGAAGAAGATCAAAAGTCGGCTTATGGCCGCTTGCAGACAACGACTGACTTGAAGGACGCCTCCGACTGTGACCTTGTCGTGGAGGCCGTCGTTGAGAACATGGATGTGAAGGTAAGCGTCTTCCAACAGCTGGATGAGATTACTCCTGCACATGCCATTCTGGCAACGAATACATCATCTTTACCAATTACGGAAATTGCTGCTGCGACTAAACGTCCAGAGCAAGTGATCGGCATGCACTTCATGAACCCTGTACCGGTGATGAAGCTGGTGGAAATCATTCGTGCCATCCAGACAAGTGATGAAACGTATCAGGCGATTGAAGATATGACGAAGAAACTGGAAAAAACCCCTGTTGAAGTCGAGGACTTTCCAGGGTTCGTCTCCAATCGCATTTTGATGCCGATGATCAACGAAGCGATTTATACGGTTCACGAAGGGGTAGCATCTCCTGAAGATGTGGATGCCGTCATGAAGCTCGGGATGAATCACCCAATGGGACCACTTACGCTTGCTGACTTTATCGGTCTTGATACGTGTCTATATATTATGGAAGTCCTTCATGAAGGATTTGGAGACAGCAAATACCGTCCATGTCCGCTACTGCGTAAATACGTGAAAGCAGGCTGGCTCGGGAAGAAGTCTGGACGCGGTTTTTACACCTACGAATAACGTGTGAAGGGGAGAGCGAGAATGAATTTGCAGTTCACGGATGAACAGGAAATGATGAGAAAAATGGTCCGCGATTTTGCGGAAAAAGAGGTGGCACCAGCCGTGGAGCGGATGGAACAGGAGGATCGGTTCCCTTCCGAGCTGCTTCCGAAAATGGGGGAACTCGGATTGATGGGTGTGCCGATTCCAGAGAAATACGGCGGTGCAGAGATGGATTATATCTCCTATATCATCGCGATTCACGAAATTTCAAAGGTGAGTGCGACGCTCGGAGTCATTCTATCTGTCCACACCTCGGTTGGAACAAATCCAATTCTGTATTTCGGTACAGAAGAACAGAAGAACAAATACATTCCGAAACTGGCGTCAGGTGAATATTTAGGAGCATTCGCCCTGACAGAGCCGAGTGCGGGTTCTGATGCGAGCAATCTGAAAACACGAGCAGTAAAGCAAGGGGATCATTACATTCTCAACGGTTCTAAAGTGTTCATCACCAACGGAGGAAATGCAGATACATTCATCGTTTTCGCCCGTACGAATCCGGATGTGGAAACAAAGAGAGGATTGAGTGCGTTTATTGTAGAGCGGGACACCCCTGGCTTTTCCATCGGAAAGGCAGAGAAAAAGATGGGGCTGCACGGTTCCAGTACCGTTTCGTTGAACTTTGACCAATGCGAGGTTCCTGTTTCCCAACGACTCGGAGATGAAGGGGAAGGGTATAAAATTGCGCTTGCCAATTTGAACATCGGACGAATCGGCATTGCCGCCCAGTCCCTTGGAATTGCGGAAGCGGCACTTGAGCATGCCGTCTCTTATGCCAAAGAACGGGAGCAGTTCGGGCGTCCAATCGCACATTTGCAGGGCGTATCGTTCAAACTCGCCGATATGGCGACAGAAGTAGAAGCGTCGAAGCTTCTCGTCTATAACGCTGCTTCTCTGCAGGCGGCCGGTAAAAAGTGTGGAAAAGAAGTGTCAATGGCCAAACTGATGGCTTCCAAAACAGCGGTGAAAGCGTCGATTGAAGCTGTGCAGGTCCATGGGGGATACGGGTACACGGAAGATTATGCGGTCGAACGCTTCTTCAGGGACGCCAAAGTTTGTGAAATATATGAAGGTACAAGCGAAATCCAAAAAATCGTCATAGGCAATCATCTGATCAGAGACTAGGAGGATGACAGAATGAATTTTACTTTAACAGAAGAACAAGAAATGCTTAGAAAAATGGTTCGCGATTTTGCAAAGAATGAAGTGGAACCAACAGCTGCTGCAAGGGACGAGGAGGAACGCTTCGATCGTGAAATCTTCAATAAAATGGCAGAGCTTGGTTTAACGGGGATTCCATGGCCGGAGGAATATGGCGGCATCGGATCTGATTTCGTCAGCTATGTGATCGCAGTTGAAGAACTTTCCCGCGTCTGTGCTTCGACAGGGGTCACCCTTTCAGCGCATATTTCTTTAGCAAGCTGGCCGATCTATAAATTCGGTACAGAAGAACAGAAGCAAAAATATTTGACTCAGCTCGCTTCAGGTGAAGCGCTGGGAGCTTACGCTTTGTCTGAACCAGGAGCAGGTAGTGACGTGTCTTCCATGCGTACGCAGGCGAAACTTGATGGAGACCATTATGTGCTGAATGGAAGCAAGGTATGGATCACGAATGGCGGCGTCGCGGACATCTATGTCGTCTTTGCGAAAACAGACCCGAATGAGGGGAATCGTGGCATCAGCGCGTTTATTGTGGAAAAAGATACACCAGGATTCACGACCGGCAAGAAAGAGAAAAAGCTCGGCATTCGTTCGTCTCCAACGACAGAACTGATCTTTGAAGATTGCAAGATACCTAAAGAAAACCTGCTCGGCGAAAAAGGCAAAGGATTCAAAGTTGCGATGATGACCCTTGATGGTGGTCGTAACGGAATTGCCGCCCAGGCTGTTGGAATTGCGCAGGGGGCACTCGATGAATCCGTCAACTATGCCAAAGAGCGTGAACAGTTCGGCAAGCCGATCGCTCATCTGCAGGGAATTTCTTTCAAGCTCGCTGATATGGCGACAGAAATTGAAGCTTCTCGTCTGCTTACTTACCAGGCCGCTTATTTAGAGTCGGAGGGACTGCCATATTCCAAGGCTTCTGCTATGGCTAAATTGTTTGCAGGAGACACGGCGATGAAAGTGACGACAGAAGCGGTCCAGGTCCACGGGGGTTATGGTTACACGAAAGATTATCCTGTCGAGCGTTACATGCGTGATGCGAAAATCACTCAAATCTATGAAGGCACACAAGAAATCCAAAGACTCGTTGTCGGCCGTATGGTCACCCAATAGAAGGTCTGCGTGATGCATCCACTGGCTGAACGAATCCAAAAGCAGGATATGAGGGCGTTGGCCCGAGCGATTACGTTGATCGAAAATGACGATGAAGAAAAGCTCACGCTGATGAGCGATGTTTTTTCTATACAAAAACAGGCGCATTACATTGGCATTACAGGTTCACCGGGAGCGGGGAAAAGCTCGCTCATCAATCAATTGCTCACTTATTTAAGACAGCAGGACCTTACAGTCGCTGTCATAGCGGTCGATCCTACCAGTCCATTCAGTGGTGGAGCACTGCTTGGCGATCGTACGAGGATGAACCAGCATTTTCTCGACCCCGGGATCTTTATCAGAAGCATGGCGACAAGAGGAAGCCTCGGTGGTTTAGCACGGGCGACAAAAGACAGTATCCGTGTATGTGATGCTTACGGATTTGATGTTGTTCTCGTCGAAACGGTCGGTGTCGGCCAGTCCGAACTCGATATTATGAAAGTTGTGGATACGACAGGACTTGTACTGACACCGAATAGTGGAGACGTCCTGCAAATTTTCAAAGCAGGGATTATGGAAATTGCTGATCTGTTCATCATCAACAAAGCAGACTTACCGGGAGTAAGAAAACTAAAATCCACACTAGAAGAATACATGATGATCGTGCAGCCGGAAGGATGGGAACCGCCGATAGTTCAAACGATCTCCACCGAAGCGAAAGGGATGGCGGAACTCTACGAAAGTATGAAAAGCCACCGTGAGTTTTTGTATGACACGAACAAAGGGGCGGAGCGTCGAAAACAGCAGCTCCAGCTGGAAGTGTACGATTTGATCCGGGAAGAAATTTGGCGGGAAGTCAAAGGTGAGATTGAAAAAGATACACAGAAGCTTGAAGCTTTTCAAAACCCGGATGCGGATCCTTATGAACTAGCCAGATCCTGGTTTCGTGAATGGGTAAGGAAGGGGGAGTGAATTTGGCTGAAAAACAAGTACCTTCAACCATTAAAGATGAAGCGCTTGTATCCAAGCGTAGGAATCAGATGATCAAGGGCGCGGTCACTTTATTCATAGAAAAAGGGTTCCATAAGACGACGACCCGTGAAATCGCCAAGGCTTCCGGGTTCAGTATCGGAACCCTTTATGAATACATTCGAAAGAAAGAGGATGTTCTGTTTCTCGTCTGTGACTCCATTTACCAGCGAGTCAAAGAGCGGATGGAAGAAGCAATCGATCCTCATCAGACGAGTGTACAAAGTTTGACCCATGCGATTCGCTCCTACTTTCAATTGATGGATGATATGCAGGATGAAGTCCTCGTCATGTATCAGGAAGTCAAGTCCCTGCCGCGCGATGCTCAGGATTACGTGTTGCAAAAGGAGCGCGATATGGTGGCGATGCTCGAACAAGTCATCGTTAACAGTCTTCCTGGAGAGCACCCGGAGGAAGAAATCAAGCTGATCGCCAACAATATTTTTGTTCAGGGGCAGATGTGGGGATTCCGCCGCTGGATTCTTCAGCGAACGTTCACGATCGAAAGCTACACAGATACGCAAATTCAGTTGTTGTTGAAAGGTCTCGATAAAGAAGAAACACTTCAATAGAAAGGATGATCGGATATGGAACAACCGACAGTCTATAAGCCGAAAAACCCTGTCCGTTTCGTGACGGCCTCGAGTCTCTTTGACGGCCATGATGCATCGATTAATATTATGAGACGAATTCTACAGGCGACAGGGGCAGAGGTGATTCACCTCGGCCATAACCGCTCCGTAGAGGAAGTGGTCAATGCGGCAATCCAGGAAGATGCTCAAGGGATCGCGATTTCATCGTACCAGGGAGGACATGTAGAATACTTTAAGTACATGGTCGATCTGCTGGAACAGAAGGGCGCCGGCCACATCCGTGTTTACGGTGGAGGGGGAGGAGTCATCATCCCTCGTGAAATTAAAGAGCTTCATGAGTACGGGGTAGCCCGCGTATTTTCACCGGAAGATGGCCGTACATTAGGGCTTCAGGGCATGATCAACTTAATGATCGAAGAGTGTGATTTTCTACCACCTCTTGATGTGGAAAAAGGAGTCGAAGGCCTCTCATCCGGAGACCATCAATCCATTGCTCGTTTCATTACTTATGTTGAGAATACGCCGAAGAAAGAAAGGGAAGCCGTTGCCGCATTTGAGAGTGCTGTTGAAAAAATACAGGAAAAAACGATTCCCGTTCTTGGAATTACAGGTACAGGGGGAGCGGGAAAGAGCTCACTTACAGATGAGTTGATCCGCCGCTTCGTCAATGAAATTCCTGATAAAAAAATCGCCATCCTATCTGTTGATCCTACGAAAAAGAAAACAGGAGGGGCCTTACTTGGCGACCGGATCCGTATGAACGCCATTTTCAACCCGCGTGTATACATGCGTTCTTTGGCAACCAGAGAAGCCCGTTCCGAACTTTCAACAGCCGTTGAAGAAGCGATCCAAGTCGTTAAGGCGTCTGGTGTCGATTTTATCATCGTTGAAACGAGTGGGATCGGACAGGGAGATGCGGCGATCACCGATGTGACCGATTTATCGATGTATGTCATGACAGCGGAATTCGGTGCACCATCACAGCTTGAGAAGATCGATATGATCGACTTTGCTGATTTTATTGTCATCAATAAATTTGAACAAAAAGGATCAGAAGACGCTTTTAATCAAGTGAAAAAGCAGTACCAGCGCAGCCATATGCTTTTCCATGAAGATGACAGCAAGTTCCCGGTTTATGGGACGATTGCAAGTCAGTTCAATGACCCGGGAACCAATACGCTGTTTGCGGCAATTGTCGATCAGCTGAACGAAAGATTTTCATGGGAGGATGAAACCTCTTTTTCCGGCCTGGAAAAGGTAGAAAAGCAGAACGTCATCATTCCGAATGAGCGTAAGCAGTATTTGCGTGATATTGCACTGGCGGTCCGCAATTACCATAATGAAACAGAAGACCAGGCAGAGAAAGCGCGTAAACTCTATCAGCTGAAAGGTACGGTTGAGCTCGTAGAGGATGAAGCAACAAAAGAAAGCCTTCAGCGCTTGATCGAAGATTATGAACGTCATCTTTCTCCTGATGCAAAAGAGAAGCTGGAGGACTGGGATGCGCTTCATGAACGATATAGCGGAGATACGTACACATTTAAAGTGCGCGACAAGGAAATCACGATGGATATTACGACGGAGAGTCTGAGCGGGACGAAGGTTCCGAAAGTTGCGCTTCCGAAATACACCGACTGGGGCGACCGTCTGTCATGGCTTCTACGTGAAAATGTTCCGGGTGCTTTTCCTTTTACCGCAGGAGTATTTCCGTTCAAGCGGAAAGGGGAAGATCCAAAGCGTCAGTTTGCAGGAGAAGGAACGCCTGAACGGACCAACCGCCGCTTCCACTATTTATCAGAAGGTGACGAAGCGAAACGCCTAAGTACAGCTTTCGACTCTGTTACTTTATATGGAGAAGACCCGGATGAACGCCCGGATATTTACGGGAAAGTCGGAGAAAGCGGCGTTAACATTTGTACATTGGAAGATATGAAAAAACTGTACGACGGCTTTGACCTCGTCGACCCGTCTACATCCGTTTCAATGACGATCAATGGTCCAGCGCCCATCATTCTTGCCATGTTCTTTAATACCGCAATCGACCAGCAGCTTGAAAAGTTTAAGGAAGAAAACGGTCGTGAGCCGAATGCCGACGAAGCGGCGTCCATTAAATCCCAGACGATCAATGTAGTCCGAGGCACGGTCCAGGCAGATATTCTAAAAGAAGATCAAGGACAGAACACATGCATCTTCTCTACGGAATTCGCGCTACGTATGATGGGAGATATTCAGCAGTATTTCATCGAAAACGAAGTGCGCAATTATTATTCCGTGTCCATTTCCGGGTATCATATCGCAGAAGCAGGAGCGAACCCGATTACACAGCTTGCCTTCACACTGGCCAATGGATTCACCTATGTGGAGTACTACTTGAGCAGAGGAATGGACATCAACAAGTTCGCACCAAACTTGTCGTTCTTCTTCTCCAACGGTCTGGATCCGGAATATACCGTCCTCGGACGAGTGGCCCGCAGGATTTGGGCGGTCGTCATGCGTGATAAATACGGAGCGAATGAACGAAGCCAGAAGTTGAAGTATCACATTCAAACGTCCGGCCGCTCCCTGCACGCACAAGAGATTGACTTCAACGATATCCGTACAACATTGCAGGCGCTGATTGCCATCCAGGATAACTGTAATTCCCTGCATACGAATTCCTATGATGAAGCGATCACAACACCGACAGAGGAATCGGTTCGAAGAGCGATGGCCATTCAAATGATCATCAGCAAAGAGTTCGGCCTGACGAAAAACGAAAACTCCCTGCAAGGATCCTATATCATTAGAGAACTGACCGACCTTGTTGAAGAAGCCGTGCTGCAAGAGTTTGAACGTATCAATGACCGCGGCGGAGTTCTCGGTGCGATGGAACGCCAGTATCAACGAGGAAAAATCCAGGAAGAGTCCCTTTATTATGAAGGGAAAAAGCACTCTGGTGAACTTCCGATCATTGGTGTGAACACGTACTTGAACCCGAATCCACCTTCCGAAGAGGAAATCGACTCCATGGAACTTGCACGTGCGTCTAAAGAAGAAAAAGAGCACCAGATTACAGAATTACGCAACTTCCAAACGTCCCATGAGAGTGAAGCCGGGGAAGCATTGAATCGTTTGAAACAAGCGGCCTCAGGTGGAGGAAACATTTTTGAAGAATTAATGGAAACCGTCAAAGTCGCGAGCCTCGGTCAAATTACGAACGCGCTTTATGAAGTTGGCGGTCAGTACAGAAGGAATATGTAGCGGTTGCTAATATATTGGGCGAATCGCTAATATATGGAGGGAAGTCGCTAAAATAATGATGAAACCTGCTAATATATAGTAGAAAGTCGCTAATATATTGTCTACACCTGCTAATAAAAAAACAGCCCTCGCTAACTTAGCGAGGGCCATTCTATTAGTGACCGCCGACCTGGTCATCGTCATGGGCCTGGTTCACTTCGGTTACATAAGGTTTTTTCATTCCATACCATTCATAAGTAAGGTTATACGTTTCGCCTTCTTTTAACAGCATCCATGTACTCGTATCTTTGACGTGGATTTTCTTGTCATCCACTTCTACAAAATAACCTTCATCATTATGAGTTTTCGATGTGATTTCTGCTTCTTCTTTATGTTCCTCATGGATCATACCGAAGTTTGTAAATAACCATATGCCTATGACTAAGGCGGCGATCATGGAGGCCACCCAGTTAAAAGGATGATTTTGCACAGTTCGTCTCTCCTTCTTTCGATCAATTCTATCTTTATTTTAAAATAAAACAGCTGGAACACCAACCTATATGTCTAACCTCTATTTTATATCGAAAGTTTAAATTCATGTAGGTTTGTCTAGAAAAGGTAAGGAAGACTCTATTTGATTTTTGTAAGGCCAACTCATATAATGGATGGTATGATTAAATGTGATTCGTATGCCCATGAGGTCACTTATTCTATTTTGTTTATATAAAGGAGTGCTGGACCGTGAGCTTAAAAGAAATGAGCCGAGAGCAAATTGAAGAAATTTCCATGATTGTACTGGCTACTAAAATCCTAGAAGAAGAACGAGAAGCGATTGACTTTAATGAAATCTTCAAGCGCATCGCAGACATGAAAGGTTTTACTGATGCACAGAGAGAACAATACATCGCCCAGTTCTATACGGACATGAATATCGACGGTCAATTCATGACAATCGGAACAAACCGTTGGGGCTTGAAGAAGTGGTACCCGGTAGAGCAAATGGAAGAGGAGATTGCCAATCTTCCACAAAAACGTAAAAAGAAAAAGAAGAAGAAGAAGAAGCCTTCCAAACTGCTTGAAGATGAGTTGGGTGTATCCGAATTCGATGATGCAGAAGAGGACGAGCTTGAAGATGATCTTGAGCTGACAGATGAAGATTTAGATCTTGATGATGACGATGACTTCGAAGGTGATTATGAAGATGATGACCTGGATGAAGAAGAGGAAGAAATCGTAGAAGATGACATCAGCTTCATTGGAGATGACGACGAAGAAGAAGATAAATAAGGTGGTTGACTTTTAAAAGTCAAATCAGTAGAATCTTATTTGGGCTCTTTAATTTCCTTAAACGAAATTTCCAAACGCTCCCCGAGAGAGGGGAGCGTTTTTTGTTTTTTATATACGATCACGAGAGGCGCCTTGGTTATGGCTAAGGCGCCTGTGCTTTTGTATCATTCAGAGCGTCCAAGCTCTCTTACGGGCATGAAGTTTCGCCATGGAGGTCTTCTTGGACGCTTGTGCATTTATGTAATTGCCCCTTATCAAATCGCAAGGATTAGTGAATAACTAAATAAGACAAATAGAGAAAGAGGGATTCAACGTGGCAACAAAATACATTTTCGTAACTGGCGGTGTCGTATCATCTTTAGGAAAAGGAATTACGGCAGCATCTTTAGGTCGTTTGTTAAAAAATCGAGGCATGAAAGTAACGATCCAAAAATTCGATCCTTACATTAACGTAGACCCGGGGACAATGAGTCCTTATCAACATGGTGAAGTTTTCGTAACCGATGATGGGGCAGAGACAGACCTTGACCTTGGTCACTATGAGCGTTTCATTGATATCAACCTGAATAAATTCAGCAACGTGACGACAGGAAAAGTTTATTCCAACGTCATCAAAAAAGAGCGTCGTGGAGATTATTTGGGAGGAACGGTCCAAGTGATCCCTCATATTACGAATGAAATCAAAGAACGTGTCTTCCGTGCTGGTCACGAAACAAACGCAGATGTCGTCATCACGGAAATCGGTGGTACAGTCGGGGACATCGAATCCCTTCCATTCCTTGAAGCAATTCGTCAAATCAAGAGTGACATCGGTCGTGAGCATGTGATGTACCTGCACTGTACGCTTGTTCCTTATTTGAATGCAGCAGGTGAAATGAAGACAAAGCCGACACAGCACAGTGTTAAGGAACTTCGCTCACTAGGTATCCAGCCTGATGTCATCGTGCTTCGTACAGAAATGGCGATTTCTGAAGATATGAAAGAGAAAATTGCTCTGTTCTGTGACATTAATAAAGATGCGGTTATTGAAGCACGTGATGCCGACACCCTATACAATGTACCGATCACTTTGCAGGAACAAAAGTTGGATGAGCTGACTTGTCAGCACTTCGGTTTAGATTTGCCACCGGCTGATATGACAGAGTGGAACAAATTGATTGACCAAGTGAAAAACCTTCAGCACAAAACAACCATTGCACTTGTCGGTAAGTATGTAGAGCTTCCGGATGCTTACATTTCCGTAGTAGAAGCATTGAAGCACGCCGGCTACAGCTACGATTCCGATGTAGATGTAAAATGGGTGAACTCTGAAAACCTGAATGCCCAGAATGTTGCAGATGAACTGCAGGGTGTAGACGGGATTCTTGTTCCTGGAGGTTTTGGTGACCGAGGAATCGAAGGTAAAATCGATGCGATTCGTTATGCACGTGAAAACCATGTGCCTTTCCTTGGAATCTGCCTTGGTATGCAGCTGGCAACCGTCGAATTTGCCCGTAACGTCCTTGGTCTAAAAGGAGCGCACTCAGCAGAAATCGATCCTTCCACGGAGCACCCGATCATCGACCTTCTTCCAGAACAAAAAGAAGTGTCTGACCTTGGAGGCACCCTTCGTCTTGGTATCTATCCATCCCGCCTGCAACCAGGCACCAAAGCGATAGAAGCTTACGGCGAAGAAGTTGTATACGAGCGTCACCGTCACCGCTTCGAATTTAACAACCATTATCGTGAACAAATGGAAGCGGCTGGATTCAAATTCTCCGGTACAAGCCCGGACGGCCGCCTTGTTGAAATCGTCGAGGTGGAAGATCACCCATGGTTCGTAGCCAGCCAGTTCCACCCAGAATTCAAATCACGCCCGACCCGCCCGCAGGAACTATTCCACGGCTTTGTCGGTGCAGCAATGAAAACCAATCAATAATCAATAAAAGAGAGCCAATGTCCCTGAAAGGGATATTGGCTCTTTTTAGAGTTCTTTAAGTATATGGAAGAGTTGTGGGAAATCCAGTTCCTAGATGTTTCCGGGGTTCGTTGCCTCGGGGGAGCGCCAAGGGTGGCTGGGAAGCTACTCGCTTTCCTGTGGGGGAGTGGCGAGCTTCCTCGGGCTAACGCCCTGCGGGATCTCGCCTATCTCCTTTCTCCCACGGGAGTCTCGCAGCTTCCCAACCACCCCATTCGATTTAGGGGAAAAACGAACCTCTTCAATGTGGGAGGGTGCTTTCCGCTAGCGTGTTATAAGTATAAAGCTCTTATTATCTGGATTTTCGCATGCAGAATAGCGTCCTTGGGAGTTGATTCTCCTCCAATATCTATGTGCATAACAGTAGATTATTCCGTAAGTGGTTTCGAGATACTTATATTCCCCGCAGCCCTATCCACTCAACAAAAGTCTCGAAACGGAGTCTTCCCCATAGTGGAAAGAGAAATTTTTACAGAAATTTTGACAAACAGAACGTACGTGCGCAGGAATACGTCATTCCTATATAGAAAATACATGGATAGAGAGATAGTAAGAGGAATTTATACTAAAAAGAGGATAGAAGGGAAGGTAGAAAGCATGGCAAATCGAATCCTTATCGTGGACGACCAGCTAGGAATACGACTCCTGTTAGAGGAAATCCTCAAAACAGAGGGATACGAAACCGTTAGCGCTAAAACTGGCCGTGAAGCATGTGACCTTGTGGAAGAACAGGACATGGATCTTATTATTATGGATTATAATCTTCCTGTCATGCACGGCAAAGATGTGTTGCTCTACTTAGAAGAAATGCACTTTGGTTCACCCGTCATCATCATTACAGGGGCTTCCAAGGAGTCAATTGAGAAGGAAGCGGATTTTCCTTTTGTAACAGATATCATAACTAAGCCATTCGACATCCATAAATTGAAAGAAATGGTTAATGGAACCCTTGTTCACAGCCGTTCATGACTTTTTTCTTGATGTAAGCGCTATATAATCCTCCTGCTGTTGCACCATAGAAAGGGTATTGGTATTCTATTACTGTAACCAAACTTACATGGTGTGTTTTCGTATGGAAACAGACTTGTAAATACAATGCAGTACGCTAACTAAAGGAGGATTCTTTCATGCCACTAGTATCAATGAAAGAAATGCTAGAAAAAGCTAAGGAAGAACGCTACGGCGTAGGTCAGTTCAACCTTAATAACTTAGAATATGCTCAAGCGATTCTTCAGGCTGCTGAAGAAGAGCAGTCTCCAGTAATCCTGGGTGTATCTGAAGGTGCAGGACGTTACATGGGCGGCTTCAACGTTGTTGTCGACATGGTTAAAGCACTTATGAAGTCTTATGGTACAACAGTACCTGTTGCGATTCACTTGGACCATGGTTCAAGCTTTGAAAAATGTGCAGAAGCGATCCACGCTGGATTCACTTCTGTAATGATTGATGCTTCCCACGATCCACTTGAAGAGAACATTGCAGTTACTCGTAAGGTTGTTGAGCTTGCACACATCCACGGTGTATCTGTTGAAGCAGAGCTTGGCCGTGTAGGTGGACAAGAAGATGACATCATCGTTGACGATGCTGAAGCTGCATACGCCATCCCTTCTGAGTGTAAGCAACTGGTTGACGAAACAAACGTTGACGTATTTGCACCAGCACTTGGTTCTGTACACGGACCTTACAAAGGTGAGCCGAACCTTGGCTTTGACCGCATGGAAGAAATCATGGGACTTGTTGACAAGCCACTTGTTCTTCACGGTGGTACAGGCATCCCGACAGCTGATATCAAGAAAGCTATTTCTTTCGGTACAGCTAAGATTAACGTAAACACTGAGAACCAAATGGCACAAGGTAAAGCGGTTCGTCAGGTTCTTGCTGAACAGCCTGAACAGTACGATCCACGTAAATATCTTGGACCTGGTCGTGATGCGATCAAGGAAACAGTTATTGGCAAGATGCGTGAATTCGGATCTTCTCAAAAAGCGTAAAAATAGTTTGGAGGAAGCCGCTACATTGTAGCGGTTTCCTTTTCATAATGTATGAAAACGCCATCATTCGACCTTTTTCATCAACTTGGAGCAAAAAAATGAAGCGAAGAGGAGTGGGGATATGAAATTTTTCATTGATACGGCAAACATAGAAGATATTCGGGAAGCAAATGCATTGGGGCTCTTAGCGGGTGTAACGACAAATCCGAGCCTTGTCGCGAAAGAAGGAGTTTCTTTTCACGACCGTCTGAAAGAAATCACAGATGAAGTGGATGGTTCTGTCAGTGCAGAGGTGATCTCTGAAGATTCGGAAGGGATGATTCAAGAAGGTAAGGAGCTTGCTGCCATTGCACCGAACATTACAGTGAAAGTGCCGATGACGCTGGAGGGGCTGAAAGCGGTGAAGGCTTTCAGTGATTTGAACATCAAAACAAATGTAACCTTGATTTTCTCAGCCAACCAGGCGTTGATGGCAGCTCGTGCCGGTGCTTCCTACGTATCACCATTCCTTGGGAGGCTTGATGATATTGGGCATAACGGGATGGAACTCGTGGCACAGATTTCAGAAATCTTTGACCGTCATGCCATTGATACAGAAATCATTGCAGCATCTGTCCGCCACCCTGTTCACGTAACAGAAGCTGCTATACACGGGGCACACATTGCTACGATTCCTTTCAAAGTTCTGAGCCAGATTGTTAAACATCCATTGACGGATCAGGGGATTGAAAAATTCTTGAATGACTGGAATAATCAAAAATAGTCGTGTGCTTTGGAAAATATTGCACATACTAAAATCATAATCTTCACCTTAAAGCGAGGAGTTTCACATGCATAAACTATTAGTGGAAGGCGGAAGACCATTACGTGGCCAGGTCCGGGTGAGCGGTGCAAAAAACAGTGCTGTAGCCTTGCTGCCAGCAGCAATTTTGGCAGAAACCCCTGTGACCATTGAAGGTCTTCCGGACATTTCTGATGTCGGGATCTTGTCGGACTTGTTGGAAGAGATCGGTGGCTCGGTGCGTAAAGATGGAAGAACCGTACATATCGATCCCTCTGAAATGGTCGACATGCCCTTGCCGAATGGGAAAGTTAAAAAACTGAGAGCTTCCTATTATTTTATGGGAGCGATGCTTGGCCGTTTTAATAAGGCTGTTATCGGCCTGCCTGGTGGCTGTCATTTAGGGCCAAGACCGATTGACCAGCACATTAAAGGGTTTGAAGCTCCTTGGTGCTAAAGTGACAAATGAACAAGGAGCGATTTACCTTCGTGCCAGAGAACTTAAAGGTGCCCGTATTTATTTAGACGTCGTCAGTGTAGGAGCTACGATCAATATCATGCTGGCTGCCGTCCGTGCAAAAGGGAAGACGGTCATCGAAAATGCAGCGAAGGAACCTGAAATCATTGATGTGGCCACCCTGTTGACAAGTATGGGGGCAAAGATCAAAGGTGCAGGAACAGACGTCATCCGTATTGAAGGTGTAGATACACTAAAAGGATGTCTTCATACGATTATCCCGGACCGGATTGAAGCAGGCACGTACACGATTATGGCTGCTGCACAAGGTGAGGAGATGATCATTGATAACGTCATTCCGCAACACTTAGAGTCGCTTTTGGCGAAGTTGAGAGAGATGGGAGTCACCATCGAAGAGAATGATGAGCAGCTGTACATCAAACCAGGGAAAGACTTGCGGAGCGTTGACATAAAAACACTCGTTTATCCAGGTTTTCCAACAGATTTACAGCAGCCGTTTACTTCCTTGCTCACACAGACCCAAGGCACAGGTGTCGTTACAGATACCATCTATCAGGCCCGTTTCAAGCATGTCGATGAATTGAGGCGTATGAATGCTTCCATCAAAGTAGAAGGTGGTTCTGCTATTGTGACAGGTCCTTCTAAGTTGCAGGGGGCGAAAGTGAAAGCGACAGACCTCCGTGCAGGTGCAGCTCTGGTCATAGCTGGATTGATGGCTGAAGGTGTCACCGAGATTACAGGTGTCGATCACATTGAACGAGGGTATGAAAACATTACGAACAAGCTGATCGACTTAGGTGCAAAAGTCTGGTATGAGGAAATGTCAGACGAAGAAATCGAGCAATTCCAAAATTCATAGGTTCATGATTTCCATGGGGAGATGAGGAAAAATCTTTGATTGATTGGGGAGATCACCATGGAAAGAAGTCTATCGATGGAATTAGTAAGAGTCACAGAAGCAGCAGCATTGTCATCGGCGCGTTGGATGGGAAGAGGTAAGAAAGAGGAAGCTGATGATGCGGCAACCTCAGCCATGCGCGATGTTTTTGATACGATCCCGATGAAAGGGACAGTCGTGATCGGAGAAGGGGAAATGGATGAAGCGCCAATGCTTTATATTGGTGAAAAACTTGGCAATGGATACGGAGCGAGAGTGGATGTGGCTGTCGATCCACTCGAAGGGACGAATATCGTGGCTCAAGGTACATGGAATGCCTTGGCTGTCATTGCTATCGCTGATCATAAGCAGCTTTTACATGCCCCTGACATGTATATGAATAAAATAGCCGTAGGTCCGGAGGCTGTAGGAAAAGTGGATATCAACGCTTCCGTTGCTGAAAACCTGCAAGCCGTCGCTGAGGCTAAAAAGAAAGATGTGGAAGATGTCGTTGCCGTCGTCTTGAATCGCGAACGCCACCAGGGGATCATTGAGGAGATCCGTGAGGCTGGCGCAAGAATCAAGCTGATCCCTGACGGTGATGTCGCCGCAGCCATCAATACAGCCTTTGATCATACAGGGGTAGATATTCTATTTGGAATAGGCGGCGCGCCTGAGGGAGTGCTCGCAGCTGTCGGTCTGAAATGTCTTGGAGGCGAAATCCGGGGCAAACTCCTTCCTGCCAATGACGAGGAACGTTTACGTTGTGAACAGATGGGGATTGAAGATGTCGATAAAACCCTTTACATGGAAGACTTCTGTGGAGGGGATGACGCGATTTTCGCAGCTACCGGTGTTACCGATGGGGAACTCCTCAAAGGCGTGCAATTTAAAGGACAGAAAGCCACGACTCAAACGTTAGTGATGAGAGCTAAATCAGGTACGGTCCGCTTCATTGACGGCGACCACAGCCTGAAGAAAAAGCCAAACTTAGTCATGAAACCATAATGGAAACATCCTTCAACAAAGAGAGAGGAAGCTGTAGCAAAACCAGCTTCCTCTTCATCTACAATAGCCCACCTTCATAAACATTTCATAAATTAACATTGAAACTCTAGAAAGACAGGAGTACAATAAAGATTGTTTGATTAGGATAGAAGATAATGACACACGTCCCCTTATGCTTCTATTTATTGACTTCACTTAAACTTCTTCTCATTCTTCTAACAAAAAAGTTCTGCTGAAGGAATGTTTTCCTTTGTAAGGGAGCGGATCTTCTATTAATGCAGGACCATTCAATAAATCCTTTAGAGAAGTTTTTAATTCTATATGTAAAAAGGATGTCATGCCTGAGGGGTTTTTAGCCTTTCCTTCTTTGGGGATGTGAAAAACATCATGTCTTACAAAGGTTTGTATTCGTTCGTCTGCATGACTTCAAAATAAAGAAAACTAATAAAAAGTGGTGATTACGTGGCGGATTTAACAATCTCCAATTTAGAAACAATGACATTGAAAGGGCTCTATGCCAAAGCTAGACAATATAAAGTCTCTTACTATGCAAAACTAACAAAGCGCGAATTGATTTTTGCGATTTTAAAAGCACAGGCTGAAAAAGATGGTTTTCTCTTCATGGACGGTATCCTTGAGATTATACCTTCAGAAGGATTCGGGTTTTTACGACCGATCAATTATTCTCCTAGTGCAGAGGATATCTACATTTCTGCATCACAAATCCGTCGTTTTGATTTAAGAAACGGGGACAAGGTATCCGGTAAGGTGCGTCCACCGAAAGAGAACGAACGTTACTATGGTCTTTTACATGTAGACGCGGTAAACGGTGAGGATCCAGACTCTGCAAAGGAAAGGGTACACTTTCCTGCATTGACTCCATTGTATCCGGATCGTCAAATGAAGCTTGAAACGGACACGAAAAAGCTTTCCACACGAATCATGGATTTAATGTCGCCTGTTGGATACGGCCAGCGTGGTCTGATTGTCGCTCCACCAAAAGCGGGGAAGACGATGCTTTTAAAGCAAATGGCCAACAGCATCTCTACGAATCACCCCGACGCGAAGCTCATCATCTTGCTTGTTGATGAACGTCCGGAAGAGGTAACTGATATTGAGCGCTCGGTTGCGCCGGATGTGGATGTTGTCAGCTCAACGTTCGATGAAGTACCTGAAAACCACATCAAGGTTTCTGAACTAGTGTTGGAAAGAGCCATGCGCCTGGTTGAGCATAAACGTGACGTCATTGTTCTTATGGACAGCATCACTCGTTTAGCTCGTGCGTATAACTTGGTTATCCCTCCAAGTGGTCGTACATTGTCAGGAGGAATCGATCCGGCTGCCTTCCACCGTCCGAAACGATTCTTCGGTGCTGCGCGTAACATTGAAGAGGGCGGGAGCTTGACGATTCTTGCCACGGCTCTTGTTGATACAGGCTCGCGCATGGATGATGTCATTTATGAGGAATTCAAGGGAACAGGGAACATGGAGCTGCATCTTGACCGCAGCCTTGCCGAGCGCCGGATCTTCCCTGCCATTGATATTCTTCGTTCAGGAACAAGAAAAGAAGAGTTGCTTCTGCCGCAAACCCACCTTGATAAAATCTGGGCCATTCGTAAATCCATGTCTGATTCGCAGGACTTCACAGACAGGTTCCTGCGCCGCTTGAGAGCATCGAAAAATAATGAAGAGTTTTTCGATCTTATGGATAAAGATATGAAAGGAAAAGCAACAACCGCCCGTCGTTAAAAAGGTTTCACGGTTTCTTGAAACTGGATGTTGCATCAGGGGGGAGCCCCTGTTATAATCATTCTATGTGAGTTTCAGTACAAGGTGTTATCACGAACCTTCGACGGCTCTTACAATAACTCTGTTTCCAAAGGATTCAGGGCAAAAAGGAGTGGAAGAACATGAAAGCAGGAATTCATCCAGAATACCGTAAAGTTGTATTCCTAGACACAAGTTCTAATTTTAAGTTTCTAACAGGGTCTACTAAGACTTCTGAAGAAACAATCGAGTGGGAAGATGGAAACACGTATCCATTGATCCGCGTAGAGATTAGTTCTGCGTCTCACCCGTTCTACACAGGTAAGCAGAAAGCTGACAAAGCTGGCGGCCGTGTGGATCGCTTCAAGAAGAAATATAACCTTTCATAATTATGATACCCCCTCTCCTGAGGGGGGCTTCATCATTTTGAACAAAAACAGGCAAATTGTCTCAGATGTTTGCCTGTTTTTTTGTCAAAAAATAGGGGTATAAAAGTCTTTGAGAGAAAGACGCTATACTCTGCAAAGGACTTATCAATAAGGGGAGCTGTCCTTGGTGATCAAAGCCGCCGGTAAATCGGCGTCATCAAGGGAGCTCTTTTTTGTTGAAATAAAGGGGAGGATACCGGATGATCCCCCCATATTTGAAGCTTGATTGAGTGAGAAGGGAGCGACCGTAGACGTGTATGTAATGAAACAAAGTGGATGGGTCGAACTCATCTGCGGAAGTATGTTCAGCGGAAAATCAGAGGAGTTGATCCGTCGTGTCAGACGCGCGACTTTCGGTAATTTGACAGTCCGTGTCTATAAACCTGCGATTGATGACCGGTACAAAGAAGATGCAGTTGTATCTCATAATGGCACTTCTGTGATGGCTCGTCCTGTAAAAAGCTCGTTGGACATCCTTCAACATGTGACGGATGAAGTGGATGTCGTAGGAATTGATGAATTGCAGTTTTTTGACGAGAATATCGTAGAGGTCGTAGAGTGTTTGGCAGACAAAGGCATACGCGTCATCGTCGCTGGACTGGATACTGACTTCAGGGGTGAACCTTTTGGCAAAATGCCGGAAATGATGGCACTGAGTGAAAGTGTCACCAAATTAAACGCCATCTGCCCTGTTTGTGGTTCACCGGCCAGCCGTACTCAACGCTTGATCGATGGAGCGCCCGCTTCCTATGATGACCCAATCATCCTGGTTGGTGCATCGGAATCATACGAACCGCGTTGCCGCCATCATCACGCAGTACCTAACAAGCCCAGGCAACAGGAAGTAAAAAAGGTTTACGCTGAAAAAACAACATAAACCACTACTCAGACAGCTGATCCCCAGCTGTCTTTTTCTTTTTCACTATTCTAAATAGAAGCTCCCGTTTGTTGAAGGCTCAGTTGCGAGATGCTTTCGGGTTTCGTTTGCCATAATGGGATTTAGGGGTGGCTGGGAAGCTACTCGCTTTCCTGTGGGGCGCGCCGAGCTTCCTCGGACTGCGTCCTGCGGGATCTCGCCTATCTCCTTCTCCCACGGGAGTCTCGCAGCTTCCCAACCACCCCAATCAATGTATGTGAGAAACGAAGCCCTTTACCAAGTTGGGTTGTCTTCCGTTATTCCGATTGTTAAAGACATAAAACGCTCTGTATCAAGATTTCAGAATTCTAATACCTGAGCATAGGATTTTTATCCTTATACTCCCATCAAACTAAATAGCTGTTTTTTTAGGGAAGTGGTTTCGAGACGGCGATATAGAGAAGGGGCGGAGGGGAATGGCGAGACTCCTGCGGGAAAAACGTGCTTGGTGAGACCCCACAGGACGCAGTCCGAGGAGGCTCAAAAGAATAGAGGAAGTTCGATTAAGTTCGGCACGTCCTGTGCCAACATCGAACGACCCCACCTCGTGTGGGGCCCCGCGGAAAGCGAGCTATTCCCCGCAGCCCCCATCCACTCAACAAAAGTCTCGAAACTGAGTCTTCCACAATCCTGCCAGTTAGTGGAATGAATGTGCTGTCTTATTTACTCGATGTGCTCGGTTCCGTTTAAAAAACGGTGTTATGTGATACTTTAAGTGTAGATAAACGTTTGGTCTGGGGGGATAGGAATGGAGAAACGATCCATTCAATCAGAAATGTCGAGCTATATTGGGAAGTTGTTGCGTGACCACTTCGGAAAAGGACCCTCCTCTGTATTCGTCTCTATTGAAGGGAAATTCCTTACCATTTATTTGAAAGATTTTCTTGCGCCAATGGAACGGGTTTTAGTTGGGCAGAAAAATGATAAAAAAGTGGAAGAAACACGAGACCTCATGATGAGAGAATTGATTCCTGATATAAAAGCAACGTTTCGCGCCAGTGCGGGAATATATGTCGACAATCTATATTATGACTGGTCTTTAACTAGACAAACCGGTGTACTCATCGGAGTGATTACTACAGATAACCCTGAAGACGATGAAGGATTAAAGTCTTATGAACACAAAGACGCTGTACATGAAGAAGTGGAAGAACTGAGCAGGAAAGCAGAAAAAACACCTGCTTCTATTCGATCATTTTTGCTGAATGAACGGACATTACTGATAGAGCGGAATGGAATATTGGTAGCTATTGAAAAGGAAATGATCCAAGCAGGATACGAGCAGCCTTTAAAAATTTCCAAACGGAGGCTGGAAAAACGTCTTTTGAATCATGCCTCTTTTGAAACGATTCTTGGGGCAAGCGTAGAAGATGCCTTTGTAGACTGGGATTTCAATAAAGACCGTAGTTATATGGTCCTGATATTGAAACCATAGAGAGGGGGATATAGAATGGTCGGCGAAAAGAACAGCAAGCTGCTGGAGAAGACATTATTGCTTGAAGAATGCATGAATGCCTATAAGTACGCTGTAGAAACTGTACAGAAAAACAGCCCGCTTATGGATGAAATGGCTGCTTCATGTGCGGAGGTTTGCAAAAAGGCGGCAAAAGAATGCTTAACGCTTGGGGTAATGGAAAACGATAAAATATACCTCATGTGTTTAGAGTATGTCTATTTGTGTGAGGAGCTTGAAGGGAATCAAAGGATTAGACAAGAAGACATGAAGAAATCAGTTTAATCCCGACTGTTTTCATATCGTCCATTCTGTACTATAATAGTGATTGGGATGAAACGAAAACGTTTGATCCTTACTGGTGCTTAACTATTGAACGAAGATAACATTTTTATATATTATTCGGTAACATTGATCTGGACAATAGAGCTAGACAAAAGCCGAAAAGTATCTTTCTTTCTACAAGTGGATACTTTTCGGCTTTTTTGTGTTTTTCGAGCTGATTATGCTCAACGAAAGGAGTATGCGCTCTGTATCGTATAGTTGGATTAGATAGCCACCGTATCGTTATTGAGTTTAGAAAAGATAACAAGGATTTGGTTTTTGAAAATTATTCAGATGCTGAAGAGTACCTGAAAATAATCAAAGAAGAAAACATTATTCCTAAAAAATATCATTTACTCATCCAAGAGTAAGCCATCAAACCAAGCGGCCCCTCCCGCTTGGTTTTTTTACGCTTCATTCACTAACGCTCCCTTTACTTAAAGACTTATTTTCGAGACTTTTGTGTGAGTTTAGGGGCTCCGGGAAAAGGTTCGCTTTCCATGGGAGTCTCACCGCGCTTCCGCGGAAAGCGAGTTATTCCCCGCAGCCCCAATATCCACTCAACAAAAGCCTAGAAATCAAGTCCTACACAATCCTGGCACTATGTTGAATAACTAATGGGGCATAAGTGGAGTGGTTTCGGAGACAATAACAGTAAAAAGAGAAGAGGTGCTAGAGATGAAACGATTTTTACTTGTGGCTGGAATGGCCGTTGTTTTATTAAGTGCGTGCGGGTTGCAGGGGGACAAATATCAAGGTATGACAAGCCGTGATGATATAGAGAACATGGGCTACAATAATGAAGTGACTCGCGGACAGGAGAGTCCACGTTCCATGAACAAAGTCGGACATACATGGGGGCTGAAACAGGATAGGGAGAATATGAAAGCAGCAGCCCAGCAACTTTCCGGAGTCGAAGTGAAAAGGATTGCGCTTGAAGCTAACCAAGCGTGGGTAACGGTACACATCAAAGGGGATGAGGATCTTTCCAAAGAGGAAAGATCCGACTGGGAAGCTCAAATCCAAGAAGCTGTTTACCAGGCCGTTCCCCGGTATGACATTCATGTAAAGATTAAATAACCTCCTTATATACGGGGAAATGACTAGAGGTCTGCGGGAGATCCGTAGGAGAAAGTTGTTTCCCTTTTCCTACTTTAAGAATAACCTGTGGAG
The DNA here is from genome assembly GCF_020524085.2 of Halobacillus litoralis. NCBI lineage: Bacteria > Bacillati > Bacillota > Bacilli > Caryophanales > Bacillaceae > Halobacillus > Halobacillus litoralis. Next base: position 1,373,268 of record NZ_CP129016.1, read on the forward strand.
TGGAAGCGAATTCGTGAGGTCATCTTCTTGAGGAATGGGTTGAGCGGTTGTATCCATGACTTCTCTATAATATAATTAGAATGTTATGGAGAAAGAGGTGCATACCATTGATCGAACGTTTACAAACATTAGAAGATCGTTATGAAAAGTTAAACGAATTACTTAGTGATCCTGAAATTATTTCTGATACGAATAAACTGCGTGAGTATTCCAAAGAACAATCCGGGCTGCAGGAAACAGTGACTGCTTATCGTGAGTATAAAGAAGTGGCAGAGCAATTGGATGATGCGAAGGCGATGCTCGACGACAAAATGGATGCGGATATGGTGGAAATGGTCAAAGAAGAAATTCATGAACTGTCCACCCGCAAACAAGACCTTGAAGAACGCTTGAAAGTTCTTATGCTGCCGAAAGACCCGAATGATGATAAGAACGTCATCATGGAAGTGCGTGGCGCAGCAGGTGGAGATGAAGCCGCTCTATTTGCGGGAGATTTGTACCGTATGTACGCACGCTATGCAGAGGCCCAAGGGTGGAAAACGGAAGTCATTGAAGCGAATGCAAGTGACGTGGGTGGTTACAAGGAAATCATCTTTATGGTGTCGGGAAACATGGCTTATTCCAAGCTGAAGTTCGAAAACGGCGCTCACCGCGTCCAGCGTGTACCTGAAACGGAATCAGGTGGGCGTATTCATACTTCTACCGCGACTGTCGTTGTCATGCCTGAAGCGGAAGAGGTCGAAGTGGAGCTGCATGATAAGGATATTCGTGTTGATACCTTCGCTTCAAGTGGACCGGGAGGACAGAGTGTGAACACCACCATGTCTGCTGTACGTCTGACTCACGAACCGACGGGAACCGTTGTATCCTGCCAGGATGAAAAATCTCAAATCAAAAACAAGGAGAAGGCGATGAAAGTTCTTCGCGCCCGTGTTTATGATAAGTTTCAGCAGGAAGCTCAGGCAGAATACGATGAAAACCGTAAGTCAGCTGTAGGTACAGGGGACCGTTCCGAGCGTATCCGTACGTACAACTTCCCACAGACACGTGTGACGGATCACCGTATTGGTCTAACGTTACAAAAGCTTGATCAGATTCTCCAGGGGAAATATGGATGAAATCATTGATGCTCTCTTGATTGAAGAGCAGACGAAAAAAATGGAGCAGATTGGTGAATAGTATGCAGCCTACTTTTACGTCGATTCGGGAAGCCCGCCGCTGGGCTTCTCTTTTTTTACAACAACATCAACGGGAACCGAGGATAGCTGATTTATTACTGGAACATTTTTTGAATTGGACACCGTCCCAACTTCTTGCTTTTGACGATGAACCGTTACCTGTGGAAGTGGAAAACCGGTTCGTTCAAGCAGTCCAGCAACATGCGGACACAGGAGTGCCTCTCCAGCATCTTACAGGCGTCGGTCATTTTTATGGACGGGAATTTCAAGTCAATGAAGACGTCCTGATTCCAAGGCCTGAAACCGAAGAGCTGGTTCTTGGCGTTATGGATTATGTCCGTCAGAAAAACTTAAAAGCTCCCAGGATTGTTGACCTTGGTACAGGGAGCGGTGTTATTGCGATCACGCTTGCGATTGAACTTCCGAGTAGTGATGTAAGCGGTGTGGATTTATCTGAAGAAGCTCTTGGAATAGCAGAAACCAATGCCTCGCAGCATGGCGCAGATGTTCAATTTTACCAAGGGAACTTTCTAGAATCGCTGCTTGATCAGCCATTCGACATTATTGTTTCCAACCCTCCGTATATTGCTTTTTCCGAAAAAGAAAAAATGGAGGATACGGTGGTGGATTTCGATCCAGAGATGGCTTTATTTGCTGAAGAAGAAGGGCTGGCTGCTTATAAAACCATCCTTACCCAAACTTCTAATATGAAACAAAGGCCGAAATGCCTCGCTTTTGAAATTGGTCATGAGCAAGGGGTATCGGTATCAGCGCTTATCCACGAGATGATGCCGGAATTCCATACAGAGGTGCGGAAGGATATAAATGGGAAAGATCGCATGGTCTTTGCCTTTTCCAATGAACCAAAATAGAAGATTGATAGATTTATGGTTTAAAGTCTATGCTCCCTGTCCATACTAGCGACTAGTAGAGGGACAGGGAGGAAAAGAAAATGAAAAACAGTTGGCTCTTATTCTTATCTTTATCTATTATTATTGCGGTCCTCCCGTGGGGACAACAAACGAAAGCACAGCCTGAATTTCAGGTAATCCCGGATGAAGCCATCCGTCTTCGTATATTAGCGGATAGTAATGACCAGGCGGATCAAAAAGTCAAACGTATGGTTAGAGACGAGGTCAATGCTGAAATTACGGAATGGGTAGCTGAATTGACTTCGATCGAAGCAGCGCGGGAATTGATTCAAAGTCGTCTGCCTGAGCTTCAGGAAATTGTAGGGCAAACCCTTGATAAGGAAGGGATCCAACAGAATTATACGGTCGATTACGATTCTAGTGTTCAATTTCCGACAAAACTATATGGTTCCTTTGTCTATCCGGCTGGAGAATATGAAGCGATTCTCATTACATTGGGAGAAGGAAAAGGGGATAACTGGTGGTGTGTCTTATTCCCGCCTTTATGTTTCCTTGATTTCTCTAATGGTACGAGTGTAGCAGAAGCAGAAGAAGTGACGGAAGAAGAAGTAGAAAAAGAAGAGGAAGAAGAAGTGCAGTTCTTTGTCGTGAAAATATGGGAAAGCATCTTTTCCTAGCATAGAATCCACACCCCTTTTCATAGAGTAGAACAAAGGGGTGTGGATTCTATTATGTATATCGAACAAGTAGAGGATGAGCTGTATCAATTGAAGAAAGCCGACCAGCCGATCGGATCGTTCCGGCTGATCCAACTATCCAAGGGAGCTGGCAAGCTTGAACAGCTTCAAGTAAAAGATCATATTTCTCCCGGTAGAATTTTAGAGGTGTTTGAAGTGATCCAAACCTATGTGGGAAAAGTAGGGTTAAAAGAGCTGCATGTGGAAAGCCATTCCGATACACTTGACTTTCTTTTGCAACACCAACAGTTCAAGAAAAAGGATGTCGAAAAAAGACTGTGGATTTATGAAGTTAATCACAGTTAATTGTGCATAAGTTGCTTAGTTATTCACAAAAGGGGTATTGTTTGTTAATAACTTGTGAATAAAAAAATTCCATACTCAAATTTACTAACGGATTCTTTGGATATGTGGGTAAAATTGTGGATAACTTGAGGACATCTTGTGAATAATGTCTAAATTTGCGATATTTTGTAGAATTAATCATAATAGACAGTGACAGCAGATACGGAATAAAGGGGTACGTACGATGAGTATGGAAACGAAATGGTGGAAACAAAGGAAGAACTCAAAAGATATGGATGCTCATGTCCAAGAAGCTTCGGCTCTACTTAGGGAAAAACAGGTGGTCGCTTTTCCGACGGAAACAGTCTACGGTTTAGGTGCGGATGCAACGGAAAAAGAGGCGGTCCAGCGGATTTTTGAGGCCAAAGGCCGACCAGCAGATAATCCTTTAATTGTTCATGTGGCAGATGAGGATCAAGTGAGTCAGTTAGTATCTGAGATTTCCCCTGTGGCACGGAAACTGATGGATGAATTCTGGCCCGGACCGTTGACTCTTGTTCTCAAGAGTAATGGGACAGCCGCTGAAAATGTGACGGCGGGATTATCCACAATTGGAATTCGAATGCCGGATCACCCCCTTGCTCTTTCCTTACTCCGTAAAACCGGAAAACCATTAGCCGCGCCAAGCGCAAATCGATCTGGAAGACCAAGTCCTACAACGGCCGATCACGTCTATCAGGATTTGGATGGAAAAATTGCCGGCATCTTGGACGGGGGTCCGACAGGTGTCGGAGTGGAATCAACCGTTGTGGACTGCACGACTGAAATCCCTATCATTTTAAGGCCGGGCGGGGTAACAAAGGAAGATTTAGAAAAAATTCTCCCGCAAGTAATGATGGATCCCGCTCTGGCGGATGAAGAACAGAAACCTAAATCTCCGGGAATGAAATACACGCACTACGCGCCGGAAGCACCGCTCTGGCTGGTGGATGGCAATGATGCTTTCTTTTCCGATCAACTTCATCAATTGAAGAAAGATGGAAACCGCGTCGGAGTGATTGCAAGTGATGAACTAGCTGAAAAACTCAGCCACAATTCTCTTATACGTTGTGGTTCAAGATCCCAGCTTAATCAAGTAGCAGAAAAACTTTATGGAGCCTTAAGAGAATTCAAAAAGTCTGATGTAGACCTGATTCTATGTGAAACTTTTCCTGAAGAAGGTGTAGGAGCGGCTATTATGAACCGATTGAATAAAGCCGCTGTCAAAAGAATACAAACCTACTGACATACGCCCCTTCTCTCATGCATACGATGATATAGCATGTCCGGGGAGGGGAAGTTTCAGTTGGAGCATATGACATCACTCATCTTGTTATCGATCGCTTTAGGTCTGGACGCATTCTCTGTTTCATTAGGAATGGGGTTGCAAGCGGTAAGGTTAAGGCACGCTTTTTTTACTGGGATTGTCATCGGAGTTTTTCATATGGTCATGCCTGGATTAGGAATCTTACTTGGAAAATGGCTGTCAGATAGTGCAGCGGAATGGGCCGAATTATCAGGAGGAGTTATGTTGTTTGGCTTAGGCGCTTATGCGGTCTTTGCTTCGTTCACTGAAAAACACTCGGTTTCATACCGAATGACTGGTATCGGGGTGTGGTTATTCGCATTAAGCGTAAGCATTGACAGCTTTCCGGTTGGATTTAGTTTAGGCTTAAGGGAAGCGGAAGTGTTTATCTCTGTCCTTTCCTTCGGTTTATTCAGTATGGTGCTGACATGGACAGGCTTCATTATCGGCCGTCGAGCAGGAGGATTACTTGGAACATACAGTGAACTTCTTGGAGGAAGTATATTGTGTGCTTTAGGGTTGAATGCCATTTTTTGACAGATTTTTCGTCTGATCTGTACCTATGGTACTATAGAGAAAATGGACTATCGATGAGGGGAAGATTGGCTATGAATATATTATTTGTCTGTACAGGAAATACATGCCGAAGCCCAATGGCTGAAGCATTGCTTAAATCGAAGCTTGAAGAAGGAAATGTTCAATCCGCAGGAATTTTCGCGGGCAAAGGAGAACCTCTGGCAAAGAATTCGGATCTCGTTCTTCGGGAAATCGATTTGGAATTAAACCATAAAACAAGGCCTATCGATCCGGATCTTCTGGAATGGTCAGACCTTGTGCTCACCATGACCGACCGTCATAAACAAACCCTCGCACTCCAATACCCAGACTATCAAGAAAAATACTATACGCTTAAAGAGTATGTCCTCATTGATGAAAATCAATGGCAACACTTAAAGAACCTTTATGCAGCCTTCGAAGAGAAACGTCTGTCCATCATCAATGAATATAAAGGCAAGATGGATGATCAGGAACTGGAACAAAAATTGTTCGATGAACTTGAGAACGAAATAAAAGAAATCGACCAGCGAGAGAAAGAGCTTCCAGATTTGAATATCATAGACCCTTTCGGTGGGAATATCACCATTTATCGGAATACCCGTGATGAATTAAATCACTACATTGAACGTCTCGTAGAGAAACTTCGCGACGAGGAATAACACGGATCTTTCACACTTGCCATCCTCGTCGTCTCACTGTTTTTATGACATCATCTATACATATCCCAAAAATCCCAGAGACTCCTCTGGGGTTTTTTATATTCTCCTATTCCAGAAAAGCTCCCTATTCTTGAAGACTCAGTTTCGAGACTTTTGTTGAGTGGGTGGGGCTGCGGCTCATCACTCGCCCACGGAAAGCGAACCTTTTCCCGGAGCCCCTAAACTCCAATGAAAGTCTCGAAATCAAGTCTTACACAATCCTGCCAAATACTTTAATAAAATAGAAGGGTGGGTAGATGGAAAGAGTGGGGTGGAGAGCATTGACAGGGGAGAGGGAAACTGTCACGATAAGATTGATATTAGAAGACGGGAGTGTCTATAGATGAAAGTGATCCTTGCCTCCGACCATGGCGGAGTAAACTTACGAAAAGAAGTAGCAGACGTTTTGAATGAACTTGAAGTAGAATTCGAAGACATCGGGTGTGATTGTGAAGATTCCGTCGATTATCCAGACTACGCAATCCCTGCAGCAGAACGTGTAGCAAACGGAGAATTTGATAAAGCGATCCTCATCTGTGGAACCGGAATCGGTATGTCGATCTCCGCTAATAAAGTGAAGGGAATTCGTGCCGCGTTGGTGCATGACCTTTTCACTGCTAAAGTCACTCGTGAACATAACGACTCGAACGTATTATGCATGGGCGAACGCGTCATCGGACCAGGTTTAGCGCGTGAAATTGCGAGAACATGGGTGTCTACAGACTTCGAAGCAGGTCGTCACGAAAGACGTGTGAGTAAGATTGCCGAATACGAAAATAAGTAATACAATGGGATATAGAAAAGCTGAAGCTTTTTAATAGCTGATGCTGACAATTGAAGGAGGAGCCTGATGCTTCTCCTTTTTTTGTAAAATAAGCCGCTTATAGGGTGTTTACCCTATATATGCTCACACATAGAGGGGGTAGAGAAGTGAAGGATGTGAAGAAGATTCAAAGGGATGTTCGTTCTGTTGTTGATCAGCTTATGGAAACGGGCAGCCTTCAACCGGGTGTTTTTGTTATTGGTTGTTCAACAAGTGAGATTGCAGGGGAAAAAATCGGTACTTCAGGAAGTGAAGCTATTGCTGAAGTGGTTTTCAGTGAGCTGCAACATCTTGCGGAGCGCGCCGGCGTTCATCTCGCTTTCCAGTGCTGTGAACATTTGAATCGTTCGTTAGTTGTCGACCGTTCAGTGATGGAACAGGAGCGTTTGACAGAAGTTTCTGCCGTTCCTGTTCCCACTGCGGGTGGATCAATGGCCTCCTTTGCTTATAAGCATATGAAAGATCCCGTACTTGTGGAGAGGATAGAAGCCAAGGGTGGACTGGATATTGGTGACACACTCATCGGGATGCATTTGAAGCGTATAGCCGTTCCGCTTCGTGTGGCTCAAAAAAATATCGGCCACGCACACATTACGGCAGCGAAAACTCGACCTCCTCTCATTGGTGGGGCACGTGCGGTTTATGTAAGTCAAGAAGAAGCAGGTTCTTGTGATCATTAGGAATGGAAAGGGGAAGCTAGACCATGAATCATGTAAAATCAGCAGATGCAGAAATTTTTGCAGCCGTCCAGGATGAAAGACAACGCCAACAGGATAATATTGAATTAATTGCTTCAGAAAACTTCGTTTCAGAAGCGGTTATGGAAGCGATGGGTTCTGTGCTTACGAATAAATATGCGGAAGGCTATCCAGGTCGTCGTTACTATGGTGGTTGTGAACACGTAGACGTTGTTGAAAACTTAGCGCGCGACCGCGCGAAACAACTCTTTGGAGCCGATCATGCTAATGTTCAGCCGCACTCTGGTGCACAAGCGAACATGGCCGTTTATTTCACCGTGCTTGACCATGGGGATACAGTCCTTGGGATGAATTTGAATCACGGCGGTCATTTGACCCATGGCAGCCCCGTCAACTTCAGCGGTAAATTGTACAATTTTGAAGAGTACGGTGTGGACGAGAAAGATGAAACGATTGATTATGAAGCGGTACTTCAGAAAGCTAAAGAAGTGCAACCTAAAATGATCGTAGCTGGTGCCAGTGCCTACCCAAGAGAAATCGATTTTGCTAAATTCCGTGAAATCGCTGATGAGGTCGGAGCTTATCTCATGGTCGATATGGCACATATCGCAGGGCTGGTTGCTACAGGTCTACACCCGAATCCTGTACCTCACGCTCATTTTGTTACGACAACGACCCATAAAACATTGCGTGGACCTCGTGGTGGAATGATCCTTTGTGAAGAATCTTTCGCTAAGAAGATCGACAAGACTGTGTTCCCAGGAATGCAAGGCGGTCCTTTAATGCATATCATTGCAGCTAAAGCTGTGTCCTTTAAGGAAGCTTTGCAACCAGAATTTAAAGCATATTCCCGACAAATCATCGCCAATGCGAAGCAGCTAGGCGAATCCCTTGTTGAAAAAGGGGTAGACCTTGTTTCTGGTGGAACAGACAACCACTTACTCTTACTTGACTTACGCAGCAAAGGCTTGACCGGCAAAGTTATCGAAAAAGCTTTAGATGAAATCGGTATTACGACAAACAAAAATGCCATCCCGTTCGACCCTGAAAGCCCATTTGTCACAAGCGGAATCCGTATTGGTACAGCGGCTGTTACAAGCCGTGGCTTCAAGGAAGCGGAAATGGAAGAAATTGCAGATCTGATTGCCTTCACTCTAGACCATCATGAGGATGAAGCAAAAATGAAAGAAGCGGAAAAGCGTGTACGCGAATTAACGTCCCGCTTCCCGTTATATCAGACACTCAACTTTTCTTCCATTTAATAAATGGAATTCACCAAGAGCCACTAGATGAATCTAGTGGCTCTTATTAAAGAATCTGGCAGGGTTGCAAAAAGCTTGATTTTGAGACTTTTGTGGCGGTTAAGGAGCTCCGGGAAAAGGTTCGCTTTCCTTGGGCGATTGATGAGCCTCCTCGAGGTAACGCTCTGCGGGGTCTCATCCTACTACGCACTTCCCCGCAGCTCCCATCCACTTAACAAAAGTCTCGAAACTGAGTCTTCAACAAAAGGGAACATTTTTGTAATAATTCGTAATACGATCATAGGTTGCGGAGAGGTTTCTTTTTCTGTACAATTTAAAGGATGTAAATTTTCAGAAGGAGTGAATGGCAATGGCAAACGTTTATGTACTGGATCACCCATTGATTCAACATAAGTTGACGTACATACGTAAAAAAGAGACAGGGACAAAAGACTTCCGTGAATTAGTAGATGAAGTAGCAGCACTTATGGCCTTTGAGATCACCCGAGATCTTCCACTAGAAGAAGTGTCTATCGATACACCAGTCGTACAGGATGCGAAGGCAAAAGTACTGACAGGTAAGAAGATCGGACTTGTTCCTATTCTAAGAGCCGGGCTTGGTATGGTGGATGGGATTATCCAATTGATTCCAGCTGCGAAAATCGGACATGTCGGACTTTACCGAGATCCAGAAACATTGCAGCCCGTCGAATATTATGTGAAACTTCCAAGTGATATCGAAGAACGTGAACTGATTGTCATCGATCCGATGCTTGCGACAGGCGGATCAGCCAATGAAGCAATCCACTCCTTGAAGAAACGTGGAGCACGACAAATTCGTTTGATGTGCCTGGTAGCTGCCCCTGAAGGTGTGGAAGCTGTTCAGAAAGAACACCCTGATGTGGACATCTATCTTGCGGCTCTTGATGAGAAACTGAACGAAAAAGGATATATCGTACCAGGTTTAGGAGATGCCGGAGACCGTTTGTACGGAACCAAATAAAACCACTTCCTCATTAAAGGAGGAGCATTCATGACAGAACGCATAAAAGTAATGACGATATTTGGGACAAGACCGGAAGCTATAAAAATGGCCCCGCTCGTCCTTGAATTAAAAAAACGTGCGGCACAGTTTGAACCAATCGTTGCAGTAACCGCTCAGCACAGAGAGATGCTGGACCAGGTGTTGAATATTTTTGATATCGAACCAGATTTTGATCTTGATATCATGAAAGCCCGCCAGTCACTTGCTCAGGTAACCACTCGTGCTTTAGAAGGTTTGGATGAAGTGATGAAAGAAACAAAACCGGATGTGGTCCTTGTCCATGGAGATACGACGACAACATTCGCCGCTTCTCTGGCTGCCTACTACAACCAGATTCCTGTGGGGCATGTGGAAGCAGGATTGCGTACATGGAACAAGTACTCTCCGTTCCCTGAAGAAATGAATCGTCAGCTGACAGGTGTCATGGCAGACCTTCATTTTGCACCGACGAATAAATCAAGAGACAATCTTCTTGCTGAAAATAAGTCGGAGGACAATATCTTTGTTACCGGGAATACAGCTATTGATGCTTTACAGACGACGGTAGCAGAAGACTATGCGTCTGAAGTGCTTGATGAAGTAGGGGATAAACGCCTTGTTCTGATGACAGCACACCGTCGTGAAAACCTAGGAAACAACATGAAGCAAATGTTCCGCGCGATCAAGCGTCTTGTTCAGGAGCATGACGATATTCAAGTTGTCTATCCGGTTCACTTAAATCCGGTGGTCAAAGAGACAGCCGATGAAATTTTAGGAAATGACGATCGAATCAAGCTGATCGAGCCTCTTGATGTCATCGATTTCCACAATTTCGCTTCAAGAGCACATCTCATTTTGACAGATTCAGGCGGCGTCCAAGAAGAAGCTCCTTCTTTGGGGGTTCCTGTCCTTGTCCTTCGTGACACGACAGAACGCCCGGAGGGAATTGAGGCTGGTACATTGAAACTTGCAGGAACAGAAGAGGATCATATTTTCCACCTCGCTCATGAGTTATTATCTGATGACAATAAACATGAAGCGATGGCTAAAGCCTCCAATCCATATGGAGATGGACAAGCTTCTGCCCGCATTGCAGAGGCGATCCGTTACTTCTTCAAACATCGCGACGACAAACCAGCACCATTCGAAATCGAATAAGTATCATTCAAAAGGACGAGGGTCATTAAGACTCTCGTCCTTTTGTTATACAAGATTTTCTTCCCATGAAATAAAGCTCCCATTACTTGAGGGCTTAGTTTGGAGACTCCCGTGGGAGAGAGGGATAGTCGGGATCCCGCAGGGTTTAATTCTGAGGAAACTCGCGAGGTCACCACAGGAAAGCGAATAGCATCCCAATTCAATTCAGAAACGAACCCTGATGGTATCGAGATCAAGTCTTACATGATCCTGCCAGTATATTAAAGATAATTGTTGGGTTCCGCATAAACGTCTAGCTATGACAAATGCTATGGAAAAAAGGAGCACACACTTATGCGTTATGGAATGATCTTTTTTTCATGTTTGTTTTTATTGACCGGATTCAGTGCTCCTGAACCGAACGAGGAAGTAACGATCATTGTGGAATTGGAGGAGTCACCCGAGAGTTTCTTAAAGGAAATAGAAAGAAGGCTTCCAAGGGTTGAAGTAGTGACGAGTTACGATACTATTTTTTATGGTGTCGCCATAAAAGGAACAGCAAAAGAATTGGATAAAGTGGCGAGAATGGAAGCAGTCAAAAACCAGTATCCCGTGCATACTTACGAAGCATTGGAAGTGGGAGAGGGCGTGTCTTTTTCCACTGAAATGATCAGAAAACAAATGCACCATCCGCAAACAGGGGAGGGTGTGAAGGTCGGAATTATTGATACAGGAATCGATTATAACCATCCTGATCTGAAAGAGAATTATAAGGGAGGTTATGACACGGTTGACTTTGACGATGACCCTATGGAAACCGAAGAAGAGGGCGCGACTATCCATGGGACGCATGTAGCAGGTGTAGTCGGAGCAGATGGAGAAATGAAGGGGATTGCACCAGATGCTGACCTTTATGCGTACCGGGCGTTAGGGCCTGGAGGGGTAGGGTCGTCTGTGCAAGTGATTGCAGCTATAGAAGAGGCTGTGAAAGATGAAATGGATGTCATTAACCTTTCTTTAGGAAATGACGTGAATGGTCCCGATTGGCCAACGACTCATGCCGTGAATAAAGCGATAGAGTTAGGCGTTGTGGTGGTTGTAGCTGCAGGGAATTCTGGTCCCGCTGAATGGACCATAGGGTCTCCAGCTACATCTTCAGACGCCATCACGGTAGGAGCTTCTGCTTTATCTATGAAAGCTCCCGTCCTGAAAGTCCCGGGTGAAAGGGAGAAGGTTTTGATCCAAACGATGTCTGGATCTGTTCCGTGGGAGTTATCAAAAAAATATCCGGTCACCTATGCAGGGACAGGGGAAGAAGACTTTGGGAATGTACGTGGGAATATCGTTTTATTTGAAAGAGGAGGCCTCCCCTTTAGTCATAAAGCTTTAAAAGCTTATCAAAAAGGTGCGGTAGCTGTCTTGATCTACAACAATGAGGAAGGCAATTTCCAAGGTGGATTAGATGGGGTGAAACTGCCAATTCCTGTAGCTTCTCTTTCAAACAAAGCGGGACGTTGGTTAAAAGAAAAAGTGATTCAACCAAATCAATGGGTGGAAACATTGGATCTCTCCTTAGGTGACCAAGTAGCACCTTTCAGTTCAAGGGGACCAGTCACGACGAATTGGGAGATCAAACCTGATATTCTTGCTCCTGGGAGTCGATATATACAGTACAGTACCAGGTGGGTACCAATCTTTACAAGGAACGAGTATGGCTGCCCCTCATGTAGCCGGTATGGCAGCCTTGATCAAGGAAGCTCATCCGGATTGGGAGTCCTGCAGAAGTCAAACAGGCGTTGACAAGTACAGCGGATTTGATACTGACTGGTGAGGAACCTTTTCCACCCACAGAGCAAGGGGCTGGTTATGTAGATATTGATGAAGCATTGAATCCAGCACTACTTATCGAGCAGAGCTCTTTATCATTCGGAAAAATTGAGGAGCGGCTTTATCGAAAACGATTGCCTTTAACAGTTAGGAATTTAAAGGACGAACCTGTTACGATTTCCATTGAAACACCTGCAATGAAAAGTGGAGTTACTTGGACGGTGCCAATGTCTGTAGAAATTGCACCCGGACACTCGAAAGAACTTCCTGTTGAACTCCGGGTTTCTGCTGCTTTTGTAGATGATGGTGTGCATGAAGGTTTTCTGAAACTGCAAGAGGGAAACAAAGTTTATGCCATTCCTTACGTGTATGTGAAAGAAACGTCCAGTTATGAAGTTGTATCAGGGTTTGAGATGGAAACGTCCTAGCAAAACGATCAGAAAGCTACTTATCGTTTTCACTTAGCTGAAGAAGTGGATGAAATGAGAATTGATCTATACAGGGCAGGTACGATGTTGACGGCTGGTACTCTATTAGATGTGAAAGATTTGCAACCTGGACTTGTGGAAGGTGAAGTGGAGATTGACGAAATGAATTTAGATGGGAGTTATCTTGCAATCGTAACCGTTGGAATAGATAAAAAAGAATCCATCTACCCGTTCCCTATATATATAGAAGGAAATGGGTGAAACGCTGCGCTTGAAAGGCGCAGCGTTATTAAATGAGCAGACTCTAAAAGAAGGAGGGGAGGTCATATATAGGAAATGGATGTCTTATCGACCTATTAGAAAGTAGAGATAAATTTTGTATTGTGTTCCATATATTTGGAGATGGTGAGAACGTTAAGGAAATGTGACGAAAATGTGATCGAAATTTGTCTTTCATTTGTACTTTTGCTCACAAACTCATTGACATCAAACCACCCCTATTGTATTCTTACATAGGATAGAATGATAAGGTTTTCATAGAAGGTTATTTACAGGATTTCTACATCTCCTACCCTAAAAGTGAGAGTGTAAAAATGAAACGTTCTAAGTTGCCATTTCATGCTATGGCGCTCACCAGCGCGATCATTTCTCAATTAGCCGGCGGCCCTTTAGCTGGTGTTTTTATTGGGAAATGGATCGATGGCCTACTATCTACCACACCTACATTCCTGATTATTGGACTTTTCCTCGGTTTAGGGGCAGGTACATATGGGACTATTCATTTAGTACGCACGTACTCGGGAGACGATTAACATGGAAGACTATCAACAGATGATATCCCGTCAAAGAAAATGGATGTTCTACCTTTTAGCATTTCTCGTTCTAGGATGGGGGCTTACACCTTGGAAAACGGTTTTTTTAGGCCTTTTATTAGGAACCACGTTAAGCTTTTACAATCTATGGACGATGCAAAGAAAAATATCCAAATTGGGCGAACATTCCACGGTCACATCAAAATCTAAGCAACGAAAACCAAATATTGGTACGTTTACACGATTAGCCACAGGCGCATTAGCAGCCGTTATAGCACTTCAATTCGAAGAACATTTCCACATTATTTCAGTAGTATTGGGCTTAATGACAGCCTACTTTGTCATTTTAATAGACTACCTGTTTAAACATGAAACAGAATAGCACGATGGAAGAGAGGTGAACAGAATGAATCACAAAGCACCAATGTTGGAGGATGCGTTTGGTCTTGAATGGCTAGACTTCAACCTGTCCAACGTTTTAATGATGCTGATTGCTTCAGTCATCGTTTTTATTGTTGCTGTAGCTGCAACGCGAAGTTTAGAACGGCGTCCAAAGGGTTTTCAAAACTTTATGGAATGGCTTATTGACTTTGTAAAAGGTATTATTGGTTCAAACATGGACTGGAATGTAGGGAGGCTTTTTCTACCATTAGGATTAACTCTCTTCACGTATATCTTTGTCTCTAACATGCTGGGGGTAGTCACGATTTTCGCGCCACATCACGTTCTTTGGTGGAAATCACCGACATCCGATCCAGGCATCACCTTAACCCTTGCTGTTATGGTTGTCGTTCTCACCAATTATTACGGTGTGAAGATGAGAGGTGCCAATGAAGTTGGAAAAGACTTCATGCGACCACTTCCATTCTTGCTCCCATTCAAAATTATTGAGGAGTTTTCTAACACGTTAACCCTAGGACTTCGACTATACGGGAATATTTACGCAGGGGAAATTCTGCTGGGATTACTAGCAGGAATTGCTTCAGCTGGTTTCCTAGGTTTCTTGGGGGGAGTAATTCCTATGTTAGCGTGGCAGGCATTCAGTACATTCGTAGGCTTTATCCAAGCGTTCATTTTTACTATGTTGACAATGGTTTATATGTCTCACAAAGTGAGTTCTGACCATTAATAAATAACAAATTTAAATACATTCGAGGAGGAATTTAACATGGGTCTGATTGCAGCAGCAATTGCAGTAGGTCTTGCAGCAGTAGGTGCAGGTATTGGTAACGGTTTAATCGTAGGTAGAACAGTAGAAGGTATTGCACGTCAACCGGAATTACGAGGTACGCTTCAAACAACAATGTTCATTGGTGTAGCCCTAGTAGAGGCACTTCCAATCATTGGTGTCGTAATTGCATTTATCGTAATGGGTCAATAAACACATGTGAGAGTGATGGCGAAGCGATGAATTTCTTCGCCATCTTCTATACATCAGCCAAATACTATTTACCCATTTCTTGAGAATTAAAACTTCGACTTAAACTTTTAAGCCGGGTTTTTGTTATGTAGAGCCCCTCTAGGGGGTGTTGAAAGGAGTGAGCAAGGTGCAAACTTTTACTAATATGTTCATTCTTGGTGCTGAAGGCGGACTTAATATCGGTGATATGCTAGTTCAGCTGTTTCTTTTCATCGTTCTCTTAGCGTTGCTTAAGAAATTCGCCTGGGGACCTTTCATGAATATGATGAAAGAACGTGAAGATTATATCTCAAATGAGATAGACACAGCTGAAAAGAGCCGTGAAGAAGCTCAAAGAATGCAACGTGAAGCTTCAGAAGAGTTGAAAAAGACAAGACAAGATGCGCAAAAGATTATAGAGGATGCACGTAAAACAGCTTCTCAACAGGAGCAATCCATCATTGAATCTGCTCGTACGGAAGCAGAACGAATGAAAGATAATGCAAAACAAGAAATTGTTCAAGAGAAAGAAAAAGCAATCCAGTCACTTAAAGATCAGGTTGCTTCCATGTCTGTGATGATTGCGTCCAAAGTAATTGAGAAAGAGCTATCTAAAGAGGATCAAGACCACCTCATCCAACAATACATTAGCGAAGCGGGAGAAGAACGATGAGTGAAACAGTCGTTGCGAAGCGCTATGCACAAGCCCTTTTTCAACTTGCTCAGGAACGAAAGAAAGTCGAACAAATCGGTGAAGAATTAAGAACAGTAAGAGAAGTCCTTCGTGGAAATCCTTCTGTGTACACATTTTTAAAGCATCCGAAGATTACAACAGAAGATAAAAAACGTGTATTTTCCAATTCGTTTCAGGGTATGACAACTGAGGTGTTGAACACGTTGAATCTCATTGTAGATCGTCATAGAGAAGACTTGATTATAGATATGATCAGTGAATTTTTGACTAAAATCGATAATCAAAAAGGCATTGCTGAAGCAACCGTTTACTCTGTGCGTGAGCTTTCGGATGACGAAAAGCAGCAAATTTCCAAAACATTTGCTCCAAAGGTAGAAAAGCAGTCCTTGAACATTACAAACATAATTGATTCATCATTGCTTGGCGGAATTCGCGTCAAGATTGGGAATCGAATTTTCGATGGTTCAGTAAGCGGTAAATTACACCGCATGGAACGTGAACTAGTATCGAATAAAAGATGATAGGGGTGAAATAGCATGAGCATCAAAGCTGAAGAAATCAGTGCGCTGATTAAACAGCAAATTGAAAACTATGAGACTGAAATAGAAGTCAAAGATGTTGGTACAGTTATCGAAGTAGGTGACGGTATCGCACGTGCTCATGGTCTTGACAATGTCATGGCTGGAGAGCTTGTTGAATTTTCAAATGGTGTTATGGGCCTTGCACAAAACCTAGAGGAAAATAACGTAGGTCTTGTTATCCTTGGACCATATACAGATATTAAAGAAGGCGACGAAGTTCGTCGTACAGGACGCATCATGCAAGTTCCTGTAGGGGAAGAAATGTTGGGGAGAGTCGTTAACCCACTTGGACAACCGGTCGATGGCCGTGGGCCAATTGAAACGACAAGAACACGCCCGATTGAATCACCTGCCCCAGGTGTTATGGATCGTAAATCCGTAGATGAACCACTACAAACAGGTATCAAAGCGATTGATGCGCTTGTACCAATTGGCCGTGGACAACGTGAATTAATCATCGGTGACCGTCAAACGGGTAAAACATCTGTGGCCATCGATGCTATTTTGAACCAGCACGACCAGGATATGATTTGTATCTACGTCGCCATTGGTCAAAAAGAATCTACCGTTCGTGGAACAGTAGAAACTTTACGCCGTCATGGTGCACTAGACTACACAATCGTAGTTACTGCCAGTGCTTCTCAGCCAGCACCACTTCTTTACCTTGCTCCATACGCGGGCGTATCCCTAGGTGAAGACTTCATGTACAACGGAAAGCATGTACTCGTAGTTTACGATGACCTTTCTAAGCAGGCGGCTGCCTATCGTGAGCTTTCCTTGCTGTTACGTCGTCCTCCAGGTCGTGAGGCCTTCCCAGGGGATGTATTCTACTTGCACTCCCGTTTACTAGAACGTGCGGCTAAATTAAGTGATGCTAAAGGTGGAGGCTCATTGACTGCCCTTCCTTTCGTAGAAACTCAAGCAGGAGACATCTCTGCTTATATCCCTACCAACGTAATTTCCATCACAGATGGTCAAATATTCTTGCAATCCGACTTGTTCTTCTCGGGTGTACGTCCAGCGATTAACGCCGGACTATCCGTATCTCGTGTAGGTGGTTCTGCACAGATCAAAGCGATGAAGAAAGTTGCCGGTACTTTGCGTCTTGACTTAGCATCTTATCGTGAACTTGAAGCTTTCGCTCAGTTTGGTTCCGATCTAGACAAATCAACACAAGCTAAGCTGAACCGTGGTGCACGTACGGTTGAGGTACTTAAACAGGGACTTCACCAACCATTAGCGGTCGAAAAACAAGTCATGATCATTTATGCACTGACAAAAGGTTTCTTAGATGATGTTCCAGTAGAAGATGTCACTCGTTTCGAGTCAGAGTTCCATAATTGGTTGGATAACAACCGTAAAGAACTTCTTTCTCAAATTCGTGAAACAGGAAAACTTGCTGATGACGAAGACATGAGTGGTGCTGTGAAAGAATTCAAGAAAACATTTGTTGTTTCTGAATAAATGAATCATAGCTAGAAAGGGTGGTGAAACAGCGTGGCATCCCTTAGAGACATTAAAGGTCGGATTACGTCTACGAAAAAGACGAAACAAATTACAAAAGCTATGGAAATGGTTTCAGCTTCCAAGTTGAACCGTGCGGAACAAAACGCCAAAAGGTTTGTTCCCTATAGTGAAAAAATCCAGGAAGTTGTAGGAAGCATTGCACAAGGTGGCGGTGATGCGAGGCACCCAATGCTTGAAGCGCGTGATGTCAAGAAGACGGGTTATTTAGTCATTACTTCAGATCGTGGACTTGCCGGAGCGTTTAACAGCAGTGTTCTTCGTAAGGTGTATCAACAAATCCGAAGCAAGCATACCTCAGCGGATGAATACACCCTGATTACAATCGGACGTATCGGGCGTGACTTTTTCCGTAAACGAAACATGCCCGTCGATATGGATATTACAGGAATATCTGATCAACCAGACTTCTCTGACATTAAAGATATCGCTTCAGATACCGTACAACTGTACACAGATGAAAGAATTGATCAGCTTTATATCTTTTACAATCATTACGTCAGTGCAATCACTCAAGAAGTGACAGAGAAGAAGATTCTTCCACTGACGGACTTGAATAAAGAGGGGAAAGCGAGTCGGAGTTCATACGAGTATGAACCGAGCCAAGAAGAGATTCTGGAAGTCTTGCTTCCTCAATATGCTGAGAGCTTGATCTATGGGGCTTTGCTCGATAGTAAAGCCAGTGAGCATGCAGCACGTATGACCGCGATGAAGAGTGCGACCGATAATGCTGATGATTTAATCGGAGATTTGACACTCTCATATAACCGTGCCCGTCAAGCTGCTATTACCCAAGAGATTACCGAAATTGTCGGCGGTGCAGCTGCCCTAGAATAGGAACTCTCGGATTTTGAACAGTAAGTTAGGAGGGAAATCGATGAGTAATGGACGCGTGACTCAAATCATGGGACCCGTTGTGGACGTAACGTTCGACGATGGACAACTCCCTGATCTTAATAACGCATTGCACGTAAGTTACGAAGCGAAAAACGAAAACGAGAAAAGCGTCGATCTTACGCTGGAAGTTGCCCTGCACTTGGGTGACAATACCGTTCGTACCGTTGCCATGTCATCTACCGATGGTGTGATGCGTGGTACTGGAGTTACCGATACAGGTAAACCTATTTCTGTACCTGTAGGGGAAGTGACTCTTGGACGTGTATTCAACGTAGAAGGTGAAACCATCGACCTTGATGAACCACTTGGTGAAGACGTACGTCGTGACCCGATTCACCGTGCGGCGCCAGTATTTGAAAACTTGGCTACAGAGACAGAAATTCTTGAAACAGGAATTAAAGTCGTAGACCTTCTTGCCCCGTATGTAAAAGGTGGTAAGATCGGGTTATTCGGTGGTGCGGGTGTAGGTAAAACCGTACTGATCCAGGAATTGATTAACAACATCGCACAAGAGCACGGCGGTATTTCTGTATTCGCTGGTGTTGGTGAACGTACACGTGAAGGTAACGACCTTTACTATGAAATGACTGACTCCGGAGTTATCAAGAAGACAGCCATGGTATTCGGACAGATGAACGAGCCACCTGGAGCACGTATGCGTGTGGCCCTATCTGGACTAACGATGGCCGAATACTTCCGTGATGAAGAAGGACAGGACGTTCTATTCTTCATCGATAACATTTTCCGTTTCACCCAAGGTGGTCTTGAAGTTTCTGCCCTACTTGGACGTATGCCATCAGCCGTTGGTTATCAGCCGACGCTTGCTACAGAGATGGGTCAGCTTCAGGAGCGAATCACATCGACAGACAAAGGATCCGTTACTTCCATCCAGGCGATTTATGTCCCTGCCGATGACTATACGGACCCAGCGCCTGCGACAACCTTCGCCCACTTGGATGCAACAACAAACCTTGAGCGTAAGCTATCTGAACAAGGGATCTATCCTGCCGTGGACCCACTTGCTTCCACATCTCGTGCTCTAGACCCTGAAATCGTCGGCGATGAGCACTATGAAGTTGCCCGTGAAGTTCAGCGTACGCTTCAGCGTTATAAAGAACTTCAGGATATCATTGCAATCCTGGGTATGGATGAGCTTTCTGATGAGGATAAATTGACAGTTTCCCGTGCGCGACGTGTACAATTCTTCCTTTCTCAGAACTTCCACGTTGCTGAACAGTTCACAGGCCAGCCTGGTTCTTATGTGCCTGTTTCAGAAACAGTTAAAGGCTTCAAGGAAATCCTTGACGGCAAATACGACGATATTCCGGAAGATGCGTTCCGTCTAGTTGGACGAATCGAAGAAGTCGTTGAAAAATCAAAACAAATGCAATAAACAGGTCTGGTGGATAGAGGGGCTTGAATAAAGTTCCTCTTCCTCTTCATGATCAGCCAAGGAGGAATACGAATGAGCACACTGACGGTGAGTGTAGTCACTCCTGATGGCCCGGTGTTGGAAGATGCATTTGAAATGGTCAGCTGTAAGGCGGAAAGCGGTGAACTTGGAATTCTTCCGGGTCACATTCCGATGGTCGCGCCTTTGACAATCAGCGCTGTTCGTCTAAAAGGGGAAGGCAGATCAGATCGTATCGCGGTAAGTGGCGGTTTCTTGGAAGTTCGTCCTGATAAAGTGACGATTCTTGCTCAATCTGCCGAAAAACCTGTCGATATCGATATCGATCGTGCCCGTATGGCCAAAGAACGTGCCGAGCGTCGTCTTCAGGACAAACAAGCCGACATTGATTTCCAACGGGCTGAAATGGCACTCAAGCGTGCCATGAATCGCTTGAATGTTTATGAGAACAACTTTTAAACTGCTTTCTTTATGAGAGCAGTTTTTTTGTGAAAAATACATCTTTTTTCGCCGGCGAATTTTAGGTAGTCCCGTCAAAAAGATGTGAAATGTCTATTATTGCCCGGGAAATGGAGTGGAATATTCCCTCTTTTGTCAGTTTATATTGAACAATTGATGGAGAGGCGAGAGATATCGACATTCCTCAGGGAAGGAGCAGGACCTATGGAACAATACTTTGCAGAAGAAGCGATCCTTAGCATGACCTCGCATTTGATTTTCATCATCATTACGTGGAGGGTATTGCAGTCGATTAATTTTGATGCATTCTTCAGGAAAAACAAAGTCTTTGAGGCAAGAGCTTTACTCATTATCGTCACCATCGCTCTAGGTACAACGGTAAGCAACTTCTTTCTTGATTTTATTAAGTGGTCAAACAGCCTTATATATCTATTTTAATGACGATAGACAAATGTCTAAAGTTGTTAGGAAATGTATCGTATGAATGTGCTCTTCTCAGGTCAAACTTATAGTAAGAAAATGCTTGGGGAGGCATTCAAAATGAAAAGTGTTTTGGCTGGAATAATTGCTCTATTTATTATAGGAACAGGTGCTTATCCACAGGAAATGACAGGCGCTCAAAGAACCCTCTTAGAGTTTTCGTCATTTGCTGCGGATAAGCAGCTTGAAGTAAGTGGCTGGACGATAACGATGAAGGAAAAGGTGTCTAGAAAAAAGGCAGACGAATTGAAAAAGGAGATGACAGAGTTCTGGTCTGATCCTGTCGTAACGGAAGAGGTTACGATGAATGCCGAGAAGTACACCGTCAAAAACAGTCATAAAAACGAACAAATCATCGAAAGTTTTAGTATGATTGTTCCAAAAAATGCTTGGAGCGATGTGGAAGTGGTTTATACCACAGAAGGACAGGGAACACCTTCATTAACAAACATCAATCAAACGAACATGAATGAAGTATCTCGTCGATTTTTCACAAAAAATGTCACTAATTTCTCTTGTATTAAGACCAAATTTAGTGGTATTATTGATGATGTTTTAGTGTATAAAAAATTCAAACAAGCTTTCGACATAACAACAATAGATGAAATCGACGAAAACGGTTGGACGAGCAGGACCGGATACACCCAAAAGTGGGATCAGGCCATTGATGCTGGGGATCGAATGATGAACGTTCAATTCGCAACCCGAACTTTGGGCGGGGAGACAAACATCACGATTGGCACACCCATAATAACTGCTGAATATTAATAATAGTGAATATGGACGCGGAGGAGAATGAACCTTGGAAAAAATCATCGTCCGTGGTGGGAGGCAGCTGAATGGTACCGTTAAAGCAGAAGGTGCCAAGAATGCCGTACTGCCTGTCATCGCAGCAAGTATTATTGCAAGTGAAGGAAAAAGCGTACTGCACGAAGTACCCGCTTTAGCTGATGTATATACGATCAATGAAGTGATCAGACATATGAATGCAGATGTAAATATGGTGGGGAATACAGTCACGGTAGATGCTTCTAATGAATTGGAAACAGAAGCACCAATAGAATATGTAAGAAAAATGCGCGCCTCTGTTCTTGTATTGGGACCACTTTTGGCCCGGTATGGCCATGCTAAGGTTGCTATGCCAGGAGGATGTGCTATTGGTTCACGTCCAATTGATCAACACTTGAAAGGCTTCGAGGCAATGGGAGCTGAAGTAACCGTTGGAAACGGTTATGTGGAAGCTGAAGTAAACGGCCGCTTAAAAGGTGCGAAAATTTACTTTGATGTCCCTAGTGTTGGTGCGACAGAAAACGTCATGATGGCTGCAGCTCTTGCAGAGGGAAGGACAATTCTTGAAAATTGTGCGAAAGAACCGGAAATTGTCGACCTGGCGAACTATTTGAATAAAATGGGCGCAAACATCGTTGGTGCAGGAACAGAAACGATCCGCATCGAGGGTGTAGAAAAACTTGTTGGTACGACTCATACTATTATCCCAGACCGTATTGAAGCAGGTACATTCATGGTAGCTGCAGCGATTACTGGTGGGAATGTTCTTGTACAAGGTGCGATGCACGAACATTTACGCCCCCCTTGTATCCAAAATGGAAGAGATGGGCGTGATCATTCAAGAAGAAGATAGTGGATTGCGTGTGATCGGGCCTGATATTCTACAAGCAACAGATATTAAAACGATGCCACACCCTGGCTTCCCGACAGACATGCAATCTCAAATGATGGCTCTGATGTTGAATGCAGCAGGCACGAGCGTCATTACGGAAACCGTTTTTGAAAATCGCTTCATGCATGTCGAAGAATTCCGTCGTATGAACGCGAATTTGAAAATCGAGGGTCGCAGTGTCATCGTAGAAGGACCATCCTCTTTACAAGGCGCAGAAGTCGCTGCAACCGATCTAAGAGCCGGAGCAGCGTTGATCCTAGCCGGTTTAGTTGCCGATGGATACACAAGGGTAACGGAACTTAAGCATTTGGATCGCGGATATGTGGATTTTGCTGAGAAATTAGCTACACTCGGCGCTGATATTGAGCGTGTCAGAGAAGAAGAAGTTTATTCAGAAGATCACGAACCAAGCGAATCAGTATCGACATTATAATATATACATCTTCTTAGCTTGCCTGTTTCAATATTTTTGAAATAGGTAAGCTTTTTTAGTTCTATCATCTTCTATTTCTGGATACATTTTTAGTAGAGGGATTTACTATGTAACCAGGAGGATGCGGATGAAAATGAAAAAAAACAATGGAGTCGGAATACTTGCTGTATGTGGTTTATTCACAATAATACTTATCCTACCAACGATGATCGTCGTCCCATTTACGAATTCCGGGGGTACAGAAGAAGTGAAGGAAACTCCACAAACAGAAGAAGTAGCGAGCGTGGAGGACTCTCCATTTGCGGTCAAAGTATTACGCAGCACGACAAAAGAAATCGAAGAAGTTCCTTTGGAAAGTTATGTTGCTCGAGTCGTAGCTTCTGAAATGCCCGTAAACTTCGAAATGGAGGCACTGAAAGCTCAGGCCCTTGCTGCAAGGACTTATATTACCCGTCACTTGGTCCGGGGTGAGAAAGTTTCTCCAGAAGCAGACGTTACTGATACGGTCAGCCACCAAGTTTATAAAGATGAAGATCAACTGCGAAGCCAATGGAAAGACAATTATGAAGAGAACATGAAAAAAATCACAGAAGCTGTCAACGCGACCAAAGGTGAAATCATTACGTACGATCAACAGCCTATCACGGCAGCTTTCTTTTCAACGAGCAACGGCTACACTGAAAATGCAGGAGATTATTGGGAGCATGACATTCCCTACCTTCAAAGTGTGGAAAGTCCATGGGATCAGGAATCACCTAAATTTGCTGATCAAAAAATCATCACAGTTGCAGAGCTTGAACAGACCTTAGGAGTAAGCATAGGGACAGGAATAGAGCAGACAACGATGACGAAGACAGAAGGAAACCGAGTAGACGAAGTCCATTTTGGCGACCATACGTTTTCAGGTAGAGAAATCCGTGAAAAAATCGGGCTCCCATCCAGTGACTTCAGCATCAAGCAAAAAGGGGAACATGTCATCTTCACAACGAAAGGCTATGGCCACGGTGTAGGAATGAGTCAGTACGGTGCCAACGGTATGGCGAAATCAGGCAAGGATTACAAGGAAATCATCCATCACTATTATCAAGACACAGAAATCGCTCCACTAAGCACACAAACGGCATCGTTAACCATTGAAAAAGAAGACCCAGTAAACTAAAGAGCTGCCCAAAGCAGCTCTTTTTTTCTTTGTTCAAACTTATTGTCTTCAACAATATGGCAGGATTGTGGAAGACATGATTTCGAGACTTTCCGGGGGTCGTTGCCCGGGTTGAGCGCCAGGGGTGGCTGGGAAGCTACTCGCTTTCCTGTGGGGGAGTGCCGAGCTTCCTCGGACTTCGTCCTGCGGGATCTCGCCTATCTCCTTTCTTCCACGGGAGTCTCGCAGCCCCCATCCACTCAACAAAAGTCTCGAAAATGAGTAATCAACAAGCGGGAGCGATTCTTGTATAAGCACTCTATAATTTATAAATTTTTTCCTGCTAATGTATATAATCCCAAAGAAGTGTTCAGAATGGTTTTTGAGGTGATGAACATGAAAGAAGAAGGTAAGAAAAGCGTGACTAAATTAAAGTTCAAACGCTTGATGCGCAAGAAGTGGTTGTACCCAGCATTGTATTTGTCAGTGGCTGCATTAGTGCTTGTCGGAGTGTTCTGGTATCAGCAGGGAGCCAGTGATTTGGAAGACCAAATCGCAGAGCAACCAGATTCCAAAGTCCAAGATGAGTTTTTGACGGCAGATAATGAGAAAGATACTGTACCGGTCATGGAACATCAGGAAAACTTGGAAATGCCTGTAGCTGATGAAAAGGCAGCATCCATTGTCACTAAATTCTATGATTACGACGCTTCCGAGCAAGATCAAGAAAGTGCACTGGTCCTATACAACAATAAGTATTACCAAAGTGAAGGCGTAGACATTACTAGAGAAGATGGAGAAGCTTTCGAAGTGACAGCAGCTCTGTCAGGAACAGTTACAGAAGTTAAAGAAGATCCGCTATACGGCAATGTTATTGAAATCACACACGATGAGAACATTTCAACTGTGTATGCTAGTTTAGAAGATGTCGATGTATTAGCAGGATCTGATGTAGCACAAGGTGAAGTTCTTGGTTCTGCAGGTCGTAACTCCTTCGGTCAAGCGAGTGGTGTTCACGTACACTTTGAAGTACGAAGTGACGGCCAGCCTGTAAACCCTGAAGAGTTTTTCGGTCAGCCGATGAGTAAGATCATTGAAAATGCCGGAGAAGAAGTTCAGAAAGAAGAAGAAGCTCCAGCTGAAGAGCCACAAGAAGACAGCGAAGAGCCTTCTGAAGGTACAGAGCAATCTTCTGACGATGCAGAGCAGTCTACGGATGAAGAATTGAATACGGATGAAGATCCAGCTGGTTCTGAAGATGAAGAGCAATCACCAGATGAAGATAGTGCCTCTTCCATCTCTACCACACAGACTTAAAAAATGAGGGTTCTGCCCTCATTTTTTTTATTTATAGCGCGGGTAACTGTTTGTTCGAGCAATGCGTTTAAGCATGTATGAAGCCCTTTATGATACATAAGATGAAGAAATGGTTTTTAATCATATGTACAAAGCATAAATTTACAAGAAATCACATCAGCCCATGCATCATCTGGCATATCTTAGAACTTTTATTAATACAATGAGGATAACCGAGCACTCGGTAACATCCAGGGTGATACAGCATGATTTAACTTCCAGAGTAACCACCCACACAACATAATTGAACCGCTTTCCTAAGAATCCCACCCCCTTGGATAGTCAATCACAGGAGGCGAGTGGAGTGCATGATTACATCAAAGAGAGGACCATCAAGATCGGAGAGCACATTATCGAAACGAAAAAAACGGTGAGAGTCATTGCCAAAGAGTTTGGAGTTTCTAAAAGTACAGTTCACAAAGACTTGACCGAAAGACTTCCGGAAGTGAATCCCGAACTTGCCAAGGAAGTGAAAAAGATACTCGATCACCATAAAGAAATACGCCACCTCAGGGGTGGAGAAGCGACCCGTAGAAAGTACAAATCCCAAATTGTGGACGATCAACCTGTTCAACCTCTCGCATGAACACTGTTTTCCTCCCTTTGTCACATTTCCTCGATATTTGGTAACTTTTTTCATATCTCAAGAGACGGATGTCGTAATTTTGTGATAGAATAAAGAACTAGATGTGCATGATTTAAATAGAAAATAGAACTTGAAACAATAGGGAAATATAAGTTGAAGGAGATTGATCTCCATTGCCGGTGTAACGTAACGGATTACGAGGGTCCTGCACGTTACTTGGATTATGTTTTTTACAATAGGGAGGATCTACAGAACATGTTTGCGAGAGATATAGGAATTGACCTGGGTACTGCGAACGTACTCATCCACGTAAAAGGCAAAGGAATTGTATTGAACGAACCGTCGGTGGTTGCCATGGACCGTAATACTGGGAAAGTGCTTGAGGTAGGTGAAGAGGCCCGCCGGATGGTCGGACGTACGCCAGGCAATATTGAAGCCATCCGACCGCTGAAGGACGGTGTCATTGCAGATTTTGACGTAACTGAGGCGATGCTGAAGCACTTTATCCAAAAAACGAACGTGAGAGGATTCTTATCAAAACCGCGCATGCTGATCTGTTGCCCAACGAACATTACGAAAGTGGAGCAAAAAGCGATCAAAGAAGCGGCTGAGAAATCCGGTGGTAAAAAAGTATATTTAGAAGAAGAGCCTAAGGTAGCAGCGATTGGTGCCGGTATGGATATCTTCCAACCAAGCGGGAACATGGTTGTCGATATCGGAGGCGGCACAACGGATGTCGCTGTTTTGTCCATGGGTGATATTGTCACGGCTTCTTCCATTAAGATGGCTGGTGATAAGTTTGACCATGAGATTCTACAATACATTAAGAAAGAGTATAAACTGTTGATCGGGGAGCGGACAGCTGAAAACATTAAGATCAGTGTGGCCACGGTTTTCCCTGGTTCAAGAAACGAGGAAATTGAAATTCGCGGTCGAGACATGGTGTCTGGATTACCACGAACGATCTCCGTCAATTCTGAAGAAATTGAAAGATCCTTACGTGAATCTGTACAGGTGATTATTCAAGCAGCGAAACAAGTGCTGGAACGTACACCACCTGAATTGTCTGCGGATATCATAGACCGTGGAGTCATTATGACGGGCGGCGGGGCTCTTTTGCATGGCATTGACCAACTGCTCGCTGAAGAGCTGAAGGTTCCTGTGCTCGTAGCTGAATCTCCGATGGATTGTGTGGCTACAGGTACAGGCATCATGCTCGAAAATATCGATAAGCGTATCTCAACCAAACTATAGTTTAGATGGGAACGGAAGGAGTGAAGACACCTTGTTAAGGGGATTTTACACAGCAGCAGCAGGTATGATGGCCAACCAGAGGATGCAGGAAACGTTGTCGAATAATATGGCGAACGCGTACACACCCGGGTACAAAGCAGACCAGGGTACGATGCGTGCTTTTCCAGAGCTATTGATTGAGCGGATGGGAAGCAAGACGATCCCGACGAAGAATGGATTCAAAGTACCTGATGCCGGACATGTAGGATCCCTTAACACAGGTGTGTATATGCAGGAAGCCGTTCCTTCTTTTATACAAGGAGACTTGAAAGAAACAGGGGTGGGGACAGACCTTGCCCTTGTACAAAATGAGGTGCCAGACGAATCCGGTTCCCTTTTCTTTCGTGTCCAAAATGAGGATGGGGAAGAACGATACACACGTAATGGGAACTTCACCGTGGATGGCGAAGGTTTCTTGACGACAAACCACGGGTATTATGTTTTGGATAGAAACGGTGATCCGATCGATACGGGTGGCATGGAATTTAAAGTTTCAAAAAATGGTGAGCTTACAGTAGGTGGACAGGCCTTCACCCTTGGAGTGTCTTATACATCGGATGCTTCTCAAATGGTTAAAGAAGGAAACGATCTATTTCGTCTTTCTGAAGAGGGGAGCATCATTGTGAACCCTGGAGAAGAAGAGGGCGTGGGTTACTCCATCCATCAGTCTCATCTGGAACGTTCAAATGTCGATCCGAACAGGACGATGACAGAAATGATGAATACATACCGTTCATTCGAAATGAACCAGCGTGTCTTAAAAGCTTATGATCAAAGCATGCAAAAGGCTGTGACGGAAATCGGAAGAATTAGTTAAGGAGTGTGGCAACCTACATGAATCGTTCAATGATCCAATCGGCTGTGACGATGGGGCAGCTGCAGAAGAAGCTGGATCTTGTCGGAAACAACTTGTCCAACAGTGAAACGACGGGATACAAAAGCCACAACGCCGATTTTTCTTCATTATTGTATCAACAAATCAATAACCAGTCTCATTCTGATGCAGAGATCGGCCGGGTCACACCAGAAGGCATCCGTATTGGTTCAGGAGCCAAGCTTGGGCACACAAACTTTGACCTGACTCAGGGAAGCTTGAAAAACACTGGCCGGGAACTCGATGTGGCTTTAGTGGAAGATCGTCATATGTTCGGCCTCCGAGTCACGACAGAACAAGGGGAGGAAGTTCACTACACCCGTGCTGGAAACTTTTATTTGAACCCGGTTGAAGATGGTCAATTGCTGTTGACAGATGCGAATGGCTATCCTGTCATCGGAGCGGACGGTGAGAATATTATTCTTGAAGACAACTTTCAAGCGATCACTATTGATTCAAATGGAAGAATTCTTATCACAAGAGATCAAAACCAATTGGTTGAAGGCACGTTGAATGTTAGTGAAGCTGTCCGACCACGTATGTTAGAATCGGTAGGGGCGAATCGTTTCCGTATTCCTGCTAATGTAGAAGAGGATGGAATTATGGGAGATGTGCTTTCTGGAGATGTGAAAATGCAGTCCCAGACGCTCGAAACATCGAATGTGGATGTAGCGAAGCAGATGACAGAAATGCTGATGGCTCAGCGTGCCTATCAATTCAACGCCAAATCCATATCCACAGGCGATCAAATGATGGGGCTTGTGAGTCAACTGAGATCATAAACGTAAGGAGTTTGACGGACCATGGCAACAGATCCTAAATCAACAGGCAAAAAGCTAAATAAAGATCAGGAAAGAGCAAAAAAGCGTCAAGCTTTAGATGAAGCCACGAAGCAGAAGCCAGCAAAAGCATCGTCCAAAAAGCAGAATTCGGAAGCAAAAGATAAAGCTCCGAAAAAAGGACGGCGGCGAGTCCTGCCGATTTGGCTGCGTATCATCCTTGTCCTTCTTTTCAGTGCGGCTGCCTTACTGATTGGACTGATGGTCGGATATGGAGTCATTGGTGATGGCAACCCGACAGACGCGCTTGAAATGGATACATGGCGCCATATTTGGGATATCGTTACGAAAACAGAATAATCTCTAGCTTGTACTTCATTCTATGATATAAGCCAATTCAATATGCAGAACACGAGTCGTTATGGCTCGTGTTCTTTTTGGTTGCATTTGTACTTTTCTGATCACATATCCTGGCACCTCTAATTCTTTTTCGTTATGAGGTACAGAAGAGGAGGGGCCGTTACCTTCTTACGAATCTGGAACCATTCCCGTGTTTCCCTTACCTGGAACCGACTTTTGTTCGGCCCGCACACGTCAAGCGGCGCATTGAATGTTTTCAAGCTATGGATTAGGGAATTACATCCGTACAGAGGACAAAGCAGCGGGGAGGGATCTTAATCATGAAGACGGAGGTATTCATTGCAGGCGGTGGAGTAGGAGGCCTTGCTCTTGCTGCGAAGCTGGCCAGCCGTGGTGTCCACGTGGTCATAGCAGAGCAGCTCAAAAGAGAATCTCCTGTTTATAAAGGTGAACTTCTGCAACCGAAGACATTGGCTATTCTTGAAAGTTTGGGTGTATTGGATGAAGTGGAAGAGCACGGGCATGTCATCGACCAGCTGCGATTTCAGGAAGTTCATCGCAACCGTGGCAGTACCCCTGAAGAGATCAACCTCACTGAGCTGAGCTACAGCCGCGTGGCAAGCATCTACGATCACGCTTTGATGGTGCCGCATGAAAAAACAAAAGAGATCCTCAGGAATAAGGGGAAGGAGTTCGATGAATTCTTTCATTACCTCCCCGGTGCAAGGTTCATGGGCTTTGAAAAAGGGATGGCAAAAGTGAAGCGGAAGAAGGAGACATTCTACGTCCAGGCTCAAGTGTACATAGGGGCAGAGGGACGAAGCTCACCTACACGTGATGCGATGGATGTCCACGTTAAAAGAAAAGACTACAATCACCATTTTCTGACTGTGACCATTCCCCGACCGGAATCATTTACAAAAGGGAAAATCATTACGACATCCAGCTGTTTTCTAGGGTTATTCCCTCTGCCTGACAACGAAGTGCGTACCGTGTTTTTAATCAAAGCGGGAGAATATAAAAGAATTCAGGAAAAAGGGTTGGAATCCCTCTACCAAGCCTACAGTGAACTTGAACCTGAGCTTGCAGAAGGAGTGCGGACCATTGAAGAATGGAAAACGGTCCAACTGATGATTCCGTTTACGTATCATGTCGATCGCTATTATTCAGGAAACTTAGCCATCATAGGGGACGCTGCGCATACCGTTCATCCTATGGCCGGAGAAGGGATGAATCTTGCCATACAAGATGCTGATGTTTTAGGTGAACTTCTGGCTTGGTGTAAGGAAGAGGGAAAAAGATACACGGACTACCTTCATTATTACGAAGATGTTCGCAGACCCCGTGTAGAATTTTTACTCAACTTGAGTCATTTATCCGCTCTTGTGTATTCGTTTCAATACGAATGGTGGAGGAAGTTCCGAATGAAAGCTGTCCAGAGAATCTATGATGATGACCAACTTCACGTCAAACAAATGCTGAACATCTCAGGACTTGGAAAATGGGATTTCAATTTGGTGGACAGAGCCGTCCAAGGCAGTATGCTTCCACCAAGACAAAAAAGGGTATCAGATCAAAAACAGCGTCACTATCTCTTTTCTGAATCAGAAGATTATCCTTGGAAAAGAAACGAGAAAGGAAGGATATCATGAATGAATGGGTAACGGCGATGCAGGCAAGGAAATGGATGAAAAAGAATGAATCGTTCCTGCCAAGCTGGCACGCTTACGTGGGCTCAGAACTTGGTCTTTTTGATGAATTCAGGACAGCAAGAACGGTTGAAGCAATCAGTGAGAAAACAGGCTATCCGTATGACCTGCTTGCCTCGTGGGTTAAGGTGGGAGTGGCGGTCAAGCATTTGAAGAAACGCCCGAACAACCGCTATCGAACATCCAAGAGAAAATGCGCAAGCTTGATGGGAGATGACCAGTCACCGGGCGTCAAAGCCTTATTGAAAGAAATGATGGAATTACACCTGCCGACATTGTTGAAGTATCCAGACATCATGAAATCCCATGAACGTGCGGAATTCAATCATGAACGCCATGGAGAAGTGGTAGCAGAAACATCTGCCCTGCTTGAGCATTTTGCCATTAAGAAAATCAAGCGGATGATCAAAGATAAAAAAGTGACTTCTGTTGTAGACCTAGGTTGTGGGCATGGGGGTTACTTAAGGAAGCTCGCTATGGAATATCCACACCTCGAAATGATCGGGGTGGATATCAATCAGAAGGTCATTGAAAAAGCGCGTACCTTATCTGAAGGTTATCCGAACATCAGCTTTGAAGTAGGGGACATTAACGAGTGGAAACCTCGGGATGGCGAAAAGGTGGATGTTGTTCTCCTGCATAACATCTTCCACTATATCCATCCGGAAGACCGCAGGGGTCTATTGAACCATCTCCACACCTATGTGAGGAAACAAGGACTGATATCAGTCATTACACCAATCAATGAAACGGAACACGGAGAAGCGTTCTCTTCAGCATTTAACAGCTTTTTTGTCGCTCACTCCAATCTTTTTGCATTGCCAAACAAAGGAGAGTTGAAAGAGCTCTCTCAAAACTGCAAATATGAACTTTTCGATCTTGACCCGATCATTAAAGAAGGATCGTGGTACACGTTCTGGTTGAGCCCGACGAGTCCAGTAAGGGAAATGAAGCATACTCAAATAGCAGGAAGTAGTGAACAAACCCTTTCTACCAGTACTACCTCTACAAATGAACTGACGCGCAGCTCATAAATAAAACCGCTATGGAATTGTCCATAGCGGTTTCGTTTGTTTGGCTATAATCGTCCACGGCCTCGCACTAGTCTGACGATGAGAACGACGAGGGCTACCACAAGCAAAATGTGAATCAAGTTTCCGGCGATACCCCCAAGTAAGCCTAGCAGCCATAGAACGAGGATAATAATTAATATCGTCCAAAGCATCTTAGTGGCCTCCTCTTTGTAATAGGTGAACTTACTTGTATATTTTCCCTAAAGAGCTTATTTAAAACGAGCGATCAGAAAAAACTTTGTCCCTGGCTTGTGCTTCTTTTATAATGAAATCATGGAATAGGAAAGGAGCCTGATCATGCTAGATATACAACAAATTAAAGAAATCATCCCACACCGTTATCCATTTCTACTGATTGACCAAGTAGAAGAGATTGTAGAAGGTGAGCGTGCAGTCGGATACAAGAATGTAACAATGAACGAACCCTTCTTCCGGGGACACTTCCCTGACTATCCTGTAATGCCGGGTGTGCTCATCACAGAAGCGATGGCCCAAATGGGTGCGGTAGCGATGCTGAAAAAAGAAGAAAACCAGGGCAAGCTCGCCTTTTTCACAGGAATCGACAAATGCCGTTTCAAGCGTCAGGTCAAGCCTGGTGATCGTTTGAAATTGGAAGTTGAAATTGTCCGTTTGAAAGGTCCTGTAGGAAAAGGAAAAGCAACAGCATCCGTCGATGGAGAAGTCGCATGTGAAGCTGAAATCATGTTTGCTCTGAAATAACCATAAAAAAGAACGCAGCCGCCGCTGCGTTCTTTTTTTATGGTTTGGCAGGATTGTGTAAGACTCAGTTTCGAGACTGTTGTTGAGTGGATGGGGGCTGCGGGGAATAGCTCGCTTTCCGCGGGAGCGCGATGAGCCTCCTCAGGCTGACGCCTTGCGGGGTCTCACCTAGCACTCTTTTCCCGCAGGAGTCTCGCCATTCCCCTCCGCCCCTTTGCTATATCAGTGTCTCGAAACCACTTCCCGAAAAATCAGCTATTTAGTTTGATGGGAGTATAAGGAAAAAACTCATATGCTCAGGTATTAGAATCCTGAAAACTTGATACAGAGCGTTTTATGCTTTTAACAATCGGTAGTGGAAGAAAATCCAACTTGGTAAAGGGGGGCGTTTCTCACATCTATCGAATGGGGTGGTTGGGAAGCTGCGAGACTCCCGTGGGAGAAGGAGTTAGGCGAGATCCCGCAGGACGCAGTCCGAGGAAGCTCGGCGCTCCCCCACAGGAAAGCGAGTAGCTTCCCAGCCACCCCTAAATCTCATTATGACAAACGAAACCCCGAAAGCATCTCGAAACTGAGTCTTCCGCAATCGGGAGATTTACTGGAATAAAGAGATAGAAAAAATTTAGTATATATGGATGAACTTACAGGATATGGACATAATAGTTTGGGAATTCATTAAAAAGGAGGAAACAACGATGAAAGCATTACTAATGAAACTTTTGGTCGCGTTTTTTGCCGTATCCCTACTAGGTGCTTGTGCTTCTGAAGAGGAGCCACAAGAAGAAGAAAACAACATGGAAGAAGAAGAAAATATGGATGAAGAAAATAACAACGAAGAGGACAACATGGAAGAAGATGGTATGGATGAAGAAGGCGATATGGATGAAGAAGAAAAAGAAAAAGAACAAGATGATATGACAGACGGTGAAAACGGTGAAGATGGCATGACTGATGACGGTGCAACAACAGACGAAGAAAATAATAACGAATAAATAAAAGCCGCATTCTCAGCGGCTTTTTTTCATGGAAAGAAAAGTGGAAATAGCTATCATACATACTCCTCCAATAGTGAACACAGGAGTGAAAAAACTCAATACATTTATGGGCTGGAGAAGGTAGATCCCTATTCCAATCATAAATAAGGAGAAACCGCTCAGAGCTAGGCGTTGTCCGATGTAAACCACTCCTTGAAGAGGAGGCAGTAAGAAACCTCTACTGTCTCTCCCTTTTTATCCTCTCAAATCTATCCGGTTGCCGAGATCAGGGTGAGGAACGGATTGTTGAAGCATTTCGACCATTTGGTTCCCCTTTTCTTCTGCATCCCCTTTTACTTTATCCATCAAGGCTAGACTGGATTGTTGTTTCAGGCTTGTCGTACTCATAGCCATGGATAGTGCTGCGATGTCCACCTTATCCCTCCTTTTCTTATACCATCGGTTGGTTCCTAATAAACGATAAGCGAAATTCCGCACAAACGATATCTTAGTCCGGATCTTTGAAAACCTTTGGAAATCGTTAGAATCTTATGTAGAATGGAAGTAGAAATATTCATAAAAACTTTACAATCAGGAGTTTTCAGGTTTCTCATGTGTGGAATAAGCGAATAGAGGTGATTATTGATGAAATACAGAACGGCAAGTGACCTGAAAGATTTAATTTTGGAGGACTATGAAAAAGTGGTGAACCGAATTCCACTGGAAAAACTGGATGTGTATCTCTATCTTCATACTGTCTTTCAAGATACTTATGTGCCTGACGATACGCTCTATCAATTCATCTTTAGGCATTTCTTCCGCCTGGACAATCCAAGTCTGACGAAGGAGTTTGAGACGTACTATTTCAAACTCATGGAAGAACAGCGTGGATATGAACGCCCTAACATCGTCCACATTACGAAAAGTCTTTACGAGGTGAAAAATCACAAAGGAAACCCGACGATGCAATTCCCATTAGCTGCTTCTATGCTGCATACCATTAATCCGAGTTTCCCAACCTACGATAGTGATATTGTCAAAGCCTTCGATTACTCATCCACGTATCATTTATCGGGTTTTGATAAAAAGATGAAGCGCTATATCGGACAGTACCAACATACATTCCTAACGTATGAGGAACTCCTGGAAGATGAAGCACTGGAACCTGTTTTTGCGCACTTTGATGAACGTTTTCCGGGCTATGAGCTCCCGAAAGTCAAAAAGTTGGACTTGATCGTCGCCCAACTCGGTAACAACCTTCAATAGTAAAGAAAAAGCTGAACCTGATCCAAGAGGTTCAGCTTTTTTTTGTGCCCATTATTTATTTGGTAGCTTATTTGAACCAGATTCAGAGTAGGAAGAGTTTTGATACCTGGTACCGGAAAATGGCAATTGAGGGTTCAAGTATCAGAATGAATCACTTCCAAAATAAGTCACAATTTTGTCATTTTCGTAGGAATACTACAAGTTGCATTACAAATCGCTATTTAGTAACATTAATCGTAATTATGACTACATGGTCAGTGCGTTTGAAAGGGTATCCTCTTGAAGATGAAGGGGAAAAATAATGAAGGTTATAGATAAAAGTCCGGGAGATTTACGAGAGTCTGATATGGAGAGGAAGTCTTAGATGAAACGGTTGATTTTCATGTTCATGGTGCTCTTCTTTGTAACCGCTTGTAATCAGGAAGAAGCCAATGAAGAAATAGAGGAGCGGATCACTCCGGTCAAAGTGGAGGCCGTGAAAAAAGAGGATTTTGTTGTGGAGCGCAAACTGGTGGCCCGTGCGACCGCTGCTGATACTTCACCTGTCCTGCCTGAAACCCCTGGTGAATTGGCGACCTTGAACGTTGCTAAAGGGGACAGAGTAGAAAAAGGAGAAACCGTAGCCGTCGTTCGTCCAGGAGGCAATGTGGATAATCAGGTGGAATTACAGCAAATCGCCCTCCGCCAAGCACAAACGCAGCTTGAAAATGCACAAGTATCAAAAGAGCAGGCGGCCGAAGGTGTAGGAAATGCGAAGGAGCAGGTTGACCTTGCCAAGCAAGCCTCGCAATCGGAAGCAAGTCAAACGGCTCAGGCAGCGGAAGCAGCGAAGCAACAATACGAACAGGCCAAGCAACTGGCTGATGAAACGAAAAAATTGGCCGATGAAGGCACGATTCCCGATGCGCTTTACCAACAAGCGAAGAACCGCGCGGATCAAGCGTATGCTCAATACCAGCAGTTAAAAGGGCAAAAGCCCCAGTCTTCGTCTGCAGTAGCACAAGCAGAGGCACAAGTCGATCAAGCGGAACAACAATTGGAGCAGGCTCAAGTAGCCGTTGAGCAGGCGGAGCTTCAGGTAGAACAAGCCAATGTGCAGTTGAACCAAGCTCAGGAGCAAGCAGAGAATGAAGCCATTACTGCTCCTACTTCCGGCGAAGTGTCGACATTGAATGCAAGGGAAGGGGATATGGTAAGCAATCAACAGCCACTTGCCACCATCGTCAGCCTGGATCCCATGACGATAACGGCTTCGGTCACTGCCGATCAACTTTCCCTTTTTGAAAAAGGAGCGGAACTGACCGTCGACCTTCCTTCCCTGGAAGAACAGGTCACCTCAACCGTCAATTATGTCTCTTCTGTTCCAGATGATACAGGACTCTATCCAGTCGAAGCTGCTGTGAATAATGGCGACGAAAAGATTAAACCAGGGATGATGGCAACTTTCTTACTTCCTGAAAACGTTGTAGAAGATACGCTCATTGTCCCAACTGATAGTCTTGTTGAACAGAATGATGAATCATTCGTCTATCAAGTGGTGGATGAAAAAGCCGTCCAGGTTCTCGTTTCAGTTTTAGAATCTCAGTCCGACTTCACAGCGGTGTCCGGAAACCTTCCTGAAGATGCGACGGTCATTACGACAGGACAGCTGACCCTGTCAGACGGGGATCAAGTCACCATCATGGAGGAGGATTCCTGATGAAGCTTGTGAACCTTTCCGTCAAAAGACCTGTCGGAGTTATTATGATTGTTGCTGCAATACTTGGCCTCGGGTTTGTATCATTGAGAAGTTTGACCATTGATTTGTATCCGGAGATTGATTTGCCAATCGCAGTTGTATCGACATCCTATGAAGGAGCAGCACCTCAAGAGGTCGAAAAACTCGTCAGCAGACCAGTGGAATCTTCCGTCAGTAGTATTGAAGGACTCGAGGTGCTCCAGTCACAATCTCAGGCTGGGGCTTCGCTCGTTCTTATGCAGTTCAATACAGGGGTTAATTTGGATAGTACCCTCCTACAAGTGAGGGAAAACGTCGATCAGGTGACAGGACTTTTACCAGAAGGTGCTTCAGACCCAAATGTCCTCCGTTTCGATCCGCAACAACTGCCGATCATGACGGTCGGCTTGTCCGGAGACACGCCAGATGAGCTTCAAAAAATAGCAGAAAACAGACTGGTTCCTTTTCTTGAACGACAGGAAGGGGTCGCCTCGGTCAGCATTGAAGGCGGACAGACAAAAGAAGTACAAGTCCTCGTCGATCGCGCTCAGATGGCTACATACGGCTTGGATTCTCAAACGTTGATTCAGGCGCTTAATGCAGCTAACCAGTCAGCGTCAGCAGGAACCATTGGGAAAGGACAGAAGGATCTGCAAATCCGGATTGATGGGGAATTCAGTTCTGTGGAAGATGTGAGAGAAACAAGGATTCAATCTCCTACTGGGGCCCTAGGTGACGCTTGGTCAAATTGCTGAGGTGAACGAAACGCTTACCCATTCAAACACCATCAGCAAGGTGAACGGTTCGTCTTCCGTCGTACTTTCCATCTTGAAGAAGACGGATGCGAACACTGTTGAAACCGCTGATAATGTCAGGGAGGCGATGGGTGAGCTGGAAGCCGACCTCCCCGAAGGTGTTGGCACAAGCATTGTTTTAGATACATCAGAGTTTATTAAAATATCAATCAACAGCGTCGTATTGAACATCATCCTCGGCGGTATATTTTCCGTCTTGATCCTGCTTCTGTTTTTGAAAAGTATACGAGCGACGCTCGTCATCGGGTTGTCGATACCGATTGCCATCATATCGACATTTACTTTAATGTATTTCACCGGTGAAACATTGAACGTCCTTACGATGGGGGGACTTGCTCTCGGAATAGGGATGATGGTCGACAGCTCCATCGTCATTCTCGAAAACATCGTCAGCTACCGCCAACAGGGATATTCGATGGTCGAAGCGGCTAAACAGGGGGCTTCAGAGCTTGCCCCTGCTGTTGTAGCCTCTGCGACAACGACACTCGTCGTTTTTCTACCGATCATATTTGTAGAAGGCATCGCATCTGAATTGTTCACACCGCTTGCGTTGACGATCATGTTTGCGCTCATTGCGTCCTTAGCGGTTTCTGTCACATTAATTCCGATGCTGTCTTCGAAGTTGTTAACAAAATCTTTGAAAGAAGAAGGACGCCGGTACTGGTTTAACCGCTTTTTAGAAAAAGTGAATGATGGCTACCGCTCGATGTTAAGGTGGGTATTGAAATTCAGGAAAACAACCATTGCCATTACCTTCGCTCTCATTGCGGGGAGTGTAGCTCTCATTCCTTTGATTGGAACAGAGTTCATCCCCCCTTCCGATCAAGGACAGGTGGAAGTTCGAGTGAACATGCCTGAAGGGACATCGTTGGAGGAAACGGAATCCCTCACAGAAGAAATTGACGCCGAAATTGAAAACTATAGCGAAATCATAGATGTCAGCTACCTTTCCATTGGTGGAGGTTCAATGGGAAGCATAGGAAACGGATCGTCTGACTTTGCTTCCTATACTATTCAGCTTGTCGAACCTTCGCAACGGGGAAAAAACGACTCAAACCGTCATGGAAGAATTGAGTGATTCCCTCGCGGGCATCCCAGGTGCTGAAATAGAAGTGAGTGAGTTGGATGCAGGTCTCGGAACGGGCGCACCATTGCAAGTACAAATTAACGGTGGAGAATATGAAGTTTTGGACGAGCTTGCTGGTCAAGTCGCTTACTTGATGAATGAGATCGATGGGGTGCAAAATGCTACGTCATCGACGGATGAAGGACGTCCTGAAATGCAGATTGAAGTGGATCAGGATAAAGCCTCCCAGTATGGCCTGACCGAACAACAAGTCATCAGCCAGGTACAGCTCGGCTTTAATGGTCAAATCGCGACACGTTACCGGAACGGAACGGATGAAATTGATGTCCGCTTTATCCTTCCGGAAGACGAGCGTCAGACGATTGCAGATTTAGAAGGCATGTCGGTGCAGGCACCGAATGGTACCCTTATTCCACTCGCTACCATAGCGGAGTTGAACCAAGTTCAGGGACCAGTGTCTCTTCTTCGTCAAAATCAACAGCCGCAAGTGAATGTGGAAGCGGAGATATCCGATATTGATTTGGGGACGGCAACAGAAGAAGTGCGGGCGGAGCTTGAGCGTCTGAATTTTCCTGACGGCTACTCGTACACCATAGGTGGACAGGCGGAGGATATGCAGGAGGCTTTTGGCGATTTGTCTCTTGCCTTGATTTTCTCCATTTTCCTTGTCTATGCCGTCATGGCGATTCAATTTGAGAACTTCTTGTTCCCATTTATCATCATGTTCTCGTTACCGGCAACCATTATCGGAATTTCAGGTGGTTTATTTGTAACTGGTCTGCCATTCAGCTTGCCGGCCTTTGTTGGGATCATTATGTTGGCAGGGATTGTGGTCAACAACGCCATCGTATTGGTCGACTACATCAACATTCTTAGACGAAAATCGTACGATCGTTATGAAGCCATCTTAGAGGCAGGACCAAACCGTCTTCGTCCCATCCTGATGACCACCCTGACGACAGTGCTCGGCATGGTCCCATTAGCGATTGGAATTGGACGAGGCGCTGAAGCGCAGCAACCTCTGGCGGTCACCATCATCTTCGGCCTGACCGTATCGAGCTTTTTCACGCTTGTACTTATCCCTGTCGTCTACACATACTTTGACGACCTATCCAACACAAAATCACCGGCTTCTTCCAAAAAAGAGCCCAAAAAGAATAACTTA
Organism: Halobacillus litoralis; assembly: GCF_020524085.2. NCBI lineage: Bacteria > Bacillati > Bacillota > Bacilli > Caryophanales > Bacillaceae > Halobacillus > Halobacillus litoralis. Next base: position 1,413,402 of record NZ_CP129016.1, read on the forward strand.
CATTTTTTGGTGTACCAGGTCATCCAAATATTGGATGACCTGGTACACCATTTTTTTACAAATACACGTGATACCAGGCACTCGAACCATGGCACCATAACAAAGGGAACCGAATTAGTGCGGACAACTAAAAAAGCCTCCATTACGGAGACTTCGTTTCCATTGGATCACTTTGAACGGACTCCCAGGGAATCCCCGAGACTTTCAATGATCTCTTTTAATTGATCTGGAAATTCAAAAACGTGTACACCACACGTCATTTGCTGCTCTTCCGTTTTCATCCAAATGAGTCGCCCTTCAGCTGTAAAAGTCTTATTTTCATAAATGAAGGTGAGAAACAACTCATCTTTCATAGACAATCCAGGTTGTGAATTACAGGAAAAGCGTAATCCGTTCATACTGATGTCTTTCACTTCCATAGGACCTGACACATGGCTGCTGAACTTCTTGTTGAAAAAACCTGGGAGAGGTGTTTGGAATGGGTACCGGAAGGGTTCATGTCTGCGTTCATTCATGCTTACATCCCTCTTCCTTAACTAGGATGGTTTAATCATATCTTCTCAAGGGTGAACGTTCAATCATTAAGCCTTTGAACTTCGAAAGAATTAATCTTCCTCACTTTCACGTCTGTCCACTTTAATCAAATCCCACGTAGTCACAATTCCCATCGGCAAGTCATCGGGACTTCCCGTTTCAGTCAAAATGACGGCTTTCAGTTTCCGATTTTCATTTAAACTTCTCTCAAATCGCTCTTCTAAGTCAAATACAGTAGCACCCGCTTTTAAAAATTCTACACTACGATCCTTTTCAACAGGGAGGACGTCGACAGCGCAAATATTCTCGAGGACGATTCGTTCATCTGTATGATTTTGAGATAACCAGCGGACAATGCCGTCATTGGTAAGTAACCCCGAGAAAGCACGGTCTTTTGTATAGATAGGGAATTGAGAGATCCCGTGTTGGTCGAATGCCTCCATAATGTGACTGAGCGATGTATCTTCTTTGAAAAAGAGGACAGGACGAGTGGCGAACTCCAGGGCTTCTGGCGGTTGATCAAGCGTTCGTTTAATCCGTTTCAATGCCATTACGACATCTTCATGAGGGGTGGCGATAAAATAATCTCCGCTGATCCGTTCATGGACGATGGCATTTCTGAGTTTTGCATACTGCTTCAACTGATCAAAATGGATACGGATGACGCTATGCTTCAGTTTGGATCGCTGAAGGAGCTCCACGAAATTATCATTTTTCGGGAAGCCATTCAGTTCTTTTAAATGTTGATGGATCTGGTTGAATGTAATTTCAAACTGCTCCACAATGTCATTCATTTTGTTCACCTTTTCCTATGAAATCTCACTCGTTTTTACAGTTAGTGTGTGAATCCTGCACAAAAGTGATTCATTTTAACCTAAATTTGACCTGCGAATTACCAAAAGGTTTATTGAACTATACCTCCCGATTATGGGACGATCAGTTTCGAGACTTTAGTTGAGTAGGTGGGGCTGCGGGGAATAGCTCGCTTTCCGCGGGAGCGCGGTGAGCCTCCTCGGACTTCGTCCTGTGGGGTCTCACCATGCACTTTTTTCCCGCAGGAGTCTCGCCATTCCCCTCCGCCCTTTGTCATATAAGTATCTCGAAACCACTTACGGAATAAGCTGTTGTTATGCACATGGATATTGGAGGAGAATCAACTCCCAAGGACGCTATTCTGCATGCGAAAAGCCTGGTAAAAAGCGCTTTATACTTAAAACACGATAGTGGAAAGCACCATCCCACATTGAAGAGGTTCGTTTTTCCCCTACATCAAATGGGGTGGTTGGGAAGCTGCGAGACTCCCGTGGGAGAAAGGAGATAGGCGATATCCCACAGGGCGTTAGCCCGAGGAAGCTCGCCACTCCCCCACAGGAAAGCGAGTAGCTTCCCAGCCACCCTTGGCGCTCACGCCGGGCAACGAACCCCCAGACATCACGAAGCTAAGTCTTCCACATTCCTCCCCTGCACTTGAACAAAAGCTAAAAAAACGTTCGTTAAAGTAAAACTTTCACTAAATAATTTGTATGATCGTACGATAATAAAAGATAGGGAATACGAAGTATACATATGGTAGAAAAGATAGCATACATAGGACTCCGTATTGATTTTTCGTGCTTTAAATAGAACGGTTGTTCAATCTGTGCTATACTCATATCAACAGGAAAGAAGGTGAGATCATGATCGGTGAGCGCATTCAAAAAATTCGTAAAGACCGACATATGTCGCTATCTGAATTGGCCGAAAGGGCGGGCGTCGCGAAATCTTACTTGAGTTCGATTGAGCGAAATATCCAGACCAACCCATCCATTCAGTTCTTGACTAAAATATCTCAGGAACTAGACGTTTCGATCAACTTTTTACTCCACGGAGAAAATGAACCTCAGGATGAAACGCTGGATAAGGATTGGATGAATTTGGTTCAAGAAGCGATGAATTCAGGGATCTCTAAAGAACAATTCCGTGAATATCTGGAGTTTAATAAATGGAGAATCCACCAGAATAAATAAAAAGCCTGACTCTTTTTTTAAGAGGTCAGGCTTTTCTCTTTTTCCAATGGTGAACTCTGACGGGTGTTGGATAATTTGTAGATGATCACGAAAAGAAACCCACCTAAACCAGCCCCGATCAGCACATCTGAAACATAATGATGACCAAGATATACTCTTGAAACAAGGATAGTCAATCCAAGAAGAACCGCGATCCATCTAAATCTACTTCCGATCATCCACACCAAGGCGATAAAAATGCCGACAAATAATGCTTGTTCACTGGGGAAAGAAGCACTTGGTTCTTTTTCAATTAGTGGCGTGACCTCTTCAAGGGCTACGAAAGGTCTTTCTCTCGGCGCAATCCAGCGAATGGATCTGCTAATGAATAATCCCATCGCAGATGCCGCTATGGCGGTGATTCCGAGCTTCCGCGTCTTTTTAGAGAGAACCAACATTAAGAATAAGGCAATCATTGCTTTGTATCCCCATGCTGAAAAGAAGGCCATGAGTGCATCCACCCATTCGGCTTCAGAAAAATCATACATCCATAATACAAGTGCGTTGTCCATGTGTGTCTCCCTACATAAAGAAGGAGCGTGAAAAAAATCACGCCCTTCCGTTTATTTATTCAGTTGAGGAAACTTCTCTTTTAAGTAATTCATACTGATCTCCAAGCTTTCTAAAGGGGTGCGTCTGCTTTCATCTTGCTCGACGATCCAATACTTTACTCCGGCTTTCTCGCCAAGAACAAACACCGTATCCAAATCCACACCGCCTGTCCCGAGCTCCGCGAAGTATTGTTCTTCATCAAGAGTCATGTCCTTCAAATGAATCAATGGAGTACGTCCCTGGTAGCGATCAATCCATGCAGAAGGTTGGTCGCCTGCCTTTTGAAGCCAGTAGATATCAAACTCCGCCTGGATTTGGTTTTCATCCGTTTCCTCAAGGATTGCTTCCAGAGGTTTTCTTCCATCCGGCAGCGGATCCAATTCGAAGTCATGATTATGATAGCACAAAGTAAGCCCATGTTGGCGGCATTCATCACCGATTTTTTTCAAATCCTCAATTAAATTCATATAATCCGATTCGCTTCGATCCTCGATGTAAGGACAAACCACATATTCGCTTCCAATCGTCTTTTGATCCTCAATGACCTGTGGTAGATTGTTCTTCAGTTCTTCCAAAGGGACATGGCTGGAAGCGGCTTTCAAACCAAGTTCATCTAATAAGCGTTTGACTTCAGAAGCGTTCATGTCACCAAAACCAGCAAACTCGACGGCATCAAAGCCTAAATCGGCGACTTTTCTTAACGTGCCGGCGAAGTCTTGCGCTGTTTCATTTCGTAAAGTATAAAGCTGTACTGCGATAGGTATAGGTGTGTTCATATCGATCCCTTTCCTTTCATCTTCATTTTCTACTCCTCTTATCAAAATTAGATTTCCATTGTCGAATTCCCTTCCGAAAATGAAAAATAACCCACAGAAAGTAGAAATATGTCAATCAAAGGTAGAGGAGAAGCGCCATTTTGCTGATTTTGAAAGTGTTTAGATACCGCGTAAGATAGCGCTATAACCAAACAATCAAAGGTGGGGTACGAATGAATTGGAAAGAGACGATGCAAGAAATGAATGACGTTCACAGCGTTTGCTGTATGTGTAAAAAAGAGCTTCGTGACTATGACGTGTGTACGGTTACTGATGGATCGACCCTTGAAATTGATTTGTGCTTTGAGTGTTACGGGAAGAATGGGGGAGAAGTAGGTTTGTCCGAAAAAGACACATTCCAAATGTTCTAGAATAGGATATCAGAAGAAAAGGTGAGGTGAATAGGAATGCCCGTATCCGTCGTCTTCAATCAAATTGCTGTCAACTCGATTACTGAGAATGGAATCATATCTACAGGGCAGAACAATCAGCCTGATTGGTCCTGGCAAGGGAAGAACAACAATGCTGCAGGAATTCCCGTTGGCTTTTTCATTGCGACCAACAATGTGAATACCATTATTGATAATGATGTCACTGATACACCGATCGTTAACCCGACCATCAGCAACCCTCAACCAAACGTCCAATACTAGGGGAGGGCTTTTGATCGATATCAAATTTGACTCCATCTATGTCAACCATATGACGAATAACTCTGGCATATTTGTTGGTCCGAATACCCAGACCCATTGGGAAACGCAGGAAAAACAGAATGCTGCCCTTGGTACAGTCGTAGGGGATGGGAACATCATTTCTTATAATGTCAATGTGATTCATGATGATGATGAAATCGATATGCCGATTACACAAATGGCAAGTCCTTCAAAAAAGGAGAATGGAGCCGATCATTCTACAGGATGATCCTCCATTTTCTTTTCCATTAGTTTTTGGACCCATTCTGGAATTTCCTGGTCGTTTTCCTGTGACATCAGGTCAAGGATGGCAGAGTCACTTAAAATAGAACGTAATCCTTCAAGAGTATTGCCATCGCCAAATACGTTCCCGAATCCTTGGTTATGCTTTTGGTGACTCTCAAACCCTGTCGGGATATTGTTTCCCATGTTTAGACACGAGGCATTTTCAATGGTTCCAATCCTTATGTTTCCTATGAAAAAGTAAGGAGATAAACCGGCCATATCAGGAATCCTCCTTTGATTTGAAGCTGAATTTTAAACCGTTGTCTGTGCGGCTCAATTCTGGACGGGAAGAATTTTTCGGTTTGACATTCACGCCGAAATTGTTCCCCATGTTCAGGGCTCCGCTTAATTCATCGATATCTAAATGATCCAACTGGAACGTCAGCTGCTCAAGGTTGGGGTCATGGATATCCACTTGGTCAAAATGAATATGGTATTCCACATGCTTTCCCTGCATCCCTTGGATCACTTGTTTCAATTCATGTATTTCTTTTACAAGATCATCAATATCCGTTCGCTTTTGACGACGTTTTTTAAAGAACATGACGTCTACACTCTTTTAGAAGGCCGTTTGATGACTAAATGTTTATTATGTTGGAGGGTGTTTTTATGACCGATGATTCTTCCATTTCCTTCCGAATTTTGCTGAACGGCTTTAAAACCCGATTGGAGGTTTGTTCCTGAAAAAATCCCCGATGTGGCACTGATTTGGTCAACGGACAAATTCTTAAATTGAATATGACTCATATCATCACCTCCTATGACTAATGTATGAAAGGAAAAGATAAGCATGAAAGACATTATGAATTGGTTCAATCCTTTGGGGAAAGACAGCTCTTTTCTTCCTGATGATCTAATGGATATGGGGAAAATGAATGATTTCGTACAAAAGTCGATCCAGGAAGCTCTAGCCCCAAAAGACCAACAGAAACCAAAACAATCGCACAGTGATTATAAAGTGATGGAGCTGATGAAGGAAGTTGTCGTCATCATTCCCGTTCCTTACGAAGTGGATGTAGAAGGGATAAGATTGAGTGTTGGAAGCGGGAAGCTTTTTGTAAGCGGGATATGGGCTGAAAGGATGGAAATTGCGCTTCCAGCTCAGACGAGCAGAAGAAATGGGTATGCACAGTACCAGGACGGGGCAATTGAAGTTCGTCTACAAAAAAAGAGCTCCGATGAAAAAGAGATCTTTTTGCATTATTGATGGTCCTCTAATTCAATGGGAATATCCCTGTTTTTCTGACGTTTCAAAATGGTGACCGTCAATAGACCATCTTTGTAGGCAGTCACGATATCTTCCGCAGTAAAATGGAAGGGGATAGGAATCACCCGTTTAAAGCTTCCTTTCAATCGTTCGTTATGGATTAGATCTTCTTCTGCTACGGGGTAATGGGGAGTAATCTCTCCTCTGATAATCATAGAAGTGCCCTCCTGGGTCAGATAGACCGGATCGCTCTTTGTTAAGCCTGGCAGTTCAATGACAAGGACAGCCTGATCTTCCGTTTCAAAAAAGTCGTAAGCAGGACCGCGCTTTGGAATCACATGGTGCATGTCGTTCCAGAAGTCCTCTCCTAACACCTTCTCTACATTTTCTGAAAAAGCCTCCCAATTGATCGGGCCATTCTTTTTCTTCATTTCTTTCACCTCACTCTTACAAAGTATGTAGATACCCGGATGTTCATGACATCACACATAAAGGAGGGAATAATCGAATTTATGTAAACGCTGTCTATTTGGCGAATTATTTGAAAAATGCTGTTGTATTTGTATGACCCCCGTGTTATGATTTACTCAACTTCATTAATCAATGAATTTTGTGCAAACGTATTCACATCTTAATCAATAGCACTTTTTATACTCATTGTGGACAAGCTGATGAGTTTTTTAACTGCCATTTGCGCAAACGTATGCGCTCGGGTTTCACAAGTTGAAAAACTCTTTTCTTAGATGTGGTTTGTAAGCGGATTCAAAGATTAATAATAAATAGGGGTGGATGAAATGAAAAGAAACAAATTTTATTCTGGGATTGCGACAGCATTGTTGGCGTCCACTGTAGCTCTTTCTGGTTGTTCATTTGGTTCAGACGACAGCAGCAGTTCAGATGACAATGCTTCAGGCGATGCCGTTACTGTCGATGTCTTTCAGTTCAAAGTAGAGTTCAAGGACCAGTTTGAAGAGCTTGTCTCCATGTACGAAGAAGAAAACCCGGACGTGAACATCAACGTTAAAACCGTTGGTGGAGGAAACGACTACGGGGCTTCCTTGAAGACATCTTTCTCTTCTGGAGAAGAGCCTGACATCTTCAACGTCGGTGGACCGACAGATGTCGATGAATATGAGAAATACTTAGCGGACCTTTCGGATACAGATGCAGCAAATGCAGCTCTTGAAGGCACACTTTCCGGCGTATCTCGTAATGATCAAGTGTTAGGTCTTCCTTTCAACCAGGAAGGATACGGACTTCTTTACAACAAGAAAGTTTTTGAAGAAGCAGGAATCAATGCTGAAGAAATCACAACATTTGAAGCTCTAGAAGAAGCTGTTCAAACGTTGGAAGATCAAAAAGGTGAGCTTGGAATCGATGCACCATTTGCCTTCCCGGCTAAAGAGAAGTGGGTCATCGGTAACCACTTAGCCAATGCGTATATCGCAGATGAATTCAACAATGACATTATGGAAGCTTATGAAGCGGACACGATTGAGTTCCAAATGGGTGACCAAATGAAGCGTTTCGTCGACCTTCAAAATGAGTATTCTGTTCAACCGACACTCAGCCTTGACTACTCTCAACAAGTTGAAGAAAACTTCTCTCTTGGGAAAGTTGCGATGATTCAGCAAGGGAACTGGGTTTACAACACAGTTGAATCCATGGATCCTGAATTTGCTGAGAACAACGTCGGAATTCTTCCAATCCCTGTAGAGGGTTACGAAGGAAGCATCCCAGTCGGTGTACCAAACTACTGGGTTGTGAACAAAGAGTCTGAAGAAGAAGTGGTACAAGCAAGTAAGGACTTCTTAGATTGGATGTACACTTCTGAAAAAGGAAAGCAATTCGTAACGGAAGAATTCAAGTTCATCCCTGCATACGAAGGGTATGAAGATCAGGAAATTGCAGATCCGATTTCTCAGGAAATCTATGAGTATGCAAACGAAGGCAACACACTTGGATGGGTCTTCCTTGGCGCGCCGACTGGCTGGACTGAAGACGCGTTCGGAGTAGCTGTACAAGAATACCTTGCTGGAGACATCAGCTGGGAAGAAGTAGAACAAAGAGCAACAAAAGCTTGGGAAGATGCTCGTCAATAAGCAGTAGAATTGGAACCAGTAAGGGCTTGCTGCCCTTACTGGTACTATAAAAGATCCCCTCTATTAGGATATTTAAATAGGTAAGTATGTTAATAGATGGGATGTTTTATCCAATCATATGAAATCGATATCATAACGTGCGGTTCGCACCGCTTAAAGTATTGGAGGAGTAATTACATGCAGAATCGAAGTTTATCTTTCTGGTTGTTCCTGACGCCGGTAATCATGGGTCTTGGTATAGTCGTCGTCATTCCATTCTTATATGGTCTCTTCTATTCCTTCACGGATTGGAACGGGATTACAGCAAATGCATTCATAGGTTTTGAGAATTACATTAAACTTTTCCAAGAAAGTGAATTCATGGATTCGATTTGGTTTACGGTGAAATTTGCCGTTGTAACCGTCATCCTTTTGAACATCATGGGCCTTGGGCTGGCTCTTCTTGTTACTCGTAATATCAAGTCAGGCAACCTTTTGCGGACTGTATTCTTTATGCCGAACTTGATCGGTGGTCTGATTTTAGGGTTTATCTGGCAGTTTATCTTCATCAGCGTATTTGGGGATATTGCCGGTCTTACTGGAATCGAAGGATTGAACGGTTGGCTTTCTACGACGAACACAGGTTTCTGGGGCCTTGTCATCCTGACTGCATGGCAGATGGCTGGGTATATCATGATCATTTACATTGCTTACCTTGAAAACATTCCAAAAGAATTGATTGAAGCAGCGAAAATTGATGGAGCAAGCAGCTTCCAACGCTTCAAAAACATCACGTTCCCGCTCGTTGCACCGGCATTCACGGTCAGTATGTTCTTGACGCTTTCCATGGCCTTCAAGATCTATGATCAGAACTTGTCCCTGACAAATGGCGGACCATTTAACTCGACGCAAATGGTAGCGATGGAAATTGTACGTACGGCGTTCTCTGATAATCAAATGGCTTACGCTCAGGCCAAAGCTGTGATCTTCTTCTTGATCGTTGCTGTCATAGCATTGACGCAAGTGTATTACAACAAGAAACGGGAGGTTGAGATGTAATGAAAAAGAATAAAGAAAAACGGAATTTAATTTCCATTGAAATTCTCGGCCTTCTGCTTGGTCTCATCTGGATTGCGCCTTTCTATTTGATGATTGTCAATGCATTCAAAACAAAGCGGGACATCTTTTCTGGCGTTCTCGGATTCCCTGAAGAAGCCGTATTCTCAAACTTTGTAGAAGCATTCATCGATTTGGCCTTCTTGAAGTCGCTGTTTAACTCTGTTTTGATTACAGGTTTGAGTATCGCTATCATCATCCTGTTCTCTTCTATGGCTGGGTATGCATTAGCAAGGAACAAAAGTAAACTCAGCGGCATCATCTTTTTCATCTTCGTTGCTGCGATGTTGATCCCATTCCAGTCAGTCATGATTCCACTCGTCTCTATTTTCGGGCAAGCGGACATGTTGAACGCTGGTGGATTGATCTTCATGTACCTTGGTTTCGGTTGTAGTTTGTCGATCTTCCTATATCACGGAGCGATGACAGGGATATCGAAATCCATGGATGAAGCGGCCATCATCGATGGAGCGAACCGTTTTCAAACGTTCTGGTACATCATTTTCCCATTGTTAAAGCCGATTTCCGTGACCGTAGCGATCTTGAACGTCATTTGGATCTGGAACGATTACCTACTACCTTCCCTTGTATTGAGTGAATCCAATGCGACGATTCCATTGAAGATGTTCTACTTCTTCGGTCAATATACGAAACAATGGCACTTGGCACTTGCAGGTCTGACGATCGCCATCCTGCCGGTCATCATCGGCTACTTCTTCGCACAAAAACAAATCATCAACGGCGTATCCGAAGGTGCTGTCAAATAAGCATTCCATACAATGGGTTTGAATTAGAAAATGAAAGATGAATAGAGGAAAGGAGGCGATGGGCGTGTCTGTCACGATTAAAGATGTGGCGAGAGTTGCGAATGTCGCTCCTTCTACGGTATCCAGAGTCATCTCCGATAGTCCGCGGATCAGTGAACGGACAAAGCGGAAAGTGAGAAAAGTGATGGAGGAACTGGGGTATCACATCAATTACAACGGCCGTGTCCTCGTCAGTCAATCGACGCAGACAATCGGCATTGTAACCAAAGTTTCTACCGTCCACTCTTTCGATAACCCCTTTTTCTCAGAATTGTTGAGGGGAATCAGTGATGCATGTCATGAAGAGGATTACAGCATTTATTTGACGACAGGCAACACGGAAGAAGCGATTTTTAAAGAAGTTGTCAAAATGGTGCAAGGCAAGCGGGTCGATGGTGTCATCGTCTTGTACTCCCGTGAAGATGATCAAGTCGTCCCATACTTGCGGGATTGCAACTTTCCTTTCGTGATGGTCGGTAAACCTGTGAATCGAGCAGGTGAAACGATGTTTGTAGATAATGACAACATCCTCGCAAGTAAAGAAGTGACCGACCATTTAATTCAACTGGGTCATGAGAGGATCGGCTTTATCGGAGGCGACTACCATTTTGAAGTAGCGCGGGACCGTTTAGAAGGATTTCGACAAGCTTTGGCGAATGGTCATTTAGAAGAGGACAAGAACTTACAAAAAAATATCCAATCCGGACTGGCGGATGCCGATCAAGTGGTGGAGGAATTGTTGCAGGTGAAGGATCCACCGACGGGCCTTGTCATCACAGATGACTATAATGCATTGACTGTCATGAGAGCTTTAACCTCCAAAGGTTTGAAGCTGCCGGAGGATATGAGCATCGTCGGTTTCAACAACACGATGATTGCCCGTTTATCTAATCCTGCACTCACAACAGTAGATACGCAGTCGTTTCAATTGGGCCATGAATCAGCCAGAAGCTTGATCGATTTATTGAACCGGCCGGACATGATCAAAAAAAGTGTGATCATCCCGACGGTCATCGTCGAACGGGATTCCTGTCACCCAAGGAAAGCGATCAAACAAACGGATTAATTTTTCTCATAGAAAGAAAGCGCTTATTTTTATTGAAAAGGGGAATGAACATGAACGTACTAGTATGGAATGAAAACCGTCATGAAAAAGAGAACCAGGTCGTTGCTGATATTTATCCGGAGGGCATTCATAGTGCGATCGCGGATTTCCTTGGGGAAGACCATGAAAATGTAAAAACAGCGACACTGGACGAGGAAGAACATGGATTGACAGATGAAGTCCTTGCAGAAACAGATGTACTCGTTTGGTGGGGACACAAAGCCCATGATGAAGTCCAGGATGAAATCGCGGAAAAAGTTAAGCAGCGCGTACTCGAAGGCATGGGACTTGTCGTTCTTCACTCCGCGCACTTTTCCAAGCCGTTCAAAAAATTGATGGGCACGTCCTGTGACTTGAAATGGCGTGAAGCGGATGAGAAAGAACGAATCTGGGTCGTTGATCCAAGTCACCCGATCACCGAAGGCATCGGCGAATTCATCGAAATTGAAAAAGAAGAAATGTACGGTGAACATTTTGATATCCCGACACCTGAAGAATTGATTTTCGTCAGCTGGTTCGAAGGTGGAGAGGTGTTCCGTAGTGGTGCCACTTTCCGTCGTGGCAGAGGGAAAGTCTTTTACTTCCGTCCGGGACATGAAACGTATCCGACGTATTACAACAAAGAAGTACAAACCGTCATCCGTAATGGTGTGAAATGGGTAAACAACACGGAAACACCGACACCTGTGTACGGAAATGCACAACCTTTAGAAGAAATTTCAACTAAATCATAAAGGAGCTTTTACTATGTCACCATTGAAAATTGCTGTAATTGGATGCGGAAGTATTGCTCAAAATCGTCACCTTCCGGAATACGTAGCGAATGAAAATGTAGAAATCAAAGCGGTCTGTGACATTGCCGAAGAACGGGCGAGAGAAGTAGCCCAGTTGCACGGTGCGACACTTTACACCGATTATGAAGAGCTATTAAAGAAAGAAGAAGTGGACGCCGTTAGCGTCTGCCTGCCGAACTACTTGCATGCACCGGTTTCCATTGCTGCGCTGAATGCGGGCGCCCATGTCCTTTGTGAGAAGCCGATGGCAACATCTAAAGAAGAAGCGGAAGAAATGATTCAAGCCGCTGAAAAGAACGGGAAGAAATTGATGATCGCCCACAACCAACGTTTCGTCCCTTCTCACGTAAAAGCGAAGGAACTGATCGAATCAGGTGACATCGGAAAAGTCTACAGCTTCCGTACGACCTTCGGCCATGGTGGACCAGAAGGATGGAGTGCAGAAGGAGAAGACAGCTGGTTCTTCAAGAAGGATCAGGCGTTCATCGGTGCCATGGGTGACTTAGGAGTACATAAAGCAGACTTGCTCCGTTACATCCTTGGCGAAGAATTCGTCGATGTGGCAGGTTTTGTCGAGAACAATGCGAAGAAAGACATTACTGTCGATGATAATGCAGTCTGTATTCTACGTTCTCAATCCGGCGTCGTCGGAACGATGGCAGCAAGCTGGGCATACAATCCGAATGAAGACAACTCGACAGTGATCTACGGGGAAAAAGGAACGCTTCGCCTTGAAGACGATCCAGAATACTCCTTGGTCGCTCAATACACCAATGGCGATATCGTCAAATATCAACTTGGAAAAATCCAATCCAACGAAGAAGGCGGACAAAGCAATTCTCACGTTATTGACCACTTCGTTGACAGCATTGTGAATGATACCGAGCCTCTCATCACTGGAGAAGAAGGTATGAAATCACTGGAAGTCATCCTCGGTGCCCTCCGCTCAGGCGAAACGAGACAAATCAGCAGCCTGGAGAAAGTCACCAAATGACACGTTTAAAAATGGGAATCATCGGAGTAGGGGGAATTGCCCAAGGACGGCATATTCCCTCTTTCCTTGATTTAAAAGACAAAGTGGAGCTGACGGCTGTCCGGGATGTGAATGTAGAACGAGCGGAAGAAGTAGCCGAAGCCCACGAGATTCCCTACGTTTTCAAAGAATATAAGGATCTATTTTCAAAAGTCGATGCGGTCACGATTTGTACGCCGAACAAGTTTCATGCGGAGATTTCCATTGCCGCCCTTGAAGCTGGCGTACACGTGTTATGTGAAAAGCCGATGGCGATTACGACAGAGGAATGCGAAGCGATGATGGAAGCGGCAGAAAAGAATGACCGTCTTTTATCGATTGCCTATCATTACCGGTACACACCGGAAGCGCAGCTGGCTAAAAAAGCAACCCTCAATAATGAAATTGGAGATCCTCTCGTAACGAGAGTCCAGGCGATGCGACGCCGGAAAGTCCCAGGTTGGGGCGTGTTCACGAACAAAGATTTGCAAGGTGGCGGCAGTCTGATCGATTTCGGCTGTCATTTGCTCGACCTTGCGCTTTGGCTTCTCGATGATCCCAAACCTGTCGAGGTGATGGGACGTACGTATGACCGTCTAAGCAAGACTCCAGGACAGGTGAACGACTGGGGAGCATTCGATCATGAATCGTTCAACGTTGATGATCATGTGACCAGTTACATTACCTTTGAAAATGGAGAGTCCATGCAGTTTGAATGCTCCTGGGCGGCCAACATTAAGGAAGACCACACATCGCTTTCGATTTCTGGTGTCGACGGTGGACTCAGTGTCTATCCCTTTGAACTCTACCAAGCTAAATACGGCGCTTTACTCGATAGTACGGCGAAAATCCGGGAAGGTGAGCCGACCCCTGGTCTTGCTCAGGCGGAAAATTTTATCGACAGCTGTTTAGGAAATGACGAATTAGTCGTGAAACCAGAACAAGCGTTGAAGGTAACGAAATTGATGGAAGCGATCTATCAAAGCAGTGAAACAGGTACAAGTGTGAAACTATAAACCTAGCAGGAGGAGATTGTTCATGAAATTAGGCGTTTTTGCTGTATTATTTTCCGATAAATCATTTGAAGAAATGTTGGACCACGCGAAAGAAGCAGGCTTGAAAGCGGTCGAAATCGGGACAGGCGGCTACCCTGGTAATGCTCACTGTAACGTAGATGAGCTCCTTGAAAGTGAAGAGAAACGAAATGAGTACTTAAAGAAGGTCCATGACCGCGGGCTTACAATCAGTGCCTTCAGCTGTCACGGCAACCCGGTTTCACCGGATAAAGCCTTCGCAGAAGAGTCCCATGAAGCGTTTGTAAAATCAGTAAGACTGGCAAGCTTGATGGATGTCCCTGTTGTAAACACCTTCTCAGGTACACCGGGCGGACACGAAAACGATACAGCTCCGAACTGGCCGGTCACTCCATGGCCTCCGGAGTATTCAGATGTGTTAGAATGGCAGTGGAATGAAAAACTGATCCCTTACTGGAAAGAACAAGGGAAGTTTGCTGAAGAACATAACGTAAAAGTCGGTCTTGAACTGCATGCGGGATTCCTTGTCCATACGCCTTACACGATGTTGAAGCTTCGTGAAGCAACCAGTGACGCCATCGGGGCAAACCTTGATCCAAGTCACTTGTGGTGGCAGGGCATCGATCCAGTAGCAGCTATCAAGATTTTGGGTAAAGAAAATGCCATCCACCACTTCCATGCGAAAGACACGTACATCGATCAGGATAACGTCAACATGTACGGTTTGACAGACATGCAGAATTACGGAAACGTGCAGACACGCGCCTGGAGTTTCCGCTCCGTTGGTTACGGACACGGAATTGAAGAATGGTCTAACATCATCAGTGCTCTTCGTACGTACGGCTACGATCATGTCGTAAGTATCGAGCACGAAGATCCGATCATGTCAATCAACGAAGGATTCAATCAAGCCGTGAAAAATTTGAAATCCGTGCTGATTGAAGAACCGGCAACGGAGATGTGGTGGGCGTAACTAGGAAATGACAAAACCCCTCAGACTTTTGAGGGGGTTTTTTATTGAGGAAGGGGAAGATTATGAAACAGTCATCAGGAATCAGAGGCGGATTATACGCCGTCAGCGAATGGATCAGTAAGTTCGCATTGACCAACTTGCAGTGGACCGTGTTCAATCTGCCTGTCGCACTATTATTATTGAGCTTATTGAACGTGGGAGACATACAGGAATTGTGGTATTTGCTGCCGCCGCTTGTCCTTTTGCTGCCTTTCATCTTTTTCCCCGCCACGACCGCCATGTTTGCAAAGGCGCGCGACTGGGTGAGGAAAGATCATAAAGAAACCGCTGATCGCTCTTACCTCAGCTATTACAAAGAGAATTACAAAAACAGCATGAAGGCTGGAATCGTTCTTACCATTCTGTGGAGTGTGCTCGCCGCCGATCTTTATTATTTTTCTACGACGAGTTCCTTGCTCATGAATCTGTTTCTTATCTTGGTAATCCTGCTTTTTGTTTACACGATTAACACATTCAGTACGCTCGTCCATTTTAATTTGAAAGTAGGAGCGGCGCTGAAAAAAAGCGTTTATGCTTACGTTTGTCAGTCCGGTGTTGTTTTTGACGGTTGCCATCAGTTCGGGATTCATTCTGGCTGTCAGTCTGTACATCTTCCCGCTAATCATCCCGATCTTCACCGGATCCATCATCGCCTTTCTCGCTTTCTCCGCCTACTACAGGCTATATTTAAAACTGAATAATATGGAAAATAATGTATGACCTGGTCCATTTGGATGAGGTCATCTTTTTTGTATTGCAGACAATTAAGAAAGCGGTTACAATTTAAGTAGTTATTAGTGATGAGTAGGGTGGAGATGGTATGACCCAGACGGTGAAAATAGGAAAGCTTGCGATGCTGCTTGCTTCCCTGGATGAGAACGAGATGGAGCTTTTTGCGCCCGCGTTCGAGAAAGTGGAATACTGCCCAGGGGAAAGCGGGTTCGATGGAAGTGCAAAAAGTTATTGCGGCAGTCGAAACCGCTGCCAAACGGAATGGCATAATCGCAGAAAATGTCTACAGGGAGACGCATGCCCTTTATCATGCGATCTTAGAATCCTTGCAGGGCGTGACGCGGGGACAAATTGGAGTCGGTAACATGATGAGGACCGTTGGACTTCGCTTTGCCGTCGTTCGTGGAAAGCCTTATGACAGATCTGAAGAAGGCGAGTGGATCGCTGTCGCTTTTTACGGAACGATCGGGGCTCCGGTAAAAGGTTTGGAACATGAGACATTTGGACTCGGTATCAATCATATATAAAGAATAGGTGGCCTATAGTCATGAGCGATGAGGGGGCGACAATGGTATTTCCTATGCCATTGTCGCCTCTTTTTGTAGAAAATCCACCAGAATCTTTTCGTGTGAAAGGGGGATTGTGGATGATCGAACTGAATGGAAGAGACTTATCTATCGAGCAGATGAAGGAAATATGCTTAGAAAATGCCAAGATCGGCTTATCAAAAACGAGCCTCATCGATGTTAGGGCAAGCAGAGAAACCGTCGAAGAAATCGTGACGAGAGGACACTCGGTGTACGGCATCAATACTGGTTTTGGGAAATTAAGTGATGTCCGAATTGCTGCGGAAGATGTCGACAGCCTGCAGCACCATCTGGTCCGTTCGCATGCGTGCGGAGTGGGCGAACCTTTTTCTGAAAAAGTGAGCCGTGCCATGATGGTACTCCGGTTAAATGCCCTCATGAAAGGCTATTCGGGCGTCCGGGATGTCCTTGTCCAGCGGTTATGCGATCTCGTTAACCTTAACGTCCATCCGGTCATTCCTTCGCAAGGATCACTCGGGGCTTCCGGGGACTTAGCTCCGCTTGCCCATTTGGCGCTCGTCCTGATGGGAGAAGGAGAAGTTTTTTACGAAGGTGATCGGCATCCAACAGAAGATATATTGCAGAGGCTGTCATTGAAGCCTTTATCGTTGAAGGCAAAAGAAGGGCTTGCGCTCATTAACGGAACGCAGGCGATGACGGCAGTTGGAGTCATTAGTTACATCGAAGCGGAGCGGCTGGCTTTGCAGTGTGACTGGGTGGCAAGCCTTACGTTGCAGGCGCTGGAAGGCATCCGTGATGCTTTTCATCCAAGCATCCATGAAGCGCGCGGTTACCCGGAACAAATGGCGGTGGCTGAGCGGATGCGTCACCTAATTAACGGTAGCCACCTCGTCACTTTTCAAGGGGAAAAAAGGGTACAGGACGCTTATTCCTTACGCTGTATTCCACAAGTGCACGGCGCCACGTGGCAGACGCTTGATTACGTAAGGGAAAAATTGACGATTGAGATGAATGCGGCAACAGACAATCCGCTGCTTTTAGAAGGTGGAAAAGTAGTCGTATCCGGTGGGAACTTCCACGGCCAGCCGATTGCGTTTGCCATGGACTTTTTAAAAATCGCGATCAGTGAACTAGCCAACATTTCGGAACGCAGGATTGAACGACTCGTCAATCCGCAGTTGAATGATTTTCCACCGTTTCTCAGTGCCAATCCGGGCTTGGAGTCAGGATTGATGATTGTTCAGTATGTCGCTGCATCGTTAGTTTCTGAAAATAAAACACTCGCCCATCCCGCTAGTGTCGATTCGATTCCATCGTCTGCGAATCAGGAAGATCATGTGAGCATGGGTACAACAGCAGCCCGGCACGCGGCCATGGTCATCGACAACGCGACAAAAGTGGTAGCGATTGAATTGATTTGCAGTCTTCAGGCGCTGGAACTCAGGGGGATCGAGCGGGCATCGCTACTTGCCCAGGATCTTTGGAAATCTGCAAGGAGTGTCGTGCCGAAAGTGACGCAGGACCGGGTGTTTTCTAAGGATATTGAAAACGCAGAGAAATGGTTGAAGGAGAGTGCTTTTGATTGGAGAAAATGGCGATCCGTTCATGAAGGAGGAGAAACATATGTCGACAACTCGTAAGGTGAAAGCAAAAACTGGCGTACAGTTGGAATGTAAAGGATGGGAACAGGAGGCGGTCTTAAGGATGCTATGCAACAACCTTGATCCGGAAGTCGCAGAAATCCCTGAAGAACTCGTCGTCTACGGGGGCATCGGTAAAGCGGCACGGAACTGGGAAGCGTTTGATGCGATCGTTGCCACGTTGAAGCGTCTGGAAAAAGATGAAACAATGCTCGTCCAGTCCGGGAAGCCAGTGGGTGTTTTTAAAACGCATGAAAAAGCGCCGAGGGTTCTGCTTTCGAATTCCGTGCTGGTCCCGAAGTGGGCGAATTGGCAGCATTTTCATGAGCTCGATCAAAAAGGGCTGATGATGTACGGCCAAATGACCGCAGGGAGCTGGATCTACATTGGATCACAGGGCATTTTGCAAGGAACGTATGAAACCTTCGCATCCCTTGCTGAAAAACATTTCGGTGGCTCTTTGAAAGGAACGATTACATTGACGGCAGGCCTTGGCGGTATGGGAGGGGCCCAACCGCTCGCGGTTACGATGAACGGTGGAGTCGTCATCGCGGTCGAAGTGGATCCTGACCGGATTTCGAAGCGCCTTCAGTCCGGCTACTGCGATGTGAGCACAGAGTCTATGGAAGAGGCTGTTTTATGGGCAAAAGAAGCGAAGGCGAATGGAGAGGCTCTTTCGATTGCTCTGTTAGGAAACGCGGCAGAAATGCATGAACGACTTTTACAAAACGTGCTGGATATCGATATTGTTACAGACCAAACATCTGCCCATGACCCGCTGAATGGCTATGTACCTGTTGGGTATTCGCTGCAAGAAGCGGAATCCTTGAGGAATAAGAATCCGGATGAATACGTCCGCCTTTCATCAAAATCCATGGCTAAACATGTAGAACTCATGCTTCAGTTTCAAAGAAAAGGCAGTATTGTTTTCGATTACGGCAACAATATCCGCCAGGTCGCACTAGAGGAAGGCGTAAAGGACGCGTTCGATTTTCATGGCTTCGTGCCCGCCTACATCCGTCCTCTTTTTTGTGAAGGGAAAGGACCGTTTCGATGGGCGGCTTTGTCAGGCGATCCCAAAGATATTTATCGTACCGACCAGCTGATCAGAGAGCTTTTTCCTGAAAATGAGAAGCTCTTGAGATGGATTGATATGGCACAGGAAAAAGTCCAATTTCAAGGACTTCCATCAAGGATATGCTGGCTTGGATACGGTGAGCGGAAGAAGATGGGGATGGCAATCAATGAGCTTGTGAGAAAAGGAGAATTGAGTGCGCCCGTGGTGATCGGAAGGGATCATTTGGATTGTGGATCGGTCGCCTCACCAAACAGAGAAACGGAATCGATGCTGGATGGCAGTGATGCGGTTGGTGACTGGGCGGTGTTGAACGCACTCATTAATACAGCGGCCGGCGGATCATGGATTTCGTTCCACCATGGCGGTGGTGTCGGTATGGGATACTCACTTCATGCAGGAATGGTTGTTGTGGCTGATGGTACCGACCTTGCTGAAGAAAGGTTGGAACGTGTCCTGACGACTGATCCTGGTATGGGCATTCTTCGTCACGCCGATGCGGGTTACGATAAAGCGGTGGAAGAAGCAGATAAGCATGAGATTGATATTCCGATGAAGAGGAGGGGCCGGTGATGTACGATACACTCATTGAAAATATTGGGCAATTGATTTTACCTGCCGAGGGTCCGTTAAAAGGGGGGTGCGATGAAGCAACTGGACGTAAAAGAAAACATGGCCATCGCTTTTCAAGATGGCAAAGTCGCCTGGATCGGTACAAACGAAGAAGGGCGGAAACTAAAAGCCAGCGAGCGGGTTGATGCTATGGAAAAAATTGTAACACCTGGTCTCGTCGATCCGCACACCCATCTCGTCTTCGGAGGTTCACGGGAAAATGAGATGGCATTGAAGCAGGCCGGTGTCCCTTATTTGGAGATTTTGCAGCAAGGGGGCGGGATTTTATCAACGGTGGAAGCGACGCGGGCAGAGAGTGAGACGGAGCTTTATGAAAAAGCAAAACAGACGTTAGAGCAGATGGCAGCTCATGGGGTGACAACACTTGAAGCGAAGAGCGGCTACGGTCTTGAACGGGAAGCAGAGTTGAAACAGCTCCGTGTAGTCAAGCGGTTGAATGAAGAAAGCCTACTCGATTTAGCTTCGACATTTCTAGGTCCTCATGCGATCCCGCCGGAGTACAAGGGGAAGGAAGAAGCATTTCTTGATGAAATGATCCGCCTGCTTCCTGAAATCAGTGAGGATGGGCTGGCGGAGTTTACGGATATTTTTTGTGAAACAGGTGTCTTTACCATTGAGCAGTCCTGTCGTTTTATGAAAGCTTCCCAGGAACTCGGATTCCAAACGAAGATTCATGCCGATGAAATCGATCCGCTCGGAGGAACAGAACTTGCCGTTTCTATGGGCGCGGCATCGGCAGATCATCTAGTTGCAGCTTCTGATGAGGGAATCGACAGCCTTGCTAAGGGAGACACGGTCGCTGTGCTGCTTCCGGGAACCACCTTTTACTTAGGAAAAGAACATTACGCGAATGCTAGAAAAATGATCGACCGTGGAGCTGCCGTTGCTCTGGCCACCGACTTCAACCCTGGCAGTTGTGTGACCTACAACCTGCAGATGATCATGTCGATTGCCGCATTGAAAATGAAGATGACCCCGGAGGAGATATGGAATAGTGTGACGGTGAATGCCGCGCATGCGATTGGAAGAGGGGATGTGGCCGGGTGTTTGAGTGTTGGGAGAAAAGCGGATGTTGTCCTGTGGGACGTTCCGAATTATAAGTACATCCCGTATCACTATGCGGCGAACCATGCCAAGGCTGTATGGAAGAGTGGAAGAAAGGTGTGGGAGAGGAGGGGCGCTCGTGTCTTTTCAGTACCTCAACCCGGGCAGGGATGCTAGATTCAAAGATCGTCATACGACGAAAGTTGATGAAACGGTTTCTTATTATGAGCTTGGGAAAACTGGAGATATAGGGCTCATCGGCCTGCCTTTATCTAAAACTTCTATCTCATTGTCAGGCGCATCGGAAGCACCTGGGTCGATTAGAAAGGCGCTGGGGGCTTACAGTACGTATTCAGGGGAGAGAGATAAAAGTTATGAAGATGTGAAGTTGTTAGACTTTGGTGACGTCCCGGTGCATCCGACGGATAACGAGGAAACACGCAAGAGGCTGAGGACAAGTGTCAGAGAAATGATTGACACAGAAGCTTGTTCCAAATACATCATGCTTGGCGGGGACCATGGAGTGAGTTTCCCTGGTATTTCAGCCTTTCAAGAGAAATACGGGAGAATCGGAATCATCCAATGGGATGCTCACCATGACCTGCGAAATGTCGAGGATGGCGGACGGACAAACGGCACCCCCTTTCGTAGTTTAATTGAAGAAGGAGTCATCCGCGGCGAAGATCTCGTCCAAATTGGCATCCGCGACTTCTCCAACGCCCAAGCCTACGCCGACTATGCCAGAGAACAAAACATCCACACCTACACCATGGCCGACGTGGAAGAGAAAGGCATCCATAATCTAACAGACCAGGTCATACAGATATTGGAAAATAAATGCAGCTGCATTTATTTGTCTGTTGATATGGATGTGGTCGATCAGGCGTATGCACCTGGTTGTCCGGCTATTGGGCCGGGTGGATTGACGGCGAGAGAGCTGCTAAACAGTGTATCTATTGCTTCTCGTCATCCTTTGGTCAAAGGGATGGACATCGTGGAAGTCGACCCTACCAAAGACTTCAGAGATATGACGAGCAGGCTTGCTGCTCACGTAATGATGAGGTATATGTATGTGTGATATGGAAATAACTGTTAGACCTGGTCATCCATTTCATGGATGACCAGGTCTAACAGTATTTGTAAGAAAACATATACAAGCGTTTCTCCTTATGGTATTTTTAGTTTAAATTGTGATTTGTTTTAGCTTTTGAGATGGGAGAATGAGAGACTAGCAATGAGAGAAGTTATTTTATTGTTGGCTGATGTAGTCAATGTTTGGCATGATGTGATTTTGAAATTCACGCAATTGATGGGATGGAATCTTACAGATAAGGACCTTCACTTCTGGGTCATTGGTATCCTGGGAATTATCGGCCTTATTTTCGTGGATATCCTTTTCCATGCCATAGCAAAATGGAGCATTACGGCCATTTCGTTTTTATTTACGTTTGCGATGGTACTTGTCTTTGTTTTTGCGGTTGAGATTCAGCAGAAAATCACAGGCAGTGGAAACATGGAGTTTGCAGATGCCTTTGTCAGCGTGATGGGTTTCTTCCTGTTTTGCGGCATTTATTTTGTTTTCATTGGGATCATACGCGCCATAAAAAAATATACAGCAAATAAAAAGGAAGATCAGGATGCAGCCTAAGCAGGACTTCCTGTCTTCAAATGAAAATCCCCCTACTCATAACGAGAAGGGGGATTTGTGTTATTTAGAACCGAAATTGACAATCATGTCATGCGTTTTTTGAATTTCTTCTTCAGGCATGTTGATCAAATACATGCCGTTAGCCCGGAAGTTTTCTCCCTCCATCTGATAGGTGGTCGAATTTTTGCGAGCACTGCTGTATTTGGTTGCGAGTCTGCGCATATCCGCGAATTGCATGTTTGTGCTTACATTGTCACCGAGCACATCCATGACGTCACCGACTTTGTTCACAGCGTCAAGACGCGCTCCTTTATCAATGATTCCTTGGATGACCTGACGTTGTCTTTCATTACGGCCCAAGTCTCCGTTAGGATCATTTTTGCGCATACGGACGAAAGCGAGCGCTTCACGACCGTCCAATTTAATTTCGCCTTTTTTGAAATCAAATGGACCTGAGCTGAAAGCACGGTCGTTATTGACAGTGATTCCATTCACAGCATCGACAACTTGAGATAATCCTTCCATATTGACTCTGATGTAGTAATCCAACTCAATATCAAGGAAGTTTTCGACTGTATTTACGGCCATGTCACTACCCCCGTAGGCGTAGGCATGGTTGATTCGTGTCTTTCGTCCGTCCCCGGCAATCTCTGCATACGTATCCCGCGGGATACTGACCATCTGCATTTGGTCATTACTCGGATCAAGAGTCATGACAATCATTGTATCGGAACGACCAACGTCATTCTCCCGTTCATCGACACCGAGAAGGAGGATGTTCAACGGTTCCTTATTATCTACTTTTTCTTTGGTTTGATCTGTATCGATGGACGTTACATCTTCGTGTAAATCCTGGTTCACCGTCGTACGAACTTCATTATAGATGGTATATAAATAAACGCCTCCGATTAAGAATATAAGTGCAACTACAAATAGGAGGACTTTCCAACGTCTACGTTTACGCCTTTTCTTCTTCTTCAGTTCCCTGCGTTCCATTCACCCACCTCTTTCTATAAACTACTATCCTATTATACGATTTTTGTAGATACATGTAAAAACTCTCCCAGAATAAGAGAGAAGTACAAGATGGTAGTGGTAAATATTGGTGTACCAGGTCATCCAGAATATGGATGACCTGGTACGTTATTTTCTGGAAAGGTGTGGTACGAGGGAGGGGTACGGCATATAGTGGTATAAGTTATTCTTTTGGAGGAATGTAAATTGAGAAAGTGGTTGGGGCTGTTGCTCGTTTTGGGACTTTTAGTGGGATGTGCACAGAATGCGACAGAGAGATCGATCCAACAGTTTACATCTTCTATGGAGAATGAACTGCATTTTGTTTATTTTTATGATGAAGAGCCACCGGACAAGAAAATCCGTTCGCAATTGAATGGAATGAAGGTGTATCTTGCTCGGAAAAACGTCATCGCCACAATCAGTTATCAAAAAATCGTGGCCGAAAAAAATTATGAAGAACTCCTCAATGTGAAAGATAGCCAGATTCTTGTTTTTGATTACAAAGGGATCCGGTACAACGCAAGGAACATCCATGTGTTAGAAGGAATGGTCCTGCAAATGCAAGCGAACCCATAAAAAAGAGCCTGCCGGCAGCTTCACACTACCGGCAGGCTCTTTTTCTTATCTCGAGAAAAATTCTTCTAATATCAATACGCAAGCCCCGATGGCTGATGCGTGCTCTTCTAATTTGGATAGGACGATATGCGTTTCCTTCGCTTTACTTGTCAGCCCCCGGGAGTGGATGGTTTCTTTAATTCCATCCATCAGAAAATCTCCGGCCTTCGAAACGCCTCCGCCGATAATAATCCGTTTAGGGTTCAATGTATGGATTAAGTTGGTCAAGCCGATGCCGAGAAACCTTCCTGTCTGATTCAACAGTTCAATGCTGAACTCGTCCCCATCGCAGGCAGCCTCATATACAAGCTTTCCGTCCACTTTTTCAAAATCGTGATCCACAAGGTCCCGGATCATTGATGGCTTCCCTGTTTTCAATTCCTTGCGGGCCCTCTCTGCAATAGCTGGACCTGCAGCAAGCGTCTGCAGACACCCGTAATTGCCACACGTACATTTTGGTCCGGAAAGGTCAATGGTGATGTGACCGATCTCTCCTGCGATATTGTTTTCTCCATGGAAAAGTTGTCCTTTGATCATCATCCCAGCGCCGATCCCGTTCCCGACGTTGACCCCGACCATGTTATCCGCATCGTTTCCGTTGCCGAACCAATATTCACCAAGCGTCATGGCCTTTGCATCATTCTCTACTTTGACGATCATATCAAACTCATTTTCCAGCTCCGCTTTTATTGGGATATCGTAGAGCTGAAAGGATGGAGCGAAACGAGAGACTCCTTCAATCGGATCAACAATTCCGTGCATCCCGATGCCAATACCCAGGAACTTCTTCGGATCACATTTCCCTGATGTGAAAAATTCGCGAATGCCGCTTTTCATCGTTTCAAGAATGTCTTCTTTTGAGGGGTAAGAAGGGATCTCTTTTTTCGCAACATCCTTCAGTTCTCCATATAAGTTCGTCACGACGAAGTTCATATGGAAGGTCCCAACATCGACTCCGATAATGTAAAAATGATCAGCGTTAATTTCAAGTAGTGTTGGTTTACGCCCACCTTTGGACTGCCCCTGGGTCGTTTCAATAACAAATTGGGTTTGGATAAGTTCTTTGACGATATTACTGACTGTGGGGGGAGTCAATCTCGATTGCTTCGCGATATCCGCCCGGGAGATCGGCCCATGCTCGCGAATCATATTCAATATAATCGAGCGGTTCATCGATTTCATCAACTGAAAACTGCCTCTAGTATAGTGCGTGCTCATACGATTCCTCCAACTATGTTGTACTACTTCCATTTTACCACAAAAAGTAACTTATTAAATTTATTTTACTAAGTTATTGGCTTGAGCACTGTGTTTAATGCATCTATTATAGAACAGTTCTCTTTATAAAAGAGTTAATTTTGAAAAAACTCTTTTCATTTGTATGGTTCTGTGCTACCTTATAACTAGTTAGTTAATTTATTTTATTAAGTTTTGAAAACGCTATCAAATAAGGGGGAGGAAGACAGAATGAAAAATTGGTTGAAGAGTTTTCTTTTGGTAGGCCTTGTAGCAGGTGGATTGGCTGCTTGTTCCGGTGAAACAGGTGGAGAATCCTCTAGTGAGAGTGGAGAAGGTGGAGAACCGTCCGGCGAAATTACCGTTTGGGGCTGGAACGTAGCTGCCGAATCAATGGAGCTTGCGGTGGACGGGTTCAAGGAACAATACCCAGATGTTGAAGTGAATGTGGAAGATATCGGACGTTTGGATGTTTATGAAAAATTAACCGTAGGACTAGCTTCCGGCGGAAATGGACTTCCAGATGTAGTGATGGTCGAGTCCGATCGCCTAGCCAACTATCATGATCAATTCCCGGATGCGATCGCTAACCTTTCTGAACTCGGTTATGATGAGCACGCAGATAAATTTGGCGAATATAAAAAGTCAGTTACACAAAATGAAGACGGAGAATTTTTTGCAGCTCCTTGGGATGTAGGACCTGCAGGTGTCTTCTATCGTACAGATATTTTTGAAGAAGCGGGCGTAAACCCAGATGATATCAAAACGTGGGATGACTACATTGAAGCAGGTAAAACCATTCAAGAAGCAACAGGAACAAAAATGGTTCCAATTGATGTTGCAGCGGACGATGCGCTTTACCGTATGATGATGAACCAACAAGGTGCGTTTTACTTCGATGAGGAAGGGAACATTGATGTCGCTTCCGAAGAGTCACAAAAAGCTTTTGACGTGATCCAGCGTCTGCATGATGAAGATCTTGTTCTCAACAACAACGGTTGGGATGGCGTCGTTTCTGCAACAGTTAACGGCGAAGTGGCGACCGTTCCATTCGGCGTATGGTATTCCGGTACGATCATGGACCAGGCTCCTGATCAAAGCGGCAACTGGGATGTTTTCTACTTGCCAGCATTTGAGGAAGGCGGCAACCGCGCAGCCAACCTTGGAGGGTCTGATCTAGTAATCCCGTCTTCTACGGACAATGAGAGCACAGCATATGCATTCGTCGAGTACTTCACAACAGAAGTAGAGCCACAGATGACGGCACTTAAAGAAAAAGGAATCTTCCCATCTTTGGAGACAACGTATGAAGAAGATTACTTCAGCCAAGAATCCGAATTCTTTAACAACCAACCTGTTTTCCAACTGTTTGCGGATGA
Organism: Halobacillus litoralis; assembly: GCF_020524085.2. Classification (NCBI taxonomy): domain Bacteria; kingdom Bacillati; phylum Bacillota; class Bacilli; order Caryophanales; family Bacillaceae; genus Halobacillus; species Halobacillus litoralis. Next base: position 1,440,059 of record NZ_CP129016.1, read on the forward strand.
AGTATCTGATATTCCTGTAGCGAATTACACAGCTGATTATGCACGTGCGTTCGATACGATGTCTGATACCCAAGCATCCATTCTGCTTGATGGCACGCCGATTGAAGAAGCGCTTCAAAACGCAGCTGACAAGCTTGAAAGTGAAACAGGGCGCAGCGCCAATTAATTTACTCCCTATAAAAAAAATAGAAATAAAAAAGGTCGATTTCCCAAAGTGGGGATCGACCTTTTTTTATGCCTTTATTAAAGTATATGGCAGGATTGCAGAAGACTTGATATCGAGATGTTTTTCGGTTTCGTTTCTTTGTTGGGCGTCAGGGGTGGTCGGGAAGCTACTCGCTTTCCTGTGGGGTCTCGCCAGCCAATCCATTCCATTCCCACGGGAGTCTCGCAGCTTCCAGCCCCCCTTTCGATGTATGCGTAAAACGAACCTCTTGGCTCAAAGGGACTGCCTTCCACTTTTTTTGCTTTTATAAGCATAAAGCCTTCTCTAACAAGCTTTCAAAATCCAAATACATATAGAGTAAAAGTTTAACGCCCACACTTCCATCAAGCTTGAAAGCTTCTTATTCCAGAAGTGGTTTCGAGACGCTTATTAATAAAGGGGCGGAGGGAAACGGTGAGACTCCTATGGGACGAGTGGGACTGGTGAGACCCCGGAAGGCGTAGCCTGAGGAGGCTCACCGCCCGCCCCGTGGAAAGCGAACCTTTTCCTGGAGTCCCTATTCACTCATCGAACATCTCGAAACGGAGTCTTCAAGTATTGGGAGCATTTATTGAAGTGAAAATGAATGCAATTTTTCTGAAAATGGAGCAGACAAACGAAGGATGCTATGTTACTATTAAGTAAATTAAATTAATTAACAAAGTCTAAACGCAATATTTTGAAAGCGCTTTTAGAACCAACCAATATCATTGAGGGGGTAGAACATTGTGAGTCAACCGAATGCCGAACAGATGGCAAACGCCAACCACGAAAAGAACAAGCAGCCATCTAAGAAACCGGGTCCTTTCAGTCAAAAACCAAAATCTCGTAAGAAATGGATTACACCGAAGACGGTGCCGTACTTATTTATTCTTCCAGCCGTTACTTTCTTCTTGATCTTTACCGTTTATCCAGTCATTTCGTCATTATTATTGAGTTTTCAAACGCGTGCAGGATCAGGGTATGAATTTGTCGGGCTGGATAACTACATTCGATTGTTCCGGGACACGTTATTTTACAAAGCGCTCGGAAATACGTTCCTCATTTTACTCATTCAAGTTCCGATCCAGTTGTTCTTAGCTGTCGTCATTGCGGTGGCCCTTAATTCTCAACTGGTAAAAATGAAGAGCTTTTTCAGGGTAGCCTTCTTCATGCCGGCCATTACAGCATTGGTCGCATCTTCCATCATCTTCATGATCATTCTTGATGAAAACTACGGCCTTGCGAACTATGTGCTTTCTCTTTTTGGTATCGAGGCGATTGCCTGGTTGTCCGATCCATTCTGGGCTAAAGTCGCTTTGATGGCAGCAATCACTTGGCGCTGGACCGGGTACAACATGGTCATTTTCCTTGCCGGTCTCCAAAACATTCCCGGATCGCTTTATGAAGCGGCTGAGATGGACGGGGCAGGAAAAGTTCGTCAGTTCTTTTACATTACCGTACCTCAGTTGAAACCGATCTTCTTGTTCACATTCGTATTGTCAACGATCGGAACGTTGCAGTTGTTCGATGAGCCTTACATTTTAACGCAGGGTGGTCCGAACAATGCCACACTGACGATCACTCTCTACTTGTATCAAAATGGTTTCCGTTACTTTGATTTCGGTTACGCATCCGCGATTGCATACGTTCTTGTATTAATCATCGGGGTCCTTTCCTGGGCACAAATGAAATGGGCAGGTGAAGATAAATGAATCAACAGGTCAGTCCACTTAAAAAAACACTCTTATACGCTTTCTTATTCATAGGAGTCATCATCTCCGTCTTCCCGTTTTATTGGATGTTTGTCGGGGCGACGAACCCGTCCGGGGAAATCTTTAAGGTTCCACCGAACTTTCTGCCAGGTGATTATGGCTGGGAGAACTTTAAGAATCTAAATGAAAACGTAGGTATCATCCGCGTCATGGGGAACTCCTTGTTCATAACGCTGACGTTTACTGCGATTTCAGCCATCATTTGTACGGCAGCGGGCTATGCGTTTGCGAAGTTTAAATTCAAAGGACGTAACGCCATTTTCTTCATGTTGCTTGTCGCGATCATGATTCCTTATCACGTGACGTTGATTCCTTTGTTTGAAATCTTCGGAAATGTCGGTTGGTTGAACACGTTTCAGGCGGTCATCCTTCCACAAGTCGCTTATCCATTTGCAATTTTCCTTATGAGACAGAACATGCAGTCGATTCCAGATTCCCTGCTTGAAGCCGCACGTGTCGATGGGGCGGGAGAGTTTCATATCTTTTTCCGCATCGTACTTCCAGTCATGCGCCCGGCGCTTGCTGCAGTCGCGATTTTCTTGTTCATGTTCCAGTGGAACAACTTCATTTGGCCACTTGTCGTATTGCAATCCCAGGAGATGTACACCTTGCCGGTGGCTCTCTCCAGTCTTGTCGGGATGTCCCGAATTGACTACGGACAGGTCATGATGGGAACGACGTTGTCTACCTTGCCGATCATGATTTTCTTCTTGTTGCTGCAAAAGCAGTTCATCTCCGGAATTCTCGGCGGATCAGTCAAAGAGTAGAAGGAGGAGCAGCCGTTGATCTTTATTAATGAAGAAACACATCAATTTCATCTAACCAACGGACAAATCAGTTACATTTTCCACGTCATGAAAAACGGACAGCTCGGTCATCTCTACTATGGTAAAGCCCTCCGCGACCGGGACTTCCGTCATTTTCAAGACTATGAAAATACCAACCCTTCGACGACTCATGCGTTTGAGGGGGATCCTGATTTTTCCTTAGAAATGGTCAGGCAGGAAGCGCCGGTTTATGGAAAAGGGGACTTCCGTACGCCGGCACTCATTTTGGAAGAACAAAAGGGCGCGTCTGTCGCTGATTTTCGTTATAAAAATCACCAGATCATAAAAGGAAAGCCAAAGTTAGAAGGCCTTCCGGCAACTTTTGCGGGAAATTCAGAAGCTGAAACGCTTGTAGTTACGCTCATAGATGACCAAGCGCAGGTAGAGTGGGAGCTCATGTACACGATCTTCCGTGACCTGCCTGTTATCACAAGAAGTAACCGTATCACTAATAAAGGCGAAAGTTCTGTTACGTTGAAGCATTCCATGTCTTCATCCATCGACCTCCCTGACGCTGATTATGAAATGGTTCATCTTTCAGGCGCATGGGCTAGAGAGCGTCATATCGAAACGAGAAAACTTACTCCCGGCATTTCGTCGATCGGAAGTGTGCGCGGGGCGAGCTCGCATCAGCACAATCCTTTTCTCGCTTTGAAAAGGGAGGAGACGACCGAAGACAGCGGGGAAGCGATTGCGATGCAGTTCGTCTACAGTGGGAATTTCCTCGCTCAGATTGAAGTCGACCATTATGATACAACACGCTTGTCGATGGGTATTCACCCTCAAGCTTTTCAATGGAAATTAGCACAGAATGAAAGCTTTCAAAACCCGGAAGTGATCTTGACTTACACGGAAAATGGCTTGAACGAAATGAGTCAGACGTTCCATGACTTACACCGCAAGCATTTGATTGCCCCAAGGTGGATGGAAAAAGACCGTCCAATTCTGATCAACAACTGGGAAGCGACGTATTTTGATTTTAATGAAGAAAAATTGGATCGTTTTACAGATGAAGCAAGAGATTTAGGTGTCGAACTGTTCGTCCTGGATGACGGATGGTTTGGAAAACGCAATGATGATACCACTTCGCTTGGTGACTGGTTTGTCGATCCCAAGAAACTTCCAAACGGAATCGGGACGTTGGCGAAAAAGGTGAAAGACAAAGGACTTCAATTCGGGCTCTGGTTTGAACCGGAAATGATCAGTCCTGAAAGTGAACTGATGCAGCAGCACCCGGAATGGATCGTCGGTCCACCGCACAGACATCAGACGCTGGAACGGAATCAAAAGGTGCTCGATTTCGCCAACCCTCAGGTAGTCGATTATCTGTTCGAACGGATGAGTTCACTTATAGAAGAAACTGGACTCGACTACATCAAATGGGATATGAATCGCAACATCACAGAACCCTATTCCCAATATTTGTATGACCAGGTCAACTTTTTTCACCAGTACATCCTGGGAGTCTATGAGTTGTATGAGCGTTTGACGACGAAATATCCGGATGTCTTGTTCGAATCTTGTGCGGGTGGAGGCGGACGGTTTGATGCCGGGCTCCTCTACTATGCTCCACAGGCTTGGACGAGTGATGATACGGATGCGGTTGAACGGTTGAAGATTCAATACGGAACTTCAATGGCCTACCCATTATGCAGCATGGGATCACACGTATCCGCGGTACCGAACCACCAGACCTATCGGAACACGCCTTTGAAGTTTCGTGCCGATGTCGCTTACTTTGGAACATTCGGCTATGAATTCGATCCCAGCCAATTGTCAGAGGAAGAAAAGGCGATCGTAAAAGAACAAATCACCGAATTTCAATTGCTTCGTCGTTTGATTCACTCGGGCACGTTTTATCGCCTCTCGAATCCATTCGAAAATCAAGACACGGCCTGGATGGTTGTGTCAGAAAAGAAAACAGAAGCCGTCGTCGGCTGGTATCGTGCTCATTATTTTCCGAATCCGAAGAACGACCAGGTTTTAAAACTAAGCGGTCTGGATCCTGAGAAACGGTATGAGATGGAAGGATCAGCACGGACGTTTTATGGTGATGAACTGATGTATCACGGACTCCCACTTGGTGTAGAGTTCAATGGAGCGAACCATGAAAAAGCAGAACGCAGCGGGGACCACCAATCTCAGCTTTACGTTATAAAAGAGAAAAAATGAAGAAGGAGGGAATAGAAATGGAAGATTTACTTTCCGTTTTTTATGAGAAATTCAACGGAGAACCGACAGCCCAGATGTTCTTTGCACCAGGTCGTGTGAATTTGATCGGGGAGCACACCGACTACAACGGAGGCCATGTGTTTCCTTGTGCACTGAGTGTAGGAACGTACGTCGCTGCAAGAAAAAGAGACGATCAAAAGCTCCGTTTTTACTCTATGAATTTTCCAGACAAAGGAATTGTCGAATCTCATCTAGAAGGATTGGTATATGAGGAAGAGCATGACTGGGCCAATTACCCTAAAGGCGTCCTTGATGTTTTTCGAAAAGCAGGCTACGACGTGGATACAGGACTTGATCTTGCTTTTTACGGCAACATCCCGAATGGTGCCGGCCTCTCGTCTTCCGCATCCATTGAACTAGTCACAGGTGTCGTACTGGAAGAGCTGTTTGATTTATCGATGGACCGCGTCAAAATGATCCAGCTTGCTCAACAAGCAGAAAACGAATTCGTCGGCGTCAACTGCGGCATTATGGATCAGTTTGCTATCGGGTTGGGGAAAAGGGATCACGCCCTGCTTTTGAACTGCGACACCTTGGACTATCAGTACACGCCTCTCCAACTCAATAACCATGCTTTAATTATCGCGAATACGAATAAGCGTCGTGGTCTTGCGGATTCCAAATATAACGAGCGGAGACAGGAATGCGAACAGGCGCTGAAGCAGCTGAAACAAGTCCTATCGATTAATAGTTTAGGAGATTTGAGTGTCGAAGAGTTTGAAACACATCAATCAGTGATTAAAGATGCGACCGTCTTAAAGCGCGCGAAACATGCAGTCTATGAAAACGAGCGCACCATTGAAGCCGTCCATCAGTTGAATGCCGGCGATATTGAAGGGTTCGGGAAGCTGATGAACGCCTCGCACATATCACTGAGAGATGATTATGAGGTCACAGGAAAAGAGTTGGATGCCCTCGTCGAAGCGGCCTGGAACGAAGGGGCTGTCGGATCACGCATGACAGGTGCCGGGTTCGGTGGATGTACAATAAGCATCGTCAAACGAACGCACGTGGACGGGTTCATCGAAGCTGTCGGACGACGGTATAAAGAACAAACAGGCTTAGAGGCCGATTTTTATGTTGTTGAAATCGGAGATGGAGCGAAACGTTTGGAGGAGGAGAAAATATGACCGTACTTGTGTGTGGAGGAGCAGGGTACATTGGAAGTCACGCCGTAGCTCAGCTCCTGGACCAGGGCGAAAATGTCATCATCGTGGATAACCTCCAGACGGGGCATCATCCCGCGGTATTGAATGGAGCGAAACTCTACGATGGAGACTTGCGTGATGAGACGTTCTTGAACTCTGTATTTAAAGAAAATCCCATCGACTCCGTGCTCCATTTTGCTGCCGATTCTCTGGTCGGAGAAAGTGTGGAGAAACCTCTACAATATTACGATAACAATGTCGGGGGAGCGATCTCCCTTTTGAAAGCGATGGCTGCCCATGATGTGAAGCGGATCGTCTTTTCTTCCACGGCCGCCGTTTATGGAGAACCGGAACAGGTTCCAATTCAGGAAAAAGATCCAACAAACCCGACGAATCCTTACGGAGAGACGAAGCTTGCGATTGAAAAAATGTTGAAGTGGGCCGAAGAGGCCCACGGGATCCAGTACACAGTCCTTCGTTATTTCAATGTGGCGGGAGCGGATGTGAAAGGGCGGATTGGGGAAGATCACCGTCCGGAAACGCACCTCATTCCAATCGTTTTACAAGTAGCCCTTGGTAAAAGGGAGAAGATCATGATTTTCGGTGACGATTATCCGACTGCGGATGGCACTTGTATCCGGGATTACATTCACGTCGCAGATTTGGTAGCTGCTCATCTGCAGGCGATTGACCGCTTGAAAAAAGGAGGCGCAAGCGCGACCTACAACCTCGGTAACGGGCAGGGTTTCAGTGTGAAAGAAATCATCGAAGCGGTCCGTGAAGTGACTGGGCACCCGGTCCCGGCAGAAGTTGCACCGAAACGTCCCGGCGACCCGGCGCAGCTCGTCGCCTCCTCTGAAAAGGCGAGGAAAGAGCTCGGATGGGAGCCATACTATCAAGAGGTCGAAAAGATGATAGAATCCGCATGGAAGTGGTTTCAAGAACATCCACATGGGTACGAAGATTAAAAGGGTGGTGAGGAAATGACGATTTATCAAGACATAGAACATCTCATTCACTATGGGCTGCACAAACGTATGATTTCGGTATGGGATGTCGATTACATCCGCAACCGATTATTTCATTTGTTCGAACTTGAAGGCGCTTCCGTGGAAGTATCACCTGAAGAAGACTACTCCACTCCTGTCGCCATCCTGAACCGCATGCTTTCCTATGCGGTCGAAAAAAAGATCATCGAAGAAGACACCGTCACTGACCGGGACCTTTTTGATGCAAAAATCATGGATATCCTCGTCCCGCGCCCGTCGGAGGTGAACAGGGACTTCTACTTCAAATTTGAAAAAGAAGGACCGGTAGCGGCAACGGACTATTTTTATCAACTATCCAAGGACTCCCATTACATCCGCACAGACCGCATCGCTAAAAACAAGCACTGGTACAGCCCGACGGAATATGGAGATTTAGAAATCACCATCAATCTATCAAAACCAGAAAAAGACCCTAAAGCCATCGCAGCGGCGAAAGAGAAAAAACAAGCGTCTTATCCGGAGTGTCTGCTTTGTAAAGAGAACGTCGGGTACGCCGGCAGGCTCGACCACCCGGCAAGAGACAACCACCGCATCATTCCGGTCGATCTCGAAGGCGAGCACTGGTTCCTGCAGTATTCCCCGTATGTTTACTACAACGAGCATGCGATCGTTTTATCAAGGGAACACCGTCCGATGAACATTTCGAAGGAAGGATTTGATCGTCTCCTCGATTTCACAGATCAGCTGCCTCACTATTTTGTCGGATCGAATGCCGACTTACCCATCGTTGGCGGCTCCATCTTGAGTCATGATCATTTTCAGGGCGGCCACCATGAATTCCCGATGGCGAAAGCACCCGTGGAAGAAACGTTCGATATTCCAAGATTCAAAGATGTCGAGGCAGGAATTGTCCGCTGGCCGTTGTCCGTCATTCGTTTGAGAGGCGGCGACCGTCACCGGGTATCTGAACTCGGAGATATCATTTTACAGTCTTGGCGCAGCTATTCCGATGAAAAAGTGGAAGTTTTCGCAGAAACAGAGGGCGAACCTCATAATACGGTGACCCCGATTGCCCGTTACAGAGATAGACAGTATGAGCTCGACCTCGTCCTCAGAAACAACCGGACGAACGAAGACCATCCGATGGGAATTTTCCATCCACATGAAGAAGTCCATCATATAAAAAAAGAAAATATCGGTTTGATCGAAGTCATGGGTCTTGCCGTGCTACCAGGACGATTGGTCGATGAAATGGAGCAGTTGAGCCGTTACATCAAAGAAGAAAAATTAGACGCTGCGGCGAATGATGAGGCTGTCGCCAAACACGTGCCGTGGGCGAAGCAGATCCATTGGAACACAACATCAGAACAAGCCGTCTGGGAACAGATGCAAGAAGAAATCGGCAAACGATTTTCCGAAGTTTTGGAACATGCAGGGGTGTTCAAACGTACAGAAAAAGGGAAGGAAGCATTCCAGCGTTTCATGAAACAATTAGGTTAAGGAGGCGGTGACCAATGGTCGATGTTTGTACGTACCAGAAGACGAAATTCAAGAGTCTGGATGCCGTGGTATTGGAAAATGAAAGTGTAAGAGCGGTAATTCTGCCGGGATATGGAGGGAAAATGGTCAGCTTTTTTGATAAAGAAGCAGATATTGAATGGCTGTATCAGACCGATCGTCCCAAACTAGAAATCCCACCGTACGGAGCGGATTTTTCCAAATACGATTCCAGTGGTTTTGACGAAATGTTTCATGGGATCGACAAGGGCCCTCACCCGACAGACTGGAAGGAGATTCCCGATCACGGAGAAGTATGGACGCTGCCGTGGGAATATAAAGCGGCCTATGATGGGGTTTCGCTCGAGGTTCACAGTCCTGAATTTCCTTACGCATTGAAAAAGAAAATCTGCCTGCACGGCGATGGTGTGACGATTAAATATGAAGCGATCAACAAAAGTGATGAGCCGTTTCCATTCATTTGGACGCCACATGCCCTGCTCAATCTTAATGAACACACAGCGATCGAAGTACCTGAAGAATTGAATCAAGTAATGAATGTGGAAAAAGGATCCAAGCACCTCGGTGACTGGGGAACGACACACGCTTATCCGGAAACGAAGTCTGCGAAAACAGGAAACACGCTGGACCTGAGTCAGCTCGAGCCGATGGAAGAAGGAACGGCAGAGAAATTTTATTTCACAGAACCGCTTTCCAAAGGATGGTGCTCGCTCGTCCAACCGGACTTGAACAGGAAATTGACGTATCGTTTTCCTGAAAACAAAGTACCGTATCTTGGAGTTTGGAAAACTCGCGGAGGCTACCGGGGAGAGCATAACATCGCATTGGAACCTTGCACAGGCGTATATGATGATGTGTATCTTGCTGAAAAAATCGGCAAAGTTTCCTATATCCCAGCACACGGCTCGTACACGTGGACATTGAATATCGAGACTGGAGGCTTATAAATGACGTATTTAGGTGTCGATTACTATCCGGAACACTGGCCGGAAGAAATGATAGAGGAAGACATTCAAGGCATCAAAGATATGGGGGCAAACATCGTCCGCATCGGAGAGTTTGCGTGGCATCTCATGGAGAAAGAGGAAGGAGCGTTCGACTTTTCCTACTTTGACCGTGTGATTGAAAAAGTGAAACAGCAGGGACTGAGTGTCATGTTCGGAACTCCGACTGCGACATTCCCAGCCTGGCTCGCCCAGAAACACCCATCCATTTTGTCCGAAGATGAAAACGGTAACACGAGGGTGTTCGGCGGCCGCCGCCAATACTGCTTCAACTCGGACAAGTACCGTCAGTACGCAGCAGGGATCACGGAAAAACTCGTCCAGCACTATAAAGACGAAGAAGCCATCATCTCCTGGCAGATTGACAACGAATTCGGCCATGAAGGAAGTGACATGTGTTTCTGTCACCAGTGTCATTCCGCGTTTCATCAGTATTTGGAAAACAAATACGACAGTGTCGAGCAGTTAAATGACGAGTGGGGAACAATTTTCTGGGGGCAGACGTACAATGATTTTTCTGAGATCCCGATCCCGAAGCCGACGGTAACGACTCACAATCCGACATTGAAACTGGAGTGGGCGCGCTTCCGTTCCGCTTCCGTCAACGGGTTCACCCACGAAATGACGGCGATTGTAAAAGAGCACAAAGGGAGCCATCAGACGGTTACGACAAACGTGTCCGGCGGATTTTTCGATAAATGGTTCGACCATGAAGAAAATGTGAAGCCGATGGATTTCGTTTCCTATGATAACTATCCGGTGTGGGGCGGACTCGAAAAGCCGATTCCACCAGAGGCGATCGCCATGACGCATGATTTCAACCGTGGTTTGCTTGATCAAAACTATTGGATTGTAGAAGAACTGATGGGAGCCCAGGGCCATGACGTCATCGGCTACCTGCCACGGCCGAATCAGGCGAAAATGTGGTCCTATCAAGCGTTCGCACACGGCTGTTCCAACATGCTTTATTTCCGCTGGCGCGGCATGACGAAAGGCGCCGAACAGTTCTGTTACGGTGTCGTCGATCATGACAACGTATATGGACGTAAATATAAAGAGGTTCAATCTTTGTTCAGCGAGATTAAAGAACATGAAGAGCTGTTGAATGCGGAAATCAAGTCTGATGTTGCGGTTCTCTATGACTATGACAACATCTGGTCCTGGCGTTCACAAATCCAGAGCAAAGACTTCGACTTCAACGAAGAATTGCTGCGTTTGTACCGCCCGTTTTACCGTAAGAACACGAACATTGACGTCATTCCGGCAAGCCGTGACCTCAGTACATACAAAGTCGTACTGGTCCCTGTTATGCAGCTGATGGACGATGCGCTCGCGAACCGTCTCCGTAGCTTTGCAGAACAAGGCGGAACGGTCATCTTTTCCTACCGTGCCGGATTGAAAGGCAAGGACAACAACATCCGACTCGGGGAAGTCCTTCCGGGTTCTGTCCGGGATCTAATTGGTGCGCGTGTAGAGGAAATCGAATCTTTAACAGCCGCTCATCAGCTTGATCTGCAAGGAGAAGGAGCGTTTGCTGATGTTCCGGCATCGATTTCCGTATGGCGCGACCTCCTCGTTCCTGAGCAAGCACAGACACTTTATTCTTATCAAGATCAATTTTACAAAGAATATGCAGCCGTGACGAAGAACACGTTTGGAAAAGGAAACGTCTATTACGTCGGCGGAGGTTTGAGTGAAGAGGCTCTGGAGAAAATCGCTCAGGATGTGACCCGTGACTGCGGTATCGAAACGATCGAATCTGAGCGCGATGTAGAAGTCTATCGTCGTAAAGTCGGAGGATCTTCTTATTTGTTCCTGATGAATCATAGTGCCTCGGAAAAATCGTTCGGTCAGGAGAAACTCGGACCATATGAAAGCAGAATCTTGAAGGAATAAGCAAAGTGCAGGAGGCAGCTCCTGCACTTTTTTAGTTTGAACGATAGTTGGAGAAGTTTGATTGATAAGTTGAGGGCTTTGATTGATATGTAGGGAAGTTTGATTGATAAGTTCAGGACGTTGATTGATATATGGGGGAGTTTGATTGATAAGTTTAAGACTTTGAGTGATATAGCTGCAAAATTGATAGATAACTAAAGGAAAACCTCCCGTACATACGGGAGGTTCCACCAGAATTTATTCATTACTATTATTCTTCTGCAAGACTTTTAAGCCTTGATTCATGTCTGAGCCTAGCACGTAGTTGCGATCAACGAACGTTCCCCAGAAATAACCGCCTGCAGGATTATAAACCCCCACCTGCTCCGGGTTGCTAGGGTCGGTGATATCCACCGCACGAATACCTCCCGCATAGTGGGAAAGATACAAAGTATTGCCTTGTACTTTTGGATCATGAACCGTATTGGCGAAGGTAACGCCATCTTCCACGTCATCCACGAGCTCTGTCTTGAACGTGCTCAACAGCTTCGGATTCTGCTTGTCTTTAATATCAAAAATTCTTGTGTATCCGTAAGATTCTTCATAACCTTCTCTCGTAGGGTTGTACACTTCACGTGTTTCAATCAGCACATTGCCGCCTTTGGCAAGGGCAGCGGAGTGTGCAGAACCCTGTACATCCGGAGCATAGTCTGTCCGGCCTTCAAACTTCACATTGTAAGGATCAGAGATATCGAGAATGATTGTACCGAGATCCCAGAAGGAAAGAAGGGCGGTATCACCGTTGTTATCCGTCATCGTACTATGGTTGAAAACAGGACGCGTTTTTCCATCAGGTGAATTCCAATGGTAACCATTGAAGTTCTCGTCTACTTCTGGAAGAGTACGCGGATCGAATTCGTAAATCGTTTTTGGATCGGAAGGATTGCTGACATCCACTAAAGCGAAGTCCTTCTCTTCTCCGTGCGTGTAGTAATCTGCATATGGATTAGCCGCTAATACGAAAGGCTTTCCTTCTTTCACCGTAAGGTAAAGTTCATGGGTACCCGGAACGCGCTTGTCCATTTCCCAGAAGCCGAGTTTTTCAGGTGATTCAGGATTGGATACATCATACAAAAGAAAACCGCCCTTAGAATCAGGATTGCTGCGGCTCAGCTGTTGGACACTTACGACTGCAAGATCGCCTTTGAATTCTTTCGTATTCACTTTTTTTAACAATGACTTTCTCCTGCCATGTACCAGGAATGTCATCAGCAAACTTAGCGATCTCTACCCGGATTGGATGGATCGTTCAAATCAAAGATACGGACGCCGCCTTCCCCACCATTGCGTGTATGCGTACCTACATACGCATAGCCGTCATAGGCGTAAACGTCAGCCGTGTTATTCTGAACCCCATCGTATTGTTTTAACTGCGCGGAACCGACTTCCTTCCAGTTTCCTACGTTTTTCGTTCCTTCTAAAACAGGTACCTCATTAAGCGCTTGAGATCCTTCCTGTCCCTTTTCTACTAATGCATCATCAAGCATGTCATGGGCAAATGTCGTGGGTGTAGCAGAAAAGACAAGTAACCCAGCCATAGCCGAGCTAAGAACGATGTGTTTTTTATTCATCAATTTTCCCCCTCTAATGAAAAGATTTACCAAAATATAGCATGAAAGGAAATTAATTTCATTAATATTCAGAAAAATGAATCGAATGAACAGGTGACCCTATAGGATATCTATCCTGAATTCAGATCCTTCGTGTGTCTAAAGAAATACAAACCCACAAACGAATTAAGGAGGAAAGAGTGATTGACAAAAAATGGTGTACCAGGTCATCCAGATTCTGGATGACCTGGTACACCAAAAAAAGGAAACTAAAACAGAAGTAAGGCGACGGTGGTGGAGGCGATCAGTCCCAGGGTGACGGGAATGAAGTTTTTCCGGACGAGTTCCATGACGGGGACGCCGCAGAACCCTGCGATTGCGATCAAGGACGACCAGGCGATGATGGTACCGCCTCCTGTCCAGATGGATCCCATCTGTCCGATCGCTGCGAGGGTGGAAGCGTCGATGCTGCCGTTTGCGAGCGAGGCTGATAACGCCCCGGTAAGCGGAAGTCCTGAAAAACCGGAACCGTCTAATCCTGTAATGATTCCTATGATCAAAATACTAAAAGCGGTCAAAAAAGCGCTCTGAGGCAAATAATCCTGACTCGATTGAACGAGATCAAACAGGAAGGAAGGGGTCGCTTCAGCAGGCAGGACAAGAATATCTTTGGCAAACTCCCCACTGCCGAGAAAAAAGAAACCGGCAATCGGAATCACGGGCCCCATCGCTTTGAAGGCAAAGACGAACCCCTCGGTAATGTGCTCGCTCACATCATCGAGCGCTTTATGCTTTCCGAAGGCTAAACTGGAGAGTAGCAGTAAAACGACAGCGACACCTCCAATAAAAGCCGCTCCGCTTCCTCCTTCAAATCCACCCATACGTCCCGAACCGAGCTTGGTGGAAACCATATAAATCATTACGGCAAGCATGGATAGTGGGACGAGGACGGCGAATACTTTGCTCCAGATATGGACGCGTGCGTTTGTCGTTTCTTCTTTTGCTTTGAGTCCCTGCATCTGAACAATTTCCTGTTGGTTCCGAGGATCATCTTTAGAACGGAAACTTTTCCTGTTGAAAAAATAAGCAAGACCGATGGCCACAACACCTGTCACTACTGATAGAAGCAGCGCCTGATCCATGACGCTTCCAGTATCGATTCCTGCCGATTTCGCCGAGAGCTCAGGTGCTACCTGGATGATATAATCCGAAGATAACGCCATCCCTTGTCCGGCAAGCGCCACAGCCATCGCTGCCACCATCGCAGGCAGTCCTGTACGGATAGCCGCAGGTACAAGGAGTGCACAAATGAGCGGAACAGCAGGAGTCGGCCAGAAGAAAAGGGAGACGACATAGGTGACGCCGACAAGAATGAAAAACGAGACATGACTGTTGATCATCACTTTTTGAATCGGCTGGATCATGCGGGTGTCAGCCCCGAGATCTTTTAAGGAACGCAACAAGGCGACCATAAAAGTAATGATCAAAAAGATATTGAACAACTCTTTAGCGGCCACAAGGTTGGCATTGAAGACACCGACAAAACCACTGATCAAACTCCCATTAAACATCCATGCGACTAAAAAAAGTACCGAGTAAAGTGGGGAGAACGACCCCTTTACGGAAAATCATCGTCAGGATGATGAGTAGGGTGAACAGCCCATAAATCCAATGAGACATTGTCAATTCCATCAAAATGCCTCCTTTTTTATATAGGCTATTCACCAGGGGAGGGAGAGGTGAGGAAGAGGAATTTTGTTGAGGGAAAGTAAAGCGCCCTAACACTATTCAACCCCATCAAAAAAGCCGCGGGATCTCCCACGGCTTTCATCCTATTTATTTTCTTGTCCTGGAACTTCACAGCCATCTTCCGTACAAGCCGCTCCGCTCTCACTAGATAAATCTTCAAAAGCAGGCGTCTGTTCTTCTTCAGCAAAAGCTTTTTCAAGCCCCTGTACGAAAACTTCCGTCGGCTGGGCGCCGGAGACGGCATATTTCCGGTTGATGACGAAAAATGGCACGCCCTGCACACCGATTTGCTGTGCTTCTGCTTCTTCACGGCGAACCGCTTCCGTATAATCCGATCCTTCAAGAACAGAAACCACTGCATCGCGATCTAGTCCCACTTCAACGGCTAGCGCTGTAATCGTTTCATGATCCCCGACATCTTTGCCATCCGTCAGAACTGCCTTGAAAAAGCGTTCAGCAAAAGCTTTGCCTAACCCTTTTTCATTGGCCAATTGAGATACGCGATGGGCATCAAACGTATTCGTAGGCACGACCGAATCAAAGCGGAAATCGAGACCGACCATCTTCGCCTGCTCGGTCATGTTCTGCGTCATCTCGCACGCCTCTTCCAGAGACCGGCCGTATTTGGCGGCAAGTTTCTCATGCATGTTTCTTCCTGTGTTGCGCTCTGCATTCGGGTCGAGCTCGAAGCTTTTATAGACAACGTCCACCTGTTTTCCAGGAAAATGTTCCAGCGCTTCTTCTAGTCTGCGTTTTCCGATATAACAAAAAGGACAGACGAAATCTGACCAAATTTCTATTTTCATTGCGTTCACCTCTTCATTAGATTCCCTTCCATTTTACGATGCTTATCGACGGAATTCCATGATTCTGTTTTAGAGCGGTCCCACGTATATATGGGAAAAAAGGAGGTTGGCCTTTATGGGGATTACGTTGATTAAAATTTCATCTGTTTATTTTGCCATTGGAGTTGCGATCGGTTACTACATGTCGAGTGCACATGACTATGCGCTCACACCGGTTCACGTCCACATCAATTTGCTTGGATGGACCGCACTCACGCTTGCGGGTATTTTATATCATCTTTTTCCATCACTTGCGAAATCGTTATCAGGTAAAATTCACTTCTGGCTCCACAACATCGGTCTTCCGTTAATGATGATCGGCTTATTTTTCGTCGTTCTTATTGAAAATGAAGCGTTGCTTCCCCTTCTAGCCACAGGCGCAACGGTGACATCCCTCGGTATTTTCTCTTTTGTTTTCAACGTGTTGAAAAACTTGAAAGCTTCCTGACACCCAATCCCTCTCCGCTTCGATTATAGAAGCAGGGAGGGATTTTTATGATGACTTTGGAAACGTTGAAACAACGCAGCTTGAACAAAATGGGGAACGTCCAAAAGATTGTGAAAGAAAAGGTGTGGGAAATGATCGAGCAAGCATATTCCGATGGGATATTGGTGCAAATCTCCTCCGGGCATCGCACGTATGAGGAGCAGGCCCACTTGTATGGACAAGGCCGCCCGGACTATTATTGGCAAGGAAAAAGATACGGACACAGCGGGAACATCGTCACTTATGCCAAACCTGGGAAAAGCAATCATCACAGCGGCCGGGCCGTGGATTTTTTTCTGGTCAGTTCAGATGGGAAAAAAGCGCTATGGACGGTAGATCAGGATTGGCGTCACGTCGCGGATATCGCTAAGTCTCTCGGTTTTCAGTGGGGAGGAGACTGGTCCAGCTTCAATGATTATGCCCATCTCGAATGGCCGGAAAAGTCCAATGATGTCCGTGACCTTCAAACAAAGCTTCAGAAGTTAGGCTATGAACCTGGACCAATGGATGGCATTTATGGACCGCGAACAAAAAAAGCGGTTGTCGCTTTTCAACATCAGGAAGGATTAGAAGTGGACGGAAGCGCAGGTCCAATAACAACAAACAGGCTCAACGCCCGCACCTATCCCGGCTATCCCATTCACTTCGGCGCTGAAGGATCCGTGGTCAAACGAATCCAAAGAGCGGTCGGAACCACAGACGACGGCCACTTCGGCCCCTTAACAGAAGCTGCCGTGTGTGATTTCCAGCAACAGCATCGTCTTGAAATTGATGGTGTCGTAGGACCAATTACTTGGCGGAAGATATTTGGTAACCAGCATCCTTCGTAGGATGCTGGTTTTTTTTAATAAAACCGATCAGGGTAATAGCTCAAAGTAGCTTGGAAATCAATCAAACCAATGGAAGCATCACACAAATCCTCGAAACTTGTCTAGTCATATCGTACCTATTGACAAATTATGAGAATTTTATAATAATACAAGTTGTAATATTCAGTTAAATCTAAATATTCTCAAAAATTTTCACACATCTATGTTAACGCTTACACTAAGGAGGGTAGATTCGTTGCTGATTCCGATTATTCTTTCTGTCATCACCGTACTTTCTGTTGTTTTCGCACTGAAAAAGAAGCGGCCGTTCTTGCTGGCGGTCCCGTTCATTGCGCTCTTTGGTGTCGCTCTTGCAAAAATCATTATGGTTCCGATGCCGTTCTGGGAAACCGTGCAGTTCATTTTTAACTTAAGGGGATAATGCGAAGGGAGTTGAATCGTTGTGAAAAAAATGGATCCACAGAAGGCGAAAGAGTATTTTCGTTTACGAACGACTTTGATTATCATCTATCTCGCCATTGGGGCACTCGTATCTTTCGGAGTTGTTCTATTTGCCGAAAGTCTTCAGTCCTTTACAGTGATGGGCATCCCCCTTCCTTATTACATGGGAGCGCAGGGCGCTATTATTACGTTTATCGTACTTCTTTTCTTCAATGCCCTCATCAGTGATGTCGTTGATAAGAAGTTCGGTTTGATTCCAAAAGAAGATTCCGGTCAAAATCAAGCGGTTAACCAATAAGATAGGGGGAGAAATATGGACGCACAGTTTATAGTCTCCCTTGCTTTATTTGTCGCTACTTTTGCATTGTACATAGGTATCGCTGTCTACAATAAAGCAAGGGCTACATCAGATTTCTACGTTGCCGGCCGCGGAGTACCGCCCGTTTACAATGGCATGGCTATTGGAGCGGATTGGATGAGTGCAGCTTCATTCATTGGTCTTGCTGGTACGGTCATGATTCTTGGATATGATGGACTCGCATACATTATGGGATGGACAGGCGGGTATTTGCTGCTTACGTTCCTTTTAGCTCCACAGTTAAGAAAATATGGACGCTACACCGTGCCGGAATTCATCGGAGACCGATACCGCAGCAACACGGCTCGATTAATTGCGGCTGTAGCAACCATCATCATCAGCTTCACCTATTCCGTCGGACAGTTGTCTGGATCAGGGGTGGTCATCGGGCGTTTGTTCGAAGTCGACACCGTAATCGGAACATTGATTGGTGTCGTGCTGATCGCCTTTTACTCAGCGATGGGCGGGATGAAAGGGATCACCTGGACACAGGTCGCGCAATACTTGGTATTGATCATCGCGTATTTGATTCCGGTCATCTTCATGTCGCTGCAGCTGACGCAGAACCCTGTCCCTTGGATTTCTTACGGGGATGTTATTTCGGAAATGCGTACGATCGATCAGGAATTGGGCATTTCTGAATATATCATTCCATTCACAGAAGGATCGAAATGGCAGTTCATCGCCCTCATGTTCACACTGACGGCGGGAACAGCTGGTTTGCCACACGTCATTGTCCGTTTCTATACGGTAGCGACGATGAAAGCCGCTCGCTGGAGTGGGGCATGGGCATTGCTATTCATAGGGTTACTCTATTTGTCTGCACCTGCTTACGCTGCCTTTTCCCGTTTCATCTTGATGACGGAAGTGGCTGGTTCACAATTGAATAATCTTCCCGCATGGACACAGGCCTGGGTGGATACCGGCCGCCTTTCCCTTGCCGACAATAATAGTGACGGCGTGCTTCAGTGGTCGGAACTTGTCATCAGTAATGATATCGTCGTTATGGCGACACCAGAGATCGCAAACCTTGGTATCTTCGTCATTGGTTTGATGGCTGCCGGTGCAATGGCGGCTGCTTTATCGACGGCCGGTGGTTTGATGATCGCGATTTCCGCAGCCTTGTCGCACGACATTTATTTCCGCTCCATCAATCCGAATGCGAGCGAGAAAAAACGTCTGGCTGTTGGACGCTGGTCGATTGTCCTTGCGACCGTAGCGGCAGGTTTAATTGCTTTGAACCCGCCAGGTGCGATCACGCAAATTGTTGCCTGGGCCTTCGCTTTAGCATCCGGATCGTTCTTCCCGGCCCTGCTTCTCGGTGTATGGTGGAAGCGGGCAAATGGACCTGGAGTGATTGCCGGTTTGGTTGTCGGACTTTCCGTGACGCTCGGGTACATTTTCGCAGCGAAATACGGCGGATTCACGATTCTTGGAATCATTGATACAGGTGCTGGAGTCTTCGGAGCGAGCGCTGCAATATTATAGCGAACGTCGCTGTTTCTCTCATGACTGCACCACCATCCAAACAAACCCAAGACGAAGTCACAGACCTCCGCTACCCAGAACAAATCGAATACAAAGACGGAGAATACTGGCTGAAAGAAAACGTCAAATAAAAATGGAAAAAACAGGTGTACCAGGTCATCCAATATTTGGATGACCTGGTTACACCATTTATTTACATATTACATTCGATGAAGTTTTTCGAAGTCGGTTTGCAGTTTGCCTGACACGGACTCGTACACTTCAAAGAGGGCTTTGTATTTCTCATGATTCTCAGCATTCGGTTCATAATGTTCCTTCATGGGAATGGAGGATTTAATGGATGCTAAGCTGTCCACGTGACGGAGGCTGTACAATGCAACCCAGGCAGCTCCCCAGGCGGAACTTTGGTGGCTTACCGGGATATCGATACGCTTGTTGAAAATATCTGCGAGCATTTGCACCCATGTCTCTGACCGTGCAAATCCACCGCTCGCATAAATTTTCTCATGTTTGTTGCCAAGACGCTCCAGGGCACTTCCAATATGTAAAATGGAAAACAGCACGCCTTCCATCGCGGCTCTCGTCATATGTCCTTTGCCGTGAGCGGGAGTCAGTCCGATGAACGACCCTTTCGCTTCCGCGTTCCAGAACGGCGCACGCTCCCCGTTTAAATAGGGAAGGAAAAGTAAATTCCCTGCACCCGCTTCCACTTCACTCGCAAGCTTCGTCAACTCTTCAACCGGAATTTCATCTTCATGTGAAAATAGCTCCTGGATCCATTTCAGCACAAGACCGCCGTTATTAGACGGGCCGCCGGTAATCCACAAATCATCAGTAAAGCTGTAGGAGAACACTTCCTTATGGTCATCGAGAAGCGGTTCACTGGAAAATTGTCGGATCGCTCCACTCGTACCAATGGTAATGGCTGTCTCACCCGGCTGAATCGCACCAATTCCAAGGTTCGCAAGCGGACCATCACTTCCACCGATGACAAAGGTCGTTCCGGCATCGAGACCAGACTTTTCAGCGGCCACTCCGCTCATGCCTTTCATTGCATACGTAGGCTCAACCGGTTGGAAAAGCTGTTCACGACTTATGCCTGCAATAGCGAGCGTTTCTTCATCCCAAGTGTGTTCGTGAATGTTGAAAAGACCGGTGGCGGCAGCAATCGAATAGTCGACCACTTTTTCCCCGAACCAGCGATATAATAAAAATTCTTTCACAGATACAAAATAGTCGGCCTTTTTCCAAGGTTCATAGTGGTTGTTTTTCATCCATAATAGTTTTGATAGCGGGGACATCGGATGAAGCGGTGTCCCTGTGCGCCTATATACATCGGGGTGGCTTTCCTTCAACGAGGACGCTTCACCAGCACTGCGAGCATCCGCCCAAATCATCGAAGGAGAAAGAGGTTCTCCTTTTTGGTCCATGCAAATAAGAGAATGCATGGCAGCGGAGATTCCGACGCCCACAATCTCCCCCCGTTCAATAGATTGTGTACTTGAATGTAATGCTTCAAGTGCGGCCTGCTCCATTTGAAGCGGGTCCTGTTCGGCATGGCCGACGGCAGGGTGAGAGAGGGGATAAGCCACTTCATATTCAGCAGCGACCTCTCCATTTTTATGAAAAACGACGGATTTCGCACTCGTCGTTCCAAGATCTAATCCAATCACATAACTCATGTAAAACTTCCTTTCTACACACGCTTCCTTGAAATGGCATCACGCATACGCTGCGTAGCGGTTTGCGCTTGTTCTTTCTTTTTCACACTATAATTGACAAAAAGGGAATCGATCAATGAAAGACCAGCGATCCTTGAAGCCAGCGCTTCTGAACGGAATTCCGTTTCCTCTGCGACTGTATACAAAGACAAATCGACCACTTTTGTCAGTGGAGATTTAGCGAAGTTCGTAATGGCGATAATCTTCACAGTGTTTTCTTTCGCGACATCCACGATATCAAGAATATCCTGATTCGATCCAGTATGGGAAATGACAACCGCTACATCCGTTTCTCTCATTTGAGAGGCAGACATCAGCTGCAAGTGCGTATCCGGATATGCATACGCTTCCATTCCTGTCCGCATAAACTTGTGCTGTGCATCCATCGCAAGGATGTTCGATCCGCCACTTCCGAAAAAGAAGACCCGATCGGCTTCAACCAGATACTCCATCGCTTTTTTTAATGAAAGCGGGTTTTGGACATCCCGCGATGTTTCGAGTGCCCGGATATTGGCTTGAAAAACCTTTTCTGTAATTTCAAAGTCGGTGTCGTCTTCCGTAATCTTTTCATGAATATCCTGAATCGGATTGACGATTTCTGAGGCTAAAGCAATTTTCATTGCCTGATAGCCTTTAAAACCTAAGCGCTTACAAAATCTGAAAACGGTTGCATCAGCGACCATAAGATCATCCGCAACCTGGTTAATGGTAGAGTGAACGATTTCTTCTGTATTTTCTAAAATGTAATCAGCGATCAGTTTTTCTTTTTCACTGAATTGTGTGTAAGAAGAACGGATTCTACTGATGACGTGTTTCGTGGGAGCTTCAATCATAGGGATTCCTCCTTCGAATTTCCACTTTCTCTTATTGTATATGAAATTTATTTCAAAAGAAAGATTCGGGTCGGTGAAATTTTTTTCTAAAAAACTATTGAACTAAAAAAGATTTATTGTATAATCGAAATTACAGAAAATAATTTTCACATTTTCGAAATCGCTTTTTTTTAGTAGTTCTTTGAAAGCGCTTCTAAAACAGAAGGGTGGCGAAGAGGGTAGACATACGAAAACTATTTTCTATGGAATCGATTCCTGTTTTAATGACTCTTCATTGAAAGCGGTTACCGATTCAGGAACAGTCCGTAAGCTTTGTGAAAAAATTTTACATACAAGGAGAGAGGTTGAACATGAAAAAATTATTTGGTTTATTGTCCATGGTTCTTTTGATTACGGTTCTAGCCGCTTGTGGTAACGGCGGTTCAGAGTCTAGCAGTGGCGAAGGTGAAAGCGCTTCAGGTGATAGTGGCGAAACAAAAACGATTAAAGCCGGTATCGGTCTGAACAGTGATCACCCTCAGTACAAAGGTCTATTGAAGTTTAAGGAAATTGTTGAAGAGAAAACAGACGGCGCGATCAAAGTGGATACATATCACAGTGGTCAGCTTGGTGACGACCGTTCCATGACGGAAGCGCTTCAGCTTGGTACACAGGAAGTGGTTGTTCCTTCTACCGCACCATTAGCGAACTTCGTACCAGAATTCAGCGTCTTCGACATTCCGTTCCTTTTCCCTAACGAACAAGTAGCGGATAAAGTACTAGACGGTGAAGTTGGACAAGAATTGCTTGGGAAACTAGAAGAACAGAACCTTGTTGGCCTTTCTTATTGGGAAAATGGTTTCCGTGACCTTACAAACAGTGAGCGTGCGGTAGCATCTGTTGATGACTTCGATGGTTTGAAAATCCGTACAATGGAAAACGACCTTCACTTGGATGCCTTCAAGGCACTAGGAGCAAACCCTACACCAATGGCATTCACAGAATTGTTCACAGCGATGCAGCAAGGTACAGTTGACGGTCAGGAAAACCCTTATGCAACGATCTATCTTCAAAAGTTCTATGAAGTTCAGGATCACGTTTCTAACACGCACCACATCTACAGCCCATTCGTATTCTTGATGAGCAAATCTTTCTATGATGGTCTGACAGAAGATCAGCAGAAGATCGTTAAAGATGCAGCCGTTGAAGCAGGTAAGCACGAGCGTAAGTTGAACCGTGAAGCGAACGAGAAGTACTTGAAACAGCTTCAAGAAGAAGGCATGGAGTACACAGAAATCTCAGATGAAGCTCGCCAGGAAATGGTCGATGCAGTAGCTCCTGTCATTGAAGATTACAAGAGCAAGATCGGTGAGGAAACCGTAGACAAAGTTTACAAAGCGATTGAAGACGCGCAAAAATAATAGAATGACTGAGAGTACGCTGTAGCGAGACTGCAGCGTATTCTTCGCCATTCAGGGTCAGTTGAGGTGAAGAAAATGAACATCATTCGAGCGATCGACCGCAGATTTGAAGAAGTATTGCTCGTCATTTTCTCGACCATCATGGTCAGTGTCATTTTCCTGCAAGTCGCGATGCGAGTGTCGGGAAATTCATTGTCCTGGTCAGAGGAACTCGGACGGTACTGCTTCATTTGGTTAGTGTATATCGGAATCAGTTACGGAGTGAAGAAGCAGCGTCACATCAAAGTAGACGTCATGCTGCTTTTACTTAAAGGTAAAGCAAAATTGATGCTCGCCATCATTGCGAATCTACTATTCTTAGTTTTCAGTTTGTATGTTGTCGTCAATGGATACAGCATCGCTTCCCAGTTGCTATCGTTCGGCCAGCAGTCACCGGCCTTACATATACCGATGGGACTCGTTTACATGGCGACGCCAGTCGGGTTTGCATTAACAGCCATCCGTCTCGTACAAAACTTGATCGTTCAGATCAAAATGTTGATTGGTAAAAAAGAACTCGATGTCGACGATGAACGTGATCGTATGCAGCAGCAGGAAGGAGAGGATGAATCATGACAACAATCGTATTATTCGGGACATTCGCCCTCTTCCTATTGCTTAGTGTACCGATTGGAATCGCTCTCGGATTATCGACACTTGCGACAATCTTCTATACTGGCGCCATTCCGGTCCAGTTTTTAATGAAGGAACTCGTCACATCTGTCGACTCATTCCCATTGATGGCCGTTCCCTTTTTCATCCTAGCCGGTGAAATCATGGGGAAAGGCGGCATATCCGAGAGACTGTTCAACTTCGCAAACGCTCTTGTTGGTAACAAAACGGGCGGATTTGCAATGGCGACCATCGTTACATGTATGTTCTTTGCTGCGATTTCAGGTTCTGGACCAGCAACCGTTGCAGCGATCGGTGGCATTATGATTCCTGCCATGGTGAGACAAGGGTATGACAAAAAGTTCGCAACAGCGACAGTAGCTGCAGCGGGTTCTATTGGTGTCATCATCCCTCCAAGTATTCCGATGGTCATCTACGGAGTCGTTGGTGGAGCATCCATCGGTGACATGTTCATCGCAGGGATTATCCCAGGATTCATCGTAGGTGCAGCACTTCTTGCTTGGGCGTACATTTATTCAAGACAACAAGGGTATAAAGGTCTGGCAGAAAAAACGTCCCTCGCAAACATCGGAAAAACATTCTGGGAAGCCAAATGGGCGCTTGTCATTCCAGTCATCATCCTGGGTGGAATTTACGGCGGAATTTTCACACCAACAGAAGCGGCCGTCATCGCCGTCGTTTACGGTATGGTCGCCGGCTTGTTCCTGTATGGTGAACTAAGCATCAAAGACATGCCGAAAATTTTCGCAGATTCTGCTCTGACGACTGCGACGGTCCTGATCATCGTAGGTTCCGCAACAGCCTTCGGTCGTTTGCTTACGATTGAGCAGATCCCGACACAAGTGGCCAACTTCATGTTGTCCATTTCAGAAAATGAGATCATTCTGATTCTATTGATCACATTGCTTCTGCTTATCGTCGGATGTTTCATGGATACATTGGCAGCGATCATCATTTTGACGCCGATCCTGCTTCCGATTGCCGTAAACCTTGGTTACGATCCGATCCACTTCGGAATCATCATGGTCGTGAACCTGGCCATTGGTTTCATTACACCACCACTCGGCGTAAACTTGTTCGTCGGCTCTGGAATATCCGGGCTCTCGATCGAACAGCTGTCCCGAGCGATCATCCCATACTTTTTCGCGATGATCTTCTCGTTACTGATGATTACGTTTATTCCAGAATTATCACTTTGGTTGATTAGCTTCGCTGAATGATGAAAAGAGGACTGACCCTCCTTGTACGTCACCCGAGATCCCTTGCTTTTAGGCAAGGGGTTTTTCGGTTTTAGAGTAGTTGTTATGAAGGATCGATTTCGGTGAGTGGAGGAGGAAGAAAATAAAACTCCTTCTCCTTTTCACGCGGAAGGCTCAAAGCTGAGATGTAAAGGTTATAGAAAATAAAACCCCTTAGTTAAATAGGAAAGGCGGTGCGGGCGCTGTCTATTGGATGGCGGCACGCAGCCGAACGGTAATTTTGTTATGAGTGTATTCATCCAAGTCGTATTGCCGGTCATTCTCATTTTCGGAGCTGGCTTTACGATCCAAAAAATCGCTAAATTAGATGTGAAATCGGTATCGACGATCGCTCTGTATGTGATGCTGCCTTGTTTAGTTTTCCAAACATTTTACGAAGCGGATTTGAACGGGGAATATTTGATGATGCTCGTCTTCTCCGGGTTGTTGCTTTTCAGCATTCTTGGAATAAACAAGATTGTCAGTAAAGTGAAAAACTATGATCAGAGCATGGAGAGCGGGTTGATTTTATCGACGGCGTTCATGAATTCCGGGAACTATGGTGTACCGATCATTCTTTTCGCCTTCGGGGAAGAAGGGTTTGTGTACTCTGTTTCCTTCATGGTTCTGCAAGCAATCATTATGAACTTTTTCGGCGTGTACTACGCGGCTAAAGGAACCTCAGGCCTGAAAATGGCGTTGCTTTCTGTTTTGAAAATGCCGCCGACCTATGCGGTACTTGTGGCGCTTCCAATGAACCACGGGGGCGTGCCGGTTCCTGAGAATCTTATGAACAGCATCGACTTGCTAGCAGCTGCAACGGTTCCGATGGTGATGGTCGTACTCGGCATGCAGCTCGCAGGAATCCCGTTGAGAAATCTGGAGTGGCCGAAAGTTTCCTATGCAACGACCCTTCGTCTGGTTGGTTCACCACTGATCGCCTTCGTACTGACATTAGTTCTGCCGATGAGTGACATGATGGCTGCCGTGTTGATTGTTTCCGCGGCCATGCCTTCAGCCGCAACGACGACGATCTATGCGGTCCAGTTCAATTCGAAGCCGGATCTTGTTTCAAGCATCACCTTAGTGACGACGCTATTTAGTATTGTCACAATCCCTATTTTATTGAACCTATTCATATAAAGGAGGAATAATAAATGAGTGAAAAAGTATCCAAAGATGTAACGGTACACATGAAAGAAACGCAGACGATTATGGAGCTGTCCCAAATCATCCAGCGTTATGATTCAGAAATCATACTGAAGAAAGTGGTCCAGGGGAAGCGTCCACGAAGCTAACCTGAAAAGCTTCCTCGGATTGATCAACTTAAGACTACAAGAAGGCGACGAAATCGAAGTCACCTGCATTGGCCCGGACGCCGCCCAAGCCCTAGAGGAAGTTGAAACCTTCCTGAAGCCTTGATTGGGATTTTATGTAAGACCTGGTCACCCATTACTTGGGTGACCGGGTCTTACTTTATTTGCCAGTTGAACGAAGAACTCATACTGATTCACGTCTTTGAAGTAAGAGAGAATAGTAGAGGTGGTAACGAACTCGGAGTAATAAGGGGTGGGGGATAAGTAATGAGCGTAACTGCTCCACTTGTAATCTTCAGGTTGGAAGGTGTTGAGAGCCCGGCAAGGGTTCAAGTGAATGTAGCGACTGACTTGAAGTACAGCATTCACATCATCCTCAAGCTTCGCTTTATAGGGTCCTTCAAAAAGATGACCGACATATCCATATTTCTTGTTGAAGTACATCGCGTATTGGGAGTGAAGATCTTTCATGAAGGTACCTGGTGGAAGTTCAATCGTTTCAATAAGGAGGTGAACGTGGTTTGACATGAGGCAAAAAGAGTGGAGGTGGAACGGGTGGGAAAGCATAGCTTCCTGCAAGAGAGTGAGATACTTATACCTGTCTTGGTCATTATAAAAAATATCTGTTTTTCGATTTCCTCTAGCCGTTATATGGTACCAGGCCTTCGGAAACCATCGACGTTTCCGCATTACATCAATCCTTCCTTCCTTCATCAATTATCACACCTACCCTTTATTCGACATAAACGCACAAACTCCTGCACCATTTCCAAATATTGTTGTACCATGTCTTACAATTTTTGGTGTACCAGGTCATACAAATAATTCCAATCCCACGCCTGAATTCTAATATCTCGCCACATAAAAAAGATCCGCCTTTTTAGGCGGATCTTTTTTATGTGGAGCTTTGTTTTTTCTTTTCTTTCCAGAACATATAGAGGTTCAGGCATAAAAACGCGACACTGAAGATAGCGCTGAATGTCGACATTTCGACGACATTCGTGAACCACCCCAGAATTAAATAAATGAGAAAAAATCCGGCAAAAGCGAGATAGAGCATCGTCTCTTCCTTTCCATAAAACGTCACATCCATTATAACATTCTAAGGAACGTGGAGGAAAATGACGATTACTCCGGCGGATACATGTGAAACCGATAGACGTTGAATTCATTGCCGGCTTCTATGCTGTAGGACTGAATGGGGAGGTGGGCAAATAGTGTGCCATCGGTTTGTTCGATGGAGATGTCGAGTACAAGTTCTCGATCTTCTAACAGTGGCAGAGGGAAAGGGTTGACGATCTCAACCATCCATTCGTAAGCCAGACGCTCGAGGAATGCATGGGTGAATGTTGTTGGTGCGTCATCGAGCCAAATATTCGCAAGAGGGAACAAGGATCGGGACGTTTGCTCCAAAGAGGATTCCTCCGTTTTTTATAGGGATAATAGTATTTTCCCTATTTATTCCTTTGATAAACAGCCGGCTACTTTCCTCTTAATCTGTTTTCGGGCTCTTTTAATAGTGGAAGGACTTTTCCCAGTTAATACAGCGATTTGATTCACGGTGTAACCGGTATAGCTTTGTTCAAAAATGATTTGTTCCATAGGGGTAAGAGAAGAGTAATGGTGGATGTCAAAAAGGAGAAGGTCTTCTTGTGGAGGATCTTTTTCAAGTGGTTTTTGGTGTAGGGAGAAAAAATGAACAGCTTCCTTGCCTCGGTGATTTTTCCGGTGCATCGTTTGAAGGTGTCTGTACAAGGATTGAATGAAAAAGGTGGAGAACTTGCTACGTTCGGGTTCGTACCTTTCTACACAGCGTAAGTATATGAGGTAGCTTTCCTGCAGGCAGTCTTCATAAGGTTCGGGGAGGTTCCAATGACGGAGGGAGGAATGGATAAGGCGTTGATAAGCGTGGAATTCGAGAATAGGATCTTTCATAGCACACTCCTTTCTATATAACTATTATCCTTTATTCGCCAACAAATGGGAATCAAAATTCAATTTTTCTCTAGAGAAAAATTGAAAAATATGCTAAATCATGACACCAAAATCCCTTTTTCTATCGATTATAGTATGAAGGAACATTTAGGGAGGGTGTCTTATGAACACGGATGAAATGTTTGAAAGACTAGTAGCAGAAAGTGAAGCGTTGATTCATTATCATATTCATAAACTGAACATCAAAGATAGAAACGGAGACTTCTATGCCGAAGGTCTTTTCGCCCTCTGGAACGCCTACCGTACATATGACCCTGAGGCAGGAACCTTGAAGTCGTACATGCACTGGAAAGTACGCAATGCCTTGATTGATAAAATCCGTAAAGATTCAAGAACCTATCAACAGGAGGAAGGAATCGCCGAGCGGATGGTGCAGGAAGGGCGTGACCAATGGGAAGACGAAATTACAGATGAACTCCTATGGAAACAGGTGAAGGAGATTCTCACACCGAATCAATGGAAATGGGTCTATCATTACATCATAAGGGACCGGTCCATTTCGCAGATTGCTCGTTTGGAAAAAGTAACTCAGGATGCTGTGAAAAACTGGGGCAGACATGCGAGGAAAAAACTGAAGGAACTAGGTACGACCATGTAAAAAGCCTCGGAGAAGCCCCCGAGACTGTGCGCTTACTTATTAATGGTTATGTTTATTTTGCTCAATCCGAGGGCGCGTGCCGCCTTAATCATTTTAGCAGCTTCTTGCTCTGCATCCTGGATTTGAACGTCATTTCTGGAAATGCTCAACGTCGTCCCGCCAGACAACATCGTCGCTTCCTCAGCTGTATGTTGATCCTCTTTAATCGATAAAAACGATTGTGGTTGTTCTTCCATCATATCTTCCTGACGCATACGATTGACGCGTCCGCGAATCTTACGACCGTGATACACGACGCTCGCATACGGGCACCCTGTCTCAGCAGCAATTTCTCGGTAGTTTTTATCTGTCTCGCCGATCAGACGCTTCACTTCGCTGAGGTCATAGTCGTATTGTTTACTCTTCTTCGCCATTTCGAATCCCCCTTTTCATTTTCTAATAATATTGTATACAAATTTTCTCCATAATAATAGTAGGAGTTAGTAATTCTTTAAATCTTTTAAATCCCCTGACAGTTGTTGTAAACTATTAGATATGTCAAATGAAAAGATAATAGGAAAGTGTGACTTGTTTTGTATAAAAGAATTATTTATAGTTTATTACCCCTGGGTGTAATGGGATTAATATTCTTCTTTTCTTCCCAACCCTATGATCAACAGGACCTTCGTCCTACAATGAACCTTTATATCAATTTAGACTTACTAAAACCAGTCTTATCTCCGATCGAATTTACTTACCACGGGGAGACAATCAACATAGAAAACCGTGGGGTCGACGGCATGCTGGAGTTTCTCATCCGGAAAGCCGCCCATCTGACCGTATTTTTCCTCCTCATGGTCACGACGTTTCTGGCTTTCCATCACAACACAGGCTGGGGGTTAAAAGGAAAGCTGATCGCATCTTACATCACTACCGTCCTCTATGCTTGCTTTGATGAGTATCACCAGTCGCTCACACCAAACCGCACGCCCTATGCAGGGGATGTCGTCTTAGACAGCGTCGGAGGTATGATAGGGCTCTTAGTGATCCTTCTCATTTATTTTAGAAAAAGGAAGGTTACACGTTGATGCTGAATGATGTATATTTTGAACAACTCAACCTAAGCACATCTAAAACATCCCATATTGATAAAAAAGAGAACCAGCACGCCATGTACTGGTTCTCTTCGTCATTTTTCAGGAGTTAAAACGAGCGTTTCCGCACCACTCAGGTCTACTTGAAGCGGTTCGACTTGGTAATCTTCCAGAGCCAATTCAAGTCGTTCTCTTTTACTATCATCCCATTCATCAAAAAGGGCGACCGTGGTCGGCCCAGCCCCGCTGATATAATGGCCAAGAGAATGTTCTTTCTCCAGGATCCCTTTGAAAGAGGAAAAGCCGGGAATCAGAATCTGCCGGTAAGGCTGATGCCAGCGGTCGCTCTGCATCATTTTTCCGGCAAGCGGCCAATTTTTCGTTGCTAATGCCGCGACGAGGACATTAGCGCTCCCACTATTGTTGACCGCCTGTTTATAGTCCATCTCCACAGGTAGCAACCCACGTGCTTTTTCTGTTTCCAAATGGTAGTCCGGTATGATGGCGAGCTCCAGGTCAAATCATCCATTCCTTCTGTAAAATGGACATAATCCAAATGCTCCCCATCGTAATTGGATACCATAATGCCACCGAATATAGCAGGTCCTACATTATCAGGATGCCCTTCGATTTCGCAGGCGATTTTAAACTTCTCATAACGGCTCAAGCCAAGATCGAGAAGGTGATCGGCCAGTTCAATTCCTCCGACAACGGCGGTTGATGAGCTGCCAAGTCCCCGAGCAATCGGCACATCATTCGTCAACTCCACGTGGGTCGCCGGAAGCTCTTCATGACCCATGGCTTCGGCTGTGAATAACGCCGTTTTGTAAATCAGGTTGCTTTTGCCCGAAGGAATATAGGGCTGGTCTTTTTCAGGAACGGAAAAAAACCACTCATCCGCCGGCTGACAGTCAAACGTCACGTACTTCGATAGTGCAATGCCGACGGAATCAAATCCCGGACCCAGGTTCGCTGATGTTGCAGGCACTCGGATTTGAAACCGGCTCATGATTGGACACCTGTGACAGCAGAAGCGAAAATGTTGTAATCATTTCCGATCCTTGTAGGCTTGACCGGGCTCTTATCAATAGCTGTGTTCGGGTCTTTCAAGCCATTTCCTGTTAACACATGAACGATTTTCGAGCCTTGCGGGATCGTGCCGTCTTTTACTTTTTTGATCATGCCTGCGATAGAAGCGCAGGATGCCGGTTCAGCGAACACGCCTTCTTTTTCAGCTAAATATTGATACGCTTCAACGATTTCTTCATCTGTTACTTCATCAATTAGACCATTGGATTCATCACGCGCGCTCAACGCTTTATCCCAGCTAGCCGGGTTACCGATCCGAATCGCTGTCGCCAGCGTTTCCGGATCCTCGATGATTTGATTGCGGACGATCGCAGCAGAACCACTCGCCTCAAAGCCCATCATCTGAGGCAGGCCGGAACCATGGCGCTCATTGTATTCCTTGAACCCTTTCCAGTACGCCGTAATGTTTCCGGCATTACCTACGGGGATGCTTAAAATGTCCGGTGCAGAGCCAAGAGCGTCACAAACTTCGAATGCAGCCGTCTTCTGACCTTCGATGCGGTAAGGGTTCACAGAGTTCACGAGTGTGACCGGCTCATTCTCCGCCATTTTCCGGACCATACGAAGAGCGTCATCAAAGTTCCCTTTGATTGCAAAAATTTCCGCGCCGTACATAACGGCCTGCGCCAATTTTCCTTCCGCAATTTTTCCATCCGGAATGACGACGATGCAGCGAAGTCCTGCCCGTGCAGCAAAGGCAGCCGCTGAAGCGGAAGTGTTCCCAGTAGAGGCACAAATGACAGCCTCTGAGCCTTCTTCGATTGCTTTTGCCATCGCCATCACCATGCCACGGTCTTTGAAGGAGCCTGTCGGGTTCGCTCCTTCAATTTTTACATAACCCTCGATACCCAGGTCCTGCGAGATGGACGGGATGGGAAGGAGCGGGGTATTGCCCTCATGTAACGTCAGCTTTGGTGTTTTTTCGGAAACGGGTAAAAACTCGCCATATTCATGAATTAATCCACGCCACATGTCAGTTTCCTCCTTCTACACGGAATATACTGTCGATACTTCTTACGGAATCAAGGGACTCAATGTCCTGGATCGCTTTTTCAAAATCTTCCTCACTGACCTGATGGGTCACCATCATCAATTCACGTTCGCCATCCTGATCGGTGGAACGTTGAGTAAACTGATCAAAGGAGAGGTCGTATTGGGCGAAAATGTTCGTCAGGTCGTTCAACATCCCGGCTTTATCATCGACGTGAAGGCGAATGTACTTCTTCGTCAATTGATCTTTCTTCGCTTTCACTTGCTTAGGGAATTGCGGCTGTACATACGCCGTTCCTGTCGTGCCAAGGCGAATGTTTTTCAGAACAGCAATAAGGTCAGCAACAACAGCAGTGGCTGTCGGAAGCTTCCCGGCCCCTGGTCCATAAAACATCGTTTCGCCGACGGCATCCCCATAAACGTAGACCGCATTGAATTCATCGTTAACAGAAGAAAGCGGGTGTTGGATCGGGAGCAATGTCGGCTCGACACTGACAGAAACTCCATTGTGGTTGTTTTCCGCAATTCCAATCAGCTTGATGCGGTACCCCAGCTCTTCTGCGTAGGTGATGTCATCTGATGAAATTCCACGGATCCCTTTGATATCAACATCTTCTAAACTATAAGGCATAGAAAAACCTAAGATTGATAGAATCGTCATCTTCATGGCCGCATCCAGACCGTCCACGTCAGCAGTAGGATCTGCTTCTGCAAAACCAAGGTCCTGCGCTTCCTTCAAGACGCTGTCAAAATCAACGCCGTCCTGCGCCATTTTCGTCATAATATAATTTGTCGTTCCGTTCACGATCCCCATCATTTTCGTGATGCGATCGGAGGACAGGCCATCCATAATGGAGCGGATAATTGGAATTCCGCCGGCTACGCTTGCTTCATAATACAAGTCACACTTATGTTTCTGGCAAGCTTCGAAAAGCTGCTCTCCGTGCTGGGCGACAAGATCCTTGTTCGCAGTCACAATGTGTTTTCCGTGTTCAATCGCTTCTAATAATATAGTAAGCGTGTGATCGATCCCACCCATCACCTCTACGATGACATCAATCTCCGGATCTCTCGTAATATCCTGGTACTGATCCGTCAACTGGGTCTCAGCCGGAACCTCGCGGGGCTTAGACATATCACTGACAAGCACAGACTTAATCGTGACGTCACACCCTGTCTTATGTTCAATGCGTTCTTTATGATCGCGGAGGATCTCAATCACTCCACTTCCGACCGTTCCAAGTCCTAGTAGTCCTACGGTAATGGCTTTATTCATCGTTCACACTCCTTGTCTACTTGAAATAAACATTATTCTTTGTATAAAGGACATTGTAACGGAAAGGAAATTGAATCACAAGAGCGAATTATCCGACTATTTCATTATCCAAATTTTGTATGACCTGATACACCAGTAAATGGAAATTTAGTTGTGGGTTTATCCCCTGCTCTAAATGGATTTATTGGTTGATGCTATAGATAAGCCCATGCTTTTTAGTAGATTCAATAACTTTACATTAAATTAACAAACCCAAAACATTTCATTTTTAGAAGTCATTTTCATATTGAAAAGGGTTTTTTTATATAATTTCAATGGTGAAAATCGTTTTCTTTGTATCGTTTATTGTAAAAATTACAAATGGAGATATTTTGAAAAATATAGGATATATTGACTAATAATGGAAGGTACATTATAACTAAATGGAACAGATGAGGAGGTGAAACCACAAATGGAAATGTCAACACAGTCGGGAATACAAGGCGTCTTACAATTACCCAAGAATTTCGAAATCTATGATGAATTCGTAAGGAAACTCATTAAAGAATGGGGAATATATGGACGCGAGGATGAATTTATAAGAGAAGGAAGAGCAACCGTGTATCGCCTCCATAGAGAGAAGAAAGAGACGATGGATATAGATATATGTATAGAGATAAAAAACGATCTACTGAAATTTTTCCCCTCAGACTAAACTCATAATAAGGAAGCAAAAGAAAAGAAGGCCGCTAGCTACATCCACAGCGGCCTTCTTTCTTTTGGAAATAATAGTGAGACCAGGTCATACAAATATTCCCATCATTAATTTACATATTAGAACAGTATAAACAATGGAAATCTATCGATGGAAATAAAAGGTGTAGCAGGTCATACAGATATTTCCATAACAGCCCCAACCTATATAAATGTTACAATTATAGTAAGCAGTTACATAGTTTATTAGCTCTCGGTGTAAAAAGATAAGAAAAGTAAAAGATTTCTATCTAAATGCGCCGAAAAAACAGGAATTCGACCAAATAATGGCGAAAGAAAAGAACAGAGAAGAACGAGTAGGAATCCAATGTCGGTGTGGGTGATTCACCCATCACTAATCTAAATTCTGCTCTTAGAAAATGACTTCCCTATATCACTAACGAAAAATAATAACGAAGGAGTGTTGTGCATGTGGAAAAATGATTACAACCGTTGGAAAGAATTTACCGAACTTGATGCCGATCTTGCATCAAAGCTAGAAGAACTAACATCAGATGAACAATCTTTGGAAGATGCTTTCTACAAGAACCTGGAATTCGGGTGGAATGCGCGGAAAGCTCGGACCAGGAACAAACCGCATGAACATCTACACAGTGAGAAAAGCCGCCGAAGGTCTGGCTACGTATGTCAACGACCAGGGCTTGTCTAATAGAGGGGTGGCGATCGCCTACGACTCCCGTTATATGTCCAAGGAGTTTGCAGTTGAAACCGCTCGTGTGCTTGGTCACCACGGCATTCCTTCTTATGTATTCACGTCGTTAAGACCGACACCGGAGTTGTCTTTTGCTGTCCGTCATTTGAACGCAGCAGCAGGCGTTGTCGTAACCGCAAGCCACAACCCTCCGGAATACAATGGTTTCAAAGCCTACAATGAGGACGGTGGACAACTACCTCCTGAGCAGGCGGAAATCATGATCGATTTTGTGAACAAAGTGGAAAACGAATTGAAAGTCGAAGCTGCTGATCAGCAAGAGCTTGAAGAAAAAGGGCTGCTTCGCTGGATGGATGATGAAGTCGATGCTGCCTATCTGGAAGCATTGAAAGGCGTCACCGTCCAACCGGATATTAAAAAGGACCTATCCCTTGTATTCACACCTCTGCACGGTACGGCACGTGACCTTGTAGAAAAAGGGCTGCAGCAGAGTGGATTCACTTCCATTCACATTGTGGAAGAGCAAGCGAAACCGGACCCTGAATTTTCTACTGTCGCATCACCGAACCCTGAAGAACATCAGGCCTTTGAGATGGCGATTGATCAAGGAAAAGCCATTGGAGCTGACTTACTGATGGCGACAGATCCTGATGCCGATCGCCTCGGAATTGCTGTCCCTAACGAAAAAGGAGAATATGTCGTCCTTACAGGAAACCAGACAGGTGCCCTTTTACTGGATTACATTCTCGGTCAATCTGAACAACTGCCGAAAAACGGACTTTTGATCAAAACGATTGTAACCTCTGAATTCGGCCGGGTCATCGCAAACGCTTACGGCATTCGTTCCCTCGATACGCTGACAGGCTTCAAGTTCATCGGGGAAAAAATCCGTGAATATGAACAAAGTGGGGAGCACACGTTCATGTTCGGCTATGAGGAAAGCTACGGTTATCTAGTTAAAGACTTTGCCCGTGACAAAGACGCTGTCCAGGCCGCTGTCCTTGCAGCAGAAGTCGGGGCACATTGGAAGAATCAAGGGAAAACGTTACTGGATGCTCTCGATGAGTTATATGAAAAACACGGCTACTTCCTTGAGGACCTACAGTCGATGAAACTCGAAGGGAAATCAGGGACAGAGCAAATCAAGGCAATTATGGACGACTTCCGTAACGCAGAAATTAAAGAAGCGGGTGGAAAGAAAGTCGTTGCCATCGAAGATTATGCGACGACCATCCGTAAACATGTGCAGGACGGAACCGAAGAGGAAATCGATCTTCCGACGTCCAACGTGGTCAAGTTCATCCTTGAAGATGACTGCTGGTTCTGCCTTCGTCCATCAGGTACGGAACCGAAAATCAAGTTTTATTACGGGGTGAAATCCAGTACGAGACAAGAAAGTGAAGAATTACTGGCCTCAGTGAAAGCAACCGTTAACGAACGCTTGCATGCGCTCATCTAAATCAAGAAACCTCGATTCCGTTTCCACGGGATCGAGGTTTTTTTGTTACGAACCTACGTTAGCTCGTTATCCCCCAGCGTTAAGTCGCTGCACGACTCAGTTTGGTCGTTATACAACAATGTTCAACATTATTCACCTAAACACGAACCTATAAACTCCAAACCCACAGCCCATTCCGGATTAATCGCTTTCATTTTGTTGACAAATGAGCGATAATAGAATAAAATACTGAAAATTCAGATTTAATGAAAAAGGGGTGGGCCTATGTTGAACATAAAAATGCTTAAGCCATACTATGTTAAAGAAGACAAACGCTTCATTCGAGTCGTTCTAGCCTACCAGTACTTTTCGCTACTCATCGATAACGAGTTGTATCAGTTCATCCCAATGGAATCAAGAGAAATTATAATCGACCGCAATCGTCAACGGGTGCATAACGTTTTCGATATATTCGTCTTTCAACGGGGCAAGAAAATGGTATATGTTTCTGTCTCCGATTTACTGCAACTCCCTGAGTTTCTCAAGCACCTTCATTCGATTGTGTCGCCGTATTATGAAGAGGGGATCGAAATCAGTCAGCAATCATCTAAAGAAGTGAAGGAAATCATCCGTGAATTAGAAAAAAATAACCTTCGACGCCTCATCGACAAGGCGATCGATCAAAATGATGAAGACGCCTTCCGTCTTCTCACTGAAAAATGGAATCACATGTACAAATGAAGATACCCAGGTATGAATGCAATCATGCCTGGGTATTTTATCCCAATACTCTATTCTACAAAAAATTACAATAACTTTATGAAAAATCAGAAAAATTAACTGAAAAATGTGAAAAAATAGTGAGTATATTTAAATTTCCATCTATATCCATCCATTATAATAGTACATAGAAGATAAAGGTATAGGAGCATGAGAGCTCATAGAATTGGGGATACAACCGATCATGAAGCTCACCTCATCGATTTAACCATTTTAGGGAGGGTGACCGGATGAAAACGTTACCTGGAAAGCAAAAGTTGGATGATGAATGGGTTTCTCTCATAAAGGAAGCAAAAGCATTGGGGTTAAGCACGGAAGATGTTAAAAGCTTTTTGCAGGAAAATCAAAAACAAAAGAAATCAGTTTAACATCCTTTACTTGAAAGGGTGTTCTTTTTTTGACATGATAGAATTAATGAGTAATAAGATGCAGTGAGGGGTCTATCATGACGAAATATGAAATTATTAATTTATTAAAGGATTGTTCTATTGCCCTACAAACCCCGGTTTTGTTAATTAACGATCGTAACAAATTGTCATACCATTTTCCTGATAGCTTTCAAAAGCCACCGTATGCACTGAGAGACTTACATAGAAGTTATATCAATGAGAGCAGAAAACGTCCGTACACTATTCAGATGTTCACAGATCCTTATGATCAACACCTTTTTCTATATCCTATGGAGTTGGAAGGAAAAGAATATGTATTAGGTGTAGGTCCATTTTTGGAAAAGGATGTATCAAGGAAGCATGTAAAGATGACGCTTATTATGAATGATCTTGATGATACATTAGAGGAACAGTTCGTTCAATACTACCAGCAGCTTCCTATATTGAATCAAGTTCAAATCCAGTCGGTCAAACGGTTGCTTAACCAACTATTTCCGAAAAAAGAAAAGAAAGTCAGATATGCACTTGAGGAAGAAAAGATCCGTAACCAGTATCAAGCTTTTACACAGTCGCTTCATTCATACCCTGAAATCATCGCTTCCAAACAGAATTTTATTGACCTCTTTAAAAAAGGGGATGCCCGAGCTTTGGAAGAATATCAGGCGCATAGAGAAAAAGCTCTCATTAACCCTGATGTGCGAATGATGAAGAATCATATGATCCGTCTGGTGTCGGAGTTAGGTTACATATGCACGGAAGAAGGAGCCCAACAGGATGAAGTCAATTCCCTTTGTGACTTCTATATCAATTTCTTAGAATCAAAGATTTTGGTGGAGGATTTGAAATCCCTCGAACTGAACATTCTGCAATCCTTTTTAGATCGGATTAAAAAAATAGATGAACAATCATTTTATTCACCACTTGTCGAACGAGCGCAGAAATACATTTTTCAGAATCTGACGAAGGAGCTCACATTGAAAGGCATCGCAGAAACTCTGAAAGTGAACCCCAATTACTTGTCAGGGGTGTTCACTAAAGAGAAAGGGGTCTCCATCACTCACTTCATTAATCAGCAGCGAATTAAGGAAGCGAAGGAACTTCTCTGTATCACTCAACATTCCTTGTTGGATATTAGTATGCTGCTCGGATACAACAGCCAAAGCTACTTCACGAGAGTTTTCAAAAGTATGGAAGGCATCGGTCCAAAAGAGTTCAGACGAAAATATCAGATGGAAAAGGGTTAACAGTCAGGAAAATGATCCTGGCTGTTTTTTTGTTCTCAAAAAAGGAATGAAAATAAAGGAAATTCGTGATATCGGTAGTATTTTGTTTATAAAACGTACATAGTAAACAAATTCGAGCGTTTTCTTTAAAGAACTGAACCGTTATAATATTCTTTATAAAGAACATACGTGAAAAAGGTCAACTACTAAGAAGGTGAGGGAAAATGGATGTTGTCTATCGGGGAGAAAATCCGTGTGCTGCGAGTAGGAAAAGGGATGTCTGTCAATGAATTTGCGAAAAAGTCCGGAGTTTCTAAGTCGTACATTAGTAATATTGAGAGAGACGTACAAAAAAATCCTTCATTGATTATCATGGGAAAGCTGGCAAAGACACTTGATGTCCCATTAGAAGAATTACTGACACATAAATACGGGGAAGACGAGAAAAAAGATGTGAATTGAGCTTTGCAAGAAAGGAGAAAAAGCTTGGGTAATTACGAGAGTCAAACCGATAACGAGTGGGTGGATCTGATCAAAGAGGCCAAAGCAATAGGGCTTTCTATAAGTGACATCAAAGGCTTTCTGCAAAATAATAAAGACTAAGAGCTTCTTAAAAAGGAACAGGAGGAGCAGGTGTGAAAAATAAAACGATATTTAAGCGCGAGGCTACCTTTAAAAATAGGATCAACCCTCCTATTCCTCCCATCCCATTAAAAACGGGAGAAAGGATACGTTTAGATGGTGTAGTCGATCAGTATTCTCAACTATACTTGAAACATGGATGGTCTTTATTATGTTCGAACAATGATGTTTTTGCGAATCACTATGAGCAAGGACTTGAAGATGAATTCATGTTAAGTATTGCAGGAGACGAGTCCCCCTTATCTTATGTACAAGCAGCGATTTGTTATCATCACCTGCTGGAGTATAGTCATAATAAAACGGATGTCATATCGCAGGCGATCATTGATGATGATTATGTTCGTCAATTGGATTTGCTAGGCAAGTGGAAGTTGAAGAAGGTAAACAGAAGTTTCAATCCCATCTTCTTTTATGATTCCTTCATGCACCCCGCCGTCATCTTTTTCACGTACCATGTAGAAGGATTGGAAGTGATCCAAAAACATGTACACAGGTTTGATGTAGGGGGGAGTTATAAACTGAGGACCCTCCGGAGAACATGGGCTACCGTTTCTTAAAACAGAAAATGAACTATCCATAGTGCCAAAAGTGATGTGAAGCTTAGTTCAACCAGGTGTTTTGGGCTAGGCTTTTTAACTGTTTTATTCACGGAAGGTTATAATTTTCATAAATTACTAATAATTAAACGCTTTTAATTATCTAACAATTAAGCTATGATTATATGAGCGTTTGTTATTTAGACATATTTCCCCCAGGAAATAACTAGATTTTTGAAACCTTTTAGGAGATGGAATCGTCTAATGCAGTAATTACATAGACAGCCGTCAGAAAAAGTCGTTTAAAGACGAAGGTTTAAGTAAATATAAGAGATTAAGAGAACAGAAAAGGTGGGTAGCATGGATAATTTACAGGAAGTGTTACAGAACATTATTCAACGAACAGAAAATGCTGAATTGCTATCGTCTCGCGAAGTTATTGATCAATTAATAGAGCAGCTGCAAGAATAGAAAAAAGACGCCCTCCGAGGACGTCTTTTTTTTTATCGCGGCTTTAAGGAAAATACTTTCTTCATCATCAAATGAATGAATGTGGTCAAAAAACCTGCAATGAATAAGAATACTATGAACATGAACGGTTGGTTGTACCGATCATAGGAAAAGAAAATATTGTTTAAGATGGTCGTGTAGAGAATGAGCAATAGCAAAAACATGTATTCCCTTTTTCCTTCTTGCAACATGAAGAAGACCGTTAAGGAAGCTAATCCTAAATACATGATCCAAACTTGGATCTTATTGATCAGTTCCTTGCTTATGTTGAATATTTCAATCCAGTAAAATTGGGTTTCCCATTGATTAATGGTTTTAAATTCGATATAAGACTTTAAAAACAGCCTTGGGTCCTCTTCCCACCATGTTTTAATTCTTTCTATGGCAGCTTCTTTTTGCAGACTCAACCTTTCGTAGGCATGGGCAGTGTCCATATCTTTTATATCCTGCTTCACTTTTTCATAGGGTTCGCCAATATTATATCCATGTCCCTGGTACGTTCCTAGTAAAAGAGGGTTTCCGGATCCTCCCGTCAGTGGGATGAATTCATCATAATGGATATAATTCCTCACCCACCATGGGCCGAGAGTGATAAGTAAAATACCAATCGCAATCAGTGCTTGTTTGAGAGCTAGCTTTATCGGGTATTTTTTTGCGATGAAATAAATGAGCAGTACAAATGGATATAAAGCAATCGTAGCTTTGAACATGATGGCACTCACATAAAAAAGCATCAATAGAAAGAACTGAGACATTTTCTTCTCATTGGCTAATTTGATGGAAAAATAGACAAGACCGAGCAGGCATGTCATAAATGGTGTTTCCGTTAATAATAAATTATCCGTCAAAATTTGGGGCACGAAAATAGCTAAGAAAAAGGCGGCTAGAAGGCCGACTTTGATATTGGCTATGTACTTGCCAAGGCAGTAAACGAGGTACACATTCAATGTACCTAACAGGATCAATAAGGTTTTGGCTGCATAGATGCCTACATCTCCATGGCCAAGGAAAAAGAAGACACTTGCCAGCAGGACGGTCTGTCCAGGCATGATGTGAACGGTCGGGTGTGTAGGGTCATGGTAGGTGAGCATACCCGTTTCAAGAAATGTAACAGCACTTGAGATATAACCGGCATCGTCACTATTTAGGTGAAGAGACAATCCATAACTGAACAGAGCGGTTAACCTTAGAGCAAGTGCTAGTCCCACAATGCCCCAGATGAAGTGGTTTTGATATCGTTTTAAAAAAGAAATCATTTTGATGTGCTCCTTACATGCTGTTACTGGAAAATCCGATCAATGAAACACCGATCATGATCAACAGGACACCTGCGATTTTAGTCGTAGAAAGGGGTTCATTAAAGATAAAGTAAGCGCCGAATACAGCAAGAATATAGGCGATACTTTGAACCGGATAAGCGACACTGAGTGGGACTCTTGTTAGGATGAACAACCATAGGACGGTTGCGAAACCGTATAGAGTCAGTCCACCAATAATAAAAGGTGATAAAAATAATGAAATGATGTCACCGATATTTTGAAAGTTGACTTCTTTCTGCATGAGTCCATACTTCCATAAAAATTGTCCGGATACTAATACCAGGGTGTTTAAAAAGATTAAACCAAAGTTCACGATTCCCATTTAAAACATCTATCCTTTGAGTTGATTTTTCTTTATTTCTCGTATCTCTTTGTTTAAATAAGCTAATTCTTGAGTTAAATTTTTCACTTTGTTTTGCTGCTTCGTAAGGCTGATGGTATGAAAGATTAATAGGTTCAGGATGATTAAAAACGCGATGACAAAAATAAGGGATGGCATATAGGCGATCCCAATGGAACTTGCGAGCTGGTTGATTTTATCTAAGAACAATGCCAGTAAGACACCGATGCTTGCAAACATCAACCATATAAAAGCTTGTTGATCTTGTAATTTATTCTTGGAAGTGAAATACATCACCTGTCCGAAGAAAAATAAAGCTGAGACAATAACGATGATTTGTACGATGCTCATAGGTCCTCCTTAAAAAATCGACCTGATTAAAGAGAAGTAGGTGACTTTTGTCATGTAATAAATAGACTTGATGGGAGTGATGGAAGATTGCCCTCCCTGTCGGTTGTTCATTTCGACTTTAATTTCTTTGATTTTAAATTTCTTCTTCGTTAAATGAACCAGGACTTCCACTTCTGGATAATCAATAGGGTAATGGTTGGCAAATTCATGGATGACTCTTCGGTTGGCTACCCGATAACCAGAGGTAGGATCGGTAATCCTGATTCTAGTGAGTAGCTTAAGCATGGCATAAAAGTAGTAGATACCGATTCTTCTCGTGATGCTTCCTCTGTAACCACTTTGTTCCACAAATCGCGAGCCTATGATCATGTCATATCCGGTACTTTCAATTTCATCAATCAAGTTTCTCAAATCCACTGGATTATGCTGGCCGTCGGCATCCAGTTGAATGGCATAATCATAACCGTTCCTTAAGGCATACTTGTACCCGGTTTGCATGGCTCCTCCGATTCCTAAATTATTAGGAAGGGTCAGGTGGTGGATGCCATTTTCTTCGAGAATATATGGGGTGCGGTCTCTTGAACCGTCATTAATAACGATATAGTCGTAATCCGTTGATGCTTTTACACTTTGGACAGTATCATAAATTGA
This sequence comes from Halobacillus litoralis, assembly GCF_020524085.2. NCBI lineage: Bacteria > Bacillati > Bacillota > Bacilli > Caryophanales > Bacillaceae > Halobacillus > Halobacillus litoralis. Next base: position 1,483,204 of record NZ_CP129016.1, read on the forward strand.
ATCTTCTTCATTATAAGCTGGTATAATGATAAGAACCTTCATACGTTCTTTTTTCTCCCTTCCATAATGGAAAATAATGTTTCAAATATTTCTGCACAAAGAATATTGTAACATAGAGTAGGAAGAGGTACATGCTCAAATTCTACTGTGAAATTGGAAATAAGATGTTCTTTTACAATTAACGACATCATGGTTGCATCCGTATGATATAATGTAACCGCCAAAATCACGTAAATATCAAAAAATAAGTGAGGATTTTTATGAACATATATGTAGAAATGACAATAGCGATATTACTCTCGATGACCGTCAGTTATGTGCTCGTCTTCCCGGTTATGAAGTTAGCGGTGAAATGGAAGATGATGGACTATCCTGAACTACGGAAAATACATAAAGAAGTGACTCCCCGGATGGGAGGACTTGCTATATTTGGAGGGGCTGCAGCTGGGATTCTCTTCATACGTCCTGAGTTGCCTTATATCATCCCCATCTGTATCGGAGCCATCATTATTGTGTTAACGGGACTTTTTGATGATCGTTTTCAAATACGTCCGATCATGAAACTGGGGGGACAGGTATTAGCAGCAGCTATTCTCATCTTCTCCGGTTTGAAAATTGATGTTTTGAGCATACCTTTTATCGGAATGGTGACATTAAACGAGCCGATCAGTATCCTGTTCACATTCTTCTGGATCATTGGAATTACAAATGCCATCAACTTAATTGACGGACTCGATGGATTGGCAGCCGGAGTATCGACCATCTCGTTAATCAGCATTGCGGTCATGGCACTGGCCATTGAACCTCAAGTGGCCATCGTTTACCTTTGTGTCGTATTAATAGGAAGTAATATCGGCTTCCTTTTCCATAACTTTTATCCAGCACGCATCTATATGGGGGATACCGGATCCCTTTTCTTAGGGTACTCGATGTCTGTCATCTCAATGGTTGGCTTATTTAAGAATGTGACCCTTTTCAGTTTTGTAATTCCGATTATCGTCCTGGCCATCCCGGTCTTTGATACACTCTTTTCCATATTGAGAAGGCTTATTAACAAGCAGAAGATCATGATGCCGGATAATAAACACATTCATTATCAAATCTTAGCCGCGGGCTTTAGTCATCGAGCGACGGTTCTCATTATTTACGCCTTCAGTGCATTATTCGGATTTTTAGCATTATTGTTCTCTTTAACGTCATTTGGAATCTCACTGATTATCACTTTCGTTTTGCTCTTATTGCTCCACTTGTTTGCGGAAATGACTGGAGTCGTTTATCGAGGGAAACGACCGATCATTGACCTCTTTACAAAAAGCGAAAAAAAGAAAGAGAAAGATCATTAAAAAAGTCTTGCTGGCTTCTGTCCAGCAAGACTTTTTTAGGTTTCATTGATTAAAAGGAGTCCACATCTCCAGGTGTAATAAACCACTTCTCTGGATTTCCCAATCCGAGGGTATGGGCTGAAATTTCTTTACCAACAAGAGGCATAGGGCTGTCTTTATGGATAAACCCCTGCTTCTTCAAGCTCTTAACCGGCGGGGAGTGTTCTAAACACCAGGTCTGGATGATGTCGGCATCGTGAAGATTGAGAAAAGCCTGTTGCAACAGCAATGGCCAGACATCGTCAGAAAGGGCAAGCCAGTCCACGATGAATCCGTTGGTGAACTTCCCTTTCTCTTTCGACGTTACCATGTACCCTTTTAACTCGTCCCCTTCATATAGACCGTGCATCTCGTAGGTGTTTTCCGGGTGGTCATGATACCTCCAGTTCAAGTAGGCTGAATCTCTTACCACCATAACGTGTGATTGGTTACTAACTTGATCAGCAAGGCGGTCAAAGGAGTGGTCGCACTTGGTGATTTTCTTGATGCTGTAATCACTGTCTGTTCTTTTAGGCACTCTGAATTTCTTATAGATCTTATCTAAAGGTTTGAAAATCCCTATAGGACTTATTTTTGTTGATAAAAGCGAAAAAGGCTGCTGGATAAACATCCAGCGAGGCATGTCAGTCATATGATGGGCTCCTGTGTAGCGGAGGAACAACTCTTTCGCTTTTGGGGCAGGGAACCCATAGAGATAATCAATGCCTGCCTGTTCAGCTTCGTCGAGCAGAGAATCATTCAATTTCTTATAAATGCCTTTTCCCCTGGCATCAGGGTCGACCATCGTATCTGCCCGCAGCCCAATCTTTGATTTCTTTCCATCGATATAAGCTTCGGTCATCCATAAACTAATATGGCCTAGAATTTTGCCATCTTCATCGTACAAGAGAATGAACGGCTCTGTTTGTTTCGGGTTATCTATAAACTTCCAACTCCAAGATTGTAGGGAGCGATCTTGGTCGAATGTTTTCTTGAAAAGTTCCTGAATTTGATGCTCATCTCCAGGCTGATAATGTCTGACAGTCATAGTTTTCGTTCCTTTCAAGGTGTATTGCTTTCACATTATAACAGATGAAAGAAAGTGAGGACTCCTGAAATAGGAGTCCTCACCGTCGTTAAGCTTTGCGCAAGCGATTATTAAGGTCAAGCATATTCGTCAATAACAATACGATACTGATGGCAAGATAGATACTTACCGCGGGGGCGTAAAGCACATGCCCTGCTAAAAACGCAATTCCTGTACCAAAACCGATCGACAATAAGATCAGAATGTTTTGTGGATGTAACATTTCTCCCGGTGCTTTAAAGAGCAGTTTCAAGAAAAGTCCTGCAATAATTAAGAAAGGTGTAAGGATTAAAAGAATTCCCAGAATACCGAAAGAGAAGAATAGGTCAAAGAAGTCCATCTCGATCAACTTCCGAATGTCCTCATAATTTCCTGCATATCCCATTCCGAAGGATTTCTGTACGATATCTGCTTCTTCATACATTCCATAGATATGAGCGAAATAAATGTTACGTGAGCTCAGGATGATTTTCAGGATAGGAGATTCAATCAGTGCCTGCTCACCAAGGGCGGCAGCAGCATCATCTCCTCCTTTTGTTCCTTCATCACCTTCACCTGCTTCTTCTTCGGTCCCATCCCCATCAGGAGCTTCAGTAGCTTCTCTTTGTTCATTAATTTGACCGACATCCCCCGAAACGTTCGAGAAAGTCGGAGAGAATGGTGTAGCAATCAAGAATAAAATCAAAAAGATCAGCGAGCTTATTAGTCTTAAAGGCAGGTGGGATTCTTTACTTACTCCCTTTACCTTTGAAATCAACCAATAAATCAGGTAGCTGACAAATACAATGAGTGAAGCTCCTAAGACAGCGAAGAAACCAACTTTCGTACCAAGAAGGATGGAAACAAGGGCGATGAAGATCATTGGGATAAAGTAATACAGCTTTTTAAGGCTGTCTACTTTGTTCAATGTATAGATATAGACGAGCGGAAACGAGATGGCAATAATAGAGCCGATTTCATTTCCTGAGTTGAACCAGCCTTTAAAGCCGAATTTGTTCCATTCATACGTTGCTGAAGACGTTCCAGTAAGGATGGCAAGGAACATAGTGACAGCAATGATGACCATGGCAATTGTGATGGCTTTCATAATCCGCATACGTACGATTAACGTTTTATCAAATGTGGTAAACAATAACAGATAAGCCCCAAGCATGATCGGGAAATATACGGTTTTCGCCAGGAACTGTAGTTCAAGGAACGGGTTAAAGATTGGTTTTGCAAAAAAGTTATAGGTCAATCCGATCGTAAGCACTGCGGCTAAGGCTATTAAATAAGTAATGACGTATTTCTTCAAGCGGCTGGAATTACCAAAGAAGATAAACCAGAGGGAAGCGGCCATGAAGAGGACACGGACGATTATGCCGATGGTCAGGCTTGCATTCAACGCTTGCATTGAAAAGTATGTTAAGATATCTAGTATTGGCTGTATGATGATAAAGATTAATAAGAGCTTTTCGAACAGTTCTCTGTTAACTAATTTCGACATGATTAACACCTCAGTAAGTTTCCTTGAATATGGATTTATCCACATTGAAGTATAAACCATTACATGAGAGCTGTCTATAAATGAGCGAACTTGTCTAATGGCGTTGAGAAGTCGAAATTTTTGTTGATGCTCCAAGGGAAAAGCAAGTATAATGAATAGTTGTGAATACATGATCATAATTAAAAATTCCCACTGGATTTACAGGATAGAATACATCGTGGGAACAGATAATACGGGTAAAGGACATCAGGGATTATTCGCAATAAACAGAATAGTATGAATGTCTGAATGGAACGTCATAAACCGGTTGAAGAAACGAATAATATAAACAAAGCGCTTTTAAACGTGATCGACACAAATATATTCAAAGAATAAACTAATTTCTACATAGGAAATTATGTTTTTATATTATCATGGAACAAATCATTACAATTCATCCACATCAGGTCGCCTTTTTAGGATTACCGGCCAATCGTGAGTGCATCTGATTAAGATGATCAGCAGGAATGTTTGGAAGAGAAAGGGAGTATTGGAATGAAGAAGTCATTATGTGTTGTCGGGTTAGGTTATATCGGGCTGCCCACATCAGTAATGTTTGCTATCCACGGTCATAAAGTTCATGGGGTGGATATCAACCATAAAGCAGTAGAAATGATCAACAATAAACAACTTCATATAGAAGAGAATGGATTGCAGGAGCGGTTGGAAGAAGCCGTTGATGCTGGATTGTTCAAAGCTTCGGTAGAACCTACGGAAGCAGATGTCTTCGTCATTGCCGTACCATCTCCAATCCGTGAAGATAAGACAGCGAACCTTGATTACGTAAGGAAAGCGACAGAAGCGATTGTACCTTTTGTCAAAGAAGGGAACTTAGTGATCCTGGAATCGACCGTCCCACCGAGAACGGTTGAAGATGTCATGATCCCAGTCTTAGAACAAACAAGACTAACTATCGGCGAAGAGCTTTTCGTTTCTCATTCACCAGAGAGAGTCATTCCAGGAAAAGTCTTCCAGTAATTGGTGGATAATGATCGGATCGTTGGAGGAATCAACGAGAAGTCTTCTACAATGACAAAGGAGCTTTATGAGTCTTTTGTTAAAGGAAACATCCATTTAACGGATGCTACAACAGCAGAAATGGCTAAGGTCATTGAAAATACTTACAGAGATGTAAATATAGCTTTTGCCAATGAATTGGCTCTGATCAGTGATAAGATCGGTGTGAATTCGTGGGAAGCGATCAAGCTTGCCAATTACCACCCACGTGTGAACATTCATACTCCAGGGCCTGGTGTCGGAGGACACTGTATAGCGGTTGATCCATGGTTCATGGCAGAAATAGAGCCGGAACTTTCTAAAATCATCCAGTTGTCCCGGAATACGAATGATCACATGCCGACGTACACCGCTGAGCAAATTCAGGAAATATCGAAAGAACAATTCATCAACGATCCGAAAGTGGCTTTGTTTGGTCTCTCATTTAAAGCAAACATTGATGATCAAAGGGAAAGCCCATCTCTTAAAGTCATCATGGAACTAGTTGAAAAAGGGATCAGTTTCACGACGTTTGACCCTCATATTAAAGAAAATGTGGCTTCCAACCAAACGCAGGATATGGAAGAAGCACTCAAGGATGCTGACATTCTTGTTATCCTTACAGATCATGATGAGTTTAAACAACTTGACCCTGAGTATATAAAAGGTAAAATGAGAAATAGGCTTGTCTTTGATACGAAAAATGCGTTATCGTTAGATGAATGGAAAAACGCAGGATTTGTAACGAAGCGATTAGGAGATTCAAAAAACGGATAAGGGTCTAGGTGAAAACATGAAGGAAAAGTTTTTAGGGGTTGACGTTAGTAATTACACATACGATCAGCTCAAGAAAAATATAATGACGGATATTAATGAGCACCGCAAGTCCTTTATTGTGGCCATCAACCCTGAAAAAATATTGCAGGCGCAAAAGGATGCAGACTTGTTAAACTTATTGAATACTGCAACCTATCAGATCCCTGATGGTGTAGGAATCCTGATAGCGTCTAAAATGACCGGCGGGACGATACGTGAACGGGTCACCGGTATTGATATGCTGCTCGCTGCGTGCGAACAAGCTTCCCTTCATGGAAAATCCGTATTTCTCTATGGAGCAAAGCCTGGGGTAGCAGAACAGGCTAGTGATCGTTTAATTGAAATGTATCCTGACTTGAAAATAGCCGGTATTATTGATGGTTATGAAAAAGAACCAGGATCTTATAAAAGAAACCATAAATCAGGCAAAACCTGATATTGTCTTTGTGGCCTTAGGCAGTCCTAGGCAGGAACATTGGATTGTCGACCACATGGAAGAAATGGACGCGAAAATCTTCCAGGGAGTAGGAGGTTCTTTTGACGTCTTGTCCGGACGTGTGAAAAGGGCACCAGATGCCTTCCAAAAAGTCGGTCTTGAATGGTTGTACAGACTCATTAAAGAACCGTGGAGAATCAAACGTCAAATCAAGTTGCCTACATTCTTGTTAAAGGTTTGGAAAACGAAAAAATAGAGAGCATCCGCTTCAGGATGCTCTCTATTTTTTATGTTGTAGGTTTTGTAAAGCCACTTGGGCTGTTTCTTTCGCTCTCGTGGATAGGGTAGCAGCTCTCTCTTGCAGTTTTTCTGTTTGTGACAGCCGATCTTCATAAAGACGTTCGACTTCTTGCGTAATGGCCGAAGCTTCCCAAGTAGGGTCATTGATATCGACGGTGACAGGGAAATCGAGTTGGTCTGCTAAGGCATCAATCTTAGGATCGTAGGAAAGGGCAACGAATGGCACAGAGCAAACCCCTGCAAAAATAAGGGAATGAAGGCGCATGCCGATCAATAGGTCTGCCTCTGATAACAAGTGCAGTTTTTCGTCGATCGACATGTGGCCGGGGTGAACCTCCACTTCCTGGTCTAATCGTTGAGCTACCTTATTAGAAAAAGCTTCATCAGATTCCCCGTGCATAGGAATAAAGCGTAGGCGGTACCCTTTTGCCAAACAGGTGTTGAATGCTTCCGTCAATTTCTCTACAAGTTTTTCTGAGTCTCCCCATTCACGGATACTCACTGCAATCAAAGGTTTCTGTGAATGACGGTCTGTTTCCACATTCTTGTAGTCATAACCGAAAACAGGATCAGGGAAGAGATCTATGCTTTTCCTTATCCCGATTCTTTCAAGGAGTTCCTTTGATTTCTTATCACGAACAGAAATTCCAGTAACTCTATCTAAAGCGATGCGAACCAACAGCTGGTGGATAGGTTTCCGTATGGGTCCCATTCCTTGGGCGTATATGAAAACAGGCTTCCTCAGCCATTTGGCCATATGCATGATGCCTGTATAGTACAACACGGATCTCGGCCCAGTGGCATCTTGTAATAAACTGCCTCCACCACTAATCAAGCCATCCGATTCCTTTAATGCTCGAATGATCTCTTTATAATTCCATCGATCCACGGCGGATACCCCATAGTCGGTTTCCGTCTTGGAGGGGTTCTGAGATAGAACAATGATTTGGATGTCAGGGTCGAAGGTTCTCAGATGTTGAATCATCGATTTTACGATCGCTTCATCGCCTGTATTATCAAAACCGTAATAACCGGAAAGTACGACTTTCATTGTTCCCACCTCTTCCACTTACAAAAAAATTTAATAACCTACACATCATTACACCTAAAGGGACAATCTTGCTGTTTATTTTACCTGAACTAGAACGATCACTTCAGCCATTTCGATAATAACGGAACATTCTGTATCATTTCTTGATTGAAGGCTTTTAACTTCAGGAGAGATAAGCAGTAAATCACTACAAAGAGCAAACCGGTCATAGAAACATACGAAAAGGAGAGAACTCTGGACCATTCGAATGGGCTGGCAAATAAGTAAGTAGTCGCAGTCATCCCTCCTAAGAGGACAGACATCACCAGAATCTTCACCATGTGTGCCGGGAAGACAGGAACGTCGATAAGTCTCCTGATCATCTTGTTATTGATCGTAACAATGAAAAGGTATGTGATCAATGTTGCTACTGCAGCACCTTCTATACTATAAAAAGGAACGAGAACGGCATTGGCTATTGCTTTGATCAGAGTACCGAATAAAATGATGGTCGCGGCTAATCGAGAAGCATTCATTCCTTGTATAATGGCTGTTCCAACGAGAGTCATAGAAATGAATACAGACGAAAAGCCGGTAATGCTAAGCATAAGGCTTCCTTCAGAGTTGGTGAAAAGCGCAATGTTGATCGGTACAGCCAGGATGAGAAGAAGGACTGAGGCCGGCCAAGACAATACGTGTGTAGCCCAGCGCGTCGTCTCTATCAGTTTTCTTGCATCTTTGAACTGGTTTGATTCTACATGTTTGGTCAGGGATGGGATCAACGGGAGCACCACAGAAGTAGCGAAAACCGTTGCGATTTGCACGACCGCAAGCCCGCGGCCATAAATGCCATACAAATAGGTGGTGTCACTCCCAGTTTCCGTCTTTAATAAATGTGGGATCGTGATTGAATCGACCACGTTAAAAAGAGCCATAGTGACAGTACCTATGGCAATGGGTATGGAGACAGATAGGATTCTTTTTCCCCAGACTTTAAATGTATTCCAATTATAGTTGTACTTTCGGTCGATCTTTATATTGGATCGGTATAATCGTGTTTTCAAATAGACCATGGAGCTGAGGACGCCTAATAGAGAACTTACCATCACTCCAGCCGCTATGTAAGAAGGATGATATCCCAGCGAAACCATATAAGAAGCAACGCCTATAATAAAGATTACTCGAATGAATTGTTCGATGACCTGTGATACAGCCGTAGGTCTCATATCTTCATACCCCTGGAAGAATCCTCGGTCTACAGCCATATAAGGGGCAATGAGTAAGGTTAAGGAAACGGCCATTAAAGCAGGCTCTGTTGAAACACCGCCAATCAGCTGGGAAATTGATCGGGAAAAGAGCAGGATAAAGCTCAGACTGATCGCGCCAAGCAGCAAGCCAAGAATGCGGGCTGTCTTTTGAATATAATAAATATCCTGAGTTGTACCAGATGCGCGTGCTTCAGCAATCAACTTCGAAATAGCAATCGGAATTCCCGCTACAGAAAGAATGAGAGCGACCATGTAGACCGGATAAACCAAACTGAAGATCCCGAGTACTTCATCTCCTGCAATATTCTGTAAAGGTACACGGAATAAACTCCCTAAAACTTTGGAAAGTAGAGTGGCTATGGTTAGAATCATCGTGCTTTTTAGAAAAGTAGAAGGTTTCACGATTGAGAATCAGACCTTTGTCGATAAACTTGATAGGCGAACCTTGGAAGTGCAAGCATCCGTTTCCACCGGCTTGGCTGCTTGATTAATCGATAGAGCCATTCCAAGTTCATGTTCTGCCATCTTATCGGCGCACGCTTCACATCCCCGGACACGACATCAATGCTTCCTCCCACACAAATGAATACACCCTGGTCAAAGTCAGAGAAATTTTCTGCGATCCATCGTTCCTGTTTCGGTACACCAAGAGCGACAAAAACGATGTCCGGCTTCTTTTCTTTAATGTCTTCCGTTACGGAAGAATCATTCCAGGTAAAGTACCCATTTCTATGGCCGACTACTTCTATATGCGGGTAGTCGATATTTATATTTTTTATAGCTCTATGCAGTGTTTCTTCTTTTGCACCGAGCAAATAGATCCGATACTTGTTTTCGTTCGCTTTTTCAAGGAATTCCATCATAATATCATAACCGGTCACCCGCTCAGGAAGAGGGGCTTTCAAGAGTTGTGAAGCTTTCACAATACCTATTCCATCCGCAGTTATATAGGAAGCTCGTTGAAGGCAGTCCATATAATAGGAATTATCATGAGCACGCATAACAATTTCAGGGTTTGCTGTTACGACGAAGGATTTTTCCTTGTTTTCTATATGTTTTTGTAATTGTTGGACTAAGGTGATATGGTCCATGTTGGTAAAAGGTATTCCTAAAATGTTTACCTGCTTCATTTTATGATGTGACTCCTTTAATTTACACATTCATGCTCTCCATAATATAACATAAAACGGGAAGTAACATATAGTTGTTACTCCCCGTTTTTCGTGTAGTCGGAATTATTCAGCTATTGGAAGCTTCTCTAAGCTCGTTCCATAAGCACCGTACCCGTGACTGTAAACGAAAGCTTGTTCATAATCATGGTCACCATAGGCTTTTGGCGTGATTTCATACCATGTGCCATTTCCTTCGATCGTGTTTAAAATCTGCACATTTGATGCAGGCTTTTTCATTTGGTAAAGCAAGTTGTCCGTCCCAGTTTCAGGCGTGGAGCGGACATTGACGTTTGATGTTACGGTTTTTGCAAGTTCATATTGACCGTATTCCGGCTCTGTGCCGTATTTCTCGCTCAAATAAGCATCTGCGCGATACATGAATCCGGCAATTTTCTGTCCCCAGTAAGGGTCTGAGGCCCAGCGGACGTTCATCCCGGAGCTCTTATTTCCTAAATGAGCTCCATTAGCACTCCAACTGTCCTGGTTGAAATAATTGGGGATGATAAAATTCTTGGCAGCATCTAAAATGCCTGTTTCATAGTTATCATAAGTTTTGGCGCCTTCCATCGGGGCTGAATCGATGGCATGAATTCCAAACAGGTTATTCTTAGTTACCGCAATCTGGCTTGTTCCCCATGTACTCTCATGAATAGCGTGTGCCATGAGGTAGAGGGCATTTGTACCATGCAGTTCTTCAGCCTCTTTGAAGTATTCACCTAATCCGATTAGGAGGTTATCGGAACGACCAAACTCTAAATATTCATTGAGTTGTTCAGCCGTATAGCTCGTCTCCGTGTACAAAGGCATACGGTTGAAATATTGATAAGCTTCTCCCACATGATTTCCATTTGCATCGTAAAAACTGTTCCCGTTGTCGCTGTAGTATTTGGTCCCTTCTTTCATGAAAGATGGTGCAGGACCGTACATATAAGTCCTGAATTCGTCTGTGATCGGAAAGTAAATGTAGTGCTGAATATTCCCGTCTTTATTGGAATAGTAGCTTTTACCTTTAATTAAATGGGATGGAATCAAATTAAACTCTTCTTTTTTTACGAAGCCTTCAGTGTCTGCGACTTTCACTTCAAGAGATTCCTCATTAACATCTAATAACTCTACCTCGATCCCAGCCTGGATGTACGTGGCGTGAGAAGTAAAGGATTCGCTTGTGAAAATGGTAGCCTTAGCATTTGCTACAGCCGTTCCTTCAGAAATCCATACAACCTGATTTCCACTTAATACAACTTGGTTCCCTTCAGCGTTCTTCACAGCTTCTTCGTATGTTTCATAGTTGCCTTCAATTACTGGATCTTCCAACTCAGTAAGAGAAGCAACTTTAAAGTCCATCTCAACAGGTGGATAAAGAACTTTCAGTAAACGATTGATAACAGCAGCCGTTTCCCCACGTGAAGTTTCATCATAAGGGGCAAAGAACAATGATCCATCTTTGTGCTGCTTTCCGCTGATAATCCCTAAGTTCGTCAAACGTTCTACTGATTCAACAGCATACTCACGAATTTTGTCATTATCTTCAAAGGCTAATTCTTTACGCTCAGAAATGATGTTCTTGGAATCTGCCGCATTCATAATCATGACCGCCATATCCTGACGTGAAATGATTTCTTTAGGGCGGAACGTCCCATCTGGATATCCATTGATCAAACCGTGACTGTAGGCAGTCATAATAGAATCGTAATACCAATCTTCTACTTGGATATCACTGAACTGATCAGCAGAAACATCCAGTTCCGTTTCATCCAATTCTAAAGCTTTGTTAATAAAAACAGTAAATTCTGCACGCGTGACCGATTTTTCCGGTCGATATGTACCATCTTCGTACCCTGTCATAATCCCGGCTTCAATTAACGCTCTTAAATCTTCTTCGAAAGGTGTTCCTGTAATGTCATCTTCAGCATGAACAGCGGAGCCGAAAGACGCGAAGAAGAGGAGAAAAAGCATAAGTATTGATAGTTTTTTCACATTCCATCCTCCTTTATTTACCACTCTTAATCTATCAAATAATGAACAGGATGAATAGTTTAAATCAGAAATTTTTGGAAAAGTCGGGTCAAAAGGAGGGGGAAATACCCGTTTTTATGATAAATAAATCTAAGAAACTACAAAATATATAAAATGAGACTTTTGAACGATGTAATTCCTTATTCTAGTGAACGATATAAGAAGAGATAAAACACCGGTTTCGTTTACATAAAATTACAAAATAGCCCAGGAACCTACAAGGGAGTGGTCGTTAAGTCATTTTTTTCGAAATGTCAAAGTGAACGCGCGGATTATGGACAATCTAAAATACGATGTAGAAGGAGCATGAGAATTATTATGCTGAAGAAAATTGGAAGTCTGCTGTTTGCCCTTTCTGTTTTGTCCTTGGTCATTTTCCAACCGATTCAAGAAGTGTCTGCTGAGGAATTGAGTGATATACCCGCTCGTTCTAAAGAGAACATTCATCTATTAATAGAAAAAGAGATCATCTTTGGTTATACAGATGGTACATTCAAACCCAAAAATCCAGTTTCCAGACAAGAAGCTACAGCAATGATTGGTCGTGCTTTAAAGTTAGACAACACAAAACAAGAAACGACTTTTCCAGATGTCACCTCTAATATGTATGCTTCAGGTTACATAGCTTCTGCGACAGAAAAAGGGATCATTACAGGCCACTCCGATGGGAAATTCCGTCCGAATGAAACGGTAACGAGAGCTCAAATGGCCATTATCATCTCCCGTGCTTTCAATTTTAAAGGGGAGACGAAGAAATCTTTCCCGGATGTAGCGAATGACAGCCTTTACTATGAAGCGATCAATTCCATCGCTTCCGCAGGAATTTCTGTCGGTTACCCGGATGGAACATTCAAGCCTTATAATAAGCTGACTAGAGAAGAGTTCTCTATTTTAGTTGCTAAGGCCATTAGTGAAAATGGGGATTACGTAGTTCAGGAACCATCAGAAGATGAGCCTGAGGAGCCTCAAGAACCGGAAGAGCCGGAAGAGCCGAAAGAGGAACCCCTTGATGTAATCGATGAAAGAATTGTCACGGCGGATTCCTTGAATGTTCGTCAAGGCCCAAGCATTGACTACGATATCGTTGGAAAATTAACAACAGGAAACGCTGTGAAAGTTCATAAACTTGAAGGGGACTGGGCCTATGTTTCACACGGGGAACTAAAAGGTTATGTCCACACCTATTACCTTGTCGCTAAGCCAGGGGAGGCAACACCTCGAACGGTAGCCATTGATCCAGGTCATGGAGGCAGAGATCCAGGTGCATCCGCAAATGGTTTAGTAGAAAAAGAAGTCGTTTTGGATGTTTCTTTGATGGTACGTGATTATTTGAAAGACTCTGGGATTAATGTGGTGATGACACGTCAAAGTGACTGGTATCCGTCTCTTGATGGACGAGTAGCCATTGCTCAAAAAGGTAAAGCGGACGCTTTTGTCAGTGTCCATGCCAATGCATTCGTGAGTAGTGCGACTGGTGTTGAAACGTTCTATTATGCAGCGGGGATGACCGACCGTGAAAGAAAAAGCTACCATCTGGCGAAATTCATCAATGATCGTTTGTACAAAGCGATGGATATGAATAATCGTGGAGTTAAAAATGCAGGGTATCGAGTGATCAAAGCTACCACTCTACCATCTGTTCTTACAGAAATTGGCTTCCTTACGAACGATAATGATGCAAGAAAACTTAAAACTCAACATTATCGTGAAGAAGCGGCTCAAGCTATTGCTTTAGGGATCATTGATTATTACAATTGGAGAGATTGATAAATGAAGAGCGGGATTTTGTTCCGCTCTCTTTTTTTTAACTTCATAGATTATATTCATAGGAGGTCCTTAAAATGAAAGAATGGGTAAAAGTCTGTTTGGTTGCTTTTCTGGTAGTAGTTGTAACGCCAGCCCTCGTCTCTGCATCATCCGAGAAAGATGATCCAAAAAGAGTGATTCTAACATACGAAAAGGATGAAGGTTTGGCCTTCTTGGACGAAATTCCTCACACAATTCATCATCATTATGAACGGTTAGGAGCGGCAGCGGTAACCGTAAGCGAATCGGATCTTCCACTATTGGAAAACGCAGAGGCCGTTACTTCTATCGAGGAAGACCAGCGAGTGAAAGTGAGCGCCCAGCAAGAAGGATGGGGATACACAAGTATAGGTACACAAAAATCTGATAACCTCGGCTTGACTGGTGAAGGAGTAAAAGTGGCTGTCATTGATACAGGGATTAACACCAATCATCCAGATTTAAAGGTTACCGGTGGAGCGAGTTTTGTGGAAGATGAAACATTTGTAGATGATAATGGGCACGGCACCCATGTAGCGGGGATTATCGGAGCATTAGATAACGATGAAGGAACGATAGGAATAGCCCCTAAAGCACAACTGTATGCGGTGAAAGTATTGGACCAGGATGGAAATGGCCTTGTCAGCTCAGTACTAGCTGGGATTGAATGGGCCATAGAAGAAGAAATGGATATGATCAACTTAAGTTTGACGGCTTGCACTCCTTCTGATCTAACGAAACAGGCCTTGCAAGGTGCTAAGGATGCAGGGATTATTGTAGTGGCTGCTTCCGGAAATAAAGATGTATGTACATACGATGATGTGACGGATGTTCTTTATCCAGCCAGGTATCCAGGGGATTGTAAGTGTTGGAGCGGTAGAAGAGGACCAATCAGATTCGGGTTATACCTATGGAGGGCCATCGCTTGATTTCACAGCCCCCGGGATGAATATAAAGAGCACCTACATCACTACGGAGGATAATCAAAGTGGTTATGAAATGCTGAGTGGATCTTCGATGGCGGCCCCACACGTCACGGGTGTTTTGACCTTATACAAAGAAATGTTCCCAGAGTTCAATAAAGACGAGTTGCTGAATCTTGCAATCAACAACAGTTTGGACCTTGGAGAGAATGGTAAAGATAATATTTACGGTTATGGAATGATCCAGGCGCCTACCACACCTTTTTCTGATTTTGAAAGAACCCGCTGGTACAGTGAAGCCCTTGAGTTGATGGCTCAAAACAATTGGATCAGTGGATATAGAGATGCTTCTTTTATGCCACAAAAAGAGATTACGAGAGAAGAGGTTGTTTCCATAATTGGTAGAATCCTCGATTTAGATAATGAACAGAGAGAAACACAGTTTTCAGATGTCCCAAAAGAAACTTTTGGATCAGGTTATATTGACTCAGCGGTTGAAGCTGGATTTGTTAATGGATATCCTGATGGCACCTTCAGGCCAAAAGATTCGGTCACACGCGGGGATGTGGCTATTCTAATCCATTATGCTTTTGATATAGAGGGGGATAAAGAAGCGGAATCTTTCCCGGACATATCAAAAGACGATTATTATTATGATAGTGTCACCACATTGAAAGCTTCAAATATTGTTAGTGGATACCCTGACAAGACCTATAGACCGTCGGAGAACATTTCACGATCTGAGGTCATTTATATGCTATATAAAGTTATTGAATTGAAATAATGGAAAAGTAATAAAATGCTTCATTTTGTGGTGGAATTTCTGGAAAACAAGATAATGTTAACGAGTTGGGCTTATTTGTTGGAATATAGATTATCAATTTTTCTAACTTCTACATCTCGCTCATTTAATCTCGTAAATTAACCCAGCAGAGTGTATTTTCTGCTGGGTTTTTATCGTTATTTTAATGTGGTAATTGTAAATGAATCGTTTGAAAATCTTTAAAGTTATGAAAATTATGTGGGAAATGATAGAAAATTCTTGTAAGATAGAAATATATGGGGGTATTTGTCCCTTTATTCAGTTACATAGAATGGGACCGAAGTCCGCCCGATTATATATTCAAGGAGGAGTCATTTTAATGAAGAAAGTTAATAAGAAAAGTGCTTTATTCCTATCCTCAGTGAGTGCCGCGCTAGTTGCATCAGCTGTAGCCCCAGGTACAAGTGTTTCCGCAGAGGATGTATTTCCAGATGTCCCTTCCGATCATCCCTACCATGATGTGATTCATGCTCTAGCTGAAGCTGGAGTTGTAACCGGTTACGAAGACGGAACTTTCCAATTGTATTCTTCTGTCACTCGTGCGGAAGCAGCGGTCATGATGGCCAGAATTCTTGATTTAGATATGGAAACAGGAGAAGATTCTACTTTCTCTGATGTATATGAAGGAGATTGGTACGCTGCCTCCATTAATGCCCTACATGAAGCGGGGTACATCAGCGGTATGGAAGATGGTACGTTCCAACCGAAAAAAAGAAATGACTCGTGGTGAATTTGCTCAATTGATTGTAGAAGCCTATGGTCTTGAGAGTGATGCAAGTGAACACCCATTTGAAGATGTTCAAGAAGGTGCCTGGTACGAAGATGCCATTGCGACTCTTTACAATCTTGATCTTGTAAGCGGGCAAAGTGAGACGAAATTCGGTCCGAAAGATGATATCCGCAGAGGCGACTTCGCCTGGTTGCTTGCGAATACAGATTATGAGTATGGAATCACATTGGGTGATGAGCATTTTGAACTTTCTTTAATGCACACCAATGATACACACGCTCATTTGGATGAGGTCGCTCAACGTGTGACAGCGGTGAATGAGATAAGAGAAGAAAATCCGGATGCTCTTCTTCTTGACGCCGGGGATGTTTTCTCTGGAACTCTATATTTCAATGAATTCAAAGGTCAGGCAGATCTAGAATTCATGAATATGATGGGGTACGATATGATGACACTTGGAAACCACGAATTCGACCTTGGTTCAAGTGAAGATGGTCATAAGGCTCTTGCTGAGTTCGTCGGCGGTGCAGATTTTCCTTTTGTAAGTTCGAATGTGAACTTCTCTCAGGATGAGAACATGAAAGGACTTTATAACAGCTACATCAGCAAGAGGCCTGCAGATGGTGAAATCTACAATAGTGTCATTAAAGAAGTAGATGGGGAAGAAGTTGGTTTCTTCGGATTGACGACAGAAGAAACGGCTGATATCTCAAGTCCTGAAGCTATTACTTTCGATAACTATATTGATACAGCTGAAGAGCGAGTGAAAGCACTGGAAGCCCTTGGTGTTGATAAGATTGTAGCTCTGACACACATTGGGTACGATGATAACCCGAACTATGACAATGACCTGTTGTTAGCCGAAGTGGATGGAATTGACGTCATTGTCGGAGGACACAGTCATTCGAAACTTTCAGAACCAGTGGAAGTGACGACCGATGAGAATGGAGAGCCTAAAGATCCAACTGTCATCGTTCAAGCCGGCCAATATGGAGGGTACCTGGGTACATTGGATGTAGAATTCGATGATGAAGGTGTCGTCGTCGGTTACGCGGGGGATTTGATTGATGTAAGTGAAAAAGAAGCAAACGCTGAAGCGGCTGCCGCTCTTGAAAAATACACGTCTAAGATCGAGGATATCCGTGACGAAGAGAGTGGAGCCGTTGCTACAGAAGCCTTCCCGAATCCACGTCTTGAAGATGGGGACGAGATTAGTGTTCGTAACAGTGAAACAGCACTAGGTAATCTCATCACCGATGGAATGCTTGATAAAGCGAAAGAGTATAAGCCGGATACAGTTGCGGCCTTCCAAAACAGTGGCGGAATCCGTGAAGCGATCGACAAAGGACCAATTACGATTGGTGAGATCCTGACGGTTATGCCATTTGGGAATACACTGGCAACGATGGAACTATCCGGTGCTGAAATTATGGAAGCATTAGAGCACAGTGTGAGCAATGCTCCTAAAGAATCTGGTGGTTTCCTGCAAGTTTCTGGGTTGAACTACACGTACGATAGTTCCTTGGCTGTTGGTGAACGTGTACAATCTGTTGAACTGAATGTTGATGGAGAATGGGTTGCATTAGATGAATCTGCGACTTATACGATTGCAACAAACGCATTCACAGCTAAAGGTGGAGACGGTTATGATGTGTTTGCTAACGCCTATGACGAAGGACGCGTGACAGACCTAGGTTCATCAGACTGGGAAAACTTCCGTGACTATGTTGCTGAACTAGGAGAGGTAACACCAGTCATTGAAGATCGTATTGTAGACGTAGCATCAGAATAAGAATAAGAAAAAACGCAGGAGATCATCTCTCCTGCGTTTTTTAATGTGAAAATATGGAATAAAATGCCACACCAGGTCATCCATATATTGGATGACCTGGTGTGGCAATGTTTTACAATTCATCCTCACTTTGAGTTGGGGCGGTTTTTTAGGGCTTCTAGTTTTGCTTTGGCCTGCTGTCTGCGTTTTTCGGTTTCTTTATGAAGGATCCGGTAGCCATCGTTGTCAGATGTCTCTATCAGATCTCCTTCTTTAGCAGACTCGGGTAATACGCTTCGATCTACCAGTTCTTCCGTAGCTTCGTTTCCTTTTAACAATAAGACAGCCTTGTTACCTTCAAACCGATCGATTGTATATGTTGGCATCAAATCACCCCAGTGTAATTTCTGATCGCATTTCCTCCAAAGTCACTTCTCCAATATAGCTGACATTCAACAGTTCACTGTACGTCTCAAATGGACCGTTAGCATTCCGGTAATCGATAATATTTTGTGCGATTGTCGGACCGACGCCTGTAATTTCCTGAAGCAATTCATAACCGGCTGTATTCACATTGATTGGATAGGAGACCTGTCCATCATCAGATCCATTTCCACCACCAGATCCTGAATCACCATCATTGTCTTCCGTCGTGCATTCATCACTTCCATCAAAAGGAGAACCTTCAATATCGTAAGTCGATCCATTTGTAGTGACTGTAATGTCACCAGTATCACACGTGGAATAAAGGTCTGTTCCGTAATTCCATAAGCGATTGGTTACTTCGGAATCAGGGTGACCATAATGATTGTCCCCATAAGACAAAATTCCGACTTCCGGGTCTACATAATGGACAAATTCATTTGAAGTTGAAGTGTCAGCTCCATGGTGGCCGACCTTGAGAATTTCTGCTTCAACATCATAGAGACGACTCATCGTCTGTTCGTTTTCTACCGTTGCATCTCCTGTAAACAAGAAATCAATCTCATCATAAGAGGCCTTCAATACGATCGATGACTCATTGTTATCACTCGATGTATTTTCAGAATTGAGGATTTTAATGTCCAGTTGTGAAAAATCTAAGCTGTTTCCCTCTTCCGCCATTTCAAGCGGGATATCTTTTCTTTCAATAATATCCAGATATTCAAAGTAAGTATCTGTCGTATGCGTCTTTCCACTATCCAGGACTTTATTTACTTGGATGTTTTCCATAACATCAATCAATCCACCGATATGGTCGGCATCCGGGTGTGTGGCGACAAGTAAATCAATCGTGTTGATTCCAGCGTTTGATAAGTAATCCACGACTTCTTCGCCGGCAGATTTCCTACCACCATCGATCAAAATCGTTTTTCCAGACGGTGTTTCGATCAGGGTGCTGTCACCTTGACCAACATCGATAAAATGAGCGGTCATTTCAGAGTCTGGTCGCAAATCTTCATTAATAGTAAAGGCAAGAATAACAGAAAACTCAGCACGAATGATGGATTTCTGCGGTTGGAATGAACCATCCCGATAACCATTAATGATTTGGAGCGAAGCCAATTCTTCAATCGATTCTTTCGCCCAGTGATAGTCCAAATCATTAAATGTCGTTGTGTTTCCTTTTCCTTGAACGTCATAAGCTTGGTCGATCATGTAAGAAGCTTCGGCGCGGGTAATTGGTGCCGAACCTCTGAATGTACCATCCGGGTAACCACTGACGAGTCCTTTTTCTGCCGCAATGGCAATGGCTTCATAATAAATACTATCCTTTTCCAGATCACTGAAATCCGGTTGAGATTGAGGGGTCTCATTCGGATACAAGTCATTCACGAGCATCATCGCTGCCTGCTGACGTGTAATGGGATCCCTCGGCCCGAATAAGCCATTTCCGTACCCGTTGATGATTCCTTCTTCATTCAAGTACAAGATTTCTTCTTTCGCCCAGGGGGTCTGGTCTAAATCATGAAAGGTTTCTTCCGCGCTCACCATATTCCACTGTCCTGCTAACATAAGGGTGAGCATAATGATCCATGTTGTTAAGAACCTCATCCAAGTCGCCTCCTCTTTCTATGTTTAAGATCTCTAATACTAGGAAATTAACATTATAGAGTGTTTATGTAAATAAAAAGTAAAAGATTGACAACTTTTGTAACATAAATCTTATAAATTGTCCTTTATGTTACAATCAGATTACAATCAATAGAATAGTAGGAGGAACTCTCATGAGAAAAAGACCCCTGTTGTTAGTACTAATGACTTGTTTTGCGTTAACTTTGTCGGGTGTCTTCATTCATTCTAAGGTGTATGCATCTTCAGATTTTCAGAACATCCAGGAAACCTATGAAAAGAAACAATACCAAAAGAGTTCATTGAGAGTAGATCTTTCACAAATAGACCAACATAGTATAGTAGTGAAAGGAAGTAAAACCTCCGTTCAACACGTTATACATACATATAATCTAAAGCCACTGGATGTATCAGAGGCGCTGAGTAAGCGGAACTTTCATGTGCTTCAAGTGCCGGAATCACAAAATTATCAGGATGTTTTGCAAAAACTGAAAACGGAAGCAGATCTTCAACGGGTGGAGCCGAACTATATCCGAACATCGACAGCTGCCCCTCAAGATCCTTATTACGAGGAGCAATGGCAATACAATCCTTTAAATATGAATGAGGTTTGGGGAATGCGCGGCTCCCATGACACGGTGATCGCTGTCCTGGATACAGGAGTGAATGCTGATCATCCCGATTTGAAGGGAAAGATTTTACCTGGTTATAACTTTTTAGATGATACCCCAGACCCCTCTGATGATCATGGCCATGGCACCCATATTGCTGGACTGATTACAGCGAATGCAAATAATGAAGGAATTATCGGTGTGAACCCTTCAGCCAAAATCCTTCCGTTGAAAGTAGCTGGAAAGGAAGGGAATGTCAGTTTTTCCTCAAGTTTGGATGCGATTTATTATGCCATCGATCAAGGTGTAGATGTAATCAACATGAGCTACTCCAGTTATCAAAAGATGGACAGTGAGCGGGAGGCTCTCTATGAAGCCTATAGAAAGGGAATTGTATTGGTAGCTGCTGCCTCCAATGATGACTCTTCCAAACCTGCGTATCCAGCTTCTTATCGACCGGTCATCAGTGTTGCGGCAACAGATGAAATGGATCGCCCGACAAGCTTTTCCAATTATGGAGACTGGATCGATCTCACTGCCCCGGGCCAGAACTTAGTCAGTACCCATTACAAAGGAGGGTATGCCTATAATGATGGGACTTCCTTTTCATCTCCTCTTGTGGCGGGAGTGGCAAGTTTAGTGAAAAGTCATCATCCTTCATGGGATCCCTCGGAAATTGAATGGGCCATGCAGAATACAGCAGAGACGTTTACGGGAGTGACTTGGAACTTATATGAGGGATTCGGTATCCCTGATGCATCTCTATCCATCAATAGTCAGCCCTATGACTCAAGTGCAGATGCAGCAGATACGTATGGAGATGCCTACGAGATGACAAGCACAGACGTGAGTAACCGAATTGGGAAACCAGGAGATACAGACTGGTACACATTCGAAGTTAAAGAAGACGGGGAAACGACGATCAATATTGATCAATTGGATGAGCACATGGACCTGGTGGGAGTTCTTGTGAATGAAGAAGGGGACCACACCATCATTGATGAAAATGGAAAAGGTGAACAGGAATCGTACACATTTCCAGCAGAAGCAGGAGAATATCATTTGCAGATCTTTGAATATTACAATCATTGGTCATCAAAATCTTACAAACTGAATGTAACGACCCCAGATCGTGAATATGGACCAGCAGCTCAAACGTTTCCGGATGTGAAAGGGACATGGGCGGAATCCTATATCAATTATCTAGTAGAAGAAGAATTGATGGTCGGCTACCCGAATGGTAATTTTGGTTTCAAAGATTCGATTACTCGAGCCTCTGCTTCGGTCATGATTGCCAAAGAGATGGATCTACCACTGAAAGAGTCGCGCTTTCCTGATGTCAGCCCCGACCATTGGGCGGCGAAATATATTGGAGCGATGGAAGAAGCGGGAATCTTCCTTGGCTATGATGACGGGACATTCAAACCGAACAGAGCTTTATCGCGTGAGGAAATGGCTAGCTTGGTTGTCCGTGCTTATCAGTTAACAGGTGATAAGGAAAGTGATTTTACGGATGTTCAAAAGGGGACATGGTCGTATGAACCCATTTCTATCCTAGTATCCAACGAACTCGTCACAGGATTCCCGGATGGTACATTCCGACCTAAGAAAGAAATCAACCGAGCTGAATTTGCAACGCTTATGGCTCGTTTATTACAGAATAATAAGTGAAAGAAAAAGCCAGCTTCTATCCAAGAAGCTGGCTTTTTTAAGTCTTCTAGTTATAAGTAGGCAACAAATTGCTTTACCTCAATCTCTCCTATAATCAGCCAAACAATAAGAAAGACAGGGGGACTCCAATGAAGATGAAAAAGCATGTAAGTGTAAGGGTCAGCGAGTCTTTAAATGATGAAATTGAGTAGAAAGCGAAAGAGCTGGGACTTAGTAAAAGTTCCTTTATTTCATTCTCAAAAAAATTTTTACTGAATCAATTGAAACATGTACGAATTGTTAAGAACAAATATGGAAATACATATAAAGATAAAAAAAGCCACCCACCGGTGGCTTTTTTATTTCGGATAAACCTTCCATCTGGACAAGTCGACCTCATCACGGTTTACCTTATTTTTAGGGAATACAAAAGTCCATGGCTTACTTGTATTGGCTTTTACTTTTAAATCATTCAGTTTAAATCCACCCTTAGCAATGACCTTTCCTGTTGCATCTTCAACGACAAGGGGAATGGATTTCAAAGTGATATCTTCTTCATTCCCATTTCTCACAAGAAGAGTCACATGCAAATTGCCCTCGTCGCTAAATGTCACTTGCAATCCTAGGAAATTGACTTCCCCAGGCTTTGGCGGGGTTATAGTGCTCACATACTCTTCAAGTTTATCTATTTCTTCCGTATCCAATGATTTTTCCCATGTCTCTTCAAGGTCGAGGGAGTGTTTTCTTGTTTGCGTCTCGAAAGCTAATTTCCAACCATTGACCGGGATATTGGTATCATTATTGATAAAGTCCTTTTGATGAAAGGAGAAAATCCATGGGCGGCTGGATCGGCCGGGTAAGAATCCTACATCGGTGAGATCAAATTGTTTCCGGGCCATTAATTGTCCTTGTTTATCTAATAGTAAGATCGAAGTAGGGTTGAAATGAATGCCTCTTTGCAAAGAATTCCGTAGAAAAGCTTTGACGAGAATGTTTTGATCCTTCTTTTGAATATCAAACCCAGTGACACTCACTTGATTCGGTTTAAGTGGAGGCAGACCACTGTTATAAAAGCGGTAAACATAGGTTTCTTCTTCCGGTAGATGCCAGTCCGGGTGAAGAGACAGTTCGGTGTAGACTTCTTCCGTATCCTGAACCTCTTCTTCTTTTCCGGTTAATAAGGAAGCGTCTACCGCCCCTTCATCATACGCTTTCGTTTCTTTCTCTTTCTTTTTCCATTTAAACATTCGATTCCGCCTCCTTATCCTGTTGTTTCATGAGCTTGGTCTTCACTACTTGCGCAAGCATGAACACCATCTCTTTGTTGATTTCGGCATAATTATGCTGGAAGATGTCATACCCATCTTGCTGGTAAAGGCGCAATGGATCTTCTTGTTGATATTGTCTGATCCCGACCCCTTCTTTTAATCGTGTCATCATTTCTAAATGGCGGACCCAAAGCTTGTCCAGGATATCAATGGAGAACTGTCGCAACTTCAGTTGGAGTGATTCATCCTCAGACCATGATTGGATTCGTGCGCAATACTCATCGGCATAGGAAAGAACATCTGCTTTTAATTGCTCGATATCCTCATAACTCTTTTCTGATAACGCTGGAGCGGTACCAGGTGCACTTCGCTGGATTTCATTTTCGAGTCTTTCCAGCGGCCAATTTTCAGGAACGACCGTTTCCGGACAAAGTTTGTCTATTAAATGTAAGAAGTGCGTAGGAACTTGTTTGGAAATGAGGCTGAGAATATCTTCTTCAACAAGAAGCTTCTCTCTGAATTCATAAATGACCTTCCGTTGATCATTGACGACATCATCCATTTTCAGTGTGAACTCGCGCACGTTGTAGTTGCTGCCTTCACTGATCAGTTGAGCGGTATCGACGAATTTGTGAATGTCCTTGTTCGTAACCTGACCCTGATCATCCGTTTTGAGGGACTTCATTTTTCTTTCCTTCTCATCTCTGGCAAAACGAACAATCAAATCGTCCTCTAAGGAGAGGATGAATTGAGAAGACCCCGGGTCCCCTTGACGACCGGATCTTCCTTTTAATTGGTTATCGATTCTTCTTGCTTCATGACGCTCGGTTCCGATGACGTGAAGACCGCCTAACTCAGCCACTTCTTCACCAAGAACGATATCGGTCCCACGGCCGGCCATGTTGGTGGCGATGGTGATCTGTCCTTTTTGTCCGGCTAAAGAAATGAGGCGTACTTCTTGTTCAACACTTTTCGCGTTCAATAGTTCGTAGGAAAGGCCGGCCTCATCTAAATAGGTAGCCACCTCATCTGATTGCAAAATGGAAGTCGTCCCGATCAAAATCGGCTGACCGGTACGGTGGACGTCTTGAACTTCACGCACCAATTCTTCGTACTTTTGCTCTTTAGTAAGAAACACTTTATCAGAACGGTCTTCTCTGGCTACGGGTTTGTTCGTAGGAATCTGGACAACATCCATGCCGTAAACCGTCTGGAATTCTTTCTCTTCCGTCTTGGCTGTCCCTGTCATTCCTGCTAAAGAAGGGTACATACGGAAATAGTTTTGAACGGTGATGGAGGCTTGAGCCTTGTTTTCCTCCGTAATTTCAAGACCTTCTTTTGCTTCGATTGCCTGGTGGAGACCATCAGACATCGTACGTCCTTCCATCATTCTTCCTGTGAACATATCAATCAGTTTCACTTCCTGATCGTGGACGATATAGTCCACATCTCTCTCAAAAAGAACATTGGCTCTTAAGGCTTGGATCATATAATGATAGAGCGTTTGATGCTCAAGGTCATAGAGGTTATCAATTCCGAAGGCACGCTCGATTTTGTTCATGCCATCATCCAGAAGATGAACGGCTTTCGTTTCAGGGTCAAAGTGATAGTCGACGTCTGCTTTAAAAGCACGGGCAAGCATTGCACCAACTTTATGTAAATTCGCACTAGGTTTCATTTTTCCAGCAATGATTAAGGGCGTTTTCGCCTCATCGATTAAGACGCTATCAATTTCATCAACGATGGCATAGTGGTACGGACGTTGGACTTTTTGATGGACGGCTGTCACCATATGATCCCTTAAGAAGTCAAAGCCGAATTCTGTTCCGATTCCATATGTGAGGTCAGCCATGTAGGCTTTCTTTTTATCCGCCGATGAAATTCCAGGAACATTCAAACCGACTGAAAGACCTAAGAACTCATATAAAGGACCCATGATTTCCGCATCTCTCCGCGCAAGGTATTCGTTGACAGTAATGACGTGGACGCCTTTGCCTTCTAAGGCTCTAAGATAGGTGGCAAGAGTAGCGACCAGCGTCTTTCCTTCACCTGTCGACATTTCGGAAATATCCCCATCTGTCAGCACAAGGCCTCCCATCAACTGGACATCAAAGTGACGCATGCCAAGGATTCGTTTTGCAGCTTCACGTACGACCGCAAATGCATCATTACGAATATCATAAATCGATCGTCCATCCTCGAGTTCTTTTTTTAATTTATCTGTTTTAGCTCGTAGTTCATCATCACTAAGATTCTTATAAGTTTCCTCTAGTTCATTAATCTTCTCTACGTATCTATTATACTTTTTAAGCTGGAGGGTACTTTTGTTCGGCAGTATACGCTTCACTGAATCTATCATTAGTCCTAGACGCTCCTTGATGTAGTAGTCATTATCTTTCAGTTTACCATGTTCCTGCTAGTCACTTCTACACAACGAAGGGAGTGTTTGGAAGATTTGTAGAAAGAAATAGGTAATTGTTTGATAAGTGAGAATAATACGAATATAATGGAGAGGTATGTAGAAAGGGGGAACATTGTAGCACGATTCTGGAAATATTTGAAGGAGGAGAAAAAGTGAATTTGAAAAAGACGTTAATTTTGTTCTTTGTATTTCTTCTAGCATTCTCTCATTCTGTTTTCGCTGCGACTGGGGTTCCGAACAAAAATTTGGAAGGTTCAACCAAATCTGCAGATAAAAAGACGGAACGGGTATTTTCGCTGGAGGATGACCGTGAGAATTATGGACCAAATGATGAAGTACGAATCATTGTTGAGTTAGAGGACGAGCCTACTATTTATTCGGCTCAGAGCTTAGGAAAGAGTTACAGCGAATTATCTGAAGCGAATAAGAACAAATTGCGGGAGGAAGCTTTAGATGCGCAGGCGAAAGTGAAAGCTGCCATTAAGAAGGAATCCGTCCCGATGGATTACAAACAAAGCTTTATAACAGTCGTGAACGGCTTTAGTGGTACAGTGAATTTCAAAGCTGTAGAAGTGATTGAAGCTCTACCAAATGTCGGCAAAGTACATATCACAAACGAATACCAGCGCCCGACAGAACAGCCGGAGATGCTTTATAGTAAAGAGCTTGTCAATGCACAAAAAACTTGGCAGGAATATGGCTATAAAGGGGAAGGAATGACGGTAGGTGTCATCGATACAGGAATCGATCCAGAGCATAAGGACATGGTCCTTAGTGATGAAACAGATCCTGAAATCAGTAAGAGCGATGTCGATGCCCTACGTCAGTCCGGTGAATTGAAAGGGAAATATTTCACTGAAAAAGTCCCTTATGGTTACAACTATGCAGATGAGAACGATACGGTACTAGACCTGGGTCCTGATGCGAGTATGCACGGCATGCACGTTTCCGGAACAGTAGGTGCCAATGGTGATGAAGACAATGGGGGAATTAAAGGGGTTGCTCCGGAAGCTCAAATCCTCGGATTGAAAGTTTTCGGTAATGATCCTGAAATGCCTTCGACTTATGGAGATATTTATATTAAAGCGATTGATGATGCGATCCTTCTAGGAGCGGATGTCATCAATATGAGTCTTGGTTCAACAGCAAGTTTCGTAGATTCCGAAGATCCTGAACAGAAAGCGATTGCAAGAGCTGTCGATAATGGCGTCATGATGGCGATTTCTGCAGGTAACTCTGCGCGTTTGGGAGATGGATTCGCTAATCCGTTAGCTTCGAATCCTGATATCGGAGTCGTGGGGGCACCGGGGCTATCAACAGAGTCCCTGCAAGTGGCATCTTTTGAAAACGAATATTTGATGCTGGACGGATTCAATACACGGGTAGATGGGGAAGAAGGAATTCCTGTACCATTCCTTTCTGCAAGTGATGTGCATCCTGACACTCTAGCAGAAGGGTACCATGAATTGGTGTATGCTGGACTCGGACGCACACCAGGTGATTCAGAGGTGAACCCGGAGGCGAACGACTTTGATGGCGTGGATGTTGAAGGGAAGATCGCTCTTATTCAGCGTGGGGAATCCACATTCGTAAGTAAGACGCTGAATGCCCAAGAACGTGGGGCAAAAGGGGTCATTATCTTCAATAATGTTTCTGGTTATATCAGTATGGCATCCAGTGGAGAAATCGACATTCCTCAATTGGCCATTCTGAAAGATCTAGGAGAGAGTTTGAGAGACCAATTGCAGGAAGGCAGCACCGTTGAAGTTTCCTTTGAAGGGGAAGAAGTAAAATCGATCAACCCTGAATTCGGTAATCTTTCTTCTTTCACTTCATGGGGAGTGACACCAAACCTTGACTTCAAACCTGAAATCACTGCACCAGGTGGGAACATCCTATCCACTTTGCAAGATGATGAATATGGTTTGATGAGTGGTACATCCATGGCTGCTCCACACGTAGCTGGAGGCTCAGCGTTAGTCATGCAGCGCTTGGAAGATGAATTCGATCTTGCTGGTGAAGATCGTGTGGAAATGGCGAAGAACCTTCTTATGAACACGTCTGTACCGCAAGTAGATACAGGTTTGTATAATGACTACTACCAATCAGGACTTGCATTCTCTCCACGTCGACAAGGGGCAGGTCTGATGGATCTGCATGCGGCTATGCAGACGCCTGCCATCGTCACAGAGAAAGAAACTGGTTTAGGGAAAGTTGCTTTGAAAGAGATGGATGGCAAAGAATCCTTTACATTGACTGTTGATAACTTCAGTGATGAAAACACGGTGTATAATGTATCGGGTACCGTTCAGACGGACCTTGTATCAGATGGTGAAAACCTTGTAGAAACACAAGGAATCTACAAGGAAGGCACAATCAGTGAAGAATCACCGTACGCAGGTGAATTTCCGATTGAAATCACTTCCAATGCTGGAAGTGAAGTAGACGGGGAATATCAGGTCCTTGTACCAGCCAACTCTTCCATTGAAATTGACGTAACTGTCGATTTAACAGACGGAATTGACTGGTTCGGTAACCAGCCATTGGATGAAATCTTTGAAAATGGCTATTTCGTAGAAGGTTTCGTGACTCTGGAAGATCCTAATGATGTCAATGCACCACTTAATGTTCCTTATGTAGGTTTTGATGGGGAATGGGACCAAGCACCAATCGTTGATGATACCATCTATGAAAAAGATGGAGATTCTTTCTATGGTCAATCCGGTCTCCTTGCTCCATACGGATCTGAACTTCATTATCTAGGTGTAGACCCATTGTTAAGTGAAGAGGAAGCCCTTGTTGGTTCCCGCAATAACATCGGTTTCTCACCGAATGAAGATGGAATGGCTGATAGAGTCATGCCGATTCTTTCCTTCTTAAGGAATGCAAAAGAAGTAGAGTTTAATATTCTAGATGAAGATATGAATGAATTGCGTACCATTCGTTCCCTTAAAGAAGTAAGGAAAAACTACTTTGATGGAGGAGCTGCGCCATCCTATACGATATACGACCAAGGTGCATGGGATGGTAAAGTAGATGGAGAGTACGTTGAAGATGGTCTTTACTACTATGAAGTGAGATCTGTCGTCGACTATCCTGATGCTGATTGGCAGTCCAAAGTGATTCCGGTCCGTGTCGATACAACGACACCTGATTTAGATGTATCCTATGATTCGGAAACAAAAGAAGTTACATGGGATGCGGAAGATCAAGGAGCTGGACTATCTCATTTTGATGTCATTGTTAACGGAAAAGGTGTCACGGAAACACCATTAGCTGCAAATACAGATACTTACACTGTTAACGCAGAAGATGTTTCGAGTGTGAAGGTCGTCGCTTATGATTATGCAGGTAACACAACGACTGACAGTGCTCTTGAAGGTGAAGATGGAACGGTTCCATATGTGACAGCTCTTACACCTTTAGCTTTAGAACCGATAAGCACGAAAGAAGTAATCGTCACAGGATATGTAACAGATGATTCCAAAGTGGAAAAACTTACAATGAACGGTAAAGAAGCGAAACTGACATGGGATGCAGAAAATGAGCGTTATGCATTCAACGAAACCATCAGCTTCAAATCGGACGGGTTCAAAGAAATTGAATTCCATGCCGTTGATGACAGCGGAAACGATATTTCATTCATCCGCCGTTTCATGATTGACTCCACAAGTCCTGAGTTGTCCATTGAAGGACCGCATTATACGGATCAAGAGGAAGCAACGCTTGATGTCTCCATGGCAGACAACTTTGATGAACTTCGTTTAACGGTCAATGGTGATGAAGCTTATGCCAAAGCGTTCAAAGAGCCATTCGAAATGAGAGCTCTTGAAGAAACGCTCGAGCATACGGTCGACTTGAAAGATGGCAAGAACACGTTCACATTTGAACTAGTAGATCTTGCTGGCAATACAACGACGAAGCATATTACAATCTACAAATCTGACAACGCACCAGCTTCCTTCGATGATGTAGCGGACGGTTACTGGGCTAAGGATGCCATTGAAAAGCTTAACGTTGCTGGGGTCATTTACGGTTACCCGAATGGCAACTTCGGTGTGAATGATGATATTACACGTGTACAAGCGGCTCAAATGATTACGCGTGCGCTTGGTTTAGAGACAGACAATGTCGAAGATCCAGGATTCAGCGATGTTGAAGCGGGCGATTACGGTTATGATGCCATTGCTGCTATTGCCGAAGCAGGCATCATGGTCGGTACACCAGATGGTGAATTCAATCCGAAAGCCACGCTGAAGCGTTCTGAAATGGCGAAAATCGTTGTCGATGCCTATGACTTGAAAGGAAATACGGATGATCGATTCAGCGATGTTCCTGTCGCGCATTGGGCTTCCAGCTATATCAATACACTAGCAGCCAATGAAATTACCGTCGGTTACCCGGATGGAACGTTCAAGCCGAATAAAGAAACGACACGTGCAGAATTCGCTCGTTTCCTTGCGAAAGCAGAAGACGATCGTTTCTAATCCCAATCAATAAGTAAAACCGGATGGGTTCCTACCCATCCGGTTTTTTTTGTTTTAAGTGTAGGATTTATAGGTTAACTACAGAATTTGATGAAATTGTGGATCATGATTCGACAAATTCAAAAATGAGTGGGGCCTCGGGATATTTTAGATATTTTTGACTTACTTGGAGGGCTTTCTTCTTAGTAGCAATTAAGTAAAAACACACTATGATAGTGAATAGTTTCCAAGTATAATAGCAGTAGAAACGAAAAAACTCGAGAAAGGGAGATATTTGGAGAATGTTGCAAAATCGTATTAAAATGTTGGTGTTCCTTTTAGCTTTAGTCACTGCAGCTGTTTGGCCATCGAATGTGGCAAAAGCTGCTTCTTTATCGGATATACCTGATCGGTCGGAGGAAGAAATCAATTATTTGATGAATCAAGGAGTATTGAGCGGTTACCCGGATGGAACGTTCAAGCCCCATAAGGAAGTAACCAGAGAAGAAGCGGCGACACTAATTGCGCGGGCGCTCAAACTCGACGGTACTCAGAGAAACACGGTATTTTCAGATGTTTCACGTTACTCCTACGCTTCTGGATACATACAGTCTTCTTATGAACAAGGAGCCATTTCAGGATACCCTGATGGTACATACAAACCAAAAGAAACGATGACACGTGGACAAATGGCTGTTTCGGTCTCTAACGCTTTTTCATTAGGTTCCGGCAGTAATGGAAGTTACGGAGATGTCAGCTCATATGCGTACTATTATGACGCAGTCAAAAGTGTGACGAGTGCCGGGGTAGCGGCTGGATATCCGGACGGTACCTACCGACCGGAATCAGCGATTACAAGAGAAGAATTTGCGTTATTCGTAGCTCGTGCTTTGAATGAACAATTCAGAGTTTCCACGGACATTGATTCTTATGGAGAACGAGTGGTTACAGCAGATATTTTAAATGTCCGCTCCGGCCCGAGCACAGGTTATTCCATTGTCGGTAAACTCTCCGAGGGAACGACGATTGAAGTGCACGAAGATTTAGGTTCATGGCTGAAGATTTCTTATGGTAGTTTGAACGGTTATGTGCATGAAGATTATACGACAAGTCATTCGTCTTCGCATATCATTGCGATCGATGCAGGTCACGGTGATGGAGACGGTGGCGCAACAGGTAACGGGTTGTTAGAGAAAGAGGTCAACCTTGATGTAGCGAAACGTGTTCAGAAGTATTTGGTGGATGCAGGGATTAAGGTCGTCATGACAAGAGACGATGATACTTTTGTTGAATTGGAAGACCGCGTGGATTATGCCGTCAATCGTAATGCGGACACGTTCGTAAGTATCCATTCGAATTCTTTCTATATGGAAAGTGCCAATGGAATCGAAACTTACTATTCTTCCGCTAGTTTGGATGACCGGGCTAGAAAGAGTAAGCAGTTGGCGACTTATATACAAAATCGCCTGGTCCCTGCCCTCGACTTAGCGGATCGCGGTGTGAAGGATGTTCCTTATCATGTGATTAGTGAAACTCCATTACCGTCTGCCTTAGTAGAATTAGGGTTTGTAACGAATGATACCGATGCATCAAGACTCGGATCAGATTACTGGAGAGAGCGTGCAGCAAAAGCGATCGCACAAGGTATACAAGATTATTATAATTGGCTGGATTAACAGATGCCCCTCTGCGGAAGCAGAGGGGTTTTTTGTTATAGGAAAACCGGGCTTAAATAGTGGGGAAGTCCGTATATCTGGTTATTGTTTCATTAAATTGACATGGGCGTCATTTGTATTAAGAATTTAGTTAAAAGGAACAACCTTGGATGCTTTTAATCCCATCCTGCTAATTAAAATGAAATCTCCAAAAAGAGGCTGAACAACACTGATTAGTAAAAAGAGGTGAAAATATTAGGCAAGGAATGTTTGGATTCTAAGAATAGCGGGAAATGTTTGTGAGAAATACTTAAAAAGAACATCATAACGTCTTTATCAATAATGAAATAGATGGGAAAGACTATTAACCTTAAGCCATATGAAAAAAGGCAGCAAAAAAGCCCAGAGTCATAAACTCTGAGCTTTTATACCAATCTCTTATTGATAGAGTGCTCTGTACAAGAATACAGCGAACTCACTACGAATTGTTTCTTTACCTGGCTTGAATGTGTTATCAGAATAACCTGTTGCAATGGAGCTTGCAGATAATGTTTGGATATCTTCATAAGCCCAGTGATCAGAACTCAGGTCAGCGAAGCTGCCGGATCCGCTTGCGTCAAGGTTGAATGCGCGAGTGAATAGTGCGGCGATTTCTGCACGTTCAATCGGCTCATCCGGTTTGAAAGTACCGTCTTCATATCCGGAGAAATAACCTTTAGCTGTAACACCGTTGATGTAATCAGATGCCCAGTGAGAACTAGATACATCAGAATACTCACTATGAGAAGAAGTCGGAAGGTCCAGCGCGATGCTTAACATGGTAGCAGCTTCTGCACGTGTAACTTTGTTGTCTGGCTTGAATAGGCTTCCTTCATATCCGTTGATGATGCCTGTTTCTCCAAGGTGGCTGATGTGATCATAAGCCCAGTGATACTTGTTCACGTCGTGGTATTCACCTGCTGGAAGTTCTTCAACTGCAGATTCTGTTACCGTTTCTCTCTCTTCAATGACACGTTTCGCACCGGAGTAGTTGCGGCCCCAATAACCTGTAAGAGAAGCAACGGTAATGTCGTCTGTCGGGTTTTCTGCTGAAATCATTTTGTTATTTCCTATGTATATACCTACGTGCCAGATTGGGCTGCCGAAGAAGACTAGGTCTCCTTTTTGCAGATTGGAGCGGCTTACATATTCGCCTTGCGTATATTGTTGACGGGAAGTTCGATTAAGGTCGATGCCCGCTTTTCCGAAAACATACTGCGTAAATCCTGAGCAGTCAAAACCACTTGGCGATGTGCCTCCATAAACGTACGGTGATCCTGAGTAATCAAATGCGATATCTACTACTTGGTCCCGAACACTTTGTCCTGCGAAAGCATTTGGTGTAAATAGTAGAAAAACCGTGGCAAAAGCGACAATCGACGTTAAGAATTTTC
The DNA here is from genome assembly GCF_020524085.2 of Halobacillus litoralis. Lineage (NCBI taxonomy): Bacteria > Bacillati > Bacillota > Bacilli > Caryophanales > Bacillaceae > Halobacillus > Halobacillus litoralis. The sequence goes on from NZ_CP129016.1 coordinate 1,516,800, forward strand.
TCATTCTAGTAGTACTCCCCTTGTGTTTTTTTGTCTGTCTTTGTAATCCTTTACAAGCGTAACATAACAAGATTCGTCATAGTTTTACATTTGTGTAACAAATAAGTTTCATAGGTTTTACTAGTGGGGAATAGGTTCTAGATACATAACAAAAACGACCAGGGAATCCTGGTCGTTTTTACCTTTTCTTATTTAACTTGCCTTCATTTTTGTTTTCGATGGTGCTGATGTCTTAGGTGTATTGAACTTGCCGACAATCATAGCTCCGTATGGTACCTTGTTCAATAGATAGGTAACCAAGATCGGACCACCAACGCCAATGATGAATAAGAGTAAGATGTGCACACCGAAGTTTGTGTAGAAAGGCATGCTTTTCAAAAAGTCGATCGTGTTGAACTGGAATAGCGGGTGAAGCAGATAGATTCCATAGGAACTGCTGCTGATCCACATGACGATTGTCGGTGTTTTCTTCAGCTGTCTCGCAATGAGATACAGCAGACAGAAGATGAAAAACGTGTAAAGCACGACGTCAAATCGCTTCGAGGATACGACCGAATAAATGTGGTTGTATCTCATGAGTAACGGGACCATACCAGTTAGTGCTGCCCCTGCGAGTAGATAGTATTTATACTTCTGAATGTAGCTTAAGAATACATCAATGTTTTTCCCTGCGTAATAGGCGACCGTAAAGTAGAAGATCCAGCCAAGGAATGGCAGCTTATAATAAGGTCGTAGAGCAGCGACAAATGAAAGGTCGTGAAACCAACTGAAATTATAAATTGCCAGATAGAACATGTTGATGACAAGAGCGATACCAATCATCAAGAATGGCGGGAAGCGATCGAAATACTTCTTCAATAAGAAATGCAGCGCATAGAACTGGAAGATGATTAAGACGAAATAACCGTGCCACAGTCCTAAGAAGCCTTTCTTGAAGAACAATTCCATAAAGCGTCCCCACGTAAAGCCTGTCCCTACCAATAGAGGGTAGGCAGAATAGATGACAGCCATCACGATATAAGGCACTAAAATATATAAAATTCGTTTCTTCCAAAAAGCTTTTGGAAGTTTATCTGGATAAGAGTAGGATAATAAGAATTCAGAAATCATAACAAAAACGGGTGTCGCAAACATAATCGTCAGTTTGAACATATACATCAGTTCATCCGTCATTCGGAACAGCTCATAATTATGCTGGGTCATCGTCATGGAATGGATGAGCACGACACATAAGCAAGCGATCGCCCGGATGAAGAAAATCTCGTTGATCATCGTACGTTTCATAGGATGCTCCTTTCTCATAACTACTATATTTTATAGGGTATAGCTGGAAAAGAAAAGGAGAAATTTCACCCATCTTTCGTCGGGCTTTCGTGTATTCCGTTCACCCATCCCCGCAGCTGTGGTAAAATCATGCTAATGGATTTTTATTGTCAATATATGAAGAGATATGAAAGAGGTATAGAAATTGAAATCGAAGTTAGGGATCGCAAGTCTATTATTTATCGGAGCGACACTGCTCCTGAAAGTCTCTGGTCTGATCAGGGATATGGTCATTGCCTATTATTTCGGAGATAGTTATGTCGCGGATGCGTATTTAGCTGCTTTCATTATCCCGAACATGCTCATTCTTTTCATGACGAATGGGATGAAAAATGCGTTAGTACCGAGCTATATCGAATCGGTAGAACAAAATAATGGAAAGAGATACTTAGGGCAGGTGTTCAAAGGGACGCTCGTCCTTGCCTTCATTCTTTCTGTCATCGGTATGCTGATTGCCCCTGTGCTCATGCCGCTGCTCTACCCGAACTTTAGTGAAGAAGCGACACAGATTGCGACATGGGTAACAATCATCTTTTTTGCCTGCATCTCCTTTGTCGGGATGAACAGTGTGTTGGAAGCGTTCTTTGATGCAGAGAGCAAATTCTCCTTATCGATCGTTTCACAAATCATCGTCATCTTAAGCTCGATCGGGGCGGCCTTTTTGTTCGCCAATCAAATTGGAGCTTATTCACTTGCACTCGGGTACTTGGCGGGGACGATCTTATCCTTGATCTTTAAGTTGTTCCTCGTTGTCCCGAGAAAAGTGATGGATGTGAAGCAGAAGATCGACTGGCCGGAGGTTAAACAGTTCTACTGGATCTTCTTACCCGTCGGGCTCACCGTAGCCGTCGGACAGGTAAACTTGATGGTCGGTACGATTTTCGCCGGATATCAGGGCGAAGGGGCCGTGACGTACATCAACTACGCGAAAAACCTTGTGCATATGCCACAGGCAATTTTCGGTGTGACGATTGCAACGATCATCTTCCCGTTGTTATCAAAAGCGGTCACCGCAAACGACAACGATCAGTTCAAGAAAGGCATCGAAAAGGGACTGACGACGATGTATCTCGTCCTACTACCTTCGGTTATCGGGATGATGCTGTTGATGCCCAACTTGATCGAGCTTTTTTACGAACGTGGAGCGTTTTCTAATGAAGCGACGACAGCTACGACCCAAGTGGCTTACTTTTATTTCGGTTCGGTCGTTTTCTTCAGTTTGAATAACGTCATCAACAAAGGATTCTACACGATGAAGAAAGGCCACCTGATTTTGATGATCAGTATCGGATCGATTGCACTCAATGTGGTGTTCAATTTCCTTTTTGCTGAATGGCTCGGATACTTGGGAATTCCACTCGCTGCATCCGTCATGGCTTTGTTCTACACAGGTGCGTGTTTGATCGTTTTCGTAAAACTCGTCGGTGGACTGGACTTCAAATATTTAACGATCGACTATTTGAAAATTACGTTGGCCGTTGCTGCGATGAGTGGAGCGGTGATCGGTTTTCAACAGCTGATCACCGATTGGCCGAACATCGTTCAAATCATAACAGTCGCCATCACTGGTGGCGTCGTGTTTGCCGCTGTTGCTTTTGTATTAAAAACACATGCCTTCTTGTTCTTGCTAAGAAATGTCACGAAACGTAAGGGGTAGGGATTATGAGTAGAAAAGAAACCTTAATGAATATCTCAAGACCGGTCAACCGACCTGTCACGCGCAGAATATTGAAAAGACATTACAGTGCCGATTTAGAGGTCACTTCTATTGAAGGGGAGAAAAAAGTGCTTGTCCTGGCGCCTCATATGGATGATGAAACCATTGGTCCTGGAGCGACCCTTCGTAAACATGCCGAACATGGAGCGGAAATTCACTGCCTTTTCATGACCGATGGAGGCGGAAGTGTCAGTGATTTAAGTGAAGAAGAACTGAAGCAAAGCCGGAAAGATGAAATCGATCAAGTGATGGACATTTTGAAGCTATCCGATGTGTCTTATATGGACCTTCCTGATGGCGGCGTCTCAAGCAGCGAAAAGAATATTCAATTCTTAAAACAGAAGATCGAAGAAGTTTCACCTGATGTGATTTATACGACACCTTATGTGGATGCCCACACCGATCACACAGCAACCGCCCAGCTTCTCGCGGACACGCTGAAACAAATGGATTACCGAGGAATTGTCCGTATGTACGAAATCAATTGCGCGTTTCCACCGGACTTCATCAACTGCCTTGTCGACACATCCGATCAGTACGGTAAGAAAGTACAGGCGACGGAAATATTCGCTTCACAGGCGATCGCTTTCGACGGATTCCTTGAACTGAACCAATTGAAAGGGAATCTTGCTAAGTCACCCGTTCAATCGGCTGAAGGGTTTATCCAACTGGACAAGTATGCGTTCATCACACACTGTGACACGCTGAAGGAAAAGGAAATCAACTTCCCGAAAACGTTCAAGCAGGTGAACCGTACGGACACGCTGCTGTGGGCGATTTTCAAAAACTATGACCAGAAAAAAGATTTCTATCGTCACTCGATCAAGTAGTGGCCGGGGAGGATTCATCTATGAGTAAACGTGTACTAGTCATCAGTAATATGTATCCCAGCCGGAAGAACCCGACCTACGGCATCTTCGTAAGGAACCAGGTCGAAGCTTTGAAGAAAAAGGGGCTGAACATCGACACGGCTGTGAACCGTGATAACCGAGGCGGGAAGGTCAACCTTTTGAAAAAGTATGGCCTTTGGTTCCTGAAAACGATCAGTAAACTGCCGGCCGGCCGTAACTACGATGTCGTCCATGCCCATTATATCTTTCCGAGTGGGCTGCCTGCTCTCTTGTTCAAAAAGCTCTTTGGGACGAAGTTGATTGTTACCTCCCACGGCGGAGACCTCGATCAGATGGCGAAAAAGAACAAGTGGATCCGGAAGATGACGGGATACATTTTGAAAGAAGCGGACCATGTCATTGTTGTTGGTGAAGCGTTGAAAGAAGAAGTCATTCAAGGCTTTGGTATTGCTGAGTCGAATGTTTCAGTTATTAACATGGGAGTGAACCGAAACGTCTTCGCTCCGAGGTCGAAAGAGGAGACGAAACAGGAACTCAACCTTGCAGCTGAAGATCGTCACATTCTTTTTGTCGGGAACTTGATTGAAGCGAAGGGGTTACGTGAATTAGTGGACGCTTTCCAGGCTTTGAATGATAGAGAAGGGAATCTCCAACTTCATATCATCGGAAGCAAGAAGAGTGAGAGTTTCTTACAGGAATTGAAGTCTTCCATTCAACGCGATCAAAAAGACCGCATTCATTTCCATGGACCGAAAGATCAGGCGACTGTCGGGAAGTGGATGGCAGCGGTGGACCTTTTCGTCCTGCCTTCCCATATCGAAGGGTTCGGACTTGTCGCGCTTGAAGCGATGTCTGCCCATACTCCTGTCGTCGCTTCTGATGTCGGTGGATTGTCTTATCTCTTGAAAGACGGAGCGGGCGAGCTTGTGCAGCCGAAAGATGCCCGGGCTCTTGAAGAAGGCATGGAGAAAGTCCTAAACGATTCTTCTTTAAGAAATGCCAGGATTGAAAAAGGAGAACAGCTTGCCCAGGAGAATGATGAAGAAGTTATGCTGGAACGGATCATCAATATTTATAATAAATGAAACTAGAAAAGCCACGAGATCATAGAGAGCTCATGGCTTTTCCTTTATTCTTCCTCTGATGAGGAGTCGGTGACTTGTTCAAATACCGCTGTGACGTGTTTATCCCTGTTCATGGTGATGGATGAACTTGCAGAACTTCCTGAGCGATCGCCTTCCCAGCGGACAAATGTCCATCCCTCAGCGGGAATCGCCTGGAACGTAATACTTTCTCCTGCTTGAACCGTCCGTTTAGCAACTCTAATATATCCTTGTCCATCCGTAGATGTCGTTAAAGTGTACATTTCCGGTTCTGGATCTGGTTCGGGCTCAGGATCTGGCTCTGGGGATGCTTCCTCCTTAAAGACCGCTCTTACAGAATAATCACTGTTCATCCTTAAGGTAATATTCATGGAGGTGCTATTCACATCTCCTTTCCATCCTGCAAAAGTGTAACCGTCCGCAGGCGTGGCCGATAAGTTGACGAGGGTTCCTTCGTCGAAACGGCTGCCGGATTTATTTTTTTGGACGGAGCCATTCCCGCTTTTCTGGACACTCAATCGATAGGTGACAGCTTCAGAAGGTAAATCGTCTTCGTTTTCCTCTTCCTCTTCTATTTGCTCCTCATCCTCTTGTTCTTCATCTTTAACAAAAACCGCACGTAAGGACTTTTCCTCGTCCATCGTCAATTCAATATTCTGTTGTGAACTCGTAACATCGCCTTCCCAGCCTTCAAACGTCCAGCCCGGTTCAGGCCGTGCTCTTAGAGAAATCGTTTCGTTATGAGCAAAAGAGGTAGCAAGGGAATCTCTATAGACTTCTCCTTCTCCAGAAATGCTCAGACGGAGGTCATGACTACCGGATTCGAATACGGCGGTTACGTTCAAGTGCCCGTCTATCGTATGCTTAACCGGGTTCTCACTTCCTTGAAGATCGCCCTTCCATCGGACGAACTCCCATCCTTCTTCGCCAAACGCTTCTAATTGAATGTCTTCTCCTGGCTCGTATTCCTCTTTGTCAGGAGATACTTGGATGCGGCCTTCACCTTCGACATAGGTCTGAACGTAAGACTCTCCATCGCCTTCTACGATGATTTCCCACTCCTTCGTAAAGTCTTCAAAGGAAAGGATCAAGACATCTTTTCCAGCTTCAACTGCTTCAAGAGTTACTTTTTGATCATCGGTGAATTGTACGGCGACATTCCCTTCTGTCGTAGACCATTCGGGCTCAAAACTCATGTTCTTCCCTGAAGCATCCTCACCCGTCACTTCAAGATTTAATGTTTCTCCAACGGCGAGTGGTTCCGGATCTCCTGGAGTGATTTCAACTTCAGAGAGAAGCTGGTCGACAACTTCCATTGTCACATTCTCTTCAAGGGCTTTCCATTCCACTTCAACCGAAGTTTCTCCCAGCTGTTCTCCGGTAAATAACACGGCAGGGGAATCCTCTAACTTTGAGAGGGTGCCTACCTTCTCATCTTCTACAACATAATCAGCTTGAAGGGGTACACGTTTGCCTTCTTTGTTCTCCCACACCAGTGACAATTCTTGATCGAATCCCTTTTGTACCCGGTTTCTTTCCATATGTAAGTAAATCTTGTCCGTTAACTGCTGAAAAGCATCATTGATTTCTTCTGTTCCCGCATACGTCTTTCCTTTTTCCAGCGTTTCGTAGGAATTCTCTATATCTTCACTTTCTAGGAAAAGATCAGATAAGAACAGGTAGAGAGAAGACTCCTCTGGATTTTGGTAGATTCCCTGCTGCAAGGTTTTGATCGCTTGTTCTGTCTGCTCGAGTGCTGCATGGGATAGCGACAATTCTGTTATGGCTGCTGTGTGACCAGCGTCTTTCCGGAGCACTTGTTCATAGAGGGGTATGCTTTTTTTGTAGTCTTTCGCTTCATAGGCCTCTTTCGCCTCCGAGTATAAGGTGTTCAGTGTGTTCGCTCCAACGGCTTTCATTGTAAAAAACGTCCCTGCTCCTATAACGGCTAGAGCAAGCACAAGTATAGCAAACGCTTTTTTATTCATGGACCACATCCCTTTCTCATCTTGATTATTATCCATCATTATACAACGTCCCGACAATGATTTGGGTCGTAATCCATAATTTTCTGTTGAATCTTGTTGATTCTGCCTATTTTTATAGTTCATTAGAATTAAAAACTATTCATCTTATTCATAGATTCAAAGATCATCCGATGTTTGTAAAAGGGGAGTATTGAACTGTTTTTTGTAAAGCAATTGAAAAAAATGTCATGTTTCCCCTTAACGCAAGAGAGCATTATGCTATAATGTCCTTATTGTGTAAATTTCGACAAAAATGGAGGTACACCTATGGAAGAAACGATTTCCTTGAAAGAAATTTTCGAGGTCCTTAAGAAGCGAATCTGGATGATTATCAGTCTAGCTGTCGGGGCAGCTGCACTCAGTGCACTTATTACATTCTTTGTTCTTACCCCGTCCTATGAAGCATCCTCTCAGTTCATTGTTAATCAGTCCCAGGATCAGTCGCAGAATGCCGCTTATGATATCAACGATATCCGCACAAACGTGGAATTGATCAATACATATAACGTGATCATCAAGAGCCCACGCATTTTGACAGAAGTCTCTGATGAATTAGGGTTGAATATGACAGCCGGGCAGCTGGCTGACAAAATTCAAGTAGGCAATGAGCAGGAATCCCAGGTGGTGAATGTGACCGCTACCGATACCAATCCGCAGCGCGCTGTAGACATTGCGAATACCGTTGTCAATGTATTCAAAGGAGAAGTCCCTCAGCTTATGAATGGGGTCGACAATATCAATATCTTAACAGAGGCTGAGCTAGGTCCTAATCCAGCACCTGTGAGTCCGAATACTGCACTTAATATTGCGATCGCCCTTGTTGTCGGTACGATGATTGGTGTCGGTCTGGCCTTCCTGCTGGAATACTTAGACAATACGATCAAGCAAGAAGAAGATATTGAAGAAATCCTTGGCCTTCCGGTCCTAGGCGTTGTCTCTACCATTTCTGAGAAAGATCTCCCAAAGAAGAATCCGGCACGTGGAAGAGCGAAAGTGTCAGAAATCAGAGGTGAATCCGTTGGTACGTAAGAAAAAGAACACCATGAATACAAAAGCCAGAAACCTGATTGCTGAAGACAATCCCAAATCACCGATTGCTGAGCAATATCGGACCATCCGTACAAACTTACAATTTACATCGGTCGATCACGAATTAGAAACCATGCTCGTAACCTCCGCCGGACCTTCTGAGGGTAAGTCCATGACGACAGCGAATACGGCTGCCGTATTCGCCCAACAACAGAAAAGAACGCTGCTGGTCGATGCAGACATGCGGAAACCGACGGTTCAGTATACGTTCCGTATTCAAAATATGCTGGGGTTGAGTAATTATCTAGCCGGTACACAGCGTGTGAAAGACCTCGTCAACACGACCCACGTGGATTATCTGGATGTCATTACGAGTGGCCCGGTACCTCCGAATCCTTCCGAATTACTGGGCTCTCATAAGATGGAGCAGTTCATAAACGAAGCGAAACAGCATTACGACATGATCATTTTTGATACACCACCGGTTCTAGCTGTGACAGACTCCCAGGTACTATCCAACTACGTCGATGGTGTCCTCCTTGTGGTGCGAAGCAAACAGACAGAAAAAGAAGCGGCCGCAAAAGCCAAAGAAAAACTGGATCAAGCGAAAGCTAATGTGCTCGGGGTTGTGTTGAACGACCAGGAGATCACATCTTCAAGCAATTACTATTATTATTACGGTCAATAAGAGAAAGAAGAGTCTTCGGACTCTTCTTTTTGATATTCAAAATAATTATCAAAATTGTTACAAATATGAAAATAAACTGTAAAATTTTAAAAAACTAGTAAGCTAGTGTTTAAAAATGTGTCGGATATTGCTATAATCTAGCTTGGTATTTAAAGTTTGTCTGTAAAATAATAGAAAGGGGGGTGGGTCTTTTGATAGATATTCATAGTCATATCTTGCCTGGCGTGGATGATGGGGCACAAACCATAGAGGAAAGCGTCCAGATGGCTGAAGCCGCGGTCGCTGACGGCATTCGAACCATCATTGCTACCCCTCATCATAAAAATGGGGCTTACGATAACTATAAGAACGACATCCTCATCCAAGTCAATGAATTGAATCGAACGTTTCAGGAGCGGGGCATTGAACTTGAAGTTCTGCCTGGCCAGGAAACGAGAATCTATGGCGAGATGATTGAAGGCTTGCAACAGGAAGAAGTCTTACCATTGAATCAGGAAAGTAATTACGTATTTGTTGAATTTCCATCGGGCAGCATCCCCCCCGTTATGCGAATCAACTATTCTTTGATTTGCAGGTAGCTGGTTATTCCCCGATCATTGTTCATCCGGAGCGGAACAAAGCGATCATGGAGAACCCAGACCTTTTATATTCGTTCGTTAAGCATGGAGCTTACGTCCAGTTGACAGCCGCTAGTGTTTGCGGAAAGTTCGGGAAGAAAATCAAAAAGTTTTCAGAACAACTGCTGGAAGCGAACCTGGCGCATCTGATTGCCAGTGATGCTCACAATACGGGTTCCCGAGGCTTCTGTATGACAGAAGCTTATAGTGAAATCAGAGGTACATTCGGTCTTGATTTCGTTTATCTCTTATCAGAGAATGCGGAAGATGTTCTGGTTGGAAGAGCCTTGCAGGCAGAGCCACCGCACCATGTGAAAAAGAAGAAAATATTCGGTTTGTTCTAATAGGAATAAAGAGGTAATCATTAATAACTGTGATTACCTCTTTATATGAATATAAGAGTTTCTTAAAAAAGAAAACGCTTTTTTATAATTTTTTACAAAAAATATAAAAAATCTGCAAAATTCTACTTTTATGCCCTTTTAAGCATTCATAGATATTGGTACAATGTGGATTGTTACAAGAAAGTTACAAAAACATGAGTGGAATCAGAGGAGATGTATGAATGGAGGAAGAAAAGCAATTAACGAATTCAGCAATCAAAACCATTCGACACAATAAGTATCAAGCACCCGAATGGAATATTAATTTATCGGAAAAAGAAATACATAAGGCGATTGATCAAAGAAAGAGGAGGAATTCAAGTGCCCAACGCATATAAAAAACGGTTGTTTTTATTAGTTTTCGTTGATTCCATCATCGTTTTCTTTTCTGTTTATATGTCCCACTTTTTTCTAAATCCTTACGTTGCTGTCTTTGACAATGTCATGATCGTACTTTCAGCTACACTACTTATCAGCCATCATCTATTTTCTAGTCTGACGGGGATGTATAAGAAGAAGTGGCGCTACGCAAGTACCGAAGAGTTGATCGGTATTTTCGGTGTAGTTACCTTATCGATTATTACTGCTGTACTGATTCAAGCCATCGTATTTGGAAACGTTTATGAACGGGCTTTGACGATCACGTGGATGTTACATATATTACTTATCGGTGGCGTGCGTTTTGCCTGGCAGTATTATAGGAACTATGGCATGACACTGAAACCGAAATTGAAAAAAGGAAAAATTAAAGTCAATGATCCTAGCCGACAGCGCACACTTATTGTAGGTGCAGGAGCTGCCGGACGTATGCTTGCACGACAAATGAAGGACTCCAAAGAATTCAAAGGAGACCTTGTCGGATTCGTGGATGACGACTTTACGTTGCACCATTTAACCGTCTCCGGACTTCCTGTGCTTGGCAGTACAAATAACATCGAACAATTAGCAGCTAAACATCAAGTGAATCATATCGTCATGGCGATGCCATCAGTCAAGCAAGAGGTTATCAAAGATTTGATTCAACTGTCGAAAAAAAACGTCAAAAATGTTCAAACCTTGCCGATGATTGAAGATATTGCACTAGGAAATGTATCCGTCAATCAAATCCGAGATGTTCAAATTGAAGATCTTCTCGGACGTGAGCCTGTAGAACTCGATATCGATTCAATAGAATCTGAAGTGAAAGGACGAACCGTGATGGTTACAGGTGCCGGTGGAAGTATAGGTTCAGAAATTTGCCGACAGCTTGTCAAGTTCGGGCCAGAACGTCTCATTTTACTCGGCCACGGAGAGAACAGCATTTATACCATCCATATGGAACTAAAACAATCCGACATTGATACCGATCTTGTGACCGTCATTGCTGATGTTCAGGATCGTGAGCGTATTTTTCAAGTCGTACAAGATTACTCACCGTCCTACATATACCACGCAGCCGCTCACAAACACGTGCCTTTAATGGAAGCCAATCCGAAAGAAGCGGTGAAGAATAACGTCATTGGAACGAAAAACGTAGCCGAAGCTGCACATCATGCAGGGGTAAAAGCCTTTGTGCTCGTATCTACAGACAAAGCAGTTAACCCGCCTAACGTGATGGGATCTACGAAACGGATTGCAGAAATGATTGTTCAGAACCTTGGCCGGCAAAGTCAGACGAAGTTTGTGGCTGTCCGTTTCGGTAATGTACTTGGAAGCCGGGGTAGTGTCATTCCACTATTTAAAAAACAGATTGCTGCAGGTGGACCAGTTACTGTAACTCACCCAGACATGACTAGATACTTTATGACAATTCCAGAAGCTTCGAGACTAGTTCTTCAAGCGGGGGCTCTTGCTCGTGGTGGAGAGGTATTTGTGCTAGATATGGGTGAACCAGTGAAGATTGTAGATCTTGCGAAGAACTTGATTCATCTTTCTGGTTTTACGGAAGAGCAAATTCCAATTCAGTTTAATGGGATTCGTCCTGGGGAGAAGATGTATGAGGAGCTTCTGAGTGATAAGGAAGTGAATAAGAAGCCCGTGTTCCCGAAGATTTTTATTGGAAAGACGGTGGAGTTTGATTCAAAGCTTGTAGAGTATTTGGTTGAGCATCACGGGGATTCAAGCGTCGAAGACTTGAAGAAATATGTGATTGACTTAGCTAACAATAGATTGCCTAGTAGTAAAAAAGTATTGGAGCAAGTGTTATAGAACTAAAGGGGGAGCTTATAATGAAAAAGGTGAAAAAAGCAATTATTCCAGCTGCCGGACTAGGAACACGTTTCCTGCCAGCGACGAAGGCAATGCCGAAAGAGATGCTACCGATTGTTGATAAGCCTACGATTCAGTATATCGTTGAAGAGGCAATTGAGTCTGGGATTGAGGATATTATTATTGTTACAGGTAAAGGAAAGCGTGCAATTGAGGACCACTTTGATAAGAATTTTGAGCTTGAAGATAACTTAATGCAGAAGGAGAAGTATGATTTACTTGAAAAGGTGAATGCAACATCGAATGTTGAAATTCATTTTATTCGTCAGAAAGAGCCAAAAGGACTTGGGCATGCTGTGTGGTGTGCCCGTAAGTTTATTGGTAATGAGCCATTTGCAGTGTTGCTTGGGGATGACATCGTACGTTCTCCAAAACCATGTCTTCGTCAATTGATGGATCAGCAAGAAGAAACGTTATCCTCAGTTATTGGTGTGCAAACAGTTGCAGATGAAGAAACTCATCGTTATGGAGTAATCGATCCTCTTGATCAAGAAGATCGCCTTTACCAAGTAAAGACGTTTGTTGAGAAACCAGCACAGGGTACTGCTCCTTCTAATCTTGCGATAATGGGACGTTACATACTAAATCCTGAGATCTTTATGTTTTTAGATAAGCAGGAGAAAGGAGCTGGTGGTGAGATTCAGTTGACGGATGCCATTCAAAGGCTGAATGAAATCCAGCGTGTATTTGCTTATGATTTTGAGGGGAAGCGGTATGATGTTGGGGAGAAGCTGGGGTTTGTGAAGACGACTTTGGAACTTGCTTTAGAAAGAAAGGAACTAAAGGTAGAAGTATTAAGTTATCTGAAAGAGTTATTACAAAACGAACAAATCACTAATTGAAAATTTATGTTTAATAATAAACTCATATTATAGGTGGCAGAAAATATGTATTTAAAAGTAAAAAGACTATTAGATTTATGTCTTTCTTCTCTTGGAATCATAATGTTGTTTCCATTTATTATACTGTTAGTTGTGTGTATCAAGATTGATTCAAAAGGTCCCGTTTTCTTCAAGCAAAAGCGTGTAGGGATAAACAAGAATACATTTTATATATTTAAATTTAGAACTATGAGAATGGAAACACCTAAAGATACTCCCACCCATTTACTAAATAACGCAGATCAATATATTACCACAGTAGGTAAATTCCTTAGAAAGACCTCTTTGGATGAACTTCCACAGATAATAAATATTATTTTAGGTCAAATGAGTATTGTAGGTCCTAGACCAGCGCTTTGGAACCAAAATGATCTGATTTCTGAAAGGGAAAAATACAACGCCAACGATGTCTTACCTGGATTAACAGGGTGGGCTCAGATTAATGGGAGGGATGAACTTCCTATTGATAAAAAAGCCAAATTAGATGGGGAATATGTAAATAACATGGGGATTGTTATGGATGCCAAGTGTTTTATGGGAACTATTTTTAGTGTGTTAAAAAGAGATGGGGTTGTAGAAGGTGCCAAAAGTAATGCAAGGAAATAGGGTTTTAACTACTACTCTAACTCCTTTATATAATGAGACGGGAGGAGTGGTTGTATGCTTTTAGTAACTGGAATTACAGGACATAGTGGACAATACTTTCTTAAAGAATTAATAGAGAATGACTACAATGGGACTATTAGATGCATAGTTAGAAGCTCATCCGATACAACCTTACTAGATAATAGTGGATTGGATATAGAGAAGGTTGTAGGGGATATCAATAATCAAGAGTTTATTAATAATGTTATGCAAGATGTCCACACAGTATTGCACATCTATAATATCCATCATTCCCCTGCTATTTATAAAGCAGCAATAAAAAATAATGTGGATAGAACAATACTAATTCATACAACTGGTATATATTCTAAGTTTAAAAATGCTTCTGCAGAATATGAATTGATTGAGAATGAAGTGATAAGATTATCTTCACAGAATAATTCACCAGACTTAACTATATTAAGACCAACAATGATTTATGGTGACTTATGTGATAGTAATATAAGTAAGTTTATAACTCTTATAGACAAACTTCCTATAGTACCTATTATTAATAAGGGAAAAAGCTTATTGCAACCTGTTAATGCAAGAGACTTAGGGAAATCATATTATAGTGTCCTAATGTCTCCCCAGAAAACCAAAGGTAATTTCTATAATCTTTCTGGGGAAAAGCCTATAGAATTAAGAACAGTTTTTAAATTAATAAGTAAAGAATTAAATCAGAAAAAAATATATATAAATATACCATTGCAATTTGGTGTGATTTTGACAAGCATTATCAAAGCTATAACTAAAGGTAAAGTAGATTATGTTGAGAAAGTCCAAAGAATGGGGGAAAATAGAAGCTATTCACACTTGAAAGCTTCAAAAGATTTTAATTATCAACCTATGTCTCTTGCAAAAGGGATTGAGTTAGAAGTTGGGGAGTACTTGGAGTGGAAAAATAAAAAATGAAAAAAATTTTAATTGTTGCAAACCACTATATAACAGTTTATGCCTTTAGACGGGAATTAGTAAAAAAGCTAATAGAAAATGACTATAAGGTTTATCTTTCTCTGCCCAAATCAGAAGAAAATCAGTATTTTAAAGAGTTGGGTTGTGAAATTATAGAGAGTCCTATGGATAGAAGAGGGACAAATCCAATATCAGAGTTAAAACTATTCATGAATTATATAAAAACGTTAAAGGCTATCGTTCCTGACTTAGTCCTTACTTATACTATTAAACCCAATATATATGCTGGGATTGCGGCTAAGTTATTGAAAGTTAAGACTATCCATACAGTTACTGGACTGGGATCAGTTTATATTCAGAACATGTATCAAAAAAGTTTAATTGCGAAATTAAACAAGGTTGCATTTAAATCTGCTTCACGAGTAATCTTCTTAAATGAAGACAATAAGAAGTTCTATCATGATATGAAAATCATATCTAAAAATCAAAAGACATCCATAGTACCAGGTTCTGGGGTTAATTTAGATAAATTTAAGCACAAAAAGCTACCATCAGATAATAAGATTAGGTTCACTTTCGTCGCAAGAGTACTTAAGGATAAAGGTATTGAAGAATTCTTACATGCAGCTAAGAGTATTGTAGAGAACTACAATAATGTCGAATTTGAAGTAGTAGGGTTTGTCGATGAAGAAAGATACGTTAAATTTCTTGCAGAATATGAACAGAGAGGTTTCATAAAATATTTGGGTAAGAGGTCTGACATACCTGAAATTATGGAAAAAACATCATGCATTGTTCTACCTTCCTATGGGGAAGGAAGGGGAACAGTACTTCAAGAAGGTGCTGCAATAGGAAGACCGCTTATAACATGTGACACATATGGATGCAGAGAAAATGTCGAAGAAGGATATAACGGATATCTTTGTGAAGTTGCTAACCCCGAATCTCTTAAATCTAAACTAGAAAAATTTATTAATCTATCACACGAAGAAAAGGTAAAAATGGGTAATCGAAGCCGTGTAAAGGCAGAAAAAGAATTCAATCGTTCTATAGTTATTGAAACCTACTTGAATGAGATCGATAAAATAACCAAAAGTTGAGGAATCAAAATGAATATATTTAATGATTTGTTAGAAGGAAAAGAAAATATATCTGTTATTGGTCTAGGATATGTTGGTATGCCAATTGCAGTGGCATTTGCGAAAAAAATCAATGTAATAGGCTTTGATTTGAATGAACAAAAAATCGAAATGTATAAATCTGGCGTTGACCCTACGAATGAAATTGGAAATAAAGCTATAAGTGAAACGACTGTTTCTTTCACTTCAGATGAAACAAGATTAAAAGATTCTAAATTCCACGTGGTTGCCGTCCCTACACCTATCAATTCGGATAAGACACCAAACTTATCACCAGTTATAGGTGCTAGTAAAATAATTGGGAGAAATCTTACTAAAGGATCAATAGTAGTATATGAGTCAACTGTGTATCCTGGGGTTACTGAGGATATTTGTATACCTATTCTGGAAAAGGAATCTGGTTTGAAATGTGGTATTGATTTCAAAGTTGGGTATTCACCAGAAAGGATAAATCCAGGTGATAAAGTACATACGCTTGATAGTATAATTAAAATCGTCTCTGGAGTTGATTCAGAGTCATTGGATGAAATATCAAAAGTCTATGAGTTAGTCATTGAAGCAGGAATTCATAAAGCGAGTTCAATAAAAGTAGCTGAAGCTGCAAAAGTAGTAGAAAACAGTCAAAGAGACATTAACATAGCCTTTATGAATGAATTAGCAATGGTTTTTGATCGCATGGATATAAACACAAATGATGTAGTTGCAGCAATGAACACAAAATGGAACGCTCTAGGTTTTCACCCTGGATTAGTAGGAGGACACTGTATAGGAGTTGATCCATATTACTTTGTATATGAGGCAGAGAGACTTGGCTACCATAGCCAAATAGTTTTATCAGGTAGAAAGATAAATGACAACATGGGAGAGTTTATAGCAGATGCTATAATCAAGAAGCTAATTACGACTAATAAAGTTGTGAAGAACGCCAAAGTAGCAATTTTAGGAGTAACGTTCAAAGAGAATTGTCCAGATACTAGAAACTCTAAAGTAATAGATATAGTTGATAGATTAAATGAGTATGAAATTAATCCTGTTATCGTGGACCCTTATGCAGATCAAAAGGAAGCATATAATGAGTATGGTATTGAGCTGGCTGATATAAATAATCTCACTGACGTTGATTGTTTGGTATTTGCAGTAGCACACAATGAATTTAAGAGTATGGATTTAGATGAAATTGATAATCTAATGAAGGAAGGTCCTAACCAAGAGAAAATCATTGTAGATGTAAAGAGTTTATTCAATCAGAAAGAGCTTGAGAATTTAGGTTACACGTACTGGAGTCTATAATAAATAAATTCATAGTTAGGGTAGGGGAATTATATGCGTGGTCTTTTTATTCATGATCATAAGTTTCCTCGTTTAAATAACCAATATTTTTATTCATATGGTTTTGATGAGGAGTTTTTCAGAAGATATTTAGATATTTTTAACAGAATAAGTGTGATTGGAAGAGAGAAAGAAGTTAATGGAAGTAATCTTAAACCAGAAGATAAGGTCTTAGATGATATAGAATTTTTAACTATAAATGACCTTAGAAGATTAATGGAAAAATCAGTTAGATGCTCTATTGATAAAGAAATAATGAACAGTGATTATTTAGTAATACGTGTCCCGAGTATATTAGGACTATATGCGATGAAATTAGCAGAAAAAAATAAAAAACCATATATAGTGGAAGTTGTGGGTTGTGCTTGGGATGCTATTTCTAATAAGGGTATTAGTAAGAGAATTCCAGCACATATTATAACGTACTTAATGCAAAAAGCTGTTAGAAAAGCAAAATACGTAGTTTACGTAACCGAAGAGTTTCTTGAAGAAAGATATCCTACTAACGGTAAGTATATAGCATGTTCTAATGTGACCTTAAGTTCAGTAGAGGATACAAGCATTAAAGAAAGAATATCGAATATAAGAACTTTGCAGCAACGAGAAAAAGTAATTATAGGTACATGCGCTACAATAGATGTAACCTATAAAGGTCAACAGGATGTAATAAGAGCACTCGCGAAGTTGAAAAGTGATGGTTTTAATATTGAATATCAGTTGGTAGGTGGAGGTGACCCCACGTATCTTAAGAAGGTTGCAGAGGATTTTGGAGTGTTCGAAAACATAAAGTTTTTAGGATCATTAAAACATGAAAAAGTGTTTGAATGGTTAGATGACATAGATATATATATACATCCTAGCAAACAAGAGGGTCTCTCAAGGGCAATTATAGAAGCAATGAGTCGAGGTTGTCCGGTGATAGGTGCTGATGCTGGTGGTATTCATGAATTAATAGACAATAAATATATTTTTGACAAAGGTGATTTGAATAAAATAGTCCATTTATACAAAGAAATGGATGAAGGAGAGATGGAGGATCAAGCTTTAAAGAACCATGAAAGCTCAAAGAAATATATTAAGTCTGTTCTTTATAACCGGAGAAAAAATTTTTTCAATGATTTTATAGAAAACTCATAATCCTTTTAAATATTGAATGGAGATGAATAATGAGACTAGGAACTTTATTATTAAACTTTCTATTTCGTGAAATACCAATTCACCTAATAAACTTAATTACTTCACTGTTGCCTAACCATATAATTACGAATCGTATTAGAGGTTTATTAATGAAACCATTTTTTGGTGAATGTGGTAGAAGAGTGCAGATCGGAAAAGGGGTTATAATAAATAACCCTGGTAGTTTATATTTAGGTAATGATTGCTATATTTCACATTATTGTTATATACAGGCTAAAGGAAATGTAACATTAGAAAATAATGTGATTGTTGGACCGATGTCCATTATTGCAAGTAGTAATCATGTTTTTAAAAATGGTGTTGCAACTCACACGGGTAAAAGTGATTCAATATGTATAGGAGAAGGCACATGGTGTGGAGGCCATGTAGTGATAACTTCAGGCATAAATATTGGGGGGAAATCGATTATAGCAGCTGGAGCAATAGTTACAAAAGATATTCCGAATAGCAAAAAAGCAGCCGGTGTACCTGCAAAAGTTATAGGTGACTTATAGTACTTAAAAGGAGAATGAGATTGATAAGAATACTACATGTTGTCTCTTCTATGAATAGAGGAGGCCTTGAGACCTTTTTAATGAATTTATATAGGAATATTGATAGAACGCAAGTACAATTTGATTTTTTAAAACATACTGATAACGAGTGTGCTTATGATAAGGAAATTAAATCTCTTGGAGGTAGAATATATTCTGTAACATCTAGAAGTAAGGGTATACTGAAGAATAGAAAATCATTAAAAAATTTTTTCTTAAGACATCCAGAATACAAAATAGTTCATCAACATGTAAGTTCTTTAAGCTATATGGCCCCTTTAAAATTAGCTAAGGAAAATAATGTTCCTTATAGAATAGTGCATTGTCATAATACTAGTTATAGTGGAAGTAAAATTCATGGCATTTTACACAAAATTAACCAAAGGCTTTTGCATAAATATGCAACTAATTATTTTGCCTGCTCCAAGTTGGCTGCAAAATGGTTACTCCCCAAAAAGATGTATAGAGAGAAAAAATATAGTATTGTAAAAAATGCAATTAGTACCAAGGAATTTTATTTTAATGAGGATGTAAGAAAAGAGTACCGTAAATCACTTAATGTAAAAGATAACTTTGTGATAGGTCACATTGGTAGGTTTCATCATCAGAAGAATCATGGCTTTCTTATAGATATTTTTTACGAATTTCAAAAAAACAATAAAGAAAGTTCTCTTTTGTTAATTGGTGAAGGAGAAGTCAAAGATGAAATAGAAGCTAAAGTCAAAGAGTATGGTATTAGTGAAAAAGTTATTTTTACTGGAGTAAGGTCAGACGTTCCTGAACTTTTTCAGGCGATGGATGCTTTTGTGTTTCCTTCTCTATATGAAGGGTTTGGAATAGTTTTAGTTGAAGCTCAGGCTTCAGGTTTGAAATGTTACACTTCTAGTAAAGTAGTTCCAGAAGAGGTTAATGTAACAGGTGAAGTAAACTATATTAGTATCACTGATCCAGCTAAGACATGGTCGAAAGCTATAAAAGGGAAAACTAATGAAGCAAGACATCTTACTAAGAATGCTGTAAATGAGTTTGATATTCAACAAGTTGCGGAGGAAGTTCAAAAATGGTACATGGAGACACACAAGCAAATTTAACTATTAATGATTACAAAACTAACAACTTGTTAGGTTTGTTCACAAGTTATATTTATGTCGTAAGTGCTTTTCTAGTATATTTTATGATGCCTACAGAATACAGAAGTACTTATGTATTTTATGTTATCGTAATTCTTGGGTCAACTTTTTTTGCAGCACTAGCAAGTCAGTCAAAGTCTTCCCTTATGTTTGATGTAAATTTATTTTTCTCGTTCTTAATTTTATTCTTTGTCTTAGGATTTAGGAACTATTCAGGGATCGATGATGATTCATATATAAGAATATTTTACGAAGTATCAAACCAAGGTTGGTTATCTAGGTTTATGCAAACTACTATGGAGCCTGGTTATTTAATGCTTAATGCTGCGGTTAGTTTATTTACAGATAACTATATCTATATGCAACTTCTAAGTTCTTTAATCCCATTATCGTTATTCTTTTTTGTGTTTAAAAGACACAAAAAAGATATCAACCTTCCTATGGCAGTTTTTTTACTAAGTACAATATTGTATTTTCAGGTATTATCAGTTGGGCTGGTTAGAATGTTTATAGCAATAGGAATTGTATTCTTCTCGTTTTATTATCTTTCTAGAAATGAGACAAAAAAATACGTTACTATTATAATAATAGCAAGCTTGTTCCACTATTCTGCTCTTTTCATGCTAACTTTGACTTATATAAGTAATAAGAAAAGTTGGGAAAATAACAGGTACAAAAAATTCATTTTACTAGCAGTAATATTTACGCCTATGGTCTTTTTTATAATATCATATCTATTTATTCCTTTTATGGGGGCTAGATATGCTATATATGGTAATATTGATGATGTAAATTTTAGCCTTTCAAGTTTGAGCACTTTACCTCTGCTATTCTTTTTGCTTTTACATAATAATAATAAAGAGATAAAGAAAATTACATCTTTATTTATCACAATATTTGCTTTAAATAGCATATTGTCTTTTTATGGTAGCATCCTTCCGATGGGAAGGCTGATATTCTATACCAATATAGCTCTATTTATTGTTGCGCCAATGATCAGTAGATATTTAAAAAAGGATTTATGGAAGCTTATTTTTAATGGAGCTATAATATTATATGCTTATCTTTACGTTTATAGAACTCAATTTACATTAGAAAGTCATATACCTAATTTATTTCCATATCAAAACATATTTTATTAAGATAGTTCTTTAGGGGGCAAAATATTGAAAGTTTTATTAATAGGTGAAAGGTATTCTACTAATCTCGGAGATGGAGTAATCTGTGAAAGTGTTGAACATATGCTCTCGGAAATAGAAGGCATCAAAATTAAGACCGTTGATATCTCTGGTAGAGAAGGTTATCGAGAATATAAAAACCTAAACACAAATAATAAAGTGAAGAATTTAAAAAGAAATATAAAAGAAATTGCTAAAGGAACTGGTTTAGATATAGATTATTATAAATTTAGAAAAGCATATAATAATAGGAAACAATATATAAAAGAAGTTTGTAATGAAGATTTTGACTTGGCGGTGTTTGCTGGTGGTCAAATGTTTAAGGATACATTTGTTTTTTCCATAAAAAGTTTTGTTGAGGTGTTATCTGAAAAGAATATACCTGTAATTTTTAATGCTTGCGGCGTTGGGAATATTCAAAATTATAAACTTCAAAATTTACTAAAATCGGCACTTTCTACTAAAAATATATCTTCTGTAACTACTAGAGATGATATTGACACATTGAATAACTACTACCTCAAAAGTACATCTATAAATGCGGTCACCACATTTGACCCTGCAATATGGGTTAGAGATATTTATGAAACCAGAAAGAAAAATAGTGAAGTCACAGGTTTAGGTGTTATGGATGTGAATCACATTGATAATTTGGAACTAATAGATTTCTGGATTAATATTATATCAAATTTAAACACTAAGAAAATTAAGTGGAAGCTTTTTTGTAACGGTGATGAGAGGGACTATCAGCTTAGTAAAGATATATTGACTAAAGCAGGTTACGATAATAATGATTTAGATGAATATATTTGTAAGAGACCTAAAACTCCAAAAGAATTAGTAGAATTAATATCTACTTTTAAGAGTATAATATCATTTAGGCTACACAGCCATATAATTGCATATTCATTAGATATTCCTGCTGTCGCACTAGTATGGGATGAAAAAGTAAGGTATTTTTATAGAACTCTTAATGAAGACCAAAGATGTAAAACAATATCTAGTGATATTGAGGAATTAATTAATGAATTAGAGGATGCCGAATGTAGAGGGTATAATGATGTTTTAAGAAACCATCAAAAGAAAGTTGCTTACGACTTGCTAGTTAATAAAGTTGAAAATGTTCGAAATAAGCAATATACATAACTATTAGTATATCCATGTAGAATATCCAGAGCATTCGATAATTCTAATGAAACACACTTTATTCTAGCACTTTAATATACAGGAGTTAACAGAATGAAAATAAATTCCATTAAGTCAGGATCTCTATGGTCTATGTTAGGTCAGATAGTCAATTTGATCTTAGGTTTTTTACTATTAATATTTACTACAAGGTTTCTGGGACCAGATCAGTATGGTTTATTCCAAACTATGTTAACTCTGGTAGTCCTATCTGTGATGGTTTCAGATTTTGGCTTTTCCTCATCTGTAGCTAGATATGTCGCGTTACACCAAAATAGTTTAAATAGGAGATCTATATATATATCGAATGGTATATTTATAAAACTATTTGCAACTATTCTTGTGATTGTCTTGTTAATTAACACGTTACCTATGTTGGAAGATCTATTAGAAGTAAATTTGGTAGGTTACGAGACTATTTTAATTTTCATTACTATCTTAAGGTCTTTTAGAGAGTTTATTTTGAAACTTATGCAAGGAATGAGAAGGTTAGACTTAAACGCCAAATTTAATATATTTTATAATATAGCAAATACTGTATTGGCAACGCTCCTTCTAATAATGAATTTCGAGATATATTCTTTGTTAATATCAGAAGCAATATTAACATTCTTTTTTATAATGATATTCATGATAATTAATAAGAGGTCTGATTTATTTTCTTTTCAACCTTTAAACAAAATGGTTGTTAAAGATATTTTGAAATATTCTTTACCGATGTTTTTTATATCCATGAGTTTTTACTTATATATGAAGTCGGATACCCTTATGGTGCAATACTATATGAACAATACTGCAGTTGGTTTGTATAGCCTTGCTACTATGATTATTGGAAAAGTCCATATGCCTTTAGTAGCTATCGGCCAAGCTACAGGTCCGGGTCTTGTTGCCCTTGATAAAGATGAGAGATCCACGAAGCTAAAAAAAGTAATAGAGACAACGTTATTAATAACAATTCCTATATGTATCGGTTTGTATGTAATTAGTGAGGAATTAGTACTCTTATTTTTTGGTGATGAATTCTATCAAACTATTAAAATTCTTCAACTAATGTGTTTTTTTCTCTTCTTTTATAGTGTGAATTCTGTTCTCAGTCCTACATTAGATTACATAGGACTCGCGAAAGTCAGAGCAGTTATGGTTGGGGTATCTGCAACTATAAATTTAATTTTAAACATCTTATTCATTCCAGAGTTTGGTATTCATGGTGCTGTATACAGTACTTTAATCACCTACACTGCATATTCTTTATTAATTATATTTACTATTTTAAAGAATGTTATCTATAGTAGTGAATATCAGCCTCTATTCACCTTTTTTGTAAAAACAACTATTATTTCTTATTTAATGGGCTATTTAGTCAGCTTTATTACAAAGTTTGTTTATGATGAAGTGTATGTCCTTGTGACCTCTATTCTTACTGGAATCATTATTTACCTAATATTAGGTTTTATATTTAAAATAATAAATAAAACAGATATAAATTACTTATTTTCAAAATGAATTTATGTTTTATGAAGGCGGTAGTTTTAGGTATTGAAATTAGCTGAAAAAATCAGGGGGAAAATTAATGTATAAAATTGCAGTAGCAGGAACTGGTTATGTGGGCTTAGTAGCCGGTGTTTGTTTCGCAGAAATGGGGCACCAAGTCACTTGTGTAGATATTGATGAAAATAAAGTTAACTTAATGAAATCAGGGATTTCACCAATTTATGAAAAAGACTTGCAAGAGCTTATGCAGAAAAATTATAATACGGGCCGAATCAATTATACAACCAACTACCAAGCAGCATATAAAGATGCAGATGCAGTTTTCTTAGGGGTAGGAACACCTGAAAAAGCAGATGGTTCTGCAGATCTTTCTTCTATAGCAACGGTCGCCAGACAGGTTGCTGAATCAGTAGAAAAGGATTGTCTTGTAGTAGTAAAGTCTACTGTACCTGTAGGAACAAACGATAAAGTAGAGCAATTTATTCAAGACTTCTTGGTCCATAATGTAAATGTTGAGGTTGCCTCTAACCCTGAGTTCTTGGCGCAAGGGTCTGCTGTTCATGATACCCTTCATGCAGAGAGAATAATTATCGGTACCGAAACGGAATGGGCAGAAAAGATTCTTAAGGCAATTTATGAGCCTTTCCATCTTCCGATTGTATCCGTAAACAGAAGATCTGCCGAAATGATTAAATATGCCTCAAATGATTTTCTTGCTCTTAAGATCTCGTATATGAATGATATTGCAAATTTATGTGAATTAGTCGGTGCAGATATTCAAGATGTAGCAAAAGGGATGAGCTACGATGAGCGTATAGGAGCAAAATTCCTAAATGCTGGTATTGGTTATGGGGGCTCCTGCTTCCCTAAAGATACTCAAGCTCTGGATTACTTAGCAAAACAGAATGGGTATGAACTTAAGACAGTTAAAGCGGGAATAGATGTAAACAAGGAACAAAAAACAGTCTTATATAAAAAAGCAAGTAACCGTCTCATTACTTTCAGCGGTTTAAAAGTAGCTGTATTAGGTTTAACATTTAAACCTGGAACAGACGACTTAAGAGAAGCTCCTTCTTTAGAAAATATACCATTGTTACTTGAACAGGGATCTGATGTATATGCATATGATCCAGTAGGTGCAGATAACTTTGCCAAAGTATATCCAGAAGGATTGCACGGCAAAGGCAACATTACATATGTAGATTGTGTTGAAGATGCTCTTCAAGATGCTAACGTATGTTTTGTATTTACAGAATGGGGGGAAGTGAAGGCAACAACCCCACAAAAATATCAAGAACTGATGAGAACACCGTTGGTTTATGATGGCCGTAATATCTACGATGTTGAAGAAATGAAGCAAGCTAAAGTAGAATATCATTCTATTGGTCGTGAGCCAGGAAAACGGCAAGTTACAAAGGAGAGTGCGTATGACTTTCAATCCACTTGATATTAATAAAACCTATTTAGTTACTGGGGCGGCTGGTTTTATAGGTTATTACCTTTCTAAAAAGCTATTAGAAAAAGGTTGTAGAGTTATTGGTGTTGACAATATAAATGATTATTACGATGTTAACTTAAAGCTTACTAGATTAGAACTGTTAAAACCTTATGATAACTTCACTTTTATTAAAGATGATATATCTGATAAGGAAGAAGTAAATTACATTTTTAAAGAATATGAACCTCAAATTGTGGTGAATTTAGCCGCACAAGCAGGAGTTAGATATTCTATTGAAAATCCTGACGCCTACATTCAAAGTAATATGATTGGTTTCTATAACATATTAGAAGCTTGCCGCCATTATCCGGTTGATCATCTAGTGTACGCATCTTCAAGTTCCGTTTATGGTGCTAACAAAAAAGTCCCTTTCGAAGAGTCCGATTTTGTAGATAACCCTGTTTCTTTGTATGCGTCAACGAAAAAATCCAATGAACTAATGGCGCATACATACAGCCATCTGTATAACATACCTGCCACTGGACTACGTTTTTTCACTGTATATGGACCAATGGGACGCCCTGATATGGCTTACTTTAGATTTACAGATAAGTACTTTGCTGGTAAACCTATTAAGATCTTTAATAACGGTGATTTCGAAAATGATTTGTACAGAGATTTCACCTATATTGATGATATTGTGATTGGTATTGAACGACTTTTGAGCAATAAGCCAAAAACGGATTCTGCTCCACATAAAGTCTTTAATATTGGGAATAATAGTCCAGAAAAACTAATGCTTTTTATTAAATCACTAGAAAAAGCATTATCCAAATCTCTTGGTGAACAAGTAGAGTTTAAGAAAGAGTATGAGCCGATTAAACCTGGTGACGTTCCTGCTACTTATGCATCTACTGAACAATTGCAAAAAGCTGTAGGTTTTAAACCAGAAACAGCGATACAAGATGGTTTACAGAAGTTTGCTGATTGGTACGTGAAGTATTATGAGAAAAAAGATGTCAAAGGACAGTAATGTTAAAGAGAGTTAAAAAAAGCATTGAGTAGGCACCTGAGCCCGCTGCGTTAAAGTGATAAAGTGTAGCGTAGTATCAATGGTATGTACGTGATACTACGCTGTATTTTAATAATTCATATGTGTACATGTTCATGTAAACACTTTTAGTTGGAGTAGAAGCTACAAAATTCATATTAAATTATAAAAAGATTTCTATGAGATAACGATGGAGAACTAAACTAAAGTCTATAAGAGAGAAAGGAAATGTATAAAGAAGGATTTTCTTTGCAATGATTCATTCCTAAGATGTGCGAATGAAAGTTTGCCACTGCTAAGTTAAACTGGTTCTTACGCAATTTTTGGGAAAGAGATTTTTATAATATTCTTTTAAGGGTACAGGTAACTAAAACCCTAAAAGTCGGAGACACGGATTTACTCAGCTGTTAAGGAAGTACTCCCCTTCCCAATTGATGAAACCGCCCCTGTGATTAATAGTGATTCTCTTCAATGACCTTAGCGGAAACATTTCAAACGTTTGTCTCTTGTTAATTCGATAAATCCATAACTCTCGCTCATTTCTTGCGCTGTTCCCATGCTTAATAAACTAGGTCATCTTTCTGATTTTCTTTTAAACACTAGGAAAATATGAATATTTTATCATTTCTTCCTTTATTTGTAGTACAATTAAAATGGAAAAATTTAAGGGGGAATGTGTACGTATGAAGAAACTGTTGACTTTGGTATTGTCACTTTCGTTTATGTTTTCATTTTTCATTACAAGTGTAAGTGCTGCTGATTCTTTCCCGGATTTGGATAAAGTAAGCTGGGCAAAGGATGAAATACTATACTTGAATGAAGAAGGAATTGTTTACGGGTTTCCGGATGGTACGTTCGGTCCGATGGAAAATGTGACACGCGCAGAGGTAGCAGTCATGCTTATACGTGATCTTTACCCAAATCAGACCCATGAAGGGGACATACCATTCGATGATGTATCCAAAGATGCTTATTATTCTGATGAAGTAGGGGTCGCCTATGAAGAAGGTATCATCAAAGGTTACGACGGAAAGATGAGACCAGAAGATCCAATCACCCGTGCAGAAGCAGTCGCAATGGTTGATCGTGCCTACAACATCCAAAGAAATGGAGAAGTCGATGGTTTTCCTGATGCGGAAGATGTTCCATGGGCAACCGAGAGCATCCTTGATCTGACCTCCCAGCAGATCATCCATGGGAATCCTGATGGCACGTTCGCTCCTTTAAAAGATATTACGCGTGCGGAATTCGCCAGAGTGCTGGCTGCAACCATTCAACCTTCCTTCCGATCTGACCATTTGAGTGAGAACGAAATCGCTCAAAAAACAGAAACTTTGCAGGAGGAAGTTTTCACAATTTTATACGATGATTTAAAGGAATACGGTGCAGGTAGCGAAGACCGTGATTATCAAAGAATTGAAGACGAAATGACTGAGTATGTAACGAGTGACTTTAACGAAGAAGTCGAAGAAACATATTATGAAGCATGCTTAAGCTGTGATACCTTATACTATGACAATAACTTCGCCTGGGACATTCATATGAATGTGATGGAGAATAACAGTGATAAGGTCATTGTTGAAACGGCACAGCTGGAAGCTTTCACATACACAGGTTCATTTAAAACCATTACTCTCATCAAAGAAGATGGCAAATGGAAGCTGGATGCGATTGTTAGTGAAGTCTTTGACGCTGATCGCCACCTTGATATGACCGTGGAACAGGCCGAGGAAAGAATTTATGATCAGTTTAGTGTAAATGATGTCACTTACCTGAACACGTATGAGAAAGAAACAAAGGATTATGACGGAGATTCTTATATTACCGAAATCCATGTGTTCAAGAACAACGAAGATGGTGCTGAATTTGAAGTGGATGCATCAACGGGCGGGACTGACATCTAAGTAATGTATAAAAGTGAAAGAGGCTGGGACAAAACTCAGTCTATTAAACAAAGAAGAGGCCTACGAACCAATTTGGTTTGTAGGCCTCTTCTTTTTATGTTGTTATTTCTAAGTGGAACTGGTCCTGAGCAGACAAATGAAAAACCGCTCCTAAGCTAAGAGGCTTTGGAGCGGTTTTGTAGGACGTTTAATACAGTAGCAAACCATCTTCCTCTGGGGACTGTATGTCGTAAATCTTCCATTTTCCATCTTCCTTATAGAAGCGGTAGGTCCCAACCTCAGAGATGGAGGAAGTCCAAAATTTACTTCCATTTCGTTCATAAGGGAAAGTCACCGTTCTTTCCATTTCCCCCTGGGTAATCTTCACATCAGCGAATCGATTGGCAATATGAACCGCATGTCCTTGTTTCGGAGTAGTCACATCATATTCCACTGATGTACCATCTTCCATTCCTTTGATGTCGTATGAAATACTGATCGATTGCATCGTTCCATAATATCCAGTGGTCCGGTCTTGTGTCGCTTTTAACTTTTCATAATTCTTCGTTTCAAGAGCAGAAGTCCATTCATCGGATAATTGGTGAATGAGGTTCAACAGGTATTCTTCCGAAGGAGTATTACTTTGTTCTTTGTCTAGCGCACGCTTGATCATTACAATGGATTCTGCACGATTAGCGTTTTGGTTTGGCTTGAATTCTGTCGTGGATACCCCATGAATAATACCGACTTTACTCGCCTGATTGATCGCATCTAATGCCCAGTACTGAGATACGTCTTCAAACGTTTTGACAGATCCTTGAGAAAAGTCAATGCTATCTTCCGTCGCTCGAATAACAATGGAAGCAATTTCTGCTCGTGTAATAGGGCGGTTTGGTTCGAACTTATTTTCTCCCATCCCATAAACGAGTCCATGGGAAGAAGCAATACGGACGTTCTCTTCATACCATTTTCCTTTAATATCTTCAAAATCCGTTCCACCCTCTACTTCCTTCAGGTCTAGAGCACGATTCAAAATGGCTACGAATTCAGCGCGAGTAATCGACTGGTAGGGTCGAATTTCTCTTCTCCCATCCGACATTTCATATCCCTCAACAAGAGAGGCTTTCGCGAACTGATCCAGTTCTTCATACGCCCAATGCCCCTCAATATCGATCGGTTCAAATGGATAAGCATGAGCTTGAAGATTAGGAATCAAAAAGAAAACCATAACCACAGACGTCATAAACATTAATTTTTTCAAAACATTCATCCTTTATATTATTTTTGCAAGGAATCTGGTTCCCAAATAAACGGGAAGCCTAGGATTCAGCGAGAGCTAGAATTTAAATCTTTCACAGGTACTATCATTTAATTAAAGAACCGAGGCAACAACAATTTGGTATGTAAATAGTTATAAAGGCTCTAATAAATGATAAAAAGAGCCACGCACCAGAGTAGCACAATCGTCACCCTTTTACAATCCTTCGTTCCAGCGGATGACACCTTGCGCATCATCATACTGAGAGCAGGTATAAATCAATGGTAATAAGGAGAAAAACAGAGGATTTGTTACACAGTTGTAAAATAATGTCGAAATATAGTGTGCTACGATAGTAAAAGAGAAAAAAATTCATTCATACATAATCGGGAGGTACACTCTTTTGGGGAAGAAATTTTTTGGTGTCGTGTTAACTAGTCTTATGGCCATGGTCCTTTTTGTACCACATACTCAGGCTGCATCTGTCTCAGGCGATGAAGTAATCAAACTTGCAAAAGAACATCTTGGAACACCGTATCAGTGGAGTGGAGAAACTCCCACTGGGTTTGATTGTTCCGGATTTACATACTACATAATGGACAAAGTAGGAGTCGATCTTTCAAGGGGTTCCTATGATCAATATAAACAAGGGACCTATGTATCGAAATCAAATCTACAAAAAGGTGACTTGGTTTTCTTCTCGGGTACACATAAGCAAGGAATTTCCCATGTAGGGTTTTATATCGGAGACGGGAATATGATTTCGGCTACTAAAAGTAGAGGTATTGCCATTGACCCAGTCTTTTCTGGTTATTGGGGAGATAAGTACACGGGGGCCAAAAGGTTCTTACATAACAGTTTTTTCAATGATGTATCCAGTGATTACTGGGCTTATGATGAAATTAAACAATTAAATAACGAAGGAATCATCAATGGTTATTCTGATGGAAGTTTTGGACCTACAGATCATGTCACCAGAGCACAAGTAGCTATGATGGTGGGCAAATCATTAAACCTTAATCCCTCTTCATCTGCCCAATTCAAGGATGTTTCTTCTGCACACTGGGCATATGGTTACATCAATGCGGCTGTGAATGCTGGTCTGATCACTGGTTATGAGAACGGTACATTCAAACCAGATGAAGCGATTACCAGATCGGAAATAGCAGCGATCATCAATAGAGCTTTCGAATTCAGCACTAACAGCAATTCTTATCGTTTTAAGGATATGAGCTCTTCTCATTGGGCCTATGAGGATGTGTACGCATTAGCTTCGAATTCCATCACTTCAGGGTATAACGACAACACATTCCGCCCTAATCAGGAAGCAACTAGAGCTGAATTCAGTGCTTTCTTGTATCGTGCTTTATATTGAACCATATCATAAATATCTATAAATCAAATGGTTGATGATTAAACCTCTTTTTTAGGCTGGGTACCGAGCAAGGTATTGAATTGAAGGGGGTTATTATGTAGGTTATGGTTGCAGGTATTTTCACTTGCGGTTTGGTCATATGAAAAAAACTAAAATCATTATAGAAATATTAAATATAACGATAGCCCCCATTTCTTATCTCTTAAGAAATGGGGGCTATCGTTGTTGAAATCCATTATCAAAGTTGGCTTCTAATTATGAAAAATAGTACTTGTATGTGGATTAATTGTTCCGGGGCTTTTTTAATAAAACATTTATCTCTCGAAATAATAAGAGAGAAGGGAGGGATAATCATGGCGAAAGGAAACAAAAAACTTTCGAATAAAAATGCACAAATTCATGATCGTAAAGAAGAGAAACAGCCGAGGGAAAAACAATAATAAAAAGTGTTCCCTCTAAGAGTGCTTTTTACTAACAATTGGGTGCCCGCATTTAGAAGGGAAATATAGTGAGTCCTTGATTCTCGGTGCAGTAGATCGCCATAGGATGGCGTAACACCAGAGGCAATAATCTCTGGTGTTACGCACTTATGCCCCTGTAAAATAGTCTGTTGGGGTAAGCCTGTATTTGGTTAACTAGATTTCTCCAACACCAACTTTTCTTCTTTCGCTTTAGCCGTCAGTACACTCACAATCCCCATAATGACAAATGCCGAAGCTGCACTAAAGAACATGGCAATAAAAATATTTCCGATTAAATTCAGAGATGTAAAAGCTACATACAAGGAAGCCCCCGTAACCACAGCGGCGATCGCGCCATAATGATTTGCCCGGTTCCAGAAATATCCGAGAGTGATGGGCGCAATAATTCCGGATATGATCGCGGAAAAGCTGAACTGGATTAGGAAGGCCAAGGACTCTGGGCGTTCTAAAGAGAAGTAAAGGGACAGGAGTCCAACGACAATCAGTGATCCTTTCGCTACTTTCAATGATTTGTTGTCCAATTCTTTGGCTGACATCTTTCTTGAAGTCAGTAAAGGTGCGACGACGCGGTAAAGGTCGTTTCCGATACTTGTTGTAATTCCTAAATACAAGCTGTCGGTACTAGATAGGATGGCAGAGATGATACCGACAATCATGATGGCTGCGATGACACTCGGGAAAGCCTCAATGACATAGGTTGGAATGGCCGCATCGGCACTTTGCAAGCTTGGGAAAAGCACGCGGGCAGCGAGTCCACCGAGAACCATCAGCGTAGAAATGATGCAGAGCACCAACCCTGCGGATAAGGTGAATGGAGCCAGGTCTTCTTCTTTTTCAATCGATAGCACTTTGTTCAATAGATGTGGCATCAATACGAAACTGAATAGGAGGAACTGCACGGCCATGATGGCGAGCGCACTGTTATAGGGACCGCCGTCGGCAATGGCTGCAGTCAGGTTCGGATCAATGCTATTCAGGCGATCGGTCAGCACTCCGAATACGTTCCATCCTCCACCAATCGTCCAGAAAAAGGACACAACGATGAATACGGATGTAATGGCCATGAGAACCCCCTGGATGCCGTCCGTGATGATTTGCGCGAAGGCACCGCCTAGGCCGATGTAAAGAATGGTAATAGCAACACCAATGATGATGCCCCAGAAATAAGGGATACCGATGACCGTTTCAAAAATGGTTGCAAGTCCGACATTTTGTCCGACGATATAATAGACATTGAATAAGATCAGTAAAGAGACGATGGCTTGCAGGGCTTTCGAGTTGTAACGTTTTCCAAGCCATTCCGGAAGTGTCGACACATGACCGAATTTTTTCCCGTAACGCCAGAACGTTTTGGCGAAGAGAAGTAGTCCGACCCAGGAAACGCCGAAGCAGCCAAGGGTGTACCAGAGCACAGCGGTTCCGTGTTCGTAGGCGAGGCCTGGAACGCCGATGAATAGGTTGGCACTGGCGTAAGATGTTGCAAAGCTTGCGCCGACAAGCCAGGGACTCACTTTTCCGCGGGCTGTAGCAAAACCGGCCATCGACTGGCTGTGAGCCCGCCCTTTTTTACCCACCCACGTCACAGCGGCAAAGTACACAGCTAATAAAAGGATGACGGTCCATAGTAATACACTGGAACTTGTAAGCATCGTTTATCGTTCTCCTTTCTTCGTCGTGTAAAAATTCTTCCATATCAATAAACCGAGTAACCAGAATAAAGCGACAGCGATGAAGTAAGTAAGGATCATTTCGTTTCCTCCTGTTTTTTGAAAAATGGCAAGGGGTGTGGGCCGATTTCACTGATTTCCATTTCGACTTTTAGGTTATGTTTTAAGGCGGTTTCCTCTACCAATATATGAGTCAATAGAGATGGTCCTTCTTCAAGGGTGACGATGCCGACCACATAGGGCGTATGTTCCTGCCAGGCGGGATGTCCGGCCCGATGGATCACACTCCATGTTTTCAGCCTTCCCCGTCCGGATGCTTTTTTCCATGTTAACGAATCATGAAAACAGTGTGGACAATGTTCGCGAGGGTAGAAGATCCACTGCTCACATTTGTCACATTGCTGAAGGCTGAGGTGTCCGGCTTGGATGCTTTCCCAGAAAGGCTGACTAACAGGTGTAATTGTAGGACGTGGCAGAGAAATGTTTTGTAGTTGGCTCATCGTTCTCCTCCTAACACAAGGGCTGTCGTTTCGCTTAATGTGGCTCCGTTCCCCGTCACAAGGGCTTGTCTCGCATCTGGTATTTGACGATTTCCAGCTTCGCCTCTCAATTGATGGACGGCTTCCACAACATGCGACATGCCGCCGGCCAAGTCTGCCTGACCGAAGCCCAACTGACCGCCATGCGTGTTCAATGGATAATCCCCGTCATGACTGAAGCTATGGTTTTTGACAAAATCACCGAACTCCCCTGGCTTACATAGACCAGCACTCTCAAGGGTGGTGGCCACGACACTTGTATAACAGTCATACAGTGAGAAAAGGTCGATGTCTTCAATGTTCGTACGAGCTTGGTCAAGCGCCCTTGGGATTGAATAGTTGAATGGCAGAGCGTCTATACTTGGCGCTTGGCTTACCGCCCGGTGTGTGATCTTTTCACCAGCTCCTTTCAGATAGACCGGTTTATGCTTCCCTTCCGCTGCTTTTTCCGCAGATGTCACGACGACGGCTGCTCCACCGGCAACAGGCATGACGATTTCCAGCAGGTGAAGCGGATCGGCAATCATAGGAGAGGCGATAATATCTTCGACTTCAACGGGCTTGTTATAGAAAATCGCATCCGGGTTCAACTGAGCATTTTTCCTGTGCCAGTACGCGATCCTTGCAAAGTCTTCCTGCGTGGACCCGTACTCTTCCATGTGCTGTCTTTTTATGAGGGCATAGGAGGTATTGGCTCCCGATGCACCGAAAGGCACATCAAATTCGCGGATCGGATTACGGTTTGGCGATCGTAATGTTTCCCCTTTTTCATTTTTGTTGGCTAAAACACAGACGACGGTTTCACACATGCCTGCCTGGATGGCTGCGGCGGCTCTCCAGATCATCCCTGGTCCGGTCGCTCCCCCGAGATCCACTGTGTTGGACATCGTGGGATCGATTCCCAGATACTCAGAAACCGTCGCCGGCACATGCTGCGGCGTTTCCCCGACTTGGGGTCCGACGAGCAGGCCGTCGACGTCTTCTTTGGAGATGCCGGCATCCTGGATGGCGAGACGGACGGATTCTGCAATCAAACTTAAGGTGGTTTTTCCTTCTGAATAACGGACGGGCTTCAGCTCACCGATTCCGGTGATCGCCCCTTGAATTTGGCTGGCCATTACACGAACTCCCTTTCTGAAAGCTGACGAAATGCTTGTAAGCTGGATGGATTACGTAAGGACGCTTCGTTTTTCACTTCTTCTCCTAAAGCGGCTGTTTTCGCTGCTCCTTCGACTCTTTTTCCATTGATGGTATGAGGGATTTCCTCCACTTGATAAATCCGCTTCGGTACATGACGAGGAGAAGCTTTGGTCCGGATTTGTCGCCGTATTTCTTTTGCCGAGTCTTCTGTAAGGTTTTCCGTCACCACACAAAGCACGATTTCTTCATCATGATCTTTCGGTAATCCGAAAACGACGCTGTCTTTGATTTCGTTGATATGGTCGACGACACCATAAATTTCAGCGGTACCAATGCGGACGCCGCCTGGATTCAATGTCGTATCGGCACGTCCATATATGATGAACGATTGGTCGATGGTCTGTTCAGCTAAGTCTCCATGTGTCCAAATCCCTGGCCGCTTAGAAAAATAGCTCTTCCTGTAACGTTCCTCTCCACCTTCACCGAAGAAGGTGAGCGGCATGCTCGGGAATGGTTTGGTGCAAACAAGGTCACCCTTTTCTTCGTAGACCGATGCTCCTCGCTCATCCAATACATCAACCGCCATTCCTAACGCTTTGCATGCAATTTCGCCTTGCTTCAATGGATGAACGGGTGATCCCATTACAAAACAGCCGATGATTTCTGTTCCGCCGGAAATGGAAGCAAGGAACAGATTCTGTTTGATCGTTTGATAGATCCAGTTGTATTGCTCTGGTGCTAAAGGAGCCCCGCAGGATAGCAGACTTTTCAAAGTGTCGAGCGAGTGACTGCTTTTCAGATCGACGCCTGCCTTCATCAATGTATCCAGGTACTTAGGACTTGTGCCGAAATGGGTGATGCCCACTTCATCCGCAATGTCCCACAAATGGGTGAGGTAATCTTGCCTTACGGGAGAACCGTCGTACAATAAAATAGCCGCTTCACTGGCTAACCCTGAAACGAGCCATGGATACATCATCCAGGCGGTATTGGTGTACCAGAACAACACATCATTTTGCTGGACATCGCAATGCAGCTGGTGTTCTTTCACATGTTGCAGGAGTGTCCCCCCGACCGAATGGACGATCGCTTTCGGCAGTCCCGTCGTTCCCGATGTATATAAAATGTATAAAGGATGATTAAAAGAAACGGGTTGGAACGTTGGCTCTACTGCATCATTGTTGCAAAGTTCGTCCCAGGATAGAGATTGTAGTCCTTCAATATCCGTTTCACCTCCGAACGTCACAAGAGCAGATAGTCCTTCCAGATGTTCCGTCGTCTGCTTGATTTTTTCTTTGATCTGGAATGGCTTTTGCTTATATTGATAGGAGAGCGTAGCAATCAACACTTTCGGTTTCACCTGACCGATGCGATCGACGATCCCTTTCGTCCCGAAGTCAGGGGAACAGGAGGTCCATGTCGCCCCGAGTGAAGTGGTCGCAAGCAAGGCGACCAACCCTTGGATATCGTTCGTCGTGACCCCGGCCACACAATCGCCTTCCTGTATACCTAATCGCTTTAACCCTTCCTGAGCTTTGGCAACTGATTGCCTTAGCTCATGTAAAGTAATACTTCGTTGAATGCCTTCCTCATTCGCTTCATAGGCAACGATTCGATCAAGAGAACCGCGCAGTAAGTTTTCGGCGAAGTTCAACCGTGCTTCCGGAAACCAGGTACTATCCGGCATGGAAGTGCCTGGGACAAAAACACGGTCTCCCTTTTCTCCGATAATTCCCGCATAATCCCACACCGCTGACCAAAACTCTGAAAGGTGGGAAACGGACCAGCGGTGGAAACGTTCATAAGGGAAAAGCGGCTGGCCGGTATAGTCAGCAAAAGCTTTGATGTGCGATTGTTCTATTCGTTCGCTCGATGGCTCCCATAGATAAGGGGAACGCTGAGCGGTGATCGTTGTATTCATTGGGTTTGTCTCCTTTCGAGTTATGAATAAGGAACTTCAATCAACAGGGCCATACCCTGTCCACCACCGCCGCAAAGGGAAGCGATGCCTTTTCCTCCGCCGCGTCGTTTCAGTTCATGGGCAAGGGTCAAAACGAGCCGGAATCCTGTGCCTCCTAAAGGGTGACCAAGAGCGATTGCGCCACCGTTCACATTGACCCGGTCATAATCGATGCCAAGCTCCCGGCAGCTGCCGATAACAACACTGGCAAAAGCTTCATTGATTTCAAATAGATCGATATCCTCGGTCGTCAATTGGTGTCTGTCTAATAGTTCTTGGATCGCTTGCGATGGTTTGGTTTGTAAACTCGGATCAGGTCCGGCAATCTCTGACCAATCTATGATCTCGGCGAGTGGATCCTGGCCGAGTGATTCTGCTTTCTCTTTAGTGGTAACGATCCCAACGCTCGCCCCGTCCGTCATCTGCGACGCATTGCCTGCCGTAATCGTGCCTTCGTTGGAAAAGGCGGGGGAGAGGCTGGATAACTTTTCTACTGTCGTTCCTTTGCGGATGCCTTCATCTTCCTCGAGTAATCCTGTAAAAGGAGTGATTTCAGGTTGGAACCATCCATTTTCCTGAGCGTGAGATGCTCGTTGCTGGGAAAGGGCGGCATATTCATCTTGTTCCTCACGACTGATCTCGAAGGAGCGGTTTTTCTCATCGGTAAGAGCGCCCATCGAGACATCGGTTAAGGCACACCATAAACCATCGTTCAGTAATGTGTCTTTTAGTAGGGCATGACCAAGTCCGGAAGAAGCACGTACAGGAGCGGTATGAGGTGCATTCGTCATCGAGTCGAATCCACCGACGATGTATAACTCTCCTTCATTCAATTTCAGTCTTCGGGAGGCATCCGCAATCGTAGCGATCCCACCCAAACAGACATTATTCAATGTGATGGCAGGTGTACTGATTTCCACCCCCGCTTTATAAGCGACTTGCCTCGCAGGGTTTTGGCCGCCCCCAGCCTGAATCACTTGGGCAAGCAGCACACCATCCGCCTGTTTGGCTATCGGATTTTTCTCTAACAAAGCGCTTAGCGCATGCGATCCTAGCTCGGATGCGGTTTTCTTTTTCAAAGCCCCTTTCCACTTTCCGAACGGGGTGCGGATGCCATCTAGTAGTACTGTAGTCATCTATGTATCCACTCCTTTTTGTATAATAGAAAGAGCCCTCTTCACAAAAATAAGAAGAGGGCTCTTGGCTCTTCTTATCTTCCAGGATCATCTCCTGCAGGAATTAGCACCTTATCAAGCGTTTGCTTGATGGTTGCCGGGCGTCAACGGGCCAGTCCCTCTGCCTCTCTGGATAAGAATTAAGTATTCAATTGGAAAATATAAAACCTCTCTATCAGCGATAGAGAGGTTAGAGATTATGTAAATCTCTTATCTTCCTGAGCGTTCACTCAGTAGGATTTGGCACCATGCTATGAATATAGCGGTTGCCGGGTTTCACAGGGCCAGTCCCTCCACCTCTCTGGATAAGATGTTCTTTCGTTATTTGGTTAAGTGCCATGTTAGCAAGGGAAAGGACAAGTGTCAATGCATTTTATAGAAAAGTGTGAAAATTTATTTTATTTGATCCCCAAGCTCAAGCGTTTTAGAAAACTAATAGATAGCTCAACCGCAGTGGTTTTCGCTAGTTTTCCGTATCTTTTTCGATTTTACAGGTGTTTAGGTTTTTTATGACCACCTAGGTTTGGTCTTATTAATAAAGTCGTTTTTATTAGGAGAAGCAGGAATTTGGATGAATCGTGTAGTAAATATTTAGTACAAGAATCTATTTTTATTCTTGTCATCCTCGTTATTACTAACATTCAAAAGAACCGACGGAGGGATGGAGGAGCGAGTGAAGATATCAAATAAGGGGGCATACACATGGCAGAAGTATCTTCGATGAAACAGGCTGTTGATGTTTTACTTAAAAAGGGATTATCCAAGCGGGACATCCTAACCAATGTAGATAACAGCCATTTCCCGTTTGAGGATGAAGAAGTTGTGATGACTTTTATTGATCTACAAATTGAGTGTTCCTCTGATGATGAATTTGACAAGTTGGTCGAGTATTTATATGGATTTAATTTGAAACAATAATAGATTTATTCAATTTCGCTCTTTAGCTACTTATTTATAGGATCAGTAGGAGAGTGCAGATATTGCTTAGTAAGTGGTAGAGTCTAACTTTAGCTGTTATATCGAATTGAAGACTGGCGTAGTATCCTCAGTTTAGGTTGGGTACTACGCCATTTTTTTTGGTTATTAAAGCATATTATAGGGTCCTAAATGTGGTTTTTGAGTTGAAAACTTTAGTCTTGTTTATTTAAAAATAATTAACAATTCATCGTGCTTTTATACTAAAATAGAGGTTGTGTAAATAATGTGTGAATACATAAAGAGAAGATTTTTCTTCGTAAAAGAAAGAGGAGAGTGAGTGAATGTTTTTTAAAAAAGGAAAAATAGAGCGTGTACTTGTGCTTGCCATCCTGGCGCTTATTGTCTCGCTGGGAAATTCGGAGGTTAGTTATGCAGGTTCGGATGTTACTCCACCTGTACTAAATGATTTAACTGTTTCAAAAAAGGAAGCTACAGTAGGAGATGAAGTGACAATCACAGCTGATGTGATTGATGATTTATCAGGAGTAGATAGGGTTAGTATCAAGTATGAAGCGCCAGAAGGAACCGCAACAAAATACGTAACACTAAGGTTAAATGCTGCAACTAGCAAATATGAAGGTAGTCTTGAAATTGGAGATTACGATGTTGCAGGAGCATGGAAAATAGATTACTTATACGTAAAAGATGTCCAGGATAACTATTATTATTACTATAATTCTGATGGTGGTTATGAGTATAAACGGGAAACCTCAGAGTATATAGATCTAAGTCCTTATAATATAGTAGTGTCGGGGACGGAAGAAGATAAACAGCCTCCAAAGCTAGACAATCTTCAAGTAACTCCTCTAGATGTAACAAAAAGGGATATTGTAAAGATATCAGCTGAAGTCAGTGATAATTTATCAGGGGTAGATAGGGTTAGTATCAAGTATGAAGCCCCAGAAGGAACCGCAACAAAGTACGTAACATTAAGGTTGAATGCTGAAACTGGAAAATATGAAGGTAGCCTTGAAATTGGAGATTACGATGTTGCGGGAGCATGGAAAATAGATTACTTATACGTAAAAGATGCCCAGGATAACTATTACTATTATTATAACTCTTACGGTGGTGCAGAGTATAAGCGGGAAACCTCAGAGTATATAGATTTAAGTCCTTATAATATAGTGGTATCTGGGACAGAAGAAGATAAACAGCCTCCAAAGCTAGACAATCTTCAAGTAACTCCCACTAATGTAAAAAGGGGAGAAGTAGTAAAGTTCAGTGCTCAGGTAAGTGATAATTTATCAGGAGTAGATAGGGTCAGTATCAAATATGAAGCGCCAGAAGGAACCGCAACAAAGTACGTAACATTAAGGTTGAATGCTGAAACTGGAAAATATGAAGGTAGTCTTGAAATTGGAGATTACGATGTTGCGGGAGCGTGGAAAATAGATTACTTATACGTAAAAGATGCCCAGGATAACTATTACTATTATTATAACTCTTACGGTGGTGCAGAGTATAAGCGGGAAACCTCAGAGTATATTGATCTCAGCTCTCATGATGTAGTGGTAGAAGAAACAGATAAGATTGCACCAATAACAAGCGTGGATTTCACCTCATCCACTCCAATGAAGAATGGATGGTACCCTTCAAATGTTACAGCTACTTTAAGCGCAACAGATGAAGAAGCAGGTATCAAAAAGATAGAGTATCGGACAAATGAAGGAAATTGGATCGAATATACAGAGGCCTTCGAAATCAGCCAGGAAGGCGAAGTTCAGCTTGATTACCGAAGCGTAGACCATGCTGGCAATATAGAGGAAATTCAAACCGAGATCATCAAAATAGATAAAACATCGCCGGTGACGACAACTTCTGAAATTCCTTCCGGCTGGGGTAATGAAGAAATAGAGCTATCCTTAACGGCTAGAGATGAATCTTCAGGTGTAAGTTCTATTGAATATAGAATGAACGAAGGTGAGTGGACTGCCTACGATACACCTATTACGATTGATGAAGAAGGTAAACATGTCATTGAATATCGAAGTACAGATCAAGCTGGGAACCAGGAAGAAATTCAGACGGTCGATGTCAATCTTGATTTTGGATCCCCAGAAACTACAATGAGTTCCGTGAGTGATGTATGGCATAAATCCAATGTGGAAGTAACATTAAGTTCTTCAGATGGTTTGTCAGGCGTCTCAAGAACGGAATATAGAGTGAACGAAGAGGAATGGGCAACCTATGATACTTCTATTCTTGTTGAAGGAGAAGGAAGCAATAAAGTAGAATTCCGAAGCATCGATCATGCTGGAAACGTAGAAGCGACACAAAGCAAAGTGA
Source organism: Halobacillus litoralis (assembly GCF_020524085.2). Lineage (NCBI taxonomy): Bacteria > Bacillati > Bacillota > Bacilli > Caryophanales > Bacillaceae > Halobacillus > Halobacillus litoralis. The sequence goes on from NZ_CP129016.1 coordinate 1,557,643, forward strand.
TTAAAGTAGACAAAACCGCACCAGTGACCACAGCTGAAGAAGTACCGACGGACTGGTCCAATCAGGATGTTGAGCTAACCTTATCGTCTTCAGATGAGTTGTCAGGCGTGTCTTCCATCGAATATAAAATCAATGATGGCGAGTGGAAAGACTATAGTGATCCTATTAAGTTAGATCAAGAAGGATCGACAACGATTGAATTTAGAAGTAGTGATAACGTGGGTAATATAGAAGAAGTTCAAAATGAAACAATTAAATTGGACAAAACGGCACCAGTTACTTCAGTTAACGGAGTCCCTGAAAAGTGGGCGAATAAAACGACAGAGATCACATTAACTTCTAAAGACCAATGGTCAGGTGTAGCTACGATTGAGTATAGAATGAACGAAGGGGAATGGACAGAGTATAGCGGTCCGATTACCTTCCAGCAGAAGGGCGAAAATGTCATTGACTATCGCAGTGTCGATACAGCTGGGAACGTAGAAGAGTTTAAGAGTTTAACTGTGAAATATGACGATCATGCTCCACAAACATCAGCTAGTGATGTAGGTAATCAATGGCATAACTCCGAAGTAGAGGTATCCTTGAGTTCCACTGATCCATTATCCGGAGTGGCTAAGACAGAATACCGAATCAATAAGGGAGAATGGAAAGAATATACGACTCCTGTATTGATTGATGAAGAAGGCAGCCACACTGTTGATTATCGCAGTATCGATTATGCGGGCAACAAAGAAGAGGATAAAAGCATCACAATTATGCTGGATACAACGGCTCCAGATACAGCAATGAGTACTGAAAAGCGAGATGGTGATTTGGAGGTAACCCTGAGTTCTTCCGATGTACTGTCTGGGGTGAGCAAGACAGAATATCGAATCAATCAAGGAGAATGGAAGGAATATAACTCTGTAATTCAATTAAGCGAAGAAGGAACTCACACTGTCGACTATCGTAGTATCGATTATGCAGGGAATGTGGAAGTAATCCAATCTACGGAGTTAACGATAGACAAACCTTCCAATGACGGTACTTTTAAAGATATCAAAGGCCATTGGGCGGAAGACAAAATAAATTATTTAGTACAAAATAACTTATTATCGGGGTATAAAGACGGTACCTTCCAACCTGATGTAAATATAACGAGGGCTGAAGCAGCAACCGTTATTTCCAGGGAACTAGAACTTGAGAAGATTGGATCTGACTTTACAGATGTTTCAGAAGATCACTGGGCGAGCGGGTACATTGGTGCAGCCGCCAAGGCCAATATCCTCTCAGGCTACAAGGATGGAACCTTTCACCCGGATGAAAATTTAAGTCGAGCAGAAATGGCAACCATCGTTTCAAGAGCTTATCAATTACAAGGCCAAACCGATATTTTCTCAGATACGAAAGGGCACTGGGCGGATTCCTATATTCAAACCCTGGCAGCCAATAATATAACAGTTGGGTACCCGGATGGAACCTTCAAACCGGAACAGGAAATTACCAGAGCTGAATTTGCCTCTTTTGTAGCGAGAGTATTGGAAGACAGCTTCAGAGTAACTGACTGACAATAATGAATCATCATAGAATCTGAGCATAAAAACACCTTCACAGTCTTATAAACTGTGAAGGTGTTTTTTAATAGACCTTACTCCGTTTCTAAAAATGGAAAGGGATTCCTGTGCTTTTTATTGAATATCTAACGTAGGTGGTTGTTCGTGTTAATGGGAATATGGTTACGTGAACGTTCAATAGATTGAAAACCTTAAAAAATAACATCTACTTATTTATAAAAGAGGCATTTCCAGGAGGTATTGAAATGATTAAAAAATTATTCTTTTACGTATTCATCATGTTCGCTCTTAGCGCTTGCAGCGAGCAGAGTGTATCGGAAGAAGAACTTATCACAATAGAAGAGGTGCAAACGGCTATTACAGATCAAGGATTGGCTCTAGAGGATGCAGATTTACCAAGCATCAATGCTTTCACAAGAGAATTAAATGGTGTTTCTCCTGAAGCATATTTTATAGATGGTAATACGCTCTCTATTTATGTATTTCCTTCCACAGATGCACGAAAAGAAGGAATGGATGATTTTGAAGAAAAATCAGCTGCAGCTGGAGTCGTTGAACACGAAAAGTACATGCATAAAAACATCTTGGTATTTTACGAATTTGGAAATGAGGAAACGGATAGTAAATTGAAATCTGCAATAAATGGATTAGAGTAATCCTGTGATTGATTCAAGTTATCGGCTCAGATCTCTCCTGAAGTACTCGAAGTGATGAAATGTAAACAGAGTAGCATCCTATTTAGGATGCTACTCTGTTTCTGTTGAGAAAGGGAATATTTAAGGATTGTAATAATAATCAGGATCATTCATGAAGCGGTTAAAGACATTCCATCCTTGTTGCTCTTTAACTTCATAGGTTTCAGTATTCGTGGCTGCTCCATTTTCAAAATTAATTTTCCAATCGTTAATAAAGAAAGACCAGGTTGAATTATTGTAAATGATGGTTTGGAAATGGTTATCCTTTACATGTTTGATCCCGTCTTGTGCGAAGCAGAACATAGAGTTATCTGTATCCATAACCCCAATTCTATTCATCTCTCCATTTTTTGCATAAAATAATTGTCCACACGTCACATTGGAGCTCTGAACTTCTGTTGCAACTAATACATCAGGATTACTATCAAGGACATACAAGTTTTGTTGTGATTCGTTGTATGTGAAGCTTCCGATGGCAACTTTTTGATCCATCGGCGACGAGTCGCCTAGTTGTAATGTCATTTCATAATAGCCTGAATGGAGAATGTCCCCTTCGTTGGCTCCAGCCCAAGGCAAGTCATTGATTGTCGTTTTCTCGTTATCTGCAAATACCCGAAGTTTATAAGAACGGTGAAGGCCGTCAAACGTAGTTTCCAATCGTGCAGGTGAACCTGGTACACGAAACTCTGGATTGATGGTAGCACCTAAAACTTTGGCAAATGCAGCACGAGTAATATCATTTCATGGTTTGAATGTTCCATCCGTGTACCCGTTAATAATCCCTTTAGAATTTAAGTCCAAGATACTCTCCTGTGCCCATGGGAATATATGATCATCAGTAAATCCCTGAGGGTTCCCTTCACGGTTGATGGAATACGCACGGTCTACGATGAGAGTCACTTCAGCTCGGGTTATGTATGCATTCGGTTTAAAAGTCTGGTCTGGATATCCAGAAATGATTCCCTTTTCATACGCGACACGAACAGCATCTGAATAATACTTGCCCTTTGGAACATCCACAAACGGATTGCTTTGTTGCGGAGCAGCTTCTGGATATAAGTCTTTGATCACCATTAAAGCCACTTGGCCCCGAGTTACTTCTTCCTTCGGTTTAAATGATCCATCGGGATATCCGCTAATGATTCCATGATTGCTCAAATATAAGATTTCACTTTTGGCCCATGGTACCTGATCTAAATCCGGGTAAGATTCCGACGCGTTCACAGTGAGCATCGGAATTGTAAGGAAAACATAGAGTACGAAAATTGATGATAAGATTTTCTTCAAAGTAGATTCCTCCTTCTTTTCTAGGTCTAATTATAGTAGATAACCAGACGGAATGGTAATTTTATACTGGAATTCCATAACAGTAACAGTTCTGAATTACTAGATTGAGTGCTAGTTTTTTTAAGTACATTCAGTAGCATCCTATAAATATCCATGTTTCTCCTATTACATATTTATGAATTGATACCAAGAATGGAAGAGTAACTTCTTTTATTATGAGGGGTTTTTCTCCACCAAGTTATTTTTAAATACAAAAAAGAAGGCCGTAAAATACGGCCTTCCCTTCCATACACTTTACAACCCTACTGATATATATTTTGTCTCCAAATATTCCTCAATCCCATGGTGACCGCCTTCCCGGCCTAAACCACTCTGTTTAAACCCACCAAATGGTGCTTGTGGCGTGGAAGGGAGTCCGTCATTGAGTCCGACTATTCCGTATTCCAGTTGCTCACAGATTCGGATGCCTTTTGTCAGGTTCTCTGTGAAACAGTAAGCTGCTAGACCGTAGATCGAATCATTGGCTCTTTGAAGCGCTTCCTCTTCGGTCTTGAATGTAGTGATGGGAACAACGGGACCAAAGGTTTCTTCGTTCATGCAAATCATCTCATCATTGGCGCTTGTAATCACAACTGGATCCTGGAAGAGTCCTTCCTGTTCAGATCCTTGATAGACAATTCGTCCACCTTTTTCAGTGGCATCTTCTACGTGTTTTTGGACTTTGGCTACCGCTTTTTCATCTATAAGCGGACCAAGATCAACACCTTCTTCGAGCCCGTTTCCTACTTTAAGTTTCTTCACTTCTTCTACAAACCTGTCCGTAAAGGATTCCACGATTGATTCGTGGACGTAAATCCGGTTGGAGCAAACGCAAGTCTGACCGGCATTCCTGAATTTCGCACCGATGACACCTGCTACGGCTTTATCAAGATCAGCGTCATCCATCACAATGACGGGGGCGTGGCCGCCAAGCTCAAGGGATATTTTTTTCACTGTGTCAGCTGACCCTTTCATCAAAAGTTTCCCAACTTCTGTCGATCCTGTAAACGTTAACTTCCGGACACGATCATCTTCCAACCATGATTCCCCGATAGCTTTCGGATCACCTGTCACGACGTTGATCACTCCTTTTGGCATACCTGCCTCTTCCGCAAGAGCAGCCAATTTGATTGCGGTGATCGGTGTTTGTTCGGCAGGCTTGATGACAACGGTGCATCCTGTAGCGAGCGCAGGTGCGACTTTTCTAGTAATCATCGCCGCTGGGAAGTTCCACGGAGTAATGACGGCTACAACTCCGACGGGTTGTTTATGGACAAACAATCGTTTGTTTCGCTGTGTAGCAGGTATTTGTTCGCCATAGACACGTTTGGCTTCCTCGGCATACCAGGAGATGAATCCGTTGGCGTAGTTCATTTCCCCAAGGGATTCTTTCAACGGCTTCCCTTGCTCCTGGGTCATGGTGCGCGCGAGGTCTTCCTTATGTTCATTGATAAGGTCGAACCACTTTCGAATGACTTCGCTTCGTTCATAGGCAGAGAATTGCGACCAGTTTTTGAAAGCATCAGATGCCGCATCGACCGCTTGTTCAGCTTCGTTTTTTCCGCCTTTTGGAACGGTCGCCATCACCTCCAGGTTCGAGGGATTGGTGACTTCAATTGTAGGGAGGTTGTGCCCTGAGTCTTGTCCATTTATTTTCATATAATAGCTTTCCATGTTTGGCCTCCTAATGATTATGAGATCTTTCTATCCTTTTCTTCGAGATCTTTCGTGAAAATCTCGTCGTTTTCTCCGGAGAAGAACTGCTTGCCATAGACTAATAGTGTAAGCAGTACGCCGACAGCGAAGGCCCAGGTCGCGCCTTTCGTTGCTAAAACGGCTCCGATGATTCCGGCGATTCCAAGGTCACGGTGGCTGCGGGATTCCAGAATCCCTACACGGACACTGACATACCCCTGAATAAGCAGAGTTAACGCGAGTGCAATGCCTAGAATCGGTTCAACAAGAGTGACAATAGGCATCAAGATTAACCCTGTATTCGTACCCCAGCGGAACGATCCGGATCCGCCGAAGAGGGAATGCATGGCTTTTTTCCCTTCTTTGAAACGCTCAATGACAACGACCTGCATGGCTGCCCAAAGGGGTCCGGCCATGGTCACATCAGGACCGAGGATACTCATAATGGAATTACGACCACCGAAAATCAAGTGTGCACGGTTCTCGTTATAGTCAATTTTCTCGTCTTGACGGACATCATCAGCTTCAGCAATCAATGCTTTACTCTGCAATACGTCGCCGAACAGTACAATATAAGCAGCTAATACGGTCGGGATGGCTTGAACAAAAAGCATGAGCGAAGGGAAGCCTACCCCGAAGACCGTGTATTCACTCCACAAAGTGCCGAAGTCAGGATTGATCAGTCCCCACTCAATGGTCGGCCAAGGAGCTTCTCCGAAAAGAGGACCAATGACAACTGCTAGAATAATAATAGGAAAGATACCTAGTTTTCCAATAAGTCCCCAAACCGCACTTGAATTTTTCAGTTTATTGAAATGTTTAGAGAAAATAATGTAGAAAGCAATTCCCACAGCAATGGAAATCGTCCAAGGGAACGATTCGAATCGTCCGCCTACTTCAAAGACAGAAATGACAGCGGCAAAACCGGCTCCTAGAATGACCCCGGATTTAATGGCGGGAGGCACAAAGGAAACGACTTTCTTTGCAAGTCCTGTGGCCCCTAATAGGATAGAAAACAATCCGAGTGTTAGCTGGAAGGCGACGAGGGCATGAACCCGGTCAACGCCTTCAGGGAAGGTGGATACATAAGCCATGATGAGAGGGATTGCTGGGGTGATCCATCCCGGCACTACAGGATCTCCGAGTAAGTGGTGAGTCAAGTATAGAATTCCATTTAGTAGCACGACAGCCAGCGCCACTTCAAAGGGCATGCCAAGCAATTCAATCATTAACGGAATGGCGGCCAAGTCCACAGCGCACATCATCAGTCCTTGAACATAGTCCGGCCATTCGAATTTGTAATGCACAAAAGGGAGTCTTAGTTTAAATGGTCCTAACGGAATGTAAGGAGATTCTTCTCCATGTTTTCGATTTTTCCACATTTGGATTACCTCTTTTCTTTGAGATTTAATCTAGTAAGCGGATTGGTAGATCTTTTCAATCTGTTCCTTAGACAACTTGCGGGGGTTATTATTCAACAGACGTTCGATTTTGCTGGCATCTTCGGCCATTTCTGTAATCGCGCTTTCTGGAATATCGAAAGAACGAAGACCAGATGGGATGTTGACTTCCTGACATAAGCGTTCCATAGCTTGGACAGCCTGATCCGCGGCTTCTTTATCGGAAAGTCCAGCGGTGTTTTCTCCAAGGGCTGTAGCAATTTCTCGAAAGCGCTCCACACAAGCAATTTTATTCCACTCCATAACATAGGGAAGAAGCAGAGCATTACTGACCCCATGGGCGATGTGGTATCGTCCACCGAGTGGATAGGCGAGGGCATGAACTGCTCCAACACCTGCATTTCCAAAGGCCATCCCCGCCATCAAGCTTGCGGTGGCCATGTTTTCCCGGGCTTCCAAATGATCCGGGTTGGCGTAGGCTTTCGGTAAATTTTTCGCGATCATTTTCATCGCGTGGATCGCCAATGCGTCGGTGATCGGGGAAGCGTGAACAGAAATGTAAGCTTCAATGGCATGCACTAGAGCGTCGACGCCGCTCGCAGCCGTTACCGACGGGGGCATGGTGAGTGTCATTTCAGGCGCGATGATGGCGACATCCGGCAGCAAGTGATCACTGACCATGCCTTTTTTTAACTGGGCTTCTGTATCTGAAAGAATGGATATGTTCGTCACTTCAGATCCTGTACCTGCCGTAGTAGGAAGGGTGATGATGGGCGCACCTTTAGCTGGTACGAGATCCGTGCCGAGGAGTTCTGATAATTCACCTTCGAATGGGGCGAATGCGGAAGCGCTTTTGGCGATGTCGATGGCACTTCCTCCACCGATCGCAATCAATCCATCATGGCCGCCATTTAGGAATGTTTGAGAACATTCCTCTACAATCCCCAATTCAGGATCTGGTTTCACACCATTAAAGACTTCATAACTCTTCCCTTTCAATAGGGAGGTGACTTGATCGACCACCCCGACCTGCTGGAGGATTTCATCCGTGACAATCAAAGGATTGGATACACCCAGCCGTTCTATTTCCTCAAGAAGGGTTTCGGTAGCTCCATGACCTGTAATTAATTTGTTGGCAATTTTAAATGTTGAGATAGACATCGAATTGATTCTCCTTTCTCTGGTTACTTTTATACATGCAAATTTCATGCCAACTTATAAAAAGTCTGAAAATACAGGCAATTAAAAGGATGTTTCTGAAAGCGCTATCATTAAAGGGTTTAATTTTGATTCATATTTTAATCGAAAATGGGGAGGGTGATTAAAAAAATAATCACTCTCCCCATTTCTTCATCTTCTGAACAATTGTAGACTGACTTACTTGCAAAGCTTCCGCTGCTTTTCGTGTTGTTTTATAAATCCAGAGTGCTTTTGTAATCTTCTCGCGTTCTAGTTCTTCCACTGCTTGTTTTAATGGAACAATGTCGTCATCATCTTTTGACCTTGAGCGCTTTCTTGCATGGATAAGTTCTCCTGGAAGCTGATCTCTTTCGATTTCCTCTGATGGGGAAATGACGACTAATTGCTCCATCAAATTTTTTAACTCGCGGATATTCCCAGGCCATTCATAGTCCGATAGAAGGTCCAAGGCATCTAAACTTAATGATCGGTCCATTCCATATGATGAAGAATATTCTTCTAAAAAGAGCTGCGCAAGTGGAATGATTTCTTTCTTTCGTTGTCGAAGTGGAGGGACATGGATAGGTACGACGTTGATCCGATAATACAAATCTTCACGGAATTCCCCGGATGCCACCAATTTTTTCAGGTCCTTGTGAGAAGCTGCCAGAATACGGACATTGATATGTTTGAGCTTCGACGAGCCGACAGGATAAAATGCCTGGTCTTCAATGACTTTCAACAGTTTGACCTGTAATTCTAGAGGAAGATCTCCGATTTCATCTAAAAACAGGGTCCCGTGGTCGGCAACTTCAAGGAGTCCCTTTTTCCCTTTTGTTAAAGCTCCTGTAAATGCGCCCGGTTCATAACCGAACAATTCAGCTTCGATTAAATTAGAAGGAAGAGCTCCGCAATTCAGTTCCAAAAAATTTTGTTGGGATCGTGGGGATTTTTCGTGGATGTGTTTGGCGATCATTGTTTTTCCTACACCCGTCTCTCCGTGCAAGAGAACTTGGGCATCGGTTTTGGCTACACGCTCAATGATGGTGATGATTTCTTTCATCTTTTCACTCGTATAGAAGGGGAAAGCTTCCGATTTGGAGTACGCCTCCTTTGAACTTTGACGGAGGTTCTTCAACTCCTGGAGGTCTTCCATTTCATGCTTTAATTCAAGAAGCTCGGTAATGTCTCTGACACTATTGATGACGTATAGGATTTCTTGATTTTTGGAAAAGATTGGAGTCCCTGAAACAATGATATTCCGACCGTTGGAGATTTTCTGCATCAAGGTGACAGGGCGCTTTTCTTTGATCACCTGAAGAGAAGCAGACTTGGAAATGTACTCTGCTTTTATGATGTCATTCATATGATAGCCGATTAGTTGATCGGAACGGAGGTCGGTAATCCTTTCATAGGATTGGTTGACCATCACTGTAATCCCTTCACCATTCGTGATAAAAACACCATCATGAAGGGAATTGATGATATCGTTGAATATCGGGCTTTCCAAAATTTCGCTATATTGATGGTCGTTGGATTGTGTGGTGGCAGCATATTCTCGTAATGGTCCATCTATGATCTGTTCCAGTGTTTTATAGAGACTTCCTCCCTCAATGAAGTCTTGTAGATCATCGGGAGATAATCTGCCAACGACGTCTCCATTGTCGTTCACGACTTCAATGCTATCTTTATTAGAATCCGAAAACAGTTCAATCGCACGGTTTATTTGATCATGGATATGTAAGGGCATGTTTTGACCTCCGTATAGGGCTGATATGTCATTTTATCATATTCGTAATAGGAGGGAGGCATCCTTCGTTTAAGGAGGAGGGAAAGCTTAAGCTTAGATAGGTAGGTGAAATGGCATAAAGAAAAAGCACCCCTGAATGAGGTGCTTGAGACTTACATAAAGATTTGGAAAGTAATTACGAAATTCAACTAATTCGTAGAAGACTTCTGCTTTTTATTTTCGTAAAAATAGTTCAGTGCAGCAGATACTTTTTCACCAACGAAAGGAGTCAGCGTTTCCGCATAGGTCCTCGTCAAATGGTGCCCATCCTGATAAACCAATACATTTCCGATAATCGGTTTACAGACTTCCTCTTCACAGAACTTATCCGTCAAATCCGCATAGTACACATTATCCAAATCAAGGGTATCAATGTCGTCTGATAAATCCTCAAGATCATTCTCCGTCGTACAGTCCTTGGCATTAGCGCCATGTTCATCGATACAAGTCGGGATATCAAACTCAGCTCTTGGATTGTCTTTTAAAGCAAACACGTTGATGTCATGTTCACCAAGCTCTTCCCATTGATCCACATAACCCTCAGGAATTCCTTCCCACTCTGTAGCATCGGCGGTTGTGTAAACCAGATCAGGTTTCTTCTCAATCAATTCGTCCATGACACTATCATTCCACTCTGCGCATGTTTTTTGATCGAGTTCTGTCGTCAATAAATAAGACTCGCTGGAGAATCGGCAGGCACTACGTGTATAGTTCAGAATTTTGATGTTCTCTTCATTCGCATAAGCTTCCAATGGAGCCAACCAGTGGGCACTATGGGAGCCTCCGACTAAGGCAATCGTATAATCGGGGTTGTCGACTTCTCCATACTCACACAGAATGACTTCTGCCTCTTCCATTCCTTGGTGGCACCCATCATCATAACTTTTCGGTGTTTCTTCTTTTGCCTGTAAAACACTAGGTGCGAAAGGTTCATCTGAATGGAACTCATCATCGGTTGCCATCACTAAGGCACCAGGATAATCATTGCTGTTCGATATTTCCACACTGGCCGAAGCGAATTGCGCATCCTTTACGTACCAGGACCAGGATCCATTTAAAAGGACAACTGGAACAGCAATAGCCACTAGAATAAATGCTAACTTCGGTTTCGACTGTATTTTTTTGTTTCTGATAGGCTTTTCAAATAGGTTCGTAGTCACATAGGATAATACGACGGCCAACCCGATAATCAATAAACCGTGTGTGATAGGAACCGTGTCATTTCCAATGATGTTGAAATATAAGATTAGTAGCGGCCAATGCCATAGGTAGAAACCGTATGAAATTCCACCGAACCGAACCAACGGTTTCGCACTTAACAGCTGGTGTACTCCAAGTTTTCCACCACTATTCCCAGCAATCAAGATCAACACCGCTGACAGAACCGGCCACAGAGCCGCATATCCAGGGAAAACAGTCGACACTTGTAAGAGCAGACCACAGCATACTAGTCCTAATAAACCCAACCAGCCAATGACTAGATTCGTAGATTTATTCAAGGAGATATTGGCAATGACCAGAGAGAGGATGCCCCCCACTGCAAATTCCCAAGCCCTAGCGAATGTATCAAAATAAGCCCATGGCTGATTCACTGAAGTCTTATAGACGGAATAGCTGATGGACAAGACAAAAATCACAATCAACGTATAGAACAAAGAGTTTCTTGTTTTCATGTTTAACTTCTTTGCGATCGCTATGGAAGTGAGCAATACCAAGGTCCAAATAATATAAAATTGAAACTGGGTACTCATGGCCCAAAAATGCTGGACTGGGCTGGCGACGTTATTCTGCGCCAAATAATCCACCGAGTTACTAGCCAGCTGCCAATTTTCAAAATAGACTAAAGAAGCAGCGACTTCCTGAATAATAGATGACCACTGAGACTGAGGTAGGAAATAAAAACTAGTAATAATGACAAAGATTAGTACTGAGAATGCTATTGGAAATAACCTTTTTCCCAGTTTTAGCAGGAATCCAAATACATCTACTTTTCCTGTTCTTTCAAACATATTTAAAAGAGAGATCGTTATTAAAAATCCGGATACGACGAAGAATACATCGACGCCACCTGAAACGTTACCTAACCAGATATGGTAAACAGCGACTAAAATGGCAGCGATCGCCCGTAATCCTTCTATTTCCGGCCTGAATTTTCTTTTCTTTTCTTTATATAGATTCATATAAAGCCTCCGTTTTCTGTTCAATACCGTTACACATTTTACCATAGAACGTGGACCGGATGTTATCCCCTATAGAGGTTTTTATCTTCGTAATAAATAACAGTTTTAAAAAAAGAAGAAGAGGAGGCATTATAGTTTCCCTAGTGCCCTGGATTAAATGGGCGTTATGGATGCTGCTGTTGTTATTGATTTGGGTCTTGATCGCTTTTATTATGCTGACGGTTGGTGTGTTGATTAGTTTAGGGCCGGTATAAGAGAATACTTGTGATTACTCAATTAACCTTAGCAGTGATTTAATCAAACAACCTGTACTAAAAGGTAGAACGTGAATAACTCATCATTCAGAGAAACAGATCTATAATCATGAAAGGAGAAACCATCTATGAAGACACTCTTACTCACAGGCTTTGAGCCATTCCTAGACTTTCCTATTAACCCGACGAATCAAATCGTAAAGGAACTGAAAAGTGAAGAGCTGAATGGATATCGGATCGAAGGACGGATTCTTTCCGTTGATTATAACAATTCAGGGCGGGAAATTTTAGAACATATTTATGAAGTTGAACCGGATGCAGTCCTCTCACTCGGACTTGCTGCCGGCCGTTACAAAATTACACCTGAGCGAATTACGATCAACTGTAACGAAAGCAATGAAAAGGATAACGAAGGGAACACACCTGACGGGGATCCCATTCAAAAAGAGGGACCGGATGGATTGTTTTCTACTCTGCCAATAAAACGTTTTGTTGAAGACTTACAAGCGAGAGGGTATCCGGCTGAGGTATCCAATACCGCAGGGACTTACCTTTGTAACCATGTGATGTATCAAGTGCTTTATCATTTTCATGTGAATGATCAGAAGGTCCCTGCAGGTTTTGTTCATATTCCAGCGTCTCATGATTTGGCTGTTCAGCACGGGAAACTGCCAAGCTGGTCACAGAAAGATTTGACTGATGCCGTGAAACATATCATTCAACTGCTGCCATGAGTGTAGGAAAGTGTCTGGTTGAAGACCAGACTTTTTTCTGAGTATGATAAGAAAGCCCCGTGAATCTAGTTTGTAGTGAATACCTAAGAGGTCAATCAGACCATACTAGCATATGAATCCAGAATGTTGGATGCATATGCTTTTTTTTTGCATCTTTCATTACTATACTGAACGGGGTGTGGGCAAGGGATGGAAACTGTTTTCTGCTATTACAGGAAGTCTATTAATTTGGGAGACTCATGGACTCCAGTCCAGCGCATTGTCCACCAGGATAAAGTGTTGTTTGATTATTGTTTATCCAATAACTTGAATGTCCTTAAAAGGTTCAGTGACCTAGGGTATTTAGGTTCACCGTTTCAACGTCCTGAATTGCTGCAAATCAGAAAGATCATAGAAAAACCTAAAAACAAAGCTGATTTACTCCTCTTCTATAGCATCGCTGGTTTGAGAACGGAGATGAAATCGAATGCTAAGTTGGTTTTAGAAGTGGTGGAGATCATTGGGAAGGTGCATTTTTATAGAGAAGAGATGACGCTGGACTCCAAGAGGTTGGAACTATACATGAAAGGAGCCGCTAGCAGCGAATTGTTTAATCATGGCCAAGCCTTCATCCCTTCAACGGATAAGAAGGAAGAAGCGTGAATAAAAAAACAACCTGCCCTAAGACAGGTTGTTTCTATCATCATATTAGCTTGCTTTCGATCGCGTATAGTGCTGCTGGTGTATATAATCATTAAAGTAATGGTTCGTTTCTTTCACGATCACTTTATAAAGAAGCAATAAAGCGATTAAGTTGGGAATCATCATCAAGGCATTCGCCATGTTGGCAAACGCCCAAACAAGATCAAGCTGCATGACGGCACCCATAAAGGTTGCAGTAATGTAGATGAAACGATATGGAACGATATAGCGCAGGCCTAAGAGGTATTCGAAGCACTTCTCTCCGTACATGTACCACCCGACAATCGTTGAAAAGCCGAAGAAGATGACGGAAAAGGCTACGATGTATTCGCCTATAGTACCTAATGCGTGTCCGAATGCCGCACTTGTAAGAGCACCACCGTCCAGGCCGGTCGCGTGTTGAACACCTGAGATCGCTCCACCGGATGGATCCCAGAACCCTGTCATGATCAGGACAAGTCCAGTCATGGTACAAACGACGATGGTCACGATGAACGTACCTGTCATGGCCACGAGCGCTTGTTTTACTGGGTGATCGGTTTTAGCGTTACCGGCGATTAATGCCGCTGTACCTAAACCAGCTTCGTTTGAGAAAATACCACGTGATACACCGCTTCTGACAGCTTCCATGACGACAACCCCAGCGAAACCACCAGCTGCGGATACCGGACTGAATGCGTATTGGAAGATCATTTCAAAAGCAGGGACGATCGCCTCGTAATTGGCGATAATGATGAATAAAGCCCCGCCAATATAAAGGAAGGCCATGATTGGTACGAAAAATCCTGCCACTGTACTGATCCGCTGGATGCCTCCGAAAATGATCAGTCCAGTCAGGATCGCGAGCACAGCTCCTGTAAACCAGCCATTGATATGGAAGCTTTCTGTCATAACATCTGAGATGGTATTGGACTGAACACTGTTTCCGATTCCTAAAGCTGCAAAGGCACCGAATAACGCAAATGCCACCGCGAGCCATTTCCACTTCTTTCCGATGCCTCGTTCTACATAATACATTGGCCCACCGGAATATTCTCCGTTCTCATTTTTTACTCGATACTTCATCGCAAGGAGGGCTTCGGAGTATTTGGTCGCCATCCCTAGCAGGCCGACAATCCACATCCAGAAAATCGCGCCAGGTCCACCGAGCGTCAAAGCTGTAGCAACACCTGCGATATTTCCGTTACCTATGGTCGCTGATAGCGCTGTCATTAAAGTTTTGAAGTTACTGATATCCCCTTGGGAATCCTCGGATGTTTCTGTTTTTTCCTCTTTCGTAAATGCTAGTTTAAAGGCGTAGAACAGTTTGCTGAACTGCAGCCCTTTTAGCATAATGGTCAAGAACAACCCTGTCCCGAATAACAGGACCAAACTGGGTGTTCCCCATAGTACATCATTGATTTGGTTCAATACGTCTAGCATCATTACCCTCCTAATCCTGTTGTAACCGTCTATGTAGGGCGGTCTTTTAAAATGTCCATGTTCTACCCTATCACGTTTTCATCTATAAACGTTCGTTGAAACACCAAAATATAAGCGCTTACATTTGTGTGTAATGAACAAATGCAGTATTTTCTCGTTATAAAACGAGTATGGAAAGGGAAGGGTTTTAATAGGAGGTGAGAGGATGGCGAACCAAAAGTCAGACAAGCAGAAGTATATCGATCTTCATGTAGGGAAACATGATGTCTTTTTTAAAAAAACGTATGACATTCTTTATACCATCAATGACGTCCTGCTTGGATTATGGTTTTTGATCGGTAGTATCTTTTTTTATTTCGAACCTTTAAAAAACTGGGGTGTGACACTCTTTGTCCTCGGAAGTATTCAAATGCTCATTCGACCGACGATCCGGCTTGTTCATTACTTTCATATGAGGAAGGAATATGGAAAGCAATATGATAAGACAAGTGGTTCATGATCATCCTTTTGAGACCATGAGACTCCTCATCGTAAAGGAACGTGAAAAAAGCGAAGCATCCAATGAGATCGTGGATGCTTCGCTTTTTTTCAAACGGCGAGAAGTTTACTCCATACGCCATGGTCATGCATAAACTCTATTTTCTATTTAGAAATATACTCTTTCACAACTTCATAGACATAATCCTGGTTCGCTTCAGCCGTGTCTGGATTATATTCTCCGCCATTCGTTTTGTTATTGGATAGTGTGCGAATGCCGAGGTAAGGCACATCATAGGCTTTGGCGATTTGCGCACCGGCCGCTCCTTCCATCTCCTCGACAGATGTGCCGAAGTTCTCATGGAACCACTGGATGCGGTCGACTTCATTGTTCCAGACGTCTGCAGAACCGATTGTACCCTCGACGACTTTTCCTTCTTTATGAGTATCTTTGACATCTTTGGCAGCTTTGAGCAGTTCTTTGTCACCTTCAAAATAACGGATGTTTTCAGCATCAGGGTCTTCTCCGGCACTGCCTTCAGACGCCATGAGATCCATAGGAATCCATTCTTTCGGTGCGATGCCTTCTTCATCTTCTCTATGCCCAGTCTTCAATGAACCGATGTTGACTGTTCTTTCTCCCAGGACGATATCAAATACATGCAAGTCAGGATCGTGACCGCCGGATGTTCCTTGGTTGATGATGGCAGCCGGGTTGAATTTTTCAATAGCGATCGCCGTAGCGGCGGCTGTATTTTCCATACCTTTTCCTGTTTTCATGACAATCACAGGATAGCCATCGACTTTACCTTTATAAAAGACGAAGTTCCCGGAGGTTTCTTCTTCTACATCCTCAAGCTTTGCTGCAAAATTTTCTGCTTCAATAGGCATCGGTCCCTGGATCAGGATCGGCTGTTGTTCGTTTTCTTCAGCGGATGCCTCCCCTTCTGTGGAACTCTGACATCCGGCCACGAAAGATAAGATGAGAGTGATGAATAGTAAGATTGCTAGGTTGCGAATGTTTTTCATGAGTAGCTCTCCCTTGATGTAGTTTTCAATCCAACGTAGCTCGTATTCGGGGTAATAAAAAAACCTGGAAAGTAGAATCTACTACCTTCCAGACTAAAAAGTTAAAGCTCAATCTCAGCGGAATGCTGAAAATTACAGTTGCGTTTATGCAACTGTACAGCTTCAACCCGTAGTCTGGTTCTTTCAATGGGAACCAGGTAGAGACGCTCAGACCTTATTACTGAGAATATACGAGTGCGTAATGTGATTGTGTTGCTACTATAACAAACACTCCTAAGATAAACAACCTAAAACTGAACATTTAAATTATATTAAGGAAAAACATTCGTTTTTTTATGATTTGAAATCAATAATTGGTTTGATGTGTTGGAATGAATTAGTTAAATACGGATATAGACGGGGCGGACATTATTTCTGTGTGTATGCTTGAACGAAGTGTAAATGATAAAGATCAAGTGTCTGTGATCGGCCCATCTGGCTTCATTTATGTCTCATTTCTACTTTCTTGGTTATTGGAGTAAACCTTGAGTGCTTCCACTAACTTTTTACTTTCCGATTCATCCAAGTCCATATAAATTCCATAATTGAATTCAGCCACTTTTTTCTTCCAGACAATGGTCCCGGGTAGTAGGAAAGGTTGGCCATTTAGGCTGAAGCTGATGGACAATTTCACCTCATGCCCATCCTGGTGAGGGAGGTCTAAGTTTGTATTTAACTTCATCCCATGAGGGCTGATATTTATGATTCGTGCTTCCCCTTTTGAAGAATTTACCTCTTTTATGCCAACTCTATGAATACGGAAGTAAGCTTCAACCGGTTCTTTGAAATCATAACGGAAGTAATCTTTTCTTTTATATCTCATGCTCCTACCTCCCAGTCTGATCATTTTCATCTTTGTACGTTCATCATACGTTCCTGCAATCGGGATGACAAGATATGGATGTAGCGTTAAGGTGATGAAACCTGGGTATAGATAAAGGGGATGGAAGTGATTTAGAAGCGAAACCGTTTATGAGATAATGAACGGGAACGATTAATCTGATAGGATATTTAAATAAAACCGATATAAAGGAGTTTTTGTAATGGGAAAGTTTGTTGGCTATGTTGGAACCTATACAAAACAGGATAGTAAAGGTGTATATCAGTTCACTCTGGATACAGATAATAAAGAATTGAAAGATGTGAAGTTAGCTGCTGAGTTGGGTAATCCGACGTATGTGACGGTGAGTGATGACCAGAAGAATCTATATGCCGTTACAAAAGAAGGAGAAAACGGTGGCGTTACAGCCTTCTCCATTCAAGATGGAACAGGAGAGCTGACCAAATTAAATCTCCAAACCGCTGCAGGCTCACCTCCGTGTCATGTAAGTGTCGATCACGAGAAGAACACGGTGGTAACGGCGAATTATCATACAACAAATATCGTATCCTACTTAACCAATGAAGATGGATCGTTGAATCCACCTACATCTGTCATTGAACACGAAGGCACGGGTCCTCATGAGCGTCAGGAAAAACCGCACATGCATTATGCCGGTTTCACACCTGATGAAAAATACGTCATTGCGATTGACCTGGGAAGTGACCGTGTAATTACTTACGCCGCAGATCAAGGGGATTTAACTCAAGTTCAAGTATTCAACACAGAACCTGGCAGTGGTCCAAGACACATCACTTTCCATCCGAACCAAAAGTACGCATATGTCATGACAGAGCTGAGCTCAGAAGTTCTTGTCCTTCACTATGACGAGAAAGACGGTAGTTTCACACAGCATCAGGCGATTAAAACAATTCCGGAAACCTTTAACGAAACCAATGACGGAAGTGCCATCCATATTTCTTCAGATGGACAATTTGTGTACGCGGGAAATCGAGGACATAACTCTATTGCCTCATACAAGGTCGATCAAGACACTGGTCAGTTAACGTTTATAGAATGGACATCCACAGAGGGAAATTGGCCGCGTGACTTTGTGTTGGATCCTTCTGAGGAATTCTTAATTGCGACGAACCAGAAGTCAAACACGATGTCCTTGTTTGAAAGGGACAAGAATGCTGGGAAGCTATCCCTCGTTCAATCGGACGTACATGTTCCTGAACCTGTTTGTGTGAAATTTATTGGGGATGCGTGAGACGACAATAGGATAAGGTTATCAAAGAGTCTCATCAATCGTTAAATATAGCGTAACGACAAGATTTTCTTGTCGTTACGCTATTTATTATTTGTTTTTTCCTACCTCGATTCAATCATTAGGGTAAAAGACTTTAAATAAGGTTTATTGTTAGCAATCTATTATTTTTGAAAAACATAATTGACACCGCTTACATATAGTCATATAATGTGAACAACAAGTTAAGTATGTGACGGAGATTTGGAGACTCACACTTTTGCCGAACGTATATCGTTCGGTAATTCGTGTGGGTCTCTTTTTTACGCATATACTTCAAAATTATGGAAAAAAGGAGTGTTTAAGATGTCAGAATTTGTCGCAGAGCTGATTGGTACAATGATTTTGATCATTTTTGGCGGCGGGGTCGTCGGTGGCGTTGTCTTGAAAAATTCGAAAGCAGAAGGTGCCGGTTGGGTAGTGATTACGATTGCCTGGGGACTTGCGGTTACCATGGCAGTTTATGCGGTCGGTGGATTTTCGGGGGCTCATATTAACCCTGCCGTTACTTTAGGTCTTGCTTCCATTGGTGATTTTCCATGGGCGAAGGTTCCGCTTTATATTACAGCACAGATGATTGGTGCTCTCATCGGTGCCGGCATTGTGTTCCTTAACTACTTACCCCACTGGAGAGCAACGGAGGACCAAGGAGCCAAACTTGCTGTATTCTCTACAGATCCAGCGATCCGAAGTCCATTTTCCAACCTGATCAGTGAAATGATCGGCACGTTCGTTCTTCTGATGGGACTGTTATTCATCGGGGCCAATGAATTCACCGAAGGTTTGAATCCTCTTATTGTCGGAGCTCTCATTGTAGCTATCGGGATGTCCATCGGTGGAACAACAGGCTATGCCATCAACCCGGCGCGTGATTTAGGCCCGAGAATTGCTCATGCCCTGCTTCCGATTCCAGGAAAAGGTGGTTCAGATTGGGGTTATGCCTGGATTCCGGTTGTAGGACCAATCTTAGGAGGTATTTATGGAGCTCTCTTTTACAGAGCGATTTTCATGCAGGAATTAACTGTAGCTTTTTGGATCTTATCAGCAGTCGTTGCTGTCATTCTCATTGGTGCAGCTAGTTCGGAACTGAAAAAAGGACAAACCTTAAGCAACAAAGTAGAGAACCAAGTCAGCTAATCAAAATATTAAGGAGATGATTCACATGCAAAACCAGTACATTCTTTCCATTGACCAGGGAACAACGAGTTCACGAGCGATTCTTTTCAATAAAGAAGGAAAAATTGTAGAAACGGCACAAAAAGAATTTGAGCAGTTCTTTCCAAAGCCAGGCTGGGTGGAGCACGATGCGAATGAAATATGGACATCCGTCCTTGCATGTATCGCTGAAGTGTTAAGAAAATCAGACGTAGGCCCGGATCAAATCGCAGGAATCGGGATTACCAACCAACGGGAAACAGCTGTGGTTTGGGATAAGAATACAGGAAAGCCGATCCACAAAGCGATCGTTTGGCAGTCGCGTCAGACAGAGGACATTTGTAAAGAGCTCCGTGCGGCTGGTCACAACGATCTTTTCCGCGGAAAAACCGGTTTGCTTTTAGATCCATACTTTTCTGGAACAAAGGTGAAGTGGATGTTAGACAATGTGGAGGGGGCAAGAGAGAAAGCGGAAAATGGAGACCTGTTATTTGGAACCATTGATACCTGGCTGGTCTACAAGCTTTCCGGTGGGAACGCCCATATCACCGACTACTCCAACGCCTCCCGTACGTTGATGTACAACATTTATGATTTGAAATGGGATGAGGAACTCCTGGATATCCTCGGTGTCCCTGCATCCATGCTGCCAGAAGTGAAGCCTTCATCAGAAATTTATGCCCATACCGTCGACTATCACTTCTTCGGTCACGAAGTACCGATTGCTGGTATAGCAGGGGATCAACAGGCTGCATTATTCGGGCAGGCATGTTTTGAAAAAGGGATGGCGAAAAACACCTACGGCACAGGGTGCTTCATGTTGATGAATACAGGGGAAGAAGGCGTAGCTTCTGATCATGGACTTCTGACAACACTCGCTTGGGGACTCGATGGAAAAGTCGAATATGCACTTGAAGGGAGCATTTTTGTAGCGGGATCAGCGATCCAGTGGCTGCGTGACGGTTTGAACCTCATTGAAAGCGCTCCAGAAACAGAGTCGCTTGCGACAGCGGTAGAGTCTTCAGACGGCGTTTACTTAGTGCCGGCTTTTGTAGGACTTGGAACTCCATACTGGGATAGTGATGCAAGAGGGGCGATGTTCGGTTTGACGCGTGGAACGACAAAAGAGCACTTCGTCCGTGCTACACTGGAATCCCTTGCTTATCAAACGAAAGATGTGCTTGATGCGATGATTGCAGACTCAGGCATTGATTTAAAAGCACTCCGCGTTGACGGTGGTGCTGTTAAGAACAACTTCCTGATGCAGTTCCAAAGTGATATCCTCGGTGTGCAGGTGGAGCGTCCGGTCGTACAGGAAACCACGGCTCTTGGTGCAGCATTTTTGGCAGGTCTTGCTGTCGGGTATTGGAAAGATAAAGATGAGATTAAGAAACAATCAGAAAATGACCGCACATTTAATGTTGAAATGAGTGAGGAAGAGCAGCAAAAGCTCTACAAAGGCTGGCAGAAAGCGGTCGAAGCGACAAGACAGTTTAAATAACAATCGAGAATATAATGGAGCGCAGAATCTACGAGGCCCGTGGATTCTGCGTTTCTTTACTAGCATTATTCAGATTGATTTCGAACGTCCTTTTAGCAACTACTTTTCCATTGAAGATGCTAGAAGTTATTGGTTCACCTCTCCGGGCACTTCTTAGAAATCATACCATTGGATAGAAAATGATAAAGTAGAATTTCCCCCTTAGCCGAAGGTTGTGTTTGTCAATGCTCCGTAAGAGGAAGAAGGGATAAAGGGAATGTAAATAGGTTTCCCAGCAGGGAGGAAGTTGAATATGACGATGCGGCAGATCCTGTTTTTAATTAGTTGGGCATCCTTTGTTTTGTACGCTGTATTATTTGCCCCAGATGAAAATGAAGGGTACTTCCATCAATTAGTGACAATGGATGATCCGGACGCTTTTTTGTTGATGGTGTTCAGCTTTCTTGGGATCTATCCGCTCGTTTTTACTGCCTTGCTGCTAGGAGAAGATAATAACCATTTGCCGTTATGGCCTTTTGTTCTGGGAATGTTCTTCCTTGGAGCATTTGCCTTAATGCCCTACTTCTTCTTATCAAAAGTGGAGGACTCAAGAAAGCCAAGGGTTCCTGTATTCATGTTAAATAGGCTTCATTCCCGTGTTTTTCACCTGCTTTTATTTATGGGTACCATTACTTTATTGATTTATGGGGTGACTCAGGGCGATTTTGAATTTTATGTAGAAGCTTTTAAGGAATCTCAATTTGTTCATATCATGTCGATCGATTTCGTTGTATTGACATTTTTGTCTACATTCGTAGTGTATTGGAAAGAACGCAGGAGAGGGAGGTACAACCAGAAGCATTGGCTCGGAATGGTCCCTATCTTTGGAGCACTCCTCTATCTGCTTCAGAAAAAAGAGTGAAAGAACCGCTCGATTCTCATAAAGATTTTCTCCATGTGTTTGAATTTGTGCCATGTTGGGTAAATGATTCCTATAAAAAGATAGAAACCGTCATTTTTCTACAAATTCTTAAAAAGAGACCGATAACATAAGAGGAGGGAGCTTATTATGAGAGAAGATATGATTAGAATCCTTGATCAAAGGGATTATCTTGTGAAAGAGAATGAACGACTTCAGGAAGAGTTGGAACAAGAACGAATGAAGGTTCTTCAAATGAAAAAGGAACAAGAGGAACAACTGGAAAAACAAACACTCTCCACAATGGGAGCCTAAAGAATCTTTTAAATGGGACTCAAACGGATGAAGCATCAGTCTTCACTGGTTTGGGTTTTTTTGTGTGTAAAAATAGTGATGATCAGGCCTTTTTTATAAATGAAAAAACGTTACATAAAGATAGAAGAAATGATAAATGCCTATCATCCCGTGGATCACAGGGCAGAAAAATAACGAGTGAAAATCCTAATTGTTACCTAGGATTAAAAAGGGGGAGCAAGACACTCTTTTAATAAAGGACATATTTAAGTCGTTGTTTAAACAAATGAGGTTATCTAAACTTTCTTATAAGATGAGTTAATTTTATGAGGAGGTTTCAATGTGGAAACGATAGAAGAACTCGAATCTGTCATGTGTAGACCAACAGAGGCATTAGTTGAAGATATAAAGAAGATCGAAGGGGATCTTTTGATTCTTGGAGTAGGCGGGAAGATGGGACCTACGTTAGCGAAACTTGCTAAGAATGCGATTGATCAGGCGGAAGTTCAGAAAAAAGTAGTAGGCGTTTCAAGGTTCTCTAATGAAACCCTTCAGGAGGAACTCTATGAACATGGGATTGAGACGATTGCTGCGGATTTATTAAATGAGGAAGAACTTCAGGCGTTACCTGAAATGGAAAATGTCATTTATATGGCAGGAAACAAATTCGGCACGACCGGAAATGAACATTTCACGTGGGCAATGAACACTTATTTACCATAGGGAGAGTGGCTGAGAAGTTCAAAAACTCCAGAATTGTGTCCTTTTCTACAGGAAATGTGTACCCTCAGACACCGGTCGGTCATGGCGGAGCGTCGGAGGAACATGCCACAGGACCAGTCGGCGAATATGGCCAATCCGCTTTAGGGAGAGAGCGCGTCTTTACGCACTTTTCTCACAAATATGGAACGCCTTTGTTACACCTGCGTCTGAACTATGCGATCGATCTGCGTTACGGTGTTTTATTGGAAGTCGCCAAAGCAGTGAATGAAGGCACACCGATTGATTTGAATATGGGTCACGTGAATGTCATCTGGCAGGGCGATGCGAACGAAGTGGCCATTCGTTCCCTATTACATTGCGATTCCCCTCCTGTCACCTTGAATATCACAGGTCCGGAGACACTGTCTGTGAGATGGCTCGCTGAGAGACTTGGTGAAAAGCTCCACAAGCAGCCGGTTTTTGCGGGAGAAGAGCAAGTGACGGCATTGTTGAGCAATGCTTCTCGAGCTCATGAAGTATTCGGGTACCCGAACATCGGCATCCGTCAAATGCTGGATTGGACAGCGGATTGGGTGAAAGGACAGGGACAGGTGCTGGATAAACCGACCCACTTTCAAGAACGAAAGGGGCAATACTGATGGCACAAACCTTATCATCCCCGATTCGTACGTTGCTGCATGAAGGGACGGTCATTCCGGCACACCCGCTTGCTTTGAACAAGAATCGCACGCTGGATGAAGAAAGGCAGCGGGCTTTGACGAATTACTACATCTCAAGCGGAGTCGGTGGAATCGCGGTCGGTGTCCATACGACTCAATTTGAAATCAGGGACGAAGAGATAGATTTGTACGAAACAGTACTGCGGATGGCGATTGAAGAAATCGAACAAGCGAATCTCTCTCGCCCGTTCATTAAAGTGGCTGGCGTCGTAGGAGAAGTTGAACAAGCGCGGGAAGAAGCGAGAATAGCGGAAAGTTTGGGGTATGATCTTGCACTTGTTAGTATGGGTGGCCTTTCCCATTTAAATGAAGAAGAGCATTTAGATAGAGTGAAGGCCGTGGCAGAAATCATGCCGGTCTTCGGCTTTTATCTGCAGCCGGCCGTAGGTGGACGTGTCTTCTCTTATGAGTTCTGGCGTGCGTTTGCTGATATTCGAGGGGTATGTGCCATCAAACTCGCCCCCTTTGACCGGTATCAAACCATTGATGTGGTGAGGGCCGTATGTCATTCAAACAGAATGGGTGACATCGCCTTGTACACCGGGAATGATGATCATATTGTGGATGATCTGCTGACCACTTTCCGTTTCAGGGTCGATGGAAAAGAGGTATCGAAGTCGATAGTCGGCGGGCTGCTTGGCCAATGGGCGGTCTGGACGTCTAATGCAGTCACGCTGCTTGAGCAAGTGAAAGCAGCGAAACAAAACGGACTCATTCCTTCTGAATTGTTAACAGCAGGTGCGGAACTGACGGATGCGAATGCGGCTATTTTTGATGCGGCGAATGGTTTTAAAGGAAGTATTGCCGGCATCAATGAGGTTTTGAGGCGTCAAGGTTTATTGCGAGAACGCATATGTCTGAAGGAACACGAAAGGCTCAGTCCAGGGCAGGAGAAAGAACTTGATCGCATTCATCGAGACTACCCCCACTTAAATGATGATGCATTCGTAAAGAATCACATGCAAACAGGGGTTTTATAATGTCGACATTTTCAGAAGAGAAACGAACCAACAAATCCACAGATGTTCGGAGATTTTTTTATTCGCGTGGAGACCGTAATGAAATAAAAAATCTGACTCTCCAATACTGGAAAGGAGAGGCGGATGAAGTGATTGAACGGGCTCGTCTCGCGAGTGAAAACACGTTTGTATTTACGCATCGTTGGGACATGGAACGCTGTGAAACACCGGTCACCTTTCCGAACGAAATCGATTGGACGTTCCAGTTTCAGGATGATTTTGAATGGACGGTGAACTTGAATCGTGCGCGGTTCATGGCAGAACTGGGGCAGGCTTACTGGTTAACCGGTGAGGAGAGCTTTGCAAGTCATTATATCCGGCTGATGAAAGACTGGATTCGTCAGAACCCATTGTCAGAGGAAGAAATACTCGAAAGCCGGTCCCGTCATTATAATGTCAAGGATACATGGAGGAAGCTCGACAGCGGAATCCGGATCTGCAACTGGATCAAAGGATATTTCTGTGTCAGGGAGTCTGAGATATGGGGAGAAGCGGAAGAGGAGTTGTTCAAGGAGGCGCTTGCACTTCATGGACACTATCTGAGTATCGCTTATACCCCTCATGATCAGCAAAGCAACTGGGGATTTTTAGAGACGAATGGATTATTCCAAATTGCTTTGTTATTTCCGCACATTGAAGGTTCAGCCCAATGGATGGAGTTGGCTTTAGAGCGGATGGGAGTTATGTGTCAGCTTCAAGTTTTTGAGGATGGGATGCATAATGAACAAAGCCCTATGTATCACCATGAAGTCCTGCACTGCTTATTTGAAACGGTCCTGCTGGCAAGAAAAAATCAATGGTCCATTCCGGACATCATGGAGGATACGTTGAATCGAATGTTCACGGCTTCGCTTTCTTTTGTGAAGCCTAGTGGTTACCAGCCGATGACGAGCGACAGTGATCATACGGACATCAGAGACGTGTTATCCCGCGGTGCCTTGCTGAATGAAAGAAGTGATTTGAAGCATCAAGGATATGATGTCCTGGATTTTGAAGGCATTTGGTATTACGGGAAAAATGGCTTTGATGTTTACGAAGAACTGGAAGCAACGGAACCTGACTTCTGTTCGACTCATCTAGAGCAAAGTGGATATAGCATCATGCGGAATGGATGGTCTCCCGACGACCATTATCTTCTTTTTGATGGCGGTCATATGGATATGATCAGGGCACACGGTCACGATGACTTTCTTCATTACGACTTAGTTGTGCATGGATCGGATATGATCATTGATCCAGGGCGTTACACGTATAAAGAGAATGAACACCGTCAATATTTCAAGGAATCTTTCCAGCATAACACCTGCAGTGTGGATGACTGTTCTATTTCCACATATCTCGATTCGTGGCATTGGGAAGATGTCGCCCAGCCTTTGAACAGGTATTGGAGAGGGGATAAGGAGTACGATTATGTTCAGTCCGGTCACGATGGATACATGAGGCTCGAAGACCCTGTTCAGGTCATGCGGCAGATATTGTTCGTCAAACCTCATTATTGGCTGCTGGTCGATTCGTTCAAGTCCAAGCATGTCCACGATTTTGCTCAGCACTTTCACTTCGCTGAACATGCAGCCCTTACTAATGATTCTTCCAAACGCAAAATTCAAGTCAAGGGAGGAGAAGGAGGGCATTTGGACATGACGTATCTTCAGAATGTCTCATTGACTCAGGAAGACTGCTGGATTTCTAGAGATTACAACCAAAAGTTGAAGTCTACGAAAGTAGTAGCTCGACAAAAAGGGAGCGGACAGACGACGTTCGTCACAGTACTGAATCCCTATCGTGATGATGAACACCCCGACATGGAAATCCACGAAGTCGATGTCTATAATACTCGTTCAGAGAAGATGTCGAAGGGTGAGGTCACAGCCTTTGAAGTGAAAAGGGGAGAAGAAAGCGAGGTCGTATTATTCTCCCATGATGGTCCGAAAAGCTTTCAATTTGAGGAAACGCAAATGACCGGGGAGGTCCTTTTGATTAAGCGCAGCTGTGATGGAGAGGAACGGTTCATCATTAAAGTCTAGAACACTTCTTCCAGTTACATTTTTTTCAGGGCAAAAGTGGATCCCTTCGCCTCCTTTGGGTTTATGCGTAGTAAGATTGTGCGCATAGCTCCTAAAGGAGGCGTTTCATTCCCGAACCTACTGCTCTGTTAAGGTGAGGAATAAACAGGTTTAAAATGATTGATTCCTGCTTGACTTCAACTGATCCCTTTTCTTTTTCTATACTGCGTCGGTGTCAGACCAATATGTTTTTTGAAAGTCTTGGTGAAGTGTGGATAATCGTTATACCCTAGATTCTCGGCGATTTCATAGGTTTTATATAAAGGGTTGTTGAGCAGCTCTTTCGCTTTCTCTATTTTTAACTTCGTCAGATACTGCTTAAAGCTGACGCCAACTTCTGATTTGAATTCCATACTGAAATACGAAGGAGACATATTGATCGTATCCGCCACTTCACTTAATGTGAGCTTCTCCTCTGTAAAGTTTGCTTCAATATAACGGACAGCCGTCCGTATGCTGTTTCGATGGCCGATGTTCCGGAAGGATCTGATTTCATCCAGGATGGCTTTGCACAAACGATTCAATTCCGCTGTCATCTCCGTCCGCTCCCGTGAAAAATCGATGTGAGTGAACAACGGATGGGTATGGAAGGTTGAATGATGAGCTTCCAACTCCCCCTGTAAATACACCGTTAAATCTGAGTACATGCCTCGCATCACTTCAGGATCCACCTGCAGGTGATTCAACTTCTTCGATAATTCCTCTGTCGTCCGTAAGACCTGATCCTCCTCGAGTAACCAAAGGTGTTCACCAAGGGTCTCCGCATACGATTTGATCATGAGCAGGCATTCGCTTCGCTGCTTGGAAGACGTGTGATCATTTTCAAGCTGTCGGTAAACCTTCCTTAAAGAGGATAAAAACTGATCCGGCTTTATAGGTTTGAGCAAAAAATCAACCACGCCATAGCGGATTGCTGTCTGCGCATATTCGAATTCGTCATACCCGGATATGATGATGAATTTGGTCTGCGGATTTCTTTCCTTCACCTCTTTAATGAAACGTAACCCATTCATTTTTGGCATACGAATATCAGTAATAATCAGGTCTGGATTGATTTCTTCCTGCAATTGCAGTGCTTCGCACCCATCTTTCGCTTCCCCTGCTATTTCAAATCCTGTGTCATTCGAGCGGACCAACGCAGCGATGCTCTTTTTTATCAATTTTTCATCATCTACAGTAATCGCTTGATACATGGTTAAGCCTCCTTCTTTGTTTCATGTGTCAGATAGGGCAGTGTGATGACGATAACCGTCCCTTTCTCATTCGATCGCTCTATGGTCAACCCATACGGCTGTCCAAAGGTCGCGTGCAGACGTCTGTGGACATTGTTCATGCCGATCCTCTTCGTCGACTTCTTCTCATCTGAAGGTTCATTGGTTCGGAAAGCCTGATTGTATGTATCTTTCGTTGTCTCATCCATTCCGTTCCCATGATCCACGATGAACAAGGAGTAGCCGAATTCATTTCTTTTCCCGTAAATGCCTATGAAGGAGGGAGCTAATCCGTGTTCCTCATATCCATGGATGAAGGCATTCTCAAGAATCGGCTGCAAAGTGATGCGTGTGGCTAGGACCTCCTTAATGTCTTCCTCCTTGACATCGTAGACGACGTTCAAATCTTCAAAGCGTTCTTGTTGAATATCCAAATACGAACGGATCTGCTGGATTTCCTCCTTCAACGTGACGACTTTCTTGGAATTGCTGACATTATATCTGAACATGTCTGCTAGAGAGGTCGTCATCCTGCTGATCATCAGTTGGTTTTCAATAATGGCATGGGAGTTGATGAGTTCGAGTGTGTTGTATAGAAAATGAGGATTAATCTGCGATTGCATCGCTCGCAATTCCGACTCCCTGTTTTTGATCTCCAGTTCTTTCTCTTTGAGCTTAGAATGGTGAATTTCTTCAATCAGGCGATTGAGCTCTTCTGTCATATTGTAAAAGCTGTCATACAGGTCACTGACTTCATCATTCCGGTATAAGCGGAGAGGTTTGATTTTGTTGAATTTCAATCGACCGGATTGCGCTTTTTTCATAAGCTTCTGCAAGTTGATCAATGAATAGGTCAAAGAAAAGGAGAATCCTCCAACAAACAATAAGGCGACGCCGATGAGCGCAAGGCCAATCCAAATGGTAAGGTTCCTGAAGCTCATCAAATTGGTCATGACGGCCTGCATCGGGACATTGGCTATCATCGTCCAGTTGGACTGATCCGATCGGTCCATGACCATGAGGGTCCGTTTGTCTTCGATTTGGTTGATGAGGAAGTTCTGGCTTTCTGTCTGATTCTCTTCATAATCAAAGGTTTGGCCAAGCTCTGTCTGATCAGGGTGGAATATGATTCTATGGTTTTCGTTGACAATCCAGACGCGGTTGAAGTGACTCTCGGTTACTTCATTGATAATGTTGTCGATTTGATTGAGACGCAGATTGATGATCAGTAAACCGGAGGTCTCGAACGTTTGGACATCATAGACTTTGCGGACCACGGTTAATACAGGTGTGTCGCGGATGAAGTCGATATTCATAATCTGGTAAGCATCCAATTGTTCGGTTTGTTCAAGAAGCTCCTGATTTCTATTTCGAATCTGATTCATGTTTAAAAAGTGATTGACTTGGCTGTAATTGTTGACTTGCATTCCAAATTGGTTGATGAGTGAAATGCCGAAAATATCAGATCTTCCTTCTAAAATATTGGAAAAGGCTTCTTCTTTGATATCCTTGTCCAATATAAACCGATCATAACGGCTGGTGGAACCGGGTGATAAATCCAAATATCGTTGAATCGGAGACATGGATACGATCGGGACGGTGGATTGTTCTAAGTCATTCAAGTAAAAGTCCAAATATTCGTTCGTTTGAGCTAGGAGATGCTGGCTGTTTTGGACGGCATTATTTTCAATCGTCTTCGTCGATTTTCCATACCAGAAGAATCCAAGGACAAGCAGGGGAATACATACAAAAACAAGAATGATCATAAAAAGCTTCGTGTGGATCGAGTTCTTTTTCAGTAGAGAAAATTTCATGATTCCCCTCCCTGGGTAATATTTTGAATATTTATAATTTTATTGAAAAAAACACAAACTTTCAAATGGAATGACATTTTTTATTTTCACTAACAGCTTTAGAATAAGGGTTGTAAGCGATAACAAACATTGAGGGGGAAAAAAGATGGCAGGCAAGTGGTTGAAAATTTCCGTACTTATTATGGCTTTTGCGTTCATTTTAACAGGTTGCTCGGATGAATCCGGCGGTGAGGCAGGTACGAATTCTGATCAAACCGAAATCACGTTAGGTTTTTATTCCTCAGGAAGTGCTGATGAGAAGATGAATGAATTGATCCAGAAGTTCGAAGAGGAACATCCGGACATCAAAGTCAAGACACAGAATGCTCCGTATCAACAGTTCTTCCAAAAGCTGGACACTCAAATAGCAGGAGGAACCGCACCTGATGTCTGGTTGTCTGACGGGGTGTTCGTCCAGAAATATGCCGAACGTGGAGCGGCGAAGGATTTGACGGAGTGGATCAATGAAGATTTAGAAAAAGATGAATACTATGGCTTGGATTTTAATAAAGACTCAGATGGAAAGTATTGGGGCGTCCCTCAAGGAATACAAATCGGAGCTCTTTTTTATAACAAAGATATGTTCGATCAAGCGGGTGTCGAGTATCCGGATGAGAGCTGGACATGGGAAGATCTGAAAGAAGCAGGTGCAAAGTTGACGATCGATACAGATGGCATGAAAGCGGATGACGCTTCTTTCAAACCGGATAGTGTGAAACAGTACGGTTTGACGTTCTTCAATATTACCGAAGGCTGGATGCCTGTCATGAAGTCTTATGGTGGAGGAGTTCTCGGGGAAGATTTACGGAATTCAATCATTGATTCTGAAGAAAACAAAGAAGCGATCAATTATATCGTCGATGGAATGGAACGAGGAATTTTCACAGACCCTTCCGACCTTCAGGCATTCCAAAGCCCGATGTCTCCATTCCCGAGTGAAACAGCAGCGATGCGAATCGGGATTTACGCAAGGACGCTCGCCGCTAACGAAACAGGCGTGAATTATGATGTGACGGTGCTGCCGAAGGGTCCGGATGGAGAGAGATTCTCACCGACAATCGCGAACTCATGGGTCATCAGTGAAAGTGCTTCCGATGAAAAAGCGAAAGCGGCCTGGGAATGGGTGAAGTATTGGGTTCAGGAAGATGAAGTTCAAAAAGAATGGGCGGCTTTGGGTGAAGCGGTGCCTGTGAAGAAATCTGTTGCGAACTCTGAACTATTCTTAGAATCCGGCGACAAACCAGCCAACAAGCAGGCATTCTTGGACAGCTTTGAGCATGCGGGTACGTTGGACGTCAACGCGGTTTGGTCTGAATGGGTCAAGAAATTCGGTGACAACATCAACCGGGCTTTTCTCAATGAAACGAGCGTAGAGGAAGCGCTGGAAAACGCAGACGAGGAAGTGCAAAAAGTATTGGATGAATTTTACGAAAACCAATAGAGAAGAAAGTGTGTGGCTGATATGAGCGATAACTTAAAACCGAAGAATGAATTCCCTGATCAGCAAGGGGGGAATAAGCAAAAGAAATCCAGGTTGACATTAGCCAAGCAAAAGAAACCTAAACCACCGAAGAAGAAGTGGTTGACGAATGAGGGGAAATGGGGACTTTTCATGATTTCCCCTTACCTCATTCAGTTCATCGTCTTTATTGCCTTCACGTTGATTGCATCGTTATACTTCAGCTTTTCCAGGTACGATATGTTGAACGCCCCCCAATGGATCGGGCTTGATAATTACGATAAATTGATCAACGATCCTGTTTTCTGGAAGTCCTTATGGAACACCATTTATTTCACCGTCCTATTTGTCCCTACCCAGACCATTCTCGCTTTGATTCTGGCCACGGCTCTGAATCAAAGTTTGAAAGGATTGAAGCTTTACCGGATGGCCCACTTCATTCCTGTCATTTCATCTTGGACGGTTGTGTTGTATGTGGCGGATGCCATCTTCAATCCCCGCTTTGGATTAGCAAACGACTTGTTATTGAAACTTGGGATGGAGCCGCAGCAATGGTTGAACGATGAAAACCTGGTCATTCCGGTTTTGGTCGCTGTCGCCGTTTGGAAAGGAATCGGTTATATGATGATCATTTTCCTAGCCGGATTGCAAAATGTTCCGGAAGATCTTTACGAAGCAGCGGATATCGAAGGGGCAGGAGTGCTGCAGAAGTTCAGGCATGTAACGGTACCCTTGATTTCTGGTACCACGTTCCTCGTTCTTGTCCTGAGTACCATCACGACATTCCAAGCGTTTGAACAAATCTATGTCATGACTGGCAACTCCGGAGACATAACGGCCGCAGGTGGTCCGAATAATGCAAGTATGGTGCTTATGCTTTATTTGTTCCAGCAAGGGTTCGCCTTCTTGAAGATGGGCTATGCCTCAGCCATTGCCTGGGTGCTGTTCCTGATCTTATTTGCGATTACGCTCGTCCAAGTGAAACTGCAGAACAAGTGGGTGCATTATGAGAAATAGAGGATCCAGAGGTGTTATCTATGAAAAATCCCAATAGGAAAAGGAAGATTATCAGTTACCTAGTCATAACGTTCAGTGCTCTGATCATGCTGACGCCCTTTGTGGCGGCAGCGCTGAACTCTTTGAAATCCTACACTCAATATACGGCTATACCGGTCGAATGGATTCCCAATCCTTTCAAATGGGAGAACTATATAGAAGTGTGGCGGATGACGGATTTCGCTCAATACGGGTGGAACAGTTTGGTAGTGACGGTGCTGTCCGTACTTGGAGCACTGTTCTCCTGTTCTATGGTCGCGTACGCGTTTGCCCGTTTGGAATTTCCTTTTAAAAATTCTTTGTTCGTCATGGTTCTTGGAACCTTGATGATCCCGCCAGTCGTCATGATCATCCCGCAATTTATCATCTTTAAGAACATGGGTTTTTTAGATACGCTCGTTCCCTTGTGGATATTGGAATGGCTGGCCCAACCGTTCGGTGTTTTCCTGATGAGGCAGGCGTTCCTATCCATCCCTAAAAGTTATGAGGAGGCAGCGAAATTGGATGGATGTTCTCCGTTTCAAACCTATTGGAGAATCTTCCTGCCGATGTGTAAGCCGCAGTTAGCGACACTGACGATTTTTACATTCATGACTAAATGGAACGAAATCATGGCCCCTGTGATCTACCTATCCTCTGAGGAGAAATTCACGCTTCCCATCGGGGTATTGTCGATGTCTGGTGCCTGGTTCGGTAAGGAGCAGTACTTGGTGGCCGCGGCATTGATGACATTGATCCCTATCCTGATCGTGTTCCTCTTCACGGAGAAGTTTTTCGTCCGTGGAGCCAGTTCATCAGGTCTGAAATAAAATGCTTGGCGATTCCCGTTCATAGGATGTGACTCCATATGAAAAAAAGGATGCTGTTTGTTGGACAAAGAGAAATTTGGAATAAAGTAGAACGAGTAGCTGAAGAATTTCCTCTACTTTCGGTAACGCCCTTATTGAAGGATCGGGGGATAGATCAAAGCTTGGATCAACTCTCTTTATCTACTTTTGATGTTGTTCTTACTCCTATGTTTGAGAGTGGGAAGGTGAAGAGAAGGTTCCCTGAAAAAACGGTTTGTGAATTGACATGCTCTCCAATGGCATTGAACGCAGCCTTGACCAAGTGCCTTTTCAGCCAAAGCCTGAATTCGGAAGGCAAGGTGAGCATTGATTATAGAAACAAAGAGGAAATCCGCATGCAGGTGATGGAAGAAAACCTTCCGCTTGATCAGCTTGAAATCTTTGAACATACGAAAGAGATGAATGTGAATGACATCCTCGCTCACCATATGTGTGGTTTGGAGAATCATCAGGTGACAAGCATCATCACCACTCATCCTCGTGTCTTCCAAGCTTTCAAGGCGATGAGGGAGGAGGTCCATTTAATTACTCCAACCCACTCCTGCATCAGGAAAGAAATTCAAAAACTTGTGGACCAATGGAGTTCTCTCGGCCCTTCCTTCCCTTACCGACTGGAAGGTCAGAAGTCACTGCAACACATGAAAAATATAGGTATCAGTGGAGCGACCATCTATCGTCTGATTGGATTATGCCGGACATTAGGCAGAGACAGAATGACGGCCGCGGAATTAGCGAAGGGGTTCTCCATTACCTTGAGAAGTGCACGTCGGATTCTGACGACACTTGAAAACCACAGCCTTGCGACAATCATCGGAGAAGAGCAGATCGGAGGAAGAGGGCGCCCGAGATATGTCTATCAAGTGGATCTTTCCTCGTTTGAAGAAGGAATGACATCCCTGCATGCCCTGGGATGAATAGCTATTCTCTGAAAGGAGGAGTATGATGAGTCGATTTTTCATAAATACCGTCCTTCTCGAAAAAAATCGTTGGGAGCCAGGGCGGAACCCTTCCCTTCGTGTCAGTGATTGGATGGGAAGGATGCAGTCCGATGGGTTTGATGGCATTGAATTATGGGAGAACCATGCGATGAAAAACTCAGAAGAAGAAGTGGAAGCTCTCAAGGATCACCCATTGCCGATTGAAATCTTTAATTCGTATGTCGGTTTTGATGACGATCAGGAAAAAGAGAGAGCTGAAGCGGCAGCGATGATTCGCCGATTACACCCGAAGCGAGTGAAGTTCAACTTTGGAAATTCGAAAGCTTCGTTGAATGTGTATATTCGTAATTTTAATGATTGGAAGGACCAGCTCCCTGAAGATTGCGAGCTTTTGTGTGAGTGTCATCCAGGGACCGTCATGGAAGACCCCAGCACTGCGCGGGAGCTACTTGAACAACTGGAATCGGTGGGTGTCAAAGCGATAACCCATCCATTTCATGAGCAGGTGAATCTGAATGATTGGTTCAATTACTTAGGAGACAAAATCGTTCACGCACATGTGAGTCTTTTTAAGGACCATGCTTTTCATTCGTTGGAAGATGAACCGGATTTGATCCATGAACGTCTCCAAATTCTTAAAGAACGCCGGTATCGAGGAACCTTCTCTATGGAATTTACAAAAGGAGTAGCTGAAGCGAGTGAAACCCTGCAAGAAATTTATGCGCATGCGGTGAAAGACTTCTCCTATTTAAAGAAACAATTGCAAACACAGGAGGTGCAAAGATGATGTTAACCGTCGGTGTAATCGGTGGAGGACTGATTGCGAGAGAACATCTGGAAGCCATCCAAACCATGAACGACCTTCATTCGGTAGCCTTAGCGGAGATCGATTCTTCCAAAAGAGATGCTTTAGCTGGAGAGTACGGGCTAAATGGTTATACCGACTACAAACAAATGATCCAGGAAACCACGCCGGACATTGTCATCATTACCCTGCCCCATCACTTACATAAGGAGGCAGCGCTATTTTCTGCCCAAAAAGGTTGTCACCTACTGCTGGAAAAACCGATGGCCTTAAACTCTGAAGAGTGTGAGGAAATTATGAAAGCTGCTGCAGAGCACAAGGTGCAGTTGCTGGTCGGACATATTCAGCACTATTTCCGGGAAAATAGGATGGCGAAGCGGGTGATCCAAGAGCTTGAGCTGGGCGACTTGGTGTTCATCAATGAAACGCGTCATCTCAACTACTTTACGGATGACCGGCCGGCATGGTTTCTGGATCCGGCATGCTCAGGAGGCGGCATCATTATGAACATTGGAGCTCACTGTATTGATAAGGTTCAATGGGTTGTTGATGAGCTTTTCACGAAGGTCACCTCCAACTTATCGTATCGATTCCCAGGAATTGAGGGGGCTGGACTGCTTCACTTGGAGACAGATTCAGGAATTCCCGTCAGTATTTCGATATCAGGGTACACCCCGGTCCCTCGGCATGTGACAGAATTCGTTTTTACAAAAGGTATGATGAAAGTTGAAGTAGGAAAAGGAGTGTGGGTCAGTAAAGATGGAAGGTATGAACAAGTCTACGTTTCCAATCAGAACCAACCTTTTCAAGATCAGTTGATTGAGTTGATCGATGGAATTACAGGGAAAGCTCCTATTGAAAATACGGGGGAGTATGGCAAGTCCATCGTTCAAGTCATTGAAGCTATCTACCAATCGAATCAGGAAGCGAAGACTATCCGTTTATCTCATTCGTTACACAGGAAGGAGGGACTCGTTTGAACTTAAGATTGGAAGGCGATATGGAAGAATTTCAAGCAGCGCTGGACGAGCTCGTAGAAGTCTATGGATGCTCACTGAATAAAGAAGGTGGTCTGCAGATTGAGGTGCACCGGTGGGAGCATAAAAACTTAAAGGTCACTTTGAATGAAAAGGATGGATCTATTTTTTACAACCAGCCGATTCATTTTTTCAGGGCGTTGGGATTATTGCTGGAAAAAGCGGCTCAAACTTCTACTTTCACGATTGAGGAAACCCCGCAGTTCACGATGAACGGAATCATGCTCGACTGCTCCAGGAACGGTGTCATGAAGCCGGAACAAATCAAAACGATGATCCGGATGATGGCTGTGATGGGTTTGAATATGCTGATGCTTTATATGGAAGATACATATGAGATTGAAGAGCAGCCCTACTTTGGCTACAGGCGCGGTCGCTACAGTCAAAATGAATTGAAGGAATTGGACGATTACGCAGCTGGTTTTGGGATCGAACTGATTCCAAGCATTCAGACGCTTGCTCATTTGTCGACCTTTTTGCGGTGGGATGGGAATGAAGCGTTGAAGGATACTTCTGATATCCTGCTCGCAGGTGCAGAAGAAACCTACGAACTGATTGAGCAGATGATCTCCTCCGTGATGCAGCCATTTCGGACGAAACGAATCCATATCGGTATGGACGAGGCACACTTGTTAGGCCGAGGACAATATTTGAAGAAACATGGGTACCGTCCAAGCTTTGAAATCATGAACGATCATTTGAAGGAAGTATTGCAGATCACTCGAAATAAAGGTCTTGATCCGATGATATGGAGTGACATGTACTTCCGGATGGCTTCTGATCAAGGACACTACTACGACTTGGATGCACAAATTCCAGAAGAGGTCACTGAGGAGATGCCGAAAGATGTACAGT
Source organism: Halobacillus litoralis (assembly GCF_020524085.2). Lineage (NCBI taxonomy): Bacteria > Bacillati > Bacillota > Bacilli > Caryophanales > Bacillaceae > Halobacillus > Halobacillus litoralis. Next base: position 1,594,662 of record NZ_CP129016.1, read on the forward strand.
ACGTCTACTGGGACTACTACCATGAAGATGAAGAATTTTACCGCGCGTTCCTGCAAAAACATCAGTCATTCGGACCAAAACCTTTATTTGCTGGCGGTATCTGGACCTGGAATGGCGTTTCCATCCATTATCCAAAAACCTTCCGTGTGATTGAGGCTTCTTACGGGGCTTGTAAAAAAGAAGGCATCGAAGAAGTCTTCTCCACCCTTTGGGGGGATAATGGGGCGGAAACCAACCCTTTTCTAAGTCTTTTAGGACTCCAGCTTATTGCTGAACATGGATATGCCGAAGAGCCTGATATGGAAAAGGTCAGGGGGCGATTTGCCTTCTGCACAGGAGCAGATATGGATGCTTTTCGAAAAGTCGGAGAGCTGGATCGACCTCCGGGAGTAGAGGAGGGCGAGTTGGAACCCGCTAACCCATCCAAATATTTGTTGTGGCAGGACCCCTTCGTCGGTTTGTTTGATAAACAAGGGGAAGGATTACCTTTGAACACTTATTATGAAGACCTCCATCGTCAATTGGAGCGGGCGAAGAAGGATGTAGGTTCCAGGAGTTGGATCCTGGAGGTGCCCGGTCAAATCTGTGCTGTCTTAAGCCTGAAAAGCGAACTCAATCATCAGTTGAAGACCGCTTATGAGGAAAAAGATTCTAAAGCTCTGCAACAGATGAAAGAACAACTTCTGCCCAACCTATTTCTGGAGGTAGAGCGGTTAAGAGACATGCATTATGAACAGTGGATGAAAGTGAACAAGCCTTTTGGATGGGAAGTTTTGGACATTCGATATGGGGGAGTAATGGCAAGGCTTCGGACAGCGATCCGTAGACTGTCCGACTATTTGGAAGGTCATATTACAGAAATTCCTGAACTTGAAGAAGCAAGGCTTCCTTTTTCATCGCGTGAAAACGGGTATGTCAGGTGCAATGATTATCAGAGCATCGCATCGGCGAACCCGCTTTAATAGATCATAGAGAAGGTTGTGATAGTCAAGGTTGGCAAATCGATTCTTAAGACGCAGGTGTATTAAAAATACAGGAGGGTTTTGATGATGAAATTATCTAAGAGAATAGGTTGGCTGACAGGTTTATGTGCAATGGCTTTCGTTTTCGCATTTCTCCCTGGAACCATCTCAGCAGAAACAGCATCCGGCAAAGATAAAGCGATGTGGGCTTGGTTCCCGAATGAGGACATTAACACGGAGGAATCAAGAGAAGAGATGGTTTCCTTTGCTGAAGAAAAAGGTGTGAACGTGATTTACTTGAATATTGGGGCAAGAGAGGATCTGCCTTATATCCAAAAGCATCCCGAACAATACCAAGCGTTTATCCAGCTTGCACATGCCAACGGAATTGAAGTCCATGCGCTAGATGGAGCGGCGGAATGGGCGTTAGCTGAAAATAGGCATGTCGCCTTATCCCGTTTGTTCGATGTACTGGACTATAACCGGACAGTTGAAGAAGACGAAAAGTTTGACGGTATCCAGTTTGATATTGAGCCTTATTTGCTGGATGAGTGGGATACGGATGAAAGAACGGAAGTCATCGACCAATATTTGAAAGGGTTGCATGTGATCGACTCTATCGTACAATCTCCTAAAATGAAGAGTGATTTTGAGTTCATGGTAGCTATGCCGTTCTGGTTTGATGGAGAAAAATATGAAACCACGTATAAAGGCGTAACTCAGCCCCTTTCCGATCATGTCATGGATACCGTAAGTGATGGTGTGGCCATCATGGCTTACCGTGATTTTGCAGAAGGAAGAGATTCCATTTCGTATCATACCGAGCACGAAGTCGATTATGCCAATCAGATTGGAAGCAAAGTCATTCTTGGAGTGGAAACTCAATATTTGGAACCTTATGAGAAGGTGTCCTTTTTTGAAGAAGGGGAAGCCTATATGAATGAACAGCTGCAAATACTGGATGAGCTTTATGAGAATGAACCATCCTATGCTGGGCAGGCGATTCATAAATATCAAAGCTACCAGACGATGAAGCCGTAACTTAGTAGAATCCACTCTCGTTAGGTATTCTATTTGTGCTCCCTTGTTTAAAGAAAAACATACCATCACTGAATTTTCAGTGATGGTATGTTTTTGTATGTACGACAACATGGAACACTGATATCTTCTAAGCAGCTATTCCTTTAGCGTAAAGTTAACCTCATATTCTTCTTTCTCCTCCCCTTCCTCGTTTAGGCTCAGTTCAGATTGGGGGATGATGCCTGAAAATAAGTAGGGAGGAGTTTTAACGTTTTAAAACGTATTTGTAAGGGGGGAAGGAATAAGAAAATTTATGATAGGAGTGAGTGAACGTATGGAATATAAAGGTCACCCATCCATTGAAACCATCTACAAACATTTACACGAGCACCCGGAAATCAGCTGGCAGGAAAATAATACGACCGATTACATAGAAAGACGATTAGGAAAGACGAGCTTCAAAGTTCAACGTTTTGATGAATGCCCGGGGTTGGTCGCAGAACTTGGTCAAGGAGAACCATGTGTGGCCCTTCGTGCAGACATGGATGCTCTTTGGCAGGAAGTGGACGGAGAATTCAAAGCCAACCATTCATGTGGACATGATGCCCACATGTCGATTGTTCTTCATGCTCTTTTTGCGCTGGAAGAGAAACAAGCGGAATGGGAAGGGACGTTACGCGTCATTTTTCAGCCGGCAGAGGAAACGATTGAAGGCGCTCTTGCTATGGTAGAAAAGGGAGTCATGGATGATGTGGATTACCTTTTCGGCCTCCATTTGAGACCAATCCAGGAGTTGAGGTCAGGAGAGTTTGCCCCAGCTATTCAACACGGGGCTGTACGTTTCCTCGAAGGACGGATAGAAGGAGAAGACGCTCATGGAGCGCGACCGCATCTAAATAAAAATGCGATTGAATTAGGTGCAGAATTGGTTCAGTTGCTTAATAACATCCACGTGGATCCAATGGTCCCCCACTCCGCTAAAGTGACCTCGTTCCACAGCGGAGGGAAAAGTACGAATATCATTCCAGGTCAAGCGACGTTTTCCATTGATCTAAGAGCTCAGACGAATGAAGTTATGGATGAATTGGTGGCTAAAGTAAAATCAGTCTGTGATGCCCTATCAAACTTGCATGGTGTGAGTATTCAAGTGGAGGAGAAGGGAAAAGTTCCAGCGGCAGTGGTCAGTGAGGAAGCAGCCGGTTATTTAGAACGAGCTATTCTTAAGGTCATAGGGGAAGATGCTTTAAAAGCAACCATTCAAACGACCGGAGGAGATGATTTTCACTTTTACACGATACAAAGGCCTGAGTTGAAGGCATCGATGCTTGCCGTCGGTTGTGATTTGCAGCCAGGGCTGCATCATCCGAATATGACATTTGATCAAAGCGTTATGACTGATGCTTCTCGTGTTTTAGTAGAGGCGGTGATTGGTGTTTTGGGAAACAGATAAGGAGTCATTGTGCATTCTTTTGTTTCTGTTGGAAAAGCATGTGGTAAACAATGTAAGAATATGAACTTTTCCAAGGGAGATGTAAAAGTGATGAAAAAGAAACAGCTAGGAAAGTCAGATTTACAGGTGAACCCGATCGGACTTGGGACAAACGCTGTCGGTGGCCACAACATTTATCCGAACTTGGATGAAGAGGCCGGAAAAGACGTGGTCCGCACAGCTTTGAATCATGGAATGAATTTCTTGGATACAGCTTACATCTATGGACCTGAACGTTCCGAAGAACTGGTCGGAGAGGTCATGAAAGAGTATAAAAGGGATGAAATTGTTCTCGCAACGAAAGGAGCTCATCAATTCAAGGGAGAAGATGTCGTTTTTAACAATGAACCTTCCTTTTTGAAAAAATCGGTGGAAGACAGCCTTCAACGCTTGAGTACGGACTATACCGACCTCTACTACATCCATTTTCCTGACGAGAAGACACCGAAGGACGAAGCGGTGGGTGCATTGAAAGAGTTGAAAGATGAAGGAAAGATACGGTCCATTGGGGTTTCCAACTTCTCGGTGGAGCAACTGAAAGAAGCCAACAAAGACGGTTATGTGGATGTCATCCAAGGGGAGTACAATCTCTTCAAGCGCAAAGCGGAAAACGAAATGCTGCCCTACACGGCTGACAATCAAATCTCATTCGTTCCCTACTTCCCATTTGCCTCCGGTCTTCTGGCTGGAAAATATGATGAGAATACGACGTTTGATGATTTCCGTGCGAAGAACCCTCTTTTCCAGGGAGAGAACTTTAAACAAAATTTAGCTAAAGTCGATCAGTTAAGGCCTATAGCGGAAGAGAAGAGAGTGGAGGTTCCTCATATTGTGTTGGCCTGGTACTTGCATCAGCCATCCATTGATGCCGTCATTCATGGGGCGAAGCGTACGGAACAGGTAGTTGATAACTTGAAGACGTTGGATGTGCAATTGACTGATCAAGAAATTTCGAAAATCAGTGAGATTTTTTCTTAAGCAGATTTGTTTGAAATTGATTATGTAGAAAAACGTTCACCTCTGATTGATAAGGGGTGAACGTTTTTTCATTGCATTATTCGTGAGGCGTAAACGCAAAGCATATGATTTTTCTTTTTTAATCTTTAATCATATCCTCATTATTCTTGATCATCTCAGTGACAGCTTTTTTCGGATCAAAGAGCTTTTCGCCTTTCAAAAATTCCAGGTGTTCTTTATGGGTAGCTAAAGTTCTTTCAATCCCTCCCGGATCTTTGAAATGCACCATTTTCGGACGAATCAATTCATAAATCGTTCGTCCAATTTCCATTGTGAACGGATTTTCAGTTTCCTCTAAAATGGCATAGTGGAATTCTAAATCGATGTCCACAAGCTCCTCTGGAGTCAAGTCAGGAGTCATACGTTCCACTTGAGATTGATACACCGCTTCAATCTTGTCCAGATCTTTCTTTTCTTTCGTAATGACCATGTTCATCAGCAGCATTTCAAAATGTTGGCGAAATTCGATAAGCTGCTCGAGGTTATGACTATGCATGATCAAACTGAAGACAAGCGGGTTCATCGTCAACTTGGAAGAGTTATCAGTAATGAACATTCCTTCTCCGCGTTTGATTTGAATAACACCGATCGACTCAAGGATCTTGATTGCTTCCCGGACAGGTGTACGGCTCACTCCTAATTGTTCAATCAGCTCCATTTCGGTCGGCAATTTATCTCCAGGTTTCAGCTTCCCCTCAATTAAATAATCCTTGATCAAGGAAACAATCCCCATCGTCTTTGTTTGATTCGGGTGAATTCTGTTGAATGTAAGATTCAATAAAAACATCCTCACATAAAAGTATTTTAATATTTCAGAATTTTACATAGAAAGCCGTTTACATCGTTAGAATATTCAGATAATATACTGTATATAATACATCATACATATGATGTACACGTCAATAGCTTTTATTTATCGGTCATGTATTGAAAATGATCTTCATTGAAGTTCAGGAAAAATTCAGGAAAGGAGGAGAAAGATGATAGAAGTCATTGAAGCACTGATTCAAACCACTGCAAAGGATCGGGTCACTACAAATGAGACGGTTTTGGCTCAGCACAGTAAAGATGAGGCTTACTTAGAACCAAGGAACCCTGATGTAGTCGTTTTTCCAGAAACGAGTGAGGAAGTTTCTGAAATCATTAAGATAGCCAATGGATTTCAAGTTCCTGTTGTTCCATTTGGATTGGGGACAAGTCTGGAAGGACATGTGATTCCTTACCACGGTGGAATCAGTCTTGATTTTTCATTGATGAACCAGCAAATCGAAGTCAAACCGGATGATTTCCTTGTAACGGTCGATCCTGGTGTGACACGGTCGCAGCTGAATAAGAAGTTAAAGCCGTATGGTCTATTCTTTTCTGTTGATCCAGGGGCGGACGCTACCCTTGGTGGAATGGCCGCTACGAATGCAAGTGGAACGACCGCTGTGAAGTATGGAGTGATGAAAGACCAGGTGAGGAGCTTAGAGGTGGTGCTTCCGAATGGGAAGGTCATTCAAACAGGGACACACGCAGCGAAGTCTTCCTCTGGATACCACTTGAGCAGTCTGTTTGTAGGATCAGAAGGAACCCTCGGCTGCATTACTAAGCTCACGCTTCAGGTCTACGGAATTCCTGAAAAAATCGTCGCTGCCCGTGTATCTTTCAGGGATTTGAATCAAGCGGTGGAAGCAGTCATTCACTTGTTATCTGCAGGCATTGAGCTCGCAAGGGTGGAGCTCGTTGACGAGGTATCGATCAAACAAGTAAACGAGTCGAATGATAAGAATTTCAGGGAAGCACCGACCTTATTCATCGAATTCCATGGCAATAAAGCGAGTGTCCAGCATGACATTTCTTTTGCTGAAGAGTTATTAGCTGATGCAGATGGAATGGATATCGAGTTTGAAAAAGATGTGAAAGGAAGAAATGAGTTGTGGGAAGCGCGTCATAACCTTGCGTATTCTTTCGTTCACGGACATCCTGGGAAGAAAATGATGGTCACTGATGTCTGTCTGCCGATCTCTCAGTTAGCGCGTGGCATCCAACATGCACGCGAACAAATGGATGCGCTTTCACTTGATGGTGCTTTACTTGGTCATGTGGGGGATGGGAATTTTCATGCGTTACTTATGATTGATCCCGACAATTCGGAAGAGAAGCAGAAAGCGGATCTGTTCAATGAAGCGATCGTCCATCATGCCCTTCAAAGAGGGGGAACATGTACGGGAGAACATGGAGTAGGAGTCGGGAAAATGAAATACCAGAAGTTGGAACATGGAGATTCATTTGAAGTGATGCAGCAAATTAAAATGGCGCTTGATCCGAATCAAATCATGAACCCTGGAAAGATTTTCGATAGGGTATAGGGGGCGGAATAATGAAAAAAGTATCGTTTTGGTTGGTTTCTCTATTATTCTTAATGGTTTTGGCTGCATGTGGAAGTGATGATGCTTCTTCTGATGGCGGCGATGAAACATACACACTCCAAGCTGGTCATTCTTTACCAGAGGATCACCCTTATCATTTAGGGTTCCTTGAAATGGCGGAAAACGTGGAAGAACGAACAGACGGACGAGTGAAAATCGAAGTATTCCCGAACAGTGAAATCGGGGCAGAGCGCGAACTGACGGAAGGGATGACGCTTGGAACGGTAGACCTTGTCGTATCATCAACCGCTCCTGTCACGAATTTTGTTCCAGAATTGGCCGTCCTTGATGCTCCATTTATCTTTAAGAATCGTGAAGAGGCGGTCAACGTTTTAGAAGGGGAAGTAGGAGATACGCTCTTTTCCACAATGAAAGAAGAAGGAATCATCGGACTCTCATGGGGAGAAAACGGCTACAGACATGTGACGAACAGTGTGCGTCCAATTGAAAAGCCTGCCGATTTGGAAGGGTTGAAAATCCGTACCCAGGAAAACGAAATTCACTTGGCAGCTTTCGAGGAATTAGGAGCGCAGCCGACACCGATGGCTTGGACAGAGGCGTTGACGGCCCTGCAGCAAGGAGTCGTGGATGCACAGGAGAACCCGGCGATTGTTGCCGACCAGTTCAAGCTCTATGAAGCCAACCAGGAACACATGACGTTAACAGGCCACGTGTATTCCGTTGCCATTTATATGATGAGTCAGCAAACCTACGATGAACTTCCGGAAGAACTCCGTGACATCGTTATGGAAGAAGGACAGAAAGTCGGTGCGATGGAACGAGAAATGATTGTAGAGATGGAAAAAGAGTCCTTGCAAACATTGAAGGATGAAGGTATGCAGATCATCGAAGAAGTCGATACACAGCCTTTCCAGGAAGCCGTGAAACCTGTGTATGATCAAATCGAATATCAGGACTTATTGAACCAAATACTTGATGCGCAAGAGTAATGTGGAACAGGGAAGGTGAGTTTTTCCCTTCCCTTTTTCTTCATTCAGAGAGGAGGAGTTATCATCCAATCGTTCTTAAAATACATAAACCTGGGGATGAAACATTTCCTGAATCTTTTGCTGGCTGTATTGACCGTTTCTGTATTTATGCAGGTGGTCTTCCGTTTTCTTATTGAACAGCCATTGGCATGGACGGAAGAATTGGCTCGGTACTGCCTGATTTGGATCACTTTTCTGGGGGCGGCTTATGCCATGTCGCTGAGAGCCCATCTGGGCGTGGAGTTTTTCGTGAATTCCTTTCCTTTATTAGGGAGAAAAATCATGGCCGTTCTCGCAGGCATCGTCAGTCTTTCGTTTTTTTCCATCCTTGTCATTTACGGATTTCAGCTTGTAAATAAATCAACGAGCCAGACATCACCCGTCCTCGATCTGCCGATGGGATTTGTCTACCTTGTCATTCCGATCAGTGGCATTTTTCTTATCATTAACCTACTCGCCAATACCATTTCAGATGTGTTGAAAAAGGAGGGCGAATCTCATGACGATCCTGCTCTTTAGTATCTTGATTATCCTTTTCTTAATCAATGTCCCGATTGCTGTCACGCTCGGAATGGCGGCGACCATCGTTTTTCTCATTGAGGGGAATTTATCGATCATCGTTATTGTTCAGCGCATGTTCAATTCGGTCGACTCTTTTCCATTATTAGCGGTTCCCTTTTTCATTCTAGCTGGAAAGCTAATGGAAAACGGCGGCATCTCCCGGCGGTTGATTCATTTTGCTGATGTCATTGTCGGCAGAGTCAGAGGCGGCTTGGCCATTGTTTCCATCGTTGCCTGTGCCTTTTTTGCTGCGATTTCGGGATCTGCCGCGGCTACCACTGCAGCCGTTGGTTCTTTGCTGATCCCTGCAATGGTGAAAAAAGGCTATGACAAAAGCTTTTCGACTGCTTTGCAAGCGGCTGGAGGGACTGTAGGAATCATGATTCCTCCGAGTGTACCCCTTGTTCTTTATGGGGTAACGGCCGGCGTTTCGATCAGCGATTTGTTCCTTGCTGGAATTATTCCAGGGGTTTTAGTCGTCGGCTCTTTGATTGTTTTAGTCTTTTTCATTTCTGTGAAAGAGGGATATGGGGGCGGTGAGTCCCACTCCTTTAAAGAGTTTTTGAGAGCGTTTGCGGATGCGATCTTAGCTCTTTTGATGCCTGTCATCATCTTGGGAGGGATCTATGGTGGAATTTTCACCGCTACTGAAGCAGCGGTTGTGGCTGTTGTTTACGGATTGATTGTTGGAGTCTTCATCTATAGAGAAATCAAACTCCCGGACTTGACCGAAATCTTCTCCTCATCTGTCGTCATTTCAGCTGTCATCATGTTCATCATCGCGGGTGCATCTGCTTTCGGTTATTACTTGACGCGCCAACGAATCCCCGCCCAATTGACAGAAACGATGCTTGGAGTGACGGATAATTGGATCATCGCTTTGTTGATCATTAATCTCTTACTCATATTTGTTGGGATCTTTTTGGAAACATCAGCAGCGATCATCATACTGACACCGATCCTCGTTCCTATCGCTAATGCGATGGGCATTGATCTTACGCATTTCGGCATTATTATGATCGTCAATTTAGCGATCGGCTTTATTACTCCTCCTGTGGGAGTCAACTTATTCGTTGCTGCAAATATTTCCGGGACAAAATTTGAAAAGTTAGTTCGAGCCATCATCCCATTCATTATCATTATGATTATCGATGTACTGATCGTTTCATTCTTACCATTTTTGAGCCTGTGGTTCATTCAATAGAAAGACGAGGAGGGGTTATGTGAAAACTTATCGATTAGCTGTACTGCCAGGAGACGGCATTGGTCCTGAAGTCGTGGAGGAAGGGATGAAAGTTTTGGACGCTTTAACCAAAGCAGATTCGTCCTTCCAGTTAGAGACGACATCCTTTGACTGGAATTCTGAACATTACTTGAAGCACAAACGCATGATGCCTGAAGACGGTCTGTCCACTTTAAAAGAGTATGATGCGATCTTCTTCGGGGCCATTGGCGACCGGCGTGTCCCTGAACACATTCCGATTTGGGACCTGATCATGCCAATCCGCAAAAACTTTCATCAATATGTGAACCTTCGCCCGATCAAACAATTGCCTGGCGTACAAAGTCCCATTCAAGCGGATGGACCAATAGACTTCTACGTTTTCAGAGAGAACGCAGAAGGCGAGTATTCCAACATCGGTGGCCGGTTGTATCAAGAAACATCTGATGAACTGGCGATTCAAAATACGGTGATAACGAAAAAAGGTGTGCAGCGATTGGCCCGCTATGCCTTCGACTACGCTCAGAAAAGCGATGTAAAAAAAGTCGTGAATGCGACGAAATCCAATGCGATTGTCCACTCGATGAGACTGTGGGATGAGTCAGTCAAAGAGGTGGCTAAGAATTATGAAGGAATAGCAGTCGAGGATGTTTATATTGACGCATTGGTTGCACATTTAGTCCAGCGCCCGGAATCCTTTGACGTCATTGTTGCTTCCAATTTGTTCGGCGATATTTTAACAGATCTTGGAGCAGCGCTTGTTGGTGGATTAGGGTTATCACCATCCGCCAACCTTAATCCAGAAGGGGATTTTCCATCCATGTTTGAGCCGATTCATGGGTCTGCTCCTGATATCACAGGAAAACAAATGGCCAATCCGATTGCTCAAATATGGTCGGCGGCTTTAATGTTGGAGCATTTAGGAAGGAAAGACTTGAGTTTGATAGTGATGAACGCCATTGAACAAGTCATAGAAACGAGGACAGCTTTGACTCCTGATATGGGAGGAAGCGCGAAAACGTTTGAAACCGGTGACGCTATTGTCAAACAAATCTACCATCAGATGTAGGAGGATAACTCTATGAATTTTCGAAACAAAAATGTTGTCGTGACAGGGGCTAATGGTGGAATGGGACAAGTCATTACGAAACGGTTTTTAGAAGAAGGAGCGAAAGTAGCGGCTCTTGATCTGCAGGTCGATCAGGTGAAAAAGTGGAAAAACGAATACGGCGATCAATTCGAGGTCATTTCCGCAAACCTTACAGAGGAAATAGAAGTGAGGGAGGCTATCGAGAAAGCGACGGAATTTCTGGGACCTATCTCCATTTTAGTGAATACTCTAGGAATCGCTCAGCCTGCGACACCGATTGATGAAGTGGAAGTGGCCGACTGGGATCGTCTTTTGGCTGTAAATACGACTTCTTTATTTCTTATAAACAAAGAAGTGGTAAAAGGAATGAAAGAGCAGCGTGCTGGTGTAATCACCAATGTTGCTTCTATTGCCGCTGAGCGTCCGCGGCCGGGTTTGAATGCCTATGTCACATCAAAAGGAGGCGCTTTAGCTTTTACAAAAGCGCTCGCCATTGAACTGGCTGAATACAAAATCCGTGTGAATGCAATCAATCCGGGTCCATCAGATACAAGTATGCTGGGGAAATTCAGCCCAGAAGGTGGTGACGTAGATCAGGTGAAAGAAGATACGTTTAAGAAAAGTGTGCCTCTAGGGGAGTTGGTGACTCCTGGAGATATCGCGGAAGCGGCCCTTTATTTGAGTTCTGACGGTGCACGGATGGTGACAGGAAGTGTTCTGAACGTTGACGGCGGACGAGGACTTTAATAAGAGGAAAGGGATGAAGGTATGAAGCACATGTATGTTGGTGGTGAATGGGTAGAAAGTGAGGATAAAAGAACGGTAGCTACGAAAGATCCAGCGACCCAAGAAGTCATTGCAGAAGTACCAAGGGGTGGCAAAGACGATGTTCATCGAGCTGTATTGACCGCACGACATACCTTTGAATCGGAGGAATGGCAGGACTTTGCCGCTGAAGAGCGCGGGAGGATTCTTTTTGACATGGCAAGAAGGATCAGAGCATCGGCTGAAGAGTTCGCTCAACTGGAAACAAAGGATACAGGAAAGCCGATTTCTCAAGCCCGAGGGGATGTGGAAGCTGCTGCCCGTTATTTTGAATATTACGCAGGCATGGCTGATAAGATTTTTGGAGAAACGATCCCGGTCCAGTCGGATGTATTGGATTACACGGTGAGGGAGCCGGTGGGAGTGACGGCTCATATTATTCCCTGGAACTATCCGATCCAGATCACTTCACGGAGTACAGCTGCTGCCATTGCCACAGGGAATACTGTTGTCGTAAAGCCGGCGGAGGATACACCTCTTACAGCCCTTAAACTCGCAGAACTTTTTGATGAAACATCTTTGCCTAAAGGTGTATTCAATGTCATTACGGGCTACGGAAAAGAAGCCGGGGATGCGTTGATTCATCATCCAGAGGTCAACCATATCACCTTTACCGGTTCTGTCCAGACGGGGAGGCTTGTCATGGAAGCAGGTTCAAAGAATATTGTTCCTGTCACGTTGGAACTTGGAGGCAAGTCCCCGAATATCGTTTTTGCTGATGCCAAGTTGGACGAGGCTGCGAAGTGGATCGTCAAATCGATTGTCCAGAATGCCGGTCAGACGTGTTCGGCTGGTTCGCGTCTTCTCATTGAAGAAGGAATAAAGGGAGAATTTTTACAACGAATCCAGAAACAAATGGAGAGCTTAAAGCTGGGGAGAGGGTTGGATGACCCTGACCTGGGTCCCGTATTGTCGCAAAAGCAATACGAACGGATTGAAATGTTTTTGGACATTGCGAAGAAGGAACACGCATCGTTTTTAACAGGAGGGGAGCGCGTCCATGTAGATGGATGTGAAAATGGATATTTTCTTGCCCCGACCATCATTGATGGACTTGATCCTCAAAGTGAAGTAGCGCAGGAAGAAATATTCGGACCAGTGCTCAGCGTGTTCACTTTCAAAGAAGAAAAAGAAGCCATTCATCTGGCCAATGACACCCCTTATGGATTGGTGACAGGGGTATGGACGGAAAACATCGGACGAGCTCACCGGCTGGCTAAGAAAATAAGAGCCGGACAGGTATTCATCAATAACTATGGAGCTGGGGGAGGCATCCAGATGCCTTTTGGTGGATACAAAAAAAGTGGCTTTGGCAGGGAGAAGGGCCTTGAAGCATTGAACAACTATACGATCCTGAAGAATGTTGCGGTCAAGATGTAAACGTACTTTTTTTATTACCTTATGAATCAATGAAAACTTCTAACGTTGGAGTTTTTTAACTCTATATGAAAAGGAGATGGGGGCTTGGAAAAAGAAAGGAAGAGAAAACAGGATGATCGGTTCAGGATTGCCAACAGGGAAGCACTGATTGGGGTCGCTCTTGCTGTGTTCAATTTCATTTGGTGGTTTGCTTTCGCTTACGGTCTCGGAGATCGAACACCCGAAGACTACTCCTATGTCTTCGGGTTACCTTCCTGGTTCTTTTACAGTTGTGTGTTAGGATTCATCATTATGACTTTACTCGTCATTTTTGTGGTGAAGGTCTGGTTTGTGGAAGTGCCTTTTGATGAAGAGGATGGTGAACGGACATGAACACACCGGTCATAATCTCACTCGCTATTTTCCTGGTTGTGATTTTTGCCATCGGTTTCTGGTCAAGTCGTTCCCTTAAACATGCGACGGGCGATTCTTTTCTACAGGAGTACTTCCTTGGAGGAAGACAGCTCGGAGGGTTCATCCTCGCCATGACGATGATCGCTACATATGGAAGTGCGAGCAGTTTTATTGGCGGACCGGGCGTGGCTTATACTCAAGGCTTCGGCTGGGTGCTCCTTTCCATGTCCCAGGTAGCTACCGGTTACTTTGTCTTGATGATTCTAGGTAAAAAGTTTGCCATCATGGCGCGTCGATATAAGGCGGTCACGCTCATCGACTATTTGAAAGGTCGCTATCAAAGTAAGTGGGTCGTACTGACAGCAGCTTTTAGTATCATTGTCTTTCTTTTTTCTGCAATGGCTGCCCAGTGGGTCGGGGGAGCGCGTTTGATTGAATCGCTTACCGGGTTGAATTATACGACGGCCTTGTTCACCTTTGCTGTCTCCGTTCTTGTTTATGTCATTATCGGTGGATTCAAAGCCGTCGCTCTTACTGATACGGTCCAAGGAGTTGTCATGTTCGGAGGCACGCTTATCCTGCTGATTGCGACCATCATGGCAGGTGGCGGAATCGACAACATCATGGCAGACCTTACGGCAGAGAACCCGAACCTCATCACTCCGTACGGCGCAGATGGTGGATTAAGTCCGACTTATGTCTCCTCCTTTTGGATTCTCGTCGGTGTTGCTGTCGTCGGTTTGCCACAGGTAACCGTTCGTGCTATGGCTTATAAAAATTCTCGTTCCATGCACCGTGCTCTCATTATCGGGACGATTGTTGTAGGTTTCATCATGTTGAACATGCATTTGATTGGAGTATTCGCCCGACCAATCCTTCCTGGTATTGAAGTTGGAGACAAAGTGATGCCTTTGATTGCCCAGGAAGTTCTGCCGCCATGGCTTGCCGGTATTGTTTTAGCTGCTCCTATGGCAGCTATCATGTCCACAGTGGACTCCTTGCTGCTCCTTGTCAGCTCTGCTGTTGTGAAAGATGTGTATTTAAATTACATTAAGCCGGATGCATCGCATACACGAGTGAAGCGGATGAGTTTTGGTGTTACGGCCATCCTTGGAATTTTAGTTTTTCTTATGGCCTTGAGTCCGCCGGATTTACTGATCTGGCTGAACCTATTTGCATTCGGGGGTCTTGAAGCGACCTTTATTTGGCCGGTTGTGCTAGGACTTTACTGGGATGGCGGGAATAAATACGGCGCGCTTGCATCGATGGTCGTCGGTATTGTCTCTTATATCATTGTCGACCAATTTTTCCCGAGCCTGTTTGGAATGCATAACGTCGTCGTCCCGATTCTCCTTTCATTTGTTGCTTTTGTCACCATTAGTTTATTGACCAAATCGCGCATTCAAAGCCAAGCCATTTCTCATGACCAATTAGAGAGGAGCATGTGACTTATGCCCAATACACAAATCGAAACGAGAAAAATACGTGATCGAAAAAGGGTCATCTCTCTGACTCAAGAGCTTGTCCGTATCCCGAGTGTGTACAGTACCTGGAGTGGAGGGTGGTAACGAGGAGAAAGCGGCTCATTATGTTGCCGACCATCTAAAAAAACTTGGCATCGAAGTTCATGTGGAGGAAGTGGAGCCGGGGCGTCCGAACGTCATCGGTGTCATTGACTCTGGAAAGCTAGGACCAACGCTTTTATTCGAAGGACACACAGATGTCGTGACAGAAGGAGATCATGGGTCTTGGACATATGATCCTTTTGGTGCTGAGATTGTCGGTGGCCGGATGTACGGGCGGGGAACCAATGATACGAAAGGAAATCTCTCCTGCATGATTACAGCTGTCCAATCTCTTATAGAAGACGAAGAAGAATGGTCCGGAAAAATCCTTTTATGTATTCCTTGTGATGAAGAAGGAATGATGATTGGAATCAAACACTTTATCGAGCGAGGATGGGCTGATGAAGTAGATGGAGCCATCATTTGTGAACCTGAAGAGAATCAAGTGTGCATCGCCCAGCGTGGAGCCATGAGAGTGGTAATGAATGCCTATGGGAAAATGGCACATGGAGCAATTTCATGGAGCGGCATTAATCCGAACTGGCGGATGGCGAAGATCATCGTCGAATTAGAGAAACTGGAGAAACGGGAGCAGGAGCGGCTTGGGAAGCATTCAACCCTGGGATGGCCTAGTATCACCCCAACCATCCTACAATCTCCGGCCAAAGGGGATGCCCAGATCAATGTCATCCCGGAACAGTGCATGACAACACTGGATATTCGCACCGTTCATGGTCAGGACCATGAGGTATTGAAAGAAGAACTCCAGCAAATATTAGATCGGCTTGCGAAGGATGATCCGGATTTCAAAGCCGATTTCACTGTCATTGAGGATCGCCCTTGGACATCGACGGAGAAAGATGAACCTGTCGTCACCGCTATTTCAGAAGCAGTCCGCACGGTTTTGAAAAAAGAACCAGTGTATAACGGCGTCCCTGGTGCAACAGACGGTACGTTTTTACATGTAGCAGGTGTTCCAATCGTTACGATTGGAGCAGGGGACCGCGAAGTTCCGCATCAGATTGATGAATATGTGGATCTCGATGAACTCGCAGAGACCACTGAAATCTATAGGCAAGCCGCTTTGAATTTCTTGAACTCATAAAAAGTAGAGCCCTGGACCTATTGGTCCCAGGGCTCCACTTTTATTAAATATTAAGGTGCATTTATTATTGGATATTAAATTCGGCAGCCAATCCTTCTTCCACTTCTGTATCGGAAACACTCAGACGCTTGATGATTCGGTGTTTTCCTTTTTCAAGATCGTAGGATTCTAGTTTGACAGTATAGGTGGTTGATTCCTTTGGTAGCAGAATATATTCCATAGCTACGACTGCTTCTGGTCCTTCGACAGTCTTCCATGCCTCATTCTCATAAGATTGAATGATGAACCTGACTCCATAACTTAAACTGGAAGGACCGAAATTGGTGATTCTGAAATCCATGGTGTCGGTGGGAGAGTAGGAAGTCTTGTCGATAGAAACTTCTGCATTCACTTCAGGCTCGGGTGGTACATAGACAATACCAACAGAAGTATCGATGACCTCTCCATTCCCGTTGATCATCTCGGCACTTAGGGAATAAAGTTGGTCTCTTTTATCCGGAAGGGTGGTGACGAGTCCTTTTTCGCCTTCTTCGTACGTCACTTCTTTTACCTTATTTATTTCTGCTAATTCTTTCGTCCGTTCAATCAGTTCTACCTTGACTGTATGACCTTCGGGGACCCCTTCAATGTATGTCCCTTGTTCTTCTCCAGGCTGGTTGATTTGGAAATCAGCCATTGGGGAGATCATATTACTGCTGTTAAACCCTTCTCCTGTTTTAGGGCCATATCCTGTTTTTTCTAAGATTTCTTCTTCTGTGTAAGGAAAGCGTTCCGTGAACATATATTCACTGGAATCAGGTTCTCCCATTTGACTGGGAATCGTTTCACTATATGGATTGCCTGAAGTTTCTTTAGTCGTCATGCTTTCATAGATCCATAACCCAAATATGGCAAAGGTGCAGATGGTTATGATGCTTAGTAGGGTTTTTAGCACAGACAAATCCCCCCCTTTATTAATTAATTGTATCATATGGAATATATTACTAGGTTAGGAGTATCATATGGGATATTATGTTAAAAAACTTAAATGTAAGGCGCCATAATATTAGAGAGGATAAAGAATGCCTGGATGTTTCTTTCTCCTTTTTTATGAGGAAAAATGAGTATAGGAGTTTTCAGAAGATGAAAAATTCAGAATTTAGCAATCTCTAAAATCTTCTCCTATGTTACGATAGATTGAGATAACGTTTTCATAGGTGGAGATGTCATTGAAAGTTTCCCTGCGCACGAAAATTATGGTGTTGATTCTTTCCTTACTTGTTTTAGTGATCGGGTTGTTATCCGGTGTTTTTGCCTATATGGAAAAAAGAGATGTCGAAGACCAAATGGGACAGCTCGCCCTTCAGGTCGCCAGTACGGTCTCTTTTATGCCTTCCATTAAAGAAGCGTTTGACACAGAGAACCCATCTGAAGTCATTCAGCCGATTGCTTTGAGTGTGCAGGAGGAGGCCGGGGCGGAGTTTGTTGTGATCGGAAATAAGGACAGCATCCGCTATGCCCATCCCGACGAGTGGAAAATCGGCAGGCGTATGGTTGGTGGTGACAACGAACGAGCGCTGAAGAATGGAGAATATTACATATCAAAAGCAGAAGGTACGCTTGGTCCTTCCTTGAGAGGGAAAGCGCCGATTATTGGTGAGAACGGGGATATTATTGGCATCGTGTCGGTCGGATTTTTGCTGGAGGACGTTCGCTCCATTGTGTGGAATAAGCTTGAGAACGTTTTTGGTGTCGCGGTCCTTGTATTGGTGGTCGGGGCTGTCGGAAGCCTTTTACTGGCGCGGAGTATAAGGAAAGATACGCTCGGCCTCGAACCTTATGAAATCACCTCCTTTTACCAAACGCGTGAAGCCATTCTTTCTTCTATAAAAGAAGGGATCATATCCATTGATGCAGCGGGCCGGGTGACGATGATCAATCAGTCTGCGATCGATCTTTTGAACTTGTCAGAGGGAGCCGAGGGGCGTATGATTTCTGAGGTCTTTCCGAATACGCAAATGCTGAAAGTGCTTGAAACAGGAAAGGCGACAAGGGACGAAGAGATGATTCTACTCGATAAGGTCGTCATCGTCAATCGGACTCCGATTATGCATGAAGGACAGGTAGCCGGAGTCGTTTCCAGTTTTCGTGATAAGACAGAGGTCAGGAACATGGTCCAGACTTTATCGGAAGTAAAAAGGCATTCGGAAAGTCTGCGCTCCCAAACACATGAGCATGCCAACAAGATGTATGTGCTGCTTGGGCTTTTGCAGTTAGGCAAACAGGAAGAGGCGATGGGAATGATCGAAGAAGATTTCCATATGTCGCAAAAGCATCAAACTATGATTTTTGACCGGATCCGGGATGAAACGGTTCAGGCAATCCTTACGGGGAAAATGAGCACGGCTTCTGAGCAGAAAGTGGAGTTCATTATTCAAGAAGATTCGGAGTTAGGACGAGTTCCTCCACATATCACAAGGACAGAGTTAGTCACGATGTTAGGAAACATGATCGACAATGCTTTTGAAGCAGTGAGTGGTCAAAAGGAGAAGCGAGTCGAGTTTTTTGTGACGGATGTTGGCCATGATATCGTTTTTGAAGTGTCAGATAACGGACCGGGAATTCCTGAAGATGTGTACACTTCTTTGTTTGTTCGAGGTTTCTCTACGAAAGAAGGAAATCATCGGGGGTATGGTCTTCATAATGTGAGGGAGATTGTCGAGCGGTTGTCTGGAACGATGGAAGTGGATAACAGTGCCGATGGTGGTGCTGTGTTCTCGATTTTTTTACCAAAACATACAGGAGGTGGACCTGATGAAGGTGATGATCAGTGAAGATGATTTCAGGGTGGCTGAACTGCATGCGCAATTTTTGCGAGTGGTGGATGGTGTAGAAGTTGTCGGAAAGGCTTTGAATGCTGAAGAAACTTTAGAGATGCTTGAGGAACAACAGCCGGATCTTCTTTTGTTGGATGTGTATATGCCTGATCAGCTCGGCGTCGACCTCCTGCATGATATTCGTTCCAATGCACCACAAACGGATGTAATCATGATCACGGCCGCGCAAGAAAAAGAAGTCGTGGAAAAGGCGCTGAAGTATGGCGTGTTCGATTATATCATCAAGCCGATCACAATGGAGCGTTTCCAGAAGACGATTGAAAGCTATCAGGAACGGAAGAATCGTATGTCTCAAATCGATACCTTTGATCAAGCGACCGTCGATCAGTTGATCAAATCTTCCAATGAAACGGCTGCCACTTCCATAACTGTTCCAAAAGGGATAGATCCGCTGACTCTTGAGAAAGTAGAAGGGATGCTTTCGAATGCTGGGGGAAGCGGATTGACAGCGGAACAGGCAAGCGCTCAAATGGGGGCATCTAAGACGACTGCTCGAAGATACCTTGAGTACTTGATCAGCATTGGGAAAGGCAAGGCAGAGATGAACTACGGAAAAGTCGGCAGGCCTCAGAGAAAATATTATAAAAGGTAGAGCGCGGAGAAGACTCGTCGAAATGACGAGTCTTTTTTTGATTGAAATGGAGGAAAGGAAATATGGGGAAAGGATAAAACTGTAAGACCTGGTCACCCAAGAATTGGGTGACCAGGTCTTACAGTTTTATCCATGTTAACCTCCGTGATTTTTATTTGGTTAATTGGTTTTATGCTTTTAATTTTGATTATTTTGAAAACGGTTACATTTTTGGGTGTTTCTTATAAACTATCATCAAATAGCAAGAAGAGAGGGGATTCATTATATGAAGAAGCATTTATGGATGATTGGAAGTTTGTTGATTGTTTTGTTCTTAGCTGCTTGTGGCGGTGACTCTTCGGAAACGAGCGGGGATGGCGGCGATGGTGAATGGACGCCAAGCAAGAATATTGAAATTGTCGCTCCTGCTGGTGCCGGCGGTGGTTGGGATACGACGGCCCGCTCTGTCGGAAAAATTCTTGAAGAAGAAGAAATCACCGAGCAGAACGTCGGGGTCGTCAACAAAGAAGGTGGCGGTGGAGCTGTGGGTTGGTCTTACATAAACAGTACGAACAACCCACACAATATTTTCGTTTCTTCTCCTCCATTGATTTTCGTTCCATTGAATGGACAGTCGGATTTGTCTCATGAAGATTTCACTCCACTTTCCAACATGATTGCTGATTATGCAGCATTCGCAGTCGCAGATGACGCAAAGTGGCAGGACTTGAACGAGCTATTTGAAGATATGAAAAACGATCCTTCCAGCGTAACGGTCGTTGGAACGTCTTCTCCTGACTCTATGGACCACATGCAGTTTGTCACCATCGCTAAAAAAGCAGGTGTCGACATTCAAAAAATCAAGTATGTTTCTGCTCAAGATGGCGGAGGGATGACACAGATCCTTAACGGAAGTGCAGACGTTTATTCAACTGGCATTGCTGAAACCGTCGAACAAGTGAAAGCAGGAAAAGTTCGTGTACTAGGAATTACAGCAGAAGAACGTCTGGAAGGAGAAGTTATTGAAGACTTCCCAACTGCAAAAGAACAGGGCATTGATGCCACATTCGTTAACTGGAGAGGTTTCTTCGGACCTGGAGATATGACGGAAGGTCAAGTCGCTTATTATGAAGAAAAGCTGAAAGAAGTCAGTGATTCGGAAGCATTTGCTGAGATACGTAACAACTATGGATGGGATGAAATGTACATGGATAGTGAAGAGTACAGCCAGTTCATGGATGAACAAAGAGAGGAACTTGGCAGCTTAATGGAAGAGCTTGGGTTGAATCAATAATAGATAGAAAGGGTCTGTACGCAGGCCCTTTTCTATTAGATTGAAGGTGATGTTCTTGCTGAAAACGTTGAACCAGAAAGTGAGTATCTTTTTGATTTTGTTCGCTGCTGGTTATCTTTATTTGACCTATAACTTAAAGGAATACCCTTACGTGCCAGTCGATTCGGATTTCGTTCCAAAGATCCTGGGCTATTTATTGATTATTCTTGCGGTCTTTTTATTCTTTGATAAATCCTCAGAGACAGAAGAGGAAAAAGAAAAACGTCAAGTACCGAAAAAAGAAATGCTCGTTTTACTCGCGGTTGGGGGCATGATCTTTCTTTATATTTTCCTATTAGAGATCATCGGTTTCGTTTTGAGTTCTATGCTATTCATTATTGCCTGTTCCTGGTTCCTGGGGTACAGAAAGCTTGTGACCACCATCCTCGTTGCGGTTCTATTTCCACTGATTATGTACCTTTCGTTCAATTACTTACTACAAATCCGTCTCCCACAAGGAGTTTTACCATTTTAAAAGGAGGTGAGTCACCATGGGTGCAATGGAAGGATTAATGCAGGGAGTTCAGGTCGCGTTCAGCTGGCAGGGGATTTTGTTCGTTCTGATCGGTGTCGTAGCTCTGGTACGCTCATTGGAATGATGCCGGGACTTGGTCCAATCAGTGCGATTGCGATCATGATTCCGATCACATATGGAATGGACCCCTCTGTCGCCTTAGTGATGATGGCGGGTGTCTATTACGGGGCTGTATTCGGTGGATCGACGTCTTCGATTCTCTTGAACGCACCAGGGATATCAGGGACAGTAGCCACATCTTTTGACGGCTATCCGATGGCACAGCGAGGGGAAGCAGGAAAAGCATTGGCGATTGCTGCGATATCATCCTTCGTCGGAGGAACGGTTTCCGTCGTCTTGCTGATGTTGTTCGCTCCCGCCTTATCTGCCGTCGCCGTTTCATTCGGTCCGCCTCAATATTTTGCCCTCATGTTTTTAGGTCTGACTGCTATTGCAAGTCTATCCGATGGCTCAACGATCAAAGCTTTAATAACAGCTACCGTCGGTTTTATAGTGGCGACCATTGGAATCGACGGCCAAACGGGAACAAGCCGTTTTACGTTTGGCAATCCCAACTTATTGGAAGGAATCGATTTTCTAGTCATCGCGCTAGGATTGTTTGCATTGGCTGAGATTTGTTTTCTTGTGAAAAAGCGTAAAGATCAATCACTGCAAAATCAGGGGGACATTGGAAGTTTGAAGCTTAGCAAAGAGGACTTCAAAGAAATGCGCGGCCCTATGAGCAGGCAGTCGTTCCTCGGTTTCATTCTTGGTGTTTTGCCAGGAGCAGGCGCAACCATCGCTTCATTCATCGGTTATATTTCAGAAAAGAAAATCGCTAAAAACCCGAAAGAATTCGGGAAAGGATCGATCAAAGGGTTGTCTGCACCGGAAACGGCCAATAATGCAGCGACCAGTGGTGCCTTTGTTCCATTGCTGAGCCTTGGTATACCAGGGTCCGGAACAACAGCTGTTATGTTGGGCGCATTCCTCGTCCTAGGTATTCAGCCGGGACCACTACTGATGGCTGATCGTCCGGAAGTTTTCTGGGGCATCATTGCTAGTATGTATATTGGAAATATCTTTTTATTGATTCTGAACTTACCACTCATTCCATACATCGCAAAAATATTGAAAATCGCACGGCCCATGCTGATCTCCTTAGTTGCGATCTTCAGTTTGATCGGTGTTTATGCCATAAGCTTCAGTACATTCGATTTGTATCTATTGCTGATCTTCGGTTTTGTCGGATATTTAATGAGACTATTCAGCTTCCCGGCAGCTCCGTTCATCTTAGCTTTCATTCTCGGTGGTATGATGGAGCAGTCATTAAGACAGTCGCTTACGGCTGCAGGTGGAGACATGATGATTCTCATCTCCGACCCGGTATCTATAGGACTTTACATCGTAAGTATTCTATCGTTCGTTGTTCCGATCATTCGTAATCGAAAAAATACACAAGCGGATCATGCTGAAGAAGAGTCGAATGCTTCCTGATACGGGAGCATTCGGCTTTTTATTTTTTAGGCTAAAGACGAGCTTGTATCGCTCAAATGGAATTGGAAATCCCTCAAAATAGGTAAAGGATTACTGAACCCAAGCAGGATATCAATCAAAGTCAAAAAATTACCTATTTTAGAGCCAACCCCCCTTCATTTTTCAAATATAATATGAAAATTTTTTTCAATCTATTGCAAATAAGAGTGAAAACGCTCACACTAAGAGTATAGCCGACATACAAAGCGTCACGTTTCTCACATCGCTGAAATTAAGCCTGATGCGGATTGTGTGCCTCCTATTGCCTCTTTAAAAACAGCCGAATTTTCAGTAAAATAATTTTCATGGCCAACTACACATTTTAGACACATTTCATAAATGTGATGAATGAGGTAAACAATAAAACAGTGTTCCTGGCGTAAGCCTGTTCACTTACATATTTGGTGCTCATGCTTTATACTAATAAAAGCGCAAAAGTACAGGAGGTAACACGAATCATGGACCAACTCAACACGAAAAGTCATGGAATCGATACCGCAGAAATGATGGACGACATGACCTTTGTTTTATTCGGAGCAAGCGGTGATTTGGCGAAACGTAAAATCTATCCCGCTCTCTATAATTTATATATCGAGGGGAAAATGCCGAATTCCCTTTCCGTTGTAGGCCTTGGACGTAGACAGTATTCGCAGGAAGATTTCCACAGCATCATTAAAGAGTCTCTGGAATCTTTCTCAAGAAGAGATGTAGACGAATCGAATTTGGACGAGTTCCTTGCTTCTTTCCGCTATTTCATTTTCGATGCGATGAAGGATGAATCTTATCAAGGATTGAAAGCCTTTATTGAAGAAAGGGAAAGTGAGCTTTCGATTCCAGAAAACCGTCTTTTCTATCTTTCGGTTGCACCGAAGTTGATTGAGCCGATCGCGGCTTCTCTTCACGAAAATGGGATCACAGACACGAGTGGCTGGAAGCGTCTGATCGTTGAAAAGCCATTCGGAAGTGACTTGCATTCTGCACGTCATTTAAATAAAAAGCTGACAAAAGTATTCCAGTAAGAAGAGATTTTCCGTATCGACCACTACCTTGGAAAACCGATGGTGCAGAACCTTGAGTCGTTGATCCGTCCGAACCCGATTTTGAAGGCCCTGTGGAATCATGAACAGATTGCGAACGTTCAGATTACAGCGAGTGAGACGGTCGGTGTTGGAACGAGAGCAGGTTATTATGACAAGGCTGGAGCCATTCGTGATATGGTACAGAACCATTTGCTGCAGCTAGTGATGATGACCGCCCTTCATCACCCGGAAAAATTGACGCCGAAACAAATTGAAGAAAAGAAAAAAGCGATCATGGAATCGCTGCGTCCTGTGGAGGAAGATGAAATCTCTAAACATGTGGTGCGTGGACAGTATGAAGCGGGTGAAATGAACGCAGAACCAATCCCAGGTTACTTAGATGAAGACGGTGTTGCGGAAAACTCGAACAACGACACGTACTTCGCTGCTCGTTTGTACATCGACAACGATTACTGGAAAGGCATTCCTTTTTACATTCGTACAGGGAAACGCCTCGAGAAAAAATCGACACGCATCATCATTGAGTTCAAGAACGAGGTTGCTGATGATGAAGATGCGGCAGGAGCAGTGTCCAACCTGTTGATGATCGAAATCAATCCGAACGAAAGTGTCGGGCTGCGCATCAACTTGAAAGACGATTCGAATGAGAAGTTCGAACCAGCGTACATCAATTTTTCTAAAAACTTGGATGCCCAACCAGAGGCTTATGAAAACCTATTGGAAGATGCCATGCAGGGGCACTCCACTTATTTCGCTCACTGGAGTGAGGTGGAACTTTCCTGGAAGTGGGTTCAGCCAATTTTGGAAGCATTCGAAAATGACGCTCTCCCTCTTCACGGCTATCAAGCTGGATCTGAAGGACCGGAAGCAGCTGAGAAGCTATTGAACGAAGACGGCTATACATGGTGGTAAGAACTTTTTACAGATAGAATGGAAAGGATTTGATCGGAACATGGATAAGCAGAATATTGGAGTCATCGGTTTAGGAGTCATGGGGGCGAACCTTGCCCTGAACATCCAGGATAACGGCTACACTGTGTCTGTCTATGATTACTGGACAGACCGTGTAGACGAACTGGTCGGAAATGATGAGAATACAGGAAATATTTCTGGTGCTTACAGTGCCGAAGAATTCGTCGCTTCTCTTGAGAAACCACGTAAAATCTTGATGATGGTCAAAGCAGGCGACACAACAGACAAAGTCATCGAAAGCCTCGTCCCTCACTTAGAAGAAGGCGACATGCTGATCGACGGCGGAAACACGTACTACGAAGATACAGAACGCCGTGCATCATACTTAGAAGAAAAAGGCATCCACTTCATCGGTACAGGATTCTCCGGCGGTGAAGAAGGTGCCCGTAAAGGACCTTCCATCATGCCAGGAGGACCGGGTGAAGCGTATGCTGAGGTAAAACCGATCTTTGATGCGATCGCAGCGAACGTTGAAGGTACACCATGTGCTGCTTACATGGGCCGCGGCGGTGCCGGTCACTACGTGAAAATGGTTCACAATGGCATTGAGTACGGTGATATGCAGTTGATCTGTGAAGCGTACTTCATCATGAAGAATGTACTTGGATTGTCTGCACAAGAACTTCACGAAGTGTTTAAAGAGTGGAACGAAGGAGAACTCGACAGCTACCTGATCGAGATTACTGCAGACATTTTCACAAAGGTGGACGAAGAAACAGGCAAGCCGCTTGTTGAAGTCATCCTTGATACGGCCGGTCAAAAAGGAACAGGAAAATGGACAAGTAAGAGTGCCCTTGACCTTGGTGTTCCACTACCGATCATCACAGAATCCGTATTCGCTCGCTTCATCTCTGCGATGAAAGAAGAACGCCAAAAAGCGAGCCAATACCTGAATGGTCCAGAAGTCACTTTTGATGGAAACAAAGAAGAAGTCATCGAGTCACTGCGTAAAGCGTTGTACATGAGTAAAATCTGCTCCTACGCGCAAGGTTTCGCACAGATGCGTGCACAGTCAGAAGAAAAAGGCTGGGACCTACAGTACGGCGACATCGCGATGAACTTCCGCGGCGGCTGCATCATCCGTGCCCAGTTCCTTCAGAAGATCAAAGACGCGTACGACAAAGAAGAGAACCTGACGAACCTGCTTCTTGATCCGTACTTCCAGGACATCGCAACATCCTATCAAAAAGAGCTTCGTGAAACTCTAGCTCTTGCGATCCAAAACGGTGTACCGGTACCTGCGTTCTCCAGTGCGCTTGCGTACTATGACAGCTACCGTACAGCCAAGCTTCCAGCGAACTTGCTGCAAGCACAGCGTGACTACTTCGGTGCGCACACGTATCAGCGTGTGGATAAAGAAGGTACGTTCCATACGGATTGGATTAATGGTTAATCATGACGAACAAGAGCGCAAGCCTGTAATTTAGGGGCTTGCGCTTTTTTTATTTCTGTACTTGTGCATCGTATTTTATCTTCATGCTTGTACATTTCTTATATGAATCATTCCTGTTCTAAGATGACTACTTTTCCCATTTTGTGGTATATAGTTTATAAGAGAAAAAGGTAATTTAAATATGGACAAGCGACAACGAAGGTGTTTCTGGATTATTAATTCGTGGTACTCTCTGTCTATATTTTGGAGGCCGTGTTGAGGAATAATATCAGGGTAATTATAATGTAGGGTTCGTTATATAGAAATTAAACATTGACCAGATAATTCTATATATCTAGACAACCTTTTTGCAGGAATTAAAGGTTAAGGAAAGAAGTATTACTTAATCTATTGTTCTTTCTTAAGAACTATAAAGGGTGAGTGACAAAAGGGAAGGTTAGTGAGAGCAGGCCCTCCAAATGGAAACTGACTTCTAAAATCGCTTACCTATTTTTCGTAACATAGACAACAAGGATTACTTTCAACGTATAATCAAGTCGCGTAATGAACAGAAACTGATGAATGTAGGTTCGAAATAAATCATAGGGGTGGATAAAATGATCGATTTGAACAGTCATATTTTACCTGGACTTGATGATGGACCTCAGACGATGGATGAAAGTATTGAAAT
Organism: Halobacillus litoralis; assembly: GCF_020524085.2. NCBI lineage: Bacteria > Bacillati > Bacillota > Bacilli > Caryophanales > Bacillaceae > Halobacillus > Halobacillus litoralis. The sequence goes on from NZ_CP129016.1 coordinate 1,621,596, forward strand.
GGCGAAAGCAGCTGTCGAGCAGGGTATTGATACGATGGTTGCAACCCCTTATCACCTTCATAGAAAGTACAACAATCCAAAATCGTTAATCCTGCAGAAAACTGCTCAGTTAAATGATGAATTATTTAAACAGGGCATCGATCTGACGGTTCTACCTGGACAAGAAATAAAGGTCAATGGAGACATGGAGACTTTAAAAGATGAAGTTCTCCCTATCAATCAGAATAGTGGCTATGTGTTCCTTGAATTACCGAACCACGACCTGCCGCATTATACAAACCAAGTGATGTATGATATTCAAATGTTGGGTTATAAACCTGTGCTCGTCCATCCTGAGCGTAATAAAACTCTTCGTGAGCAACCGAACGAGCTCTATAACTTTGTTAGGAATGGAGCTATTACGCTAGTCAGCGCTGCCAGTATTGCTGGTAAGTTAGGAAGGGGAAGTCCAAAAATTTTCTTACCAAATGATTGAGTTTAATTTAGCTCACCTGGTGGCCTCCGATGCCCGTGATACGAAAAAGCGTGGTTTTTTCATGAAAGAAGCTTACAGTAAAATTGAGAAAAAATTCGGTACGGATCTTATGTATCAATTCATGGAAAATGCTCACGTTGTTCTAGAAGGAGAAATGGTATATACAGAGCCTCCGGAACGGATTCGAACAAAAAAGCGGCTTGGGATTTTTTGATTCACATGGAGTTTGTATTTTAATTTTAAGAAAAAGTGGTGAAATGAATAAACTATACTATAAAAAGTCATGATCGATAAACCCCACCTTTTGTAGCTGAAATTTTGCATGGATTGCTAAGTTAATGTATAAAAAAAGTCATTGAAGAATTAATCTTCAATGACTTTTTGAGTTCTTCCTATTATTTGAAAATCAAGACTTTACCAACCGTACCATCTTCACTTTGACCAGTAACTCTGAACTTAAGTCCGTATTCAGGAACGTTACGTCCTGCATCTACAAGACCTTGGTTGGAGTAGTCTGCACTGTCATCGAAAAGAGGAGTACGCTTCGTGTAGTTATCTTTCATGGTTACACCAAGAAGATCCGTGTAGTCTAGATACATTTTTTCAGATTTATCCAAGCTGAAAGCAGCATCATGGACTTGATAACGAGTCAACCCAAGACTACCATCACTCCATTTGTTTACGCGCTGGTCTGCATCCACAACACCTAAGAACCCGTCTCCAGGGTGGAACCCTGTCCAGTTTTCGGAATATTGATTATCCACATACCAGACGACAAGTCCGTCATCGAATGTCATGAGACTGTCTCCACGGCGGATGTTGGCTAATCCTTCATCCACACCGTTGTGAGTACGCCATTCAAGCAGGTAGTAGTGATCAGAACGTTTGATTCCATCATTTTTCGTAAAACCATCAAGCTCGAATTCTGAGTCACCTTCTGCATCATCAAAGACAATTTCTTCCCCGTCAACGACGATTGAAAGATCATCAGCATAGAGGCCTGGGTTCGATACAGCAGCATCTGTCACGTATTCAATGGCCACTTCAACTTCCTGACCTGCATAAGCAGAAAGGTCGAAGGAAGCATTGATCCAGCCTTCAGAACTTCCTGTAATTCCATGACCTAGGTTAGAGCCATACGGGTTAGTATCTGTTGTAATATCACTTGGGATTGGGTCCCCGTTTACAGTAACGTAGGCATAATCCCAGTCTGTTTCAATGTCATACCAAGTCTTGAAGTTGAATTCAGCACTCTCGGCGCCTGTTAAATCTACAGTAGTTGTTAAATTGTTGTGTAAGTCATCAGCACTACCAGAGAAGTATTCATATTCACCACTGGCCGGTTCGTTTATGACCGTTTCTTTTTGTGGCAAGTTGACTTTGACGACGTCATCGTTCGTGCCTTTCGTGTTGGCTTCGTCTAAGAAGAATTCCATGCCTTCCTGTTTGACATCTTCTACATTAATTTCTGAACCAGATAACCAGTTTCCTTGGGTACCTTCACTGTCCACGACAGCAGAAGTTTGCAGCATTTCTTTTGCATAAGGACTGAATCCTGTCGGCATCGTACCAGGGATGTCACCAGCCCAGCTTCCGCTTGACATGATGGACCAGTAGCTGACCGGCTCCCCTTTTCCTGAATACTGAGTATCGTATTCGTCTGGAAGACCAAGGTCATGTCCGAATTCGTGTGCCATAACTCCGACAGCACCATCTTCAGGCTCGATTGTGTAATCGTAGGCTGCCATAGCACCGCCCCAGTAAGGAACAGCTGCTTGTGTATCCTCAAGTGCGAAGACTCCACCAAGATTCCAACGGTGTGACCAAATCGCATCAGGACCTAGGGAACCTCCACCAGCTTCTTCACCAACCCCAGAGTGGATGACCATTAAGTGGTCGACCAATCCATCAGCCTCGAGATAGTTACCATCACCGTCTAGGTCATAACGATCCCACTTGTCATAGTCAGCAAGCTTTACTTCTGGATCAGCAGCAGCAGCTTCAAGAGCTTCTTTGACTAGACCGCGAGCATTAACATCACTATCATCTTCTGTTGGATAGTTCCCGCCATAGGCAGCAGCAGGTTGACTAGCCGTGTACCAGCCAGCTACTTCACCTTCGACAGAATAACTTCCACCAGACTGCTGTTCATAATATTGTTTCATAGATACATAGTTTTCCCCGTCTGGACCTGTCCAGCCACCTGTACCGAATAGCATATCCTGATAATGCTCACGTGAGTAGGCATCTTCGCCCTCATAATGCATATCAGTTTCCTCAGGAGATAGAGAATTGTGAGGCTTGTCTGGATAATCGACTAAAAGGACGAGAACCTTATCCGTACGCATTTCTCCGTTATAGGCTTCTTCTTTTACACCATCAGGAGTTTCAGCTTGTCCAAGTTTATTACCTTTTCCTTTCGTTAAGCTATTATTCTCCATAGCTTTTTTCAATTCTTTCTTTGTCTCAGCTTCTTCATCATCGAACTGCCCTTTGGCTTTTTCAGCAGAAGTTTGTTTAGACTTGAGGAATTTCTTTAACCCTTCCTCAGCTTCCGCAGGTGTGGCATCTTTGGCAATCTTACCGTTCTCTTTCAACATCTCGATCAAGCGCTCATCATTAGCAATCGCTGCATCAAATGGCATACCGCTAGGAGAATGTGAATGAGATTTATGTACGTTCTCATGCCCGGTTGTTGGCAAGTCGAATGCACTGGCGCTCATCGGTCCCATGGTGAGGGCTAGAGCTAAAGCAGATGTTACAATCTTTGACGTCTTTTTCAATAAAATGACCCCTTTCTTTCTTAACCTTTTTTATCCTACATTTTCTAATTTATCAAAATAGAAGGAATAATCAATTCATTCTACAAAATATTCAGAAAAATAAGTAAAAAAGACTACACTTAGTATAGTCTTTGCCTTTTTTCGACACCAAATGATTACAAAAGAGAGCGAATCCATTTTATTTTTTAGTAAAAAATGGAAAGTTTATAAATTTTAGGATTGAAATTAGGTTGGTAAGGTTTGCATCATAACAAAGCAAATAAAGAATGTAGTAAATTTCATGGAGACGTAAAAGTTAAATTCATTAAGGGACATAAATAATAAGTGAAATTCAGAAATTTCAAGAGAGTAGAGGTTTATAAAATTAAGTAAGTAAAAAGATATATTCAGCAGACGAAAGGACCATAGGCTATTATCCACTAGCCTATGGTCCTTTCAAAGGTAAGTTTATGATCTTACTAAGACTTTATAATTAAAATGTGCAACCTACTTGCTGTGATGGCTAAACTTTATATTATGATATTGTTCTCTTCATTCACCCGATAATGCGCATCGGGATGGTGAAGAGAGGTAGTATAACTTGCTCCATTAAAGAGGATGTTTCGAGCAAAATAAGACTCTGCTTGTGCGGCTAAGAAGTGTCTTCGGTTCCCGCGTCCGTAAAAAGTATTGTTGTAAATTCTGAAATTGTTGGTTCGGCTATATACTTGTAGGTGTGATTGATCGATGGTGTTGTCATGGAGAGCTAAACTGTTGCCAGCACTAATAATTAAGCCGTTCCTAGACGCAACGCTATTGTTCCGAAAAACGTCTCCTTGCATCGTCTCCCATCCATCTTCCCAGTCTACATCACAAGCGGGTGTCCTGCCATTGGAGTTTTCACGAAATGAGCATCCATCTACAAGCCATCCTTCCCCTCCGGTCAAAGCTAAACCCGTACTGAAATTATCCTCGAATGTACAATTTAGGATCTTACAATATCTTGGCATACCGACGGTTCTAATGAAAGCACAAGCGTTAAAGTTTGGATCCATCGTACTTGGTTTGTTTTCTTGGTATATTACTACACGAGCGAAGTACGCGTTCGATGGCTTATCATAATTGAAAAATTGTAGGTTATAGCTTTGTTGTTTGATGAAATTTTTATTAATATCATAAAAATATATGGAATATAACCTTGAACGGAGATGAGGGTAGGAATAGTACCCTTGGTTATAGCCCAACATGTAATAATCCCCAAGCCCACTTATATCCAGATAACCCTGGTACCTCCATATGCCATTGGTGGAATCGATACTGTCAAAACCGTCTTCTCCAATGGATCCATCTTCCCAGCTCAAGCCGACGCTAATGGAGCGGGTTTCTTTCTTCACTAAGTTGGTACCGGTTATGACATTGAACCCCGGGGACTCATTAAAAGTGCAGTTTTTCCAAGTACATTTATAAGACTCCTTAATTTCAAAGGTTAAACAACCTTCACTTGATTGTTCAAGTGTTGTGCTTTTCGCTTCTCCAAAAAAATGTCCATTTTCAAACGTGCAATGTTCGACATCCCCATCATAATAAAACATCGTATAACCTGAAGCAGTCTTTGTGCTGGGTTCAATGTATATCTTAGATTCGCTCCAATCTACAATCATACGCGATGGGGGAAGAATGGTACGGGCATCTGGGGTAATACTGTAATTCCCTTTTGGAAAAACGATTTTTTTAAACTCTTGGTCTATGGCGTAATCAAAAACTGCTTGAATGCCATTTGTCGTTTGTTCTGGATTACTCCTGTCTGCATAGATTTGGAATTGCTGGATGTCAATCATGTACGTGTCTTCTCCACTTATGGTTTCTTCAGGTCCGTCCTTTACGGTGACCTCAAAACTTGCTGAATATGTCTTTGAAGAATCGTAGGCTGTGATCGTAGCTGTACCTGCTCCTCTTCCAGTCAGTACTCCATAAGGTACTGCCGCAACAGAGGCATCGGAGGTTTCCCAAATGATGTAGTTACTATCATAAACATCAAAGGGTAAGGTTGTTGCCATTAATGGAAATTCCTCCCCGACGTCAAGGGAATCAGTCTGACGGTTCAATGAAATTCCATTGATACTCCGGTTAGGTTCGGGAGGTTCAGCTGTATTTCCACCTACTTGCACGTTAACATATTCGTAATAAGTTTCCCCTTCATACTCAAGCTTAACTGTGACTTGAGTTTCTCCTGTTGATATTCCTGTTAGAGTACCTGATTCACTAACTTTCACGAATCCTTCGTTCCCGCTTTCATAAGATAAGGTAACGTGTTCTTTATAATAGGCTGGATACGTCTGAACAGCAAGAGCCTGACTTTCTCCAACTTGCAGTAAAACGTCAACTGGGAGGACTTGGAAACTTCTGAACGGCTCGGCGTCTTTAATCGCTTGATTCTTCCTTAACATTTCTTCTTCAGTAAACGCACGATCATACATTTCAAAACTTGAAAGGATTGTCATAGGAGTGTTTGCATTTAAATGGTTTCTTCTTAACAATAAATCTTCATTTTTAAGAGTGTTGACCCATTCAACAAAATCAACGGCTTTATTAATCTCCGACACATAACCGTTTAGATACATCTGCCCTTCTCCATTTTCTTTTAATGTAACGATAAATACATTCTCTTCATCATCAAGAATGACATTCTCGTACCGTTCGATTATGTTGTTGTTAAGCTTATTGCCTATATCATCCGCCATTGATAAAGACTTCTCTGCACCTGTTCCATCAATATACTTAAAATATGCATATAAAACGCTATTCACGAAAAACGAAACAACTTTTCCGGAGCTTGTTTTGTAAAAAGACCCGATGGGGTTGTATATACTTACAACGATAGTCAGACCTCCATCGTTCATATCAAAAGATAAGGAAGAGTCTGGAGTGGGGATGGTGATAAAACTATTTGAAGTCAGTGTCACTCCTAAATCATTGATGAACCCACTTAGATCATTATGTGCAACATTATTCAATGTTGCAGGTAACTGGGAAAATTCATCAAAAATAATATTATCTACAGCCCCATAACGGTTTCTGAAATTATAATAAAAAAGCGACGAGTCGATAATAATGTTTGCGGATGCTGTGTAACCTCCGTCTACAGTTGTTGCGGTAATTGTAACTTGCCCTTCCGTTATTGCTTTTACTTCTCCATCACTGGTGACAGTTGCAATGGCTGAATTACTTGAATCCCACTGCACCGTTTTGTTATCTGCATTCTCAGGGAGTACAATTGCTTCAAGCTGAATCGAATTTGCCACCCGCAGGTAGAAATCCGTGGTTCTAAAACTTATTCCTGTTACCGGAACTTCCTCAGGCGGAGGAGTGCCGATCGCATCCATGATTTTTTGGTCCACTTCTTCTTTTGTATAATACTCAGAATGGGTATGGTTTTTATCAGATTTTTGGTTTAATACTTCTGTAAGGTTTATTATATCTTCAATATTATGCAGATGAAGTGGTTCACCAAACGGATTGAAATTTTCCTGAATAGAATTACGGGATTCATCACTCACCGGATAGTTGTATTGGTACGAGAAAGATTCAGAAACTTCACCGTTCACATACTTTGTAACAGAATTTTGAAAGTGAAAGTATTGTTCAGGGTTTGCTTTGTATTTGACTTTTACTTCTTGTTGATTCTGGATTGAGTTGAATGTTATCCATCCTGTCTCATAATTCACTAAAAATTCATTTTCTCCTGGTTCCGTATAAACTTCGGTAAGCCTTTCTCCATTTATTATTTCAATGACTATGATTGGGGAGTCACTTAAAGGTGATTCGCTAAGTTGGACGATGCCATCACTAACGATAAAAGTTTCTTCAAGATTTATCGTCAAAAGAATCCTCCTTATTTCATGATGTTTTAGAGGGAACCGATTATCTTCTTTCAAGGCAGAAATATGGAATTAAATTAGCTGATATTCCTTTATATATATACGGGGGAGAAGAATGAATATTCACATATAAAATTGAGAGGTTGGTGGATTTGTCGGATTGAATTTTCTGGAAGCGTATTTCATAATATCCTAGGCCAAGGATATTATGAAATTTATGATCTTAAATACATCTATAGCTAAATTAATGCGATTTAAATGGCTTTTGTTGGGGAAGGTATCTTCTTTGAATTGACACTCTTCGTCTCTTCTTGCTATTATAAAATTGTTCTTTATAACGAAAACCATTGAGGTTAGCTCACTAAAGGAGGCATATTATGAAAAAGGATTGGAAACAACTCGCATTAGAAGTTTTAGACGTTACTGAAACAATGAAAGGTGGAGGAGGAAATCTTAACGATAAATGGGACAAATGGGAAGATTTCTTTGAAGATTGTTTGACGGGAGGGGAAATGGATAGCTGAATAGCTATCCTCTATTTTTCTCTATGGAAAGAATGACGAAGAGGAGGAAAATGGGTATGTATCAGTTAGTAAAAACGAAAAAACAACAAAAGAACTTCGAACGGACATGGGAATATTTCTGCCATAAATATTGCTGGTACAATGATCCTTATGCTGAAAATGGAGTCAGATATAACCTAGTGAATAAAAGGGAAACGATAGGAACTATTGAGTTTATTCCATATATTCCTTATAGCCGAACTAGTACGGTTGAGTGGAAAACAGGTGACTTTTCGAAATTTCATAGTATAGCCAAACAAAAAGGGAAGATATGGGAAGTAGATAAATTATGTATTAAAGAACAATACCAAAGAAAAGGTTATTTTAACCAATTCTCTGAGGTCATTCAGCATCATATATGTGAACACAAGCCCGACTATTATTTAGCCTATATAGAACAAAGGTTTTATCGAATGCTCAAAATCAATTTCGGACTTCAAATAGAGACTTTAGGCAAACCATTGGTTGAACAAAGTACAAGGCTTATTCCCATTTCAATTAATGTTCATCAACTCATCCAAGGTCATGATAGAGTATTGGCAGGGATAAAAACTGGCCTGAATTAGAAAGAATCCTTGCGTCGTGTATGCAAAATTATCAGTCTTCAATAATATGTCCTCTATTCCTATGAGTAGTAAATTTACAAAGGTTTTTGAATCTTATCTATTTTTTTGGAGAATAAAGTTAAAGTTTTTGCATTATTATGTTGACTTGTTCTTTATATAGAACTATAATGTTTAGTAATATAACAACATTAAATAAGTAACTATTTTTTTGTGAAAACGTTCGTTATATAGCACTTTTTATCTTCTAATAAGAAAAGGTGGGTCTCATGAGAAAGAAAACATTGGTTTACGATGATTACATGTCCAAAGATATTAACATCAAAGAGTATTTTGATGTGTTGAGAGACCGCTTTTGGCTTATTTTTATCATTACCATCATCATGGGAGCTTTAGGGTATGGCTACAGCCAAATGAATAATACATCTCTTTATCAAACGTCAACTAGAATTATTCTTGGATCCAGTGAACAGGACATGGACATGAATACTTTAATGGTTATGATTAAAGATCCAATTATCATGAGTGAAGTACAAAAAACTATTGGCATGGAAGGGTCGCCTGAAGGGCTGGCTAATCGAATTGAAGTTTCCAGGATTGATGAATCACAAGTTGTATTAATCTCAGTTACTGATACGGATCCTGAACGAGCTGCTCAAATTGCAAACAAAACAGCCAGTGTGTATAAAAGTAAAATTGTTGACCTCTTGAATTATGAACAAGTTCAGCTCCTCTCGAAAGCTGGTATTAATCCTATTTCGATAAGTGGAAACCAAAACCGACCAATCTATATAGCTATCCTACTAGGACTAATTACCGGTGTTGGACTTGCTTACTTGATGGATTCAATTGATGGAGCTGTTAAATCAAGAAAAGAAATTGAGGATATTCTAGATCTCCCAGTTCTCGGTGAAATTTCTTATGTGAATCGGAGGAATTCGGTAACCAAGAAAGCTAAGAAAGGTTCAAATAATATGGAAGTTAGAGGTGAATCTGTTGGTATTAAGCAGAATTAGAAAGCTGGCGAATAAAAACAAGAAACCATTAGTCACTTACACGAACCCTAATTCCATGATTGCAGAACAATTTCGTACCATCAGGACCAATATTCATTTTTTAACAGAACAGAACAATAGAAAGGTGTTCTTAATTACATCTCCTAATAAACAAGAAGGTACATCCACTTCGATCGCTAACTTAGCTGTATCGATCGCTCAAAACAAAGAGAAAGTTCTCTTGGTTGATGCGAACTTACGGAGCCCTGCGTTACATCAACTATTTAAGACGTCCAACAATATTGGGTTGACCAATGTCATAAATGGCAGTACAAAATTAAACGAAGCCATTGATCAAACGGGTATTGCTCAACTAGATCTATTAACAAGTGGAACGATCTCCCCTAACCCTTCGGACACCATAGGGGACTACCGGATGGAGAATTTACTAAAGGAAGTCGGAGAAGCATATGATCTAGTCCTGATAGACACGCCACCTGTACTTAAATCAACCGAAACGAGAATTCTGGCCAGCCTCTGTGATGGGGTCTTTATCCTCTTGAATAGAGGCAAGACGAAAGTAGAGGAAGCGGAAGAATCGAAGAAGGTTATGGATCTTGCCCAAGCCAACGTCCTGGGCATTTTATTGAACAATAACAAATAATTCACACCCTAACGTTCTTTATAAAGAATGATCGTTTGTTAAAACGTGGTGATGTCTCCTAACCGTTATCAAAGGAGGCACTCGGTCATGCTGTGGGTTACGGAAAATCCATAACCTTAGACGCTAGTCGTCAGTGGTGTGGCGTGAGGGCGGGTTGAATGCCCATTCTTTTCAAATTTTTAGAAGTAGGATTGATCAGGTCCTATTTCTAAAAACTTTGAAAATCCTACATAATCAATCATTCAACTAGACTTAGGATAAAGAAAGGGGCAAATATATGACGTATAGACAAAGAATGTCCTTATTCATATTCATTGATTCATGCATTATTCTCAGCTCAATTTTGGTTAGTCAATTGTTAGTAACTTCTGATGTCAATGCGCCTGTGTTACCGCTGGTCGTAACTGTTATAGCCATCCTATTAAGCCACTTGTTTTTTGCATACAAACTAAAGCTTTATCGAAAAGCCTGGGAGTATGCAAGTATCGGGGAGTTAATCCTTATATTAAAAACCGTAACCTACTCCCTGTTAACTACAGTCGGTCTTCATTTTCTTTTTTTCCAAATGGTTTATCCAAGAGCGGTTGTGGTCATTTGGATGATGAATCTCTTAATCATTGGTGGTTCTCGCTTCATTTGGAGGATCTATCGTGATAATTATTTACTCCAGCCAAAAACACACAAAAGAACGTTGATTATAGGAGCAGGTGCTGCTGGAACGATGGTGGCAAGACAGCTGCAGAATAATCGTGATACGGATCTACTTCCTGTGGCTTTTATCGATGATAGTCCTAAAAAGCAACGCTTGGACATCTTTGGGATCCCCGTGGTTGGTGGAGTCGATCAAATTCAAAAGTATGTTGAAAAGTTTGACGTGGAAAACATCATCATTGCTATCCCGTCCTTAAGTCGAAAGGGTATCCAAAATATCTTTAAGGAATGCGCAAAAACGAATGCTAAAACACAGATTTTACCGATGTTAGAAGATTTAGTGACTGGAAAAGTATCGGTGACACAATTTCGGGATGTAAAAGTAGAGGATTTGTTAGGTCGTGATCCAGTTGATTTGGATATCAATCAGATTTCAGGTTATGTGTCAGGTCAAGTTATTCTTGTGACGGGAGCAGGAGGGTCCATTGGTTCTGAAATTTCCAGACAAATTGTGAAGTTCAAACCTAGACAATTGATTTTATTAGGTCATGGTGAAAATAGTATTCATGCTATTGAAATGGAGCTGAAGGAAATTCACTCAGGGATGAACGTCGACATTCGAACAGAAATCGCAGATATTCAAGATGATCAAAAAATCATGGACATCTTCAGCTCCTATCGTCCGGATGTCGTTTATCATGCAGCTGCTCATAAGCATGTACCTCTAATGGAACGTAATCCGGAAGAAGCCGTTAAGAATAATGTCATTGGAACGTTTAATGTTGCTAAGGCAGCTAGTTGGAGTAATGCTGGAAGGTTTGTGATGATTTCCTCTGATAAAGCGGTCAACCCAACAAGTGTGATGGGAGCAACTAAAAGGCTGGCTGAAATTATTATTCAAAACATGAATAAAGTGAGTGAAACAAAATTTGTTGCGGTCCGCTTTGGTAACGTGCTTGGAAGCAGAGGAAGCGTCATTCCTATTTTTACAAAGCAAATTGAAAAAGGTGGCCCCGTTAAAGTCACCCACCCTGATATGGTTCGCTTTTTCATGACCATCCCTGAGGCGTCTAGTCTTGTCATTCAAGCAGGGGCGCTGACACAAGGTGGGGAAATCTTCGTGCTTGATATGGGTGAGCCTGTGAAAATCGTTGACCTTGCCCAAAACTTGATCAAACTTTCTGGCAACAATGTGGATGAAATTGGTGTTGAATTTACAGGTATTCGACCAGGGGAAAAATTATATGAAGAACTGCTAAAAGATGAAGAAGTTGAGAGAGAGCAAGTGTATCCGAAAATTCATCTGGGAAGAGCAACAGATATGGTTATGGATGATATTGAAGATCTGATAGAAAATTATCATCATTTAGATAAACACACGTTGAGAGAGCAGTTATTAAGCTTAGCAAATAATGAAGGATTGTCTCGACCAGGATCTCCGGTTTCAATTACAAGTTGATAAAGGTGGAAGTAGATCATGCCAAAAAAAGTCCTATTTTGCGCCACCGTCGATTACCACTTTCAATTGTTTCACTTACCATACTTAAAGTGGTTCAAGGAACAAGGATGGGAGGTTCATGTCGCAGCTAATGGAAACATGACCCTACCTTACGTCGATGTGAAATACGAGATCCCGATTCAACGATCTCCACTCGCACAGAAGAATATAGAGGCGTACAAAATCTTAAAACATTTAATAGATAAAAACCAGTATCAGATTGTTCACTGCCATACACCAATGGGAGGAACGCTTGCACGCCTAGCAGCACGGTCTGCCAGAAAAAGAGGAACCAAAGTGATCTATACCGCTCACGGGTTCCACTTTTGCAAAGGTGCTCCTTTAGCTAATTGGTTCTTGTATTATCCCATTGAATGGAAGCTCGCTTTCTATACGGATTGTTTGATTACCATTAATCAGGAAGATTATCAGTTGGCGCAGAAGAGATTTAAAACGAAACATATTGAGCATGTTCATGGTGTAGGAGTAGATACGGATGAATTCAAGCCGTTATCTCCAGTGGAGAAGATGAAAGCCAGAGAGTCATTCGGTTATAAACCGAATGACTTTTTATTGTTTTATGCGGCAGAGTTTAATAAGAATAAAAATCAAAAGCTGCTTATTCAAGCTCTAGCCTTATTGAAAAAAGATGTTCCCAAAGCACGGTTATTGCTGGCTGGTGAGGGTTGTACATGGGCTGAGTGCAAGCAACTCGCAAAAAAATTGGGAGTAGAAAATATGGTGGACTTCCTAGGATACAGAAATGACATCAAAGAAATAGTGTCGATATGTGACGCAGTAGCAGCATCAAGCTTAAGAGAGGGACTTCCGGTTAATATTATGGAAGCTATGGCCTGTTCTACTCCGGTAGTCGCCATCGACAATAGAGGACACCGCGAATTAGTGAAGGATAATGTGAATGGGTGGGTTCTTCCGAAAAATGAGGTTATAGAGTTTTCCAAAAAGTTGAAGTTGATCGCCGAGATTGAAGATGTGAAGGAAAAACTCGGTGCAAATGCACGGAATATGATTTTGAACAAATACAGTACAAATAGGGTGATAAAACAAAACAGCCGGATTTATCAGACCTATATGGACGGAGGTGAACGGAAGCTATGGGCGGTCCGTTAAGAGTCTTGCATGTTGTGGTGAATATGAATCGAGGCGGAGCAGAAACTTTGATTATGAATCTATACCGCAACATAGACAGATCGAAAGTTCAATTCGATTTCCTTACATGTAAAAAAGGTGTGTTTGATAAAGAAATTGAAGAAATGGGTGGGAAAATACATCGAATTCCTTACGTAACAGACGTCGGGCATAGAAAATATATCAAATCTTTACAAAAGTTCTTTCAGGAAAACCAGAACTACCGAATTGTTCATTCTCACATGGATAAAATGAGCGGGTTTGTCCTGAGAGCGGCAAAACATGCGGATATTCCAGTGAGGATCGCGCATAGTCACAATACAAGCAGTGAAGGAGGAGCGGGTGCCAAACTTTATAAATGGTATGCGGGTAAACAAGTCTCATCGGCTGCTACAGAAATGTATGCCTGTTCAAATTCTGCCGCCTACTGGCTATTTAAGAAAAAGGCGGCATCAGCACACATCTTAAAAAACGGCATTGAACAAAAAAAGTTTTCTTTTACTACTTCGGCAAGAGTAAAGGTGCGCTCATCTCTGCTTATTGATAAAGATACGTTACTTCTTGGACATGTAGGAAGGTTTTCACTTCAAAAAAATCACATGTTCCTTCTAGAAGTGTTTGCAGAATATCGAAAGCGAAATCCAGATTCTAAATTAATGCTGGTGGGAGAGGGAGATCTAAAAGAAAAGATTACTGAGAAGGTGAAAAAGTTAGGGATTGAAAACGATGTTCTAATGCTAGGAGTTCGTTCTGACATAAATGAGTTACTTCAAGCAATAGATGTATTTTTATTCCCCTCTTTCCATGAAGGGTTGCCAGTAACATTAATCGAAGCTCAAGGAGCTGGAATCCCATGTCTTATATCAGATAGGATCTCTGAAGAAGTCGATATGGGGATAGACTTAATCAAACAATTGCCTATAAGTCCTGTCAGCATATCTAGATGGTTGGATGAAATTGATCGAACCTCTAATGGACAACGTAAACCCATTCCCTCTGATCCTTTTAATGAAAAAGGATATAACATTAACCATACCGCAGCAAATATTGAAAAGGAGTATTTGCACCTGGGGGGTGTCGGCCTTTGACTACCTTAACCGTGTTCACTCCCACTTATAATCGAGCTTACTGCTTGGATAAATGTTATGAGAGTTTGAAAAAGCAAACATCTCAAGATTTCGTTTGGTTGGTTATTGATGATGGTTCTACGGATGATACGGAAGAGTTAGTGAAAAGTTGGATAGAGGAAGAGTTTATAACCATTCACTATTGCAGGCAAGAAAACCAAGGAATGCATGGTGCCCATAATACAGCTTATCAGTTAATTGAAACAGAATTAAATGTCTGTATTGACTCAGATGACTATATGCCGGAAGATGCTGTTGAAAAAATAAACACTTTCTGGAGGGAATATGGAAATCCGTCAGTGGGAGGGATCATCGGCCTTGATGCTTACACAGATCAGAATATTATAGGCACGGAGCTTCCTAAGAAAGTCAAATGTTCAACGCTTTTTGATCTTTACCATAAACATGGTGTACAGGGTGATAAGAAACTAGTCTATCGAACAGAACTAACGAAAAAATATCCTTATCCATTGTTTGATGGAGAGAAGTATGTAGGTTTAGCCTATAAATATTTCAAGTTGGATGAACATTATGAACTGTTGTTAATGAATGAAGTATTATGTTGTGTCGAATACCTGGAAGACGGATCATCGAGAAACATGTTAAAACAATACCGGAGAAATCCCAAGGGTTTTTCCTTTTATCGAAAAGAACTTATGAAATTATCATTTACTAGTGTTCCATTTCAATTCAGGCAGTCGATTCATTATGTATCTAGTAGTCTTCTAGAAAAAAACTGGCGGTTTCTTAGTGAATCACCGAAGAAGGGGTTAACCTGCCTAGCTATCCCATTCGGTCTTTTATTGTATTTATATATTACGAATAAAACGAAGGATGTCATCTATTGATTGTCGTTCCTTTTGAAAGGAAATGATTATGGCTCAATTATGGATGAATCTGTCCCTGGTTTTCACCTTCGCCTTTTGTGCAAGGTTTGCTGGAGTGAATATACAAACAAAAACAATGGTGCTGCCAAAGCCGAACAAGTTTTTTGTATTGTTGGCCTTAGCCACCTTGGTCATTGTATCAGGGTTAAGGTCTAACATTGGTGATACGTATTTTTACACACGTATCTATGAAATAAACGATTTTACTTGGGAGTTTATTCAATCACAAAAAGATATCGGTTTCGGGCTTTTGCAAGACTTACTTAAAACCATATCCAGTGATCCACAGATTATGGTTTTCACTACAGCCCTTATTACGAATACACTCATTATTTTGGTCTTTTACAAACATTCCAGATTGTTTGAGCTGAGTTTATACGTCTATATCACAGGCGGACTGTTCATCGTATCTATGAACGGAATTCGTCAAGTTCTCGCAGCTGCCATCGCCTTTACAGCACTTCGATACATTATGAATGGAAATGTAAAAAGGTATATGGTCGTCGTTTTAGTTGCGTCCTTATTTCATCTCAGTGCTTTAGTTTTACTACCTATTTATTTTCTTGTACGTTTCAAAGCATGGTCAAAAGCGACGGTTGCCTTATTATTATTATCCGTAGTGATTGTAATTGGATTTGACCAATTTTCAGCGATCTTATTCAGTGCGATAGAAGATACGCAGTATGGTGAATATAAAGATTTTACTGAAGGTGGAGCGAGTTTCTTAAGGGTGGTTGTTTTTGCAGCTCCTATCCTATTGGCTTATCTTGGGAGGAATAAGTTAAGAAACATTTTCCCTAAAAGTGACTATATCGTTAACTTAACCTTGGTAGGGTTGGTTTTCATGATTGTCTCTACACAAAACTGGATATTCGCGAGGTTCTCCATTTACTTTACTTTATATCAATTAATTCTTATTTCATGGGTCGTTAAGCTTTTTCGTCCAAGAGATGAAAAGCTTATTTATTTAGCCATCATCGTTTTATACTTCGGGTACTTTTATTTTGAGAATGTGATCAACTTGAATTTAGAATACCGAAGTGATTATTTAACTTGGTAATAATGTGTAGGAGGTTTGTGTATGACCGTTCTAGTAACAGGTGGTGCCGGGTATATCGGCAGTCACACATGTGTAGAGTTGTTGAATGCTGGTCACGAAATTGTGGTGATTGATAACTTCTCCAATAGTCATCCCGAAGCATTAAGAAGAGTAAAAGAAATTACAGGCAAGACTTTTCACACGTATCATGTCGATTTATTGGATAAAGAAGGATTAGAACGCATTTTCTTAGAGTATGAAATTACCTCTGTGGTTCATTTTGCCGGATTAAAAGCTGTCGGGGAATCCGTATCGGAACCTCTTTGGTATTACAGGAACAACGTCATTGGAACGATTGTCTTGTGTGAAGTAATGAAGAGGAATAACGTGAAAAACCTAGTATTCAGTTCATCTGCAACCGTATATGGGGAGCCGGAAACTGTACCTATATCTGAGAGTTCTTTATTGAAAACGACAAACCCTTATGGGAGAACGAAGTATATGGTAGAAGAAATTCTAAGGGATCTTCATGTTGCAGATCCCGAATGGAGCATAGCCCTGTTAAGATACTTCAATCCAATTGGAGCTCATGAAAGTGGAAAGATCGGAGAGGCTCCTCAAGGAACACCAAATAATCTACTTCCTTATATCTCTCAAGTTGCTGTTGGGCAGTTAGATGAATTGAAGGTGTTTGGTAATGATTATGAAACACAAGATGGAACTGGGGTGCGCGACTACATTCATGTTGTGGATTTATCTATTGGTCATGTCAAGGCTTTGGAAAAGGTGAAGAATGAAAAAGGAGTTCATACCTATAATTTAGGAACAGGCCGAGGATATAGCGTTTTTGAAATGGTGGAAGCGTTTGAAAGAGCTTCCGGACAGAAAATTTCCTATACGGTTTTAGGAAGACGTCCTGGAGATATTCCAGTGTGTTTTGCAGATACAAGAAAAGCGTCCGAAGAACTTAATTGGAGAGCAGAGAGAGGAATCAATGAAATGTGTGAAGACGCATGGAGATGGCAATGGAGAAATCCGGAAGGCTATCCTTCTATAGAAACAGATAAACAAACTTCGTTGGAGAAAGAACCGACGAAGTTTGTTGTTTCTCAAAAACAGGAGAAGGTTCTCAATGAATAAAACTAACGAATTGACCCAATTACATGTACAGCGTGTTTTGTTAAGTGTTTATAACAGAAGTCTTGCTTCCAAAGAAATTGACGCAATCGACATGATCCAAGAAATGAAAAGGAAACTCTCCTCTACTATGTCATCCATAGATAAAAGGGGATAATCATATGAGGAAGAGAATATTAGATTTTACTGTCTCCTTAATAATGATTGTCATTTTATCTGTTATTTTCCTGATAGTTAGTTTAATAGTGAAAATGAAAATGGGGTCTCCAATTCTATTTAAACAACAAAGACCTGGAATGAACGGCGAGCCTTTCGAACTTTATAAATTTCGTACAATGAATAACCGAATGGATAGTCACGGGAATCTTCTTTCTGATGAAGAAAGGTTGACAGCTGTTGGTGAGTTTTTAAGGAAGTATTCTCTAGACGAAATTCCTCAGCTATTTAATGTAGTGAAGGGGGAGATGAGTCTTGTTGGACCAAGGCCATTACTGTTGGAATATCTTCCTTTATACAATGACTCACAAGCAGTCAGGAATCATGTCAAACTAGGAATTACAGGATGGGCTCAAATCAATGGAAGAAACGCCATTTCATGGGAGGAAAAATTCAAATTGGATGCTTGGTATGTAAACAACCGGACTTTCCTGCTCGATTTGAAAATCTTATTCCTAACTTTCTCAAAAGTTTTGAAAGGGGAAGGGATCCATCAGGATAATCATGTGAGCATGGAAAAATTCAAAGGTTCACGGGATGTGATGTAAATGGATGTGCTGTTGATCGGGGACGGTGGGCACAGCAAAGTCATTCAAGAAATCATTCAATCTGAAGGGAAGCACAGGGTGATTGGATTGTTGGATGATAAATATGAAAGAGGTTCAATCAGAAAGAACGTCTTTGTAGGCCCTGTCGATTCTATTTTTGAAATGATTCTGGAAAATGTGGGGATCATCCTAGCCATCGGGAATAATGGAGTTCGAAAAAAACTGGTGGAGAGATTACAAATCCACCCGAGCCAGTTCGTAACTGTTATTCATCCATCAGCCATCGTAAGCCCATCAGCCAGTATTGGGCGAGGAACGGTCGTTATGCCAAAAGTGGTCGTAAATGCAAATGCTGTTGTGAACAATCACTGCATTTTAAATACAGGATCGACAGTAGAGCATGACTGCTTTGTTGATCACTTCGTACATTTGTCTCCAACGGCTACATTAACTGGTCAGGTATATATAGAAGAGGGTGTGAACATAGGGGCTGCAGCTACTGTTATCCCGGGATTAAAAATTGGGTCTTGGGCAGTTATTGGAGCTGGAGCGACCGTGATTGAGGACATAACGGCAAATCAAACGGCAGTTGGATGCCCTGCCAAGGTCATTTCAAAAGCATCAGTAATATAAAAGGATGTGTGCCAATGACTGATTCCAAAATTTATTTATCGCCCCCACACATGACGGGAAATGAACAAAAGTATATCAAAGAAGCCTTCGATTCAAACTGGATTGCCCCTGTTGGGAAAAATATAGATTTATTTGAACAAGATATTGCTCACTATGTAGGAGCTAAGGGAGCCGTAGCTGTCAGCTCAGGAACAGCTGCGATTCACTTAGCTCTTTCTTTATTAGGTGTAGAAAAAGGCGACACAGTATTTTGTTCAAGTTTGACGTTCGTGGCAAGTGCCAACCCTATCCTTTATCAAGGTGCTGACCCTGTCTTCATTGATTCAGAACCAGAATCTTGGAATATGTCACCTCAAGCATTAGAACGAGCATTAGTGGAAGCAAAGAAAGAAGATAAACTACCGAAGGCTATCATTGTGGTTCACCTTTATGGGCAGCCAGCAAATTTGAATGACATCATGGGGTTGAGTGAAGCCTATGATGTCCCGGTGGTGGAAGATGCAGCGGAAAGCTTAGGTTCCACCTATCAGAAGCAAATGACTGGGTCAATCGGTAAATTTGGAGTTTTCTCTTTTAATGGGAACAAAATTATTACCACATCAGGTGGTGGGGCATTAGTATCAGACGATTTAGAAGCGTTGGACCGTGCTAGATTTTTAGCTACACAAGCTCGAGACCCAGCTATTCATTATCAACATAGTCAACTAGGATTTAACTACCGCTTGAGCAATATCCTGGCTGGCATTGGACGTGCTCAAATGGAGGTGATTGAAGAGCGGGTCCAAAAGCGAAAGGAAGTTTTTGAAGTCTACAAAAGAGCACTCTCTGAATATGTTGACTTTCAATGCAATGATCAAAGAGAAAGAAGTCTTTGTAGAGAGAATCGATGGTTAACAGCATTCACTTGCGTCGAGAGTTTAGAACCTCTAAAAATCATTGAGCACTTAAGAGAGCAAAATATAGAAGCACGGCCTGTTTGGAAACCTCTTCACCTTCAGCCTTTGTTTGAAAAGTATAAGTATTATTCCCATTCTATTGTAGAAAATGTATCAGAAGAAATTTTCCGTTCCGGCTTGTGCCTTCCTTCAGGATCGAGCTTATCTAAGGAAGATCAGGTAAAAGTTATCAACATTTTACTTAAGAATCTAAGAAAAGAAAGTTTAATCGAAGAAATTGTATAGAAAATTGAGGTATGCCTTATGATCGGGGAAAACATACAGAATTTGAGAAAAAAAAGAGGGATGTCTTTAACGGTATTAGCAGAATACGCGGATATATCCAAGTCTTATTTAAGCAATATTGAGAGGAACTTAAACAAAAATCCATCTGTGCATATGATTGGTAAAATCGCTGGCGTATTAGAAGTCAGTCCTATAGAACTTCTTGGACTCGAACAAGAAAATAAGATTGAACCTGAATGGTTAGATTTTATTCATGAATTAAAAAGAATTGGAGTAGATAAAGAACGAATTAAAGAATATAAATTGTTAATTGATTTTATTAATTGGCAACACGAAGTCCAAAGGAAATCCTATCAAAAAATAGAGGTGGGCGATGAAAACAACAAAAAAGATTCCTAAGGTGATCCATTATTGCTGGTTTGGTGGTAAAGAGAAACCTTCTATTGTGAAAGAGTGTATAGATAGTTGGCATAAGAGTCTTTCAGAATACAAAATCATAGAGTGGAATGAAACAAATTTCGATATCCATTCGAACCAGTATATTAAAGAGGCATATGAAGCCAAAAAATTCGCTTTTGTCAGTGATTATGTAAGGCTTTATGCTCTTTTCCATGTAGGTGGTATCTATTTAGACACGGATGTGAAGGTCTTTAAAGCATTTGATGACCTGTTATTGGAGGAAGCTTTCTGGGGATTCGAACAAGAAGAATATATTGCGACTAGTACATTTGGTGCAAGGAAGGGTTATCCATTTATAAAAGAATTCATGGAACTATACCATAAGCGGAATTTCCTGAAGAACAACGGGGATGTTGATGATTTCACGAACGTAGCAATGGTGACAAAGCTATTAACAAATAGAGGACTTGTTCGTAATGGAAAACAACAAAGTATTGAAGGAGTAGGAACTGTCTATCCTCAGGAGTATTTTTCACCTTATGACTATATCAATTGTAGAGATTTACAAAGTGAAGGTACCTACGCGATGCACTTGTTTTATCAAAGTTGGTTGCCTAAATCCACTCGAGTAAAGAAGAATATTAAGAAAACATTATCAAGAGTAATTGGTGGGGAAAACGTTTATAGGATGAGGAAATTAATCCAAAAGAAATAAGGAGTAATCTTACCATGATAAAAAAATTAACCTCCACTCTAATTAAAAATTCAAGAAGTCGTGGTGGATATTTGACACTATTAATGAATTTGTCCCATGCTTGGGGAATCTTAAGGGCTCTATTTTATAAGCTCTTATATTTAAGAAATATACAATCTACGATATTCTCTCTTCAATCTAACAGCAGACTCGAGGTTTATAACAAAAAAGCTAAAATACAAATAGGGAAATTCGTTTTTATAAGGAAAAATGCAAGTTTACGTGTAGACCAAAAGGGTGAGTTATCTATAGGAGACAAAGTATTTCTCAATGATAATTGTAATATTAATTGTGTAAATAAAATAACCATTGGCGAAAAAACAAAAATAGCTTCCGGTGTTTCAATTAATGATCATGACCATAACTTTAAAACGGAAGGTAACCATCTTTTGGTTGGCGAAGTGCATATTGGAAAGAATGTCTGGATTGGTTCGAATGTTGTTATTTTAAAGGATACTTTCATTGGAGATCATTCAGTTATAGCGGCTGGGAGTGTTGTGAAAGGTCATGTTCCAGAAAATACGGTTTTTATAAATAAAAGAGAAAATGAATATAAAAATATTCATAAGTCAACAGGTATGCGTGACGCTTTATGAAAAAGAGTATATTGATTTCTGTGTACAATATGGAGATAGGTGGAATTGAACGTAGTCTGATTAATTTATTGGAAAGTTTCGACTATAATCGCTTTGAAGTTGATTTATTGGTATTTGAACATACTGGGGAATTTATGGATCTAATTCCAGAACAGGTTCGTATATTGCCTGAAATCAAGAGTTATTCCGTCTTTCGTAGACCGATAAAGGACTGTGTGATAGAAGGTCATTTGATCACGTCATTCATTAGGGTGGTAAGTAAGTTTCAGGCTTTTATAAAGGCTAGAAGAATGAAGTTAATTGAGGGATCAGGATACATTCAAATGCAGCTTGCAATAAAGAATGCTGTTCATTTTCTGCCTAAACTAAAGGCGAAATATGATGTAGCTATTAGTTACGCTTGGCCGCATGAAATTGTGGCAGAAAGGGTTCCAGCTGATTTGAAAATTGCCTGGATCCATACAGATTACAGCAAGTTGGAAATTGACCATAAACTTGATTTATTACAGTGGGCTAAATTTGATCACATCATATCCATATCTGAAGATGTGACAAGAACTTTTATAGATCAATATCCCAGTTTAGAAAAAAGAGTTCACTTGATGGAGAATATTTCATCCCCATCCTTTATCATGAAAAGAGCTGAGGCCACCATAAATGAATGGGACTCAGGTAATTTTAGTGTTCTATCAGTAGGAAGATTATCATTCGTGAAAGGCTACGATCGAGCAGTGAAAGCCTTGAAAATACTTCACGACAGAGGTTACACAACAATTAAATGGTATGTTGTTGGCTATGGAGGATATCGGAAAGAACTGGTGAACCTTATAAAGAAACATAACCTAGAAGATCATTTTGTTTTGTTAGATAAAAAAATAAACCCTTATCCTTATATGAAACTTTGCGATTTATACGTTCAACCATCCAGATACGAAGGGAAAGCAGTAACGGTTACGGAAGCTATGATTTTGCAAAAACCTATCCTCCTTACTAATTATCCTACAGCCACCAGTCAAGTAAGAGATGGTTACAATGGAATCATTTGCGGTCAAAATCCTGAAGAAATTGCATATAACATACAACTTTTATTCGAAAATGACCAATTAAGAATGAGGTTAAAGAATAATATAGATCCTATTAATTTGGGAAATACCAATGAAGTTGAAAAGTTGTACTCAATTATAGAAGGTAAAGCTTTAAATCGACACGATTTATTGACGATGAAATGTTAAAATAAGGCAGGTGATAAAATGACTGTTAAGGTGAGTGTAGTAATTCCCGTTTATAATTCGGAAAATTATATTGAACGCTGTATCCAATCCCTGCTGAATCAACAACTTAATCATTGCGAATTTATCTTTATTAACGATGGGTCAACCGACAGAAGTAAACAAATAATAGAGAGATATAAGAAACTGGATTCGAGAATATTATTGATTAACCAAAGCAATAAGGGGGTAAGTGCAGCAAGAAACGCAGGCTTATCCTTATGTAGAGGTGATTATATTGGGTTTGTAGACGCTGATGACGAAGTTAAAGGTAGCATGTTTGAAATTCTATATAATAAAGCTGCGGCTGGAGACATTGATTTACTAATATCAAATTTTGAAAGTGGGAAAAATCTAAGCAATCCAACGAAATACGTGAAATATGCATTTCCTGAGTCCGTTCCGTTAAGTAAAAATATGATTGTTTCCTATTTATTGGAAAAAGAAGATTGCAACTCTGTGTGTAACAAATTATATAAACGTAGCCTCCTCAAAAAATACAATATCAAATTCCCAAGTCATCTTTCACACGGAGAAGATGGCTTTTTTAATTTGAATGTTTCCCTCAATTCTGTGGCTATTGAATATATAAACTTTTCTGGATACCTTTACAGAGATGTTCCAGGAAGTGCAACGAGAAACATGGTTCACAATGATTATTTCAAGAAAGCATTATCCATATATCACCATGCGGTCCCAGAGAAGTGTTTTCATACCATTAGTAAATCACAGGTAGAATTACTTCAATCGAAAAAGTTGATTAAAAACGTAATTTCCTATACTTATCTCTATTATTCTTTCTTTAAGACTGATGGATTTAAACAGAAAAATAGGTATGTATATCAAATGATTACCCATCCAGAGGTTAGAAAAGCATTAGCGACGAGCTTTCCTTCCTATTTTAAAGAAGTCAGTAAATATGAAAAAGCATTACTAATAATGATTAAAATTAAATCAATAATAGGGATTTACGTATTAATGACCTATAGCCTAAAGAAAAACAACCAAATGTAGGAGGATTACTTATGAAATGTTTACTTTTTTTTCATGGAGGAAGTCGTAATCGCGGTTGTGAAGCAATCGTCAGAACGACAAAAGACATCATTAAAGATACGATTCATGATGCATCGGTTTATCTTGTATCGAAAGAACCTGAGACAGACAAGGTAATTGAGGGATTGGATGCTATATATGATGGATCCAATCGTTTGATAAATAAATATTCTTATAAATGGTTTATTTCTTCTTTTAAAGTGAAGTTAATGAATGATGAATCCTATGCCTATCAAAAAATTCATGGCAATATTATTAAGCATATCAAAGATGTCGATGTCTGCTTATCCATCGGGGGAGATAATTATTGCTATGGTGAACAACCGGGAATTTATGAAGTGGATAAAGTTATTAAATCTGAAGGAAAGAAACTCGTTCTTTGGGGATGTTCCATTGGTGAAGAAGACTTATCAGAAGAAAAACTGCAAGATTTAGAGAGATTCGATTTGATCCTGGCAAGGGAATCTATCACTTATGATCTTTTGAGGAAGCAAGGGTTGGAGAACGTAGAAATGTGCGCAGATCCTGCTTTTACTTTAGAGAAGAAAAAGTTGCCTTTACCTGAAGGTTGGAAAATTGGTGATACGATTGGATTGAATTTTAGTCCTTTGGTGTTAGGGAGGAATAAGGATTCTATGAGTTCAATTCATGAACTCGTTTCTCATATTTTAAGAACTACAGATAGCTCCATTGCACTTACTCCCCATGTAATCGCGAATGGAAACAATGACTATGAAGTATTAAAAGAGATTTATAATACATTTCAAGATACTGGAAGGGTTCTGCTGCTCCCCGACAACTTGAATGCTACGGAATATAAAGGGTATATCTCCAGAATGAGATTTTTTATTGGGGCTAGAACACATGCAACCATTGCTGCCTATTCCAGTAAAGTTCCCACAATGGTACTGGGTTACAGCGTGAAATCAAAGGGGATATCAAAAGACATCTTTGGAAATCAAGATTTCATTATGGATATACAAGATTTATCTAACTCAGCTAAATTAAAAAGCACATTCGATCATTTGGTAGAACAGGAGTATTGGATTACAAGTACACTTAACCAAAGAATTCCAGAAGTGAAAAAAATGTCATATCAAGCGGCAGAACATTTGAAAAATATGTTCGCTCTAGTTTAGGTGGGATAAAATGAAGAAACGCTTACTTTTTATTATGCCAAGTTTAGCTGCTGGAGGCGGAGAAAAAAGCTTAATTAATTTATTGTCCCAAATGGATTATGAAAAATATGAGATAGATTTATTTTTGTTCAACCATGAGGGGATTTTTCTTGAACTTGTCCCAGAAAAAGTTAACATTTTGCCAATCAATGATACGTTGGAAAAATTCAGCCTACCTTTGTTTCAATCGCTAAGTACTTTAAGTATTAACAAGAATTACTCTTTATTGTACAACAGATTTAAATATGCCTTAAAGAACAGAGGTCACAAGAACACTTCTGTGAAAGAGCAAATGAATTGGAGACATCTATCAGAATCCATCCCTGTCTTGGATAAAGAGTATGATGTAGCCATAGGTTTTTTGGAAAAGACTTCCACATATTTTTGTGTGGATAAAGTAAAGTCAAAGAAAAAGATAGGTTGGATTCATATCGATTATGACCATTTAGGAATGGATCCTGATTTTGATAAGGGTTATTTTGATAGTTTAGATCATATTGTTACAGTCTCAGAAGAATGTGCTGCTATTTTAAAGAGAAGGTTTCCTACTCATAAAAGTAAAATCGAAGTTATATATAATATCGTTTCCCCAAACCTTATTACTAAAATGGCGGACATGGAACAGGATGTAATAGAAAAGGGAAGGTCTAAACAAATGAACATCTTGTCTGTAGGGCGGCTACATTATCAAAAAGGGTTTGATTTATCTATAAAAGCCTGCAGGATATTAGTGGACAAAGGTTATCCAATCATTTGGCACATAATTGGAGAGGGGGAAGAAAGAGCAAGATTAACGGATTTAATACATGAAAATAATTTAGAAGATCACTTCAAGTTGTTAGGACTGAAACCCAATCCATACCCTTATATGAAGCAAGCGGATATTTATGTTCAAACATCTATGTTTGAGGGGAAGTCAATAGCGATAGATGAAGCAAAGATCTTAAATAAACCGATTTTAGTAACTGATTTCAGTACTGCCAAGGATCAAATTGAAAATGGTGTGACTGGAATAATCGTTCCCAAAAAACCTGTAGATATTTCAAGCGGAATTGAAAAACTTTTGACTAATGAAGAGCTGACCAGAAGATTGCGATATAATTTATCAAATGAAAGCCTTGGGACCGAATCGGAAATAAATAAAATTTATGCCATATGTGATTAGGTGATAAAATGAAAAGTAAACTATTGTTTGTCATGCCATCAATGCATTGTGGTGGAGCAGAAAAGTCATTAATTTCATTGTTGGAAAGTCTGGATTACTCAAGGTATGATGTGGATTTACTATTATTTAAACGTGAAGGGATCTTTTTAAGTAAGGTACCTAGCGAAATAAATATATTGGAAGCACCACAAGATTACACCTATTTTGATATGCCAATAAAAAGAGCGTTACAAAGTTTCTTGAAGGAGAATAAATTCCACCTTATATTTCCTAGAATCCAAGCGGGATACTTGTTTAAAACAGAGAAAAATCGTGCTAGATGTGACCAGAAAGTTTGGCCCCACTTATCAAAGGCTTTAGGTACATTGGATAAAGAGTATGATGCAGCTATTGGTTATTTAGAACGTTCACCTATTTATTTTATTATTGAAAAGGTGAAGGCTCATAAAAAAATTGGGTGGATCCATACCCATTATTCTAATTCTGGAATGGATGAAATGATTGATCGTCCGTACTTCAAGGAATTAGACCAAATTGTCACTGTTTCCGATGAGTGCAAGAATTCATTAGCTTTACAGTTTAATCCATTATTATCTAAGATAACCGTTATTAACAACATTGTTTCCCCGGATATTATAAAAAAGATGGCAAGCGGATCATTTAAGGATTTGCAAATTAATAAATCAGCTCTAAATATAGTGACTGTAGCAAGACTTTGTCATGTTAAGGGTATTGATTTAGCTATAGATGCTTGTAAACGGTTAGTGGAAAAGGGGATCAGTGTCAAGTGGCACGTTATCGGTATAGGGTCTACTGAGGAAAATGAAGAGTATGAAAAGATGGTAAAGGATTTGAGTCTTGAGGACTCCTTTGTTTTTTTAGGAATAAAAGAAAATCCGTATCCATACTTAAGAATGGCTGATATTTATGTTCAACCTTCAAGGTATGAAGGGAAATCTATTGCTATTGAGGAAGCTAAAATATTAGCAAAGCCTATTATTATAACCAATTTTAACTCTTCCAGAGACCAAATTAAAAATGGTTATAATGGGATGGTGGTGGATATGACAGGAAATGACATCGCTCAGGGGATATATAAATTGTTCAAAGATGAACAGTTAAGAGAAGAGTATATCAAGAATCTTAAAAAAGAGAGTTTAGGTAACGAACGAGAAGTTGATAAATTATATCGAATATTAGCATGAGGGAAGGGCTTAAATATTTATTAAGCCTTTCCCTTTTCTTTTACAGAAAGGAGTTTTATATGATTGTTCAATATGTAATGGCTTCATTTATGTTATTGATTATCACAATTGTTTTTATTGACATAATTCCAAAGTGTAGTGACTGGTATAAAAGGATTCATATGGGGCGATGTGAAACACAAGTTCAGTGGAACCAATTAATTATCCGTAAAAGTCTTCATTGGATGAAAAAGACACCAAAAATCAAAGTTACGGACAATACTAGATTGATTTTCTTGGATATGCTTAGAGGGAATTATTCAAAGGATAATATTCAATATTGGCAGGAGGCTTCTCTTTTATTAGGTGTAGGTGAGTATATAAAAAATAGCAATGATCAAATTGCGAAAAAGAGTGTGGAAGATTTCCTAAAGTATAAATTTGATGATCAGGGACAATGGAGGAAAAAACCACAAAATATTGATGCAGCTATTTTGGCATACGCTCTCATGAAGTTAGACTTTATTGATTTTACACAATATAAGTCTGCTCTGGACTATATCGATAGCTTAATTAAACATCATATTGGTGAAGACGGAACAGTGAAATACAGAAAGAATATGGAGCAGTACCGGTACGTGGATACGTTAGGTTTTATTTGTCCTTTCCTCGTAAAGTATGGAGCAGAATTTAATAAACCTGAATGTATTGAACTTTCTATAAAGCAGATTGAACATTACGAACAATATGGAATGCTTCATAAAACCATGATTCCATTTCATGCCTATAACATAAAAACGAAGTTACCACTGGGTTTATGGGGCTGGGGAAGAGGAGCAGGGTGGTTTGCAATTGGTGTCATTGATACTTGGGCTGAATTACCAAAGGGAAATGAATACAAATCGAGTTTAGAAGAAATTATCCTAAGGTTCGCTGATTCAATCTTACATTATCAACAAAACAATGGGAGCTGGAAGTGGTCTTTATTAAGAAGTGAAGCCACATCAGATTCTTCAACAACCGCTACCCTTGCTTGGTTTTTGAAGAGTGCCTCAAATATTAACGGGGCTTCCGTAGATTATGTACGTGCAGCGAATAAGGCCATGAAATATTTAAAGTTAGTAACCAGAAGAAATGGGGAGATCGACTTTTCTCAAGGGGATACAAAGGATTTGGGAGTCTATTCTAATCAATTTAATATCCTTCCCTTCACCCAAGGTTTCTGTGTTAGAACTTTGAATAAAGAAAAAGAGGTGAATGTTCATGTTGAAAAAGCTATATAACTTTTCTGTCCCAAGGTTAAGAAAAGCTCTTTTTCAAGAACTCTGGTTGGAAGGTTATAAAAAATGGGGTTGAAGGTAGGTGAGAATGTGAAAGGTACTATAAGAGTTCATAAAGCTGCAAGTTTACTGGGAATTAAATCCCTTACCTTGTTACTAGCAGTTGGGATCTTTCAAACTAAAAACTATGTTTTGGCGAGGATAAAATGAGAATAAAACATTCACTTCTCAATATAGGGGCTGGAATAGGGAACCAATTTATTATCACACTATTGAGCTTTGTTTCTAGAACCGTTTTTATCACATACCTTGGGGTCGAGTATTTAGGCTTAAATGGTTTATTCACTAGTATCTTGGCTATGCTCTCACTAGCAGAAGCGGGCATTGGTGCCAGTATCATGTATAGCTTATATAAACCTGTCGCTGAAGATGACAAAAATAAAATGAATGCCCTAATGAGGTTGTACCGTAATGCCTATCTAATCATAGCCGGAGTAGTAATGGTATTAGGTTTGTCATTATTACCTTTTCTTCCATTTATTGTTAGTGATACAAGTATAGATCATGTGCACATCATCTACCTTATTTTCCTGCTAAATACAGTTGCTCCATACCTTTATATGCACAAGAATTCATTTTTAAACGTTTGTCAAAAAGGATATATAGTAACCGGGATTTATTCTGTATCTTCTATATTAACAACAATATTGAAAATTGCTATTTTATATTACACTCAAAACTTTATTCTTTATTTACTCATTGAAAGCAGTATTACAATCATTACCAGCATTGTATTAGCGTTAGTTGTTAATAAAATGTATCCATTTTTAAAAGATAAACCCGATACAGATCTTGATCCTGAAACGAAAAAAGGTATTTTCAAAAATGTGAAAGCGATTGTTCTACAGAATATTGGTGCCTACTTAGTTTTAGGGACTGATAATATTATTATTTCGTCATTTATAGGTCTTGTAGCTGTTGGCATTTACTCTAATTATAAAATGCTGATAGATATTAGCCGGACTTTTATAAACCAAATTTTTAACAATATCTATCATAGTGTAGGAAATTTAGTAGCCAATGAAAATAAAGAAAAAATTTACTCGATTTACAAAGTGTACAGACTCATTAATTTCTGGATTTATTCTACATTCACAATCGCCATTTATATTATGTTGGAACCATTTATCACTCTTTGGATAGGGAGTGATTTCATTATGGATAAATCCGTTTTGCTTTTATTAATGTTATTGTTTTACGAGAAAGGGATAAGAAATGCGATTACAACGGTAAAGACAACCTCAGGTATATTTCATCCGGATCGTTATGCTCCACTAATTCAAGCCGCTATAAATTTGACGTTGTCTATTACATTTGTTCAATTTTTGGGTATTGCCGGTGTGTTTCTGGGAACCTTAATAAGTTCTCTAGCCGTTCCTTTTTGGACAACCCCTTATTTGGTCTATAAGAAAGTTTTCAATCTTCATATCCTTAAATATTATTATGTGTATGGACTGTATATTCTTATTGGTACAGGAGTCTACTTTATAACAAAATATTCTACAAGTCCTATTTTAGCTGATAGTTACTTCTCGTTATTACTTAAAGGGTTACTTTGTATTATTATACCGAGCCTAATTTACACGGTGATTTTTTATAGGTCTGATGAGTTTAAGTATATATTTTCTATAAGTAAAAGGGTTTTCTATAAATTTAGAACAATTAAAGTTTCTCATACTACAAACCGTTTATGATAAGAAATTCCTTGAGATAAAAACTCAAATATCTACAAATAGTACAAACGAATCTTCTTAAAATTATAAAATATCCTTGCAATAAGTAGATAAATGTAGTACGTTCTATATAGAGAACGAAACGGGCAGGAAAAAATAAAATTTAAGGATAGTTATATTTTTTATCCTTTTGTTCTTTATTAAGAATATAAGTGGGGCGGGGTGATAACCATAAGTGCTATAGCAGGGATTTATCAACTGGATAGTTATCATGATGAACAAACACACTTTACTAATATGATGAAGAGTTTTGAAAAGTACCCGGCTGATGACATCGGTGTCTGGAAGAATACTAATGTTTTATTGGGTACTCACGCGCAGTGGATCACACCTGAATCAATAAATGAACCTTTACCTTTTTATGACTCTGAAAAGCAACTTACCATAACTGCTGATGCGATTATTGATAACCGGAAAGAACTTTTTGATCAATTACAAGTAGCAAAGAAAAATAGAAAAGGTATTCCAGATAGTCAGTTGATTCTGATGGCTTATAGTAAATGGGGAGAAGAATCCCCGAAGTATTTAGTCGGTGAATTTGCTTATATGGTATGGGATGAGAGAAATAATAAGTTATTTGGGGCTCGAGATTTTTCAGGAAGCCGCACTCTTTATTACTATAAGAACCATTGTATATTTTCCTTCTCTACAACTATACAGTCTCTTCTAACCTTACCTTATGTAGAAAGAAGATTAGATGAGAAATGGCTGGCTGAATACTTAGCGATACCAGGAATGAATGAGGCTGTGGATATGTCAATCACCCCATTTCATGAAATCTGTCAACTTCCTCCATCTCATAAGGTTTCAGTCTCAAAAAATAAAGTGAAAACAACTAGATATTGTACGATAACACCAGGCAGAACCATTAATTATAAATCTGATCAAGATTATATAGAAGCATTCCAAAGTGTATTTGAGAGGGCTGTGAACGATCGTTTAAGAACCCATAAAAATATTGGAGCTCACTTAAGTGGAGGATTAGATTCAGGGGCCGTGGCAAGTTTTGCCTCTCACTCTTTGAAAAAAAAAGTCTAGTAAGTTGTACACCTTCAGTCATGTACCTCCTAAGGACTTTGAAGATTGGACACCTATAAACAGAGTGGCAGATGAGAGGCCTTACATTCAATCGACTGTAAACCATCTTGGAAATGTTTCTGATTACTACTTAGATTTTGGTAGTGTCTCTCCGCTTGATGAAATTGATGAATGGTTAGACATAATGGAAATGCCTTACAAATTTTTCGGAACCTCCAATTGGATTAAAGGGATATATGAAGAAGCTCACTCAAGAGATATAGGAATCTTATTAAACGGTGGAAGAGGCAATTTAAGCGTTTCATGGGGGACAACCATTAATTATTACGCCTCATTATTAAGAAAAATGAAGTTATTAAAATTACTTTCAGAGTTGGATGCTTACAGTAAAATTACACATGGAAATAGAATGAGATTGTTACCATTATTAAGTCGAATAGCTTTTCCGGCTATAAATAAAGTTTTCTATTCAGAACAACCATATAACTTCCCTCAATTAATAAGTCCTGATTTAGCCAGAAAAACAAGTGTCTATCAAACTTTAAATAAACATGGTATTAAAACAACAAAAAGCAAATACGACTTGACAGACCTGAAAGTGAGAAACCGACATTTTAAGGAAATATTCCCTTGGAATGCTACAGGTACTTTGGGTACTAAACTTTCTCTTCGGCATTCGCTTTGGAAAAGAGATCCTACAAATGACTTACGCGTAATCGAATTTTGCTTATCGTTGCCGGAAGATCAATATGTGAGAAATGGTATGGATAGGTCCTTAATTAGAAATGGTACAAAACATTATTTACCAGATAAGGTAAGGTTGAATAATCGTGTTAGAGGAGCACAAGGGGTAGAGTTTATTCATAGAATCCAACCTCATTGGGATTCTTTTCTCGAAGAGATTACAAAAATCTCAAGAGACTCTCTATCACCCTCTTTTTTTAATATTCCACAACTGGAAGAATCAATTCTATCCATTAAAAATCAAGGACCAAAACCTGAATTAGCTTTAGATCCTGATTTCTGGATTCTAATGAGGAGTATCATATCTTATAGATTTATCAAGAATTTCAATTGAAAGGGGGTGAATCATATGAAGAAGGAATGGAGTACACCAGAGTTGTTAACTTTGGATGTTCATCAAACAATGGCTAGTGGTGCATTTGGTGAGTTTGATGAAGGTTACAACGATGACTTACCGCACGATGGTCAGACTGGCTATCATCACGTCTCCTAATAAAGTACTTAGAAAGAGTCTAAAATTCCTTGTTTAGGAATTTTAGACTCTAATATATTCTAAGATTCATTCACTGGTGAAGAGGTGGAGTATGAGAAAAACACTCAAAAAAGGTTACCATGTTTTTGGCTTACATGTAAGTAGTGAGATGTCATTACCTGAAGTTCCTCAAGCAAACTTGTCTAATACTTATGCTGATGTAACTATTAGACAAATAAACTTAGAAGATCAATGGGAAAAGGTATCTGGCAATGGCAAGTCCTTTTATATAGAAGAGAATTTATGCATGTTTAAAGTTACAGAAGTGTGTGTTTGCCTCATTAGAAATGGCAATGAAATATTATTCACTCCTCTTCCGGGTTCTGTTAGAAGCCATGTTCGGTTGTATATTTTAGGAAGTTGCATGGGCATCATCCTTATGCAAAGGAAAATCCTCCCCTTACACGGCAGCGCCATTTCCATCGACGGAAATGCCTATGCCATCGTTGGAGACTCAGGAGCAGGAAAATCAACCTTAGCCTCAGCATTCCTAAAGCGCGGATATAAATTATTAAGCGATGATGTCATCCCCGTCTCATTTTCCGATGAACGAGTTCCGATGGTTACACCAGCCTATCCGCAACAAAAGTTATGGCAGGAAAGTATGGATCATTTTGGTTTTGAATCCGGAGAATATGAGCCGATTATCGATCGTGAAACAAAATTCAAAGTTCCAGTCGGCGATCAATTCGAAGAACGTCAGTTACCTTTAGCGGGCATCATTGAATTAACAAAAACAGATGACGAACAGGTTCATATCGAACCAATACAGGATTTATATCGTTTCAGCACTTTATTCAAGCATACGTATCGGAATTTTATTATTCGACGTGCCGGGCTGATGGATTGGCATTTTAATACTTCAACAAAGATCTTGCCCCATGTGGATATGTTTCACATGAGGAGACCAGTTTCACAATTTACAGCTAATGAATTAGTAGACAAGGTTCTACAGGCCATTGGTAAGGAGGAATCTGTAGTATGAGTCAATCGGTAGCTTTAGTACAAATGGTTCAGCAAAAAGAAGGAAATATTGTGAGTGATATGGATGGGGAGCGTGTGATGCTCAGTATTGAAAATGGGAAGTATTACAATTTAGGAGAGCTTGGCGGGGAGATATGGGATAAGATCGAAAACCCGAAACCTGTAAGTGAATTGATTGATGAGTTGCTTGAGGTCTATGAAGTGGAACGGGGTGTTTGTGAAGAGCAAGTTCAAGCGTTTCTTAAGCACCTTCGTGATGAGAATTTAATAGAAGTGAAGAAATAGACTTCAAAAGAACAGTCTTGGAAAGGAATTAAGCTCATGAGGAAGTTGATGACTTTTTTGACCTTGAGTAGGGAATCGAAAAGATTGTTGTTGGAGTCTTTTTTTTATTTGGGTTGGGCGAGAATCCAAAAGCGCCGTCCTTTTTCTAATTTAGCTCCTTCATTAGGGAAACATATGCAGGAAACAGGGATGGACGATGAGTGTACAGATCGTAGAACACTAGCGAAAGTTTCTCAAGCTATTCAAATCATGAGTAAATACACTTTTTGGGAAAGTCGTTGCCTTGTCCAAGCTCTTGCTGCAAAGAAGATGCTTGAAAAACGAGGTGTCGGAAATACTCTTTACTTGGGGACGGCAAAAGAAGACAACGGAGAGATGGTTGCTCATGCCTGGTTGAGAAGCGGTCCTTATATTGTCACAGGAGCGAAGGGAATGGAGCGGTTTACTATTGTCAGTACCTTTGCGGGTCCTGTAGGAGGTGAATCACATGAGCAAAGCTACAAACCTTCAATTAGCGAACGTACCTAAAGAGGTTCACTTGATTCTTCAGTTGCTGAAGTCAGATAAACAACAAGATATTGATGCACTTTCAAGAAGTTCGTTTGAGGACATCGACTGGAATTTGTTTATCAAACAATCGTTACATCACCGTGTTTACCCGTTACTCTACTCCAAAGTAAAAATGGTTGAAAGCGGACGTATACCAGAGTTTGTCGAAGAAAAACTTTGCTTTGAATATAAGCGTAATACCTTTCAAATGTTGCAATTGAGTGGAGAGATGGAACGGATGAGTCGTTTGTTTTCCTCTAATGAAATTCGGTTGCTTTTTTTGAAAGGCCCTATGCTATCACATGAACTATACGGGGATGTTTCATTGAGAACTTCGGGTGATTTGGATGTGATGATTTCGATTGAAGATCTTCAGAAAGCTGAACATCTACTAGCAAGTCACGGATATCAAAAAGATGATTACATCGAAACCGTGTTAGAAGATTGGAAGTGGAGGCATCATCATGTGACCTACTATCATCCCCGGAAGAAAGTGAAAATCGAGCTGCATTGGCGTTTGAATCCCGGTCCGTGCAAAGAGCCAGGATTTGAACACTTATGGAAGCGAAAAGAGGTTAGCTCGATTTCAAAAACCCCTATCTACATTCTGGGGAAAGAGGAATTATTTTTGTTCTTAGCTGCACATGGAGCGAGGCACGGGTGGTCCAGGTTACGGTGGTTGGTAGATATAGACCGTTTGGTGGATCAGTCCATTGATTGGAAGAACCTTAAGCGATTATTGATTCACAATCACTTCCACCTCGCTGGAGCTCAAGCTCTTTACTTATCTTCCGTCCTTTTGGAAACTCCTGTTCCATTGGAAATGCCAGTTAATAAAAGGTCACGTGTTTTGGCACAACAAGCGATATTCTATTTAGAGTCTATGATCAACCTCCACTCAGAGCCTTTGCCGCAGGAGGTTGCAGACTATCATAAGCGTCATTTATTTTCTCTAATGTCATGGAATCAAAAGTTCTTTTTTATCCTGAGCTTTTTGTATCCTTATCCCGAGGATGCCGAGCTTTTGCCATTGCCTAAAAGACTTCACTTTTTATATTTTCCTCTACGCCCTTTTCTGTGGGGGTGGAGAAAGACTAGAAAGCACGCAATCACATAGGGGGACGCGAAATTATGAAGCATGTCCTTTATTTTTTGAATGAGATTCATAGTTATTCAGGAAAAGTCTTGTATATCAATTTGTTTGCTATGACCGTAATCGGGCTCCTGGAAGGCATCGGAATCCTATTGCTTGTCCCTTTGATTAGCTTAAGTGGAATCGTGGATTTAGGCACCCAGGGTTTACCTTTTATGGAAGCTTTTCAGTTTGTGGAGAAAATTCCGCCTGAAATCGGGCTTCCAACAATTCTTCTATTTTATGTAGGAATTGTTATTACTCAAAATTTACTTCAACGGAGGATTACTGTAAGAAATGCAGTGATTCATCAGGGATTTATGAGGCATTTACGAATGAAAACGTATGATTCACTCCTTCATGCGAAGTGGCAGTTTTATTTGAACAAGAGAAAGTCAGATTTAGTAAATATTATGACTGGGGAAATTGCCCGTGCAGCCAGCGGTACACAGTCTTTCTTACAGTTTGCAGCATCATTAGTGTTCACTTTGATCCAGATTTGTCTCGCTTTTGCTCTATCACCAAACATTACGACCTTCGTCATTACATGCGGATTTATTCTCATCCTTTTTAACCGGAAGTTCTTAAAGAGGTCGCTTGAGTTAGGCAATCGCAGTTATAGTCTGAATCGACGGTATCTTTCTGGGGTAACGGATCAGATGAATGGAATGAAAGACTTAAAAAGCAATACACTGGAAGAATCCAGAGGCCATTGGCATGCCACGATTACAAAAGGGATGCAGGATGAGCAGGTTGAATACACAAAATTGAAAGCTACATCAAGGCTCTATTACAAAATTGCTTCGTCAATTCTGATTGCTGCTTTTATATTCATTGCCATTCAGTTATTCAATGCTCAATCAGGTCAATTGATGCTGGTCATTGTCATCTTTTCTCGGTTGTGGCCGCGAGTGACAGGCATTCAAGCGTCTATGGAACAAATTGCAAAAGTAATACCTTCTTTAGAGGCTGTGAACAGAGTAAGGCATGAAAGTGAACAGGATCGTGAGTTTATGGAGGAAAGTCAACGGAATGAGCCCTTGAAGGTTAATGAAGCCATCGAATGTCGGAATCTTTCTTTTCAATATAAAAAGGAAAGTCGTTATGCTCTGAAGAATATTAATATTACTATTCCTTCTCAGCAGATGACGGCTGTTGTCGGTCGCTCCGGGGCAGGGAAGAGTACATTGATTGATATGTTAATGGGATTAAATTATCCAGACCAGGGAGAAGTTCTTGTTGATGGTGATTCCATATCCGACGAGAAGATTAGGTCTCTGCGTAAAGCGATCAGTTATGTTCCTCAAGATCCTTTTCTTTTCAATGAGAGCATTCGTGACAATTTAATGTTAGTGGATCCTGAAGCGAATGAAGAAGCAATTTGGGAAGCCTTGGAATTTTCATCGGCAGCAGAATTTGTTCGAGAGCTCCCTCAAGGACTTGATACGCTTATTGGTGACCGGGGAATTAAGTTATCTGGAGGAGAAAGGCAGCGTTTAGTGTTAGCCCGCGCCATCTTAAGGAAACCTCCCATTCTCATCTTGGATGAAGCTACGAGTGCGTTGGATTCAGAAAATGAGAAAAAAATACAAGAAGCGATTGAGCAGTTGAAAGGTAGAATGACCATTATAGTCATTGCGCACCGGTTGTCGACGATTCGAAATGCGGATCAGGTTATTGTTTTGGAAGAAGGAGAAGTGGTTCAAAAAGGGGATTTTCATCAACTGGCTAATGATAAGAAAAATGTCTTCAGCCATTTGTTGAGCCACCAGATGAAAGTTGTTCGTTAAAAAATTTTTACACTCATGTTCTCTATTAAGAATTATAAGGAGGAAGAAAAATGAAAAAAGTCTATGAAGCACCGGAAGTTCTTGATCACCGTCCGATTAAATTTGAAACATCTCAAAGTTGGAACAAAGGACATGGTCCTGTATCCGGAGATGACGGCAACAGTAATGGCCAAAACTACCCCCATGATCCATATCAACCTAAAAAGCCACACACGCATAAGTGAGAGATATGGATGGAGAGTATGCTTACTAAGGTTGGCGAACATACATTTGAATTCTATGGAGATATGGAGACGGTAGAAAAGCTATATGGGGCGTTCATCCATAAAAAATCACAAACAAGAGACATGGGTGTTTTTTTAGAGTCTGGTTTTGGTAAATCCTTTGATAGTTATGAAGTCACCCATTTCATGGGAAATGGGTGGAATTATCTTAAGCGGACAGATTTTCTCATAGAGTTCAGTCTGAAGTTAAAAACAGCTAAAATTCAATACTTCGATGAATTAGCTTTGAAGCATGCTTTTATGACATTATACAGCACATTTATAACAGAAATAGAATGGGGATTATTGGTTCATTCTTCGTGTATGACGGAGGGGGAGGTGGCTCACTTATTTGCAGGGGAGTCGGGGGCAGGGAAATCAACGGTTGCTCATTTATCATCTCCCAGAGTACTGCTTTCAGATGAAGCTGCGATTCTAAAGGTAGAGGATACAGGAATCAAAGTCTTTGATTCACCGTTCAGAAGTGATCAGGCATCGTTTGGTGTGGACAAATCTTTCCCATTAGCAAGTATTGATTTTTTGAATCAGGCTCAATTGAATCAAAGGGAACCACTCAAAGATAGAGAGTCATTAATAGAAATGATGGATAAGGTTTTTTCATGGTATCCTGGTCCATTATATACTTTGAAGTTGATCAAACTTATCAAGTTAACTGTAAAGCAAGTCCCAGTGTACAATCTTTACTTTAAAAAAGATCCTACGTTTTGGGAGTTGATCTCATGAGACCTTTATTAAAACGAAAAAAACAGCATGAAATAGTGGAAATGGACAAAGAGTGGATGGTTTTAGATTTAGAAGCATATACCATTACGACTCTAAATGAAGTAGGAAGCTTTTGTTGGTCTATACTCCATGAGGATAAATCATTAGAAGATATTGTGAATATTGTTGCCGATGAGTATCAGATGGAACCAAGAGATGTAGAACATGATGTAACCCTCTTTATATACAAAATGGAGGATGTTGGATTGATTGAACATGTCTGTTGATTCTCCAAGCCGATTAGTTATTGCGAAGGTGCTTATATCAAAAGGAAGGATCGATCTGCCTGCTACGGGTACCAGCATGTATCCGTTAATCCGTGAAGGGGATATATGCCGTTTTGTCTCCTTGGATTATGAAAATCTTAAGAAAGGAGATATTCTGCTGTATCAATCGGATCACGGGCAGTTGATTGCTCATCGCTTGATTTATAAGTCAGGAGATTCTTATCTTTGTAAAGGAGATTCTAACCTTGGCAATGATGATTGGGTGTATTCAGATCAGCTTATAGGAAAAATGTTGTACGTCAGTAAAAATCATAAGATCTTTTACCTCAACGGTCTATTAGGAAAAACATGGACTTGG
Source organism: Halobacillus litoralis (assembly GCF_020524085.2). Lineage (NCBI taxonomy): Bacteria > Bacillati > Bacillota > Bacilli > Caryophanales > Bacillaceae > Halobacillus > Halobacillus litoralis. Next base: position 1,660,917 of record NZ_CP129016.1, read on the forward strand.
TCTATCCTTACGTTTCCTTCGGTTTCTAAACTATGGAGAAGGTTCTTAGCATTCCAAGAGAGTCAAATCAGATCATGAAGCGGTGAGTATATTGAATTTTACGGATTGTAAAAACTACTTTTCATTATATGAAATCAAGCGGACGTTTTCCTTATTAGCTCCTTATATTAAAAGGCATAAAATTCCTTATCTGGGGTTATTTATTTTGATGTTTGTAGACATTGCGCTTGTCATTGCATTCGCCTGGTTCTTCGGGAATATCATAGACGCTGCGGTTCAGAGTGATTTTGATCGCCTTCAAAAAATGATTGTAGCGGGGATTGGAATATCAGTAGTAAGTATGAGTGTGAACTTTATCGATACTTTATTGGAAACGAAAGCCTTGAATGCTGTGAAAAGAGATTTGAATGTGGATCTTTACAGCCATGTCTTGAAAATAAATGGAAAGGACTTTTCTCATTATCATTCGGGTGAGTTAATGTCTCATTTTACGAATGACCTTCACCAGATTGACGGTGTTATAGGGAGGGGGTTAATCAATTTAGTTCGACTCCCTTTAATTGCCTGTGCTGCTCTTATATATCTTATTCATATTAACTGGACCCTATCTCTGCTCGTTCTTTTAGTAGCGCCTTTGGCTGTCATAGGAGGTGCTTTATTCGGCTTCTTATTAAAAAATAACAGCCGCAAAATCCATGAATTAATTGGTGGAATCACAAAAAACTTGAACGAAACGTTTCAAGGAATCACGGTTATTCGCTCGTTTACTTTGGAACAACTCTTTTTGAAAAATTATAAGAAAAAGAATGATGATTTGTATGAGCTTGAAATGAAAGATGCAAAATTACGAGGGTGGTTTTATACGGGAGGAGAAGCTGTAGGGACCATTACATTCTTGATCAGCGTACTTGTAGGGGCTTTTTTTGTGACGGATCAAGTCTTGACGGTGGGTGCATTGCTCACATTCATCAATTTGGTGAACCATTTAGTTTATCCGTTGACAGGGCTTGCCGGCCAGTGGGCTGGTTATCAACGCTCTGCTTCAGCATTGGAACGAATCCTTCACCTGCTTGATCGGGCACAAGAAACTTCAGGAACGGCCATACCTTTCATAAACCATTCAACCCAATATCCTATTTCTTTTCATAACGTTAACTTCAGTTATGACGGGAAGTCGAACGTAATTAGAGATATGGATCTTGATTTACCTACAGGAAAAATGACGGCGATTGTCGGACCAAGCGGAGCGGGTAAGTCCACGATGTTTCAGCTTCTACAAGGATTTTATCAACCGACTTCAGGGTCCATAATTTTCAACGGACAACCGATTGATCAAATGAATTTATCAGAATGGAGACAAATGATCGCCTATGTTCCCCAGGAATCTTTCCTATTTAGTGGTTCTTTAAAGAAGAATCTAATATATGCCCGTCCCGATGTAACACAAACGGAAATGATCCAGGCGGCTAAAAATGCGAATATCCATGATTTTATAGAGTCATTACCCGATGGTTATGATACAGAAATAGGAGAGCGGGGAATTAAACTCTCTGGTGGACAAAAACAGAGAGTAGCCATTGCCCGAGCTTTCTTGAAGGATTCCCCTATTCTTCTGTTAGATGAAGCTACTTCGTCCTTGGACCATGAAACAGAGTTTATGGTTAAAGAAGCTCTTGATCGTTTAATGGTCGGGAGAACAACTTTAGTCATTGCCCACCGATTGTCTACGATAAGACATGCTGATCATATGGTTGTTTTGGACAAAGGAGAAATCGTACAGCAGGGAAATCATGAGCACTTGATTGCAAAAGACGGGTTGTATAAGGATTTGTATCAGAAACAGTATTTCATTAAAGAGGGACATGCATGGAAGGCTCATGCATAAGGAGGAACAGGGGTATGATTCACACATTTATCAATCATCTTTATTCAAAGGATTCTCTTAGTGTGTTGAATTATCAAACCTTGATTGAAGAGGTAGAGAAGGACGGAGTAGCTCCGCAAATTTATGGGATATTGGTTCACCAGGGGAGGCTGGAAGAGACCCCACTTTTCTTTCAAGTGCGTTTACTGGAGAAGGTGAATCATAACAGGTATTCATCTGTTTTTATTAAATGTGAAACAGACCGAATCCTTAACCACTGTGAAAAACTTCAATATGAGCTTATTCCATTGAAGGGTGTTTATTTCGCGGAAGAATATTTTGGCAATTTCACACACCGAACCACCAGTGATATTGACATTTTGGTAAGAAAAGAAAGGGTGGATGATCTCATTCAGTTAGTGAAAGAGTTAGGATTTGTAGAGGAAGAATCCTATATAGCCGGTCATTTCCATCGCTCTTTCAGTAAACCTTTGCCCCATTCAGATATACCTTTGACGGTAGAAATCCACTGGGAACTGATGAGACCTGATACTTCTTCTGTCGATACAGAGCTTTTATGGTCTCACGCTGTACCATTTAAAAACTACGCCAGTATAAAAAAAGCTCTCTCCTACACACACTTTTTATTTTATGTGCCTTCATGCCTGGAGACATAATCTTGACTCAATAAAACATGACCTGGATGTTATTCAGACTATGAACCATATGCCGGTGAATGTAGCAGAGGTATTACATCTAGCCAGACGTCATCAGACCTATAAACGCATAACCCGGACGTTAGCCATTTTATATGAACGATATCCTATACTTCGTGAAAAATATCCTTCTCCCCAGGTTAAAGGTCTTTGGTTCAATAAAATTGAAAAATTCAGTTGGAGTAAACCAGTGATTTTTTTTTGATTATCAAGTGTTGAGTTATGATACGTGTAAACATCGAGTGAAAGAAACAGGAAGGTTGTTTCTCTCACCTGAAAGCAATCAATATGTTCAATGGAAACTAAAAGTCATCAAGAATAGATTGTTCGATCTATATGTATGGCATAAGCAGCAGGTACTCAATATGATTAAGATCATTAAGTTATAGTTTCGGAGGGAATGACGGGTGAAAAAAATGATCCTCTTATTTATGATAGCCACTACTCTTTTAATCATTTTAGTCATTCCTTATACCATTTGGGATAACAAGAGGGTAAAAATAGTTAATGAAGCAATCGCTGTAGAAGGATTACCAGATGCGCTTCAGGGTTTTAAAATATTACAGGTGTCTGACCTTCACGAGAAGACCTTTGGTAAGAATCAGGAAAAACTAATTAGTACAATAAATTCTTTGGATTATGATCTGATCCTCTTTACTGGAGACATGATGGATGGGGTAAACAGTGAAAACACAGCGCCTTTTTTTAATCTGATCGATGGAATTAATAATAAACAACATGCCTACTATGTCGCTGGTAATACAGACCCGGCCAATTATGATATAGAGGAAGGCACTTTGGTTAAAAGTCATTTTATTCAGGAAACAGAAAAACGAGGGGTGAAACTCCTTGAATCTATTGAAGTCATTGAGCACCAAGGGGAACAACTTAACCTCCTTGACTTCGAACTTTCTATTCTGAAACCTGAGAATGGATTTGTTGTTGCAAATGGGAGAGTGAAACCCAAGTATTCTAAAACAGAGCCTTATATCCAATACCATAATCAATTATTGCAAGAAATAAATCAAATGAATGATGAAGGGATTACAATAGCGCTCAATCACTATCCCGTTTCTGATCCACGAATCGATCAAATCAATAAGACTTCTTATTATAATTTTGGGGAATACGATTTAATTATTGCTGGCCACTATCATGGCGGGCAAATCCGCTTACCTTTTTTGGGTGCGCTTTTTATTCCGGAGCCTTTTTATGAGAATGGAGGGTTTATGCCCCCTAGAAATCGTGTGAAAGGACTTTGGGAATACAGAGGAACAAAACAATATGTAAGTGCGGGCTTAGGAAGTAGTGATGCTATAAATCTCCTGAACTTTCGTCTGTTAAACACTCCAGAAATCAATAGGATTACCTTGAAAAAAGATTAGTAATCTAAGTTTCAAAATTATATAATAGGTATAGATTGCTATAAAGATGGAGTGAATTGGAAGATGAGTCGTTCTAAAAAACACGAGAAGAAAAAAGGTCGATGGTGGAAGGTATCCCTTGTTTTATTAGTGTTGTTGTTATTACCAGTAGGTGTTTATGCTTACTCTGTATATAGCGGGGCTAAAAATACGGTGGATTCGAAAATGCATCAACAAGTTGCATCCATTGATCATGAATTGACAGAGAAAAAGCGAAAAGAAAAAGAACCGCTCAACATTTTGCTGATGGGCGTTGATGAAAGAGCTGGAGATTCCGGGCGTTCTGACGCTTTAATGGTGTTGTCTGTTGATCCAAACGAGAATCGCAGCCAAATCATCAGTATCCCTCGTGATACACGCACGGAGATGGTCGGCGATTCTTCTCAAGCGGGAAATCTAGATAAAATCAATCATGCTTACGCTTTCGGTGGAGCAGATATGGCCATTCAAACGGTTGAGAATTTTCTTGATATCGATCTCGACTACTATGTTCAAGTGAACATGGAAGGTTTGGAAGAAATGGTGGATGCTGTTGGTGGAATTACCATCCAGAACGATATTGAATGGTATGGGAAGGATAACTTCCATTATAAAAAAGGTGAACTGACCATGGATGGGGAAGAAGCTTTAGGCTATGTTCGTATGCGTTATGACGATCCTAAGGGTGACCTTGGGCGTAACGAACGCCAACGTAAAGTCATCCAAGGAATTGTAGATAAAGGGATGAATGTCGGATCCATTAATAAAATTGGTAATGTCATGGACGTTCTTGGTAAGAATGTTGCTACCAATATGGATTTTAGTACGATGCAGGATTTGATGAAGAACTATAGTGGGGCGAGAGAAAATCTTTCCACTTATCAGATGACGGGGACAGGCACTAAGATTAATGGAATTTATTATTTGGAAGTTCCGAATCAGGAAGTAGAAGATGTACGAGAAATGATACTTGATTTTAATTCGTAAGCTACTCTTTTATAGGGGAGCTTTTTTTTTGCGGAATTTGATGGGAAGTGGCGAGATTGTATTATTACCTGGGAAATATACGTCGGATTTTGTGAAATAATTTAAGGTAAGTTCATCTATGGAAATGTCCATACTGTTTGCTAAAGGGGTGATGGTATGGAGGAACATGAAGGTAACTTTTTCAAAGGACTTTTATGGGCTAGTCTTCTTTCTCTTCCAATTTGGGGAATCATTGTTATAGTTGCTTATTTCATTTGGTAAAAGAAACCTCTCCAATTAAACTTCACAAGAGCAATCATAAGATAAAAAAGGGGAAACCTCCAATATGAAGGCCTCCCTTAGATTTATACCAGTATAAACCATAGAAATGAAGTGACAATGATCGCCGTAAGTCCTTGAAGCAACGTTCCCATCGTTTGAGCTTTGTAGGCTTGCGTGATGGACATTCCGCTGAATTCTTTTACGACCCAGAAATAGCTGTCGTTGACGTGGGAGACGACCATAGCGCCTGCACCGACGGCCATGACGACGAGTGCCAGCGGGACAGCTCCTTCGATTCCGATTTGCGGAAGAAGGGGAGCAATTAATGTTGATGTGATGACAATGGCTGCTGTAGACGATCCTTGAGCACTCTTCAAGGCGGCTGCGATGATGAATGGAATGAAGATGAATACAGCTCCAACCGCTACTTCATTCCCAGCGATTCCTTTAATGAGATCAGCGATGCTTGTGGAGCTGATGACAGACCCAAACGCTCCACCTGCTCCTGTAATCAACAGGATAGGAGCGGCCTCTTTAATCCCGATTCCGACCCATTGGGTCAGCGTTTCTTCATCATATTTTGGAAGAAGAGCGAAGGCGAATAACACACCAACGAGAAGAGCGACAACAGGCGAACCTAGGAATAGGAAGAATGAAAATAGCGGACTTTCCCATCCAGCGAAAGTGATGACAGAGCTGAATCCGATCAAAAGAATCGGAACTAAAATAGGAGCGAATGATTTAGTGGCTGAAGGCATATCGCCAAAACTGCTGACGACCTCGTCGTAATCATAGAGAGCGTCCTCTTCACTTTGGTCAATATGAATTTTAGTGCCGGCTTTGACCGCCCAAAGGTATCCAACCAGGATAGCAGGAATGGCAACGATGATACCGAATAAAATGACCGTTCCTAAATAATTTTGGGCACCGATATTTCCTGCGGCTGCGATAGGTCCAGGAGTAGGTGGCACTAAGGTGTGCGTGGCGAACAGACCTGTGGATAAGGCAATCGCCATAGAGGCGACTGTAACTTTTGTTTTATTTGCAAGCGCTTTCTTTAATGAGGATAAAATAACATACCCTGAATCACAGAAAACGGGGATACTGACGATACTTCCGATGGCGCTCATCGCGAGCTGTGGTCTTTTTTCCCCGACGATTCTTAAGACGACTTCAGCCATACGTAAGGCAGCGCCTGATTTTTCTAAAATGACACCGATGATTGTACCGAATACGATGACGAGTCCTATACCTCCCATCAATCCTCCGAACCCGCTATTGACAGCCTCTACGACATCTCCAAGTGGCATACCAGATAATATTCCGATAGCAAAAGCAGAAATCAAAAGGGAAAGGAAAGGGTGGAGGTTGAATTTTGCCGTGGCTAAAATGACGAATAAAACACCGAGTAAAATAATAAGTACAAGTCCGAAACCTTCCATATACTTCTCACTCCTTTTTATTGTTTGGTGATGATTAACCTTGCGATTTGTCTTGTTGTCTCAAATAAATATTCTTCTGCGTTCTTCAGGCAGTTCTCCAACGACACAGGACCTGGAGCTATGGAGTAACAACTCGTGAATCTCTCATTTAATGCTCCATAGTTTGTACCTAAACTCCCTGATAGGAGAATGACGGGCGTATGGTTATCTTTTGCCAGTTCAGCTACATACCCTGGCGCTTTTCCATAAAGAGTCTGTTCATCACTTTGTCCTTCTCCAGTAATGACATAATCAGCATCACGGATGGCGTCGTGGAGCTTGATGGCTTCGCCAACTAACTTTGCACCTGATTCAAGAAGCGCACCAATGGTAAGAAAAGCAAAACCAAGGCCGCCGGCTGCGCCAGCGCCCGGCGTGTTCATGATGTTCTTGCCAAGCACTTCTTCAATGAGTTTTCCATAATGGTCTAAAGCATGATCATAAGCATATACTTGCTGCTCGGTCGCTCTTTTTTGTGGGCCATAGATATGACTTGCTCCACGGTTCCCAGTCAGTGGATTGTCTACATCAGAAGCAACACGGATGGTAACGTCTTTGAGACGAGAGTCCAGTTTAGAAAAGTCCACCCGTTTCACGGCATGCAGGTCCTTTCCGTACATCCCTGTCTCCTGGTTATTTTCATCATAGGTCTTCATCCCAAGTGCCTGTAACATTCCGAGCCCACCATCATTCGTTGAGCTTCCCCCAATAGCTACGATCAAGTTCGTGCATCCCTCGTCTAACGCATGATGGATGGCCTGCCCGATGCCATAGCTTGTTGTGTGATCAGGATTGCGTTTTTCTGTTGGGACCAGTGGTAAGCCGGCAATCTCTGCTCCTTCAATCACCGCCAGACCATCCTCCAGTTTTACATACCAGCTTTCCCGCTCTTCCCCTAACGGCCCTTTGCATGAAAAATGAACTTTTTCGTGCGGCACAGAAGTAGAAAATACTTCTAACGTGCCTTCTCCACCATCGGCCATTGGTTTCATGATATTTTCTGAATCCGGGATGACTGAATGCCAAGCCTTTTTCATGATTTCAGCGACTTGAATGGAAGACAAACTCCCTTTGTAAGAATCAGGGGCAAAAACGACCTTCATCATTCCCCCTCCTTTTCTAAAAGTGGTTACTTTCTATTCAACAGGAAATAAGAAGCGATAACAATTGATGAGATATACAAAATATCAGAAAACTGTAAGCGTATTCTTGTGCAGTTGCACAAATCAATGGTTTATTAGAATGGCTTGCAGGATGATCGCATCTTTGAAATTCCGTGCATCCAGTCCTACTTTTTTATGGACTTGATCCAGCCGGTAATGAAGCGTATTTCGATGGACATGCAAATCATCAGCTGTCCGACTCATTTTCAAATCGTTATTGAAAAAAGTATGGAGCGTTTCCAAATAGGGTGTTTCTAATCGATCCAGACGGATGGCATAAGGTTCTGTGATTTCTATGTACGTGTCCTTTGTAATGCTTGAAAGAAGCCGTTCCACCTTAAGTGTCCCACTGTGAATGATTTCTCCGGCTTTTCCTGCAATGTCGATCGTCTGCGCTGCTTGTTGGAAAGATGTATAAATCCCTTTTGCACTATACCCTGGTTCACCAACAGCGGCAGGTCCATCTGTTTTGATTGGTGGGGTCTGCTCTTGAAATGGAAGAGGCATGACCACTAAATTCTCGTGAAAAGGAAGAATGAAAAGCGGTTTGAGTTGCAGCTGTTCTGACTGTGTGCGCAGTCGCTCGACGAAATCAAAAGGTGCGTTTGTTTGGAAAACGAAGACCTGCCATGCCTTCTTAAGGTCTGCACGTAAAGAATAGCGGGCTTCTTTCTCCAGGTCTTCGGTTTCTTCGTCTGAAATGAGCCGATGAAACCAGTGGTTCCACTGTCTTTCCTGATAAAAACTCTGCTTCTGGATATAGAGTTGTTCGAGCGCAATTTCGACCGATCCTTGAGTCATACCTGCTGCTTGATACACTTGATCTGGGTCTCCTGTTAAACCGACGACACCTGCGAGTTCGCCTTTATGAAAAATGGGAAGGTTGACTCCGGGTTTGGTGTTTGAAAATTGGTCCACCATTTTGCTTGTAATTTGTTGGGCTTTCAGTGTTTTTATCACCTGTTGAGCTCCACCGTGTGTTTGGTAAATGCGCTCGGGATCGGTGCTGGCGACAATTTTTCCGGTAGGGTCCATGAGGTTGATCGGCACGTCGATGTATTGAGAGAGACGGTAAATAATTTCCTTTCCTAACTGAGCGGTGAGTTCCACGGGTATCCATTCCTCCTTTTTGTATTATTTTATCAAATTCTGACTTAGTAGAAATTAAATGATTGGTGATAGATATAAGACCACTTCATTTTCTTCGAGGGCCAACGTGAGAGCCGTTGAGGTGCGGAGTTAATAAAACCATTTCCTATCAAACGGACGAATTCTTCCTCCTTATTCAAAGGAAGATCTTTTTCTTTTCCTTAAATTATCCAATAATTTATCAAAAAGTGTTGTATTTTTTGAATATTTAAAATAATATAAAATAAAACATACCTACCGGTTGGTATGTTGATATAATACAGAAATGAGGATGATTGTATGCACTTGCGTTTGACCGATGAACAGGAAATGGTAAGAAAAACGATTCGGAAATTCGTTGAGAAAGAATTGATTCCTCTTGAAAATGAGGTCTTGCGTAATGAAAGGGAGGGAAGGCCGAGTCTCCCCGAAGGAAAGATGGAAGAACTTCAGCAGAAGGCGAAAGACGCAGGCTTTTGGGGCATCAATACACCGGAAGAATACGGCGGAGCGGATCTTGGGCAAATGATGCTTGCCATCGTCCAAATGGAAGTGGCTCGTACCTTTGTCCCCTTCAAATTTGGAGGATCAGCTGACAATATTTTGTATTACGGAAATGAGGAGCAAAAGGAAAAATACCTATTGCCGACCATTAATGGCGAAAAGAAATCGTGTTTTTGCTATGACAGAACCTGGGGCTGGTTCTGATACGAGGAACTTGAAAATGACAGCAGTCAAGGATGGCAATGACTGGGTGCTCAACGGGGAGAAGACGTTCATCACCGGTGGAAACGAAGCCGATTTTGTGATGGTCATTGCCATTACTGACAGAGAGCTTCATCAATCTTCTAGTGGCAGAAAAGGAGTCACATGCTTTATCGCCGATCGTTCTATGGGATGGAAGTCTGAATACATCCACACCATGGGAGAGTGGGGACCAGCGGCTCTCATATTCGATAACGTCCGCGTGCCGGAAGAAAACATTCTCGGGGAAATCAATCATGGATATGATTTAGGGCTTGAATGGATTGGTTTTGCTCGTTGGATTGTCGGGGCTCGTGCTGTAGGAGCAGCTGAGAGGCTGCTGAATATGGCGATCGATTACGCAAATGAACGGGAAACCTTTGGAAAGCCAATTGCGACCCGTCAAGCTATTCAGTGGCAGATCGCTGATTCAGCCGTAGAGATTGAAGCAGCGAAGTGGCTTGTTCTTAATGCTGCTTTTACGCTCGATCATGGGGAAGATAACCGCCACTATGCATCCATGGCGAAGTTGTATGGGGCGAACATGGGTAATAACGTCATCGACCGTGTTCTGCAAATTCATGGTGGCATGGGATATACGAAAGAGTTACCTATCGAGCGCTGGTACCGTGAGGCAAGACTTTGGAGAATCTATGATGGAACCGATGAAATTCAGCGCTTGATTATTTCCCGTAATCTATTAAAAGGGCATGTGAAAATCGGTTAGGACAAGAGGAGGAATGGAAATGAGTGGTAGATTTGAAAACCGATCCGCTTTTGTAACAGGCGGAAGTCGTGGAATAGGAAAAGGAATTGCGCTGCGTTTGGCAGATGAGGGCGCCAAAATCGGCATCATTGATGTCAATGAAGAGGCCCTCAAGGAAGTGGAATCAGAATTCAGGGAAAAAGGGTATGAAATCTTCTGTCAGGTGGCGGATGTCGTCGATTATGAACAAGTGGATACAGCCATGCAGGAGGCCTTCAACCGATTCGGATCTCTGGATATTCTCGTCAACAATGCAGGAGTCATCCGTGATAATATGCTGTTCAAGATGACGGATGAAGACTGGGATACCGTCATGAATGTTCATCTGAAGGGTTCATTTAATGCCGCCCGTGCTGCGCAACGAATCATGGTTGAGAATAAATACGGGCGTATCATTAACATCTCTTCCACATCTGCGTTAGGGAACCGTGGTCAAGCGAATTATGCCACGGCGAAAGCAGGGCTGCAGGGCTTTACCAAGACGCTGGCCATCGAGTTAGGGAAATTTGGAATCACTGCCAATGCGGTCGCACCGGGCTTTATCGAAACGGAAATGACGAAAGAAACGGCAGCACGCATCGGCATATCATTCGAAGACCTTGTCGAGGCAAGCATCAATAAAATCCCTGTCGGCAGGAGTGGGAAGCCGGAAGACATCGCCAATGCCGTCGCATTTTTTGCAGATGAACGTTCTTCTTTTGTAAATGGTCAGGTGATTTATGTCGCAGGTGGTCCTAAAAATTGACGATAAAGGAGCGGCTATATGTTTGAACAATCGATTGGAAAAAGATCAAAAACAGTGAAGAACATGGTCGAGCGGGGAGCCGTGAAAAAGTTTGCAGAAGCGATTGGTGATCCTCATCCCATATTCATTGATAATGAATCGTACTCCCGTAACATGGCTCCTCCCACTTTTCCCAGAGTGTTCGATTATGGAGTCATCGAGGGACTCGATCTTCCTAAAAAAGGGTTGATCCATGGAGAGCAAAACTATCATTATGAACGCCCTCTATACGTTGGAGAAGAAATTCTCTGCTATGCGGAAGTGGAAGATTATTACGAAAGAAGTGGAAAAAGCGGCGACATGGGATTTCTCAAGGTGAAGCGTTACGGGGAAGACCTGGAAGGGCAGCTGATTTTCTCTGAAGAACAAGTCGTTATTATTACGGAAGCTGTAAGAAGGGGGATGCGTGTATGAGTCCTTTATATGGTGTTCAGCCGGCGATAAATTAAAAGCGGTTACTTTATCCCCGGTAACCAGACTGGATTTGATTAAGTACGCAGGTGCCTCTGGGGATTACAATCCTATTCATACGATTGACGAAGAAGCGGAAAAAGCAGGTCTGCCTGGAGTTATTGCTCATGGGATGTGGACGATGGGGAACTTGGCCAAATTATTTACCCCGTTTTATGAAGAAGGGTTTATCCAGAATTACTCGATTCGATTCCGAGGGATGGTATTTCTGGAGGATGTCATCACTCTTCATGCGGAAGTGGAAGGGGAAAGATCAAGAAACCATCACTTTCAATGTCCATGCTAAAAACCAGAATGAAGAAGATGTCATTAAAGGGCAAGTGGTGTTCCGGAAGACAGAAACAAGAATTGCTACATAAATAGGGAGGAACTTTATGCACTTTGAACATTCTCAAAAAGTGAAAGATCTGCAGGATCAATTGACGAGGTTCATGGAGGAGCATATCTACCCGAATGAAGATTTGTATGAAGAACAATTGAATGAAGAGAACCGTTTTGCAGACATCCCGCCGATTATGGATGAGTTGAAAAACAAAGCGAAAGATGCGGGACTGTGGAATTTATTCCTTCCTGACAGTGCGTATGGCGCAGGGCTTACGAACATGGAATACGCCCCCTTGTGTGAAATCATGGGGCGATCGTTCATTGCGCCGGAAGTTTTCAATTGTGCAGCCCCCGATACGGGGAACATGGAGGTCCTCGTCCGGTATGGATCCGAAGAGCAAAAAAAGCAATGGCTGGAGCCGCTGCTTAAAGGCGAAATTCGTTCCTGCTTTTCAATGACAGAACCCGATGTCGCGTCTTCCGATGCTACAAATATCCAAACGAGTATTACGAGAATCGGCGATGAGTATGTCATCAACGGGACGAAGTGGTGGTCTTCCGGGGCTGGAGATCCAAGGTGTAAGATCAGCATCGTCATGGGGAAAAATGATCCGGATGCAGCGAGACATGAGCAGCAGTCGATGATTCTCGTACCGCTGGATACGAAAGGGGTAACCATCAAACGGCTGCTGCCTGTATTCGGCTATGACCATGCCCCTCATGGGCATGCGGAAATTGAGTTCAACGATGTTCGTGTACCTGCCTCCCACTTGATCTGGGATGAGGGGAAAGGATTCGCCATCGCTCAAGGGCGTTTAGGACCGGGGCGGATTCATCACTGTATGCGAACGATCGGGGCAGCGGAACGGGCACTTGAAGATATGTGCGCAAGGGTTAACGACAGACAGGCGTTTGGTAAAAAGCTCGCCGATCAGGGAGTGATCCGCGAATGGATTGCTGACTCCCGTATCGAAATTGAGCAGGCACGCCTCCTCACGTTGAAAGCCGCTTATATGATGGATACCGTTGGCAACAAAGAAGCGAAATCTGAAATTGCTATGATTAAAGTGGTCGCGCCGAATATGGCATTAAAAGTGATTGACCGGGCCATTCAAGCTTTTGGAGCATCCGGGGTCAGTGATGATCAACGATTAGCTGCAAAGTGGGCGAATATAAGAACTTTACGTTTAGCGGACGGACCCGATGAGGTACACCGCCGGGCGATTGCGAAATATGAACTGGCCAAAGTCTCGGAAAGGAGCGGAATGTATGCACGCTAAAGATCTCTTTCGTTTAGAAGATCAAGTGGCGGTTGTTACGGGAGGCGGCAGAGGTCTTGGCAAACAGATTGCAGAAGGGCTGGCCGAATGCGGGGCTCATGTCGTGGTGTGTTCAAGGAAGCTGGAGGCCTGCGCGGAAGTGAGCGAGCAGCTGGGAAATCTTGGCGTTGATTCTCTCGCTTTTGAATGTGATGTCACAAACCCGGACTCGATGCAAAAAGTGGTGGATCAGACCGTCGATCATTTTGGACGCATTGACATTCTCGTCAATAATAGTGGCGCTACATGGGGAGCTCCGGTAGAAGATATGCCTCTTGAGGCCTGGCAGAAAGTTTTCAATGTAAACGTCACTGGAACGTTCCTCATGTCTCAAATGGCAGGAAAAGTCATGCTTGAGCAAGGTTCAGGAAAAATCATCAATATTTCTTCGGTGGCTGGGATGAAGGGATCGGATCCCAAGTATATGGATACCATCGGATACAATTCGAGTAAAGGGGCGGTACTCACTTTTACAAAGGACTTAGCGGTGAAGTGGGGACCGAGAGGCATACGCGTGAATGCGATTGCCCCTGGATTTTTCCCGACGAAGATGTCGAAGGTTTTAATGGATAAAGGGGAAGAGGCTTTCCTGCACAGTACTCCGTTACGGAAATTCGGAGGAGAAGATGATTTGAAGGGGGCAGTGATTTTCTTAAGTTCTAAGGCCTCTGATCATATTACAGGTGATGTAATCATCGTCGATGGCGGCACACATGCCACGTAATCATAGAAAAGGAGTGAAAGGATGTCACATAGAGATGCGGTTATAGTATCCGCTGTCCGAACAGCGATCGGTAAACAAGGCGGGACGCTTGCCGGGGTTCCAGCCCATGTGTTGGGATCTGCAGTCATTAAAGAAGCGGTCCAGCGTGCGGGGATCGAACCTGATGCAATTGAAGATGTGATTTTTGGAAATGTGTTGAGTGGTGGGGGAAATGTCGCTCGTTTATCTGCCTTAGAGACAGGGCTTTCTCTCAAGCTTCATGGTATGACGGTGGATCGTCAATGCGGGTCAGGCTTGAATGCCATCCACTTAGCTGCTCAGGCGATTCAAGCAGGGAATGGAGAGGTGTATGTAGCGGGAGGAACGGAAAGTATGAGTCGCGCTCCTTATTTGATGGACCGGCCAGATCGCTCCTACAGTCCAGTCCCGCCTAAGTTCAGAAAATCCCAGCTGTCACCAAAAGAAATCGGAGATCCCCCAATGGGAATAACGGCAGAAAACTTAGCAGAAAAATACCAGATCTCAAGAGAAGAACAGGATCGTTTTGCTCAGAACAGTCAAGAGAGAATGGCTCAGGCTATGGAAGAAGGGCGTTTTGAGGAACAAATCGTACCTTTGAATATTCCGGTAAGAAAAAGGGATCCAATCATTTTCAAAACCGATGAACATCCACGTCCTTCTTCTACGATGGAAGGGATGGCAAAACTTCCTCCTGCTTTTCTCGAAAATGGGACGGTGACAGCGGCAAACAGCTCAGGGTTAAATGATGCTGCTTCAGCCCTGACTCTGATGTCGCGTGAGAAAGCGGAAGCACTCGGGGTGGAACCGTTGGCCAAGGTTGTGGCCTGTACGGTCGCAGGTGTGGACCCAAACATTATGGGCATCGGACCTGTACCAGCTGTACATAAGGTTCTGGAGCAGACAAGGCTATCATTGGATGACATGGATCTGATCGAAATCAATGAGGCCTTCGCCGCTCAAGTGCTTGCCTGTCAGGCTGAGTTGAATATGGACATGGATAAGGTGAATGTAAACGGAGGTGCCATCGCTCATGGCCATCCGCTGGGAGCAACAGGTGCCATTCTTGCTACCAAAGCGATCTATGAACTTAAGCATAGGGAAGGCAGGTATGCACTGATTACCGCCTGTATCGGCGGAGGTCAGGGGATAGCAATGATTCTTGAGCGCGGCTGATCTTACGGACTCTTTCGCAGATTTTAGGGATGTTATAATGGGATATCATCCTTAAAAGAGAGGACCATGTATCTATGAAACAAGAAATCATCCAAACAAGTATTCATTTAATTGATAAAAAGGGATTCACAGAAACATCTCTACAAGAAATTGTAGAAGAACTAGGAGTAACGAAAGGGACCTTTTATTATTATTTTAAAAACAAGCAGGAGCTTCTGACTGTTATCCATTTGGAATTCATTGAGTTTCTGCTTCACAATCAGCGGGAGATTTTGAATGATCATTCCAAAGACAGTAAAGAGAAGCTTCGTTCCATGATTTATATGGTCATTCACAGCATTAAAGACCGAAAGAAAAGTGCGAGGATATTCTTTAGGGAAATGCGGAACCTTGGCCCCGATTACCTGGAACAGACTGTTCAAAAGAGAGACCAGTTCCGTGTTCATGTCCAGGCCGTCGTCGAAGAAGGCATCGAGAATGGAGAGTTCCAAACCGATTTGGATCCTAATATGGTGACAAGAGGGATTCTTGGAATGACGAACTGGAGCTACTATTGGTTTGATCCTGAGGGAGATGTCTCAGCAGAAGAACTCACATCCATTTATTTGAACATCATTTTAAACGGAATCAACTCCAAAGATTAAACCTCACCAGCCTTTCCTGATAAAGGCTTTGTCCACAACATACTGACTGGTTGGAATGGAGGGTATGGCATGAAACATGAAAGCAGACTAAGAGTCAGGTTTTGCGAGACAGATATGGCAGGGCACATCAATAATACGAGCTATTTCATTTACTTGGAAGAAGCGAGGGGGAAGTTTTTTCAAGAAGTCCTGCCAGCACATGTGAATTCTGTCGGACGTTTTATTATTGCATCAACTACATGTGATTTTGTAAGCTAGGCATACTTTGGAAACCCTTTGATCATTCGTTCCTGGATTTCACGCATAGGTCGCAGCAGTGTTACTTTTACTCATCAGATTCTGGTTGAAGGCTCAGAAGAACGGGTCGCACAGGCGGATGCTGTCATCGTTCATTTCAATTATGAGAAACAGCAGAGTGAGCCGGTTAGTGATGAGCTGCGTGTGTGTTTAGAAGCTTACTTGGAAACAGAGACGGCAGAAAGGAGTGTATGAGGTGGGTAGATTTGAGCAAAGCATTGCAGTCATTACAGGAGCAGGAAGCGGAATTGGTGAACAAACCGCTGTAAAACTTGCGAATGAAGGAGCGAAAGTGATCCTTGTCGGAAGGACGAAAAGTAAACTGGAAAGAGTGGCCGCACAGATTAATGAAGGTTTAGAGGAACCGGCCGCAAATGTTTATCAAGCGGATGTCACTCAGGAAGACCAGTTGAACCAGTTCGCCGGTTTCGTGAAAAATGAGTATGGTGACCTGCACGTTTTGGTGAACAATGCAGGCATATCGGGCAAATCTTCCATCCTTGATATGGAAGCAGAGGAGTGGGACCGCATCCAGGATACGAACCTGAAGAGTGTGTTTCTTGTCTCTAAAGCGCTTGGACGTTTGATGATGGAAGGGGAGACACAGGAGGATCGTTCCATCGTTAATGTGGCTTCCCTGTCTGGTCACAAAGCCGGGGCGAAAATTCCTCACTACAGCTCCTCGAAAGCCGCAGTGATCAATTTCACTAAAGCACTGGCGTTGGAATTCTCAGCTTCCGGTATCCGTGTGAATTCCGTATCGCCGGGATTCGCGGAAACGCCTTTGACGGAAGAGGGGTTGAAGAACAAGCGGTTTGAGGAGGCAATCCAAAGAAATACAGCCTTAGGCCGGGTAGGGAGACCAGAAGAAGTAGCTAATGTCATCTGTTTTGCTGCCTCTAAAGAAGCTTCCTATATGACAGGTTCCGATCTACTGGTGGACGGTGGCTGGCTGATTAAGTGAACTGTAAAATGATAACGCTTACAAATTTGATGGAAATTATTAATAAGGAGTGGTCTTCTTGCGAACGAAACATTATGAATTTTGGCCTAAGTTGACGAAGTCCTTAACCGTTCCGGAAACGTCCATTTATGACAACCTCAGGGTTTCCGCTACACGGTATCCTGAACACGAAGCCATTTATTATTATGGTGCTGGATTGACTTACCGGGAGCTGTTGGAACAGGTCGATGCACTGGCAGGATACATGCAGCTTTATATGCAGGTGGAGAAAGGAGATAAAGTTCTGCTTCTTATGCAGAACTCTCCTCAGTTCATCATTGGTTACTATGCCATGCTAAGAGTAGGGGCTGTGGTCGTACCAATTAACCCGATGTTAAAAACGGAAGAGCTTGAATTTTACGTGAAAGATGGAGGGATCAAGCACGCGGTCATCGGCTAGGAGCTGATGGATGTCGTTCAACCACTAGTCGAAACGACGACTTTACACAACATTGTTGTGGCTGCCTATTCGGATTATACAGGGAAAATGAACGAGGAACGGCTTCCCGTTGAAGTTTTTGCTCCACGAAATGTTTTTGAAGATGATGCAGTACACATTTGGTCAGAAGCCTTGGCGTTAAAAGCCCGGCCGAAAGACAGTGAAGTCCATGCCGATGATCTGGCTGTGCTTCCATACACTTCAGGTACAACCGGGCTGCCTAAAGGCTGCATGCATACAAACCGGACGGTGCAGGCCAATATCCTTGGGGCCTTTTACTGGTCTCGTGCCACCATGGATTCAAGATCCTTGGCAACACTGCCTTATTTCCATGTCACCGGCATGGTTCACAGTATGCACATGCCTATTTTCAGTGGAAACAAAATTGTCATTATGACGCGCTGGGACCGGGAAACGGCCCGGCAGTTGATTCGTGATCAGCAGTGTACCCATTGGGTGACGATCAGCACCATGCTCGTTGATTTTCTTGCAAACCCTGAAGTGAAAGCGGAAGACTTACGTTCTTTATATGCGATATCAGGTGGGGGCGCGGCATTTCCGAAAGCCTTAGGAGAGAAGCTTTATCAACTGACCGGCCTTGAGTTCGTTGAAGGGTATGGTCTTTCCGAAACGATAGCCCAGACCCACTTTAATCCGCCGGATCGTCCGAAAATGCAGTGTCTTGGTATTCCTTCCTTTGATGTGGATGCGAGAATCATTGATCCGGCCACGATGGAGGAAATAGGGACCGGTGAAATTGGTGAGATTGTCGTGAACGGGCCGCAGGTGATGATCGGCTACTATAATCGGGCAGACGAAAATGAGAGTGCTTTTGTCGAGATTGACGGGAAATCTTTTTTCCGAACGGGCGATATCGGCCGCTTTGATGAGGAAGGATATTTCTTCATTGTCGATCGATTGAAGCGGATGATCAACGCTTCCGGATACAATGTATGGCCGACAGAAGTGGAGTCTTCTTTATATGATCACCCGGCTGTTCAGCAAGCGTGTGTCGTCGGTGTCCCAGATCCAAGAAAAGGAGAGAACATCAAGGCCTTTGTCATCCTGAACGACAACGCCAAAGGTGAAGTCACTGAAGAGGAGATTGTTGCGTGGTCGAAAGAAAAAATGGCGGCGTATAAGTATCCGAGGATTGTTGAGTTCATTGAAGCGTTCCCGATGACTAACAGTGGAAAAATCCTCTGGAGGAAGCTCCAGGAGGAAGAAAGACAGAAAATGAATGCCGATCAGAAGTCCTGAACACCTGTGCCTTGGAGAGGATCCAAGGCACAACCGCATCAAAATTGATGGTAAAGGAGAAGTTGAATGGACATTTTAACTCAGCAGCTTTTCAACGGATTGACGATCGGCAGTGTCTACAGCTTAGTCGCTCTTGGATTGACCCTGGTCTACGGCATCTTGCATATCCCTAACTTTGCCCATGGAGCATTATATATGCTTGGTGCGTACATTACGCTGACGATGATGCTCCTCTGGGGAGTTCATTATTGGATGGCGATGGCCGTCTCTGTTTTAGTTGTCGGATTACTTGGTGTGTTGATGGACAGGCTTGTTTTCCACCCGCTTCGGAATGCTCCTCCGATTCATGATAAGATCGCAGCCATTGGAATTCTGCTGTTCTTAGAAGCTTTTGCCCAGCTGATCTGGGGGGCTGATTATCGTACGATGGAGACTCCTTACGGGCAGGTCATTGACATCTTCGGCATGACCGCAACAACGCAACGGGTGCTCATAAACATTGGAGCCATAGCTGTCATGATCCTCCTGTATTTGTTCCTGAAGAAAACTTACATCGGATCCACCATTATTGCGATGGCACAGAACCGGGAAGGAGCTCACTTGGTCGGCATTAACACGAACAAAGTAGCCATGTTGACCTTCATGATTTCCGGTGGGCTCGCTGCTATTGCCGCATCACTTTCTGCACCGATCAACCTCGTATTTCCCGGGATGGGACATCTGGTCATATTGAAAGCTTTCGTCATCATTATTCTCGGCGGCATGGGCAGTGTACCTGGTGCTATTTTAGGCGGTTACATTCTTGGATTTACAGAAAGCCTTGGAGCTACTTATATTTCCAATGACTATAAAGACATCATCGCCTTCGTTCTGCTCATCGTCATTCTATCCATTAAGCCAAAAGGGCTGTTCTCGAGGGAGGGTTTTTAATTGGGGTCACTACTGAAAAACAGGGGATGGGTGATTGGCGCTCTGACTGTTGCGATCCTATTTCCATTTGTTCTTCCGAATGCCTACTTCCTTCACATACTAACCCTTGCTTTTATATGGATGATCGCCGTGTACGGCTTAAACCTGTTAGCTGGTTATACGGGGTACCTTTCCCTTGCACACGCTGGCTTTTTTGCAATCGGAGCCTACGCTTTAGGATTACTAACTGTCAAAACTGAAATCAACTACTGGCTCGCACTCGTTGCCGCTTGTTTGATTACCAGTGCGATCGGAGCGGTTGTGGGATTGGTCGCTTTAAGGACGAGGGAGCACTTTTTTGCCATCTATACGTTATGTGTCGGTTACATCATTTATCTGGTTATTGATAAATGGGATGGCTTGACGGGTGGTGTACGAGGGTTGATCGGAATTCCGGTTCCTTCAAATATCGGCCCCTTGTCTTTTGAAACCCCTCTTTCCCAGTACTATCTTGTATTGTTTTTCCTGATCTTCACGGTGCTTGTTATGTACCGAATCGTCCATTCTCTTACAGGGCGTACGTTTATCGCTATTCGTAATAGTGAAGATTTAGCTCAAACCATTGGCATTTCCACAATGAAAAACAAACTGTTGGTTTTTGTCCTCTCCACTTTCTTTGCAGGCTTAGCCGGTGCGTTATATGCGTCGTTCATCCGCTTCATCGGTCCTGACATCGGCTACATCACCATCATTTTCGACCTTCTAACCTATTTGTTAGTCGGCGGTATCGGCACCCTTGCAGGACCGATCGTTGGTACGTTCCTCATCGTTGCTGTTTCCCAGTCCCTTCAATTTCTGCAGGATTACCGTATGCTCATCTTTGGCCCACTGCTCACTTTGCTGATCATTTTCTATCCGCGTGGCATTGTTGGTGCTTATTATGATTGGCGGATGAAACATTCAGCGAAAAAAGTGAAACGGACCAGGAAAGAACAGAGCTATTTTGAATCCGAAACCGTAGACTCTGAGAAAAAGGTCAAGGAGGGATGAGTGTGCTCATTGAAACGAAAAAACTGACGAAAAGATTTGGAGGGAATGTTGCGGTCAATGAGGTGGATTTCACTATTGAAGAGGGGAAGATCAATGCGATCATCGGTCCGAACGGCGCTGGGAAATCCACTTTCTTCAACCTCCTCAGTGGCTCTTATACACCATCGGCAGGTCAGGTTATCTACAAAGGAAAAGACATTACCAAGTTACCCCCCTGACCGCATCGCCAAACTTGGGGTGGCCCGAACGTTTCAGACGACGAACCTGTTTGAACAATCCACGGTTCTTGATAACGTCATTGTCGGCCACCGCCTGCGGACCAAATCGAATCTGTGGGATGCGGTTCTACGGACGAAACGATTTGCAAAAGAAGAAAAAAAGTGCCGGGACAAGGCGATGGAAGTGCTTGATTTCGTTGATTTAACGCATGTGATGAACCAGCAGGCAGGGAGCATCACCCAGGAAGAGAAGAAGCGGGTGGCGTTTGCTCTCGCTCTTGCCACAGATCCCGAGGTCGTTTTCCTTGATGAACCAACGGCAGGCATCAATCCAGGGGAAACAGAGGGATTGGCGTACTTGATGGAAAAGATGGTCAAAAGAAAAATTACGGTCTGCCTGATTGAACACAAAATGAAGATGATCATGAAGCTTGCTGATAAGATCATGGTTCTGAATTACGGGGAGAAAATCGCCGAAGGTACGTCGGAACAAATCATGAATGATCCAGCTGTCATTGAAGCGTATCTAGGAGGGGATGCGAGTGCTTGAGTTATCCAACGTTTCCGTAAAGTACGGAGGGTTTTCGGCTGTTGAGAATATTGATATTCATGTTGAAAAAGGGGAGCTGGTCGTCCTGTTAGGGTCGAATGGTGCCGGGAAAAGTACAACGTTCAATGCTATCAGTGGTCTTCAAAAACCGAGTACCGGAACGATCACCTTTGAAGGTTCTTCCATCCATGGAAAAGCTCCGGATAAAATCGTGCAATCAGGCATTGTGCAGTGCGCCGAGGATCGGAAGCTGTTTCCTCAGATGACCGTCAAGGAAAATTTAATCATGGGAGGGTATGTACACAGGAGAAAGCGCAAGCAGGTCAACCGGTCCTTGGAAGAAGCCTTTGAACTGTTTCCCATCCTATATGAAAAGAAAGATGATGCGGCTGGTTCCTTAAGTGGAGGGCAGCAGCAAATGCTTGCCATTGGAAGAGCACTGATGTCAAAACCGAAGCTGATGCTGCTTGATGAACCTTCCATAGGGCTTGCACCCTTGATTGTGGAGCAGATGTTTGAAGTCATTCAAAAGATTAATAAAGATGGAACCACTGTCCTTCTGGCTGAACAAAATGCCTTTGCCGCTTTAAAAATTGCTGACAGAGGCTATGTATATGAGAGTGGATCCATTGTTGTCAAAGGATCATCGGATGAACTGCTCGCTAATGATACGGTTCGGAAAGCTTATATTGGTGCTTAAAGAGTGTGGGGACGTTTTACAAGAAAACACCAAACCATGGGAGGATCTCAAATGAACTATTTAAAAGTGTCGGCTTTTTTAATGGTACTGGCTGTTTTACTGGTAATGAGCGGTTGTATCGATAATCCATCGAATCAAGCTTCCAGTGAAGGTGAAAATCAAACGGAATCAGAAGCTCCTGAAGTGGAAGAAGGCGAAGAAGTGGTAAATATCGGCTATAGTGGTCCTTTAAGCGGTCCGGCGGCTTACTACGGAGAAAGGACGTTAAACGGACTTACAATGGCGGTGGAAGAAATCAATACCAATGGTGGGTTCGAAATAGATGGACAAACCTATAAATACAACCTGGTTTCTTTGGACGACAAATATCTGCCGAATGAAACGGCGGCCAATGCCAAGCGTTTATTACAGGAAAACGACACGCCCATCATTTTCTCGCCTCACAGTGGAGGCATTAAGGCGATGCAGGTGTTCAATGAACAGGAGAATTTTTTAATCGCCGCTTATACGAGTGAACCAGCAGTAACAGAAGAAGGGAACGCATTGACGGTCCGTATTCCACCAAGCTATGCCGGTTATTTGGACCCATTCACCAGCTATGCGATGGAAAACCACGGTACGAAACTAGCCGCACTACCTACAGCTTCTCAGTATGGAAAAGACTGGACGGAAGCACTAGTTCCATATTGGGAAGAACAAGGTGGGGAAGTCGTTTATAACTCTTCCATCGATTTTTCCAAAGATACCGACTTCTTTACTCTCGTCACCAATGCCCTGAAGGAAGATCCAGACGTGCTGTTTATCGGAGGCCCCTCAGAACCGACAGCGAAAGTGGCGAAGCAGGCAAGAGAGCTAGGGTTTGAAGGTGGATTCATCGTTATGGATCAGGCGAAGCTTGATGAAATGCAAAGTGTCACGGGATCTTATGAACAGTTGGAAGGGTCTGTAGGTGTAACGCCTCTTATTCATTCCGAGTACCCAGGTACCGATCAATTTATTGAAAAGTATAAGGAGAAATATGGCGAAAATCCTGGATCTGAAGCAGGTTATCACTACGTAGCTATGAATGCCTTTATGGAAGCGATGAAAGCAGCAGGAACGGTTGATGACCCTGAAGCCATCCGTTCCCATATGCAGGACGGTCTCGATGCTCTGCCGGAAGAAAAACAAGTGTACACGATAGAGGAAATCGGGGAAAATGGAGGTTTTTCCACTGCTCTGCGTATCGCAGCCGTCGAGGGTGGAGAAGTCGTTACGATTGATGTTGAAGAGTAAAAGGTTCAAAAGTCTGATTAGACAGAAAATTATAAAAAGTATATAATAATAGAAGAACATTCACATCTAGAAAGATGGACTCTTTCATGACCCGTGAATGACGCCGATGGCATGATCATGAACTTTAAATAACTGAGAATCTATGCCCCCGCATAAGCAGTGAGGGATATACGTAGATCAGAGCCAGTTATATCAAGATTTCTTTGATATGGCTGGCTTTTGTTTTGGGAATACAAGCGAAAAGTTGATAGAAGACAGCAGATTCCTTTTAGATGACATAGGGAAGCTCTTAGGCTTATGGGAAAACAAACCTAAACGTTCAAAGAATGATAGAAATTAATTGGAGGGGTGCAAATTGAACTTTGAATTGTCACAAGAACAGGAAATGGTCAGGCAAGTGGTGCGGAAATTCGTAGATCGGGAGATTCAGCCGTATATTCAGGAATGGGACGAACAAGGCCACTTTGAATCTTCTATTATGAAACGGTTGGCGGACCTTGATTTAATGGGCGTCTGTATTCCAGAGCAGTACGGCGGGAGCGGCATGGATTATAATACGCTGGCAATCGTTTGTGAGGAGCTTGAACGTGGGGACACGGCCTTTCGGACGGCTGTTTCCGTCCATACAGGTTTAAACAGCATGACGCTTCTACAATGGGGAAATGAAGCTCAAAAACAAAAATACCTCATTCCTCAGGCAAAAGGAGAAAAGGTGGGAGCCTTTGGTCTGACAGAACCCGGGGCAGGCTCTGATGTTGCTTCACTAAAGACCACCGCTGTCAAAGAAGGGGATCATTATATTTTAAATGGTCAGAAAACGTGGATTTCCCTTTGTGATCATGCCGATTACTTTCTCGTTTTTGCCTACACGGATAAAAGTGCTGAACATAAAGGTATTTCTGCTTTTATCGTGGAACGCACCATGCCCGGGTTTACATCGAAAGCCATCAAAGGGAAATTAGGAATCCGTGCTGGAAATACCGGGGAGCTGTTCTTTGATCAGGTGAAGGTTCCTGAAGAAAACCTGCTGGGAGAAGAGGGGGAAGGCTTCAAAATTGCGATGTCGGCTCTGGATAATGGACGCTTTACAGTAGCGGCCGGGGCCTGTGGTCAAATCCTCGCCTGCTTGGAAGAAAGCGTCAAGTACTGCCATGAAAGGGAAACGTTTGGAAAAGAAATAGGAAAGCATCAGTTGGTTAAGCAGATGATTGCAAAGATGGAAGCCGGGTACCAAATGTCGCGTCTTCTTGTCTTTAAGGCAGGGGAGTTGAAGAATCAAGGAAAGAGAAACACAAGGGAAACATCCCTTGCCAAGTGGCAGGCATGTGATTTTGCCAATGAGGCTGCCAATGATGCCGTTCAAATTCACGGCGCTTATGGGTACTCCGATGAGTACCCGGTTGAAAGATTCCTGAGAAATTCGAAGGCGCCTGTCATTTATGAAGGTACAAGGGAAATTCACACGGTTATGCAGGCGGATTATGTTCTTGGATATCGGTCCGATAAACCTTTATCCAAGGGACTACCGGCATGGCCCTATGCGCAGCTGAAGGAAGAAGTGTAACGATTTCAGATGAGGAGCGGCTTTTGGAAACCAAGTTTGATCCTTGCCATGTGCGGCACATACCTGTTCTACTTTTTTATTCCTTTCCCTCCCGTATTTATCTTATTGTCTGTTTTCTGTATGCTGGTTTATTTTTTTAGTGTTCTGGAAGTAAAAGGAATGGCGAAGGTAGTTACGTTGACCTTGTTCGTCTTAGCTTTAGTGATTAATGGTATGACCAAACCTCAGCCAGTAATCACAAGTCTTGAAGGCATTCAACAGAACCTGCCTCTCTTAGCTTTGATTTTGCTTGTTCCACTGCTTTCCATCCCACTAAGAGCGGGAGGATACTTTCATTCTATTAAATTTTTCATGGAAAAATGGGAAGACCGACCGAGACTTGCTTTTTTTGGTCTATCCAGTTCGCTGGCGTTGATCAGTCCTATTTTGAATATGGGTTCTGTGAAAATTGTTCACGAAATGGTAGAAGAGCTTAAGATCAACCCTGTCATTCTTGGTAAATCCTACTTGATAGGATTTACCTCTTCCATGCTCTGGTCTCCGTACTTCGCGTCTGTAGCCATCGTCCTATATGAGGTAGGGGGGCAATTCAATCAATATATCGCTCTGGGTTTGACGGCAGCTCTCATACAG
This sequence comes from Halobacillus litoralis, assembly GCF_020524085.2. Lineage (NCBI taxonomy): Bacteria > Bacillati > Bacillota > Bacilli > Caryophanales > Bacillaceae > Halobacillus > Halobacillus litoralis. Next base: position 1,686,788 of record NZ_CP129016.1, read on the forward strand.
TTGGTGATAGGAAATTTGTTGTTCAGGCATTCATCGAAGAAGATGGAACATGGTAAGGAGATATTGGATAAAGGAGTAAAAGCAGGCGAGAAAGATGATAGGGAAGAAAAAGCTCATTATAAAAATTTGTGGAAAATATTTTTAATGATTCTCAGCATGATTGTCTGCCTCCTCCTCTTAGAATATGTAACGCACATCTCTATGCTGACGCTGGTCAGCCTGATTGCTGTGATCGTGCCGATTGCCTGGGCTATACTCTTTCATAACTGGGGGCGGCTCCAGCAAGAGTTTAAAGGATACCTTGAAAAAATCGCAGTCATGAACCACGAAATCACATTGTTTTTAAGTGCTGGTTTATTCGGATTAGCCATTAGAAATACAGCTTTTTCCGCTTACCTGCAATCCTTTTTGCTGTGGAATGCGGAACAATCGTTGTTATTTTTTGTCCTCGTCATATTTATAGTGGTTCTGCTCTTTGCACTGATGGGAATCCACCAAATTGTGGTGATTCCGATTTTAGCCAGTCAGGTGTCTGGTATTGATTTAGGTTTCTCTCCAGAATTTCTTGCGCTTATTTTCATTATGTCCTGGTCCCTCTCCGCGGTGTTGAGTCCGTTAAATGCAATTAATATTATTGTCAGTCACTGTTTACAAAGAAGTGGTTTAACCATCGGATTCCGCTGGAACGGGACGTATATTATCAGTATCATCAGTGTGCTGATCGCGGTCATAGCCTTTTATGGGCTGACAGGTCACTTATAGTTGAAAAAAAAAGAGGCGGTGAACCAATGATTCTCATAGATTTAGTCGATCAAATCCCCTTTCCTGCAATGATTCTTGACAGGGAAGAACGTGTGCTGTCTTTTAATGAGAAAATTAAAGCTGGGATGTCCAGAGGATCTCATGTGAAGGAAATCTTTCCTTCGTGGGACATGAAAGCAGATTCAAAACTAGTATCAGCGGAAAATGGAGATAGGCGTTATGTCTTTATGAAAAGTCCAATGGAAGAAGAATGCGATCTATTCATTGGAACAGAAACATCCGAGATCTCTGCCTTGAAAAATGAAAATGAGGACTTAAAGAAGTTGACCCGTGAACTTGATGCGATCATAGAAAATTCCTATGATGGCATCTATATCACGGATCATAAAGGAATCACCTGGAAAACCAACTCAGCTATTGAACGAATCACCGGCATTCCGAAGGAGTATTACATAGGCAAGAATGTAGATGCCCTGATCAATCGGGGCATTCTGAAAAGTTCCGTCACCCATCGTGTGGTCAAACAGAAGAGAACCGTCTCACTCGTTCAAGAGAATTATGAAGGAAAGGAAACATTGATTACAGGGGCGCCTGTGTTCAATGACAACGGAGAAGTGGAGAAAGTCGTTACGAATATCAGGGACCTTTCTGATTTGAATGAACTGCAGACAAAGCTGAGCAGAATGAATCAGTTGAACGACAAATACAAAAAAGAGTTGGACCTGCTAAAAAATCGGAATTCAAAGATGGACGGTGTGGTGGTCAACAGTGAATCCATGAGAATGATCTATGATACCGCTGAACGGATTGCTCATGTCAACGCCACGGTATTGATTCTGGGAGAAACAGGGGTAGGAAAAGATATCCTTGCCAAATATATTTACTCGGAAAGTGCTCGTTCCAAAGAAGGGGACTTTATCAAGATCAACTGTGGGGCTATTCCTGGAGATCTGCTCGAATCTGAGCTCTTCGGTTATGAACAGGGGGCTTTTACGGGTGCCAATCGTCAGGGGAAGGCTGGAATGTTTGAATTGGCAGATAAGGGTGTTCTTTTTCTGGATGAGGTCGGAGAACTGCCGTTAATGCTCCAAGTTAAACTTTTAAGAGCTTTGCAGGAGAATGAAATTCAACGTATTGGAGGAACAAAGCCGAGGAAAGTCGATGTGAGAATCATAGCTGCCACCAACCGTGATTTAAAAGAGATGGTCCGGGAAGGTGAATTCCGTGAGGATCTGTACTATCGCCTGAATGTGCTTCCGATCTCCATTCCACCCTTAAAAGATCGACGTGATGACATTCTTCCACTGATTGATTTGTTTCTCAAACAAGTGAATAACCGATACGGGATGAACAAGCGGGTGGATTCCAATCTGCACGATTTCTTTTTCTCTTATGACTGGCCGGGAAATATACGGGAGCTCTCCAATTTAATTGAACGACTGGTCGTGACCACACCAGAGGATTTGCTGAAGGCCGAACATCTGCCTCCGGAATATCAGGAGACAAAGCACACAGCGATCGCACCGAATTCTGTTGTCCCCTTAAAAGAAGCTGTGGAGCTTACAGAATCAAGAGTCTTGGAACTAGCTGCCTTTAAGTATAAAAACACCTATGAAATAGCGAAAGCATTAGAGACGAGTCAACCTACAATCGTCCGAAAACTGAAGAAATATAACATACAAGTATCTAGAGGAGAGGAATAGTTATGAACATAGCGGTTGCAGGAGCTGGTGCTGTTGGGTGCTACTTTGGAGGCAGGCTTGCGAAAACGGGTTATGATGTGACGTTTTTAGCGAGAGGGGGACATTTGGATGCTATGCAAGAGAATGGACTCAGGATTAAAGAAGAGGCTGAGGAGTATATCATCGAGGGCCGGTTTACGGACGATATCCATGATCTTTCGGAAGCGGACCTCGTATTGTTTTGTGTGAAATCTAATGATACAAAGAGGATGGCCGATGCGTTACAACCCATTCTGAAAGAAACAGCGGCTGTCATGACCTTGCAGAATGGTGTAGAAAACGAAGAAATCCTCGAAGAAGTATTTGGTGCAGCGCGTGTTCTATCAGCTGTCACCTATGTCCAGTCATCGGTTGTGTCTCCAGGTGAAATAAAACAACAAGGAAGAGTTAAATTAGTCATTGGTTCTCTCTCATCACAGACAGACCTTTCTCCTATCATCGACCTTTTACAAGAAGCAGGCGTGGACTGTGGAGAATCAAGTCATATTATGAGTAGAAAATGGAATAAGTTGATGTGGAATGCAACGTTCAATCCACTCTCTGCGGTTTCTGGTGCACGTGTGGGAGAGATTCTTGAAGATGAACAGCTGTATAAAACAGCAAGAAAGATCTGTGAGGAAGTGGTAGAGGTTGGGATTCATAAAGGACTTCCGATTGATCCTGAAACGACCATATCCAAAATTTTCTCCCATGCTGAATTTGCAAAGCA